>JAFAEQ010000015.1 GCA_023423935.1 Pseudomonadota bacterium | reverse complement strand
GCCCATGGGCCGCCGATTTGCTTTGTGGAGTCATGATGTGGAGTCATGATTCGTCGAGTCATGAACCGGTACACGCATCCGGAACCCGAAGGCACAATCGTCGCTTCCTTGCACGACTCGCGATGAGGCTGAGGCGAACGTTTCGCCCCCAGCTTTGACTTGCATCCGATACGGCTGCAACGATCGCGCTGGTGTGTGTCGGGATCATGTGATGGTGGGGGCGTGTGAATAACGTGCAGCGCATCCGGGATGTTGTGAGCCAGTGCAGGGAGTCGCGCTCAGGCCTGGCGCTCGCACTCATCTGCACGCTGGCAGCAAGTCTGGCCGGCTGCGGTGCCGCTCCCTCGCGCGAGCCGCCGATCGACCCCGATGCTGCCCGCACGCAGATCCGTCAACTGATCCCGGCGACGGTGCCCAATCGCGACGGCTGGGCCATCGACATGTTCGCAGCATTCGAAGCACTCGATATCCGGCCAACAGCGCGCAACATCTGCGCCGTCATCGCCGTCACACAGCAGGAAACGGGCTTCCAGGTCGATCCCACGGTGCCCGGCCTGCCGACCATGGCACGCAAGGAGATCGACACGCGCGCCTCTCGTTATCACATTCCGAGCTCAGTCGTGACGCTCGCGCTGAATGCGCGCTCACCCAATGGACAAACGTATGCCGATCGCATCGCCAAAGCCAACACCGAACGCGCGCTGAGCGAAACCTTCGAGGATTTCATCGGCTCGGTGCCCTTGGGACGGCAGCTGTTCGCCGACTTCAATCCCGTTCGCACCGGCGGACCGATGCAAGTGAGCATTGCCTTCGCCGAACAACACGCGAAAAAGCGCAACTATCCTTATCCCGTGAAAGACTCCATACGACGCGAAGTCTTCACGCGCCGCGGCGGCATGTACTTCGGCACGGCGCATCTGCTCGACTATCCTGTCCCGTACGATTCGATGCTCTATCGATTCGCGGACTTCAACGCAGGCCACTATGCGAGTCGCAATGCGGCGTTTCAGAAAGCAGTCGCCGCACTGAGCAAGGCGAAGCTCGCACTCGACGGCGATCTCCTGCGTCAAGGCGCGAGCGAAGACCAGCCGGGCCAGACCGAAGCGGCGGTACGCAAACTCGCCTCTCAGTTGAATATGAGCAATCGCGAGATCCGTCGCGACCTGCAGCGCGAGAAGGAAGCCGAGTTCGAACAAACCGACCTGTATCAACGACTCTTCGACCTGGCAGATCGCAAGTCCGGCTCTCCTGTTCCGCGAGCCGTCGTGCCCAGCATTCGACTGGAGAGCGTGAAGATCACCCGCCCACTCACGACCGAATGGTTCGCCCAGCGCGTGAACGGACGCTATCGGAGATGTTTGGGGAGTGAGTGAGTCGCTGGGTGAGTGATGGGTGATGAGTGATGAGTGATGAGTGATGAGTGAGGATAGTGATGACAGTGATGGCGGTGATGACGGTGATGGAAGTGATGGCGGCCAGAGCGGCGCCACTGCGCGGTTATCGATCTTGCCCCGTGTGCCCCATGGAGATCTGATTCCTGATCCGAGTGATGAAAGTGATGGCAGTGATGTAAGTGATGAGGCGCTGACGCATCCTTCTTTGAACTCTGTGCGCTCTGTGATCTCTGTGTGAACTCATCCTCTCCTTCCGAACCCCGTGATCCCCGTTCGCCCCGGGGAGATCTTGTCTTCACTTCTGGGTGAGGACAGTGATGACGGTGATGGCAGTGATGGCGGCCGATTCGCGGCGGCACCGCTATCCGTCTTGCCCCGTGTACTCCGTGCGCCCCGTGGAGATCTGATTCCTGATCCGAGTGATGAAAGTGATGGCAGTGAGGAGCGCGGACTGACGCCTCGCTCTTCCAACTCTGTGTCCTCTGTGCCCTCTGTGTGAACTCCTCCTCTCCTTTCCGAACCCTGTGATCCCCGCGCGCCCCGTGGAGATCTTGTCTTCGGTCCGAGAAGTACGGCTAAAGCCGTACCCACAGTGATGTAATGAAGTGATGGCAGTGATGAGCTCGGACGACGCCTCGCGCTTTCAACTCTGTGCGCTCTGTGATCTCTGTGTGAACTCCTCCTCTCCTTTCTGAACCCTGTGATCCCCGTGTGCCCCGTGGAGATCTTGTCTTCGCTTCGAAGAAGTACGGCTAAAGCCGTACCCACAGGGATGGCTGAGGACGTCTTCTATCTATCCTGCCCTGTGATCCCCGTGTGCCCCGTGGAGATCTGATTCTTTTCCGAGTGATGAAAGTGATGGCAGTGATGCAAGTGATGAGGCGCTGACGCATCCCTCTTTGAACTCTGTGCGCTCTGTGATCTCTGTGTGAACTCCTGACTCTTTTCCGAACCGTGCCCCGCGGGGACTCTCCTCTAGCTCAACGCAGCTGGCTGTCCTTGCTCCCGCGGCGGTTATAGCCGGCGAAGCTGGCAGCTTCTTTGTCTTCTTCTTCCTGGCAGGCAACACACAGGCGCACGCCGGGGATTGCGTTGCGCCGCGCTTCGGGAATTTCTTTGCTGCAATGTTCGCAATGCGTGAGGCCAGGGCCGTTGGGCAATCGGCTCTTTGCGCGCTCTACCGCATCTTTGACGGTCGCATCGATCTGGTCCTGCACGGCGCCATCGCCGGCCCAGCCTGTTGCCATTGCTCGAATCTCCAATAATTGCAGTTCAGCCGAACTATGGTCGCGGAGCCTACAATTACAAGTCGGTGAAATGCCAGATGTGCGCGCCATTCCCCACCGTCCAGGACTCGGCCTTAATCCGCAGCTCTTTTTTTCTGTTCGCCCGACCCGCGCTGGCTTCACAGTGCCGCGCCGAATCCCCAGCAGATCAGCGCGTTCGCGGTGGCCATCGTGAAATCGTCCGTGCCGCGCGGGGAGATCAACTCGAGCACCGAATTGGAGAGGGAGATCGCGAAGGCGAGTGCCAGCCATGACACGGGCAACCCATTGAGCGAGATCACCGTCAGGCAGAACAGCAAGCACCCGACGAAGCCGGTCAGCGTGCCGCCCACCGATTTTCGATTGATATCTCCGATGCCCAGCACGCGGATGCCTTGCCTGCCGTAGAGCGAACCACCGATCTCCGCCAGCGTGTCGGTGACCATGTAGGAGCCCCAGATCAACGCGAAGATCACGGCGAACTGATCGGGCGAATACAGCTGCGCCAGCTGGCCGCCGATCGGCACGAGCACGAACTTGAACAGGGTCCACAGCGTGATGATCAGCAGGCAGTTGGCCCGCGCCAGCATGCCATCCATCACTCGCGACTGCGGCCCGAACAGGGCTGCGGCGAACAGATTGCTGCGATAGAAGAACGCGATATACAGCCAGCTCGCGAGTACCGCATCGATGAGATTCGCGCTCAAGAATGCGGTTGCAAACGATGCCGGACGCTCCGTATCGACATACGCATAGAGATAGATGAATGCCGCGATACTGATCGTGATGAATCGACCGCGCCGTCCGATCATGTCCGCGATACGAACGCGCCGCTCCGAGTGCCGCGCCAGCAGCTCTGCGACTTCAAAAGGCTGAGACATGCGTGAAGAGAACGCGAGCACGCGCTCCTGTTTGCTGAATCCCACGAAGTGCGCGAGCAGCAGTGACTTGATGCCGAGCCATATGAAGCCCCAGACGACATGAAGGATCGTGACGACGATCAGCACGCCGACGATCGACTTCAGGTTCACCTCGAACGTTCCCGCGATCGCGCTGCCCTTCCCCGTCGCGTAAGCAACGATGCAAAAGAGCGTCAGGATGCAGTTGACCGTCAGCGCGCCCTGGAAGACGCGCCGTGCTGTCGCGAGACGCTCCGCAGCCGATTTCTCTTCGGCAAGCGCCTCGGATGTAGCCGATTGGACAATGCTGACGCTGGACATCGCCGTTCTCCCTGTTGTCGATTGATACGCCTGCTTCCCTAAACGAACGGCGTCGCTCCGATTCGACGGCCGTGCGCATACGGACGGATTCAGCCTAGGGAAGCTCTGATTTATCGACTTCCCTGACCTTCGCAAGGTTGCAACTGGTTGAAATGCTCCGGTGGGCGAAGCAACTATGGTTGCGAATGGCGAACTGATCAGAGATTCCCCAGCTCGATGGTGATCTCGTTGTCCGCGCCTCTCAATGCTGCCCGTACCGCTGCCGCATTCAATCGGGCCGCCCCCTGCCGATACGGATTTTCTTCACGATCGAACGACATCGCCTCGCCGTTGATCGTCACTCGGGTCACGCCGTGACCTCGCCCCTGGATGGAATAAGCGATACGGCACGGCCGTTCGTAGATCGAAAGCTCGACGCGCAGCCCGCTCAGCTCGCGCGGGATCGCCGGATCGAGCACGAGCTCGCGATGTTCGCAGCTGATACCGAGAAAGCGACGGATGATCAGACCGACCGCAATGCCGGCGCCGCTCGAGTAGACACGCCATCCGCCATCGAGCGCCACCCGGCCGGTGTTGATGTCTTCGTAACGTGCGCTCGCCTCATAGCGGTCGTTGAATGCCGCATCCGAGCTCGAGTAATAGCAGTTCGCCTGCCGGACGGTCGCGCTCGGCACCAGCTCGCGAATGGCGATCGGATTGGCCTGGCTCAGGGCCACGAAGAACGCATCGGTTTCGCCCAGATACGCAAGCGCCTGCGCGTAACGCAGATGCGCATGCATGTACATAAGCCCGATCTCGCGACCGAAGAAGGTGGCCGTCTCGGCTCGCTGGAAAAACCGCATCGTCCCGCCCCGATAAGGCAGCGGCCGGTCGAACAGCCTGACGCCATCGGGACCCAACAGGTGCTGACGGATGATGTCGAGATGATGCTTCGCCTGCGCGGGCGTCAGCAGGCCTTCGAGAATGGCGTGAATCATCGCCAGCGAGCTGTATTGCACGCCGGTGCTTTCATCGCGGGGATGCAGCAGATAACGGACCTTGCCCGCATCGAACAGCGCGTACCCGGCGAGAACATCGTCGATGATGAGCAAGCGCTGAAAATCCTCTCGAACACGACCCGCTTCGGCTTCGAGCTCATCCGCAACACGCGCACGCTCGGCAAGTCGCATGGCGCGCGCCAATGTCGTGAGCACCTGATGATGCAGCGTCACCGTCCAGGCACTGCACATGTGTTCGCGCATCGCAGGATCGGCCGGCTGCAACGAGTCGTTCCAGTCGCCGTGCCCGTAAGCCGCCAACGCGGTGCGTTCGATCCTGCGCTCGCGAATCACGCCGAGCGCACGTTCGACGTGATCCCACATCGTGACCGACCCTTCCATATCGAAGAACGGAACGGGTTCGTCGAGCAGCTGCGTATCGCCCGAAGCAAGCAGATATTGCGCGAGCGCCAGCAATGGCCAGAACACGATATCGCCATGTGAATCGGCCGCACGAATCGTGCGCTCGCGTTCGTAGAACATGAACCATTGCGGCCAGTCCCCATTCGCGTTCTGCGCCTTCATCACCCGGATCAGGAGGTCGCGGATCGGCTGCACATGATTGAGCGCCAGCAACAGCTCGACCGGCCCCTGCGTGACATCGCGCGTACCCCAACCGCCGCCCGAGTACTGCTCCAGTCCTCGCGGCGAGAGATAGTGGATGAGTGCGTTGTGCGTGAACCAGGGAAGGATCGCCGCCATCCGGCCCACGGCCGCAGCTTCACGCACATTCGGCGCCTCGATGACGGGCAATTGCGCGCTCGGCGTCCAGCACAGTGCCGAGTCCAGCTTCTGTTCGCCGATCAGTCGACCGCGCAGATGCAGCTCGATATGGCTGCTCGCGGCGGTGATGAAACACAGATAGGGCTGCTGACGGGAACGGCCGTCGAGGAACAGCAGCTCATCGCCCCCGACCTGTTCGACACGCGTGCCGGGTGCTGCCGCGATCTGAAAGCTTCCGTGAGGAAAACGGCGATGCAGCTCGGTGCCTGCCGCAGGACGCAGCTCGATGACGCCCGAGTTGTTCACCCATTGAATCGGCTGTGTCGTGCTGCCGTCATCGCCATTGAGCGCGACATGGTGCGTGATCAGACACCGCACGGGCACGCCGTTACTCACGGCGATCTCCAGATGCAACTCATGCGGATCGTCGTTGATGCGCGTCGTGACTTCGATCTGCCCTTGCGGATGCAGATAGATCCAGCGACAGGCATCGGGTGAGATCTCGAAGATCGACGGCACATCGAGCAGCCGCCATCCCTGACCCAGATCCACGAAGACGCGTTGTCCATGCGACCGGAACACGCCGAGATAGGTGTGCACGGTCGACAGCAGTCGATTGATGCTCACGTGACCTTGCGTGAGCATCGAATTGAACACCCCTGCCATCCATACCGTGGACGTCAACGCGCCCTCATCGGGGACCGCCGCGCGACCCGTTCGCAGCAGATGGCCATGGGGGCGCAACACGAGCAGTTCCTTGTCGCGCAGCACGACGTGGCGATCCTCGCCGTAGAAGAATGAAAGCACGTTGGACTGCGCGTCCGTTTCGCGGTGACGCCATTCACCCGGAAACAACGAACGAAGCGTCACCGCATCGGGCTTCGACACGCTCAGCGGCGGCGCGGCCGTGAACCAGTTGGCGGCGGAGACTGGCGTGGCCGGATCGGCGCGCATATCGCTCGCCACAGGCGTGTAGGCGGCTTCGGCCAGCGCCGTCGCTTCTTCGAGAACAGCGAGATCTTCGGCAGACGATGCGTCAGGATGATCCGCGCTCACCAGGCCGAAGAACCCGAACTGATGCGAGGCGCCTGGCGCGAGACTCACTCGCTCCTCCTCCAGCGCAACCAGCGAATGCTCATGCTGCAGTCGCGTGGCGGGCAAGTCTTCGATGGATAAGATGGTCGCCCCCGAACGCAGCGCCAACCCATGGACCTGCAATGCATCGGTCGCATAGGACTCGGCGCGACCGAGCGAACCGATCAGGCACCAGGGATGACGTCGATCGCTGGCAAGATTCTGCCGGGACGCCACCGACCAGCCGTGCCGCTCGTGGCGCAGCGGCGTGTGATCGATGTACTGGCTGACGTAGTACTCGTTCAGACGGATTGCACCGTAAGCGGCGAGCCCGACGTCCTGCGTGTAGAGCAGATCGAGCTGGAGGTCGGCGTCGTGGGTGTTCTCGACATCCACATGCCAGAACCAGCAGGCGCGCTGATGCGACAGTTGCAAAGTCACCGCATAGCGGAGGCCCTGCCAGGTACCGACCCCGACCCATCGGTTCTGGGCGACCCGGCGTCCGCGCGTCGTGCTCGCCGGCCCCAGCAGGCGGCAGACCTCGCGACTTCCGTTCGGCAGGCGACTTCGGAAGTAGAGCTGGATAAGCCCGCACTCCACGGCGTTCGGCAAGAACAGATTGACCATCGTCGCGCCATGGTCGATACGCCGGACACAGCCATGGTCATAGATTTCGATACACAGACCGTCGCCGCCCGCGAGTCGACGCGCATCTGCTGCAAGCGCTTGATGAAGCATGCGTGGATTGTCACGGACCGCCCACAGTTCGTGCAAACGGCTGACACAAGCAGGAATTTACCGGACGTGCGGCAACGCCCACGATTCGCGCGGAACTTGGAATCGCGAAGCGCCATTGACTTAGAAAGTAGAAGGAGCCGCGATGCACGTTGACGACCGCCCTGGGCGCTCCCGGGCAGTTCGAAAGAGCTGCCAAAGGATGTGACCGGATGACAGGGGCGAGAGACGAGCCCATCGTGGCGCCGACAGCGATGAATAAACGACAGATTCGTTGGGGCCATCCAATTCTTCAGAACGCGACACGGAAGCATGGAGGAAGATCTCTCACGTCCGGGCGCGCGACGGCGCGCGCACGCGACCTCTCCTGCCCTCGTGCCGCACCGCTCGTATGAACCCGCCGATGGAGGTATGACATGAACCTGCGAATCGTGGTTGCCGATGAACGTCAGGCCAATTTCTTCGACGCATTCAACCCGAACGGACCGCTGACCGCTCGCGGCTCGATCCAGAATCCGAAGGCGGGCCTGAGAGACACGGACCTGGAGACCGACCGCCCGGGGCGACGCTTCGGCAGTGGCATCGGCTCTCCTCACGGCAACGGACCGCAGCAGGGTCACCGTCACGGAGTCAACGGCGAGCGCAGCACCGAACGCCACGATGTGGAACTCTTCGCCAAGGTAGTCGCCCATCGCATCGACAGCGGACGCACCAAGAAGGAATTCGACAAGCTCATGCTGATCGCTCCGCCGAAGATGCTTGGCTTGCTACGTCAATGGCTGCCCGATCATTCTCAGTCTCTGGTGGCGGAGGCGATCTCCAAGGACGTCGTGAATCAGGGTCCCGATGCGATCCTGCGCCTCATTCCACGCGACGCCTTTTTCCAATAGAAAGTCACTGGATTCGATTGCACCGCGCTGCGAGATCTCATCTCGCAGCGCGGCGTGCACCACTGTCATGGGGATGACATGAGAAGACCGATCGTCCTGGCATTAGCCTGGCTGTTACCCACCCTCGCCTATTGCGCAGACCTGCCTTCAGCCGTCGACGCGGTCCGCGATATCGGCCGTGGCGTGAACATCGTCGGCTACGATCCCCTGTGGAAGGATCCCGCCAAGGCGAGATTTCAGACGCGCCATATGAAAGTCATCCGCGAGGGCGGATTCGATTCGGTGCGGATGGTGCTGCAGGCCTTCCAGCACATGGACGAGAACGACAAGCTTTCGGAGCAGTGGTTCGCCACGTTGAACGAGCTGGTGCAGGCTGCACTCGAGCAGGATCTCACCGTCATTCTCGATGAGCACGATTTCAGTGTGTGCGGCCAGGACGTCGTCACCTGTCGACGCAAGCTGATCGCTTTCTGGACGCAGGTAGCATCGGCCTACCAGCAGTCATCACCCAAGGTGATCTTCGAAATACTCAATGAGCCGAATCGCGCGCTCGATGCGCACTGGAACTCGCTGCTCGCCGAAGCGCTCGCGGTCATTCGCAAAACGAACCCGGACCGCAACGTGATCGTCGGACCGGCCTTCTGGAACAACGTGCGCTGGCTCGACCGGCTGGAGCTGCCGAAGAACGATCGGCATCTGATCGTCACCGTGCACTACTACCTGCCGATGGCATTCACACATCAAGGTGCGCGCTGGACACCCGAGCACGACAAGCTGGGCGTCACCTGGGGTTCGCCCGAAGAACGTGCGGCGCTCGAGGCAGACTTCGATGCCGTACAGGCATGGAGCAAGGAGCACGATCGGCCCATCTTGTTGGGCGAGTTCGGCGCGTACGACAAGGCGCCGATGTCATCGCGAGTCGCTTATACCGATGCAGTGGCACGCGCTGCAGAAAAGCGCGGCTGGGCCTGGGCCTACTGGCAGTTCGACAGCGACTTCATCGTGTACGACCTGGATCGCGATCGATGGATCGAGCCGATCCATCGTGCGCTGATTCCGCAAGCCGAATGATCCTGCCGGCCTTCACGATCACTGCAGCTTCAACGCTCGACCGTCGATCTCATCCGCAGGAATCTCAAGACCAATGAGCGTCGCCAGCGTCGGTGCGATATCAACGGTTTCGACCGGCGTCGGCTGCTCGAAACCGCGCACACCCGGCCACCAGAACAGGATCGGCACGCGACGATCGTAGTTCCAGGGCGAGCCGTGCGTCGTCACATAGTCGGTCTCGCTGTTCTCGGGCAGGTGATAGATGTTCACGTACGGCTTGAGCAGCACCACGAGATCGCCTGAGCGTTGCGGATCGAAGCTCGCCTTGGCGCGTTCCAGTAACGTCCATTCGTCGATCAACCCATGCGGCGGGGCCGCGGCGATCAGTTCGTTCTTCGTGAAGACCGTCTCGACCTGCGGATGGGACAGATAGGCGCGCCTGGCCGCGTTCAGCACGCGCTCGCGATCCGCGGTCGCAACTTTCGGCGACACATAGACATCGTTGGTGAAATCGCCGCCGATCAACGCCGGCCCGCTGAGGCCGAGCTCTTTGCGCAGTCGTTCGCTCATATTGTCCGGCAGCAGTTCCAGGTCCATGCGTTCGGCGGCAACGCCACGCTCGCGGTTGCGCTCCGTGACATCCACGCCGCCATGATCGGCCGTGAGCGCAAGGACATACGACAGCTTGCGCTTGTTCAGTTCATCGAGCAGACGGCCGAGCGTGCGATCGAGTGCGAGTTGCTGCGTGCACATCTCCGCGCCTTCCGTTCCGTAGTAGTGACCGGCGTAGTCGGTGCCTGCGAAGCTGATGGCCAACAGATCCGTCGAGTCGCGCTTACCGAGTTGCAGCGCATCGAGTGCGGCCAACGCAGCATCGAGCGTGAACACATCCAATTGCGGCGTCCCACGCCAGCGTCGCGAGTTGGGTTCCACTTCGCGCAACGTGCCGACGCTCAACTCGTTCGTCACGGGCTGCGCTTGGGAGCGCGACGTGCACTCCGGCGGCAGCTGTACTTTCACACCCTTTTTGTACGAAGCCAGGTACGCAGGATTGACCTGCTTCTCGATCGCAGCGGGAATGCGCGCACCTTGATCGGGATAGGTGATGAAACCGGCATAGCTCCACCACAGTGTGAGATCCGCCTTGTGACCGCCCAGCATCACCGCCGAGCGATCCTTGCCCGATACCGCAACGACGCGTGTGTTCGCATCCACATCCTTCATGCGATCGCCCAGCGTCGGCACTTTCAACAGATCGGGAGAAATCACCTGCGGGCGCACATCGCTGCCTGCCGGCCCCGGCTTCTCGGCACAGTAGATGGTGTAGCTCTCCTTGCCGTTGCTCATCCGCGGCAGCGTCGGATCCTGCCAATCGTTCGCGATGATGCCGCTACGGGCCGGCCGCGCGCCGGTGAGAATCGTGGAATGTCCGGGGCAGGTCTCGGTCCCGGCGTGGCTCTGGTGACCGCGCGGATACACGACACCCTGGGAAAGCCGCGCCAGCCCGTACCGGTAGAGCGGCCGATACTCCGTGAAGACATCGGCGGAGAACTGATCGACGGCGACAGCCACCACCAGTTTCGGCTTGGGCAAATCGGCATTCGATGCGAACGATGAGGCCGAAAGAAGCCAAGCGAGGGCGAGCGCAGATCGTTTCATGTGTTCTTCGTCCGCAAGATCAGGAAGCGACGAAGACTAAACCAATCATGTTGCAGTGCGTGGAACGTATTTGACCGCTGGACGCGCAGCGCAGGATCGGGCGTGTCTGCAATCAGCGTCGCCTTGTGACGGCGCGTGCGCCCTGGTCGCAACGTGACAATCGGCGTCACCCGTCCGCTCCACTGCGCACACTCGCAACGCCTTGATTCGGTTATGAGCTCACGGCTGGCACAGGCATTGCACTACGTCAGGCACAGACTCAACAGGGGCAGCTCGAAATGGAACGCAAATGCGAAGTGGTCGGCTGGATGCTGGATGAAAGCAACGGCACCCAGGTGCTCATCCGCGAAGCCAACGGCGAACTGTCCCTGCAGACCGCCGACCTCGAAAGCACCTTCGGCCAGCACGCCATCACCACCGGCGCCTTCCGCCGCGGCAATCCCATCATCGACCCCGTGACCCGCGAGACATTGGGGTACGAGATGGAGCGCATTCCTAATCCGTTGAGTGCGTTTGCTTGAACCCCTGGATAGGGTTCACACAGAGGACACAGAGTTTTTGAGCTGAGACAAAGATCTCCACGGGGGGCACGGGGTCCACGGGGTAATGCAGAAGCGCATCGCTCTGACCGTCATCACTGCCATCACCGCCTTCACTGCCATCACCCCAATACGTCCAAAGAGCACAGAGTTAAGAATCTCCACGGGGGGCACAGGGTTCACGGGGATATATACGTCGGAGACATCGCGGCTACTTTCTGGCCGTCATCACTGCCATCACCGCCTTCACTGGCATCACCGCCAAGGCCCGCGAAGAGCCAGAGTTAAGAAGTCCACGGGGATCACAGGGTTCACGGGGATACATCGGTCGAACACACCGCTCTGGCCGTCATCACTGCCATCACCGGCGTCACTGCTATCACTGATCTCCCGCTATCACCGCTATCACTGATATCTCCCGCCATCTCCGACCTTTGTGCTCTATGTGTTCTATGTGGTTACTCCGATTCTGGTAACTCCCATTCTTTTATGCGGTCTTTGCGGCTCCCCTCTTCTTCTTACTTCAACTCCGGATACCGATCCAGCAGAGCTCGGAGTACGCCATTGGTCCAGCCGAAGCCGTCCTGGAGTGGGTATTCGCCGCCGCCGGCTTCGCCGCCGCCGGTGACGACGTCGTATTTCTCGACGAGCTTGCCGGTCGCGCGATAGACCGCGACGTTCTGCCTTACCCAGCGCTGGGCGATCTCTGCTGCGAGTTCGTTCTGTCCGTAGCGGCGCAGCCCTTCGACGGCCATCCACTGATGCGGCGCCCAGCCGTTGGGTGCATCCCATTGCTCGCCGGTCGTCACTTTCGTCGTGACGATGCCATGGGGGGCGAGCAGGTCGTTCGCGATCGTCGCTGCCGTTGCCTTCGCCTGATCGTTGCTGGCGACGCCGAAGAACAATGGCGCGACGGTGGCTGCGGTGACCTGCTGCGTCGTGCGGTCTTCGTTCCACAGGTAGTCCGTGAACGCGTTGATCTTCGGGTCCCACAGGTGGCGCTGCATCGCTTCGCGGCGCGCCTGTGCTTTCTCGCGGAACTCGTTGCTGCGTCGAGCGTCGTCCGGCGCATAAGCACGGCTCAGCGTCTCTTCGAGCTGATAGAGCAGCGCGTTGAGATCGGGCGGTATGAGATCGACGGTGCGGATCGTGGCGAGCGATTTGCCGTCGGCGAACCAACGTGAGCTGAAGTCCCAGCCGCTTTCGGCTGCAGCACGCAGGTTTCGATACACCTCCTCCTTCGGTCGCTGGGAGGCTTGCGCGGTGAGGATGTCCTCGCGATAGGACTCGTCGCGCGGCGTGGCGCTGTCGTCCCAGTAGCGATTGAGCAGTTCGCCACTCTTCAGACGCACGACACGTCGATGCGCTTCGCCCGGACGCAATGCCTCCGCGCCTTCCATCCAGAAGTCGTATTCCTTCTGCAGCGCTTCACGAAACTCGCGATAGACGTTGGGACCTTCATGCTGGGCGAGCAGCTCCACCATGGCGGCGAAGAACGGTGGCTGCGAACGGCTGAGGTAGTAGCTGCGGTTGCCGTTGGGGATGTGACCGTACCGGTCGATCAGGAGCGCGAAGTTCTCGCACATCGAGCGGACCAGATCGTGCCGGCCGCTGGTCTGCAGACCGAGCATCGTGAAATACGAATCCCAGTAGTACATCTCGCGAAAGCGTCCGCCGGGTACCACATAGCGCTCGGGCAGCGGCAGGCGACTGGAATACTCGATCTCCACGGCTGGATCGCGCGTGAGGACCGGCCAGAGCCGATCGATGTGCTCGATGACGGGTTCGCCCTGGATGCTCTGATAGTCCGACGCTTCCACCTGCGGCGCGTTGAACTCGCGCGTCACGAACGATTTCAGGTCGAAGTCGGCGCGGGACTTTTCACGTTCGTATTCGCTTACGATCTGCCGCGGATCGCGCCGGGCGACAGCATCGACGAAGGTCTTGCCGTCGGGGAAGACGCGCTCCATCTGAACATCGCGGAAGAGCTCGCCGTAGGTCTCGGACGGAGTCGGCGGCATCGTCGCAGCAGGCGGCGGCGTCGTGGCACAACCTGCGAGGCCGATCAGCACCAGCAAGACGATGGGCAGATGAGAAGGATGGGAAATCATTGCCACCAGGGAATATTCGATCGTGGAGAGCTGATAGTGAACCACGAGCGACTGATTCGCGAGTCGCGAATAGAGGGCAAAGATGGACAACACGAGGACGGGTCAATGGCCGATGGAGTCGCCAGTTTCCCGTGAAATTGCGGCGCAATCCATGACCTGACGCTCACGCGCCCTCAAGTTCAGGGCTTGCCTTAGAGATGACTTTCCATCGCGCTGCGGGACCGTCATCCTCTCCCACCTCCAGCGGACAATCAGGACGCATATGGCTAAGCACGGTCGCATTCGGGTCGGCATCGGCGGATGGAGCTACGAACCCTGGCGCGAGACGTTCTATCCAGCGAACGTGAGCAAGAAGGACGAGCTCGACTATGCGAGCCGCAAGGTCACCGCGATCGAGATCAACAGCACGTTCTACCGATTGCAGAAGCCCGAAGTCTTTGCCAAGTGGCACGACTCGACGCCGCAGGACTTCATGTTCTCGGTCAAGGCGCCGCGCTTCATCGCGCAACGGCGCGTGCTGGCAGACGCTGGACCTCACATCGGGCGCTTCATCGACAGTGGCGTGACCGAATTGGGCGACAAGCTCGGACCGCTCCTCTGGCAGCTCGACCCCAAGCATCCCTTCCAGGCCGACGACATGCAGCGATTTCTGGATCTGCTGCCGGGCGAGGCGCACGGCCTGAAGCTACGGCACGCTCTGGAGGTCCGGCATGGAAGCTTTGCGACGACGGCGTTTCTCGAGCTTGCGCGTGAACGCAAAGTCACCGTCGTTCTCGAAGATGACGAGGAGTACCCCGGCTTTGCCGATGCAACCGGCGAATTCATCTACGCCCGCCTGCGACGCAGCGTCTCGCACGAACCCACCGGCTATCCACTCGCCGCCATCGAGCAATGGGCGCAACGGGCACGCTTATGGGCTGCCGGCTCGGAGCCGACAGATCTTCCGCGCGTCGCGGCGAGCAGCTCCAAAGCCAAGACACCTCGCGATGTCTTCATCTACTTCATCAATGGCGCCAAGGAACGCGCCCCCGCCGGCGCCATGAAGCTCCTCCAAACGCTCGCCTGAGCGTTTCCTGATCGCTCCACCCTCTCCTCTCTCTCAATTACTCCCTACTCATTCCTGGATTCCCTTCCATTACTCATTGCTCACTGCTAACTACTCATTCCTCATTCCTCATTCCTCATTCCTCATTCCTCATTCCTCATTCCTCATTGCTCCTTGCTAATTACTCATTGCTACTGCTCATTCCTCATCACCCATCACCCATCACTCATCACCCATCACTCATCACTCATTGGAAACTCCTCATGCTGCGGCAACCCATCCGCAATCACATGCCAGGACGCTTTCGATCCGACGAAGATGTGCGCCGTCGGCTGCAACGAGGGCGATTGCAGCAGCGTCCCGTAAGTGACATGGACCTTCGCGCCGTGATCCAGCATCGAATAGAGCAGTGAACCGCAGATCCGGCAATGCACGTCATGCGCAGCATCGCTGCCGTAGATGAGCAGTGTGTCCGCGCCTCGCACCAGGCTCAGTTGATCGCCTGCGATTCCGCCGAACGGCTTGAACGCAGCGCCGGTGGAGCGTCGACATAGCGAGCAATGACAGTTCAGCGCGTAGTCGAACGCATCGCTCACCTGATACTCGACAGCCCCGCACAGACACTGACCCGTCAACAGGCGCACGGAGATTTGTTCATTCGACATCGACTTGGCCTTTGTAGCGCGGACAGAGCGGCGCGTCAGGAAGCAGGGCTGACAATACCAGCCCCGCGGCGCGATGCCTCAACCGACGGAAGCGGCGTAGGGATATTGGAGCAACGCGCACCGCACGAACTCGACGGCTGCGACATGGATCGGATGCCATGTGTCGGACAGGGGACTCGCCAGCGGTTGCCAGAAAAACCTGAACGCGTGACCACCGTCGTCGAGGCAATAGTGCGACCAGGTCTCAGGCAGGAACGTCTGTGTCTGGCACAGATGGAATGACCAGATGTGATGCTTGCGACCGGATCTCCACAGACCCAGATCGCGCACGACGACACCCTCGACACCCGCCTCTTCCTTCAACTCGCGAATCGCGGCCTGGCCTGCCGATTCGCCCGGCTCGATCGTCCCTTTGACCAGCTGCAGACCCGCGTGAGGATGCTCGAAGGCGAGGAGGCTCGCTTCGAGCCCTGTTCCACGAACGAGGACGGGACATGCTTTGGTTGGCTTCATCTCTTGCCCGCTGCGCTGCTCGCACGGCAGCTTGGATCGGCTGTCCCTGTACTGTCGCGGCCACAGGATCGATCTCACACGCTTCGTCGATTTATGGCATTGCGCATTCCCCGGCGTCGCACACGAGTGGAATCGCGTGTCTAGCCTTTCTTGGAGCGCTGCAGCTCTTCTATGCAAACGGAACTCTTCGTGTTGAAAGAGGATCTCGCGGCAGATCACGACGCTCGCAGCGAATCTCGGGGTGGCACCATCGCAACCATGAGTACGCTCGAGATCGATCACCTTTTCGTGTTCTCGCAACCGGACGCGCCGGAAGCCGAGGAACTGCGAGCCGCCGGATTCCAGGAAGGTTCGCCCAATACGCATGCCGGCCAGGGAACCGCCTGTCGTCGCTTCTTTTTCGAGAACGCGATGCTGGAGTTCCTGTATGTCGTGGACTTGGAGGTGACGCGCAGTGGCTCGGCCGCACGTACAGGACTTGCCCAGCGCTGGGAAGGTCAGGGCCGCACTGCCTCGCCGTTCGGCCTGTGTTTCCGGCCGAGCTCGACTCGAGCGGTGGCAGCGCCTTTCCGCACCTGGACCTACGGACCCAAGTATCTGCCGAACGGTCTGCCCTCCTACGAGATCTCGGCACGCTGCGAAGAGATCGCGGAGCCGTTCATTTTCTATATGCCCTACTTCACCCGCCCCGATCGCTATCCACCGGAACGTGCACAGCCGCTGACGCATGCATGCGGTGCCCGGACACTGACATCAGTTGAGCTCGTAAGCCCGCTCGCTTCGATTGCGGATCTCGAAGGCGTCGCAAGTGGGGAGCTGCGTGTCGCACAGGCGCCGACGCATCACCTGTGCGTCACATTCGATCGAAATGTTCAGCAGCGCTCGCTCACCCTGAGCACGCTGCCTCTCACACTCAAGTGGTAAGTCGATGATGAACGATACGGAGCTGCAGGCACTTCTGGAGACGAGTCCCCTGCATCGTGCCTGGGATCTGACGATCACGGCGGTAGATCGCGACGCACAGCGGCTCACGATGCGGATGCCGTTCACATCGAGCGTGGAGCGTAACGACGGCAGCGGTCAGTATCACGGCGCCGCCATCGCAGGCCTGATCGACATCGCGGGTGATTTCGCCTTGATCGCCCTGCTCGGACATGGCGTGCCGACGATCAATTTCCGCGTGGATTATCTGCGGCCCGGTACCGCACCGGAGCTCACGGCCATTGCGCAGGTGCAGCGACTGGGCAAGAGCGTGGGCGTCGTCGACGTCACTGTCGAAGACGCACAAGGGAAGGTCGTCGCGCTGGGCAGAGGCTGCTACAGCACGCGCGCGGGCTGAGGCCCGCGGCTCGTTTCATTCTTGCGATTCGCTTTCGGCTTTCGCTGCGCGCTTCAGGCGCAGCGTCAGATCCGCTGCACTGAACCACTCTCCGCGCAGCATCACGCCGGCAATCTTGCGTGTGTTGCCGATGTCCTCGAGCGGATTCGCATCCAGCAGCAACAGATCGGCCTGCTTGCCTGCTTCGACCGTGCCCAGAGTCCCGTCGTTCTGAAAGTACCGTGCCGGTACGACCGTGGCGGTACGCAACGCTTCGAAGTTGCCGATGCCTGCGGCTGCCATCAGCTCGATCTCACGATGCAGCGCCGCTCCTGGAATGGCGCCGAGCGCAGGCGTGTCGGTCCCCGCCATCACGGGCGCACCGGCCTCGACCATGTAACGCACGAGCTTCTGCTGCACCGGCAGACTGTCGCGCATGGCCTTGAGCACCTCGCTCGAGAAGAGCTGGACGGCGAAATCATCGAGCACGCTCTTGCGTAATCCAGGCGGCAGATCGCGGATTTCACGACGCTTGGCCAGTGCCTTGCGCTCCTCGCCGCCGATCGCGAGTTCCATCAGATTCAACGTCGGCGCGTTGTAGATGCCTGCTTCTGCAGTGGCGCGAGCGAGCCGTCGGAGATCTTCGTCGCTCAGTGAGAACCACCATTTGAAGCGATCGTTGGCACTCGATGCGCCAGGCGCCATGGCGGGATTGAAATCGTAACCACGGAAGTGTTCGATGGAGTGCTGCCCAGCGGCGAGCGCACCCCAGATACCAATCGAGAATGGCACATGGCCCGACACCTTCATGCCGGCACCGCGCGCAGCGACGGTCAACGCCGCATACGCATCACGGCTGAGGCCGTTGTAAACCTTGATCGTGTCGTAACCCTGATCCTTGAATGACCGCACCAGGTCGCGCGCCTGTGCGGGATCAGCCAGTTTCGTTGCGAACGGCCAGACCGGCGGATCGCCATCCACGATCGGGCTGGTGGTCACCATGCGCGGACCGAGCACCTCGCCCGACTCGAGCTTCTTGCGCAGCTCCAGATGAAAGGGGCTGCCGCTCATGTTGCGCATGCAGGTGATGCCCGAGCGCAGAAAGACGAGCAGCTCGCCCTGAGTACGGGCAATCGCAGGTTCTACGGCCTCCGGTGCCAGGGTACGAACAGACTCGTCGCCGACGTGGACGTGCATATCGCACAGTCCAGGCATCAGATACTTGCCCTTCGCATTAATGATCGTCGCGCCTGCGGGCAGTTCCTTGGCATCGACGGATTCGATCACACCGTCTCGCACGACGACCGTACGATCGCGCAGCACCTCCGGCCCGCTCATCGTGATCACATCGACGTTGCGCAACACGATCGGGCGCGCTGCGTGTGCGATCGTGACCGAGACACACGCGAGCAGTGCGGTCAGCACTGCTCGCGCGAAGACGGGCCGCAACACCCGGGGCGTACGACGCGATGGCGCACCCGCCGAATGCACCGCTGGCCGCCATGCGTCATACGTTTGCTTCATCTCAGAACCTGTAAGTTGCTTGCAGACCGATGGTACGCGGCAGCGGCGCCGACACCTGCGGAATACGCAGCAGCACGGTCGGATCGAGCACGTCGTCACGATCGAACACGTTCTGCACGCGCAACGCTACATCGTAGGCATCCGCATACAGTCCGAACGACAGGTTGGTCAGCGCGACCGAACCCTGCTCGCGACCGGGATTGTCCAGAAGCGTGGTGCCGCCACCGATCAGATTGACACGAATCGTCTTCTCGAAAGCCATCGACTGCGAGCTGCGGTACTGATGATCCGCACGCGCGCGCAGGCTGTAGGCTCCGGCCAGCGGATACTCGTACTGCACGAAACCGTTCAGGATCGTGTCCGGCACGCCGAGCACTTCGTCGCCCACCTGAGCCGTCACACCCGTGACCGTCTGCGTGATCTTGGTATCGGTCAACGCAGCGCCGAAACCGACCATCAGGCGATCCGTGACCAGCGCCTGGAACTCGAGCTCCGCGCCCTTGCTTTCCGCTTCACCGACGTTGCCGATGAATGGGAAGCCGCAGCTCAGCGCCACGTTCTGCTGGATCTTCGACCAGTCGATGAAGTACAGCGCGCCGTTCAACGTGACGCGGCGATCCGCGAACATGTTCTTCGAACCGACCTCGTAGTTCCACATCGAGTCGGAATCGTAAGCCGAGGGAGCCTCGGTGCGACCCAGCAGTGCCAGGTCAGCCGCACACTGCGATGCCGGTACCGGCGTGTTCGGGCCGCCCGGACGGAAGCCCTTGCTCGCCGACACGTACAACTGATGATCGGGGGCCGCCTCGTACGAGAGCGTGACCTTCGGATTCACACCGTCTTCCTTGGACTTGATCGTGACCGGCGCGATCGTGCCGCCAGCGAGCAGTCCGAAGCTGGAGTTGGTGGTCTCGTTCTTGTTGTAGAAGTAGCGGGCACCCACCGTCAGTCCCAGACGGTCGGTGAGCTCGTATGTCGCCTCGCCGAAGACTGCGAAGTCCTTGATGTCGCTCACGCCATCGGTGCCGAACACGACATCACCTGCGACCATCGGAGCAAGAGCGTCGGGCACGAGCGCCGAAACGCCGAAGCTGTTGATGCGCGGATCGCGCTTGGTGTTGGTATCCGAACCGTACACGCCGACGAGCCACTGCAGGCGCGAGGATGAATCCGTGGAGGCGAGGCGGATTTCCTGGCTCCAGGTTTCGCCGAAGTTCGACTGCACGCGATTGGTCGGAATGTTGGCGAAGTACGCGCCGGTACCGGTCGGACCCAGCAGCGAGCGCAGGTAGAACGTGTAGTCGCCCGTCAGTGCAACTTCGCGACGGAAGTAGCCGGTGAGCGAGGTGAGCTGCACCGAATCGAAATCCACGGTGTAGGAGAGGCTGCCCAGAGTCAGATCCTCGACCACCGGCTGTTCGAGCACGCTGGAGGTCTTGAACTTGCCCAGGTTGCCCCAGTACTGGCCGAGATCGCCGTACTCGCTCTTCGAGTAGTTGATGGAAGCGACGATCTCGCTGTTGTCGGTGGGCTTCACCAGCAACGCGATCTTGCCCATCGTGACATCGAGATCGTTGATGTCTTCCTTGTTCACCGTGTTGCCGGACAGCTGCGTCTGCGGCTCGAGCGTCACGGGATCGCGACGATACAGATCCGCCCAGCGCTCTCCCGCCACGCGGTCGATGTAACCGCCTTCGTGACGATAACCGCCGCCGATACGCAGCGCGCTGCGTCCCTCGACCAGCGGAATGTTGAGGACCATCTGACCTTCGTAACCCATGTCGCCGTGAGCGACACTGCTCACGCCGGCGGTGGCGGTGGCGCTGAACTCATCTGCGTCTGGCTTTGCGCTGACCAGCTTGATCGCGCCGCCCATCGAGCTCGCGCCGTACAGCGTGCCCTGCGGACCCTTCAGCACTTCGACACGCTCGACATCGAGCAGACGCGGCTCGGACATGCCCTGCAGCAGACCGATGTTGCCGGTCATCGGAACGTCATCGAGATACAGACCGACAGTGGGCTGACCGCCGATGGGGCTGATACCGCGCAACACGACCACGGCACGACCCGGCAGGCTGCTGGTGAAGGAGACGCCGGGAACGCTGCGCGAAATGTCCTGCACGTCCTGGATCTGTTGATCTCGCAACGCATCCGCATCGATGGCGCTGATCGCCAGCGGGACGTTCTGGATGGAAGTATCACGCTTCGTGGCGGACACGACGATTTCTTCGAGCGCGATGACTTGAGCATTGACCGGACCGCTGAGCCACAGCGCGGATTGGCAAACCACAGCTACAGCGGCAATTCGAGACGGGAGCATAGAGAGTCCTAGTGAGTAGGTGAAGCGCAGAGATAAACCCAATGTAACAATGCGTCCGAGTCCAATAAAAATGACATCGGACGCGGCATTTATGCTGGCGGACGTGAGCGATGAGCGGCTGCGGCAAGCGCTTGGGGCAAAAGCTGACGCTTATCTACTTTGTGACTGCCGCCAACAGGCAGGGAATCCACCATGATGAATGCCCGGGGATGACTGTAAGCAGGACCTTCGCGCAGCGAGAACTGCTTCAGCTCTTCTGCGCTCACCTGGCTTGCAGGCGCACGTACGATAAACGCGACGGGAATGTGTCCCTTGATCTCATCCGGCACAGGGACCACTGCCGCCTGCACCACTTCCGGATGACGCTCCAGCATCTTCTCAATGTCGCCCGGATAGACGTTCTCGCCGCCGCATACGAACATGTCGTCGACGCGGCCCACGAAGTACATGAAGCCGTTCACATCGCGCCGGATCACATCGCCCGTCGCATACCAGCCATCGCGAAATTTCTCGACGGTGGCTGCGGACAGATTCAGGTAGCTCTTGAACATCGCGGGCGTGCGCATTTCGAGCTCGCCTTCGTCGGGGGTTGCCCCACCCACGAGGCGCCACTCAACCTCCGGAAGCGGATAGCCGAGCGACAGCAGCGGCCGCTCGAGCCCATCGGGATGAGGCCCGAACACATACGGCCCGGCTTCGGTGGAACCGTAGCTGTTGCGAATACCCGCCTTCGGGAAAATGCCACGCACGCGATCGATCAGCGCCTGAGTGAGCGGCGCCGAACCGATGGTGATGAGCTTGGGCGTCGAGAGATCGAGCGAGCCCAGCAGATCGCGCTCGCGCGCCATCATCGCGAACATGGTCGGAATGCCGCTCAGAATCGTGCAGCGATACTCGGCCACCCTGGACAAGTATTCGCGCGCATCGAATCGCGGCATGAGCACATTGAGCCATTTGTTGGCCAGCGCCACGGTGGAGAAGAACAGCCCGTTCATGTGATAGAGCGGCGCGACGACGAGCGTGCGCTCCTGTCCTTCGTCCTGCGCACTCACATAACGAGCCAGTGCCCACAATTGGCCGTCGTGCGACAGCGGCACACCTTTCGGCATGCCCGTCGAACCTGAGGTATAGAGAATCTCCGCGATCTCTCCCGGCTGCGGAATCACGCTGCGAAACGAGCCTGGCTGCAGCAACGCGGAGAACGAGTCCGGTCCGTGACCGTCGATATCGATGCGTGCATAGCCTTCGGGTACGAGCGGGATGCGTTCGCGATCGACGAACACCGCCTTGGCTTCGCAATCTTTGAGCACATACGCGATCGTCTGTGCGGGCAGACGAAAGCTCACCGGCACGGCCACCAAACCTGCGCGCATGATGCCCAGATAGGCGAGCAGGAATTCGACGCAGTTCTCCGCAAGGATGGCCACGCGATCGCCGCGCACCAAACCGCGGCCCAGCAACCCTCGCGCCACCGCGTTGGATGCGACGTGCAACTCGCCGAACGTCCACTCACGCGCGTTCGCCCGCAGATCGATCAGGCCGACGACATCGAACATCTCGTCGGCGGTGATCACATCGCCGAGATTATCGGCTCGTAGTTTTCTGCTCATGGCCGCAGCAACACCTTGCCGACGACCAGGCGATCCTCGAGCAGACGCTCGGCTTCCGCTGCCTGCTCGAGAGACAGAATCTTGTCGATCACCGGCTTCAGACGACCGGTCGAAACGAGATCGAGCAATGCCGCCAGATCCTGCGTGCTCCAGCCATTCGAGCCGATCACGGTGTGCTCGAAGGTCCACAGATAGCGCGCGTCCGTATTCACGTTGAAGCCCGCCGTCGCGCCGCAGGTGAGAATGCGGCCGCCGAGGCCAACGCATTTCTGCGTTTCATTCCAGGTGTCGCCGCCCGTGAAATTCACTGCGACGTCCACACCGCCGCCACCGACGATTCTGGGTTTGCCATGAATGGCGCGCACAGCGTCGACGAGATTGCTGGCGGTGTAGTCGACCAGATGATCGGCACCGATCGACTTCAGCCGATCCAGCTTCTCCTGCGAGCTGGCGCAGGCAATCACTTCGGCGCCGACCAGTTTTGCGAGCTGCACGCAGGCAACGCCCACACCGCCGCTCGCGCCGAGAATCAGTACCTTCTCGCCCTGCTTCACCTGACCGCGCGTGAACATCATGCGATACGCAGTGCCGTACGCGAGCGGCAGCGATGCAGCGTCTTCCAGGCTGACGTTCGCGGGCACGCGCAACAGTTGGTTCGCTGGCACGCTGACGAATTCGGCGCGACCGCCGTGAGCGACTTCGCCGATCATTCCGAAGCGCTTGCCGCCGCGATAGACCGGATCGACAAGCACGCGATCGCCGACATTCCAGCCGCTGACCTCAGTGCCGAGCGCGCTGATCTCACCTGCGATGTCCGAGCCGACGATCACAGGCAACGGGATGCGGATGCCGGGCATCCCGCGTCGCGTGAAGATGTCATGGAAGTTCAATGCGGTCGCTGCAACCTTGACGATGACTTCGTCGGGCGCAGCGGTGGGTTCCGGAAAGTCGGAGCGATATTGCAATTGCTCACGATCGCCGTGGGCGACGGTCAGGACGGCATGCATGGTGATCTTGGATTCGAGAAAGAAATTTGCAGAAGGAACAACCGGTGCGCTCTGCCGCTTCAGCGCGGCTTGCGCTCCATCACGTCTCGGCCCACTCGCGGGCCGACGCCACGCCCTGTGCGTAGGCACGCAGGCCGAGGAACAACAGCGTGGCTGCGATCGGCGCCAACACTGCTGCAGCGGTTGCAAGCGAATAGCGAACTCCGCCACTCACTTGATAGACGTTGTCGCTGAGCAGGGCGACCATCGTGGGTCCGAGCCCCAGGCCGATCAGGTTGATGGAAAAGTAGAAGAGCGCCGAGAGCTGCCCGCGCATCTGATTCGGTGACACGAGCTGGATCGCAGCACCGGCGATGCCCCAGGGAATCATGTAAGCGAACTGCAGCAGCGCGAACAGGAAGAGCGCGAGCCACGCGTTGTCGACGAGCGGTGCTGCAACGCCGAGCGGAGCACACAACGCGATGCCGATGGCGGATGCACGCAGGGGTGCGTCCTGCAAGCCGCCGTTGCGGAAACGCTCGGTCAGCCAGCTGCCGAACAGCAGGCCCAGCGTGCCGAAGGTCAGCACGCACAATCCGTAGCGCAGTCCAACCTGCTCCGGTGTCCAGTGCTGTACGCGGATGAAGTAGGACGGCACCCAACCCAGCACACCGTGCCCGAGTGCGGTGGCGATGGACAGGCCGAGGTAGAAGCAGATGAACAAGCGCGAGCGGCTGCGCACGAACGCAACGACTTCACGGACCGGCAGCGCTGCCTTGTTGCCGATGAGCTCGCGCCGCGGCGGATCCTGGAGGCGAAACACCAGATAGGCGAGCGGAAACCCGATCACGCCGACCAGCACAAACACGATCTGCCAGGGACGCATATCCCGGAGCAGCGGCAGGTCGAACCCTTCCATGGCCTGCGCGAGGTGAACCACATAGCCGCCAAACAGCAGCGCAAGTCCGGAGCCCACCGCAATGCCGATGGCATAGACGCTGGCGGCGCGCGGCAGACGTTCCTTCGGGAATAGATCGGCCATCATCGAAAGCGCCGCGGGCGACAGGGTGGCTTCGCCTACGCCGACTCCCATACGCGCGAGAAACAGATGCCAGTACGTGCGCGATGTGCCGCACAACATGGTCATCGCGCTCCAGCCCGCGATTCCCGCGGCCGCAATGACCCTGCGATCGTAGCGATCCACCAGCCAGCCGAATGGAAGACCGAGGAAGGTGTAGAAGAGCGCGAAGGCCAGTCCGTGCAACAGGCTGAACTGGGTATCGGTCAGGCCGAGATCGCGCGAGATGGGATCCACCATCAACGTCAGGATCTGGCGATCCACGAACGACAACGTGTAACCCAGGAACAGCAGGAAGACCACGTACCAGGCGTGCCGCTCCTCGCGAGGCGGCTTCGGGTCCGTTGGCTCGGCCGCAAACGATGATCCGGCAGGATGGGCAACCATGACGGGTATGGTGGCATAGCGGTTCCACCGCCCTACGGGCAGCTCACCCGAAGAAATCTCTTCTCAGAATTTTCCGGTCGTCTATCATCAATCGCGTCTCGCCCGAATCGTGCCTATGCCGAGAAATTCAAAGAAGGTCGCGCCCACGGAAACAGGCGGCGGCCTGCTTCCCTCTGCCGCTGACGGAAATTCGCAAACACCTGCGGGGCTGGTCGTTGCCGATCAGCCCGTCATCGACATGGGCGTTGCCGAAATCACGCGCGCGATGGAGCGTCTTTCGGGATCGTCCGATTCGCCTGCACCTTTTGCGCTCGCGCCGCCCGGCAGCAGGACGCAGGCGCGCCCCGCAGTCGGAATGCGGTATCTGCTGCAACCCAGCGAGGGCAGCGGCTATTGGGATTTCTTCAGCACCTCGAAGAATCTGCTCGTTTCGGTCACCGATACGACCTACCGGCGCAACCACTGGATTCCGGTCGATGACTCGCATTATTTCAAGCTGCGATTCATGCTTTCCGGTCGCCTGATCAATCGCGTCGGGACGACCGTATTACAGAGCGGACAAGCGGTCGCGCATGTGCGCCCGAGCATCAGCCCGTCAGGTGGCGGCTATTTCGTGGCCGGAGGCACCAAGGCACGCATGGTCATCCTGCATGGCCGGCGCGAATTGCTCACGGACGATCTGGGCATGGCGGAGAAGGACGTGCCTCCGCCGCTGGATCGCATGTTGCTCCCCGGCGCACAGGAGGAACTGGAGCAGAAAGTCGGCTTCGGTCCAAAGGTGTTTCGCGCAGCTCAGGACATCATCGAGTCGCGCCATGAGCTTCCCGCTCATCTGCGAGCGCCGTATCTGGCGGCGAAGGCGTGGGAAATCCTCTGCCAGGTGCTGGCGGAGTTCGTGAATCGCGATGCCGTGCAGCGCCTGGAGCTCAACATGAGCTCACGCGAGCTCAACTGTATTTACGAAGCGCGCGACTATCTGGCGCAGCACTACGCAGCGCCGCCAACCATTTCGAAGCTCGCACGCATGGTCGGCATCAATCAGACCAAGCTGAAAGCCGGGTTCAAGCAAGCGCTCGGCATGACGATCTACCAGTTCATCATCCGTCAACGGATGGAACGCGCCTCCGAACTGTTACTCGCCGATGACCAGAGCATCTCCGAAGTGGCGTATCAGGTGGGCTACGACTATCCGGCGAATTTCACGTACGCCTTCAAGAAGCATTACGGCGTGCTGCCGCGCGCGTGGCGGTTGCGGCAACGTTCGGCGGCGCAGCGCACCTCTGCACGTTGAGTGCTGCTCGTGCGCCGACGGTTCAATCGGCAGAGAACTGCGCCGCAGTGACAAGCTCGACTCTCGGGCCATAGCTTTCCAGATTGCTCAAGGTGACGTTGTGATGGGCGGCGATCTGCTGAGCGCTGACGACGCCGTTGTCGAGCGTCGCATGACCATCGGCGATCAGCGTCACCTGAAAGCCGAGCGCGAGTGCACGCCGCACAGTTGAATCGACACAGAACTCGCTCTGCAAACCGCACGCGATCAACCGGCGCACATCGAGATCCGCGAGCAACTGCTGAAGTGGGGTTTGATGAAACGCATCGCTGCCGCGCTTGCGCACCCGAAAGTCGCCCTCGCGAATGTCGAGCCGCTCGTCGAGGTGCCAGCCCGCGCTCTCAGGCGTCAGCACCGCATCCTCGTGTTGAACGAATACGATCGGCACGCCAGCGTTGCGCGACCTGGCGATCACGATGTTGATGCGATCGATCAGACCCGCTGCATCGAACACCGCCCACTCACCGCGCGTCATGCCCTGTTGAACATCGATCACCAGAAGTGCAGCCTGCATCGCGATCTCCCTTGTTTGAGCCTGTCAGCGTGCCACTCGCTACTTCAGGGTGATGCTGACCGGACAGTGATCGCTGCCCATCACGTCTGCGTGGATTTGCGCCTTCTTGACCGAGCTGCGCAAGGCTTGCGAGACCAGCACATAGTCGATTCTCCATCCGACGTTCCTTTCGCGGGCCTTGGAGAACACACTCCACCACGAGTAGTGCCCGTTACCCTTCGTGAACATGCGGAAGGTGTCGACGAAGCCGGCATCCAGAAAATTCTGGAAGCCCTCGCGCTCCTCGTCAGTGAAGCCTTTCTTGCCCCGGTTCGGCTTGGGATTCGCCAGATCGTCCTCAGTGTGCGCGACGTTCAGATCGCCGCAGAAGATCACAGGCTTCTTTTTTTCGAGCTGTTTGCAGTACGCGAGAAAGGCCGGATCCCAATGTTTGTGCCGCAACGCCAGGCGACTCAGATCGTCCTTCGCGTTCGGCGTATAGACAGTGACCACGTAGAACTTGTCGAGCTCTACAGCAATCACCCGACCCTCTTCGGTGGCATCGCGCTGTAGCTCGTCGGCGAACTTGAACTTCTTCGCGAACGCGTCGGGGAAGCCATTGACCACCTTCAGCGGTTCCTGTTTGCAGAAGATCGCCGTCCCCGAGTAACCCTTCTTCGCCGCCGAATTCCAGTACTCGTGATAGCCGGGCAGATCGATCTCGATCTGGCCTCGTTCCGCCTTCGTCTCCTGCAGACACAGGACATCGGGCTGGTGTTCTTTCAGGAAGCTCTGAAACGTGCCCTTCTTGAGCACGGCTCGAATCCCATTGACGTTCCAGGAATAGATTTTCATCGTCACCTCTGATGGCGAGAGCGCGCAGGATGCGTGAAGCCGCTTCCATCCACAACGTCCCGCGCGCAATGCGCTGCCCTCGGAGCAACGAGCACGCCTGCGATCCGCTCACATATATATGTGTCGGCGCATCCGCGCTGGACGCGCGCACCAGCCTCGGAACAGCCCCATGCTCCGGACGTTCTTCGATCAGACACCGATTTCGGAGACCGTCACATGCGGAGCATCATCGCCGGCTTCTTTGCGGTCTGCGCACTTGCACCCGGAGTTGGTCGTGCTCAGGACGATCCGCTGCCGCCCAGCGAAATCGGATCTCATCCGGAACTCGCACAACCCCAAAAAAGATTGCTGCCCACCGTGAACATTGCACCGGCGAGCGGATGGCCCGCCGACCGAACGCCGCATGCCGCCGCCGGGCTCACAGTAAACGCGTTCGCGAAAGAGCTCGACCATCCTCGCTGGCTGTACGTATTGCCCAACGGCGATGTCCTCGTCGCAGAAACGAACGCGCCCGAACGACCCGACGATGCGAAAGGTGTGAAGGGATGGTTCATGAAACGTGCACAGAAGAAGGCCGGTGCAGGCGGACCGAGCGCCAATCGAATCACGCTGCTGCGCGATGCCGACGGCGATGGTATTGCCGAGGGCCGATACACATTCCTCGAGAATCTGAACTCACCTTTCGGCATGGCGCTCGTCGGTGAGACGCTCTATGTCGCGAACACGGACGCGCTGATGAAATTCAAGTATCAACCTGGCGCGACGTCGCTTGCCGGAGGCGGAACGAAGCTCGCGAATCTCCCCGCAGGCACGATCAATCATCACTGGACCAAGAATGTGATCGCGAGCCGCGACGGCACGAGGCTGTATGTCACGGTCGGCTCGAACAGCAACGCTGCCGAGAATGGCATCGACGCCGAAACCGGTCGTGCGGCGATCCTCGAAGTCGATGCAGAGAGCGGCACCACGCGGGTATTCGCCTCCGGGCTGCGCAATCCCAACGGACTCGCATGGGAGCCCCACACGGGCGCGCTGTGGGTCGCCGTGAATGAACGCGACGAGCTCGGCGATGCGCTCGTGCCCGACTACATCACTTCCGTTCGCGAAGGCGGATTCTATGGCTGGCCTTACAGCTACTACGGCCAGCATCTCGATGATCGCGTGAAGCCGCAGCGACCGGAGCTCGTAGCGCAGGCCATCGTCCCCGATTACGCCGTAGGATCGCACGTCGCAGCGCTCGGGCTCGCCTTCGTCACCTCCGCTGCTGCACCCGCACGTTTTCAAGGCGGCGCGCTCATCGGAATGCACGGCTCCTGGAATCGCAAGGTGCCCAGTGGATACAAAGTCGCGTTCGTAAAGTTCGAGAACGGCATGCCGCAGGGCGCGCCGCAGGACTTTCTCACCGGCTTTCTCGATGACAAGGGTCGCGCTCTTGGTCGGCCTGTGGGCGTTGCGATCGATGGACGCGGCGCAGTTCTCGTCGCCGACGATGTCGGCAATTGCGTGTGGCGTGTGGCTTCCATGCATTGATGATCGCCAGCAACACTTGTGCCGCGCACATGACGCAATGCGTTGTCGCATCGATGCTCATCAATCGTCTTGAGCTCACCACGAATCGCAAAGCACTCCTGCCGTCGTCGCAGGCCCACTCGCATCGCTCGCGCAAATCCGTGCGAACCCGGCAGTTGAGCAATCCACGCCCCGCGCGCTCTTCCAGCGCGCTGTACGTTCCTCGCAACGCCAGTGGTCAACATGACGCATCACGTGTCGGTTGAGCTTTGGGAAGCTTTCGCTCGGTGCGCCGCGACTGAAGTACACGGATTCTTCGAACGTCCGCGTATAGAACGCTCGCCTTGTATTCAGTTGGAGCGCCGAACGGACCTTCCCCTGACGTGCAGGGAACGATGAGGCATTCCCTGCGACACCTAAAGTCACGCAGGAGAACGGTCCATGTCGACGCACAAACCTGTCTGGTACGCCAGACTATCGGCGCTCGTGATGAGTGCCGTCGCAATGGCAATGCCGCTGTTGCTGCACGCACAGGGACAGAACATCCAGGAAGTCGTGGTGACGGGCACGCGAATCGTCTCACCCAACCTCACATCCACCAGCCCCGTACAGGTCGTGAGCTCCACGGAGATTCAGCGGGGCGGCTACACCGACACCGTCGGTGTCCTGAATCAGCTGCCACAGGTCATTCAGAACTCGGCGGTGGATTTCTCGAACACATCGAACTCATTGAGCACGCCAGGAGGACTCACCACGGTGAATCTGCGCGGGCTCGGCCCACAGCGTACGTTGGTATTGATCGACGGCAAACGCCTGGGCGTGGCGGACGCCAACACGAGCAACACGAATCCCGCGCCTGATCTCGATCAGATTCCGCTCGCACTGATCGATCGCGTCGACGTCGTGACGGGCGGCGCATCCGCAGTGTACGGATCGGACGCCATTGCCGGCGTGGTGAACTTCATCCTGAAAAAGGATTTCGAAGGTCTGATGATCGACGCGCAGTACTCGGCGTTCCAGCGCGACAACGATAATCGGTTCATGCACGATCTGGCCAAAGTCAAAGACATCAAGCTCGCGGGCAACAGGACCGACGGCGACACGATCAATTTCTCGGTGACTGCGGGCACCAACATGGCCGATGGACGCGGCAACGTCACGGGCTATCTGATGTATCGAACCGCAGATCCCATCACCGGCGGCGACATCGATTTCGCGGGCTGCCAGCTGTCTCTGGATATCGCGGGCAACCCGCGCTGTGCAGGCACTGCGAACTCGAACCGTTTCACGGTGGGAGGCACGAGGTACGCGGTCGTCGGCAATCAGTTCGTGCCCTGGAGCCAGGATGCCATTACGACACCGCCGGCCGAGTTCAACTCCAACCCCTACGTGAACATGTATCGCGACGATGAGCGCTACATGGGGGGATTCACCGCGCACATTCAACTGAACGACTATGCCGATCCCTATCTCGATTTCAATTTCATGAACGATCGTACGCGCGTGCAGATCGCACCGTCAGGCCTGTTCGAGAACTCGAACCCGTACAACCCGGCCGGCCTGTATTCGGTGAACTGCAGCAATCCACTGCTGAGCGATCAGCAGCGTGGCATTCTGTGCACGCCGGCGCAGATCGCTGCGGATCTTGCCGATCCTGGCTCGCAGAGCGTCGACGTCAACATTGGACGACGCAACATCGAAGGCGGTGGCCGCATCGCCGATTTCGAGCACGACAATTACCGCGCCGTGCTCGGTGTGCGCGGCGACATCACTTCGCAATGGAAATACGACGCGTATGGCCAGTACTACTACACCTCGCTGTATAACTCGAACACGAACTATCTGAACTTCGCGAACATCTCGGATGCCCTGCAGGTTACCGGTACGGCCGACAGTCCGGCATGCATCAGCGGCAACGCGGGCTGTGTACCCTTCAATATCTTCACGGAGGCTGCGGTCACACCGGATCAACTTGCGTATCTCTACACGGACGGCACGGCGTACGGCACGGTCACGCAGAAGATCGCGCACGCCGACGTCACGGGTGATCTGACCGACTATGGCGTCAAGCTGCCGACGGCGAATGAGGGCGTCGCGGTGAACGTCGGCGTCGAATGGCGCAAGGAGGATCTGGTCTTCAAACCCGATGCTGCCGAGCTGTCGGGAAATCTGGCTGGCTTCGCCGGAGCCTCGGTCGCGATCGACAACGGCTACAACGTGAAGGAGGCATTCACCGAGATCCGTGCGCCATTGATTCAGGGCAGGACGGGCATCTACGACCTCGTTTTCGACGGCGGCTATCGCTACTCCGACTATTCGACTTCGGAAAGCGCGAACACGTACAAGCTCGAGCTGCAGTACGCACCGATCGAAGATCTGCGCTTCCGCGGATCGTTCCAGCATGCGATTCGCGCGCCGAACATCATCGAGCTGTTCAATCCACAGAGCTACGGCCAACAGAGCTTCCTCGGCGTCGATCCATGCGCGCGTCAACCCGACGGCTCACCGGCGACCCGATCGCTCGAAGACTGCTTGCGCACGGGCGTTACCGCGGAACAGTACGGCGACGGCGGCGCTACCAACACGATCCCTCAATGCGTATCGAACCAGTGCGGTCAGGTGATCGGCGGCGATCCGAATCTGAAGCCCGAGAGCTCGGATACCTACTCGGTCGGTGTCACGTATTCGCCTTCGTTCGGACTGGTTGCGAGCCTCGACTACTACAACATCAAGCTGGAGGATGCGATCAGCACCATTCCCGGCAGCTTCCTTTTCGAGCAATGCCTCGACACGGGAGATCCGACGTACTGCAGCCAGATCGTACGCACACCCGTCGGCGCTCTGACCGGCGCAAGCGTCGCAACGGGAGGCTACATCCTGCAGACAGCGGTCAACGTCGCAGAGCAATCGATCGAAGGCCTCGATCTTCAGCTGTCGTACAACCTGCCGCTGGGCGATCGTTTCGGCGCGCTTTCCTTTGCGCTCAACGGCGTCTACATCCTTGCCGCGGACAATACGCCGCTGCCCGGCAGCGGCCAGAGCTACGATTGCGCGGGTCTCTTCGGCACGATCTGCCAGAACATCACGCCGACCTGGCGTCATAACCTGCGCATCAGTTGGGAAATGCCCTGGGACCTGAGTCTTTCGCTCTACTGGCGCTACATCGGCAGCACGACGCTCGACACGAACAGTTCGGACCCCGATCTGCAGGCCGAGTACGACGCCTTCAATGCCAGACTGCCGGTGCGCAACTACTTCGATCTGTCCGCGCTCTGGAGCTTCGGCTCCGGCACCACGCTGCGCGTCGGCGTCAACAACATCCTCGATAAAGATCCTCCGCTGATCTCGACCGAAGTGTCAGGCACGGGTGGCCCGAACACCTTCCCCTCCTACGACATTCTCGGCCGTCAGGGCTTCATCGGCATCATGCAGAAGTTCTGATCGATCGCCGCTCTGCACAGCGCCCCGCAAGGGGCGCTGCGCTTTCATCGCATCAGCGATGACAGCAATTGACAATGAACAATTGACAATGGACAACGTGCACACGGCGAACGCGTTGTCAGAGAGTGCAAACACCGGCGTCCGGCACGTGAGGATCTGTTCGCGCACCCGGGCGTTTCGTCGTCCCCTGTTCATTGTCAATTCTGAGTTGAGAAGGCATGTCCGATTCCATCCATGTCGTTTGCGGCCACTGCGATTCCGTCGTACGCGTTCCGCGACAGCGGCTGAACGAAGCGCCGCGCTGTCCGAGTTGTCACTCACAACTGTTCGAAGGGCATCCGATCGAGCTCAAGACCACGAACTTCGACAAGCACATCACCCGCAGCGACCTGCCCGTCGTCGTGGACTTCTGGGCTCCCTGGTGCGGACCCTGCCGCATGATGGCCCCGCACTTCGAAGAAGCTGCCCGCCGCAACGTCTCGCGCGCACGCTTCGCGAAAGTGAACTCCGATGACGAGCCCGCCCTCTCCTCCCGCTTCGGCATCCGCAGCATCCCCACCCTCATGATCTTCCTCCACGGCAAGGAAATCGCCCGCCAATCCGGCGCCATGGACCTGGGAAATCTGGAGAGGTGGGTGGGAGGCGCGGTCAATTGACAATGGACAATTGACAGTTGACAACGAAAAGCAGGGTCAGCGCTGTCGACTCCAACTTTTCTCCTGAACGCGCCCAAGCAAGGATGCGTCAGAGCTGCGCGCGAGCAATTGACAATGGACAATTGACAGTTGACAACGAAAGCAGCGCAGCCCCGAATCTGCCGAATGCGCCTGAGCGAAGATGCGTCAGAGTTGCGGCCTGAATGACGTAGACAGTACAACAGATAACGAAGAACAGCGGGAGATCAGCAGCCCCTAGACCGTCCCTGATAGAAACAGGCGCTGACTGAAGCGGCGCAGTTGCATTTCGGGCCGTCTTCGTTGTCAATTGTCCATTATCAATTGTCAATTCTCTGCAGGGGGTTCCATGTCCTTGCCTCGTGTCCTCGTGCTGGGCGTCAGCCTGGCCTGCTCTGCTGTTTCACTGGCGGATGGTTCGGATGCAGGGACGAGTGCGATCTCGGTCGAGCAGCTCGCGAAGATCGATGGGCTTCTGAAACAGTACGTCGACGAAAGTCGCATTGCTGGTGCGGTCGTGCTGGTGCTGCAGGATGGCAAGCCTGTGTACGAGAGGGCTGCGGGATGGAGCGACAAGGAAGCCGGGCGGAGGATGGCGAACGACACGCTGTTCCGTATCGCTTCGCAGACGAAAGCACTCACGAGCGTGGCGGCACTTGCGTTGATGGACGACGGCAAGCTGACGCTCAACGATCCGGTCGGGAAGTTCATTCCGGAGTTCGATCAGACGAAGGTTGCCGTGAAGAACAGCAAGGGTGAAGTGACACTCGTCCCGGCGAAACGCAAGATCACGATCAAGGACCTGCTCACACACACCGCCGGCATCTCCTACGGACGCGAAGCGCACGTCGAAGCTGCGTATCAGGCGAAGGGCCTCGGCCCCGCGGCGGGTCTCGGTTGGTACACGGCAGACAAGAACGAACCGATCTGCGACACGATGGCGCGACTCGGCACACTCCCCTTCGTCGCACAACCCGGCGAAGCCTTCGTGTACGGCTACAACACCGACATTCTCGGCTGCGTCGTCGAGCGTGCATCCGGCCTGCCGCTCGATGAAGTCATTCGCACACGAATCACCGCGCCGCTGCGTATGAAGGACACCTACTTTTTCGTGCCGAACGATCAGCGCAATCGCCTGGCGGTCGTGTACGCATCTGGCCCCGATGGCCGGATCGTTCGTGCGCCGGAAGGTCCCCTCGGCCAGGGGAACTATGTCGATGGGCCGCGACGCAGTTTCGCGGGCGGCGCAGGATTAGTGTCGACCGCACGCGACTACGCACGCTTCCTCGAGATGATCCGTCACGATGGCACCCTCGATGGCGTACGCGTGCTTTCGCCACGCAGCGTGGCCCTGATGCGCACGAACCAGATCGGTGATCTGCGCGGTGTCGACGGACTCGGCTTCGGACTCGGATTCGAAACCGTCGATCGCTACGGCGCCGCGGGCATGGCCGGGACCGGCAACTACGGCTGGGGCGGCGCGTACGGATCGCTCTACCGCATCGACCCGCAGGCCAACCTCACGATCGTGCTGATGCTGCAACTGATGCCGAACGAAACAGATTTCAGAGACAAGCTGCAGAACATGATCTACGCAGCGACGACAGAGGGAATCAGCAACTAGTGGACTGTGACCACTGATTCGAGAGTGCTGCTTTGGTCCTCATCCCGGCGTAGGCCGGGATCTCCGCGCGGGATTCCCGTCGGTCACAGGGCCTGGACCCCGGCCTTCGCCGGGGTTCCCCATAGGCCTTCGCCGGGGTTCCCCAGAGGCCTTCGCCGCGGTGGCCCAGAGGCTTCGCCGAGGTGACATCAATACTGAATCGGCTGTTAGAGGTCACCAGAAATGAGGGATGAGCAACGACTTCCATTCCTCATTCCTCATTCCTCATTCCTCATTCCTCATTCCTCATTCCTCATTCCTCATTCCTCATTCCTCATTCCTCATTCCTCATTCTTCATCATTACTCCTTACTCATTGCTCCTTACTCATTGCTCCTTACTCATTGCTCCTTACTCATTGCTCATTGCTCACTACTCATTACTCATTGTTCTCGTGGTTCTCAGGTCGCGAGAGAACCTGACCGCGTCTTCGAGACCGTTGTAGTAACCGTCTACGAGCGCGCCTTCGCGATAGCCTAGCGCCTTGTAGAACCGACGGGCGGTATGGTTGCCGGCGCGCACTTCGAGATGAACCCGAAAGAGGCCAGCGACGATGGCGCTGTCCTCGACCCATTGCAGAAGCTGACGTCCGATCCCGCTGCGTTTACGATCGGCGGCGACGCCGATCAAGGCCAGATGCACGGTTTCGGTATGGAACTGCGCCATCGCAAAGCCGACGAGCTGGCCCTCGTCTTTCGCGACGACCACGAGGTTCTCGCGCTCCTTCATATGCGCGGCTACCCGCTTCGGCGTCCAGCGCCAGGGCAACCCGGACTCGATCAGCGTCCGCGACATCTCTGCGATCGCAGGTGCATCACCTATCCGCGCAGGCCCTAGAAGAATCGTGCCCATGACAGGCAGATAGTGAGGCAGAGAAGCGAAGATCGCCAGCCGGAATCAATTGACAACGGGTCATTGACCATGGACAACGCAGACCGGCCTTGCCGAAATCCGGTCTTGACCGTTCGTTGTTCATTGCCAGTGTTCGATTGCTCATTGGATCTCCTATGTTTCCCTGGCTGCGCCTGTCCAAGACACTGCTGACTCGTTCCGGCGCGCCGCGCATCGGCCTGCTCGATACCACCTGTGTGCGGATGCGCATCTGGCCGAACGATCTGGATTTCAATCTGCACGTGAACAACGGGCGATATCTGACGCTGGCCGACATTGGACGGGTGGACTGGTTCGTGCGCTCCGGAGTGCTGCGACTGGCTCGCGAGCAGAAGGCGATACCTGTCGTGGGCGACGCGCTGGCCAAGTTCCGCCGGGAATTGCGCGTCGGACAATCGTTCGAGATCCGTAGCCGGCTCGTCGGTTGGGACGCACGCTGGGGTTTTCTCGAGCATCGCTTTTATCGTGCCAACCGCGCCATCGGAGTCGTGGCGATTCGCGGTGTCTTTCGCGGGCCAGACGGCGCGCTCGATCCGGGCACTTTTCTGGCCGGCCTCGGCTTGAAGCTGGCTTCCCCCGCCCTGCCCAAATGGATTGCAGAATGGAATTCGGGCTGCGAGTCCCTTTCGCAAATCCTGCGGGACGAAGAACAGACCCAGGGACTGCGCTGAGCGCGTCAACCTCAGGCTCCATGGTGCGTTGAACAGCGCACGCACCTTCTACCGGTGCATTCAACCGGAGCTTCGCTGTGAAACATCTCATTGCACCCGCCCTGCTGGCCTGTGCTCTGTTAGCCGTATCCCACGTCTCCTATACGCAGGAGGCTGTCCAGGAATCCGGGCAGATGTCCCTGGATGATCTCGCAACACGCCTGAACCTGACGCCCGATCAGACCGAACAGATCCGGCCGTATGCAGAGCAACGGCGCGCACGCCTGAGCGAGATTCAGACAAGGATGGGCAGTGCGAACTCGCGTCGCGACAAGCTGGCGCTCATGAAAGAAGGCCGCCGGGCACAGGACGAATTCGTCGCGCAGGTCGAGCCGCTGCTGACGACTGAGCAACAGAGTCAATGGAAGCAGATGCGGGCACAGGCTCGCGAGGAGATGAAGGAGCGCTTTCGCAAACGCCGTCCGCAGTAGCGTCCCTTCCCGGGTTCACCCGCTCGGGACCGGATTCATCGCACCTGAAGTCCTCCCGGGCGGGACCTGGGTGAGGGAAGCTCTGATTTGTCGACTTCCCTCATCTTCGCAAGTCTGCAACTGGTTGAAATGCTTCGGCGGGCAAAGCAACTGTGGTTGCGAATGGCGAATTGATCTGAGATTCCTTAGGATTCCCGCGCATTAGAAATGCGTACTACAACGATGGGAATCGAACCGGGGATTCCATGAAGGGCAAGGCCACTTCGCACGATATCGCGTACCTGGCAGGAGTGTCGCAGCCCACCGTGTCACGCGCCTTGCGCGGCAGCCCCACCGTCAACGAGGAAACCCGCAAACGCATTCTGCAGATCGCGCAGGAACTGAACTACAAGGTCGATAAGAACGCCTCCAGCCTGCGCTCGCAGCAGTGCGGCACGCTCGCACTGTTGTTCTTCGAAGACCCCACGCTCGACGATTCGCTGATCAATCCGTTCTTTCTGTCGATGCTCGGCTCGCTCACACGTGCCTGTGCACTGCAGGGCTACGATCTGTTGATCTCCTTTCAACAGCTCTCGAGCAACTGGCACACCGACTACCAGGACAGCAAGAAGGCAGACGGCATCATCCTGCTCGGCTATGGCGACTATCTGGAGTATCTCGCGCGCATCGAGCAGCTGATCGAACGAGGCACTCACTTCGTGAGCTGGGGTGCAGTGCTGCCGGGACAGCCGGGCATCTCCATCGGCTGCGACAATTTCCAGGGCGGTAAGGACATCACCGATCACCTGCTGAGCTGCGACCGTCGCAGCATTGCATTTCTGGGTCACGCCTCGGATCACTATCCCGAGTTCCTGGAACGTTATCGTGGCTACGTGCAGGCACTGGCCGGTGCGGGACTGATGCCCGATGAGGCTTTGCAGGTGGATGCGTTCACGACCGAGCAGTCTGGCTACGACGCGACATGTCTGCTTCTCGATCGCGGCATGACGTTCGATGGACTGTTCTGCGCGAGCGATCTGATTGCGATCGGCGCAATGCGCGCATTGCAGGATCGGGGGCTGCGCATTCCGCAGGACGTTGCCGTCGCAGGCTTCGACGATATTCCCACCGCACGCTTCGCCAATCCCTCACTCACGACCGTTCATCAGGACACGAAGGTCGCCGCGACATTGCTCGTCGAAAGTCTGCTGTCGATCATCCATGGCGAGACTGCGCAGAGCCGCAGCATCGCGCCCTCTCTCGTCGTCAGGCAATCGACGCGCGAGGCGTGACGAACCCATTAGCGATGAGCTCGTTGCGACGAGCTCGATCGAGCGACCCCATCACGCACAAGTGACCACTCATCCATTCACGCCCGTCTGACGCATCGCGAAATCATCCGCGACAGGCGACACTGAACGTCAAGTCGCATACGCGACACGTCGCGCGTCGGATTCACGGCGCACCGCGGTAAGCGACGGATTCCGGCCCTTCCGTCAATCGCATACACGCACGTTGCACGCAGATCTTTTGCATGTGGCTCGCGGAACCGTTCGAGTGTGGACTCATTGCTAAGAAGCCAGCATTAGTTCAATGCCGTTTCAAGAGCACCAAAGATCATGCGCATGAGAACCACTCTGTCAGTCCTGGGAATGCTGCTTCTCGCAACTACGTCGTATGCGCAACGGAGCGACTCCTCGACGCGACCGACCGGCGAAGTCGCCATGAGCAATGACACGCTGCAGCTGCGATACATCAGTAGCGGCGAAGCGGTAGGTGTTGGCGGCAGCCGCTTTCAAGGCACGTTCCTGCTCACTGAAGATCGCGACATCGTCTTCAGCGGTGGACTACTGTTTCCGACCAGTCTGGATCTCGGACGTTTGAAGCTCTCTATTGGGCCTCAGCTCTACGCCGCGCTGCTGCAGAATAAGAACAACGACGTGATGGCACTCAGCGTAGGCGCAGATCTTCGCTACCTTCTCAATCGGCAGTCGGGTCTCGCCATTGCGGGACAGGCGTTCTATGCGCCCGACATTCTGACGTTCGGGTCGGCGGATAGAGTCACCGACTTCAGCGCTCGCGTAGAGCTGAACGTCGCTCCAAGGCTGGTCGGCTTCGGGGGAATGCGCTGGTTCGAGTTCGATCTCACGAACGGCGCCGGCAAACGCAAACTTCAGGAAGAGCTGTTCTTTGGCGTCGGCTACCGGTTCTGACACGCCTTCATTGTCATTCGCTGGAGGTCAAAGGGGGCGTCGGTGACCGACGCCCCGCAAACATAGGTCAGTGACCGCGGCGAGTATCGTCGCGCCGTTCGCGCGCACGTTCCTGCTCGTTGCCGACTTCTGATTGAACCTTACCGACGTTCTTCTCGACCTTGCCTTCGACTTCGCCGGCCTTGTTGCCTGTTACCTTCGACACGCCCTCCTTGACCGCGCCCTTGATCTCCTTTCCTAAGCCGCCTGTCTGATTGCGATTCATCTGGTCATCTCCGGTTGATACACAGCGACACAACGCAGGGTCTTTTGCGTTGGTTGCACTCGCCGCATGTCGCGTTCGTTACGAATGCGTGAGCGCGTGGTGGTTCAGCTTTCAGATGTCCGCCTACATGAGAACAGCAACTTTGAATTCGAGCCGGGCGTTCTTACGTGCATCAGATCACGGGAGATTCAGCCATGGCTCATCGAGAGGATAGATCTTCGACCCGCCCGAAGGACCACATCGCTGCGGCACGCGATGCAACCACGTCGACACCCGAAGAGCTCCATGAGGAACTGCTGAAGGGCGCACCCGGCAGCGACTACGATCGGAGCCTTACGCGCGAGGATGATTTCGGCGGCGGCTTCGGACAAGGTCACTATACGGGGACGAGCTGGGATCCCGAGGCGCAGGAATCAAAGGATCCACAAGACACCGACGAAGATCTTCGCGCCCCACGCACGCATCCGGAGAACCTGAGCGGAAGCGCAGGCGCGGGCAAGTTCGGCGGCGTTCCAAGCATCGGGCTGACCACCGGTGGAGGCAGCCGGCACTCGTCCTAGACAGGAACTCTCAGCCCGTCGCGCGCGCGACGCGGACGTCGTCACGCTGCGGATTGTCGACTCGCATGACCGTCAGTCCAGCGATGAACAGACTGATGCCGCCGATCACCAATGCATAGATCGGCTGTCCGCCTGCAAACGCATGCAGCAGAAAGCCGAGGACGCTCGCGGCCAGCAGCTGGGGGATGACAATGAAGAAATTGAAGATCCCCATGTAGACGCCCATCTTCGCTGCCGGAAGATGATTGGAAAGCAGCGCGTAGGGCAACGAGACGATCGACGCCCATGCGAAGCCGACGCCGACCATCGAGGCGATCAGCCATTGAGGATCGCGAATCAACGCAAACGAAACGAGACCTGCAGCCCCGAGCCATAGATTGATCATGTGGCTGATACGCAAGCCGAGCCGGCGCACCAATATCGGAATCACGATGGCTGCGACTGCTGCAAAGCCGCTATAGGACGCAAACAGCACGCCGACCCAATTGGCGCCTTCGTTGAAACGCGCCGCCTGCGCATCCGGCGCAGCGAAGTGAACCTGCGTCACCGCAGCCGTCGTGTAGATCCACATCGCAAACAATGCAAACCACGAAAAGAACTGCACGACGGCGAGACGTCGCATGGCTGCCGGCATGTCCTGCAAGTCGGCCAGGATCGCGGTGAACGCATTGCGCGTACGCATGCGACTTGCGAGCAATAGCGCGACACCATAGACAATCAAGCCGAACGCAAGCAGATACAGCTCGGCCTGAAGTCGCTGCGAGCGGATCGCGAACACTGCGGCAGCACCGGCAATCAGCCAGATGAACCCATCGCGACGTGCTCTCACCCCATCCACCTTCGACTCCTGTGCAATTCCTGCATCGTCGAAGCGCTCCAACTGCTCGGGCGGATACTCGCGCGTGCTGAGGATCGTCCAGCCGACCGCGAGGAACAGAATCGTGCCGCCCGCATAGAACGCGTACTTCACCGTGAGCGGGATGCCACCGGGCTGCGCGCTGTTATCGACGCCGAAGGTCGTGAGCAACCAGGGCAAAAGGCTTGCGACCACCGCGCCGATGCCAATGAAAAAGCTCTGCATTGCATAGCCTGCGGGCCGCTGTCGGGGCGACAACTGGTCGCCGACGAAGGCGCGAAACGGCTCCATCGACACGTTCAGCGAAGCATCGAGAATCCACAGCAATCCTGCCGCAACCCAGAGCGAGGGCGAGTTCGGCATCGCGAACAAGGCAAGCGTCGTGAGCACGGCGCCAGCAAGGAAATAAGGGCGACGACGACCTAGGCGATTCCAGGTGCGATCCGAGTAGTAGCCGACGATGGGCTGCACGATGAGCCCCGTCAGCGGCGCTGCGATCCAGAGGATCGGGATCTCGTCGACCTTTGCACCCAACGTCTGGAAGATCCGACTCACGTTTGCATTCTGTAATGCGAAGCCGAACTGAATGCCGAGGAAGCCGAAGCACATGTTCCATATCTGCCAGAAAGAGAGCTGCGGCTTGCTGGTCATGTTCATTCACCGATCGAATGCGCGGAGGACTCGACGGCACAGACGACGAAGTCGAGCGGCGCGAGCGTGATGCGATAACTTGCAGGCGCGAGCGCTTGCGATGCACAGCTGCCGTAGAGCGAGCTGAACTTCGCCGCGCGAGCATCCACTTCGACATTGGCTTCGAGGGGCTGCGTGGAGGTGTTGAATGCGATCAGAACTTCGCTACCGCTTGCACGATCGATGCGGGAGACGGCAAACAGTCCTGGATGATCGCGAAAATTGCGCACGACCTGCTCTCCGCGTCGCAAGGCCGGCGTGCTCCGACGCAACTCGGAGAGCCTTGCGATGGTCGGGAACAGCGGATGGGAACGATCGAAGTTGCTGCTCGCCGTCGTCACGTGCGTTCCCACAAGCTTGTTGTCGTTGTAGGACGCGACCTGACTGGGAAACAGATCCTCACGCGCATCCTGATCGCCGCCGTCGCCAGCAAACCCTTGTTCGTCTCCCGCATAGATGACCGGAACACCGCGCAACGTGAGCATCATGGCGTGCGCGAGCCGGGTGCGCGCGAGAATCTCGCGATCGTCCGCCTGCGGAAACGCCTTGCGGGCATAGAACGCGAACCGGCCGACATCGTGATTGCTCACGAACGTCGGCAAAGCAGCAGCGCCGACGGCGCCGCCGCGATACAGCACATCGCCGGCAAACAGATCATTGAGGACCTCCGTCCCTTTCGTTCCCGCGACGGTCTGGACGATTGCCGCGCGGAAGGCAAAGTCGAGCACGGATGGGAGGCGATCGACCTGCGTCGTGCGGGCGAGCGCGGCTACATCCACCTCTTCAGTGAACACTTCGCCGAAGATGTGAAAGTTGGGAATGCCACGCGCACGCGCCTTCTCGAGCATCGCCGGCGCGAAGGTCTGCCAGAACTCCGGATTCACGTGCTTGGCGGTGTCGATCCGAAACCCGTCGACGCCGAAGTCGTCAATCCATGCGCCATAGATCTCGATGAAACCTTCGAGCACACGTGGGTTCTCGGTCATCAGATCATCCAGACCCGCAAAGTCACCGAGCCTGGTGCTCTCACCTTTGAACGTCGTATCGCCGCGATTGTGGTACCAGATGGGATCGTTGAGCCACGCCGGCACTTTCACGTGTGCTTCCGACTTCTGCACGAACGGGGTGTATGCGAAATCCGGACGATTCAGACGCGCAAAGTTCGCCGGCGTCTGCTCGTTGACCCCGAGGAAACCGTCATTGATCGGCTCGCCTTCGACACCGCCGCGACGCGTGTAGGGATAGTCTGCGGGCGAGCGATATGCGCATCCGCCGCTCGGGCATTCCCGATACGCAATCACATCGGCCGTGTGATTCGTGATGATGTCGAGATACACCTTCATGCCGCGCTCATGGGCGGCCTCGACGAACTCGGTCAGATCCTGGCGCGTCCCGAAATGCGGATCGACCTGCGTGAAATCAGTGATCCAGTAGCCGTGATAGCCCGCGGACTCCTGACCCGGCGCGCCCTGCACCGGCTTGTTCTTGTAGATCGGCCCGAGCCAGATCGCAGTGGCGCCGAGCGCCCGGATATACTCGAGACGCGACGTGAGTCCTTTGAGATCGCCGCCGTGATAGAAGCCCTTGTGCGTCGGATCGAAGCCGGTCTTCAAGCGATCGCCCTGCAATCCGCCGCGGTCGTTCGACGGATCGCCATTCTCGAAACGATCGGGCAGCACGAAGTAGACGATCTCATCTTGAGCCAAGCGATCGCGGAAAGACTGTGCATGGGCAAAGGACGCTGCGAACAGCAACGACAGCCAGAGAATGCACGCGCACCTGCGCAACTCTGGCGTCACGCACCCACCTTTGACGGTCATCACTTCGCACCGCGCGAGAACACGCGGAATTCCCATGGCGCCAGGTACACGGCCGGGAGCGAGACGCCGCGGCGTTTCGGTGGTGCACCTTCCGTGTCCTTCGTGCCCGCAAGCCAATCCGGCGTGATGTCATGGAAGGGGCCTGCACCCGCATCGACGATGCCCGCGAAGGGAAGCGAAGAGAGGTTGATCACGACGACGAGCGATTCATCGCCGCTCACCCGCTCGAAGCTCACTACGCGTTGTTCATCCGCGTTGTTCAGCCAATGCACTTCACCGCGCGTAAATGCCGGATGCGCGCGGCGCAGGCTCGCAAGCGACTTGTAGAACGCTTCGATCGGCGGTCGTCGTTCTACCATGTACCACTGAATCGGCACACGCTCGAACAGTGCGGGCGCAGCGGATTCCGTCGTATCGCCGACCTCCATGCCGTTGTAGAGCAATGGCACACCGTCGAGGGTGAACATGAGCGCTGAGGCGGCCAGTGCAGCGGAAAGGCCTGCCTGCGCGGTCGTTCGCAGCTGATCGTGGTTATCTGAGAAACGCAGCCGCAGTGCGCCTCGCGGATAACGCGCCGCCTCGCGGATAACGCGCCGCCTCGCGTTCCCACACGGCACGAATCTGTGAGGCGGGACCGTCCCCAACGAGCGTCCGGCTCACCGCGTGATAGAAGGCCCAGCCATAGTCGACATCGAAGGCGCTGCGCAACAACGCAGGATCGTCCGCTTCAGCAAGAAAGGCGAGCCCGGGACGCACGCGGTCCCACTCGGGACGCACCGACTCCCAGAAGTCTGTCGGCACGCCGCTCGCGTAGTCGCAGCGAAATCCATCGATCCCGAACTCGTGCAGCCAGCGCACGAGCATGGCGCTCATGTATTCGCGCAACTGCGGATTCGAGTAGTCGAGCTGGGCGACATCCACCCAGTCCGGGTTGGGCGGCACGATGGCACCGTTGACGTGCTTGTACCACTGCGGATGCTTCTCGATCAGCACCGAGTCCCACGCGGTGTGATTGGCAACGATATCGATGAACACCTTCATGCCGCGTGCGTGCGCCGCGGAGACCAGTGCCTTCAGATCTTCGGGCTTGCCATACGCCGGATCGATCGCCTCGTAGTCGCGCACTGCGTAAGGACTGCCGAGCGTTCCCTTCGCCTTGAGCTTGCCCATGGGGTGAATGGGCATCAGCCAGACGACATCGACACCGAGATCTTTCAGCCGGTCCAGCTGTGCCGTGACGCCTTTGAGATCCCCGCTCGCGGAGAACGCGCGTGGAAACACCTCGTAGATGACTGCAGAACGCAACCAATCCGGACTCGGACGAGCTGTGGATCGGACATCGACATCCGTGGCGTGCGAGGACGAACCGACTGCGATCGCAAGAAGCGCGAGCAACGCGGGCCATATGCGGGCACGTGCGCCATGAAGCATTCGAGATCCCCCTTCTCGTTCAAAGTTATCGTCGGTCGACAGCAGCGCACCGCCGCCGCCTGAATACGTATGCGAGTCCCATCAGGAATCCGCCGACGAACAGTGCCGCGCGATGAACTCCGACTGTGCCGGAAGTTGCTGAGCGGCGTGTGCGATCAGCCGGCGCAAATCGTGCAAGTACCCTTCGCGATCGGCCGGCGCGACGGCCTCCACGAAAGGATGCGTCGCGCGCGGACGCACACCCTGACCCCACAGCACCTGCAACCAGCTATGGAGTTGGAACAGATCGTCGCTGGCGCAGAAGATGCCTGCGCTCTCGCGGAACATCTCGATGCGGTGTCGCAGGGAGTCTGGCAGCGCCAACGCACGGCAGTCGTCCCAGAACGGCTCGCCGCGCCGGTTGTTCTCGTGATAGTGCAGAACGATGAAATCGCGAATGTATTCGTACTCCGCCGCGGCGGCGCGATTGAACTCACGGCGTCTTTCCTCCACATCGCCGCGATGAGGAAAGAGCAGGATCAATCGCTGGATGCAGACCTGAATCAGATGAATGGCAGTGGACTCGAGCGGCTCGATGAACCCGCTTGCGAGCCCCAGGCACACGACATTGCGATTCCAGAGCTGGCGGCGGCGTCCCGTCATGAAGCGGATGAGCCGCGGCTCGCCGAGCGGCTCGGATCTGAGATTCTCCAGTAACGTCTCGCGAGCCCGCTCATCGCTCGTGTGTGCGGAGGAGAACACGTAGCCGTTGCCCGTGCGATGCTGCAGCGGAATATGCCATTGCCATCCCGCCTCCAGGGCAGTCGATCGCGTGTAAGGCAGAAGCGGCTCGGTGCGGCGCGACGGCACCGCCCAGGCGCGATCGCACGGCAACCAATGCGACCAGTTCTCGTAGCCGGTGTGCAGCGCCTGCTCGATGAGCAGTCCGCGAAATCCCGTGCAGTCGATGAACAGATCCGCCGCAAGCTCCGTTCCGTCGGCCAGCTTCAATGCCCGCACCTCGCCGCTCAGCGGATCCAGCAACACCTCGCCGATGAGACCTTCGATGCGTCGCACGCCGCTGCTTTGAGCGAGACGCGACAGATACGCCGCATAGAGCGACGCATCGAAATGAAATGCCCACGTGAGCCCCGCCAGCGGTGTGTCTGGAATGCGCTCCAGTCGCGCGAACCGGGCCTGCTTCGCGGCCTGATAGTTCAGGCTGTAATCCCACAACGATCCGGCCGATCCCTGCGCCTGATCGCGCATCCAGTACTGATGAAAGGGAATGTAGGCGAGATCGCGACCGACAGGCCCAAACGCATGCATGTACGCATGGCCTTTCTGGTACCAGTCGACGAACTCGATGCCGAGCTTGAAAGTGCCGTGCGTGTGCTTCAGGAACTCGTCTTCGTCGATGCGCAGCATGCGATTGAACTGCGCGATCGCAGGGATCGTAGCCTCGCCGACACCGATGATGCCGATCTCGGAGGACTCGACGAGCGTGATGGACAGTCTTGGGCCGAACACGCGCGCAAGCGCCGCAGCGGTCATCCACCCTGCCGTGCCGCCGCCTGCAATGAGTACCGATCGAACTGCTTCGCTCACGTGCGCTCGGTCGTAACGTAAGAAAAGACACCCGCCAGCATGATGCCAGCGGGTGTTGCAGTGTGCCGAATCCTTTCGCCCTTGCTCACAGGGGTTCTGAGCAAGTGGGACGTCCTTCAGAACTTGTACGTGACTGCGAAGGAATACACCGGCCCATACTTCTGATACTTGACCAGATCGTACGGATCCTCTTCCACGGCACTCAGCACGAAAGGTTCGTCGGTCAGGTTGGTGCCTGTGAGACTCAGACTCAGGCCCTGCAGCGCGCCCTCCTGGAACTCATACCCGACTTGCGCATCGAGCAGCGATTCCGCCTTGACGTTATTGAGCGTCAGGCTCGCATCGAATGCAGGCACCTCGCCCACGAAGTCGCCGCGATAGCGATTGCTCACGCGCGCCGAGAAGCCCGAGCGCTCGAAGTACAACGTCGTGTTCACGACTTCTTCCGAAAGGCCCGGCACCGGCGTTTCCTGGCCGTTGATCCTGATCTTCGAATCGTTCTTGGCGCCGCTCAGGATCAGACCGAATCCTTCCAGCGCATCGCTGAACATCGACAGCTGCAGCGACGCAGTGAACTCGGCGCCCTGGATGTAGCCGCCGCTGCCGTTCACCTTCACCGTCGAGATACCGAGTCGGTTTGCGTTGGCCTCGCTGTACACGCTCGGATCGCTGGGCGACTTCTGATCGGGCAGCAGCACGCCATCGAAACTGGTGATGGTCGATTCGTTGACGATATAGGTCGTCAGATCCTTGTAGTACACGGCGAAGGACACATACGCCTGGCGCTCGAAGTACTTCTCGAAGGACAGATCAAACGTATTCGCCTTCCAGGGTTTGAGCTCCGGATTACCGCCGCCGGTGCGCTTCCAGTAGAAAGTTTGCGAGCCGTCGATCACGGGGCTGCCGTTCGGCTGGACCGAATAGCCGGCACCGCCTGCCAGATCGTCCATGCGCGGACGCGCTTCCGTGATCGCCGCGCCGAATCGCAGTTTCATGTCGTTCGGAAGCTCCAACGCGAGGTTCAGGCTCGGCAACACATCGGTGTACTTGTCACCCTGATTGACGATGGAGTAGTTCAGATCCGTGGTGCCCGGAATGACGGTGCCCGAGGTGTAACGGATCTCTGAAGACTGATCCGTCGTGATGCTCTGCACGCCGATGTTGCCGGTGAGAGGGAGAGTACCGATCTGAGTGTCGATACCCACTTTCACGAAGGCGGTCGTGAGCTTCTCGGTAACCTTCCAGGTGTTGGTCACATCCGCGATGCGATCGTTGATGTTCGCATTCGGATCGTCGATCGAATCGATCGGCTGCCAGAATCCGCTGTGATACATCCCGAGCGCGTCGTAGCCGACGATGCCGTGCGGCGTGCCGAAGAATGAGGACTTGGTGATACCAGTGCGGTATTGCTCCGGAATCACGGCATAGGGACCGTCCCCCGGCAGCCACAAATTGCTCTGCCAGTTACGCTTCGATTTCGTTCGCTCGGCGTAGTTGCCGCCGAAGCTGACGTTGTCGATGAACGAGTCGAACTTGCGATTGGCCGTCAGTCGGATCGCCTTGATCTCGTCTTCGATCTTCGGATGTCCGACGAAGCCCGAGCGGCGCGGCCCGCCGCCCCAGTTGCCCGGATCGGTCAGGACGATGGTGTCGTAACTGCTGTAGTCGAGCGAAGGCGACAGGTGCGTGATGCCATTGCCGTCCGTCGTGAAGGAGATCGTCTCCTCTTGTGCAGGGAAGTCCGGATCGCCGGCCTTGCCGTTGCCGGCCGTGGACTCCAGTCGCAGATCGTTGCGATTCACTTTCGAATAGCTCAGATCCGCGTTCACGCCCCAGTTGTCGTTGATATCGAATTGAGTGTTCAGGCCGATCGAATCGACATCGGCGCGACGATCATTGTTGTAGTTCTCCACGACCTGGAACGGCACGCCCGTAAACGTGCCCGATGTGATGCGGCCATTGACCACTTCGCCCGGATTCGTGAGCGTTGCGCCCGACCAGATGGTGCCGTACTCGAGTCGCTGAATCGTCTGCAGCTCCTTGAAGTCGGAGTGATAGGCATCGAGCACCATGTGGAGCTGATCGTTCGGCCGATACTCGACCACGCCCATATAACCCGTGCGTTCGTAGAACGATGACTGCACGCCGTCCTTGTCGCCGCCGATGACCTTGTCTCCGCTCGGCGCGTCCGCATAGCCCCAGGGTTCGCGGGTCTGAGCTTGATATGGGCTCTTGTTGTAGGCGATGCCGAGCGCAACGCCGAGCGTGCCGTTTGCGAACTGATCGATGTAGGTCGCATTGGCGCGGTCGCCGTCGCGATCCAGTCCCGGAATGTTCGCTTCCTGACCGTCGTACTCCTTACGGTAGGTCACCGCTACCGTGCGCTTGCTGTAGCTGAGCGGCTGGACGGTCTGGATGTCAGTCGTACCCGCGATGCCCTGATACACCATGCCGGCATCGGGGGTCTTGTAGATCTTGACCTGGTTCACCAGCTCCGAAGGATACTGATCGAACTCGACCGTGCGATTGTCGTTCGTCGTCGCCTGTTCGCGGCCGTTGAACGTGGTCACCGTGAAGTCGGGACCGAGACCGCGAATCGACAGCGTCTGTGCGCGACCGTTTGTGCGTTGGGCTGCGATGCCGGGCAGACGTGCGATCGATTCCGCAATCGAGGAGTCCGGCAGTTTGCCGATGTCTTCGGCCGACACAGCTTCGACGATCGATGAATCGTTCTTCTTGACCGCGATGGCGTTCTCGATGCTGGCGCGGATGCCGGTGACGACGACCTCCTCTAAGTCCTTGGTGCCCGTTTCAGCAGCAACTGCGGTGACGCTCATGCCGAGCATCGCGGCGCCAATCAGCACGTTTGAACCGCCGTGCAATGCACGAATGACGGCCCGTTCGAGCTCTTTGTGTTTGCCAACGTTCATCGACGTATCCCCCATAAATACGGCGCCGATTGCGCCTGAAACCCTGCCTCGCCGGACTTCGATCCGGCGAGCCCCTAGCGATGCTTGCCCGCCACGAAGCGAACCGCCGCACCGCCGCCCGATGCGAGCACGAGCGTCAACGTATCCTCCGAGGTGACGTCGCGAGTCTCGATGGCGATGGCCTGCGGATTGCTCTTCCAGTCCGCACCCTCGCCGTCGCGATAGATCTGCGCGCGATAACGCTTTCCCGGATCCAGGAAGTCGAGCTTCACGGGCAACGACCGCGCCGACTCATCAGTCACGCTACCGAGATACCAGTCCTCGCTGTGGCGATCCTTGCGCGCGATCGTCACGTAATCGCCCACCTCGCCATTGAGCGCGAGCGACTCGCTCCAATCGACCGGCACGTCCTTGATGAACTGGAATGCCTTCGCGTGCTTCTGGTAGTTCTCCGGAAGATCCGCCGCCATCTGGATCGGGCTGTACAGCACGACGTAGAGCGCCAGCTGTTTCGCGAGCGTCGATTGGATGGGCTGTCCATTTTTGCCCTTAAGGCTCAGTACGCCGGGCGTGAAATCCATCGGACCGCTCAGCATGCGCGTGAAGACGAGGATGGACTCGTGCTCCGGCGGGTTCGGCGGATCGCCCCACGCGTTGTATTCCATGCCGCGCGCGCCTTCGCGCGCGATCCAGTTCGGATAGGTACGACGCAAACCGGTGTCCTTGATCGGCTCGTGCGCATTGACGGCGATGTGCCTCTGGGCCGCTTCGGTCACGACCCTGAGATGGTGACGCGACATCACCTGACCGTCGTGCCATTCGTAATGAATGTTGCCGTCACTGTCCTTCGCTCGAATGCCGCCCGCGTCAGCGACATAACCGGTCTTCACCGCATGAATCCCGAGCCGCTGGTACAAATCGAGCGCATCGCAGAGCTGTTGCTCGTAATGCTCGATGTTGCCCGAGGTTTCGTGATGACCGATCAGCTCGACTCCCTTCGTCTTCGCATACGCTGCAAGTTTCTCGATATCGAAGTCGGGATAGGGCTTGGTGAAACTGAAGCTCTCGCCGTTCGCGAACCAGTCCGCATCCCAGCCTTCGTTCCAGCCCTCCACGAGCACGCCGCCAAATCGATGCTTTGCGGCGAAGTCGATCATGCGCATCGTGTTCGACGTCGTTGCCCCATGCGTCGGGCCCGAGGACCAGCTCTGCGTACCCAGATGCATACCCCACCAGATGCCGACGTACTTCATCGGCTTGACCCATGAGACGTCGCCGAGCTTGTTGGGCTCGTTGAGATTGAGGATCAGATCGGACGAAGGGATGAGTGCCGCAGCGTTGTCCACGATCTGGATCGTTCGCCAGGGCGTCGCAAACGGCGCTTCCCGCACGACGCGAGGTCCGGAAGAGGACGGCGACAACGTCGTTTTCAGGCGCTGACCATCGACACGACGCAGCCACATCGCGGAGTAGTCGACGAGCGCGGCTTCGTGGAAGGACATGTGCACGCCGTCTTCGGTACGCACAGTGATCGGCGTATGCGCCTGACTGACTTCGCGCAACGGTGTCGTGCGATACAGATACTCGTAGCGATTCCATTCGCCCGCGGGGATCCACCAGGCCGTAGCCGACGGCACGATCGCGAACTCGGTGAGCTCGTCAGCGACCTTGACCTGCTTCAACGCGGGCTGATCGGGAAACTCATAGCGGAATCCCAGCCCGTAGTCATACACGCGGAACACGACATCGAGAAGGCGCTGCGCCTGCGTTTTCTCCTTGAGACGCACTCGCAGCTCATTGAAGCGGTTGCGAACGAACCTGCGCTCGCCCCAGGGCTGCTCCCAGGTTTCATCGCTGCTGCGGGTCGAATGCGAATCGATCGCGAAGTTGCGCTCGAGCTTGGGCACATCCGCCAGCAGAAAGCCGAGTCGCGACGCCTCGATGAGAGGTTTGCCCTGGCGCGCTACCGCGTAACTGGGGCGGCCTTCGTTATCGACCGTGACCTCGATGACAAGCGAGCCCGACGGCGAGGACACCGACGCCGCACCCTCAGCCGCAAGTGCAGCGCATGCAGCCAGCAGACTCGTAATGAGCCAGCACGCGCGCACGATGGGTTTGCCGACATGGATCCGCATGACCGGATGTAATGACGTACCTGCGCGATGTCACGAGACATCGCCCCGAATACGTCCCTTCCCCCTTGTTTGTGTGCGAGTGATCCTAGGACCCGGCGCTCACGCTTCACAATGGCCTGCATACGTATTCATGAAGGCAGATTCGCTGTGCGAGACATGCCGTTGACTGGTCAGCGCGGCTGAGCGAACACCACCCCATGCGCGGGAATGCGAAGACTCGCGCCCATCAACTCCCCCGAGAGCACTCCGACACTGTCCAGCTGCCGATAGTCATGCAGCGCCGGGATGTCGATCCGCACCGCGCCAGGGGACAAATTGAAGGCAACGAACATTCGTTCCGCATCGAGCGTGCGCTCGAAGGCAAAGACAGGTTCCGCGGTCGGCACGATGGCGATATCGCCGTAGATCAGCACCGGATGAGCCTTGCGCCAGCGCAGGAAGGCCTTGAAGCGCGCGAGCGTCGAGTACGCGTCGTTGTTCTGGCGGGCCACATTGAAGGCCCGATGCTCATCCGGAATTGGCAACCACGGGTCGGCCGTTGTAAATCCTGCAAAGTGCGAATCGTCCCATGGCATCGGTGTACGGCATCCATCGCGTCCTTTGAAATTCGGATAGAACGCAATGCCATAGGGATCGCGTAATGCCTGGTACGGCAACGAGGCTTCCGGAAGTCCGAGCTCTTCGCCCTGATAGAGACACGCCGATCCCCGCAGCGAGCAAAGCAAGGCAAGCAACTGATTGGCGAGAGCTGGCGCAGGATGCTCACCGCCCCATCGCGTCACGACGCGACGCACGTCGTGATTGGACAATGCCCAGCAGGGCCAGCCTTCGGACATGTGCGACTCGAGTGTCTGCACCGTTGTCCGCAGATGCTCGGCGGATGAATCGTCCGAGAGAAGCTCGAAGCTGTAAGCCATGTGCAATCGATTCTCGCTCGTGTACTCCGCCATGCTCGCCAGCGGCTCCTCCGAGGCCACCTCACCCAATGCGACGGTGCCCGGATATTCATCGAGCACCGCGCGCAGCTGTGTCAGGAACTCGAGATTTTCGGGTTGCGTGTTGTCGTAGCGATGGAATTGATATGCGTATGGATTCTCAGGGCTGAACGCACGAGAGATGCGCAAGTGCGGCGGCTTGGGCGGGTTGTTCCTCAGCTGCCGATCGTGGAAACAGAAATTGATCGCATCGAGCCGTAGTCCATCGACACCCTTGTCGAGCCAGAACCGCAGATTGTCGAGCACTGCGCTGCGAACCTCCGTGTTGTGGAAATTCAGATCTGGCTGCGATGACAGGAAATTATGCAGGTAGTACTGCTTGCGCCGCGGTTCCCAGCGCCAAGCGACGCCACCGAAGATCGAGAGCCAATTGTTCGGAGGCGTGCCGTCCTCCTTCGGATCTGCCCACACATACCAATCGGCCTTCGGATTGTCGCGGCTCGAGCGGCTTTCCTTGAACCAGAGATGCTCGTTCGAGGTGTGACTGAGCACCTGGTCGATGATGACCTTGAGACCGAGCTCGTGCGCACGTGCCAGCATCCGGTCGAAATCGCCCATCGACCCGAACATCGGATCGATCTCACGATAGTCCGACACGTCGTAACCGAAATCGGCCATCGGCGACTTGAAGAAAGGCGCGACCCAGATCGCATCGACACCCAGATCCGCGACGTAGTCCAGCCGATCGATGATGCCCTGCAGATCACCGATGCCATCGCCATTGCTGTCGTTGAAACTGCGCGGATAGATCTCGTAGATCACCGCACCACGCCACCAGGACGGTTGCGTCATGTGCTTCTCCCACTGCGCCGCTTGCAGCGACGCATTGCGTTCGCGTTGCGTTTGAACGCAGCTTAGCGGCAGTCAGCTTGGGAGAACGAGGGCCTGCATACGTATTCACTGGCGCTGCGCGCCAGTGAATACGAGTCGTTAGTGATTAGGGAATGAGTCATGGGAGACGGGCACAGCGGCTACGCCGCTTCTTCCCTATTCCCCGTTCACCGAGAACGCATAGACCGTTCGGGACTTGAAGGTCTCGCCCGGGCGCAAGGTGGTGGTGGGGAATGAGGGATTGTTCGGCGAGTCGGGGAAATGCTGTGTTTCGAGGCAGAAGGCGTTGTACTGGTTATAGATATGGCCCGACTTACCCACGTTGTTCTTCTGATGGTTCGCCGTGTAGAGCTGAATCCCCGGCTCGGTCGTGAACACTTCCATGGTGCGACCGGACTTCGGATCCACCGCACGAGCCGCGAGCACTAGGCCTTCGGCGCGATTGATGACGAAGTTATTGTCGTACCCCATGGCGAGCTTCAGCATCGGATCGCCGATGCGCGAACCGATCGGGGTACTGGTGCGAAAATCGAGCGGCGTGCCTTCCACGTACGCAAGCTCGCCGGTCGGAATGAGGCCTTTGTCGGTCGGCGTGTACTGATCGGCGTTGATGGTCAGCTCGGTCGCAAGCACATCGCCCGAACCGTCGCCGCCGAGATTGAAGTAGCTGTGATTGGTCAGATTCACCACCGTCGCCTTGTCGGTCGTGGCTTCGTAATCGAGCACGAGCTCTCCCTTATCGTTGAAGGTGTACGTGACGGCCACGTTCAATGTGCCGGGATAACCTTCATCGCCATCGGGACTCGTATGCGTAAGCTTCACGCCCGCACCATCCGCCATCTCGATGGGCTCTGCTTTCCACACCGCCTTATCGAAACCCTTCAATCCGCCGTGCAATGAGTTCGGACCGTTATTGGCTGCGAGCTTGTACGTCTGCCCGTCGATGGTGAACTGCGCATCGCCGATGCGATTGGCGTAGCGGCCCACGATGGCGCCGAAATACGAGCCGTCCTTCAGATAGTCGTCCAGGGAGTCGTGTCCGAGCACGACATCGTCGAGCTTGCCGTTGCGGTCGGGCACTTTGATCGAGGTGAGGATGCCGCCGTAAGTGATGGCGGTGACGCTCCAACCGGAAGCGTTGGTCAGCGTGAACGACTCCACTGCCGTGCCATCCGGCAATTTGCCGTAATCCGCACGACTCACCGTCGCCTTCGCCACCGCTGGCGCAGGCACTTGCTCGGCAGCGGGTGTCGGCGACTGGCGGTCGCAGCCGGAAAGTGCGATCCCCAATGCCAGCGACAGAGCAACGGTGAATGTTCGACGTGATTGCATGCATGCGCCTCGAGCGGGTATGAATCGGCGCACCTTATCTGATCTTGTCGTGCGTTGTCATCCGACCCGCAGGCGCCATCGAGGCGACACGCACTCAGCTCGGCGCCGGCTGCAGCCTTTGCGCAACGTCCTGCGCGTGAGGTCCGATGATCACGTGCCACAAGCCCTGCCCGACCGCGACTGCACCGCGCGCGCCTGCCGCTTTGATGGCGGCAGTGTCGAGCGATCCTTGTCGCAGCCGGATACTGAGTCGCGTGGCGCACACGTCGATGGACGCAATATTGGAGCTTCCGCCCAGCGCGCGGGTCAGGGCGCTCACATCGAGCTGCCTCGTTGCCGCACCTTCGTGCACGGCTTTGCGAATGTCCCCTGCAAGCTGATCGGCCACGGGACCCACCACGACCTGCAATGTATCCGTCGACGGCCGCACCATGCCGCGAGCGCCCAGTCTCCTGAGCTCATCATCCTTCACGAGCGACTGATCCACGATGCTCAATCGCAAACGCGTCGTACACGCATCGATCGTGGCGAGATTCGCAGCTCCGCCAAGCGCTTTCACCCATGCCCGTGCGGGCGAAGCGCCCGCGGCGGAAACAGCGTTCGCCGTAGCGGTTTCTTCCACCTCGCGCCCCGGCGTCTTCAGATCGAAACGCGCAATGACGAAACGGAACAAACCGTAGTAGAGCGCAAAGTAAGCAAGTCCGATCGGCAGCAGCCAGAGCGGACGCGTCGATTTCGAAAAGTTGAGCACATAGTCGAACAGGCCCGCCGAGAAGCCGAAGCCGAGCCTGATCGAGAATGCATCCATCATGGCCATGGCAAGCCCGGTCAGCAGCGCGTGGATCGCATAGAGCACAGGCGCCAGGAACATGAAGGAGAACTCGATCGGCTCGGTCACGCCCGTGAGAAACGAGGTCAGTGCCATGGACAGCAACATGCCGCCCACAGCCTTGCGGCGCTCAGGTCGTGCGCTTCGATACATCGCGAAGCAGGCCGCCGGCAATCCGAACATCATCACGGGAAAGAAGCCGCTCATGAATGCGCCAGCGCTGGGGTCGTTCGCGAAGAAGCGCTTCAGGTCACCGGTGACACCGCCATAGTCGCCGAGGAGAAACCACGCGATGTTGTTCAGGATGTGATGCAGACCGGTCACGATGAGCACGCGATTCAGCACGCCGTAGGCGAACAGGCCGATCGATTGCGAACCGAGCACCGCCTGACTGAGCGAATCCATGCCGCGCTCCAGAACCGGCCAGCCGTACCCGAAGCAGAGCGCAAGAATCAGGCCTGCACATCCACTGAGGATCGGCACGAAGCGGCGGCCGCCGAAGAACGCGAGATATGCCGGCAGGCGCACGTCGCTGTAACGGTTGTAGAAAACGCCCGCGATCAATCCCGAGAGGATGCCGACGGGGACACTGAACTTGCCAAGCTCTTTCGCACGGAATGCGGCTTCCGCAAGCGCCGCCGCCTGACCCGTGAGATCGCCGATGGCGTCCGCAGGCACGGGAATCAATACCTCGGCGCCCTTCGCCGCAACCAGATAACCCACGACACTCGCAAGACCGGCCGCGCCGTGATTCTCTCTCGCAAGTCCTACCGCGACGCCGATGGCGAACAGCAATCCGAGGTTCGAGAAGATCGCCTCGCCCGCGGCGGCCATCGCTGTAATGCCGAGCAGATCGTCCTGCCCCAGCCGCAGGAGCAGCGCCGCCACTGGCAGCACTGCGATCGGAAGCATCAATGCACGGCCGATACGCTGCAATCCCGAGAGAAGCTGTGTCATGAGATCACCGTGACTTTGCAGTCAGCGAATCGACAACATCGCTTTCGACATCCACACGTTGCGCCTCGACCAATGCAGCGCGAACCGACTCGGCGCCGTCCAGCTGCAAGGCATGCTGTGCGAGCGCGCGACATCGCTCGAGCGTCAGAGACGAGATCATCTGTTTCAGCTGCGGAATCATCGATGGCACGACGGACAGTTCGCCCACGCCCAATCCCAGCAGCACCGGCACTGCCGTCGGATCGCTGGCCAGACCGCCGCAGACTGCGACGAGCCGCTGATGACGACCGGCCGCTTCACAGGTCATTGCGATCAGGCGCAGCACGGCCGGATGCAGACCATCGATGCGCGCGGCGAGATCTGCATGCCCCCGATCCATCGCAAGCGTGTACTGCGTCAGATCATTGGTACCGATCGAGAGAAAGTCGACTTCGCGCGCAATCTGATCTGCGAGCAACGCCGACGCGGGAGTTTCGATCATTGCACCGATCAGCACCGGAGCGCGGCTTCCCAGCTCACCTTGGATTTCATGGATCATCGCGCGCACTGTGCGGATCTCCTCCACATCCGTGATCATCGGCAACAGGATGCGGCATTGCCCCTGCGGCCTGACAGCAAGAATCGCGCGCAGCTGAATCCGCAGCAGATCCGGTCGCCACAGACTCGTACGAACGCCGCGCAGCCCCAATGCCGGATTCTCTTCCTCGGGAAGCGGCAGGTACGCAATCGGCTTGTCGCCACCGATATCGAGCGTGCGAATGACGAGTGGTCTGTCCGCCAATGCGGTGGCGATCTGCTGATAGCACTCGGTCTGCTCGCGTTCATCAGGCGCGCGATCGCGCTCGAGGAACAGAAACTCGGTTCGCAGCAAACCGCAACCTTCGGCACCCTGCGCGACGGCGAAGGTCGCATCGGACAGCGAACCGAGATTCGCGAACACTTCGATGCGTTTGCCATCGGCGGTATGACAGTCGCGCTGGGCCGCAGACCTCTGCTGCGCAAGGCGCTGACGACGCGCCGCCAGCGTCTTTTCTACTGCAGCAAGCTCCTGGGCGTCAGGACGAACTCTGAGCGCGCCCTGCTCCGCATCGAGAATCAGATCCGCATCGTCCTGAATCTCGAGCGCCGCATGACCCGCAGCCACGATCATCGGAACGCCGAGCGCCGCGGCGAGAATCGCCACATGTGAGGTCGGGCCGCCGGCCGCAAGACAAATGCCCGCCAGACGATTCTTGTCGAGTGAGACGAACTGCGAAGGCTTCAGATCTTCCGCCAGCACGATGGCGCGATCGGGAATCTCGAGCTGTGCTGCAGGCACCTGACCGAGCAGAGCAACGAGCACCTGATACTCGAGATCGAGCAGATCATCGATGCGCTCGGCCATGCGGGGATCACCAAGCGCTCTGAGTGCATCGGCACTGTCGCGCACGGCACGTCGCCAGGCATAGGCCGCACTCTTGCCGCGCGCGATCGTGCGACGCGCGGCGGCAACGAGCTCCCAGTCATCGAGGAATTCGAGATGCGCGGCGATAACCTCACGCGCAGCGAGATCCGCCGACGAAGCCAGCTGCTCGAGCCGTTGACGCACCTCGATGCGCGCGCGATCGAGCTCTGCGCTCTCGTGAGCCAGGCCCTGCCCGGCTTCACTGACTGCAATCTCTGCCTGTCTCAGATAAAAGGCACGACCCGTCGCGAGCCCGCGGCTCGCAATCACTCCACGCAGATTCGCAGGATCCGATGCTCGCGACGCGCGCGCCAAAACGGCGGGGCGCTTCGCTGCCGCTCCCGACCCGTGCGCGTGCGCATCGAGAGCGAGGATGATCTTCTTGATCTCGGCAACGGCATGCGCAGACTGCACGCCGGACGAGCGGATCTCGATCTCATCGCGTGCGCGAATTCCGAGCGACATGAGCGCGACCGGACTGCGCGCATTCGCCGTCTTGCCGTGAGCGCTGATTTCGACTTCGCATGCCAGCTTCTTGGCAGCATTCGCGATCAGCGCAGCCGGACGCGCATGAATGCCATGCTCATGTTCGATGCGAACCGTGTCGGCCGTCTGTGATGGCGTTTCGCTCACGGGATTTGCGTGAGCGGGTTGCGATTCGAGCTCGAGCGCGGGCTCGCCAGCCGCGATCTCCCGGTCCGTATGAAACGCCAGGATGCGCACCTGATCCGAGTTCGTCACGATCACAGGTGTCACCAGGCTCTTTGCCTTGCGTGCGAGCAGCTCCAGATCGAAGGACATCAATCTCGTTCCCGCGGTGACACGTGAACCTTGCGTCACATGCACGGTGAATCCTTCGCCTGCGAGACTCACGGTGTCGATGCCGACATGCATGAGGATCTCCGCACCGTTGTCAGCGCGGATGGCGATCGCGTGCCTGGATGCGGCGATGGAGATGATCTCGCCATCGCAAGGCGCGAACAGCTCGTGCCCGGTCGGATCGATCAGCACACCATCGCCGAGCATGCGTTGCGCGAACACAGGATCAGGTGCTTCATCGAGCGAGGCACACCACCCGGCCAGCGGAGCACGCACGACGAACGTTGCCTTACTCATCGATAGACCACCGACCGATGCAATCGGGCGTCATTGCCCGCCGTCGGAAGTGTGCTCATTGGGCAACCAGCTCCACGCGATCGATCACCCAGGTCGGATCCACGGATTTGCGCGTGAAGATCAAACACAGATCGTGAACACCGGTGAGCGAGTCCAATGAAGCTTGCGGCAAGGCCGTGACCGTCGGATTGGCCACGGCAGGCGCAAGCGGCAGCTCGGCGATCACAGGACCGTTGCATGTATCCAGGTGAACCTGCAATTCGCCGGGATCGGACTTTGGCTTGGGCAGCGGGATCGCATTCACGTCCTTGCCGATCTGGAAATTGAAAGGAACTTGCCCCACCGAGGCCACGATGCCCGACACATTCGTGAGATCCGCACCGCGATAGATCCAGCAAGGCTCCATCACATCGACAAGGAAAGTCGCTCGCGGACCGCGCAATGGCGCATCGTCTTCGAGCGACAGCACCAGCTTGTCGCTGCACAGATCGAGCTGATGACTGGTACGAACAGTCGGGGATCGGGAATCCAGGTTCGCCGCCGCCGCTCCTCCTTCCCCATTCGCTATTTCTGCCGCGCGTGCATAACGAATCCCTAAGGCATCGTAGCGCGCCAACTGAGCCGGCATGCGCGCCTGAAAATCGTCCCAGTCCATCTTGTCTTCGGCCGTCCACGCGACCTCGGCGAGCGCGGCGGTGCGTGGATAGGCCATGTATTCGACACGCTCTTCGGAACGCATGTGCTCCGACCAGAGATTCGCCTGCAAACCGAGGATGTGTTTGCGCTGCTGCGTCGGAATGGAGTCCGGCGCCGGATCGAACTTGTAGACCTGCTCCAGTCCGATCAATCGACCACGTCCGGGCTGCGTGTCGTTCATCTGTCGATTGTCGAAGTACATCGTGGGCCATGGTGAGAGCACCGTGTCATGTCCGGCCTGCGCGGCGGCCACGGCACCTTCGATGCCGCGCCACGACATGACCGTGGCGTTCGGTGCGAGCCCGCCCTCGAGAATCTCGTCCCAGCCGATGAGCTTGCGGCCATGCGCATTCAGGAACTTCTCGAGTCGCTGCACGAAGTAGCTCTGCAGCGCATGCTCGTCCTTGATGCCGAGCTTGCGCATCTGTGCCTGGATCCTGGGCGACGCCTGCCATTGATCTTTCACGGCTTCATCGCCGCCCATGTGGATGTATTCGCCCGGGAAGAGATCCATCACTTCGGTGAGCACATCTTCGAGAAACGCGAAGGTCGAATCATCGACGTTGTAGAGATTGGGATAGATGCCCCAGTCCGAGGGCACAGGACCGCTTTTGCCGAGCACGCCCAGTTGCGGATAGGCGGCGATCGCGGCGCTGGCATGACCCGGCGTTTCGATCTCGGGAACGATCGTGATGTGGCGCTGCGCGGCATAGGCCACGATCTCACGCACTTCATCCTGCGAATAGAAGCCGCCGTACAACTGCGGCTTGCCCGTGGCCGAATCGATGTCAGCGGCTGCAGCTGCGCCCGCAGGCACACGCCAGGCACCTACACTGGTGAGCTTCGGATATTTCTTGATCTCGAGGCGCCACGCCTGATCGTCCGTCAGATGCCAATGCAGCACGTTGAGCTTGTGCAATGCCATCCAGTCGATGAAGCGTTTGACGAATTCCGGCGACTGGAAGTGCCTTGTGGAATCGAGCATCAGCCCGCGCCAGCGAAATCGCGGCGCGTCTTCGATCTTCAACGCGGGCAAGACCTGACTGCCGTTCTGCACGCTGGCGCCGCTCATGAGCTGCCACATCGTCACGGCACCGTAGAAAAGGCCGCGAGAGTCAGCGGCAGAGACGACGATTCGCTCGGGGGAGACGAGCAGCGAATAGCCTTCCTGTCCGACCTGACTCTCGGCGGCACCGAGCTGGAAACGAATCACGTCCGTTGCGTCCGCATCCGCCGCTGCGTCAGCTTGCAGCTCGAGCTCGCGGGTGCGCTTCACGAGATCGATGAGGTATCGCCCCGCTGCCTCGCCGGGCGATCCGGGCTCGAATGCCACACGCGTGTTGCGCGTGATCACGAATTGTCCCTTTGTGCGCTCGAGCTTCTGCGGTGCGGGAATGATGGAGACGGGCACCGGGGACTGCGGAGCCGTCTGTTCAGGTCGCTTGCACCCGCCCAACGTACAGGCAATGACGCAACAGGCGAACGCAAAGAGTCTGTATGAGTGGTGCATGAGTCCTGGCCGTGCGCAATCGACTCGCGAGATCTTCCCCCGATCGCGCGCATCGTGGCGCACTCCGAGATTCCGGGAAAGACCCGCCGCTCAAACAAGCGGCGGGCCAGCTGCACTTCTAGAACTTGGCGCGGACGTTCAGATAGTACTGACGACCGTTGTTGTAGAACGCGCTCGGGATGAACTCGCTCTGATAATAGGTCAGCGTCGGATCGTTCAGGTTCAGCGCATCGAGGCTGATGTTCAGCCACTGCGTGGGTTTGTAACTGAGCGCCACGCCCAATGTGCCGACATCATCCTGGTAGTACGGATTCGCACCCGACAGCCCGATCAGGAAGGCGGTGCGGTAGCTGTAATTCACGCGCGCACCGAACATGTCGTTCTCGAAATAGACACCGGCGTTGAACGTGTCCTTCGAGGTGCCCACCAGATTGTTGCTGCCGTCCGCCCAGGTGTGCGCGGTCTTGCCGTCTGCATAGGTGTAGTTCGCATTGAAGCCGAACCATTTGCCGACCGGCTGCTCGTAGGCCAGCTCGACGCCCGTCACCTGTCCGTTCGAATTGACCGGGACTGAAACGTTGTAGGCCTCGAGCTGATTCGTGAGCTCGCTGTACAGCATCCGGGTCTCGGTACCGAAGGCGACGTAGTCCTTCAGATCCATCGCAAAGGCGCCGACGGACAACAGACCGCGCGGCATGAAGTACCACTCGAGATTGCCGTCGAAGTTGGTGGAAAGGACCGGCTTCAGGTTCGGATTGCCGCCGCCACCCGTCTTGTTCAGATCGGAACCCCAGCTCGAGGCACCGAGGGCGGAGTAGTCGGGCAACGTCAGGGTCTGCGACGCGGCAAAGCGGAAGACCACATTGCTGCCCATGTCGAACTTGAAGTTCGCGCTCGGCAGCGCGCGGCTGTGCTTGTTGCTGGTGTTCTGATAGATCCAGTTGCCGAACAGGCTGCTCACGTCGGCGATCGCGGCGCTGCTCACGGCCTGATAGGAATTGATGTCCTGATCGATGTTGACGTAGCGCAGGCCGAAGTTGCCACTCCACTGCTCGCCGGCAAAGTTTGCCTGCACATACGCGGCGAGATTCTTCTCCTGCACCTTCCATTCGCCGCCGTAGTTGTGACGGCCGTTCGGACCGTCGTCATCGGCGAGCCAGGTGGAGTTAGCCAGGATCGCGTCCTTGAGCGCGCCTGTCGTGAAGTACCAGAGATCGCGAGGGAAAGTGCCGCCGATGGCCGTTCCGAAATCTCCCGGATAGGGACTCGTTGCACCGCTCTGAAGTGCGGGCCAGATAGCGCCAGGCGATGCGCCTTCCGGCGACTCGGTCTTGCGTTCGTGATCCGCATAGCGCGCGCCGAAGTCGATCGAGGTGAGGGCACCCACTTCCAGATCCTGAGTGAATCCGACGTTGATCCAGTCTTCGCTATCGGTCGCGGTGACCTGCTGATTACCCCATGTGCCGAAACTGGTCACGCCCGCCGGCGAGTTGTCGCCGCCTACGCTCCAGTCGATCGGTGAGCCGATCCCGTGGCTCGTCCAGCTCGCACCGCCCGCTCGTGCCGTCGTCACTTCCGCGATGAACTGTCGCTCGGTCGAGCCCTTGCCCTCAGTCGTGCCGATCTGAATCTTCGAGCTCAGCCCATCGTTGATCTGCCAGTCGGCGTCGAACGTGACGTAGCTGCTCTTCGCGGTGGCTTCGCGATAAATCATGTCGTACACCGCGTAGTCGGTACCGGCGGCGCCTGCGTACGTTGCACGAGTCAGCACGCCGTTCTCCACGACATAGCCGGGCTGCGGCGCCTGGCTGCGTGCGAAGTTGCCGCCCCAGAGCATGAAATTGCGGTTGTAGTTGTTGGCATCCATGTCGGAGAGGAAGCCGCTCAAGCCAAGTGTCAGGCTATCGGAAGGCTTGTATTGCACCTCCAGCAATCCGCCGGTGCGATCGCGAACCTGTTCGAACAGCGTCGAACCGACCAGGCCGGGAACATAGACGCCGACGAGATCCGGGTTCGTGGCAGCAACAGGGTCATCATCGGCGATCTTGAAGAAGCCGCCCGGAATCTCCTGCGCGTCGCGGCGAAGTGAACGCTTTTGCTTGAACACCTGCAGCATCACGCCGAACGTGCCGTCGTCGTTCTTGTAGTTGAACAGTCCCGACAGTTGCGGATCGGTAGCATCGGCCTGATCGGAATACACGCTGCCGACCGACCCTTCGACAGTGAGCGGCGCCGAGAACTGCAACGGCTTGCGCGTGATGATGTTGACCGTGCCGGTCGTGCCGCCTTCCTGCAACCGCGCATTCGAAGACTTGTTCACTTCGACGGAACTCACCAGCTCCGAGGGCAGCAGGCTGTAGCTGACGCTGCGACCGACATTGTTGCCCTGGCTGAGCACGAACCAGTCCGCAGAGCCGACACTGTGACCATTGATCAGCGTCTGAGTCAGGCTCGGGCTCGTGCCGCGCAGACTGACGCGATCGGCTTCATCGAATCCGCCTTCGTCTGCGCTCGATGAGCTGATGTTCACACCAGGCAAGCCGCGCAAGGTATCGGCGACGTTATGGGCAGGCAGCTTGCCGACTTCTTCGGCAGTCACGACTTCCAGGCGTGCGTTGGCGTCGCGCTTGACCTCGAGCGACTGCTGGAGACTGGCCCGGATGCCCGTGACGATCACCTCTTCGACGCCCTCAGCCGGGGTGCTGGCAGACTGCGCGGCCACCCACGAACTCTGACTGAACAATGCGAAGGCAACGGCGCTACCGATCAACGTCGAACGTCTGGTGTTCATGAGATGCCCTTCCCCTTGTGATTTGTGAGCAGACCAGTTGCGAGCCAATATAGTACCAATCCGCGGGATCTGCCAAGCCTGTCAGATACCATTTAATTTCTTGAGCTTTGTTTGCATTGTTTTTCAGCAATTTAGTTTCATCACCGCACCGAATTGAATCTACATTGGTATTGCATTGGTAATACTCCGATGGCATCTTCACGTCGCGACTCTCGCAAAGAGTCCTGACCATCACGGAGCAATCACTTGGCCAACCTCGCCCACTACCTAGCGAAACTCGATGAAAGCAACAGCCTGCCGCTGTATCAGCAGCTGCAGCGCGCGCTGCGCGAAGCCATCGAGAAGCGCTTGGTCGGGCCGGATGATGCGCTGCCGCCAGAGCGCGACCTCGCCGACGAGCTGTCGGTGTCGCGCATTACCGTGCGCAAAGCGATCGATGGGCTCGTCGACGAGGGCCTGCTCGTGCGCAGGCAAGGGGCGGGCACCTTCGTCTGCGCGAAGGTCGAAAAGAACTTCGCCAAGCTCACATCGTTCTCGGAAGACATGCGCGCCCGCGGCCGCAAGCCGCGCAGCGTGTGGCTGAATCGCGCGGCGGGAACGGTGACGCCCGAAGAGGCACTGACGTTGCGATCGAGCCCCGGCACGCCCGTGTACCGGTTTCATCGAATTCGATATGCCGACGACGCCCCCATGGCGCTCGAGTACGCAACCGTGCTCGCCTCGTGCCTGCCGTCCGTCGAGGCCGTCGAGACCTCGCTGTACGAGGCACTCGAGAAGAACGGCTCGCGTCCCGTACGCGCGCTGCAGAGACTGCGCGCAGTGCTTCTTACGCAGGAGCAGGCAAAGCTGCTGAAGGCACAGGAAAAAGATGCAGGGCTGCTCGTCGAGCGACTCGGCTTTCTCAAGGACGGGCGCGCCGTCGAGTTTTCGCAATCCTATTACCGCGGCGATATTTACGACTTCGTCGCCGAGCTCACGGCATCCACCTGAACATGAACTCCAGAATGCTCGAAGAGGCCGCACAGTCGGCGGACGTCGTGCGCCGTCAGTTGCAGACCAACGAGGCGGTCATGCAGGAGCTCGGCGAAGCGCTGCGCAAGCTCTCTCCGCGCGCCGTCGTGACCTGCGCGCGCGGCAGCTCCGATCATGCAGCCACGTTCGCGAAGTATCTGATCGAGGCTTACACACAGGTCCTCACGTCCTCGGCCGCACCCTCGATGAGCTCCGTCTACGACACGGGCATGAATCTCGAGAACTCGGTGTGCCTCGCAATCTCGCAGTCCGGCAAGAGCCCGGATCTGCTGGCGTCGGTCGAGAAAGCTCGCGCAAGCGGCGCATTGGTCGTGGCGATCTGTAACACGCCGGATTCGCCGCTCATGAGGATGGCGCAATACGCCATCGACATCGGCGCAGGCACAGAGCGCAGCGTCGCAGCGACCAAGTCGTACATCGGCTCGCTGAGCGCGATCGTCCATCTGCTTTCGAGCTGGACGCGCAGCGCCGCACTGCTGGAAGCGCTGCGCATCGCGCCGGCACAGCTGGAGCAATCCTGGTCGGCGGACTGGAGTCGCGCCGTCGAAACGTTGCAGTCGGCCGTCAATCTGTTCGTGATCGGTCGCGGCTTCGGCCTCGGCATCGCACAGGAAGCTGCACTGAAGCTGAAGGAGACTTGCGGATTACACGCGGAAGCATTCAGCGCCGCGGAAATTCAGCATGGCCCGATGGCACTCGTACGCCGCGATTTTCCGGTGATCGCGTTCTCGCAAAGCGACGAGACCCGCAGCAGCATCGAATCCGTGGCACGTGAGTTCGCGGATCGCGGCGCGCGCGTCTTGCTCGCCGGCGGTCACGCAAGCGGTGCAATTCGCCTGCCCGCAGTGACCGCGCATCCTGTGATCGAGCCGATGCTGATGATCTCGAGCTTCTATCGCATGGCCGAGTCGCTGGCACGCGCGCGCGGCCTGGATCCGGATCTTCCCCCACATTTGCGCAAAGTCACCGAGACGCTTTGATGCGCAGCGCTCTCATCAACGGACGCGTGTTATTGCCGGGCGGCTTCGATGATAGCGTCGCAGTTCTCATCGAGCACGACAGGATTCTCGATGTCGTGACGAACACGCAAGCGCGAGCGTTGCCCGTCGAACATTTCGATCTGCGCGGTCAGCTGCTGCTGCCGGGGTTCATCGACACTCAGGTCAACGGCGGCGGCGGCGCGCTCTTCAACGATCGCCCCAGTCCCGACAACATTCGCGCGATTGGCCAGGCACACCGGCGCTTCGGCACCACGGGATTTCTGCCCACGCTCATCAGCGACGATCTGCATGTGGTCGAGAATGCCATCGGCGCGGTGCAGTCCGCGATTGAAGCGCGCGTTCCCGGCGTGCTCGGCATTCATATCGAAGGTCCGTTCCTGAATGTCGAACGCAAAGGCGTCCACGACGCCGCCAAGATTCGCGAGCTCGATGAATCGGTATTGCGACTGCTGACCTCTTTGCGTGGCGGCAAGACGCTGATCACTCTTGCGCCGGAGATGACGACCCCGCACCTGATCGCAAGCCTGGTTCGCGCCGGGATGATCGTCTCGGCAGGCCACACCAACGGCACGTATCGCGAGATCAAGGAGGCGCTCGAGCACGGTCTGCGCGGCTTCACGCATCTGTTCAATGCCATGTCGCAGCTGACCGGTCGCGAGCCCGGCGTCGTCGGTGCCGCGCTCGACGACCCCAACAGCTGGGCCGGCATCATCGTCGACGGTCTGCACGTGGATCCGGTCGTTCTGCGCATCGCCCTTCGCAGCAAGCCCCGCGATCGATTCATGCTGGTCACCGATGCCATGCCCAGTGTGGGGATCGACGGCGACGAGTTCATGCTGCAAGGCCGGCGCATCCTCGTGCGCGATGGCCGATGCATTACCGAAACCGGCACGCTCGCAGGCTCGCATCTGAACATGGCCGAAGCCGTCCGCAATGCGACGAAGCTACTCGGCATCCCGCTCGATGAAGCAGCACGCATGGCCAGTCAGTATCCGGCCGAATTTCTGGGACTGGATCGCGAGTTGGGGAAGATCGCACCAGGCTATCGGGCGAGCCTGACGCAGGCGAATGACCAGCTCAACGTGACGAGAACCTGGATCGACGGTCTCGCAAGTTAACGCAGATCACTCTGCCAGCACTCGAGTAACGGCTTCGCACGCGGTGTCGACAGGCGTCGCGATGAGCTTCAATGCAACCGCTTTGACGCGGGCAACATCCAGCTGATCTCGGAAGTCGATCGGCGAATCTCCTTCCAGGCGCGCCAGCATCAGACATCCGGTGATTCTCACCAGCTCGCGATCGTTCGCGACCAAGCCGCCGTTCTGCTCGTACGCCTCGATGAAACTGTGTGCCGCCGTCGCGTACGGCGCTGCGGGTGGCTTGTGCAAGCCATCGAGCAGCAAATGCATCAGACAGAACGCAACGTCGAACTGGGGATTGCCCCAGTGCGCGACCTCGCAATCGAGGATCACCACGTCACTTGCCCGGACCAGCATGTTCTTCGGACTGAAATCGCCATGGACGAAGGCGCGTCCAGGCACCATCAGCTCCTCGATGGCCCGCATCACATGCGGAGCAATCTCGGGATTGCGCTGCGCGATTCGACGGAAAAACGGATCGATGCGCAATTGCTCGAAGTACTCGCGATTCGCAAAGTCGCGCGCAATATCGGATCGCACGGACGATCGGCTGTGCAGCCAGGCAAGCAGCTGGCCCGCGCGCTGCGCGACAGCCAGATCCACATGACGGCGATTCAGCTCGTCGCGCCAGTTCAGAAAGGAGGGATCGATCCGCTCCATCGCGAAACGGTGATGCTCGCGATCCTCCCAGAGCACTTCGGGCGCGACATCGTTACCGAGCAGTTCCCGGATGATCCTCAGGCCGGCGACCTCGACGCTCGCGCGTGCGGGATCCGAGCGCCAGTCGGCCACCACACGCAGTCGCGGCAACGCCTGTTTGACGACGACTTCGCGGCCATCCGCCTGCTTCACGATCGCCACATCGCACGAGACACCACCGTGCAGCGGCGTGCGCGATATTTCGGAAGCTTCGTTCGTCATGATGCGTCGGGCGTGTTGCACGGATAGCGCGGCTTTTCGCCTCGCAGCACCCGCACGACATCCTCTGCACAGCGCTGTCGCAACTCGCGCAAGGAGGACGCCGAAGAAAACGCAATGTGCGGTGTCGCGACCACGTCGGCGCGCTCGACCAGCTCACGTAGTGGCTGCGGCTCGCCCTCGATGACATCGAGCCCTGCTCCGCTGATCCGCCCGGATGCCAATGCACGAAGCAACGCATCGTTGTCCACGAGCGCGCCGCGACTGACGTTGATCAGAGTCGGCCGGCGCGCGAGCTTTGCGATGAAGGCGTCGTTCACCACGTGGTGAGTCTCGGGCGTCAATGGCGCATGCAGCACGAGTGCGTCGGATTCACGCTGCAGGGTCTCGAGATCGGCGACTTCCACGCCAGGCTGAATCAGATCGCCGCGCGCATGCTCGCGCACGAGTGAACGCGAGAACGCGAGCACTCTGCAACCGAAGCCGCTCGCGAACTTCCGCGCCGTCACCGCGCCGATCCGACCGTAGCCATAGATCCCGATCGTCTTCTCCGCCACTCGATGCAGACGCGCCGACGCGGGATCCCAGGCACCGGCTTTCACCTTGCCGTCGAAATGCGTCACGCCGCGCCACAACGAAAGCGCCAGAGCAACGACGTGATCCGAAACTTCTTCGACGCAGTAGTCAGGAACATTGGTCACCCACGCGCCGCGCGCGGTCACGGCAGGAATCGCAATGTTGTCGAGCCCGACGCCCAGACGCGCCACGATCTTCAACTGCGTCGGACAAGCAATCGCCGCCTCGTTCACCTGCGCCCAGCACGTCATGATCGCGACGGGATCGTGCTCTGCGACCAGACCCTCGACAAAGGCCGCCGCCGGCGTGTCGATAGGACCTGCAACCAGCGAATACCCGGCCGCCTCGATGATCTCGCGTTCGATCTCGACGTCCGGCCAGGGATGATCGGTAATGAGAACGGTAGGCATGGAAGAGTTGCCGCAAAGACCGCAAAAAAGAATGGACTATGACTGACGCGAGAATGCCTCGATTGCGAGATTCATCAGACCTTCTTTTGTGCGGTCTTTGCGGCCTCTCCGCTCTCTTCTTTCGCCGCGGACAGGATCGCAGGGATGCGCTGTTCCCAGCCGATCGTCATCAGGTGGACGCCGGCGCAGTGTGGGCGCAACGCGCGGATGGTGCGTGCGGAGAGCTCGATGCTGGTTTTGAGCTCGGCGTCCGCATCGCCCGCGACGGAAGCCATCTGTTCGATGAGCGCGTCGGGGACGCGGATGCCGGGGACGTTGGTGTTCAGCCATTGCGCCATCCTGGCGGACTTGAGAGGAATGATGCCGGCGAGCACGGCGACATCCGCATCGAGTGCTTCGATGAAGCGGATCAGCACTTCGGCCTCGTAGACCGCCTGGGTCTGCAGGAACTGCGCGCCCGCGTCGATCTTGCGCTTGACGTTCTCGATCTCGCGATTGAAATCGGCCGCCGCGGGGTTCGCAGTCGCGCCGATGAACAGTGAAGGAGCACCCTTCAACGGGCTGCCCGAGAGATCGTGACCTGCATTCAAGCCGCGCGCCGTTCGCAACAGATCGAGCGTCGTGAGATCGTGAACCGCCTTCGCCTCCGCATGATCACCATTCCTGGGATCGTCGCCCATCATGAAGACGACATTGGTGATCCCGAGCAGCGCTGCGCCCAGCAGATCCGCCTGCAGCGCGATTCGATTGCGATCACGCGTCGTGAACTGAACGATCGGCTCTATTCCGCGATCCAGTAACAGTTTGCCCACCGCCGTGGGCTCGATGGCCATGCGCGCGCGAGGCGATTCGGTGAGATTGATGGCATCGACCACGCCCTTGAGCGCATCAGCCTTCTGGAGCAACTCCGCCAGATCGATCCCCTTCGGCGGCGTGAGCTCAGTCGTGACGACGAACTGCCTGGCGTGAAGTTTTTGAGAAAGGGACATTGGGAGTGATGGCGGTGATAACGGTGAGTGATCAGAGACGATGGCAGCTAGCGCGAGCGGAGCGAGCGTTCCGTGCCGTCATCACTGTCATCACCTTCATCACTGTCATCACTCCCATCACTCCCGTCACCTTCCTCACCATCGCTTCACCCTCGTCGCGGTCGCGTAGCGCTCGGCGGAGAGGATCGTGTTGTGCAGAAGCATTGTCACGGTCATCTGACCCACACCGCCGGGGACCGGCGTGATGTACGAGGCCTTCTCTTTCACACCCTCGAAATCGACATCGCCCACGATGCGCCCATCCGGCAGGCGATTGAAACCCACATCGATCACGACGGCACCGGTACGGACGATTTGCGGAACGATGAGATTGGGCACGCCCGCGGCAACGACGAGAATGTCGGCAAGCAAGGTGAAGTTACCCAGATCCCGCGTTTTCTTGTGGCAAATCACCACCGTCGCGTCCTGCTGCATCAGCATGAGTGCAGTCGGCTTGCCCACGATGTTGCTGGCGCCGACGACCACCACATTCTGACCTTCGATCCTGATGTTCTCGTGCTCGAGGATTTTCTGCACGCCGTACGGCGTGCAAGGCGAGAAGACCGTGTTGCCCGTGACGAGACCGCCCATGTTGTAGAGATGAAAGCCGTCCACATCCTTCTCTACGGAGATCGCCTCGAGCACGCTCGCAACCCGAATGTGCGGCGGCAACGGCAACTGCACCAGAATTCCATGAATCGAAGGATTCTGATTGAGCGCATGGATGTGCTCGAGCAAGGCAGCTTCGCTTGCCTGCGAGGGCAGCTCGATCAGCTCCGACCAGATGCCGGCTTCCTGGCACGCCTTGATCTTGGTCTTCACGTACGCGCGCGAGGCGGGATTGTCGCCGACGAGAATGACCGCAAGCCCCGGCGTCACCCCGTGCTTCGACTTCAACTGGTCCACACGCACGTGGTACTCAGCCCGCAACTTGGCGGCAATGGCTTTTCCGTCGATGATTTTCGCAGACATAAGAAGGCGCTAGCCACTAGGCTCTAGGTTGTTAGGTAGAAGAAAACTGTTCAGAAGCGATACTGCTTGCTCTGGCTAGTGCCTAGAGCCTAGTACCTAGCGCCTGACGCGTAGCACCTTCTGCTCATCTCAGCACTACTGTCTTCACGTCATTGATGAACACTCGGCGCTCGGCGTGCCAGCGCACGGCGCGATTCAGGACCACGCTTTCGAGATCCGCGCCGATAGTGACGAGATCTTCGGGCGGCATCGAGTGATCCACACGCGCGACTTCCTGTTCGATGATCGGACCTTCATCGAGATCGGTCGTCACGTAGTGCGCCGTGGCGCCAATCAGCTTCACACCGCGTGCGTGCGCCTGGTGGTACGCCTTCGCACCCTTGAAGCCGGGCAGGAACGAGTGATGGATATTGATGCAGCGCCCTTCGAAGTACGTGCAGGCATCCGCCGTCAGGATCTGCATGTAGCGGGCAAGCACCAGCAATTCCGCATCGACCTTCTCGAACAGCTCGATGATGCGCTGCTCCTGCTCGGCTTTGCGACCATCGATCACAGGCAGGTAGTGGAACGGAATGCCGTGCCACTCGGTGAAGCTGCGCAGATCCTGGTGGTTGGAGACGACCGCGACGACTTCAATGGGCAGCGTTCCGGTGCTGTATCGATGCAGCATGCTGTTGAGGCAGTGTCCGTGCTTCGAGACCGCGATCACGGCGCGGCACTTGCGCTCGACTTCGTGGAATTTCCAGGTCATGCCGAAGCGATCGCCGACGGCATGGGCGAAAGCCCGATCCAGCTCCTGGAGCGAAGGGGTGCCCTGCCCGTTCGCGCGGAATACGGTGCGCATGAACGATGCGACGGTATAAGGGTCGTCGAAATGCTGCGCTTCGGTGATCAGGCAGTTGTTGGCCGCCAGAAAGCCCGAAACACCGGCGACGATCCCCGTGGTATCCGGACACGACAGGGTCAGCACCATGGCCGGACCGGTGGCCGTCGAGGGACCCGCACTGATGGAGGAAATGGCCGTAGCAGCGCCGGGATTGGCAATGCGCCGCTCGCGAGAATGAGAACCGTCGGACATGCGTAACCTGAATCCACTGAAGCGAGCGATGGAAGGCCCGGATTCGGGCGCTGCGCTCGGCAGGGGAGATTAATTCAGGTTCGCCCTGGCGGCGAGTCCGGGCAGGATGGGCGGGTCCACCGAGGCAAAAGCGCGCGTTATGCCGCAATCCGGACCAAGGAGTTACCCGGGGTGCACGGGGCCGCACCTGGCGGCCCCGTGGCTTCCGAAGCTCGAATCAATACCGGTAGTGATCCGGCTTGTACGGGCCTTCCTTCGCGACGCCGATGTACTTGGCCTGCTCGTCAGTCAGCTCGGTGAGCTTCACGCCCAGCTTCGCCAACTGCAGACGCGCGACTTTTTCATCGAGCTGCTTCGGCAGCACGTACACGCCGATCGGGTACTTGGCCGTGTTCATGTAGAGCTCGATCTGCGCCAGCGTCTGGTTCGCAAACGAAGAGCTCATCACGTACGAGGGATGACCCGTCGCACAGCCGAGGTTCACCAGGCGGCCTTCGGCCAGCAGGATGATGCGCTTGCCGTCCGGGAAGATCACATGATCGACCTGCGGCTTGATGTTTTCCCACTTGTACTGACGAAGCGCGGCAACATCGATCTCATTGTCGAAGTGGCCGATGTTGCACACGATCGCATTGTTCTTCATGCGCTTCATGTGCTCGTGCGTGATCACATGGAAGTTGCCCGTCGTGGTGACGAAAATGTCGGCCTTGTCCGCCGCCTCTTCCATCGTCACGACGCGATAGCCTTCCATCGCCGCCTGCAGCGCGCAGATCGGATCGATCTCGGTGATCCACACCTGAGCGGACAACGCACGCAGCGCCTGCGCCGAGCCCTTGCCCACATCGCCGTATCCCGCAACGACCGCAACCTTGCCGGCGATCATCACGTCGGTCGCACGCTTGATGCCGTCGACCAGCGATTCGCGGCAACCGTAGAGATTGTCGAACTTGCTCTTGGTGACCGAGTCGTTGACGTTGATGGCCGGGAACGCAAGCTTGCCGTCCTTCGCCATCTGATACAGGCGCTTCACACCGGTGGTGGTCTCCTCCGAGACGCCCTTGATGTGCTTGATGCGCTTCGAGTACCAGTTCGGATCCTTCTTGAGATACGCCTTGATCGAGTTGAACAGCGACGTCTCTTCTTCCGAGCTGGGATTCGACAGCACGCTCAGATCGGTTTCGGCACGCGTGCCGAGGTGCAGCAGCAACGTGGCATCGCCGCCGTCGTCGAGAATCATGTTGGAGTAGCCACCGTCGGCCCACTCGAAAATGCGGTGCGTGTAATCCCAGTACTCATCGAGCGTCTCGCCCTTGTACGCGAAGACGGACGTCCCGCGGGCCGCGATCGCAGCAGCCGCATGGTCCTGGGTCGAGAACACGTTGCACGAGGCCCAACGCACTTCCGCACCGAGCGCCTGCAGCGTCTCGATCAGCACGGCTGTCTGGATCGTCATGTGCAGCGAGCCGGTGATGCGCGCGCCCTTCAACGGCTGCGACTTCGCGAACTCTTCGCGAATGGCCATCAGGCCCGGCATTTCGGTTTCGGCGATCAGGATTTCCTTGCGGCCCCAATCAGCCAGGTTCAGATCGGCAACGTAGAAGTCGCCATTAGCAGGTTTTGCAACTGCGCTCATCGATGTCTCCATGAATGGTTGAGGGCGCCGTTGCCGTGGAGCATCGCGACTATCGTCGCGCTACTCCATGCAATGCTCGCCGAGCCTGGCAGAACGAATCTGCTGCAGCGCCCCTCGGCGTGCGGAAGTGTGAGAAGTCTACTGGGATGAGTGGTGAGCGACGCGTGACAGGTAAGAAACGCACTGTTTCTCATCACTCATCACGCGCCGGTCATCACCCGAGTTCAGCCGTTTGCCGCGAGCTTGATGCCGGCGTCGGCCGCGAGGGCATCCGCCTTATCGGTCTTCTCCCACGAGAATTCCGGCTCGTTGCGACCGAAGTGACCATAGGCGGCCGTCTTCTGATAGATCGGACGCAGCAGATCGAGCATCTGGATGATGCCCTTCGGACGCAGATCGAAGTGCTTGGCGACCAGTTCCTCGAGCTTCTCGTCCGACACTTTGCCGGTGCCGAACGTGGTCACCATGATGCTGGTCGGCTTCGCGACGCCGATCGCGTAAGACACCTGCACCTGCGCCTTGGACGCAAGGCCCGATGCGACGATGTTCTTCGCGACGTAGCGCGCGGCGTACGCGGCCGAGCGATCCACCTTCGAGGGATCCTTGCCCGAGAAGGCGCCGCCGCCGTGAGGTGCAGCACCGCCGTAGGTGTCGACGATGATCTTACGACCGGTGAGGCCGCAATCGCCCTGCGGACCGCCCACGACGAATCGGCCGGTCGGGTTGATCAGGTAGTTGATCTTCTTGCCGATCATTTCCTTCGGCAGCACGGGCTTCACGATCTCTTCGATCACGGCTTCCGTGAGCGCGGCATGCTCGATCTCGGGATGATGCTGCGTGGACAGCACGACGGTATCGATTTCCTTCGGCTTGCCGTCGACGTACTTGATCGTGACCTGCGACTTCGCGTCCGGGCGCAACCAGGCCAGCTTGCCGGACTTGCGCAGCTGCGCCTGACGCTCGACCAGACGATGCGACAGATAGATGGGCAGCGGCATGAGCTCCGGCGTTTCATCGCAGGCATAGCCGAACATCAGGCCCTGATCGCCTGCGCCCTGGTCGAGATTCAGGCCGCGGCCTTCATCCACGCCCTGCGCGATATCGGGCGACTGCTTGTCGTATGCGACGAGCACCGCACAGCCCTTGTAGTCGATGCCGTAGTCCGTGTTGTCGTAGCCGATGCGCTTGATGGTCTCGCGCGCAACGCTCTGGTAATCGACGACTGCGTTCGAAGTGATTTCGCCCGCGAGCACGACCAGACCCGTATTGCAGAGCGTCTCGGCGGCAACACGCGAATACTTGTCCTGATCCAGGATGGCATCGAGGATGGCGTCGGAAATCTGGTCTGCGACCTTGTCCGGATGACCTTCGGAAACCGACTCAGACGTGAAAAGAAAGCTGCTGCTCATAGCTGTTCCTGCTGAAGGAAAAACGAAACTCTAAAGCGACCACATCGACACATGGATCACAAAAGCTCAAAGCGGACGTGCCGGCTCTCAGGCCTGACCCTTCGTGTCCTTTGCAATCTTCGTGGCGACTCCCTGGGTTCTAACTCAATGCTGTGCCGAAGCTCGCGCGATAACGCTCTGCGAACTCCGCCGCCGTGAATCGATGATTCTGCGTGCCGCGGGCGCCGATCTTGATCGCTCCCATCAGCGAGGCGATGCGACCCGTCGTTTCCCAATCCAGTCCGTGCAGGAGGCCGTGCAACAGCCCTGCGCGATAGGCATCGCCGCATCCCGTCGGATCCACGACGGCGTCGGGCCTGGCGGGCGGAATCACGATCTCGCGTCCTTTGACGTGGATGACGGACCCTTCCGCGCCGCGCGTGACGATCAGCGCCTGCACCTGACCTGCAATGTCGGCTGCCGAGAGCTTGGTCTTCTCCTGCACCAACTGCCACTCGTAATCGTTGACCGCGACCCAGGTCGCCTGGCCGATGAAAGCACGCAGCTCCTCGCCACTGAACATGGGCAATCCCTGACCCGGATCGAAAATGAACGGGATGCCAGCGGCGGCAAACTGCGCGGCGTGCTGAATCATGCCATCGCGGCCATCCGGAGCGACGATCCCGATCCCGATATCGGCGGCGGCGCTGACTTCGTTCAGCTGGGACTGTTGCATGGCGCCCGGATGGAAGGCCCAGATCTGATTGTCATCCAGGTCGGTCGTCACGAAGCCCTGAGCGGTGTGCTCGGTCTCGATGACGCGGATATGTTCGGTCGGTATCTGGTTCTGCTCGAGCCAGTCTGCGTACAGCCCGAAATCCCGTCCAACGGTGGCCATCGGCACACCCACATCGCCCAGAAGTTTCAGGTTGTAGGCAATATTCCCCGCACAGCCGCCGAACTCCCGTCGCATCTGGGGCACCAGAAACGACACATTCAACATATGAATCTTGTCGGGGAGGATGTGATTCCTGAAGCGGTCCTGGAACACCATGATGGTGTCGAACGCGACCGAGCCGCAGATCAATGCACGTTTGGGCGAACTGGACATGTAGGCAACATAACCTCAACAGAACGGACCGGCGCCCTTCTGGGAAAAATTCATGGGGATAAGCGCTGCCGTGATGGTCACGTAGGCGTATCCACCGCGGACGGCCGGAGGGGGATTCTGCACGCTACCGTCGCGGCGCGCACGAGCGGAGGGTCATGTCAGCATAACCGTGCAGCTGGATCGTGATCGCCAGCGAGCGTGGATTTCGCTGGAAAATAGCTGTTTTCCGCGTCCACAGCGCGCGCGCATGGCGTGGCCGCGGCCCGTTGCGCTCGACGCAATAGCGCGATGCCTCATGCGCAACGAGGCCTTGCTCCGCCTCACCGAGCGATCACGCGGTACTTACGTACTGATCGGGGCCTGCCTGCCCGCCAATATTCAGCCGGCAAATGCTGCACAAGATCGAACCCATTTTGTAGTTCGTGCGTTAGTACGCCCGTGCACAACTACCGCCCCCTCATCCGTGAACGCGAATCGATGACAGATTTCAGTCGACTGACGACATCGAGCGCAACGGATGCGAACGAACACCTTCAAGAAGCCGCCGCTGACGACGAAGCAGTCACCATCCTGCTGGTCGAAGACGAAGGCATCGTGGCTCGCGACCTCGAAGAGACCGTCACCGAACTCGGTTATCGCGTGCTCGGCGTCGCAAGCGAAGGCGTTCAGGCCGTTTGCATGGCGGCCGAGCTGCGGCCGCAACTGGTCATCATGGACGTCGGCCTGCGCGGAGACATCGACGGCATCCAGGCCGCACAGCTGATCCAGGAGAACGCGCATGTGCCCGTGATCTTCCTGACCGGCCATCGCGACATCCAGACCATCGAGCGCGCGGTTCGCACCGGTCCGCTCGCCTATCTCGTCAAGCCCTTTCAGGAAGTCGAGCTGCACTCCGCCATCGAGGTCGCAATCCACAAGCATCGCGCGGAAGTCGCAATGCGAGAGCGCGAAGAAGCGCTCCGACGGAATGCGGAACTGCTTGCCAGCCTGTCGCTCGTCGATGAGCTCACTCAGCTGCGCAATCGCCGCGGCTTCTACGAACTCGCAAGCCAGGCCCTGAAAATCGCCCGACGCGAGGGCTATCAGATGGGTCTTTTCTTCGTGGATCTCAACGGACTGAAGCAGATCAACGATCAGCTTGGCCATCTGGTGGGCGATCAGGCTTTGCGCGACACAGCCGATGTCATGAGAAAGACTTTCCGCGAGTCGGACATCGTGGCAAGGCTCGGCGGCGACGAGTTCATTGCCCTGGCTCACGTTCAGCATGACACGAGCGTCGTGCGTGAACGGCTGCGTGAGCAGCTCGCGATTCACAATGCGACGTCCGCCCGCCCGTACCGGCTCGATGTCAGCATCGGCACGACGGTCGTGAGCCTGGCCGCGGAAGACGATATCGATGCCCTGATCGCGCTGGCCGATGCAGCGATGTACGAAGAGAAACGCGCATCGCGAAGCCTGGATTGATCGATGCGATGGCTGCGAGTAGCAGCCATCGGCAATGACGACGGGACGTCCTGTCCACGCTCGTATTGGCTCACCTAAGCTGACTTCCTCTCGCTCTCCACCCTCGGCAGTACGCACATCAACGCATGCCGTGAGCGCCGAATGCCGGTCTTGGGCAGCCGATCGCCTATCATTCGCGTCCCGTTTGATCGGCCGCCCATGACCACACCTGCCCAAGATCCCCTGCACTGGCTGAATCGCGTCGTCGCGCGCGATCCGGATCGACTGTTCCTGGAAACCGACGCCGGCCGGCGTCTGAGCTATCGATGGCTCGATGAGTGCTCCGTTCGCCTTGCCGGTGCGCTCAGAACACGCGGAGTTACCGCGGGGGATCGCGTTGCGGCTCAGATCGACAAATCGCCCGAGGCGATCGCGCTCTACATCGCATGCCTGCGGCTCGGCGCGATCTTCGTCCCGCTCAACACCGCGTACACCCTGCCGGAACTCGAATATTTCCTGAGCGACGCGCAACCGCGCGTTGCGGTCGTCCGGCCCTCTGCGCTGGCCTCGATCGCAGCCCTGCAGACAGGTGTCCAGCTCGAAACACTGGGCACTGCCGCCGACGGTTCGCTAGTCGAGCTTGCCCAGGACCCCGCGAATACGAGCGTCCCGGCGTGCGAAGGCGGCCCCGACACGCTTGCAGCGTTGCTCTACACCTCGGGCACGACCGGTCGATCGAAAGGCGCCATGTTGACGCGCGGCAATCTGCTCTCGAACGCGGAGACGCTCGCGCGCGGCTGGCAGTTCTCGGCGAACGATGTGCTGCTGCATGCGCTGCCGATCTTCCACGTGCATGGCCTGTTCGTGGCCATCAACACCGTACTCGCCTCCGGCAGTTCGATCCTGTTCCTGCCGCGATTCGACGCGGATCAGGTGCTTGCGCTGCTGCCGCGCGCAACTGTGATGATGGGCGTGCCGACCTTCTACACACGACTGCTGCAGAGTCCCGAGCTCGATCGCGAACGCGTGCGGGGTATGCGGCTTTTCATCTCCGGGTCGGCACCGTTGCTCGCCGAAACCCATCGTCAGTTTCGCGAGCGCACGGGCCATTCGATCCTCGAACGCTACGGCATGAGCGAAACGCTCATGAATACCTCGAACCCGTACGAGGGCGAGCGCGTACCCGGATCGGTCGGACCGCCCTTGCCCGGCGTGGAAATCCGCATTGCGAATGCGGAGACAGGAGGCGCGCTCAAGGAGCCGAGCGCCATCGGCATGATCGAGGTGCGCGGTCCGAACGTCTTCAAAGGCTATTGGCAGATGCCCGAGAAGACCGCGGCAGAATTCCGCACGGATGGCTTTTTCATCACCGGCGATCTGGGCCGCATCGATGAGCGTGGCTATGTGCACATCGTCGGTCGCGGCAAGGATCTGGTGATCACGGGCGGTTACAACGTGTATCCGATCGAAATCGAGAACGAGATCGATGCGCTGCCGGGCGTGGTCGAGAGCGCAGTGATCGGGGTGCCGCATCCGGATTTCGGCGAAGCCGTCACGGCGATCGTGGTGAAACGACCCGAGGCGAGCCTCGATGAATCTGAGGTTCGCGATGCGCTGCAGACGCGCCTTGCAAAGTTCAAGGTGCCCAAGCGTGTGCTGTTCGTCGACGAGCTGCCGCGCAACACCATGGGGAAGGTGCAGAAGAACCTGTTGCGCAAACAGTTCGCCGCGCTCTTCGCGATAACGGATCCCCACAGTCCCGCTTAGGAAAGCTCAGGTCGCTCGGACAGCGCGCATCCGGCGTACACACTCCTTGCCCGCGAACGGGTTTGGAGTAATTCTCGACTGATGAACGGGTCCCGCACCCAGCGATGGTCGAAGCAGAACCCATTAACCGGCCCCGATGACTGAAAGACTCTAAAGAGATCTCATGATTGCCTTTCTCGAAGCGCATCGATGGGGACTGCTGCAGCGCGAATTCTGGACACGCAACCTCATCGCAGGTGCGGTGGTCGGCGTGGTCGCGCTGCCGCTTGCGATGGCGTTTGCGATCGCCTCAGGCGCCAAACCCGAGCAGGGTCTGTACACCGCGATCGTCGCAGGACTGGCTGTTTCCCTGTTCGGCGGCAGTCGTGTGCAGATTGCAGGTCCGACCGGCGCCTTCATCGTCATTCTTTCGGCGATCACGGCCCAGCACGGCATCGATGGATTGCAGATCGCGACGTTGATGGCAGGACTCATGCTCATCTGCCTGGGCGCGGCGCGACTCGGCGGCATTATCCGCTTCATTCCCGATCCCGTGATCGTCGGTTTCACCGCGGGAATCGCGGTCATCATCTGGACCGGACAATGGAAGGACTTCTTCGGGCTGCAAGGCGTCACCGGCCTGCATTTCCACGAGAAACTCTGGTCCGCGCTGCAAGCGCTGCCGCATCTGCATCCCACGACGACGGCCATCGCCTGTCTGACGCTCTTCGTCATGATCGTCACGCCCCGTATTCCGCTGATGAAGAAAGTGCCAGGCCCGTTGATCGGACTGGCGCTCGCAACAATCGTCCAGTCGACACTGCATCCTGAGGGTGTCGCGACCATCGGCTCTGCGTTCGGCGGCATTCCGCGCGAACTGCCCGCGTTCCAGCTCCCCGAAATCACGGCTGCGCGGGTGATCGAGCTCATCGGTCCGGCATTCACCATTGCGATGCTGGGATCCATCGAGTCGCTGTTATCGGCCGTGGTCGCCGATGGCATGGCCGGCACTCGGCACGATTCGAATCAGGAGCTGATCGGCCAGGGCATTGCCAACGTGCTCTCGCCGCTGTTCGGTGGCTTCGCGGCCACGGGCGCGATCGCCCGCACGGCAACCAACGTGCGCAACGGCGGCAACAGTCCGCTCGCGGGCATCGTGCACTCGGTCACGCTCGTGCTGGTCATCGTGTTGCTCGCGCCGCTCGCCAGCAACATTCCGCTGGCGGCGCTCGCTGCCATTCTGTTCGTGGTCGCCTGGAACATGAGCGAGGCGCGTCACTTCGTTCGCATGGTTCGCCGCGCACCGCCGGCGGATGTGCTCATTCTGCTCGTGACTTTCTTCCTGACAGTCCTGGTCGATCTCGTCGTTGCCGTGAACATCGGCGTCATCCTTGCGACGCTGCATTTCCTGCGGCGTATGGCGAGCAGCGTCGATGTGCACCAGGAATCGCCACAGGCATTGAACAGCGAACTGCAACAACGCGGCCTCACGGTGCCGCCGGGGGCGCTCGTCTATTCCATCGAGGGACCGTTCTTCTTCGGCGCCGTGGAGAACTTCGAACGCGCGCTTGCCACGACGCACACCGACCCGAAGATCGTAATCATCCGGCTCAAGTGGGTGCCTTTCATGGATATCACCGGTCTTACCACGCTCGAGGAGGTGATCCGCGATCTGCAGCGCCGCCGGGTGCGCGTCATGCTCACGGGCGCAAACGAACGGGTCGATCTCAAGCTGCAGCGCGCCGGTCTCGTGGAGCTGATCGGACCGCACAACTATTACAAGACCCTTCCCGAAGCGCTGCAGGCGTGCCATTCAATCGAGGCTTGCGCGCGAGGCCCGGAAGGGTCAACGTCTGCGCATGAGTGAGACCACACCCCGGCAGGAGCTCGAGGCTCTGAGCCGCAAGCTGCAGCGGATCTACTCGCTCGTGCTCGCCACCGAGCGCGAGTTCGACGGCTCGGCGACGGGGCTCGCCTTGCTCGATCGACTCGTAAAAGACCCTCAATGGGCGTGGCTGAGGCCGCTGTCGCTGCTCACGGCGGAGATCGACCATGCGCTCGCCCAATCGCAGCCTCCCACCGTCTACGACTACGCCGTCGTGGCCTCTCACATTCGCGGCCTGATTGCGGGTGAAAGCGATCTGCGCCACGACCCGTTTCTGGATCGATATCGTTCGTTGCTGCAGCTCAATCCGGAGCTGGCCGCAGCGCATGGTGAGTTGAAGGCGATGCTGAGAGATGCGCCGACCGAATCGGCCGACGAGGCCGAGCGGCTGCATCGGCGCCATCAATGGAACGAGCGAGTGCGTCATCGGACGCGGTAAGAGCCGGACCGGAAAATTAGAGTTCACACCGAGTGCACAGAGGACACAGAGTTCGGAAACAGAATCGCTGATCCCTCGATCTCTGTGCTGTCAGTGGTCTCTGTGTGAATCTTCCTGTCTTATCTGCGAGCGACCTCAGTCGCAGCCAGGCCCTCGCGCAGCACGCTCGCGTTATAGCCGCGCTCGGACAGCAGATAGGCGCATGCGGAACTGCGCCGACCGGTATCGCAGCACACGACGTACTGCTTGTTGCGATCGAGCGCGCCCATCTTCAATCGCAGCGAATAAAGCGGAATGTTGATGGCACCCTGAGCGTGATAGTGCTCGAACTCCGAGGGCAAACGCACATCGAGCCACTGAGCGCCAGCAGCGATGGCACGCTTCGCCTCCGGATAGTCGACCCACTGCAGCAGCGGCTCGTGGAGCAGCTTGCGAAAATCCTCTTTCGACAGCCGCATCAGGCAGCCGTCCGTCACCATCGTAACGGTCGCATTGCGCTTGGTATCCGAGATCAGCGCCTCCTCACCGAAGGTATCTCCCATGCGCAACTCGGCCAGCTTGATGCCGTCCTTGTTGAGAGGCGTTTCGCGCGTGACCTGGCAGATCCCTTTCACGACGATATACAGACAGTCGCCCTCGCCGCCCTGGCGGATCACGACTTCACCCGCCCGATAATCCACACGCTGCAGTCTCATGAACACGGCCTGGAGATTCGCAGGCGGTATTCGATGGAAGGCTTTCGATTGCAACAGTGCGGTCATCCAGTCGTCTGCGGCCGGCGTTCCGTCGTCGCCGCCGTTCAGCTCCAGCACCTTGTAGCTGCCCGTCTGATCCCAGGTGACGGCGACGTCGAGAAACTCACTGTCGATATGCAGATACTCGGCGCGATCGGAGGTCACGACGGCCGAATAAGGACGCGGCAGCACATGTGCGAGCGGGTTCTTGGCCTTTGGTGTGCCGCTGCGCACCGTGCCCACGATCTCCCCTTCGCTCATCAGATCGACCGTCCCGCTCAGCAGATAGAAGGTCTGCTTTTCCTCATCTCCTTCGAGGAATAACAATCGTCCTTTGGGAGCCTGAAGTCGACGCGTTCGCTTGGCGAGTGCTGCAAGCGTGTCCGGTCGCATTCCATCGAGGGGCGAGAACGCTTTCAGCAGAGCCAGGTCTTTCGGATTTGCAGTCAACTCCATGGCGCTTTTCTTATAAATAGGTATCCGCGAGTATCAGACACGGCCTGTCGCCAAACAGCGATGCATCTCACAGAGCCATCCGGCGGATCGCCCAAACTGCCCGCGTGCAAAATGTTGATTGCGTCACAATTCGAGTCACAGATCGGATCGTCGAGAAGGCGCGGGATAACACTGAAGCCAGGCGTACTGGAAACCCATCTCCCGCGGATCGGCTTGCTTCCTAGTCTGCGTGCCTGATCGCCTATGTGAACTTCGGGATCTGGGCCAGAGCTTTTCTCCCCGAGCATGAGCCTCCACAATACGCGGCCTTCCAACCCGAGAGACTCATGAGCGCTACTGTTATCGATGGCCGCGTGGTCGCGACACGTCTGCGTCAGCGCATCGCGGCGCGGGTCACGCAATTGCGCGCGAGCGGCGTCACTCCCGGTCTGGCGGTCGTGCTGGTGGGCGAAGATGCCGCGAGCAAGATCTACGTAGCGAGCAAGACCCGGCAGGCGCACGAAGCGGGAATCCAGCATTTCGATCATCGACTGCCCGAGTCGACGACGACGGCGCAGCTGCTCGAAGTGATTCTTCGGTTGAACGCCGACCCGCAGGTTCACGGCATCCTAGTGCAACTGCCCTTGCCCGCCGGGATCGATGGCGCGGCCGTGCTGGCTGCCATCGCTCCTACGAAAGACGTCGATGGGTTTCACGCCGTCAATGCCGGACGCCTGACCCTGGGCGAAGAGGCAACCGTGCCCTGCACTCCGCTCGGATGTCTGATTCTGATCCGCGAGGTGCTGCCGGATATGGCCGGCCGACGTGCGCTCGTCATCGGCCGTTCGAACATCGTCGGCAAACCCATGGCCCAACTGCTGTTGCAGAGTGACTGTACAGTCACCATTGCGCACTCGCGCACCCGGGATCTGCCCGCGCTGTGCAATGAAGCGGAAATCCTGGTCGCAGCCATCGGACGTCCGCGAGCCATCGCAGGCGAATGGATCCGCCCAGGCGCAGTCGTGATCGATGTGGGCATCAACCGACTGGACGACGGCAGTGGCAAATCGAAAGTCGTGGGAGATGTGGATTTCGAGACGGCCAGTCAGCGCGCTGGCGCAATCACACCGGTTCCCGGAGGCGTAGGCCCGATGACGATCGCCTGCCTGTTATTGAACACGGTGAACGCGGCGATTCGCGCTCATGGCGCTGGCGAGCAGCTGAAAATCTGAACGAGTGCGAAAAAAAGCGCAAAAAGTGCGCTGAACGTATGCGCTGTGGGAGAACTGATCCGAGAGTGAGAGTCCGGTTCGCCCGAACCCTCACTGTCGTCCTGTCAGCTCAGACGTCGACTTCGCCGGCGTCCGGATCGCCGATGACGGCGAACAACTTGTCGAGAGACTTGTAGAGGCCGGTGCGCTCGGACTCGCTCAGGGTCTGCAGGATCTGCGCCTGATGGCGCTGCGCCACCGGCAGCACCGAGTTGTAGAGCGCCTTACCCTTTGCAGTGACCGATACGCTGACCGGTGCAGCGAGCGCTTCCGCAGATCGCGAACCGCGCTGGGAAATGATCTTGGTCTTGGTGAGACCGCGCTTGGTCATCACACGTAAGGTGCGACTGACCTGCCCCTTGTCCATGCTGCTGCGGCTCGTGAGCTCCGAAAAGCGCAGCGGCGAGAACCGCGCGACGAGAGCCAGCAGTCGCCATTCCGGAAGGCTGAGCTCGAACTCCTCGAGATAGGGCTTCGTCATGTTATTGCGAAGCGCGTTCGACAGACGCGTAAGTCGAAAAGTCAGGAAGTCTTCGATGTGAAGACTTGCACCATTGCGGCTCAGGGACAACCAAGGATTGCCCGCGCGGGAAGAAGCACGCTTCGCAGTGGTTTTTTGTGTTCGCTTTTTCAAGCCAGTCTCGCCGAGTGAATATACAAACTAACGGGGGGCGCATTCTGCCGCAACGCGGTCACAGATGGATAGTGAAAAAGCTGCAAATCAGGGAAATCCAGCACTCCGCGCAGCACCTTATCCCGGTCTCCTCATGCGCCGTTGGATGCGACAGCAATCTCTGACACCGCAGTCGCAACTTGGTTTCCGCAAATCCGCGTCATCGAACTTCATCCGTACTTTCCGTCGCAGCGAATCCCGTCACGTCACTAATCTGGTGAACTCCGATTGAATATGCAACAGGAGACTTCCCGCAATCCTGCAGCGCAATTCAATAGCGCATGACGACGTTGCAATGACAACCCGTAAAGAAACCGAGTGCGCAGGGCAGCACCCGCTGCTATTTTGCATCTGCGCAATGTTCGTACCCTGGGGAGGGTAGATGGCAGAGATCGACGAACAGGAGCGCGTCCTGGAGCAATGGCTGCTGCTACCTGAATCGCGTCGCCGCGATGCAACCGATGTGGTGGCGTTTGCCTACCGCCTGCTTCAAGAGCGCCCCGAGCTGATCGGCGACAATCGCCAGACCAGTCTCGAAACCATCGTGAGTTGGTTGATGCCCTATCTGCAGGAGAAAGGGCCGCTCGCACCCATGCCCGAAGGTCTCGACTGGTACGCGGTGCACGCCCGCTCGGGCGATCCCACGCGTTGAATGCCGCGATCCAGTCTCGAACGAAACAGGAACTGCGACGATCAGGCTAGCCGGAGCTGCCGAAAACGTTCTCTCATCGATGCTCAGGCGCCCTGCAGACCCTGACTGATACCTGTGATCGAGGCCAGGAGCGCAGCCTGCATGTCCCGATCCTGACGGCCGCCTTCGCGCCAACGGCGCAGCAGGTCGACCTGCAACAGGTGCATCGGGTCGATATAGGGACTGCGCAGGCGGATCGAGCGCTGGACCGTCGGTTCTTCCTGCAACAGGCTCTCGGTGCGCTTCAATCGCAGGATCTGACTGCGCGTCAGCTCGAACTCTGCGCGCATGCGATCGATAAAGGGTCGGTAGCGCGGTTCGACGAGTTCATCGTAGTGCTTCGCAATACCGAGATCGGCACGCGCGAGCGCGAGCTCCGCATCGTCGATCAGACTCTGAAAGAAGAACCAGCTCCGATACATATCGAACAGCAGGTCCGGCCCCAATCGGCCCTGTGCAACGGCGAGCGCGGTTCCCACGCCAAACCACCCCGGCAGCATGTAGCGGCACTGAGACCAGGCGTACGTCCAGGGGATGGAACGCAGCGCAGCAATACCTTCTCGCTCAGTGCGCGTGGTCGGCCGCGAACCGATCTGAATTTTCTCGATGACGTCGATCGGCGTGAGTTGGCGGAAAAATTCCGGGAACTCAGGATCTTCGAAGACCATGGCGCGATAGACGCGGGCGCTTTCCTGCGCCATCTCACTCATCGCCTCGCGCCAGCGGACATCGACGTTGTCGCGATCCTCGACGCCGCTGCTCGCGAGGGTGAGCGCATTGAATGCCTGCTCGAAGACCCGCAGTGCAATGGGCCGCAGACCGTACTTTTCGTTGATCAGATCCCCCGCTTCGGTGATCCGAAGTCGTCCACGGTTCGCGCCTGCGGGCGCGCTACGCACCAGCGCCTCGGTACGACCGCTGCCGCGACTGAAGCTTCCACCCTGACCATGGAACAGGGTCACATCGATTCCAGAATCCGCCGCAGCCGCCAGCACCGCCTCCTGGGCTTTGCGCACGAGCCAGCGCGACATCATGAGACCGACATCCTTGTTGCTGGCGGAATACCCGAGCATCACATATTGATGATTGCCACGACCCTGGAGATGGCGCCGATAGAGCGGGTCGTTCAACAGCTGCCGCAACACTTCGCCGCAGCGCGCCAGCGCGTCTGCGGATTCGAACAATGGCGCAACATCGACCGGCACATCGCCCGTCCGCCGATCCGCCGTGTCAGCCCAGCGAGCCAGCAGCAGGACCGACAACACATCGTCGATGCCGCGCGTGCTGCTGACGACGTACGGACCGATGGCTTCAGGACCGCTGCGGTGCCGCGCATGAGCCAGCGCCTCAAAGACCCACAGCGTGCGCTTGCCGGTGGCATCCAGGACGGCTGAAGGACTTTCATCACGCAGCAGCACGCTACGCAGCCGCTCGACTCGCTCATCGATCGTTCGTCGACTCCAGTCGCGGTCGCCGAGTCCTTGACCGACGACGGCGCGGTGAACCGCGGAGCTCTGGCGAATGTCGAGCGTGGCCAGATGAAATCCGAACGTGCGTACGCGACGCATGAGCCGTCGCACCTGAAAGGCGCCGGCATGCTCACCCTTATTGGCCATCAGGCTGTCGTAGATGATGGTCAGATCGCCGAGGAATTGATTGGCCGACTCGTACTGTCCTTGCCGCCCATCGTAGGTTGCGCGCAGTCGCTCCATGACCTGCCCGAGAAAGACCCGGTACGGCATGCGATCGTGGCGCGGCGGTGAAAGGGAGTGCGAGGGCGACAAGAGCGCCTGATAGTGTTCGATGCGCTGTTGCAGCTCATCGGACACCCCGATGCGCGTGGCACTCTGCGACAGCGACTCCGCCATTCCCTGACATTCGAGGAAATAGCGATTCACGATGAGCTGCTGCTGGCGAGCCATCGTCTCGCGGATGGTTTTCGCGTGAATGTCGGGATTGCCGTCCATATCCCCGCCCACCCACGACCCGAATCGCAGGATCTCCGGCACCTCCATTGCACCGCCTTCGGGGCCGTACGCTTTCTCGAGCGCAGCGCCGATCTCCTCGTAAAAGATGGGCACGATCTGGAACAGGATCTCGACGATGAAAAAGAGCACGTGCTCGCGCTCGTCGGCCACGGTGAGCCGCTCGCGTGAATTGTCCGCCGTCTGCCATCCGGAGGTGACTTCGGTACGGATGCGCCGCCAGATGGTTCGCGTCTCTGCGGCAGAACGTGACAGTCCGATGCGACTGAGCAGCAGCTGCGCGATCTTTTGTTGCTTGCGCAGAATCGTACGGCGGGTCGATTCCGTCGGATGCGCCGTGAAGACGGGCTCGATATACATCGCGAGCATCAGCCGCCGCACTTCCTGCAAGTCCAGCCCCTTCTCCTTCAGCTTGAGAATCGCGTCCTCGATTCCCCCCGGCTGAGTGGCTCCCTCGTTCATGTACTGACGACGGCGGCGAATGCGGTGCGCCTTTTCGGCCATGTTGACCATCTCGAACCATGTCGAGAATGCCCGCACCAGATCGCGCGCGCGCGCGGCGGACACACCGCGCATGTTCACGACCAGCTGTATCGCGGCTTCCGCATCGCCCTCTCGCTGCGCGATGGCCGCCTGCCGCGCGCTTTCGACCGCTTGGAACAGCTCTTCGCCGCCCTGTTCGCGAATCACATCGCCGACCAGAGCGCCAAGCATGTGCACGTCTTCGCGCAGCTCCACATCCTTGACGGGGAATACGAGATCTTGACGGGGCATGAAGAAAGACTGCGTTCGCTTTGGATGAATGCGCCGCTTCGAAGCGGACGAATCGGGCACGAAGTCTAGCAGAGGCCGTGCTCTCTCCCTTCCGGACCGGCTTCCGCAGGGGCACCCCGCCTCATTGCGCCTACATCAGACGCCGGGAAATGTCTTCAGAAGCGTCTGCTTGCAGTCGGTGCACACGCCCCGCGCAATCGCCGGAAGCGTCGAAGCGGATCCCAGGCGCAAGGTGAGCTGCGCGTCTTCGATCTCCTGCCACGCGCCGAGGCGCACCTGCACGCGATTGCACCAGGCGCAGCACAGCAGGCTCGACTCGCTGCGGGGCTGCGAATGCTCCAGGAGCTGCACGCGCGGACGCGCCTCGGTCCACACGATCTCGAGCACCTGTCGAATAGATCCCTCGGGCATTGGGTGCAATTCCACATCGAGCACACGACGCATGCTCACGGTGTCCGCACGCATCGGTACGAACACCGGCGCACCAATGGCACGAACCCGGTCGAATAACACCTGCCAGAGCTGCTGCACCTGAGTGCCGGCAACGAAGTCCCACAGCGAACGGCCAGGCACATCATCGGCATCGAACTCGAACGGCACGACCGTGCGCATGAATTCCACCCACGCAGAGTTCATCGCCACGATGCGATTGTGTGCATCGATCGTGTGTACGGGCCGAGTATCGACGGACGTATTCATCCAGGAGTCTCGATTTCACGAGCTGACTTGCATGGCGCCGCATGATCCGGTCGGTCCGCAACCTCAGCCATGAGGCCACCCCTGATTGGTCGGACATCCCCCGACGTATCGAGCTTGTTACGATGCCTGTGCACGTCGGCCTGCAGGCGGGAACCACCAAGAGATTAGGGGCACCTCCATGACGCTACTTGCTTCTGCTGCCATGTTCCTTGCCGCCGCTGTGATCGCCGTCCCGTTATTTCGAAGGATCGGCCTCGGCTCGGTGCTCGGCTATCTGGCCGCGGGCATCGTGCTCGGCCCCTTCGGGCTGAAAGTCGTCGACGACGGCGAAAGCGTGCTGAACATCGCCGAATTTGGCGTCGTCATGCTGTTGTTTCTGATCGGTCTGGAGTTACAGCCTTCACGCCTGCGTGCCATGCGCAAGGCGGTCTTCGGGGTCGGCTTACTCCAGGTCCTGCTCACTTCGATAGTGTTCGGCCTGATTTGCCGCGCGTTCGGGCTGAGCGTCGCCACGAGCATCGTCGTGGGTTTCGCGTTATCGCTGTCATCGACACCGCTGGTGTTGCAGTTGCTCGCGGAACGGCATCAGCTGAACACTCAGCATGGCCGTTCGGCATTCGCCATCCTGCTGTTTCAGGACATCGCGGTGATGCCGATGCTGGCTTTACTGCCCTTGCTCGGGGACAAACATGGTGGCGAAGACTTGCTGCCGACCCTGCTCAACGGCGGCAAAGCGATCGCAGTGCTCGCCGCATTCGTCTTCGGCGGACGTTATGTGCTGCGGCCCCTGCTGCGCCTCGTCGCCGAAACCCGTGTGGCAGAAGCCTTCACGGCTGCCGCGTTATTCGTGGTCATCGGTACCGCCCTGCTCTTTCAGACGTTCGGCCTGAGCATGGCGCTCGGCGCCTTCGTCGCGGGATTGCTGCTCGCAGACAGCGAGTATCGCCACGAGCTCGAAGCCGACATCGAGCCGTTCAAGGGTTTGCTGCTCGGCCTGTTCTTCATCTCGGTCGGGATGACGGCGAATCTCGATCTGCTGATCCATTTCCCTGCGCGCATCCTTGGACTCGTCCTCGGCCTGATCGCCATCAAGTTCGCCCTGTTGATGATCACCGGACGATTGACGAAGCACAGCACCGAGAGCTCGCTGGGCATCGCATTCGCTTTGCCGCAGGCCGGTGAGTTCGGCTTTGTTCTGTTCCATCTCGCGGTAATCAACGGCGTCATGCAACAGTCTCTGGCAGACACGTTGCTGATCGTCGTGACGATTTCGATGATCGCGAGCCCATTGCTGATGAGACTGCAGGCATGGATCGAACCCCGCATGCGGCCCACGCAACTGCGGGAGTTCGATGTGATCGAGAGTCATGAGAGCCGCGTGATCATCGCGGGTTTCGGGCGCTTCGGACAGATCGTCGGACGCGTTCTGCGGATGCGGAAGATCCGGTTCACTGCGCTCGAATCCGACGTGACTCAGGTGGACTTCGTGCGCCGCTTCGGCAACAAGGTGTACTACGGAGATGCCTCACGCAAAGAGGTTCTGGAAGCCGCCGGCGCCAGTCGCGCCGAAGTCTTCATCCTCGCGATGGACGACATCGATCGGTCGGTCAGGACTGCAGCGATGGTCCGACGCAACTTTCCGCATCTGAAACTGCTCGCTCGCGCCCGCAATCGGCAGCACGCGATCCGCCTCATGGATCTCGATGTGCGCTACATCATTCGAGAAACCTATCTGTCGAGCCTGGATCTTGCTCGCCACGCCCTCGAAGCCCTCGGCATGCCCCACCAGGAAGCGACCGAAAGCATCGAACGCTTCGACGAACACGACCGCAAGACGCTTCAATGGCAACGCGAAGCGCGCGACGACGAGCAGAAACTGATTCAGTCCGCCCAGCAAGCACTCAAGGAACTCGAGCAGCTATTCGAGGCAGATACGAGCAACAATGAGAAATGAGCAGAGTAATAAGTGATGAGTGATGGGTGATGAGTGATGCGCAAGAACGCCGTGAGCACCTCATTGCTCATTACTCATTACTCATTGCTAATTTTCTTCCTACCCTATTGCCTGGATGGTGCGCGTGTAAGCCGCATGTACGAGGGCTTCGATGGTCTTTTCGCTGCGGGGCGCGAGCAGCAAACGCAGCATGTTGTCGTCGGAAGAGCGCGCCGGATCGTCGATGAGGATCTGTTCGATGAAGCGCGTGAGGCGATGCTGGATCTCGTTGATGAAACGCAGCTTGTTGGCGTCGATATCCTGATTGCCGCCCGGACCGTAGAAGTTGCGCGCCTCGAGCGTGAGCTCATACATGAAACGCGCGAGGAAGCGGGACTTGTCGATCGACGACAGTTCCACGAAATGGCGGATCTCCGAATCGATATTCATGACGGGCCTCCCTGCGCCACATCATCGAGGTACGTCCGACTCGAAAGCAAGAAACCGGTGCCGGACGGCCCCTGAACTGCGACGGACGGCGAAAAGACGGGGACTGGATGCTGGAACGGGCACTGGGCAGCTGGAGCGGGCACTGGGCTGCTGGTAAGAGAAGAGAAGAATGCGAGCGCTCGCGCCTTCGCGCGGTATGCCGTGCTGCAGCTCTGTTTCTGGCCAGCAGCCCAGCTGCCCAGTCCCCAGCAGCCCTTTTCCGGCCAGCAGCCCTTCGGTTCCGGCCAGCCGCCCAGTATCCAGCTGCCCGCCGGTTCCGGCCGCTTTACGCCGGGAAGAAGTCGATGGGCTTGGTGGTCGTGATCGTCTCAACGTCGCGAGCTTCGAAGCGGAACGATTTGACCCGAGCGACGAGCTTGCGCTCGAGCTCTGCATCGTTCAGCTCGCTGGACACGATCCGACATTGAGTGATCTCGCCTGTGGGCGCGATCGTCAGCTCCAGAACTACTTTGCCCTTGAGCTCGGGGTTATCGCGCAAGGCACGGCTGTACAGCGCATAGATCGCACCCTTGTTGCGATCGAAGATCAGTTCGATCTCTTCGCGACTGCGCGCCGCTTTCGTGCTGCCCGCGCCGCGCTTCACGCCGTCTTCGGCCTGCGCCGCAAGCGTCGAAGACGTCACCTGCGTCGTGTTGTGACCGGTCAGCGAACCTGCGCCGCTACCGTAGCCGCGACTCAATGCGGACGTGTTGATGCCACCGCTGCTTGCGCCCACTTTGGAAGTGATCAGCGAGCGCTCCGAGCTCGTGGTCTCGCCCACTTTGCCCGACAGGTTCTTGGTCATTGCAGCCTTGTCGAGCACGGAATTGTCTCGCAAGTCGGCAAGCTGATCCTGCAGCTTCAAGAGGCCTGCGTTCTGCGCCTTCTGACGCGCATCGGGCTGCGGCGGCGCTGGCTTAGGCTCGATCTTCTCGATCGGCTTCGGCGTCTCTTTCGGCTCGACCTTCGGCGGTGGCGGCGGCGGAGGCGGCTGTTTCTTCTCGATCACGAGCTTCACGATGCGATCGGGAATCTCGGGCGCCTTCACCAGCGAGCGTTCCGGTGTGGGTATGAGCGTGATCAGCAGCGCAAGCAAGGCGAAGACGATGAGTGCATTGCGCAGGATGACGCGAAATCGACGCTCGACTTCCTCGGTCGGCGACCAGGGAAGCTCGTACAGGCGGAAATACGGGGAGATGCCGGTTGTCGTGCTCATCGTCCGCTTCCCTTACACGCCGCCTGCGATCGAAGCACTCTGCGGTGCGCGCTGCTCACGCTCGATCACGGCAAGCGAAACCTTGCCATAGTCGGCTTCGGTGCACGTCGCCATGACCTTACGCAGCACACTGTAAGGCGTGTGGCGATCGCCCAGGATCGTGACTTCGCGCTTGGCGATATCCTGTTTCGCGGCATCGGCCAGCACCGTATCCGCCTGCGATTGCAAAGCCTGCTTGAGCGGCGCGATCACCGCATCGGTCGCTGCGATCACGTCCGACACTTTCGCCACCGAATGTCCGTCGACCAGCAGATCGTCCTTCGTGATCATCACGACGACGCTCGGCGTCGGCTTCTTGTCGGAAATCGATTCCGGGATCGAAATGTTCTTGGTGTTGGGCAGCACATCGACGTCGGAGGTGTGCACGAGCAGGAACACCACCAGGATCATCAGCATGTCGATGAACGGCACGAGGGTCATGTGTCCGCCGGCCTCACCGCCGCCGTGCGAGCGCTTGCGATGACGTTTGATGCGATAAGGGGTCATGTGGGCGCATCTCCAACGGATACGTCAGGGAAGAGCTCCGCCACGTCCCAGTGCGAGCCAGGTACCTGAAACACACGGACGGTGTCCATCACCTGCACGAGCGTGTCGTACTCGACTTCCTGCTCGAGCAGGATCGTCGCCGCAGTCGTCTCCGGATACTTGGATTTCACGAGCTGCAGATAGTCGGAGAGCGACTTCAGATCGTATTTCTGATCGGCTACCGGAACGCTGCGCAGGATGCCCGTGCCGCGATCCGCGACTTCGATGGCTTGCTTGCGCACGATGACTTCCAGATTCAAGCCCTTGGGCAGGTCCGGCACGGCACTGTCGGCGCCCGGCAGATTGAGCTCCAGAACGTTCGTCTTGGTGAACACCGCGGTGAAGATCAGGAAGAACACCAGGATGATCATCATGTCGATCATCGGCACGACGTTGATTTCGTGCCGCCCGCGATAGCGCGCGTGATTGCGACGCACGCGTCCCGCGACTTTCGACTGCGCCATGGCTTTCGCTCCCGCCCTGAAGGGTTTCGATCAGCCGTGAACGGTGGCGCGACCGCGCGCTGCGGGCGCTGGCGCATCATCCAGATCGGTTTCCGAACGGCGCTCGACCACCGAGTTCAGGAATTTCACGTTCGCGATCTCGAGACTGTCGATGAGCTTGGTGGTCTTGGCTTCGAGGAACATGTGTGCGAGCAGCAGCGTGATGGCGACGAACAGACCCGATGCGGTGTTGTTCATGGCGACCGAAATGCTGGCTGCCAGCAGGCTGGCCTTCTCGGCGGGATTTGCGGTCGCGATCGAGGCGAACGCCGCAATCAGACCGATGACCGTACCGAGCAGACCCGTGAGCATGCCGATGTTGGCGAGCGCGGACAGATAGTGCGTGCGCTTTTCCATCTTCGGAATGATCTCGAGCAGGCTCTCGTCCATGGCCTTCTCGACATCGTCGCGACGGCGTGCACTTGCGAGGCGCGCGATGCCGTAATTGAGCGCAGTGGCGATGGCTGCCTTCGACTTGGAAGTGATCGCGATCACCTGCTTGAAGTTGCCCTGATTGATCAGCGGCACCACCTGCGACCAGATGCGACGATTCAGCGTCGTTTCCCTGGTGAGGTACACGAATCGCTCGATGGCGATCGCCATGCCCACCACGAAAATGGCGGCGAGCGGATACAGGAAGAAACCGCCCTCCTTGAAAAAGTTCACTGCGAAGTGGATGAACTCCATCGACTTGACTCCTCTGCTGTGCCGAGCTGCGCATCTGCTGCCGCAATCGCCGCAGTGCGCGTATTTTTCAGTAAAAGCTTAACGAGAAGATCGAGTCCAATGCGGCAACAACGACCGCACCCGGCACGACGAATGCGTGCGCTTGCCGGGATTGAATTGCACTCGAGCCTGGTTCTGTACGGATTTATCGCCTTAGGTAAAACTGCGTGCTGAGAACTACTTCTCAGGACCTGCAGACTGCGGCGCAGATGCAGGATTGCCCCTGTCACCACCGCCCGACACTGCACCGTAGTACGTCACTTCTCGACGAAAAACGTCACGATCCACAGGCGTGAGCGCTTCATCGAGGAGCGTGTTGAACGGCTGCGCCGGCAGATCGCCGATGTCCGCCTTCTTCCACGGGACGATGTACAACACCTTCGGCAACTCGCGATTGCCGGTGACGACCGTTGTATCGAGGTCGAGCCGATCGTTACTGCGACGCTGTCCTGATGTCTGCACGGCCGGCTTCGCCTCGCTCGAAGCACTGTCGTCCGTGACGGGCTTGTCCGCGGCGGGATTCGCTGGCGCTTCAGCCTGCGCAGGAGGGTCGGCCGCAAGCGCGCCGAACGAGAGCGATAGCCATAAACAGCCGATGATCGTGCGCATATTCAATCCTCCGTCCTGGCGCTGCGCTGTTGCGTGCCGAGACGCGTCTTCAACTCCGTCACCCAGCCATTCACTTTCGCATCCGGCGAGGCAGCGAGCGCGAGGTAACGCTCGAACGCTTCGAGCGCACGCTCGGGCTGCTGGAGATACAGATCGCACAGCACGCCGAGATTCAGATAGGTGAGCGCATAGTTCGCATCGGCTTCGATGGCGCGCTGATAGGCTTCCTCGGCTTCCTTGAAACGACCCAGCCGGCGATTGACGATGCCAAGCTGGTTGTACGCAGCCGCACTCGGCTTGCGTGCAATCGCATCGGTCAACGTCTTGTGTGCCTCTTCGAGCTTGCCTGCCTTCGTTTGCAGGATCGCGAGATTCAGCAGCGCGCCGGTGTAAGCAGGATAGCTCGCGCTCAGCGCGCGGAATTGCTGCTCGGCCGAGCCGGTGTTGCCAGAGTTCATCGTGGCCACGGCGTTATCGAACTGCATCTGCGCCTCGGGCGGAACAGGCGCTTCGACAGGTGCACCCTCGCTCCCCGCATCGGCGACGGCAGACTTCGATCGACTGCTCGGAGCGGTCTCGACGACGGGCTCACTCACGGGGCTCGTCGACAGTGTTGGCGCGGAAGCCGCAGGCACACTCTCCGGCGGGGCTTCGGGTAACTGTGGCGCCGAGCCTCCACAGGCCCCCAGCACCAGCGCGCCCATGACGAGGGCGGCAGCGCCGATTGGGCGATTGGCGACCATGCGCTTATCGAATGCTGGGCACATAGTCTTCACCGATCTCGGCCTTCGCATAGCGCGCGGGTTTCAACTTGGCGAGCACATCGAAACTGCGCTGCACCCACTCGTCGTACACGCCATCGCCCGTGCGCTGCGCGTTTGCCTCGTGCAACTCGATGGACTTTTCCTCGAACGGGAATGCCTGCTCTTCGAGGAGCACGTCGTACTGCTCGCGAGCATCCTCGTCCAGACCTCTTGGCCGTTCCGAGCTGATCAAATCCGCTGCGAGCTGGCGATACATTTCAGCCATTCCGTAGGTGGCCGCCGTGGTCACCTCAGCGACGCCATAGTCCAGCGCCTGCCCGTAGATGTTCAGTGCGCGCTCCATTGCGCCGCGCTTCGACTTGAGCGACTTGTCCAGCGGCACGACCAGCTTGATCGAGTTGAACATCGCGACCTGCGGATCTGCCGTTTCGAGCGTGGCTTTGGCAGCGAGGTACTTGCTGCGATCTGTCCGCGCACTTCCTGCGCTCTTGTCAGCCGCAATGATTTCGTTGATCCATTGTGCCCGCACGCGCGTGTCGTTCTGCGCCTTCGCCATATCTGCGAGTCGTTGACGAGCGTTCTGCGCGGGATCGAGCGGCGATGGAAACTGCTTGATGTACTCGGCGTACACACGCGCGGCGTTCGGTTGCGAACCCGATTTTTCGTAGAGCGTCGCGGCCTGCCACAACGCTTCGCGACGAACGTCCGCGGTCTCCTGCGGACGCCCAGCGATGCGCTCGAACTCAGCGGCGGACTGACCGGCGCGACCAGTCTCCAGATACGCAACCGCCAGCGATCGTGTGACCTCCGGCGACAACTCGTGATTCGGATATTTACGACGGAAGCTCTCGAGCACCTGCGCCGCGCGATCCCATTGCTTGTCGCGCACGAGGATGCTGGCCGCATCGTATTCGGCATTGGCCGCGACTTTCGCGTTCGGCGCCAGGGCCGCGACGCGCAGGAAGTCATTGACCGCCCCGCTCGAGTCGCCGGCCTGCTGCTTCGCTTCGGCCTGCTTGTAGACGGAGGCCGCGATCCGCTCTTCGATCGCCGAGCGGTCCGGATCGTTGGCGGGCAGGAAGCCCTGCACCCGCACGTAGGCATTCTCGGCTTCCGCGAAGCGGCCGCGATCGAACAGCGAATGCGCCAGCAGCGTAGTTGCGGTGCGCTGGTACTTCGCATCGACGGGCGGCTTGCGTTCGAGAATCTGCTGTGACACTTCGATCACGCGATCAAAATCATTCAAGGCGAACAGCTCTTCATCGGCCTTCGTCAGAACGCGCGCTGATTCGGCGTGTTCCGGAAAGCTGGTCGCGAACATGATCTGGCTTTCGATGCCCTGGCGGTGCCAGAGCGCCTTCGACTCGCCGGAGATCGTCGCTTCGTGACGGGTGTAGGCAACCAATGCGGCGTAGCCTGCCGCCGATGACTTCGCGTGCGCCGGATAGTCGTAGGCCGTGCGCTCGTATTCCTTGGCGGCCTCGGCGAAACGACCGGATTCGAATAACACCTCACCCAGCAAATAGCGGGTTTCAGGCGCCTCCGCATCCTGAGGGAACGAATCCAGCATCGCTCGATACCAGCGCGCTGCCACCGAATAGTCTTCGGGCTTCTTCGATTTCTGAGCGGCCGCGTGATAGTACTGAGCCAGATCCTTCTGATTGGATTTGAGCTGCGCGGCCACTTCCGGCGCATCCTGCACCGTGCGATTGGCCCAGAACGGCGAACCGAATGCGTAGCGTTCGACGAATGCCTGCTTGCCTTCGAGCACCAGCGAGGCGAAACCGCCTTTCTGATACGCCTCGATGGTTCGCATCTGCAGCGAAGGCGCGAAACGATCTTCAGGGCGTCGCTTCGCGAATGCTTCGTAAGCGAGCGCGGCATCCTGATAGCGTTCCTTCTCGATATAGAGATTGCCCAACGCTTCATACAGCACATGCGCGTAGACCGGATCGCCGCGCTGCTTCAGGAATGCATCGAGCGATTCGGGACCTTCCAGATCGTAGAAGGTGATGGCAATCGCGCGGAACGCATCGTCCGTCAGCTCGCGCTCCGGACGCTCGAGCGAATCGCGATCGCGCAACTTGCCGTTGTCGACGAGCACGCGGTCGATCACTTTCAGGAACGACGCGACGCTTTCTTCGCCGCGGCCCTGCTTGAAGAGAGACCAGCCGTGCTTGTACAGACTCTGATCGTAGTAGCCGCTGGCGGGACCGGCCGCAATGACTGCCGCATACGCCGCTTCGGCGTCGCGATAACGCGTCGCGCTGAAAAGCAGCTCGCCTCGCCTGAACTGCGCCTCCGTGGCCCATTTGCTCTGCGGGAACTCCGCGACCATCTTGTTCAGCACTGCAAGTGCTTTCTCGGGCTGCGCCTCCGATTCGTACGCACGCGAGAGCTGGTACATGACCGCGTCGTTGCGCTCGTATTTCGGATACTGCTTGAGCAGCGATTCATACAGCTTGATCGCTTCCTTGTTCTGCAAGCCATCGAAGTCCGAGGCACCAGCGGCGCGCGCGGCTTCATCGACTTCGACCTGCAGATCGCCCAGCCGGCGCATCGCCTCCGCTCGCATCTGTTCGTTCGGCGATTCGAGTTCGAGGAAGCGCTGGTACTGCTCGATGGCCTGCTGCGCCTGAACATTCGTCGGCGGATCGCGCTCGACCTTGATCTCGCGATTCTCGAGATCCTTGATCGTGCCGGTGGGCTTGGGCTTCTTGTCGGCGAGCGCGGGCGTGCCGGCGATCAATGTCGCCAGCAATGCGGCGCCCGCAGCGGAGCGCAACCATGCGGGAGGGTGACGACGGCTCATTGTCCACCCTCCTTGCCCGGCGAACCCTCGCTGCCGGAGGAGGCGCGATCGTAGATCGAGGCCAGCGCAAAACGCGCCTGCAACGAGTACGCCGCCAGACGTTCCTTCTGCGATTCGAGCTCGCGGATCGCAATCGAAGCCAGATACTGATTCTGCCGGGTTGCCACTGCATCGAGCCGCGCCATCAACGCATCGATGCGCGGCTGCAGCAACTTGACCCGCTCGGCAAACTGTTCAGTGCGCGCGGGATACTCTTCGCGGGCACGCTCGATCAGCACCCAGCGACGCCGCGCTTCCTTGGTCGCAACGTCCAGCTCACGCATTTCCTTTCGCTGCTTCCACAGCCGCGCCTTGTAGTTCGAGGAGAAATCCCAGGTAAGACGGCCCTTGATGAGCCGCAGCTTCTCTTTCATCTCCTCGACCATCGGATCGTTCGGATCGGCCTGCGCAAGCGCATTCTCCATGCGCAGCACTCGCTGCCATTGCTCCATCTCGCGTTCGGTGCCGAGCCCGGCGATGTCACCTTCGCGCTCGATCGTCGCGAGCCGGGCCTCGAGCTCGGTGCGATGTGCTTCCATCGCATCCAGATCGATCGTGTCGAGCGTTCCCTGCAGTTCGGGCACTCGCTGGGCAAACGCCTCGCGACGGTTTTCCACCATGTCGTTGAAGGCGGCGACGCTGAGCTCCCAGCTGGCGAGATTCCGCTGCATCAGGCGCAGATCGCGATAGTTCTTGAGCCCTTCCTGAAACTCGTTGCTCGCGAGCAGGTGATACAGATAGCGGGTCTCGGGCGCATCGGGCAACGCCTGGAGCTGCCAGAACCAGCCCGCCTGATCGGCCTTGTCGTTCTGCGCGATTGCATCGAGCAACCGTCCGCTGCGGATGGCCGCGATGGACTGATCGATACGGGCAGCTTCCTCGCCGAATGCGTTCACTGCGAGCGTGTACTGCTCGGCGGCCTGACGCGTGGCGTCGAGCTGCGCATACGCATACGGGATAGCCAGATACGACTCCTGCACGGCGGCATCGAGCATGTTGCGATCGCGCAGCTCCATCCAGGGTACGAGCGCCTTGGTGAACTGGCGGTCGGCCGAATCGGCCCACCCAACACCGAGCAACGCCTTGTTGGACTGCGGGCCTTCGAGACGAATGCGTTGCAACACCGCCTTTGCATCGGCCGGACGGTTCTCTTTCAGCCAGGCGAAGCCCAGCGCGAGATTGGCCTTGTCACGCAAAGCCGCAAGCTCTTCCGTCGGTGCGGACATCTGACCCACGGCGTCGAGCAGCTTCGCAGCCTCCTCCACGCGTCCCTTGCGCATGAGGGCAACACCGATGTTGAACCGCGCATACGAGGACCAGACATCCGAACGATCACCCACGGGCTGCCAGCGCTCGAGCGTGGCAATCGCCTCCTCATTGCGATCCAGGTACATGAACACCTGCGCTTCGAGCAGGTGACGTTCGGGTTCGAGCTCTCCCGGCAACGCACCGCGAATGGACGCAAGGGCGGTCGCCGCGTCTTCCAGATAATTACGCTGATACCAGACTTTCGCGAGATAGAACCAGGCGCGATTGCGAACATCGAGCGGCACGTTGTCGTTCAGCAGCGCCTTGAAAATGCGTCCAGCCTCTTCGTGCTGACCGAGCGAGAGGTACAGCCCTCCCTTCAGCAGCTCCGCCTCGACCAGGTGATTGCCGATGCGATTGAAGTCCTGGGATGCGCCGAGCCGCGTGATGGCCTGGATGTAATCGCCCTGATAGAAATAGAAGAGCACATCGCCCCAATGCAGATCCTTCACGACCTGAGGGCTGCCGATCAGCGTTTTCTCCGCTGGGCTTTCGCGTGCGATTGCAGATGGAGCGGTCGACGCGAGCGCCGCGGCAGCCCAACTCGCGTGGGCAAGCCGGCGAAGCATCGACGTCCACATCGAACTGCGCGGGTGGGCTGATCTGCGGCTCATGGCGATATGCTTCGGAGCCGTTATTCCCATTCCTTCACGACGAACTCGGGCTGAGCCTTGCTCGCGCGGTCACTGATCTTGAGCTCGACGTACTTGGCGCCGACGCCTTTGGTGAGCTTCATGGTCGCACCGCGCTTGTAATCGCGCGCATGCGGGCCCTGACCCGTGAACACCGCGATCAGCTCGTGATCGCCCGCCTTGAGATTGCCGAGGAATACGCGGTGCACGCCCCCCTTGAGCAACGCCTGGGCTTCGCGCTCCGTGTACAGATAGTTCGCCACTTCCTTGTTATCGAGCTTGAGACTGACCGAGTCGATCGCAAAGTACTCGCCCACATCCATCGAGACGAAGACAGCCACCTGCGTATTGGCCGGGAACAGCAGCTCTTCCTCGAGAACGAAGAGCTCCCGGTTCAGATCCAGCACGTCCTTTTTCAGGGTCTGGACTTCCTGATCGAGACTCTTGAAACCGCCTCCCTCGCTGCCGGCCGATGCGGCTGACGCGTCCTGCGCACGTAACGGAGCGCTCAGGAACAGCAATGACAACAGAAGCAAGCTTGCGTGACGCAACATGACACCTATCCAATGCCTCGCGGGCGATCTGACACGCGATGTTCGGACGGACGAGCCCGGCCGATTCCAGTAATTACTCATTCAGCAGCTCGCGAATCTGCTCTGCGTAGATTTTCTCGTTTCCAGGCTTGAAGCCATCGAACACGCGTCGCACCACGCCTCCACGGTCGATCATGACGGTGACGGGCATGGTGCTGACATCGTACGCACGACTCACTTCCTGCCGATCATCGAACAGAACCGGATACGAAACCTTGAGCGTGTGCGCCATTTCGGCAGCACGCGACGAATCCTCGTCGATGTTGATGCTGAGCAGCGTCATGCCCGCCAGCTTGTACTTCCCGTAGAGATCGTCGAGCAAAGGCATCTCCTGGCGGCACGGTCCACACCAGGTCGCCCAGAAATTGATGACGACGACTTCGCCCAGATGCTCGGACAGACGCAGATTGCCGCCCTCCATCGCACGCAGCGCGAAATCCGGCGCCGGCTGCCCCACGAGCGGCCGCGCTGCCTGCGACACTGCCGGCAGCAATGCAAGCGTGACAACGACGCCCGCAAGAGCGGTACGCAGCCGCGAGAAGTCACAGAAGCAGTTGGAAATCCGATGGAACATCAAGCAAGCACGCGCCGGTCGCTGTGAATGGATGGCAGCCTCGATCGCAGGCCCGCTCAATCGGCGGAGGAGTTCGTTGGAGAGGGACAGCCGTTTGTCCGCCCGATCGTTCACGGATCGAACAGCACGCTGGCAACCCCGCTGTCCTAGGAAAGTTCCCCGTAGACCGGTGGCTTTGCGTCCTCACCTTTCGGTGAGTTTGCCCTTATGCGGACGACGAACGATTCGCTGCCCTCAAAATGCTTAGGCAAGGGTGCCAAACGGCGCGCAAATATGTCAACGAACGAAATGTGAAACGGGCGACGCAAATCCGCGACGCGTATGTGATTTTGCGCACACTTCGCTTGGTTGTCTGCGAGTGCAGACAGCTTTTCCGAAAGCTGCGCAGAATCATCTGCGCAGCTTGCGGTGATCCTCGACTAGATGGGAACGCGAGGAGCGACGTAGTCGCCGGTGGTGGAGTTCGCTTTCCACTCGGCAATCATGGCGGGGGTCACACGCTCAGAGGTGGCGGAGGCCTCAGACTCTTCCACCTTCACGGATGCCTGTTCCTGCCCATAGAGCATCGAGCCCGCTACCGCGGAGCCCAGTGTCAGCAACAAGGTTGCGCCGACGACGATCCTGGTTTTCATGATGATCTCCTGAATAGGGTTTCGGTTTCGGATTAGGCGAGGATCTGCGGACGCTTGGCGTTCACTGCGCCATCAGCCAGCTGAATCTGCGGGCGCTTGGCATTCACTGCGCCATCAGCCAACTGAATCTGCGGGCGCTTGGCGTTCACTGCGCCATCGGCCAGCTGGATCTGCGGACGCTTGGCGTTCACTGCACCATCAGCCAACTGAATCTGCGGACGCTTCGCATTCACTGCGCCATCAGCCAGCTGGATCTGCGGGCGCTTGGCGTTCACTGCGCCATCAGCCAGCTGAATCTGGGGACGCTTCGCATTCACTGCGCCATCAGCCAACTGGATCTGCGGACGCTTGGCATTCACTGCGCCATCAGCAACCTGAACCTGCGGACGCTTGATGTTCACGGCATCCGCCACCTTGACCTGCGGAGGCGTGGCGTTGGCGTGGGCAGCTGCGCTACCGATGAGGGCGATGGCGACGAAAGAAGCAACGATTGAATTACGCATGTGAAGGAACCTCTTGTTGATCGATGTGTGAACAAAGTCCGGAACGGGTCGGTTTCACTGGCATAAGCGACGCCGCTGTGTGAGGTCCGTCACACGGTGAGCTGGACAATCGATCTAAAAGGTCAACAATCAGCGCCGGACCTAGCGGGATCCGAGGAAATTCCCTTACGGCGTCTTGGGCTCTCAGGGCAGGCCGCATGGGGATTGCGGGGCGCGGCTCGGGGCTCAGAAGTCCAGCCTCGTGCCAAAATGACGATGAAGGCTCTGTTTTATGGGGAGATTTCTGATTTAGTACGGCTGCGGGACTCTGTGCGCCTGGAGTGCACGGTCGCAGGCTGGCGAAGCAGGACCTTACGAATCTCAATGAAGCGGTAGCGGAGCGCCTTTTTTTGAGCAACACGATCGCAGCGGCAATTCCCGAGGCGGACCGTCCGGCTGACCGTCAGGCCGTGACGCGTCTGTTGTCCGCCTGGCAATCCGGCGACTCGCGTGCGCTGGAGCGTCTCACGCCTCTCATATATGAAGAGCTGAGGGAACGCGCCCGCCGTTACATGAAGCGCGAACGTCCGGGCCACACGCTGCAGGCCACAGCAGTCGTGCATGAAGCGTTCGTCAAACTCGTCGCGATGGACGTGTCCTGGCAGGATCGCGCGCACTTTTTTGCGGTCGCAGCACGACAAATGCGCCGTATCCTGGTGGACCATGCGAAAGCCCGCTATCGCTCGAAGCGAGGCGGCGACACGACCAGCAGCGCGCTGGTGGAAGATCTGCACAGCACCGACGCAATCGGCGGCCCGATGACCTCTGGTGAGATCGACGTGCTCGAGATCGACGAGGCCCTGCAGCGCCTGACGACTCAGAGCCCCCGCCTGGCCGAGATCGTCGAGTTGCATTATTTCGGCGGGCTGACGTATCAGGAGCTGGCCGAGACCCTCAAGGTTTCCGAGGCCACCATCGACCGCGATCTGCGCCTGGCCAAAGCCTGGATCCTGCGTCAGATCCGGCCGCAGCGGCCACAGCATCCCGACGTCGTCTGAGAGCGATGAGCGTTTCAGAGAACAACGACAACGAACGCACTGGCCTCGCACCGGACCACGACCCGGTCGATCCCGCATTCGCGCGCATGGAAGCGCTGTTCAACGAAGCTTCGGTCCTTCCGAAGGAGGAACAGTCGGCGTTCGTCATCGCTCGGACGCCGGATGATTTGCAGCTCCGCGAAGAAGTGCTTGGCATGCTGGCGGTGGACAATGGCCGCCGCACTTCGCCGCTCACCCATGCGTTGGGTGCAGCCTTCGATATCGCGACCCGTGATCGCCGTCAGGCGCTTCTGGGCAAGGTCATCGGCAACTATCGCCTTGCGGAGGTCCTGGGGCACGGCGGCACCGGCACGGTGTATCTGGGCGAGCGCGCCGATCGCCAGTACAGCGCCCAGGTCGCGATCAAGATCGTTGACGGGGCAACGGTGCACCCCAATCTCGGCATGCGGCTGCGGGCCGAGCGGCAGATCCTCGCGAGCCTGAATCACCAGAACATCGCCAAGCTGCTGGATGCCGGTGAGATCGAGGATGGCCGCCCTTACCTCATCATGGAGTATGTCCACGGCAAGCCCGTGGATCAGTACGCGGACGACGCCCAGCTGGACCTGCGCGGGCGTCTGGAGCTGTTTCTCGATATCTGCTCTGCAGTCCAGTACGCCCATCAGAACCTGATCGTCCATCGCGATCTGAAGCCCGCGAACATTCTGGTCACGCCAGAAGGCACGCCCAAGCTGCTGGATTTCGGCATTGCCAAGCTGCTCGATGCGAGCGATCAGTCCGCCATGCTGGCCATGACGCGCATGAACGACCGGCTGCTGACGCCGGAATACGCAAGCCCCGAGCAGATCCTTGGACGGGTCGTCACGACGGCAAGCGACGTGTACGCACTCGGCGTGGTGCTTTATGAGCTTCTCACCGGTCTTCGGCCCTACGTGGTACCCCCCTCAGCCAGCCAGCTCGAGCTCGAGCGCCTGATCTGTATCGCAGATCCGCTACGCCCCAGCGCCTCTGTACGGCGCGCGATGGAATCGGATCAGGCGGAGAAGCGCCATTTGATGGCAACGCTCGCCCATGCGCGGCGGCTTGCCACGGATCGTCTGATCAAACGACTGGTGGGCGATCTCGATGCCATCGTGCTGCGAGCGATGCGCAAGGAACCGGACAGCCGCTACAGCTCGGTCGAACAGTTCGCTGCCGATGTCCGGCGCTACCTGAATCGCGAACCCGTCCAGGCCCGTCAGGGCAATTGGATGTACTACTCGGCGCGGTTCGCACGTCGTAACGCGGTAGGCGTGACGATGACGACTGCCTTCCTGGTGTTCCTGATCTCCTTTGCCACTGTGATGTCCGTTCAGCGACAGCGCATTGCCGAGGAACGCGACCGGGTGGCACAGGAGAGCGAGCGCGCCGAGCGCGTGTCTAATTTCATGTTGCGCGTGTTCACCGCGGCGGATCCGTTCGAGAACAACGGTAAGCAGATGACGGCCAGCGAACTGCTGGATCAGGCCGCCAATACCATCCGAGGTGAGCTCGACGAGCAGCCCGAGGTCAGAGCGAGGCTGCTCGAGGCGATTGGTCGAGCCTATCGACGCCAAGGGCAGTCCAATCTGGCCGTGAACTTTCTCGAAGAGACCTTGCGGGTCATGCGTCGCGCCAATCTGCCGGAGGATGCACAGACAGGACAGGTGCACGCCGAGCTGGCGGTCGCACTGCGCAATGCCGGTCGCTTCGAGGAATCCGACACTGCATTTGGCGAAGCCATCCGTATCGCCAACAGCAACAAGAACGGTGCGGCCTCCGCCACGCAAGCCAGTTTGCTCGCCGATCTCGGTCGGCTCGAGTTGGTGCGCAGCAATCTCACCAAGGCAGAGGAATACTTCACGTCTGCACTGACCATGATGCGCGCGGAAAAGGGGATGCGCGATCCGGATGTGGCCAGCGTTCTGCTGGACGTTGCGAGCGTCCGCTCCTGGCGTGACGACCTGGACGGCGCGGAACGAGCGGCACGGGAAGCGGTCGGGATCTACCAGGAAACCATCCCGCTCAAGCTCCATCCAGACCGCGTCATGGCGGACTCGCGACTGGCCGAAGTGCTGTTCCTGAAGGGCAAGACCGACGAAGCAGGCAGTCTTTATGAGAGTGTCCTCGAGAGTCAGAAAGTGCTGTACGGCCCGACGAGCACGCAGGTTGCCGACACTCTGGATTCGCTTGGACAGGTACGCCTCGCTCAGGGCAACCTCTCCGAGGCCGAACAATTCACGCGCCAGGCCATCGATGTGAACGTGGATGCGCAACGTGGTGAGTACTACATGACGGGCTATCTGCGAACGAGCCTCGCGCACATCCTGAAGCGGCAAGGTCGCTTTAGGGAGGCGGAGCCGCAGCTACGTCAGGCGCTCGACATCTATTCGCGCTCGCTGCCCCCGGACCATCAATACGTCGCAACCGCGGAATACATTCTGGGTGAGGTGCTGCTCGCGACCAACCGGCTGTCCGATGCGGAAGCCATGCTCACGGCATCGATGAATCGCTGGAAGCGGACATCCGCGCCGAGCTGGCGATCCGCGCGCTCCGCGAGCGCCCTGGGCGAAACGCTGTACCGCGAAGGACGGATTCAGGAAGCGGAAAAATATCTGGTGCAGAGCTTCCGCGAGCTCACCGCGGACGGCGGCGCCGATGTCGAAACCCGTCTCAAAGCACGCGAGCGCGTCGCGCGTTTCTATATCGAACGCGGTCGGCGCCAGGAACTCGACGAGCTCATCCTCGCGACCAATCAGAACGCAGTCGCGCCGCGCAACCTGCGCCCGAACTAATCGCGCACGCTCCGGTCAGAGCTCACGGCGCGTCAATCCGACTGCCCCGATCTGCTACAGTCTGCTCGTCATACCCGTGGAACAGAGCATTCATGCAGACGTTCCCGTTCTTTCCTGTTCAAGAGGTTCAGCCAGACGATGCGAGTCAAACTCCTTGTCGCGCAAAGCATAGTGATGTTGATGACGCTGTCCTTCGGACTCACGGCCGTTGCCGGTGAGCGACAGGACGCACGACTCCTCACCTCGACTCAGGTTCTGAATGAGTTGATGGCCATGCCGGAACAGAACATTCCTGCCTGGCTGCTCGAACGCGCTTACGCAGTTGCGGTCGTTCCAGGCGTGATCAAAGTCGGTCTGGGCATCGGCGGTCGCCGCGGCAAGGGCGTCATGGTCGTGCGCCATGACAACGGATCATGGAGCAGTCCGATTTTTGTGAACCTGACCGGCGGCAGCTTCGGCTTTCAGGTCGGCGTGCAATCGACCGACGTGGTGCTGGTCTTCACCTCGCGCCAGAGCATCGAAGGAATCGTCGGAGGCAAGATCACGCTGGGAGCCGACGCGTCCGTGGCTGCAGGCCCGGTTGGACGCCAGAGCTCCGCCGCGACCGACATCGGCTTGACCGCGCAGGTCTACTCGTACTCCCGGGCCAGCGGTCTGTTCGCAGGCGTCGCCCTCGATGGCTCGGCGATGACGATCGACAGCGCATCGAACGAATCCTTCTACCAGCGCCCCGGCATCCTCGCGAGCGAGGTCATCCGCATGGACGCGGGCAGCGCGCCCGCACCGGCCGTGCAATTCGTCAGCGCCATTCAACGCACTGCTTCGGGGACGGCTACCGCAAACGCCGCGCCGGCACCGACGACCGCATCGCCTGTACCGGCGACTCGGCCACAGCCCGCACAGGAAGGCTCGCTGACGACGTATCCGATGGAAGATGCGGACCCGGGCACAGAGCCGCCTCTGTGAGGGCGTGATGGCAGTGATGAAAGTGATGGCCGTGATGAAGCAGGAGACGCTCCTCTGAGCGTTATCAAAGTGATGACAGTGATGCCAGTGATGTCGGTGATGGCGGCAAAAGAAATTCTCTGACCGTCATTACCCCATCACCGCCATCACTTCATCACCGCTATCACCGTCATCACCTCGTCCCTATTTCCACGAATCCACGTAGCCCGCCCATTCGACGCTCTTCGCTGCGTCCGTGATCTCGAGCGCGTCGCGCGTATCGATCATCACCGCATACTCGTCGGTCGCCGGCTTCGGCTGGTTCAGCATGTTCTTCAGCGCCTTCGGATGCGGCCCATGCGTGAAGCCGCACGGATGCAACGTCATCATTTCCGGATGAATGTTGTCGCGGGAGAAGAAATTCCCCGCGTGATAGAAAATCACTTCGTCGTAGTCATCGTTGTTGTGGAAGAACGGCACTTTCAGCGCGCCGGGATCCGTCTCGAACGGACGCGGCACGAAAGTGCAGACCACGAATCGATGACTGACGAACGTCGTATGCGCCGAGGGCGGCAGGTGATAGCGGTGACTTACGAGCGGACGGATGTCCTTGACGTTGATGCGAACGACGCTCAGATCGCCGTGCCAGCCGATCGCGTCGAGCGGATTGAACGGATACGTCACGGTCGATAGCGCGTCGCGACGCTTGATTCGCACCTGCCATTGACGATCGTCCGACTGCTGCGCGAGGAACATTTCATCCATGCGCGGCGCATCCAGCATCGCGGGATCGAAGATCGCGTGCGCGCCGAGCATGCCCTTGTCGGGCAGCTCGTAGCTCGAATTCACCGCTTCGATCATCAGGAGTGCCAGCGGTTCGCGCACTTCGACGCGCCACATCGTGCCGCGCGGCACGACGATATAGTCGCCCGCCTGAATCGCCAGGTGGCCATAGTCGCAGAAGAACTCCGCCGCACCCGCATGCACGAACAACAGGTCGTCCCCATCGCCGTTGCGGACCAGATGATCCATCGACTGCGCGGCTTTCCAGTAGCGCACGCGAACACTTGCATTGCCCAGAATCTGCGGAGCATCCCAGGGCGAGTTGCTGCCCGACTGAAGTCGAGCGAGATCGAAGGCATGAGGTCGCAGCGGACCTTCAAAGGCGGTCCAACCCGTCGGCGGATGCTTGTGATGAAACATCGTGGCCGGGCCGAAGAAGCCTTCTTTGCTGATCTCCCGCTCGAACGTGCCTTCGGGCAGATCTGCATGTGCCTGTCGCGATGCCTTGCCTTCGATACGAGAGATGGGAATGCGTTTCATAAATAGTCCGTCAGCCAACTCGCTGCCAATCTCCTGGCCAGAACAAAAACGTGTCGTACTCGCACCCTTCCTCCATCTGCCGTCAACTGACGGCCTCATGAGCTAGTTCACTGCCTGGACCAGCGGACCAGCAGACTCGTTGGCCAGCTACCTCTCAAATCACTCCTCGTCGCATCTGATCGAGCTCAATCGACTCGAACAGGGCCTTGAAGTTGCCTTCGCCGAAGCCCTCATTGCCTTTGCGCTGGATGATCTCGAAGAAGATCGGGCCGATCACGTTCTGAGTGAAAATCTGCAGCAGCACGCCATCGCCCTTGCTCGGATTGCCGTCGATCAGGATGCGGCGCTTGCGCAGCTCATCCAGATTTTCCCGATGACCTTCGACGCGCGCATCGACACCTTCATAGTAAGTATCGGGCGTGTCCTGGAACTGCACGCCCTGCGCGCGCAGCGTATCGACCGTTGAGACGATATCGGCCGTGCCCAGCGCGATGTGCTGAATGCCTTCGCCGTGATACTCGCGCAGGTACTCTTCGATCTGCGACTTGTCGTCCTGCGATTCGTTGATCGGAATGCGGATCTTGCCGCATGGGCTCGTCATCGCCCGGCTGAAAAGACCCGTCTTCTTGCCCTCGATGTCGAAGTAGCGAATCTCGCGGAAATTGAACAGGCGCTCGTAGAACCCGGCCCACTTGTCCATGTTGCCGCGCGCGACGTTGTGCGTCAGATGGTCGATGTAATCGAGACCCGCCGAGCGCGCCGTCGGCGCCTGAGCGATGGGCACGAAATCGACGTCGTAGATCGTGCGATCGCCGTAACGATCGACCAGGTAGATCAGACTGCCGCCGATGCCTTCGATCGCAGGAATGTTCAGCTCCATCGGTCCGACGCGGTTCTCGACCGGCTTGGCGCCGAGCTCCACACAACGCCTGAATGCCGCAGCGGCATCGCGCACGCGGAATCCCATTGCGCACGCGGAAGGTCCGTGGGCCTTCGCGAACTGCTGCCCGAAGCTGTCCGGCTCGGCGTTGATGATGAAGTTGATGTCACCCTGCGAATGCAGAGTCACATTCTTGCTGCGATGTCGGGCCGTCGCCGGAAAGCCCAGACGCTCGAACAACGTACGCAGCAGTTCCGGATCGGGAGCGGTGTACTCGACGAACTCGAATCCATCGGTGCCGGCAGGATTGTCTGTGCTCGAGCTCTCACTACGCGAATCGATCGCGCCCGACCGAGAAGATGCGGACATGGGAAGACCCCCTTAGCTTTGATGATGAAGCCGCAATTGCATACCGCAACGTCAAACAGCGCAGCGCAATTGCCAATGAGTAGTTACAATTGAAACTATTCCCTCATGACGAGTCAATTACGCCGCGTTCGTGCATGAAGAAAAGCAATAAGTCAGGTAGACAGACCGCCGACAAGCTGCAGCTCGACGAGTTCATTCCCTATCGCCTGTCCGTGCTGAGCAACACCGTCAGCATGAGCCTCGCGCGCGCATATGCACGGGAATTCAACCTGTCGATCCCCGAGTGGCGGGTGGTTGCGGTACTCGCCCGCTATCCGGACCTGTCGGCTGTCGAGGTCGCGGAACGCACAGCCATGGACAAGGTGGCGGTCAGCCGCGCGGTGCAGAGCTTGCTGCGATCCCGGCGTCTCGCGCGCACTTACGATCCTCAGGATCGTCGCCGATCGGTCCTGCGGCTTGCGTCGGCGGGCCGATCTGTATACATGCGCATCGCACCACTGGCCCTCGCCTACGAACAAAAACTGCTCGCGGGGCTCACCGCCACCGAGCGGCGCGCTCTCGATCGGCTCATCGCCACGCTGCTCAAGCGTGCGCAACTGATGATTTGAGAACATGCGCATGACGGGCTCTTCATCGATGTCGTCGCGCTCACCACGAATCGCACCTCGACTTGGCTATAATCCGCCGACTCTTGAAAACGAAGGCATGGAGATCGAACGGGTGAGAACAGTCGCGGAGTTTCGAATCGAGTACCTGCAGCATCTGGATGCGCAGGGCAACGTGCTCGGCGAGCTCCCGCCGTTTGCCTCCGACCATGCGGAGATGTTGAAGATGTACGGCGCGATGCTGCGTGCCCGAACCTTCGACGGCAAAGCCATCAATCTGCAGCGCACGGGCAAGCTCGGCACATACGCCCCTTGCCTGGGTCAGGAAGCCACACACGTCGGCGTCGGCGCCGCGATGCGCCCCGAAGACTGTCTCGCCATCGTGTATCGCGAGATCGGCACCCTCTTCTGGCGCGGCGTGCGCATGACCGACGTGCTGCTCTACTGGGGCGGCGATGAGCGCGGCAACAACTTCGCAGGTCCCAGGCACGATTTCCCCTGGTGCGTTCCCATTGCGACACAGACATTGCACGCGGCCGGCGCAGCCATGGCCTTCAAAGTGCGAAAGGAGCCGCGCTGCGCACTCGCATATATAGGTGACGGCGGCACCTCCGAGGGCTCGTTCTATGAGGCGATCAATCTCGCGGGCGCACGTCAGCTGCCCGTCGTGTTCGTGATCTCCAACAACAAGTGGGCCATCTCGGTGCCGCTGCATGAACAGACGGCCACGCAGACGCTCGCGCAGAAGGCAATTGCGGCCGGCATTCCGGGCATGCAGTGCGACGGCAACGATGTGATCGCCGTGCGTGCCTGCGTCGAGCGCGCGCTGGAGAAGGCACGCTCCGGCGGCGGCCCCACGGTGATCGAAGCCCTGAGCTATCGCCTGAGCGATCACACTACGGCGGATGACGCCTCACGCTACCGCTCGGAGAATGAAGTCACCGAAGCATGGGAGCTGGAACCGCTCATTCGCCTGCGCCGTTTCCTGACCGCTCGCGGAGCGCTCGATGAGACGCGCGAGCAGACCATGAAGGCAGAGTTCACGCGCGAAGTCGAAGCGGCGGTGAAGGACTATCTGGCCACGCCGAAGCAATCGACCGACTCGATGTTCGATCACTTGTTCGCCAATCCACCTGCCTACATCGAGCACCAGAAAGCATTGGCGCGCCGATACGCAGGCACCGGCCGGCCTTCTCATTAAAGGCGCCGTCATGCCGAAGATCACAATGATCGAAGCCATTGCGATGGCGCAGGCCTGGGAGCTCGAACACGATCCCAGCGTAGTCGTGCTCGGCGAGGACGTCGGTCGCAGCGGCGGCGTGTTTCGCGCCACCGCGGGCCTGTTCGAGCGTTTCGGCGCCGATCGCGTACAGGACACACCACTGGCCGAGAACATGATCGCCGGCATGTGCGTCGGCATGTCTGCGCAGGGCCTGAAACCCGTTGCGGAGATCCAGTTCATGGGCTTCGTCTATCCGGCCATCGACCAGATCGTGAATCACATGAGCCGCTTGCGACATCGCACGCGCGGTCGCATGCATTGCCCGGTCGTCATTCGCATGCCGCACGGCGGCGGCATTCACGCACCCGAGCATCACTCCGAAGCGGTTGAATCGATGCTCGCGCACATTCCCGGCATTCGTGTCGTCTGTCCGTCCTCGCCTGCACGCGCCTACGGCATGCTCCTGGCGGCGATTCGCGACCCGGACCCGGTCATCTTCCTCGAACCTACGCGCATCTATCGCTACGTGAAACAGGAAGTCGCCGACGACGGCGTCGCATTGCCGCTCGATGTGTCGTACATCCTGCGCGAGGGAGACGATGTGACGATCGTCACCTGGGGTGCGATGACGGTCGATGTACTTCAGGCAGTCGAGCAACTCGCCACGCGCGGTGTGAGCGCGGAAGTGATCGACCTCGCGACGATCAGTCCGATCGATTCCGAAACCATCCTGGCCTCGGTCGCCAAGACGGGTCGGCTGGTCATTGTTCATGAAGCGGCACGCAATTGCGCGGTCGGCGCCGAGATCGCCGCGATCGTCGCTGAAGAAGGCCTCTACGACCTGGTCGCGCCGATCAAGCGCGTCACCGGCTACGATACGGTCATGCCGCTGTATCGACTCGAAAACGATTTCATTCCGAGCATCGCACGCATCGTCGATGCGGTGCAGGCGACGCTGGAGCAGACGTGATCACATTCAAGTTGCCCGACCTGGGCGAAGGTCTGCCGGAAGCCGAGGTCGTGTCCTGGCATGTCCAAGAAGGCCAGCACATCGAACTGGATCAGCCACTGCTGTCGGTCGAAACCGCGAAGGCCGTCGTCGAAGTGCCGAGCCCCTACACCGGAACGATCGTGCGTCTTCATGCGCAGCCCGGCGATACGGTGCAGACGGGCAAACCGCTGGTGGATTTCGATCTTCCGGATACGGTTGCAGCGTCGGCTCAGAGTTCAGAGCCGAGCGCCAAGCCGGCCTCCTCCGATCAAGGCATGGTCGTCGGACACATGTCTGCCGCAGGCGGCGAACTGATCGATCGCGCAATCGCGGGACGCACTCGCAGCGCGAACACCGATCGCGTGCGCGCAGCACCCGCCGTGCGCATGCTGGCGCGCCGGCTCGGTGTGGATCTCGCATCGTGTCGTCCAAGCGGTCGTCATGGACTCGTGAGCGTGGACGATGTTCTCGCCCGCGCGAACCTCGGCAGCGGCACGAACGCGTCGCCAGGCGTCGCCGGCTTGAGCGATGCGGATCGTCTGCGCGGCACTCGCAAGGCGATGTCCGCGAGCATGTCGATCTCGCGCGACCAGGTCGCGATGTGCACCGTATTCGACGATGCCGATATCCAGAGCTGGTACGGACGCGACGACATCACCGTGCGGGTGATCCGCGCGATCGTCGCTGGCGTGAAAGCCGAACCCGGGCTCAACGCATTGTTCGATGCGTCGGTGCCCGCACGCAAGATCGTCTCTGAAGTTCATCTCGCCGTCGCGGTCGATACTGCAGACGGACTGATCGTTCCGGTGATTCGCGATGTGGGCTCGTTGTCCGCAGAAGAAACGCGCGCGCGCCTGAACGATATCAAGGAGCGCACGCGCAACCGCAGCATCACGCCCGATCAGATGCGCGATTACACCTTCACGCTCTCCAACTTCGGCATGATGGCCGGTCGCTACGCAACGCCGCTGGTGACACCACCTACTGTCGCGATCCTCGGATCCGGGCGACTGCAGCGCGACGTGGTAGCGGGCGATTCGGGCCCGGAGATCCACATGCGTCTACCGTTGTCGCTGACGTTCGACCATCGATGCATCACAGGCGGCGAAGCATGCCGCTTCCTCGCCGCAGTCATTGCTGATCTGACTCAGAAAAACTGACCTCGTTCTGTTAGCGGAGGGTGACTACGCCTGCATGCAGGCGTCACCCGCGTTTTCCATTTCAGTTGGTGGCACTTCCATGTATGGGACTATCCCCGCAGCTCGCAAGAAGATCATCGAAAGCATCGTGAGAGCCGCCGCGCGCAACGCGCGCCGCATCCCGAAATTCTCGCAGCGTTACCTCGAGCAGTACTTCCGCGGCGTCGCCGAGGAGGATCTGGAGCAGTACGCGCCGGGCGATCTGGCCGCGAGCAGTCTCGGCCAGCTGCGCTTTGCAAACGTGCGCAAGCGCGGCCAGGCACTCGTGCGCGTATTCAATCCGCAAAGCGCCAGCGACGGCTGGAGTTCTTCACGCTCCATCGTGGAAGTGGTCGTTGAAGACATGCCGTTTCTGGTCGACTCCATCAGCATGGTGCTGAACCAGGCCGGACTCACGTTGCACACGATGATCCATCCGATCATCCGCGTGAGCCGCGACGCTTCGGGCAAGCTCCTGGACATCGACGACGGCGCAGTGCCGAACGCGAAAACGCGCTCCGAATCCTGGCAGCAGATCCATGTGGATCACATCGCCGATGCCGCGCGCCTGCGCGATCTGGAGAAGAGAATTCAGCGCGTCGTCGAGGATGTGCGCTTTGCAGTCCAGGACTGGCGCGAAATGCGTCAGCGCGCACTCGAGATTGCCAAGAACATCAATACCAACAACGGTGTCGCGGCACCGCGCGAGGCTCGCGAAGTCGCGGCACTGCTCGAGTGGATGGAAGCGAACCATTTCACCTTCCTGGGCTATCGCGAGTACACCCTGAAGCGCGGCGCTTCCGAAGATCTGCTCGAGCCGAAAGCCGACAGCGGGCTCGGTATCCTGCGCGTTCGCCGCGGCCAGAAGCTCGAGCCGACGCGACTGACCGGCGAGCTGCGGGCGCACGCACGCGAACGCGATCTGCTCACGATCACCAAGGCGAACTCGATATCGACCGTTCACCGCGCGACATACCTCGATTACGTCGGCATCAAGACCTACGACAAGAACGGGCGCGTGAATGGCGAGCGGCGCTTCCTCGGCCTGTTCACATCCTCGGTGTACAGCCGCAGCCCGCGCGAGATTCCGTTGCTGCGTCACAAGATCGAACGCGTCATCGATCATTTCGGGCTCGATCCTGCCAGCCACGACGGCAAGGCCGTGATTCATGTGCTCGAGACGTATCCGCGCGATGAGCTCTTCCAGGCGAGCGTGGCCGACCTGGTTCGTATCGTGCGCGGCATCGTCAATCTCTACGAGCGGAATCGCGTGCGTGTATTCATGCGCCGCGACGCATTCAATCGCTTTTACTCGGGCATGATCTTCGTCCCGCGCGACCGCTACAACACGCAGGTCCGCAACAAGATCGAAGCTCTGGTGGGCGAGCGGCTGCACGCAACGGCGATCGAATCGCAGGTGCAGCTCTCCGAGTCCGCGCTCGCGCGCGTCCATATGATCGTGCGCCTGCCCGCGAGCGCAGCCCCCAAGATCAATGTGGATGAGCTCGAAGAGCTCATCGCACAGGCCGTGCGGACCTGGGACGATCGTCTGCGTGATGCCTTGATCGAACGTCACGGCGAGCCGAAAGGCACTGAGCTTGCCGAGCGGCTGGCAGGCGCTTTCCCGGCGGCGTACACCGAAGACGTCGCCGCGCCTCTCGCCGTCGACGATGTCGAGCAGATCGATCAGCTGCTGCAGGATCCGGATCGCCTGGTCATGCGACTGGTGCGCGGCGAAGGTCGCGCAGTTCATCTGCGTGTGATCCGCTCCGCATCGCCGATCACCCTCTCGCGTGCACTGCCGGTCCTGGAGAATCTGGGATTCACCGTAGTGAGCGAGCGCCCCTATCGCATTGCGCCGCCTCGCACGTCCGAGAACGCGCGCAACCGCGAAATCTGGCTGCAGGATTTCGAGATGGCGCGCAACGGCGGCGGAGAGGTCGATCCCGAGAACCTGGGGCCGCGCTTCACCGACGCATTCCTTGCCGTCTGGACCGGACGCGCCGAGAACGACGGATTCAACCGCCTGATCACCGTAGCGGATCTCACCTGGCGACAGGCCATGGTGTTACGCGCCTACTGCCGTTTCGTGCTCCAGGGCGGAGTTGCGTTCAGCCAGGCTTACATGGAGCAGGTGCTCGTCAAGAACGCACCGATCACTGCGACGCTCTCCGCACTCTTCGCTGCGCAGTTCGATCCGCAGCACAGCCCGAAGCATCGCCAGACCGAAGTCGCGAAATTGCAGAAGCAGCTGGCCAAGCAGCTCGACAAGGTCACGAGCCTCGATGAGGATCGCATCCTGCGCCGCTTTGCGAGCTCGATCAGCGCCACGCTGCGCACGAACTACTATCAGGTCGACCCAGCTCACAACGAGCCGTTCAAGTCGTATCTGTCGCTCAAGCTCGATTCCCGCAACATTGCGGATCTGCCGCAGCCGCGACCGGCGTTCGAGATCTTCGTCTACTCGCCGCGAGTCGAAGGCGTTCATCTGCGCATGGGTGCAGTCGCACGCGGTGGAATCCGCTGGTCCGATCGCCGCGAAGACTTCCGTACGGAAGTGCTGGGCCTGATGAAGGCGCAGAACGTGAAGAACACGCTGATCGTGCCGGTCGGTGCGAAAGGCGGTTTCGTGCCCAAGCGCCTGCCGGCCAACGCAAGCCGTGAGGACACGCAACGCGAAGGCGTCGAGTGCTATCGCACGTACATCCGCGCCCTGCTCGATGTGACCGACAACATCGTCGATGGCAAGGTCGTGCCGCCGCCCAACGTCGTGCGTCGCGATGGCGACGATACGTATCTCGTCGTCGCCGCCGACAAGGGCACTGCGAGCTTCTCCGATATCGCCAACCGCATCTCGGCCGAGTACGGCTTCTGGCTGGGCGATGCTTTCGCCTCAGGCGGTTCGGCCGGTTACGACCACAAGAAGATGGGCATCACGGCCCGCGGCGCCTGGGAATGCGTGAAGCGTCATTTCCGCGAGATCGGTATCGATACGCAGACGCAGACGTTCACGGCGGCCGGCATCGGCGATATGGCGGGCGATGTGTTTGGTAACGGCATGCTGCAGTCGCCCCATATCCGCCTGCTCGCCGCGTTCAATCACCAGCACATTTTCCTGGACCCCAATCCCGATCCCGCCGCGAGCTTCGCGGAGCGCAAGCGTCTCTTCAGTCTGCCGCGCTCGACCTGGGAGGACTACAACCGCAAGCTGATCTCGGCGGGCGGCGGAGTCTTCGCACGCAGCGCAAAGTCACTGCAGATCTCCCCGCAGGCGCAGGCAATGCTCGGCCTGGAGCGCAACACCCTGACACCGCAGGATCTGATCAAGGCCATTCTGTGCATGCGCGTCGATCTGCTCTGGAACGGCGGTATCGGCACGTATGTGAAAGCCAGCGATGAAACCAACGCCGATGTCGGCGATCGGGCGAACGATGCCGTGCGTGTGAACGGTCGCGACCTTCGCTGCAGGATCGTCGGTGAGGGCGGCAATCTCGGCTTGTCGCAGCGCGGACGCATCGAATACGCAGCGAATGGCGGACGTCTGAACACCGATTTCGTCGACAACTCGGCGGGCGTCGACTGCTCGGATCACGAGGTCAACATCAAGATCCTGCTGAATTCGCTGCCACGGCGGGCAAGCCTCACGCTCAATGAACGTAATCGCCTGCTCGCGGGCATGACCGAGGAAGTGGCCGCGCTCGTCCTGCGCGATAACTATCTGCAGAGTCAGGCGCTCTCGATGCTCGAAGCGCGGTCCGTAAAGGATCTCTCGGAACACGTCCATACGATCCGCTCGCTGGAGGTCTCCGGCCTGCTCGATCGCGGACTCGAATTCCTGCCGGTGAGCGAGGAGATCGAGGAACGGCGCAAGGCCGGCCGCGGACTCACGCGACCCGAGCTTGCGATCCTCCTGGCGTACGCAAAGATGGCGCTGTATTCGCTGCTCATCGACTCCGACGTGCCCGAGGATCCGTATCTCGCTCACGAGCTCGAACGGTATTTCCCGGCACAGATGCAGAAGCGCTGCGGCCGTTTCATGCACCAGCATCGCCTGCGTCGCGAGATCATCGCGACCGCGACCACCAACAGCATGGTGAACCGCATGGGCGCCACGTTCGCGCGTCGCACCCAGGAAGATACGGGCGCGGATGCGGCAACCGTGGTACGCGCCTATGCGATCGCGCGCGAAGCATTCGACATGCGCGACACCTGGGGCGCGATCGAGGCACTCGATGCGCGTATAGATGCGCGCACGCAATACGAAATGATGTTCGAATCCACCAGGCTGCTGCGCTTCTGCACGTACTGGCTGATCCAGCGTCATTCGAGCGAGCTGCAGATCGAGCAGCAGGTGAGCCGCCTGCGCGCGGGCCTGCGCAAACTCGATGCAGCACTGCCCCGCGTTCTGTCCGGTGCCGATCTGAGCGTCTACGAGTCGTCGCACGAGTCGTATCGCACCGCCCGCGTTCCGGAACCGTTGAGCCGCCGTATCGCAACGATGCCTGCCCTGCGCTCAGGTCCTGACCTGGTCGACATCGCGGAGCACACTGGCGTCGCGATCGAATCCGTGGCGAGCATCTACTTCAAGGTGGGAACGGCCCTGTCGCTCGACTGGGTACGCGAGCAGATCGAATCCCTGGGCGTGGAAGGCCACTGGCAGGCCGTCGCCCGCGGCACATTGCGCGACAACATCTACGATCTGCAACGCAAACTGTGTCTGCAGGTCCTGGGTAAGTCCCGCTCGCCGTCCACCAGCGCAGTCGACACCTGGCTCCAGAAGAACGCGGCCGCCATCGGCCATGTCCGTCAGACCATCAACGACATGCGTGCCCTCCCCCAAATGGACTTCGCGACACTGTCCGTCGCGCTACAGGCGGTACGGGCGATGGCGGAGTGAACTCAATGGACAATGGACAATGAACAATTAACAACAACCCGGAGCAGACGCCGCAAGGCACCGCTCCGGGGGACAATGAATCGAGCGCTCTGGTAGGCTTCGACCTGGCCTTTCGTTGTCCATTGTCAATTATCAATTGTCCATTGAACCATCCTATGCTTGGCAAACTCGTTCTCGTCCGTCACGGACAAAGCACCTGGAACCTTGAAAACCTGTTCACCGGCTGGGTGGACGTGGATCTGACCGAGCAGGGTCGGAAGGAAGCGAGCGAGGCGGGCAAGCTGCTGAAGGCGGAAGGGTTCGAGTTCGATCTCGCCTTCACCTCGGTACTGAAGCGCGCGATCCGCACGCTGTGGATCGTGCTCGATGAAATGGATCTCATGTGGCTGCCGGTCGAGCGCAGCTGGCGATTGAACGAGCGTCACTACGGCGCACTGCAGGGCCTCGACAAGGCACAGACGGTTGCGAAGCACGGCGCCGAGCAGGTGAAGATCTGGCGTCGCAGCTATGACGTGCCGCCTCCTGCCCTCACCCTCGACGACGAGCGCCATCCGCGCTTCGACCGTCGCTATGCGAATCTCAAGCCGGAAGAACTGCCTGCCGCCGAGTCATTGAAGACCACGCTCGATCGTGTGCTGCCCTACTGGAACACGCGTCTCGCGCCTGAGCTCAAGGCCGGCCGTAACGTGCTGGTCGTCGCACACGGCAACAGCCTGCGCGCGCTGGTCAAGATGCTCGACAACATGTCGAACGAAGACATCATCGAGTTCAACATCCCCACCGGCGTACCGATCCATTACGAACTCGACGATTCCCTGAAGCCGATCTCACGCCGCTTCCTCGGCGACCCCGAAGCCATCAAAGCCGCCGCTGATGCGGTTGCTCGTCAGACGGAAGGGAAGAAATAGGATTCGGAAGGGACTAGCCGCAAAGACCGCAAAAAAGACCTGATGAGTCTGGATCCAGAGTCGTCTCGCACGTCGAAACGCTCGCGCTGAATTCATCCGACGCCTCGCGCCGTCCTGACTTACACATTTACTCGTCTTTTATGCGGTCTTTGCGGCCTGCCTTCCTCTTGCTCCTGGATTCGGAACGGGAATAGCCGCAAGGACCGCAAAAAGGAAGTGACAAGTCTGGATCCAGAAGCATCTCGCACGTAGACGCGCCGGCCGCTAACTCCATCAGACGCTTCGCGCCGTTCTGACTCGCACATTCACTGTTCTTTTATGCGGTCTTTGCGGCCTGCCTTCCTCTTGCGCCTAAGTTCGGAACGGGAATAGCCGCAAGGACCGCAAAAAAGACCTGACAAGTCTGGATCCAGAAGCATCTCGCACGTAGACAAGCCGGCCGCTAAGTCCAGACGCTTCGCGCCGTTCTGACTCGCAAGTTCACTGTTCTTTTATGCGGTCTTTGCGGCCTGCCTTCCTCTTGCTCCTAGATTCGGAACGGGAATAGCCGCAAGGACCGCAAAAAGGAAGTGGCAAGTCTGGATCCGGAGGCATTTCGCACGTAGACGCGCCGGCGCTGAGTTCATCGCACGCTTAGCGCCGTTCTGACTCGCATGTTTACTATTCTTTTATGCGGTCTTTGCGGCCCGTCTCCCTCTGGTCTGTCTCCCTCTGGTCTGTCTCCCTCTTACTCCTCAGGCGCGACCGTCAACGAGATTCCATCCAGCGCATCCGTGAAAGGGATCTGGCACGAGAGGCGCGAAGTGGCGGGGTCGTAGGTTTCGAGCATCGAGACCAGGTCGCGCTCGTCCGATTGCATCGCGGGTAGTCGCGGCATCCAGGCAGGATCCACGTAGACGTGGCAGGTGGCGCAGGGGCCGCCGCAGCTGGCGATCACGCCGAAGTCGTATTCGCGAAGCACTTCCATGAGCTTCTGCCCCGAGGGGGCTTCGATCGTATGCGGCTGGCCGTAGATGTCGATCAGATGGATGGTAGGCATGCGATCAGGATCGAGGCGCCGCGTAACTCTGTCAATCGCGCGACCCGGCCGATTCGCGTACGGCAATCCATAGATCGCGGACGTATTCGAACAGCCAGCAAGCCAGCTCCAGAAGACGATACGCCTCGCCATCCATTCCCTGCAGGTAGCTCGACAGCAGACGCTGGCGCCGTTGCCGATCGTAAGTGTGATAGACGCACAGCGAGGCCAGATCGAAGTAGCGATCGCCGATGCCCGCGTATTCCCAATCGATCAGACGCAGCGTGCCGTCGTCGACGATGTTCAGTGCATGGACGTCGTTGTGACACAGGCATTCGGGCGCATTGCGCCGCAGTGTCTCCACGATATGGGTGGCGCGAGCTTCGAGCGCAGGCGCGCGCAGGTTCCATGCCGTGTCGTGCTCGCTCAACGAAGCGATGTATGCGCGAACCGCGCTCCTGAGATCCACGCGATGCACGCCGTCGGGAATGGGCAGCGCATGCAGACGTGCGAACGTCGCGGCGATCCGATCGATATTCCCAGGCTCGAGCGCCTCACTTGCCGTCCAGGTGGCGCCTGCGTAACGAGTGACCAGCAATCCTCGGTCGCGCGCGTTCACGACGACTTCCGGACCGAGTCCGGCCTGCGCAGCGACGATCAGTACCCGAGCTTCACTGTCGCGATCGATCTGCAGCGAGCTCTCCGACGCATTGCCTCTTCTCACGACAAGGTCGTCATGTTCCGTGATCACTCGCCAGCTGTCGTTGGTGAGGCCGTGCTTGATGCGCTCCACAGAGCGGATCGCACCGACGCCAGCAGGCAACAATGAGCTCAACTCAGCTGGCAGCATGCGCGGAGGCGGAACCTGAAACGACATCGGCAAGCTTCTGCGCGTGCTGCTCGCGACGCCAGACCACGTAGCCCCGGATGACGATCGCGATATAGATGACGAAGAGCAGCGTAGTCACCAGCAAACCCTGCGAAAAATAGAGCCATGCGGCCACCGCATCGACGACGATCCAGTACAACCAGTTTTCGATCACACGCCGCGCGACCATCCAGGTGGTGATCACACTGGCCCAGGTGACGAACGAATCCGCATACGGGGCTGCGGCATCCGTCCCGGACAACCACCAGCCATTCACGAGCGTGGCAATGACGACTGCACCGAACGCAGCGAGATGCTGTCTCCAAGTCCAACGCCGGATGAGCACATCGCCCTGATCGGTACGACCGCGACGCCAGTCCATGAATCCCACGACCGCCATGATCAGATAGAACACCTGCAATGCGCTTTGCATGTACAGGTTCGCGCGCAGAAAGACCCCCAGGTAGATCGAAGTGCTGACGAACGCGCAGAGCCAGCACCATAGATTGCGCCGCACCGCGAGCAGCAGATAGGCGAGACCAATCGCCGCGGCGATGGCCTCCCACGGCGAGGTGGCACGAAGTTGGTCGAGTAGCTGGTTCATGACGGATGATGGGTTGCAGATGTTCGACTGAAGTCGAACCCACAGGAGGTGGAACCCGGACGCTAGCTCCCGCCGCCCAGCACCTTCATCACGAACACCTTGCGGCCGGCCTCACCGAAGCTGATCGCCGTCTCCTTCGCAAGAATCTCGAACAGCCGCTGATGCTCGCCGGCAATCTGCGTGCTCATCGCGTTGGTCGTGACCTTGATCTCCGGATAGCGATTCAACCGATCGATGAAATCCTTGATCGGCGGAATGTAGTCAGCGTCGAGCGGATAGAGGCTGATTTCGATGGCGGTAGGCATGGAGAAGAACCTCGAAAAAAAGGCGCTAGGCACTAGGGCCTAGGTGCTAGGTAAGACGAAGAAGCATCGTTGGACATGAAGTCGTTAGTTGCTTGCGCGCAGCGCAGTCTGCCTTCCGACCTAGAGCCTAGCACCTAGAGCCTAGAGCCTGGCCGCTAGGCCATAGATGTTAGGCGTCAGGTAAAAACGTCGTTGAACGTTGGCTGCTTGCGCGCAGCGCAGTCTGCGTTCCGACCTAGAGCCTAGCACCTAGAGCCTAGAGCCTGGCCGCTAGGCCATCGATGTTAGGCGCTAGGAAAAAATGTCGTTGAGCGTTGGTTGCGTGCGCGCAGCGCAGTCTGCATTCCGACCTGGAGCCTAGCACCTAGCACCTAGAGCCTAGAGCCTAGGGCTTAGGCGCTAGCCTAAGCCCTAATACTTCCACCTCACATTCACTCCCACCTGCCGCGGCTCGCCGAGCTGGGTGTAGAGCTTGTTTTCGAAGTCGGGCGGTTCGTTGCCGAAGTAGAAGCCGCGCACTGCGTAGTCCTCATCGAACACGTTGCGACTCCACAGATAGACGGCCCAGTTTTCTGCTTCATAGCCGAACTTCAGATTCGTCAGCGTATAGGCGTTTGCGCGCTCATCGTTCGGCGGTACATCGAAGTAGTAATCATCGATCGCTGCAAGATCGACACGTGCCATCCAGCCCCGCGGAGAGCGCCAGGTCGCATTCAGCGCGAGCGTGTACTCGGGCGCATGAGCCTGATCGCGATCGCTCACATCGATGCCTTCGGGACGAAAGCCGACATAGCGCGTGCGCAGCAGGCCGAGCGATCCGCCAAGCTCGAGCTGCGGCGTCGCGCGCCATCGCACGCTCGCCTCCAGACCATAGTTGCGTCCGCCCGCTGCATTGTCCGTGAAGAACAGATAGCTGTTCGGATCACCCACCGGATCGAGCTGGAAGCCAGTGGCGACCTGCATGTCCTCGCGGCGCATGTAGAACGCAGTCACATCCGCGTACAAACGGCGCTCGAACCATTCACCCTTCGCGCCGATGTCCAGACTCCACAGATACTCCGGTGCAAAGCGCTCTCTGAGCGCTGCCGCCCGACCGAGATTGAAACCGCCCGCCTTGTAGCCGCGCGAGAGCGTCGCGAAGGTACGCACGTTATCCTGCACATCGAAGTGCAGCGACGCCTGTCCGCCCCACATCGTTTGCTCGTCGCTCGTGCGGGTGACACGCACGTTGCCGTCCTGGACGCCGTTGTCGCTGTAATCGGCGGAACGACGCTCACTGCGCGCGCCCAACGACCATCCCCAACGCGAAGTGAACATGCCTTCGAGCTGACCGAACACGGCGATGTTGCGAGCGTCGTAGTGGCTCTTCAGCCAATCATCCGTGCTGCCCGAATACTCCGGCGCGAACGGGTCGATGTACTCACCGACGCTGATCTCATGAATGGTTTCGTCGAGATCGAGCACGTACGCACCGACCAGCCATGCGAGCCCGTCCTCGGGTCCGTCGAACGAGCTCAGCCGCGCCTCGAAGCTGCGAGCGTCGCGCGACGTGACTGCGCGATAGAAGTAATCGTAGGTGTAAGGCGCCCAGCTCTGCGGATTGCCCCAATCGCCATCGAAGCTGTTTTCGCCATCCGATTGCGACAGCGTGCCGATCACAGTGAGCTTGCCGAGCGAGCCCGCTTCGGTCTCGACACGCACCGCGCCGCCATCGGCCTTCTGAGTGTCCTTGCCGGGTTCGTTCGCAAGCGAGCGACGCGAGTTGTCGATCGACCAGGCGTCGTAACCATTGTCGAGATCGACATGCAGCCAGGTGAGATCGACCGTCGTACGCTCCGAGGGCTGCCAGCGCCATTTCGCCCGTGCCGTCAGCTCGTCGCGACCGTTGGTGTCGTCGCGGCGCAGATACGGATCGTCGCGAAAGCCATCGCTACGATAACGCTGCACACCGAGCCGCCACGCTGAATTGAGAGAAGAGACGGGACCTGTGGCCACCGCGCCGATCGAATCGCTGTCGTAGTCGCCTATCGAGGCCTCTGTCTGGAAGCCAAACTGATCCTCGGGAGCTGCACTGCGAAGCACGATCAGACCCGCAAGAGCATTGGCGCCGTAGCGCATGCCCTGAGGACCTCGCAGCACTTCGATGCGATCGACGTCGAACAGCGTCGCGGCCATACCGATGCCGCTGAAGTCGATGTCGTCGATCAGAAAGCCCACCGAAGGATTCGGCGCACCTTCGTATTGTTCGCGCTCACCGATGCCACGCAGCTGAAAATAGCGCGGACGAGAGCTGCCTCCCGCCCAATGCAGATTCGGGACGCTGGTCAGCACATCTTCGAACTGCTGACGTCCGGCATCCTGAATCGTGCGCGCATCGAGCACCGACACGCTGACGGGCACATCGACCAGCGTCTGCTGACGCAGCGTCGATGTCACGATCACTTCCTCGAGCACATTGTCGGCCGCACAAACGGCAGATGAGAGCCCAAGACCCAGAACTAAAGCGGAAACACGCATGACAGATCTCCCTGGTCAGAAGATCCGGACTGCGACGCAAATGAAGCGACGCGCGGACGAATGGCCGCACGCATGGCAATGGTTGTCTGAGAACTCAGATTGCATGACCTGCTCCCTACGCCGGTACTAACCGGATCAGGTTCAACGGGTCCGCCGATGAGCGAAGAATCGCGTTCGGCATCTCAGGCCCAAGTCAGGGCCACCCCAAGGCGGGCGCGATTCTAGCGCGCCGGAAGCCGACTGGCGACTGTGATACCGGCCAGAAGAGAAATGTTCGCTCTCTGGCCAGCAGCCAATAGCCGTTTGCCTGTAGCCACGGTCACGCGCTTGCGCTCTGCGCGCACTTCCGCCATAAGAGCGCCGGGGAAGTCACTTACAGGTTTTTTCGGTATGCCAAGTCGCCGCTGCAGGCTTTTTCACGTCGATGCGTTCACGCGACAACGCTTTTGCGGCAATCCGGCCATCGTCGTGCTGGATGCGGACTCGCTCTCCGAAGACGAGATGCAGACCATCGCCGCCGAGGTGAATGGCGAAACGGCGTTCGTGCTCGAAGCCGAGAGTGCGGATCACGACATGCAGATCCGCTACTTCACTCCCCGTCACCCGGCCTCGTTCGTCGGCCACGCGACCATCGCCGCTCAGTACGTGCGCGCGAAAGTCGACGGCAAACCGACAGGCAAGATCCGTCAGCGCACAGGCGCAGGCGTGGTTGAGATCGAAGTGACTGAAGTGGAAGGTGATCTGCGCGTGGCCATCACCCAGAGCCCTCCTTCGCTGGGGCCCGTGATTCCCGATCATCATCGCCGTCAGGTCCTGGATGCGCTCGGCATTTCGAGCCCGAGCCTGCACATCGACTGCCCCCTGCAGATCATGACCAAGGGCACCTCGCGCCTGTTGATCGGCTTGCGCTCACCCGAGCTGCTGCCGTCCGTGAAGCCCGACTTCGAGGAACTGACACGACTCACGCCGCACGTCGGCGCCGAAGGTTACTTCGTGTTCGCGCTCAACCCGAGCGGCGAAGGCACCTCATCGCGCATGTTCTGCCCCGCGCTTGGAATTCCCGAAGATCCGGTCAGCGGCAATGCCCACGGCATGCTCGGCGTGTACCTCGTGAATCACGGCCTGCTGCATCCGAAAGACGGCCGCGTCGTATTCGAAGGCCGCCAGGGCCAATGGGTCCGCCGTCCCGGCCTCGTCCACGTCGAAGTCGAATCCTCCGGCCGCGTCGCCCAAAGCGTCCGCATCGTCGGCGATGCGGTGATCGTGTATGAGGCGGAGGTGAAGGTTTGAGAGGAAATTGACAATGGATAATGGACAATTGACAACGGCAAGAGCGCAGAGCGAGACACCCGAGACTCGCAGCTGAGCGGTCTCGGCTCGACGACGTTGCTCGGTCTTAGTTGTTAATTGTCGATTCAGCAGCGAATGGAGCGGCTGCAGAAGAGTCGAGTAACGCGTCCGTCGAAGGCAGTTTCCTCTCGCAGTCTTTGCTGCAACACAGAGATGTCCGACTGAAGTCGGACCTACCATGGAGAGAGGTGGGCTCACTGAGCGACTCTGTTCCACTCGACTCTGTTTCCACTGTGGGTTCGGCTTTAGCCGAACAAAGAGGTGTCCGACTGAAGTCGGACCCACAAAGGGAGACGGAGACGGGCTCTGAGTCGCCGCATCTTTGATCGACGACTTGCTCTTCTTCGTTGTCAATTGTCCATTGTCAATTATCAATTGCCCTCGCGCGCCGAGAGCTTATCTCCAGCACATTCCCCACCGCCGGCACGATGTCCTCGCGGTCGTGCACGGCCATGACGATCTGCGTGCCGGAGCGTGCGAGTTGCTCGATGATTTCGAGTACGTGCAGCCGCACTTCCTGATCGAGGCCTGTACAGGGCTCATCCAGCAGCAATAGTTCGGGCTGGTTCATCATGGCCCGTGCAATCAGTGCGAGGCGCATCTGGCCGTACGACACCTGGCGTGGACCGCGATCGCGCAGCGCTTCGAGGCCGAAGAACTCGAGCCATCTTGATGCGGCACGACGGTCGCTCGCGGTCGCAGGCTCATTGAGGCCGATGCTCGAGTAGCGACCGGAGATCACGATCTCCTCGATGGAACGGGCGGTGAAGTAGTTCGCTTGCAACTCGGGCGAGACGAAGCCGACGCGACGCTTCCATTCTTCGATGCGCGTGCCGGGCTTCATCCCCTTGCGCTCGATCTTGCCGCCGAGCGCGGGATGCAGATCGCCGTAGATCATGCTGAGAATGCTGGACTTGCCCGAGCCGTTCGCGCCAAGAATGGCCCAATGCTGTCCGCGATCGAGTTGCCAATTGAGTTGGCGAATCACAAGACGGTAATCGCGATAGAGATCGGCATCGGTGATGCGGACGAGCCAATCGTTCTTGCCGACTCGCCTTCGCCGCGCAGGCAAAGCAAGAGCTTTCGTCGTTCGATGCGGCGCCACATGCAGCCTTTTCGCGCCTGACTTCTTGTCGACGCCCTGCTCCGTTTCCTCTGAAGGACCGCGACGAGAGCGAGCACCTGCGCGCATCGCGCTGATCAGCTTGCCCTTGCATATGCGCGCAACATGCGTGAGATTCGAAGGCAATTCGGCCGGTCGATGCGAGGTGATGATCCAATCGTGCCCCGAGCGCGGCTGCTCGAGCGCATGCGTGAGCAGGCGTTTCGTCTTCGCGTCGAGTCCGTTGAAGACCTCATCCAGCAGCAGTACACGAGCAGGACTTGCGAACATGCGCGCGACCAAGGTCAGTCGACGCTGACCGTACGATAGATTCAGAATGCTGCGATCTCGCAGCTTCCAGAGACCGAAACGATGCAGCAGGCGATCGACTTTCTGTCGTTGCGAACGCGTGGGACTCGTGAGCGGAATGTCTTCATCGAAGAGACCCGTGGTGACGACCTGCATCACCGTGAGGTCCCAGTCATAGCGGACATATTTGTCCTGGCGTTCGGGCCCGAGGTACGCGATCAGCTCCTTGATGCCTGCGGGCTGATGCTGCACCTGTCCGTTCAATCGCCATGAGCGCTGCTCCCGACCTGTCGGCGTCGGCCATACATCACCGCGCAACATCTTGAGCAGCATGGATTTGCCCGAGCCGTTCGGACCGACCAACGCCCAGCGCTCGCCGCGACGTAGCGCGAAGCTGACATCGTCGAGAACGACTTGATCGTCGAGAATCAGGGAGCAGTGTTTGAGCTCGATCAGGGGAAGCGAGGACATCGGACAGCCGCAGAAACCTTATGACCGGCGCATGATAAGTGACGAATCGCAATGCTGAAACGAATCAGGTGCGCCAGTGCTCGCCATCTCGCACTGCGAGCCCATCTTCCTGCAGCTTGATCAGGTGCGCGAGCAGCGAGGACTTCGCGATCTCGTGAATCCGCGGATCGACATCGTCATAGACACGTTTGACCAGCACATCGAGCGTGGCCGGACTCGAATCCTGCAATGCTCGCTGCACTTTGGCTTCCCGTTGCAGACGATGCGCGATGACGCGCGTGATTTCCTCCTGCGCGTTCTCGATGACCTGGCCGTGGCCCGGCGCAATGCGGCGAATCGACTCGCCCTGCAGCCGATACAGCGAATCGAGATAGCTGCGCATGTGACCATCGGGCGGCGCGATCACGACGGTAGAGCCCTGCATCAGATGATCGCCGCTGAACAGCAGGCCCTGGTCTTCGAGTAAGTAGCACAGGTGATTCGAGGCGTGTCCCGGCGTGTGGAGCGCACGCAACGCGATCGCATCGACTCGCACCAGATCGCCTTCATGCAGCGGACGCGTCGGCGCGAAGCTGCTGTCGTGTCTGCCGTCCGCGAGGGGCAGCTGACCCAGTACCTGCGCACCGGTGGCTCGCGCAAGCGTCATCGCAGCGGGCGAATGATCCCCGTGCGTGTGGGTGACGAGCACGGCTTCAATCGCGCCACCCGTGATCGCGAGAATCCGCTCGATGTGAGCCTGTTCATCCGGACCCGGATCGATGACGAAATAGCGCAGCCGACCCAGCAGGTACGTATTCGTGCCGGCACCCGTCATGAAGCCGGGATTGTTGGCGACGAGCCGCTGCACATCCGGCGCAATGACATCGAGTTGACCAGACTTGAGCACAAACACCTGGGGGAAAATGAGTAATGAGCAGTTAGTAATGAGTAACGCAGACGGTCAATGAGTTCCAGATCTAGTCATCGCTCATCACTCATCACTCATCACGCGTTGGTCGTACGCTCACGCTGACGCTCAACTGATGTTGTCCGCCACCGACGATGACGCCGCGCAGTGGCGACACGTCGGAAAAGTCCCTGCCCCAGGCAAGTGTGATGTGGTCCGTATCGGCTCGCACGCCATTCGTGGGGTCGAACTCGACCCACCCGGCGAGCGGACAATACACCGCCACCCAGGCGTGCGACGCGTCTGCGCCGACAAGGGTCTTTTCCCCCGCCGCAGGAACCGTGCGCAGATAGCCGCTCACGTATCGCGCAGCCAATCCTCGCGAGCGCAGGCAAGCGATCATCAGGTGCGCGTAGTCCTGACACACACCGCGACGCTTCTGCAGCACTTCCATGAGGGATGTGGACACACTGGTTTCGCCGGGGGCGTACGTCATCTCGTCATGCAGCTTGTGCATCAGGCTGTCGGCACAAGCGATGAGAGATCGGCCCGCCGGAAAGCATTCCGCTGCGTAATCGGTCATCGCCTGCTTGATGCGCACGTGCGGCGATTCATTGCGAAATCGCATCGCCTCGAGCCGCTCGGCACCGATCGGCCGGCCCGAATACATGAGCTGGCTGCGCACGCGCTCCCACGCTTCGCTCTTGCACTCGCGATCTGCAACGCTTCGTACCTCGACCGACATCTGCGCCACGACGCTCAACGCCTCGTGCTTGCGATCGATCTCCACACGCAGCACGGGATTGCCGAACGCATCGATGTCGGAGGTGCTGTGCGTCGCTCCAGGCTGTATCGACAGATCGTGCGACAGACAGGTCTGACGAAACGAGTCGCGCGGCGTCAGGTGCAACAACTGATGCGAGTGCACGACATCGCCACTGTAGCGATACGTCGTCTCGTGGCGGACCTGATACGTGGCGCTTGCACTCATGCCGCAACGACCTGCAGATTCTCTTCGGTGTGCGAGAAGTGGCGCAGCGACAGTCGATCGGACAACTGGGTCGCCCCCTGCGCGAGTGCAAGCAGCTTCCCTGCGAAGTGCTGCCGCGCAGCGATCGCGGTGTAGCCAACTCCTTCTAGAACACCGAGATCCGACTCCTCGATCTCAGGGAGCGAGTCACCGAATAGCTCGGCGGAGCCGGCGACTGACGCGAACAACTGACTGGCGATCTGACCCGCTTCCGAGACCTGAAACAGCAGGCCGCGAGGGTTCTGTGTCTCGCGAATCAACAAGTGCATCACCGGCGCAAGCTGCGGGCGCTCCAGATTGCGCGTGCGGTAGGCGATAGTGCTGCCTGCGATGTCCAGCCACCACTCGAGTTCCGATCGCGAAGGCATCGCCGCCATCGACAGCCGCGTGCCGTACAACGTGGCGAGAAAGTAGATGCGCTCGATACGACGGCCGAGCAGGAGCATTCGCCACCCTTCGTCCTGCGTCATGTCGTCCAGTGCGAAGCCTGATAGCCCCGACAGCGCAAGCACGAGCTTGTCGAGCGTCTCGCGCGCATCCGTGCGACTGGAGGCCCCTTCGTGAAACTGCCGCTGCAGAACGCCGATGGCGCGCCAATGCTCGGCGGACAATCGGCTGCGACCTTGAGTCGCCGACCATTCGAGCCGCTTGAGATCCGCTTCGAGTCCGCTCGGATTGGCCGCGTCGAACAGGCTGTTTTGCAGATCGGCGTGCTCGGACAACACACCGAAGTGCGCACAGGCATTGATCGCCTGCTTCCAGGATTCAGAGCGCGTTTCGAGCGCGAGCGTCGCACGCGCGAGTCGCGCTTTGTCTTCGCAGCGCTCGGCGTAGCGCCCCATCCAGAGCAGATTCTCGACCAGACGCGAGGGGAGATCCTCATTGCGGGCTCGCCTGCGGCCGCCACTCACGACGGCATCGCTGTCCTCGGGCGTGTCCGAATCCGCGAGCACCCACACGTCCTTGCTGCCGCCGCCACGCTGGTTCGATACGACATCCGCCGCAGAACCGCCGGCGATGCGCGCGAGTCCTCCAGGCATGACGTGAAAACCGTTCTGCGTGGCCACCGCATAGACGCGAATCGCGAGCGCTCGGCCCGTCAACCCGGCGGGAGTCCAGGTGGGGGACTGCGATAACGACACGCGCTCCTGCGCAACGTACGCATACGGTCGCGCACGCAGGCGCTCGATCAAGGCGGCACGCGCCTTGCGATCGAGGGCGCTGCCGAATACGGGTTCGAACCTTTGATTGGGAAAGGTGGGTTTGATCACGAGTCGATCCAGATTCGCGATCACATGCTCGAGCGCCGGACGCTCGCCACACCACCAGGTCGCGACCGATGGCAGCGCAAGATTCTCACCCAGCAGCCAGTCGCAGATCGGCTGCAAGAAGCCGAGCCAGCTTGCCGATTCGAGCACACCGGTCCCCAGCGCATTGGCAAGGGTCACACGTCCCGCGCGCACGACCTGCAGCAGACCTGGAATGCCGAGCGCCGAGTCAGAGCGCAACTCCGCCGGATCGCAGAAGTCATCATCCAGTCGACGCAGCACCGCATGCACTCTGCGCAAGCCCGCGAAAGTCTTGAGATACAAGGTGTCGCCACGGACGGTGAGATCCGCGCCTTCGACCAGCGGCAATCCGAGCTGACGTGCGAGATACGCATGCTCGAAGTAGGTTTCGTTGAATGGGCCGGGCGTGAGCACGACGGCGAGCGGCGCCTCATCGTCAGCCACGTTCGCGAGCAACTGCTCACGCAACGTCGAGAAGAAGCTGCCGGGGGAGCGTACGCGCAGATCCTGGAATATCTGCGGAAACACGCGCGAGACGATGCGCCGGTTCTCGAGCGCATAGCCCGGACCCGAAGGTGTTTGAGTGCGATCGCCGAGAATCCACCATTGCCCATTCGGCGCCCGCGCAAGATCGACCGCGTAGACATGCAGCCAATGTCCGCTTGCCGGACGCAGATCGCGACAGGGCCACAGAAAGTTCGGATGCCCGAACACGATCTCCGACGGCACGATGCCTTCCGCGAGCAATCGCTGCGGTCCGTACAGATCGCCCAGCAATCCATCGAGCAATCGCGCGCGCTGAGCTACACCGGCGGCGATCGTCTGCCATTCCTTCGCGGGCAGAATCAGCGGCAGGATATCGAGCTGCCAGGGACGATCGCGTCCCTGCGGATCGGCGTAGACGTTGTACGTCACGCCGTTCTCCACGATCAGCCGACGCGCCAGCTCCACACCGCGCCGTACGGCATCCGGTCCCGCCTCTTCCATGCGCCCAATGAGCGGCTGCCAGTGATCGCGCACCGCTCCCTCGCCATCGAGCAACTCGTCGTAACGAGTCGCGTCCGATGCGTAGGCAGTCATGAGCGATGGGAGGGGCATGGGGACAGGAGGTGAGGGAGGTGATGAGAAGTGATGACAGTGATGGCGGTGATAGCGGTGATGAGGTGATGGAGGTGATGGAGGTGACGGCGGTGACGGTAAGAGATCGACCCGACTTACGCAATTCTCCGAAGAGCTATCCGAGCCTCATCAGTCCCACTATCGCTATGAGTTCATGCGCGCACGCCTCATCACCGCCATCACTGCCATCACCACGTCATTGCAATCATCGGCGTCCTGGTCTCACCGCCTCAGATCCGTCGTGAAGGTGAACTCATCCGCAGCGACTGCGAGTGGCGCCTCGACCTTGCCGCCCGAATAGCCGATGCGGAAGAAGCGCGCGAGTCGACGACTCTCGGCTTCGAATGCGTTCACCGGAAACACCGAGTAGTTGCGTCCACCCGGATGAGCCACGTGATAACGACAGCCGCCGAGCGAGCGTTGCAGCCAGGTATCGACCAGATCGAACGTCAGGGGCGCGTGCGGGGCGATTCTCGGATGCAACGATGAGGCGGGTTGCCAGGCGCGATAGCGGATACCCGCTACGTACTCGCCGACTTTCCCCGTCGACCGCAACGGGACGCGTCGACCGTTCACCGCTAAGGCATAACGATCGGGTGCAAGGCCGTCGACTTTGACTTGCAGACGCTCGACGGATGAGTCGACATACCGCACCGCGCCACCCGCTGCATTCTCCTCGCCCATCACATGCCAGGGCTCGAGTGCATGGCGCAGCTCGAACTCGACTCCTGCGTTCGAGAAATCACCGATCTTCGGAAAGCGGAATTCGAGATGCGGCGCGAACCATTCCGGCTTCATCGGATAGCCGGCTGCATCGAGCTCATGCACGACGTCCTTGAGATCGCTCTCGACGAAGTACGGCAGCATGAAGCGATCGTGCAGCTCCGTACCCCAGCGAACGAGTCGCGCCGGTTCGTAGGGTTGCTTCCAGAATTTCGCGATCAGGGATCGCAGTAGCAACTGCTGAGCCAGACTCATCCGCCCATGCGGTGGCATTTCGAATGCGCGCATCTCGAGCAGCCCGAGTCGCCCCGTCGAGCTGTCTGGCGAGTACAGCTTGTCGATGCAGAACTCGGCGCGATGCGTATTGCCGGTGACGTCGATCAGAAGATTGCGCAGCAGCCGATCGACGAGCCAGGGCGGGCTCGAGTCCTTGAACGATGGAAACTGCCGGAAGGCGATCTCGAGCTCGTACAACGAATCGTTGCGCGCCTCATCGACGCGTGGCGCCTGCGAGGTCGGTCCGATGAACAGACCCGAGAACAGATAGGACAGCGCGGGATGATTGTGCCAATACGCAATGAGACTGCGCAGCAGATCGGGCCGTCGCAGGAAGGGCGAATCCTCGAGACTCGCACCGCCCAGCACGAAATGGTTGCCGCCGCCCGTCCCCGTATGACGACCGTCGAGCATGAATTTCTCGGTGCTGAGCCGGGTTTCGCGCGCCGCTTCGTACAGATGCGTGGTTCGATCGACCAGCTCATCCCAGGTGGCGGAAGGATGAATGTTCACTTCGATCACACCCGGATCGGGCGTCACGCGGAAATAGTTCAAGCGCGCATCGCGCGGCGGCTCGTAGCCTTCAAGCACCACGGGCTGCGATTGCGCCTGCGCAACCGCCTCGACGGCAGTGACGAGCTCAAGGTAGTCCTCGATCCGCGCGACGGGCGGCATGAAAACATAGAGCACGCCGTTGCGGGGTTCGACGCACATCGCGGTACGCGTGACCCAGTCCGCCGACTCGCCCGCTGCAGGTCGGCGCAGGATCGACTCGTCACGCGGCCAGGACTCATGCCATGGGGCTTCCGTCGATGAGCTCTCGGTATCGGCGCGCGGCTCCCCCAGCAACTGACGTCGAATCTCCGCGTATCGCGCCAGCGGAGGCTGCCGGATGCTCGGGTCTGGCGGATACAGATAGGGATAGTCGCCGCTTCTCACCCAGGGTTGCGAATCGCGCGGCAGTCGATAGCCGATCGGCGAATCGCCCGGCACCAGATAACAGCGCTCGGCCCGCAGAAACCATGGCCCCGTCTGCCAACCCTCGCCGTTCGATCGGCGCGCGATCGGCAATACATGGCCGATGATCTTGTCCAGCCCGCGACTGAACACCTTGGCGAGCCGCGCTCGCTCGAGCGGATCTTCGAGCCTGGCATCGAACGGATCGACGTTGACCGGCAACTGACGTTCACGCCAGAGGTAATAAAAAACATCTTCGTATGCGGCGAACAGATGACGGCTGGATACGCCCAGTCGCTGCGCCAGGGCCGCCAGGAAGCGTTGCGCTTTGACCTCATCGGCCCCGTAGTTCACCGATTCATCCGCATACAGGGCCGGGTCGCTCCAAAGCGGCTCACCGTCGCGACGCCAGAAACAGTTCAGCGACCAGCGCGGCAACTGCTCCCCCGGATACCACTTCCCCTGCCCGAAATGCGCGAGTCCCTGCGGCGCATACTTTTGCCTGAGTTTGTGGAACAGCGTGGCGGCCAAAGCTCGCTTGTTCGGTCCAAGCGCGGCCGTATTCCATTCGGCGCCGTCCGGATCATCGATGGAAACGAAGGTCGGCTCTCCGCCCATCGTAAGTCGCACGTCCTGCGCGATCAGATCGGCATCGACCTGATGTCCGAGCTTCTCGATCTGCGACCACTGCTCGTCCGTGTACGGCTTGGTGACCCGCGGCGCTTCCCAGATGCGCTCGACTTTCATGCTGTGCGTGAACTCGACTTGCGACTCGTCGACCGCACCGCTCACCGGCGCGGCTGCGGAAGGTTCGGGTGTGCAGGCCAGCGGGATATGTCCTTCGCCGGCGAGCAGGCCCGAGGTGGGATCCAGACCGATCCAGCCGGCGCCTGGCAGATAGACCTCGCACCATGCATGCAGATCAGTGAAGTCCGCCGGAGGCCCTGACGGACCGTCGAGCGATTTCACGTCCGCCACCAGCTGAATCAGATAGCCCGAGACGAAGCGAGTCGCCAGACCGCAATGACGCAGGAGCTGCGCGAGCAGCCACGCCGAATCGCGGCACGAGCCGGAGGATTTCTGCAGCGTCTCCTCCGGGGTCTGCACACCCGGCTCGAGACGGATCAGATACTTCACATGCTCCGCCAGGCGCTGGTTGAGCTGCACCAGAAAATCGATCGTGCGCGTGCGTTGGCGCGAGATCGACTCGAGAAAGTCACTGAACAGCGGTGTCAGCGGCGAGGTTGCAAGATAGGGCGCGAGCTCACGCAGCTCCTCGGCCTGATACTTGAATGGAAAGTGCTCCGCGTACTCCTCGAGAAAGAAATCGAATGGATTGAACACGGCCATTTCGGCGACCAGATTCACCTCGATCCGAAACTCGGTCGTCTTGTTCGGAAAAACGAGCCGCGCGAGATAGTTCGCCTGCGGATCCTGTTGCCAGTTGATGAAATGATCCGAAGGTGTGACGCGCAGGGAATACGACAGCACGCGGGTTCGCGAATGCGGCGCCGGACGCAGACGGATGATCTGCGGCCCGAGGCCGACGCGGCGGTCATATTGATACTGAGTAACGTGATTGAGCGCGACGTGGATGGACAAGCGAGGCGGCCTCGGCTGAAGTGACCCGGTGTCTGTGCAAGTCTCACTCCAGCGCTCGAGGCCGCAGGCGATCCGTTGTGGCAGCGATCCCGCCCCAGTTAGGTGCACGACCGGCTATGATCCGCACCAGCGGGGATACGGCATCGCGTTGCCGGCCTGACAGGGAAGATGTCGGGCATCGAACATACAAACACTGTCGATCTATAAGAAATCTGGGGTCGTGGACTGAATGTGGATCGTAGCTCTGATCGTGCTGGTCGCAGTCCTCGTGGCCGTGCTGTTCAAGGCGCTGGGACACGGATCGGCAAAGCCGACACCGCATGCCGATGAGCCGCAAGACCTCCTCGCTACGCAGATCATCGGGGCGGAGATCCCATTTGAAACGCCCGAACTGCAGAACGTCGCGAACGAGTGTTATCGCCTCGCCTTCGCACTGCCCAAGCTCAACCCGGGACTCGTCGCTGATCATGCCGCCGTGATCGATGCAGTCGTGAAGTCGCTGGACGAATCGGTACACGAGCGCGACTACTTCCCGCGCCGTCCGATGCTGCTGCCGAAACTGCTGCAGACATTGAACGACGATCAAAGCACGCGTGACGAGCTCGTCAGAGTGCTGCTCGAAGACCCCACGCTCGCCGGCGCGGTGCTGCAGCGGGCGAACAGCGCGGCCTATCGCATTTCACCCGAGCCGATCGAAAGCCTCGATCGCGCCGTCTTTCTGCTCGGCACCGATGGACTGCGTTCGCTCACGGCGGCGGCCATCCTGCAACCGGTCTTCCGCATGCCACGCGGTCAGTTCGACGCGTTTCCTGATTTCACCTGGGAGCAAGCCGAGCGCACGGCGATTGCAGCGGAGGTTCATGCGCGATCCATCGGCGATGCAGAACCGATCGTTGCACAGCTGCTCGGACTCTTAGGGATGCTGGCCAACATCGTGCTGTTCCGATTGACGATGGATAAGTACCGCGACTTTCCCTCGCTCACCCCGCGCGCCGAAGTGTTCATCGAAACGATCCGTAGCCAACGCGCGTGCACGGCCAGCCTGATCGCGCAAGCCTGGGGTCTTTCGGATCTGTCGATCGCTGCGTTCACCGAGCAGCAGCAGAAGATGCCACCGCCGCAGATGAGTTCGCTCGGGCGCGCCGTGTATTTCGGCGATCTCGCTGGTGCACTCGCCATGCTGACGGCGCGCGGCTATTACTCGAAGACCCAGGCGCAGGAACTTCTCACGATGCAAGGAGCCGATGTCGAGACCGCGCGCGCCATGTGGCTGGCCGCAGCCTCGGCAACGCAAACCTGATCTGCAGGCTCTGCGGCGTCGCGGAACCGCCTCGAGCATCCGGCCGTTACCCGTACATACATTGTTTACGGGGGATTTCCGATGAACTGGATGCGCCGTCAGCAAGGCAAGGCAGGCTGGATCCTGTTGTGGCTTCTGGGCGTGCCGATTCCGGTACTGCTCGTGCTGTTCCTGCTCCGGGGCTGCACCTGAGCACATCGGTCGCACGCGATTGACGGAATTTCCCGGGCGGATCACAGTCCGCTCCATCCAAGCGACTGACGGATGACGACATGCTGGTGACGTTTCGTTCGAGCGCCACAGATTCTGTGACCATGTTCGGGGATGTTGCGACCGAGCTCATTCGCATGATGGGCGGGACAGGTCGCATCCCGGGCGCCTTCAACGCCGACGACGTGCCGGGCGCGCTGCGGCAGCTGGAAGCGTCCATCGAACAAGCGAAGCGTCAGCCGCACGCGAATCCCCCACCCGCCGCGGCACCGCCCGCAGACAATGAAGACGCTCCGGCCGACGCCGATGAGGAAGAGAAGGATCCGCCCGTCGAAATCGCCGTGCGCGCGATTCCCCTGGTCGGGCTGCTCAAGCGCGCGGCCGCCGCCAAGGCCGAGGTCATGTGGGAAGGGAAGTGATGACGGTGATGGCGGTGATGGAAGTCCCGCATTCCCTTCGCCGCTGATCTAAGGAAGCTCTGATTTTTCGACTTCCCTGACCTTCGCAAGTCTGCAACTGGTTGAAATGCTTCGGTGGGCGAAGCAACTATCGTTGCGAATGGCGAATTGATCAGAGGTTACCTAACGCCCTCACTGGCATCGCCCCCGTCGTTTCAACGATAATTCGCGCCCCTCACCACGCTCTTACAGTCATGGGCCGCATTTTCGAAGTCAGAAAGCACGCAATGTTTGCGCGCTGGAACCGCATGGCGAAGCAATTCGCTCGTGTCGGCAAAGAGATCGCAATTGCCGTGAAGGCGGGTGGGCCTGACCCGGCATCGAACCCTGCACTGCGGCGGGCCATCCAGAACGCCCGCGCCGTGAACATGCCGAAGGACAACGTCACCTCGGCAATCAAGCGCGCCTCGGGCAAGGACGCGGCGAACTACAACGAAATCATCTACGAAGGGTACGGACCGCACGGCGTCGCGATCATCGTCGAAGCCGCCACTGACAATCCGACGCGCACGGTCGCCAACGTCCGCAATATTTTCCAGAACAACGGCGGCAACTTCGCCGCCAGCGGCAGCGTGAGCTTCCAGTTCAAGAAAATGGGCGTCTTCCGGCTCAATCCCGAAGGCATCGTTCAGGACGATCTCGAGCTCGACCTGATCGATCACGGCCTCGAGGAAATGGGCGAGAGCACGGGCGAGAAAGGCGAACCGCAACTCGTGATCCGCTGCGCCTTCGCCGACTTCGGCCAGATGCAGAAAGCCCTCGAAGACCGCAAGCTCGTCCCAATCTCAGCCTCCCACGAATACATCTGCATGACCCCGACCGAACTGCCCGAAGAGCAGGCAAACGAAGTCATGGCCCTGATCGACAAACTCGAACAGGACGACGACGTTCAGAACGTCTATCACACGCTGGTTTGATGACACGGCTGCCCGGATGAAGAGACTGGGAGCCGCAAAGAACGCATAAAAGAAAATACACGTGGATACCTGCACTGGCTTTCCGCATAGGTAGCCGGCACTCATCCCAGCGCGTCTCCTTGCAGCTGGCGTCATAGTGCATTCATCTTTGCTGTCTTTCCGGTTGTCTGTGCCCTTCTCTCAGAGACAAGAACTGGCGGCAAGGGAAGCCGCAAAGACCGCATAAAAGAAATACACGCAGGATATCCGCACTCGATTTCCGCATCGGCGCTTCGTGCTTAGCGCGTCTCTTTGCAGCCGGCGTCATTCCATAAGTGCATTCTTCGTTCGGTCATCTCGCTGCCGGTAACGGAAGGCCGCAACGACTGCAGAAAAGAGAAGTACACGCGGGAAATGCACCGGATCACGACAGCGGCAAACTATCGATCAAGTCTTTCGTGCGTGCCCTGTTCTTTTATGCGGTCTTTGCGGCTCTCCGCGACTCCTCACTGACAAGAACTGCGGCAATCGCGCAGCTCGCTCAGGCACAGCCCGTCCGCTTCGTTGGCTTTGGCATCGCAGTCCTGACGGCGTGATGCGACGGAGCCGGTGAGGATGTTGACGCATTCGTTGTAGCGCGAGCCGATGCGGGCCAGGCACGCGTCGCGATCCACTGCATAGCGGCAGCGAGCCTGCGTATAGAACGCGCATTCGGCGACGCGGTTGTTCGGTGAGGTCGTAAACCCGCCTGGAGAGTTGAACCCGACCGCTCGCATGCAATCCTGCTTGCCGCGTCGATTGATGCTGCGGCATTCGCCATCGTCGCGTTCGCATTGCGCGATGCATTCCTGACGTCGAACCGCCGCCGGATCGAGCGCCGCGGTCTTCATTGAGGCGTTCGAGGATTTCACCTCCGCACCTGATGCCTGCGACTGATCGGCGCGTGTCGACGTGGCGGACTGTGCAACCTCGGTCTTCGTGACCGCGGCGACTTGCGTGGGCTCAGGGCTACCTACTGATGGCGGTTCGCCCGGTATCGCAGCGGATGGGTCTTCGACATTAGCCGCGGGAACATCCGCGGATGCCTCTGTCGGGGCGGCCTCGATCGGCGCGCTCGTCGCGACAGGCGCAGGCAGCGCGGTTCGCTCCTGATCAGACTTCAGTACGGTGCTGTAGTACACGCCAGCGCCTGCAACGCCTGCGAGCAGCAGTCCGATCAGCCACACCGCGGCCTTGCTCGATTGCTTCCGTGCAGGTTCTAGCTCGGCGAGCATCGCATCGAGCGAAGGCCAGCGATCTTCGGGCTTGGGCGACAGTGCCCGCATGATCGCGTTGGCGGCGCGCTGGGGCACGTCACGACGTGAGTTCGAGATCGGCTTCGTTGCGCCCATCGGCACCGAGCCCGTCAACAGCTCGTACAGCACGACGCCGAGCGCGTACTGATCGGCGCGCCAGTCGACTTCCTTCGCATCGGTGCGCTGCTCAGGCGCCATGTAGTAAGCCGTGCCGAGCGTCATGCCCGTCTGCGTCATCTTCGAGTTGGTGAAGGCACGCGCGATGCCGAAGTCCATCAGCTTCACCGTCCCATCATCGGACAGCCAGACGTTCTCGGGCTTCAGATCGCGATGGACGATGTAGCGATGCGCGTAACGCAGCGCGTCGATCAATTGCCGCGCAATGTCAGTGACTTCCGCCAGCGTGAAAGCGCGCTGGTCGCGTTGATACGCGTGAATGCGCTGCCGCAGCGTCTGACCTCGCAGCCGCTCCATCGACAGGTAATAGTGCCCACCGCTCTCACCCACGTCGTACACGCGAACGATATTCGGATGCGAGAGATTGCTGGAAACGCGCGCCTCGGCCAGGAATCGCTCCTTGGCAGCGGAGCTGAAGAGCAGATCCTGCCGCAGCACCTTGATCGCGACATCTTCATCGCGCAGTCGATCGCGTGCGGCATACACATAGCCCATCCCGCCCTGCCCGAGCATTTCGCCGATCTCGAGTCGACTCGAAATGAGCATGCCGCTTTCGACGCGCGCCAGCGTATCGGGCATGCGATTGGCCGCTGCATCGGCGGCTTCGCGCAACGTGGTCGCTCCCGGCGGTTCCAGGATCGTCCGCGCGTGTTCACCGGCGGATGTGAGCGCCACGAATGCCTCGGCCAATCCGGACAAGTCACTACGATGCTGTTCGCGCTCCGCATCGGTCTGCGCCGACACCAGGCGTCCCTGGATCGTGGCTGTGCGTTCGCTATAGACGCGCGCGACGGTCGCCGCATCCTCTTCGCCACTCAAGCCCAACCGTGCCAGCGCTGAGTTCTTGTCCATCGACCCCTGCCTGATTGTTCGATTTTGGCCTGCATTCTATGCCTCGGATGCGAGGCAGGCCGTAGAGAATGGGAACGGGAAATGAGGGCGGTGAATGATGTCTGAGGCATCCCTCACGACCCATCACTCTTCACTCGCTTCGCTAATGCCTGCGGAACAAGTCTGCCGCCTGACCGCGCGAATCGCAGTCGAGTTTGTCCAGAATGTTGGCGATGTGGCGTTTGACGGTATGCAGACTCAGCGACAGTGAGCGCGCGATGTGCTTGTTGCTGGCACCGCCTGCGACTTCCGAAAGGACTTCGAGCTCGCGCTCGGACAGCACTGCGAGAAGTCCCTTGCGTTGGCCTGGCTCGGCAGGCGGCGTATCGCTCCAGCGTCCGAACTCCTCCATGAAAAGCGCATGTTCGGCGGTCTTTTTCAACGACGCGGGCACGAGCTCCAGCACTTCATTCACGACGCGGCGCGACTCGAGCAGCAACAGGCCGACTGCATGTTCGTCGATGGCTTCGCGATACACGGGTTCGAATAGCGTCCACGCCTCGTTCTTGCGTCCCTGCATCAGAAGGACATAGCTCAGGCTGATGCGCGGATCCGCGTACACCATAGGCATGCGACGTTGCGCGTGCGTGCTCACGGCCTCGCGCAAAGCCGTCTCGGCTCGGGACCAGTCTTTGTCGAGAACCGCATCCAGACCGCGCACAGTGGCTGCAGCGGTCTCGGTGAACGGCCATTCGCCCGGCATCATCGGCGCCGCGAGATGGGGCACCACTTCGCGGAATCGCGCGATGTCTTCGACCATCCAGCACGCACGGCCATAGCCATGCCGATAGGCACGCAGCCACACATGGCTGTGACCGGCAAGCTCCGCGGTCTGCAATCCCTTGATGTGCGCCTGCATGGTCGAAAGCGCACGCTCGTGATCGCCGGTCACCATGCTGACCACCGAGCGCGCCTGGCCCAGACGCTCGATCACCAGCCTCACGCCGCCGAACTGATGCTGCAACACCTCGGCTTGCTGCAAGGCGTCGAGCATTTCCGCGCGACGACCGCGCCACAAATGAGCCCAGGCTCCCACCGTAAAGGCCGAGATATGCCACGGCAACGGAGTCGTCCCGCGAATCTGCTGAAAGGCGGTGAAGAACCTCTCGAAGATCGCGGCAATGCCCGGAATGCCGATGAGCACACAATGGATGCGATCGGCTGTCGCAGGGAGAATCGTTGCCGGGTCGGATTCCGCGATCTCGATGTAATCGCGCATGTACAACGCGACGGAGGCGAGATCGCCAGACGGCGTCGCACACCATGCCTGCTGTAGCGCAAGCTCGGCCCTGCCCAGCTTATCGAGCGGCAGTTGTGCGGCCTGCTCGATGCGGACGCGGGCTTCGTCCCGAGCGCCCGATGAATTCAGCGCATCGATCAGATGAAAAAGGCCCGTCACGCGCTCCGCATGGTGCTCCGGCGCAGTCAATCCCTCGAGCGCGGGGGTCAGCTCGCGTTTTGCACGCGGCCAGTCCCAGCGGAACCAAGCGCACGTGCCACGCAGATAGCCGATCATCGGATTTCCCGCGCGTACGGCCTCCGGAATCGCATCGATCCAGCGTTCGACGGTTGCAATCCCTCCGTGCGCCAGACGCTCCGGCGCGGCTTCCACGATGCCCTCCATGGCCTCGCTCCAGCGTTGCGCCGCGAGCAGGTGATAGATCGCGCGCGAACGGTTGCGCTCGGCCTTCGCAGTGCGTTCGTGCAGCTCGCGCTTGAGATTGGGATCGCGACGCGCCAGCTCGGCTTCCAGGAACTCGCGGAACAGATCATGAAAGCGCAGTACCGGCGTCATCTCATCGATGGCGGTGAGAAACAGATTGCGTCGATAGAGCGACTCGAGAACCTGGCGCGCGTCGGTCCGCCCGGTGAGCGTCGAGCACAGATGCGGATTCAACTCGATCAGAATCGAGCTGCGCAGCACGAAATCCTGCAGATCGGCCGGCAATTCGTCGAGCACTTCCTGCGCCAGATACGCGAACAGATGCCGGTTCGATTCGGCGCCGTCACCCCGCACGAGCGCGGCAGGGCCGCGGCCCGCCCGCGATTGCAGGACCAGCAATAGTCCCGCCGCCCAACCGTGCGTACGCTGCATGGCTTCGCGCACTTCCGATTCATCGAGCTGCTTACCGAACCGCGCCTGCGCCAGTGCTGTCGCGTCTTCGAGCGTGAATTGCAGATCCGCGGGCGCAAACCAGCCGAGCTCGCCATACGCCCGCCATCGAGCCAGCGACAGAGGCGGCTCCACCCTTGTGCCCAGTACGATGGCGACATGGTCGGGCAGACGTTCGATCAACGAGTCGAGCAGCTCGTAGGCTTCCGGTTTCTCGATCCGATGCAGATCATCGAAGATCAATACGATGCGCTTGGCGGTACTCGTGCAAAGCGCATTGACGAGCGCTGCCAGCGCCGCACGCGTCTGTGCTCGCGATCCTGCGACGCTGTCGATCAGCGAGCGAGGATCGGTGTCCCAGCTCAGCCCGAGCGGCTCGAGCGACTGGATCAGCGCCGCAAAAAAGCGGTTCGTGTCATTGTCGTCGGCGTCGATGGTGATCCACAGGGCGATCGTGTCCGAGGGCGACTCGTGCATCCATTGCGCCAGCAACGTCGTCTTGCCCGATCCGCCCGGCGCGCAGACGAGCGTCACGGGGTTCTCTTCGATGGATCGGCTCAGGCGCGCCTGCAACGCCGGACGCGCGAGCACGTCCCGACGCACACGCGGCGCGCGAAATTTCGTCAACGCCACGAGATTCCACTGGCCGGTGGATCCAAGCGAATCGATGGGTTCGGCAGTGGCACTCATCAGGAACAGGCTTCTACATCGTTCTTTGAACCTATTGTCAGCAGTTGATTGCGCCACTGCAATCGCAACCTGCACCACTGATGTAAAGGCCGCCGTCAGAACGCAGCAAAATGAATGCGTTTCCGGGAAGTCAGAGAGGGCGAGCGGGCGCGTGTCGGGGACTCGCCTTCACTCCTGCGCAATCGCAGGAATCCATAAGGTCGCTGCGAGCCCGCCGCCTTCGCGATTCGCCAGGGAAATTCGCCCGCCATGGGCCTCGACCACTTCGCGGCAGATAGTCAGCCCCAGCCCCGCGCCCGAGGGCTTGGTCGAGAAAAACGGCAGCAGAGCGACCCGCAGCACCTCATCCGTCATGCCTGCGCCCCGATCCATCACCTGAATCCGCCAGCCGCCGGCGTATGCCTCCACATGCAACTCGATGCTCTCGCTGGGCGCTCCGGCTTCGCGGGCATTTTTCACCAGGTTGATGAGTACCTGCTCCATCTGTGTCGGATCGAAGACGCCGGTGCGCGCGGTGGCATCCGCGACCAGTCGAAACGGAGTCGCCTCCTGCAGCGAACGCAGGAAGGTGGACCAATCCACCGCTTCGGGCCGCGGTTTGGGCAATTTTGCGAACCGCGCATAGCCATCGATGAACGAATGCAGATGACGCGCCCGCTCCTCAATGGTCCTGAAGATCCGCTCGAGCTGCGCCGGCTCCGGCCGGTTCACCAGCTGACCACCGGAATGAGCCAGCGATGAAATCGGCGCCAACGAGTTGTTCAGCTCGTGAGCAATGACCCGAATGACCTTCTTCCAGGTTTCCACTTCCTGACGCGAAAGCTCGCGCGTGAGCTGCTTGAGCAGAAACAGCCGGTGCGACTGACTGTTCAATAGAAAACGGCGCTGGGACAACAGGTAAATGTCCGATTCGCCCTCGTTCTCGATCGTGAATACCGAATCCGACTGCGCCGCGACTGCCTGTCGCAAAGGCTCGGGCGCGAAGCTCAGCAACTCGGCGAACGAAAGCCCTTCGAGCTTGCGACCGCCGAGAAACGTCTGTCGCGCAGCGACGTTGCTGTACACAACGCGATCGTTCGCATCGGTGAGCACCATCGCCAGCGGCGTCGCCTGAATCACCGTGTCGAGCAGCAACTCACGCTGATAGAGACTCTGACGCTCATCGCGCAGCACCTGCCCGAGGCCGTTGTAGCTTTCGACCAGACTATTGAGCTCGGCATGCTTCGAGGGCGCGATACTCAGACTGAAATCGCGATCCTTCATGCTCGCGATCCCATCCCCGATCGCAGCGACCGTGTCGACGATCGGCCGCATGAATGCCCGCGCCCCACACACCCCGACCACCACCACGACACCGATCGCCACCAGCCCGGCAACAAACACCGACTGCAACCACGCCTGCAACCCAATGAACGCCCCCACCCCCACGATCGCGAGCACCACGCTCCACGCCGCCAACTTGCCTTCGAGGGAGAAACGCATCAGGGGAGAAATGGACAATTGATAATGGACAATGGACAACGGGGACACAGGAGAGAAACGCGCCGAGCAAGAGTCCTCTCCATCACTGTCATCGCCATCTCTGCTGACCAGGCTCGCGTCACCAAGTTTCCATCACTCGCAATTAACTACTGATGCGAGAAATGGACAATGGACAATGGACAACGAAGAAACAGGAGAGAAACGCACTGGGCAAGAATCCCCATCATCCACATCTCTGCTGACCCCGCCTGCGTTGCCATCCGTCCATCACTCGCCCTGCCGGCCGCTCTGCGTTGTCAATTGTCCATTATCAATTGTCAATTGCTCCTGGGGAGATCAGTTACAGCCTTCGTTCCGCCTCCTGCTGGGCTCTGCGTTGTCAATTGTCCATTATCAATTGTCAATTGCTCCTTCACTCTTTCAGCCCCAGCTTCTCCATCCGCCGGTAGAGAGCCTGGCGGCTGAGGCCGAGGTCGCGGGCGGCGCGGGCGATGACGCCGCGGGCGCGGGACAGGGCTTCTTCGATCTCGGCGCGGTCGGGCTCGCGTTCGGGTTCGGATTCGCTTGCACCGACATTCGGACTCAGGCCGAGATCTGCGGGAGTGATCTCCGGGCCGGTCGAAAGCAGCGAGGCACGGCGAATCGTGTTGAGCAGTTCGCGAACGTTCCCGGGCCAGGGGTGTGAGAGCAGGGCTCTCTCGGCCTGCACGTTCAGGCATCGACCTTCCAGAAAATGTCGGGCCAGCGGCAGGATGTCGTCCGTCCGTTCGGCGAGCGGCGGAACCCGCAGCTCGATGACGTTGAGTCGATAGTAAAGATCCTCGCGGAACCTGCCTTCGGCAATGGCGCTCGGCAGATGCGTATTCGTTGCGCTGATCACGCGCACCCGCACCTTGCGCGTGACGCTGCTGCCCAGTCGTTCGAATTCACCGGTCTGCAGCACACGCAAAAGCTTCGCCTGGCCTTCGAGCGAAAGATTGCCGATCTCATCCAGGAACAGCGTGCCGCCATCGGCCGCTTCGAAACGACCGAGACGCGCCTTGAGCGCGCCGGTGAACGCGCCCGCCTCGGCTCCGAACAACTCGGCTTCCATGAGATCTTTCGGCAGCGCGCCGACATTGACCTTCACGAACGGACCACTCCGCACGGCCGAGTTCGCCTGAATGATCGCTGCGATGATTTCTTTTCCCGAGCCATTCGGCCCGGTGATGAGCACGGGGACTTCCGCGGGCGCCACGTGCGTGGCCTTCGTGACCAGATCGCGCATGGTCTCGCTCTCGAAGACGAGGCCGCACAGATTGAAGCGCGAGGCCAGCGCCGCCCGCGACTCCGCACGGCGTCGCACCGCGCGTTCCTTCTCGGCCGACAAAGCACGCAGTTCCAGCAAGTTACGAACCGTCGTCAACAGACGCGCATCATCCCAAGGCTTGGCCAGATAATCGGCCGCCCCCGCCTTGACCAACTCGATCGCCGTCTCCAGATGCGTCCACGCCGTGAGCAACACGATCGGCGTCGAGGAAAAGCGCTCGCGAATCGCCCGAAATAGCTGCACGCCCTCCTCGCCGGAGGTCGCCTCTTTCTTGAAGTTCATGTCCTGCAGAACCAGATCGATCTCGTGCGAGACGAGCTGCCGCATCCCGTCAGCAGGACTGCTCGCGCAGAACACCCGATGCCCCTCGAGCGACAACAGCACTTCCAGCGCGGTGCGCACCGCATCGTTGTCGTCGATGATCAGAACGCTAGCCATTTCCAATTAGTAATTAGTAATTAGCAATGAGTAACGAAATGCAGGACGCAGTCCATGCGTCCTGATGCGTTCCCATCTACAATTTCCGATTTCCGTCATTACTCACTACTCATTGCTCATTGCTCATTTTCTTATTGCTCATTACTCATTACTCATTGCTCATTACTCCTTGTTTTCACACCGTTCTCGTCGCAATCGCCGGTGGAATCGCGGCGGCGCGGCGGGCAGGCACGAACACGGCGAGCTGACCGAGGACCCAGAGCACCAGCACGCCGCAGATGACGTAAACCGGCTGCAGGCGCGGTAGCGAGTATGCGCTACTCAACCATTGACCGAGCGCAAAGGCCAGGATCGAACCCAGAATCACGCCACCCGTCGTCAGCAGCCAGTTTTCCAGCATGAAGTAGCGAATGATATCGATCCGGCGCGCGCCGACCGCGCGTCGCGTGCCGATCTGTTTCGTTCGCACATTCACATGGAAGCTCGCCAGGCCCACGATACCAAGCGCGGTCACGGCCACCATCAGGGCAATGATCACCGTGAGGAAGATGACCATGCGGCTGTCGCTGCGATAGCTGCGCTCCACCCAGTACGAATGCGGACGCACATAGACGACTGCTCTGTGCATGTTCGACTCGGACAGCCTGCGTTCGATCTCGGGCACGAGCTCATCGCGCCGACCCGGCTCGGTGCGGATCACGTAGCGGATCTGCGGAGGATTGGGGGTTCTGGGCAGCAACATCACGTTCGATTGCTTCTCGTAATTCACCCAGGCGCTCAGCATGTTCTCGATCACGCCGACCACGACCGCCGACTGACCCAGACCGTCATAGAGCGTCTTACCCACGGCGCTCTCCTCGCCGAACAACTCCTTCGCAACGTCCTTGGTGATGATCACCGCGGGTACGAAGTCCGAGTTACTCGCGCTCGGGTTGTACTGAACTTCCTGTTCCGTGAACGCACGACCCTCGGCTAGCGTCACCCCGAGACTGTCGATGATCTTCTGGTCGACATCGTACGTGTTGGCGTAGGTGTTGTGCTTGAGCAGATCCGCGCTCACACCGAAATTGCCAGAGCGTCCGCCTCCGGACATGGGAATGCCGCTGATCGAAGACGCCGACACGACGCCGGGGATCGAGCGCAGCATGTCGAGATCGTTGCGCACGCTGTTCAGATGATCGTAGTTGGGTCCGAACCCATCGCTCTGCGCGAAGATGAGATTGTCGGAGTCGATGCCCGGCGGACGACCGATCTTCTCCACGCGCTGCATGATGATGAACACGGCATTTGCGATCACCGCGAGCGTCAACGCAATCTGCAGCCCGACCAGCGCTGCGCCGATCTTGTTACGAAGCATCGCACTCAGGATTGGACGGAATTCCATGTGACAGACCTCGAGAAGCAACGTGGGTCCAGGCGAAAAGCTAAAGAGTCGAAATCAATGGGCATCTCGTAACCCAGCGCCAGGTCCTGGCGCCTGGGACCCGAGCACCCTCTCACTGTGTCTTCAAATATCCGGCCGGCTGCACACGGCACACCCGCCACGTCGGATAGAGACCTGCGAGCACACCCGATGCAATCGCGATCACGAGCGCCATCAGCGCCATGGTCACGTCCAGACGCGTGAGCGACTCGTAGTTGTCGTACATGTGTCGCACGCCGACCAAGCCGAGCTCAGCCAATCCGATGCCGAGCAGACCGCCCGCCACGCCGATGACTGCCACCTCGATCAAGTGCTGGTTGAAGATCGTCGCGCGCGTCGCGCCGACCGCGCGACGCAGGGCCACGATGGGTGCGGCGCCGAGGAATTTCGCGAGCAACAGGCCGATCATGTTCAACAGACACACCGCCAGGAACATGAACGACAGACCGACGAGCACGCTGTTGTCGCTTTGCACGACCTCGTTGATCTTCATCCACTCGTCCGGACGCGTCAGCCGGTTGTTCAGTGGGCGCTCGAACCGGCCCAGCTTTTTCTGTTCGCGGACGTAATTGTCGATGAAGTTCTGGTAGGCCTCGACCTTCTCGGCATTCGGCAACTCGACCCAGAACTGGATCCACACACAAGCACTGTTCAGGAAGTCCTGAAAGTTGCTGATGGCTTCCGCGCGCCAGCAATTCGTATTACCGCTGCTGTACATCTCCTCGACGATCCCGACGTTGAACGGCACGAACATCTCTTCAGGGTCGTCGAAGTTGCCGTTGTTCAGATCGTAGACCTTCGGTGTCGGGTGCCAGCCCTTGAGCACCCCCGAGACCTTGTACTCATCACCGCCCATCCGAACGATCTTGCCCACGCTGTCCTGGCCGCCGAACAGCTTCTCGTTCGTCTCTTTCGACAACACTACGACGCGCTGCGCCGTGCGATCGGCTTGCGCATCCCAGGCGCCGCCGTACTCGAATGGCGCATCGAACATGCTGAAGAAGTCTTTGGTGGTGAGCCGCGCCTCGGCCAGGAACGGCTTGAGACCGGTTGTCGCATCGCCTTCGACGACGAACGTGCCCTTACGCATGGCCGCCTGCCGCGCCGGGATATCGGATTCCAGCAATGCAACGGCATCGCGATAGGTGAGCTCGAACGGCGGCAACTCCGGCCTCTTATCGTCCCAGGGCCCCGAGCCACCCCAGCTATCGAGCGTCACGGCGAACAACACATTGTTGCGATTCTCAACGGGGTTGCCCGACATCAGGCGATACACCGTCAGCGTCGTGATGCAGACACCGACACCGAGCGCGATGGCCGCGATCATCAGTGCAGTGATGACCGGCGTACGACGCAGACTCTTGATCGCCAGTCGCAGGTAGTAGGTGAGCATGGGGCGTAGTGAGTGATGAGTGATGAGTGATGAGTGATGAGTGATGAGGAATGAGTGACGAGCAACGGAGGGTGGTATCTGAACTGGGGCCTCATTCACGCGAGGGTCGGGGTTCATCGTTCGCAGCCGATGCACCTCAGCCCTCGCGATCCTGAAATTCAGACACCTGCTACCGCCGCATCGGGCCGCACCAGCGGCTTCGCCGCGAAGGGCTGCAGATCCGTGACCTGACCGTCCATCACATGTACGTTGCGATGCGCGCGACGCGCGAGCTCGGGATCGTGCGTCACCATCACGATGGTGGTGCCGCGCCGATTGATGTCCTCGAGCAGATCGACGACCTGCCTCGCCATCAGTGAATCGAGATTGCCGGTGGGTTCGTCTGCCAGCAGAAATCGCGGATCGCCAGCCAATGCGCGCGCAATCGCGACGCGCTGCTGCTGACCACCCGAGAGCTGTGCGGGAATGTGCTTCATGCGCGAGGCGAGACCGACAAGCTCCAGCGCCTCGGTGATGCGCTTCTTGCGCTCGGCTGCGGCGAATCCACGATAGCGAAGCGGCACATCCACGTTGTCGAACAGATCGAGATCGGGGATCAGATTGAAGCTCTGAAAAATAAATCCGATCTTCTGATTGCGAATTCGTGAACGATCGTCATCGGACAGGCGACTCACATCCTGCCCATCCAGCGAATAGGTTCCCGTATCGAACGTCTCGAGCAGACCCGCAATATTCAGGAAGGTTGTCTTGCCGGATCCGGAAGGACCTGTCACCGCAACGAACTCCCCCTCCTTCACCTGCAGACTGAAATCGCGCAGCGCATACGTCTCGATGAGTTCGGTGCGATAAACCTTGCTGATGTTCTGCATTGAAAACATAAACGCTCCGGGGTTAATTAGGAATTAGTAATGAGCAATGAGTAATGGAGAGGTGAGGCATCGGTCCGACTTTCATTACTCATTGCTGATTTCTCATCGCTCATTTCCTCATTTCTCATTTCTCATTTCTCGCTTTTCATTACTCATTACTAACTGCTCATTACTCATTAAGCCGCACCGTCTCTGCGCGGTCGAACTCGCCAAGGCTCGAGGTAATGATGCGATCGCCCGGGGAGAGACCCTGGAGGATCTCGACTTCAGTGACGCTCGTTGCGCCGGTTTCGATCTTCGTGCGTGTCGCGATGTCGCCTTGAACGAGGTAGGCGATCCGGCCGCCGCCCGTATCGAGAAAGGCACCCCGCGCGACCTTGAGCACCGCGTCGCGCTGTTCGAGCACGATGCGGGAGGACAGACGCTGATTCTGGCGTAGCCCGCGGGGCACCTCGTCCGAGAACCGCAAGCGACCGGTGACCTGGCCCGACTTCACCTCCGGCGACACCGCGCTGACGATCGCCGGATATTTGCGCGTGCCATACGTGACCTCCGCGTCCATTCCCAGCTTCAGATCGTCGGCGTAGGTTTCCGGAATCTGGAACTCGATCTCGAATGCGGTGAGATCGACGACGGTGATGACGGCCGCGTTCTGCGGAACCGCAGCGCGTTCATTCACCGCGAGCGTGCCGACAATGCCGTCGACGGGCGATTTGATTTCGAGATCGTTCACGCGACGCTGCAGGTCTTCGACGACCAGACGTTGCCGATCGCGCTCGAGCCTGCGCGCGCTCAACTCGAACTGCAGGCTTTCCTTCTGGAGCTCTGCGGTCTGCACCGCATGCTTGTGATTCACGGCTGCCGCCGCTGCCTCATCACGCGCCTTCTCGTAATCCCGCTCGCTGATCAGGTGCTTGCTCCAGGAATCTTCGGCGCGGCGCTGCTCCCGCTGTGCCGCTTCGATGTTCACGTTGGCGAGATCGATCGTCTGTTGCGCAGCCAGCATCTGGCGTCGCGTATCGATACTCTGACGCTGCACGGCGACTTCCATTCCGGCGAGCGTCGCCTCCTCACGTGCCAACTCATTGCGCAGCTCCGGGCTGTCCACTTGCGCCAGCGGCTGACCCTTCTTCACCGTGTCGCCCGCTTGCACGATGTAATGAACCGTTCCGGCGGCGACCGCAAACAGCGTCGGGCTCACTGCTGCGACGACAGTGCCTTGTGCAGACACATCGCGAACGAACTCGCCGCGCGTGACCTCCGCGATACGCACACGCTCCCGCGGCACCGATACCTCAGCGCTCATCCAGCCGCGCACCAGCATCACGACGAAGATCAGCAATGCGAGCGCGCCAACGCCGCCGCCGATCAACAGATACCGGCGCTGACGCAGACGCGGCGCCTGATCGACCGGACGATCCTGCCCCGAGGTATCGCGAATGCGCGTGACCTTCTCGCCATCCGGCGTCGGAACCGCGGAGATCATCGACGAGCCTCCTCAGCGCTCTGCGGATGGAGTGAGTTCGATGCGCCATCGAGGCGCGCAACCATTGCCTCACTCAGATGCAGGGATGCGCCAGAAGGTTTGTAGTCCACCGGCACGCTGTTCGCCGCCACCATCACGGCAAGCGCAGCGCTGCCAGCAATCATCAGCGCAGCGCGCAGTGCAGTTCGGGTCTGGGTGGAAAGCATCTGATGGCATCCGGGCAATCTTTGCCTGGAAGATTGCACGGGGTGTGCCAGCGGCAGGAAAGCGAAGATTTCCGCGGAAAAACGCGTTCCGTCGCTCGATCCGCGACCCGCAGAGTGTCCGTGCGACGGTGTCCGGACAGATGGCGGACACTTTCCTCGGACGTTCCAGCGTTTCACACAGAGAGGAGACCAGGATCTCCACGGGGGACACGGGGATCACGGGGAAGACTACCGTGAGGAACAATGGCGGCAGGCAATCAGCCTTATCGCGTCGCCGCCATGACTCACATCACTGCCATCACTGCCATCACCTTCATCACTGTCATCTGTTCCACACTCATCACCCCCGTGGACCCCGTGTCCCCCGTGGAGACCTCTTGCTCCTCTCTTCACTCAAGAAAGGAGGCAACCGACGTCGCACGGGCTGCGACTTCACGATCGCCGTGCTCGTCTCTGCTTTGTCGGCGATGCGATCGAGAATGCCGTCGAGATCTTCCATGGAGCGCACGAACAGACGCGCGATGAAGCAATCCTCGCCGGTGACCTTGTCGCACTCCGTGCACTCGGGAATCTCTTGCAGCAGCTTCTGCACGATCTGCAGCTTTCCCGGTAACGGACGCACGCGCGCGATGGCCTGGAGCGTATAGCCCAATGCCTGCGGATCGAGATCCACTGTAAACGCGCGTATCACCCCGCGCTCTTCGAGCCTGCGTAAGCGCTCCGATGCACTTGGCGATGACAGTCCAACACGACGCGCAAGATCCTTCAGTGACATGCGCGCATCGGCCTTGAGCGCTTCGATCATCTTCCGGTCGATTGAATCGATCACCTTATTTTCCCTCCAGAGATCCGCATCCCGCCTAACGTTATTAGGTCATTGTCTGACTATACCTTCCTGGCAGCATGCAATCAGCCTACCGCGAAGATCATGCTATCGGCCATCGAAAGACGCGGAGACGGCAATGAATCCCAAGGTTCGAGGGACGGCCGAGATGACAGCGGCCATGATCATCTCAGGCACGATCGGCTGGTTCGTGCTGCTCTCGGGACAGCGCGTGCTGGACGTGGTGTTCTGGCGGTGCGCGTTCGGCGCTGCAACGCTGCTCGTCATCTGCAGCGCGCTCGGAGTCATTCATGGTCATCTGACCCGTCGTGTCCTCGCCATCTCCGCACTGGGCGGCGCGGCGATCGTCATCAACTGGCTGCTGCTGTTCGCGTCCTACTCACGCGCCTCCATCTCGATTGCGACCGCGGTCTACAACACACAACCGTTCATGCTGGTCGGATTCGGCGCCCTGCTCTTCAAGGAGAAGCTCACCGCCACCAAGATCGGCTGGTTGCTGCTCGCGTTCATCGGCATGCTGCTGATTGTGCAATCCAGTCACGCCGACAGCGCAGGCTCGGACTACCTGAACGGCATTCTCATGGCGCTCGCAGCCGCCTTCTTCTATGCGCTGGCCTCGATCGCAGCGAAGAAACTGAGCGGCACGCCGCCGCATCTGATCGCCCTGATCCAGGTGACCGTGGGCGTAGCAATGCTCGCGCCGTTCGCTTCGTTCACCTCCCTGCCTTCCACTCCGAGCGCGTGGAGCATCCTGCTCACGCTCGGCGTCGTGCACACGGGCTTCATGTACATCCTGCTCTACGGCGCCATCCAGAAGCTGCCAACGCATCTGACGGGCTCGCTCTCGTTCATTTACCCAATCGTGGCGATTCTGGTGGACTATCTGGCGTTCGGTCATCGCTTGCAGGCCACGCAGATCGTAGGCGCCGCCGCGATCCTCATCGCCGCAGCAGGAACGAATCTCGGTTGGCAGCTCCGCATTTTCGGGCAGCGTGCTCGCCATCACGAGCACGCCGCACCTGATTGCCGATGACGCAGCGATAGAGATCGCCTCGAACTTCGCCTTAGGAAGCTCTCATTCATCGACTTCCCTGACCTTCGCAAGTCTGCAACTGGTCGAAATGCTTCGGTGGGCGAAGCAAATGACTAATTGATCAGAGATTCCTTAGAGCAACATCTCCGCCGCTCTCATCGCACCGTCATCACGAACAGATTGCGAAAGCTCGAGCGCTCGCACACGCACTGCGGGTTTCAGTGCTGATTCCAGCGCGGTCGACAGCGATTCGGCCGTTGGCGCAGGCCCCTCGTGCGCCGTACCGATGCCGAGGTCCCACACTCTGTTTGCCCAGTAAGACTGATCCCCGAACTGAGGCACGACGACTTGCGGCGTTCCTGCCCGTGCTGCGGCCGTCGTCGTCCCGGCGCCGCCGTGATGAATGACTGCAGCGACTCGCGGGAACAACGCTTGATGACTCACGTCGCCGACGATGAAGCAGTCATCGCCATCGTCCACGAGCGCAAGGTCCGCCCAGCCGCGCGAAAGAAGAACACGCCGGCCATGTGCGCGCACGACTTCGATCGCCGTTCGCGCGAAGTCTTTCGGCGCAGGAAGACTGCCGAACCCCACGTACACAGGCGCATCGCCGGCATCTAGAAAGGCACGCAGAGCGTCAGGCAATTCGCGCTCGTCCGGCAGAATCCATGCGCCGGTCTGCGTCACCGCGATCTTCGTGGGCGTACGCCAGGGCGCAAGCGCAGGATCGGCCGCAAGCCAGGGCCGATCCGTAAAGCAGTAGTCACGTACGTTGTCGACGCTCGGCAATCCGACCGATGCGCGCAGTGCGTTCATACCGCCGCCGAAAATCTCGTTCATCACGCCCACATCCCGTTCCCACAATGCTTCGTTGTCGGTGACCTCCGCGGGATGAGGATGGCTCGGGTACTCGTACGGCCGTTGATAAGGTGAAGGCAGAAAACGCGGACAGTACGCAGCATGGATGTAGCGCATGCCGAATTTGTCCGCGACCGATCTCGCCGCAACGACCGATGAGAACAGACCGGTCGCAATCATCACATCGCACCCTTCTGCGGCCGCACTGATCGCTTCGTACTGAGCGGCCATCACCTGAGCCGCGAGCGAAGGCAGATGAACAGTCCCACGCTTCGGCACCATCTCCGCAACCCATTCGCGAACACGCGCGAAGGCCGGAAAGAGCGGCACGCCCGCCGCCGCAAACGATCTCACGAACTCATCATCCGCAGGCGCACACACTCGCGCATCCACACCGCGCGCTCGCAACGCCACTGCGAGTGCAAGCACCGGCTGAACATCCCCACGCGATCCGAACGTCGACAACAACACACGCATCCCACGCCCTCCATACGACAAGGCGCGCGATCCTGCGACATGTCCCGGGCCTTCCGGCAAGCCCCGGCACACGGTATATTCTCAGCACGGCGAAAGAAGCGATGTTTCGCCGTTCGTTGTTCGAGTACAGATCAGTCAAGAAAAAGGCGCCCGTTGGGCGCCTTTTTCGTTTGGGGGATGGAGCGTGTGGGATGCGCGCGAGTCTTTTCGGCGCGGGCGTTACCTAGTCCTTGAGCAATCACTCGCGGGCGTTCGTTGCAAAAAGCTCCGCGAAGTCTGGGTTCGCGAGGGCGAAGTCCCGCAAAAGATCTTGACGGCGAGAACGCCGTGACAATCTGACAAACACAAAGGCAAGTCGCCGCTTCCTGACGTCCGTTGCGAAAGGGATCGTCACCGAATGCCCGGTGACTTCAGGCCCGGTGGCGCCCGTCTCCGGGCGGAATGGAGCCCGATCCCGATCCGCCGTTTCGGCGGATTTGCCGAACTCCCACGGCGCTTAGTCTTGGCTTTGCTCTTGTTGCTGGCGTGCCGCCTCGTTATGGTTTGGCAGCAGCAAGCACTAACCACATGGCCGTCATTCACAGAGGGAGCGGGAAGACTCCCACCGAGCGCTATCTCGCGAATCTCGCGGACCATACGTTTCTCGACCTCTGGTCCTATCCAAACGTCTTCAATGACAAACGTCCCCAGCCCACTGCGCAGGGAAGGAGCTTTGCGACCTGCTGGTTGTTTGTGATCCCTACGTTTTGATCTTCAGCGACAAACACGTCGCGTGGCCAGGTGACGAAGACACGCCACTATCATGGAGGCACTGGTACAAGCGTGCGGTTGCTCACTCTGTCACGCAGATTCGCGGCGCGGAGCGGTGGATCGCGACGTATCCGGACCGAATCTTTATCGACCCGGACTGCAAGCAAAAGCTTCCCATACCGCTACGGCCTCCCGAGCGGAGAATCGTTCACGGTATTGTCGTCACGAGCGGAATTCGCGAGGCATGCATCCGGCATTTCAATGGAGGGATAGGGAGCTTAGCGCTCGATGCGCGCATCAAGGGCGATGCAGACATAAAGAACGGAACCGCCCCGCCGTTCACAGTCGGAGATCCCGACACTGACGGTTCGTTCATCCACATCATGATGAGGTGTCGCTCGACGTTGCCGTGAGCGAACTAGATACGATCAGGGACTTTGCTGAGTACCTCGACCGCGGTCGCTGTAAACAGAGCCGCACGTTGCTCGGGTTGATCCCTGTCCGCTCAAAGAAGTCGTGGTGCTCGAACCATTGCAACGTCCGTTGTTGCGCGCGGCGCGCATTTGGAGACGATAGGTTTTCTGGCGCCGAGCGGATCTGAAATGGCATGCCTACGAGCCGGTGCCGCATGTCGGCTCGATCGAGAAGTTCCTGGAGATCGTGGGCGAAGACAAGCACGCGTGTTTTTTCGGGTAGGCGTCGGAGTGATAGCCATCTGCGGACCATGCGCGAGGATCGCCACGCGCCGCGGAACTAAAAGGACGTATGTGGATCGCTGATCCGGATTGCCTCTCAGACGCCCGGTAATTGGAATTGTTAATCAAAGCAATTGGTTAGGGACGCCGCTATTCACGGACCTTGCGCGCCGCTCGTTAATGTAGAAACATGGCTACATTGGAGGTGTAAACCCATGGCCATCACCACGCTGTCGAGTCGCGAGTTCAACCAAGACACCAGTCGGGCCAAGCAGGCCGCGAGCAGGGGGCCTGTGTTCATTACGGACCGCGGGCGGCCGGCGCACGTCCTGCTGACGATTGAGGATTACCAGAAGCTTGCCGGGTCTCACGCCAGCATTGTTGATCAGCTGGCAATGCCCGGTGTGGAGGACATCGAGTTCGATCCGCCTCGCCTCAGCGGCGGCTCGCCGCGCCCGGCGGACCTATCCTGATGTACTTGCTCGACACGAACGTCGTCGCCGAACTCCGGAAGGCGAAGGCAGGCAAGGCGGACAAAGGTGTGACGGCGTGGGCCAACAGCGTTGCACCCGCGAGCCTCTTCCTCTCAACGATTACTGTGCTCGAGATGGAGCTCGGCATTCTTCTCATGGAGCGACGCGATCCCGCACAAGGAGCGATTCTGCGCGCATGGATGGACGGCCATGTTCTGCCTGCGTTCGCAGACCGCATTCTTCCCATCGACACCGCCGTCGCGCGCCGATGCGCCCAGTTGCACGTTCCCGATCCCAAGTCCGAGCGCGACGCTTTCATCGCCGCCACGGCCCTGGTGCACGGGATGACCGTGGTGACACGCAACGTTGTTGATTTCGCGTCGACGGGTGTCGCCACGCTGAATCCCTGGGACCACGCCAGAAGCGGAACATGAGGGCAGCAGACAACGTGCATACCTGCCGATCGCCTGCTCAAAGACCAAGTGGTCTCTCGAGTCTGCAATTGAAGAATTTGCATGAGTCTCGATCCGCGGAAACCCGTCAACGATGAGTTTCGCGGAAATTCTGGCGAAACTCCTGGTTCGAAGATCGATGGTCTCGGTGAAACTCAAGTTTTGGTGAAACGTAAGTAGCTGATATTCAAGCAATCACTCGCGGGGCGTCCGTTGCAGATTCAATCGCGAGTCGTGGATATTTGGGACCAATGTCCCGCAAAAGTCCCGCAAAGAATGGTCGATGGTCCGCGGCGAAACTCGCGCGCGCGTCGATCGAGCATCGAGCTATCGCATAGAGCAGCGCCTGAGAGTTTCGCCGCAATTCCGGGCGAAACTCACTTGCGCGCAAGTCGTTCGATAAGTCGTAGACGGGAGGCCGTACACGCTGTCCCTGCATCTCGGTGCGGATGCCGTGGCTGCCTCCGGGCCAGAAGCGGACGTCTGTCGATGGGCTATGCGCATTCGTTGCGCATACACAGTCCCACACGCATCCAATGGCGTCACTTAGCATAGTTACGCGAACCGCCCAATTTTTGACCTCCGCTAAATACTCGCTATCGTGAGCTGACAGGGCATCAGCAGGCGTTCTCATATCCGATATCCTCAACGCTAGACGGGTCGACGAACAACGATTTCGAGGCGGTCGTGGGTACCTACGCGAGTTGCACGTTTGGCAATCTGCACATCATTGAATCGAAGAGCGAGGTCGATCCAGCGCTGATGAAGCTATTCCGCAGCGCTGAACGAAAAATTAGGAAGGCCGACGACCCCGAACTACCCGCGCATCTTCGCGAGCGTTACGAAGACGACCCTGATGCCCGTGTCGTCTACTACGAGGTCGATCCGCGCACCATTCGTGACCGGCTAGACATCTTCGGATACTCAATGGAAGCAGCTCGACGTTTGTTTGACGAATGGCGGCTGCTCGAGATCCGACAGCACGAGGGCTTTGATTCTCTAATTCCCGAACAGCACGATGCAGACCTCCAGCGCCTCCGCGAGCTGACGCCAGACCAATGGATGGGATTTATTCGGAGAATTGCCATGGACAATCTACGCTGGAGGGACGCAGAAAATCACAAGGATTCATTTCTAGGAAAGATGCTCCAGGCCCACGAGACGTGGTACGGGTATGGCGGCCCTGATTGGCTCGTTGGCCTTCGGCTTGCAGTGGAAGCATGTCTCGATCTTGAGTCATTTGTGTACGACCTGACTGATTTGGTCGATGGCGAGTTCATCGACCCAGAAGACGATGACATCGAGCGCGTGATCGGCTGGAGCGCCGCAGAATTCCATGCGCGGGGACGCGTCATCATTCTTACGGAAGGGCGAACCGATTCCGCCGTCATCGTCGGTGCGTTGGAGCTTCTTTATCCACACCTTCGCGACTACTACTCATTCATGGACTTCTCGGAGTTCGGCGGTGGCGCAGGACAACTGGCGAACCTTGTTCGCGCATTTGTGGGTGCCGGCATCGTCAACAGGGTCATCGCACTCTTTGATAATGACGCGGCTGGCAGAGCAGCAATGCGTACCGTGAAGACATCGAAGCTGCCCGAGCACATCGTTGTGATGCGCCTACCCGACTTACCCGCGCTTCGCGCGTACCCAACGCTCGGGCCAACAGGACCTTCACTCATGGACATCAATGGCATGGCAGCAAGCATCGAGCTGTATTTCGGCGAAGACACGCTGAAGAACCCGGATGGAGCGCTTCCGCCGATTCAATGGACGGGCTACGAAAAGTCGGTTGGCACGTACCAAGGGGAACTGTCTGCTAAGAGCGATGTTCAAGCGCGCTTTCAGGAGAAACTTGCACGCGCTCGGAATGACCCAGGTTTCCGCGGTACCACCGACTGGTCCGGTATCCGCATGATCCTTTCTCAGGTTTTCACGGCGTTCAACCGGTTAGACGAACAGCTTCTCGCGTCACAACTGCGGTATGTGTACCGTGAGGACGAGGAGTGAGACACGAATCTATACTCGGTCGTACTCCTTTCGGTATCGAGTCAAGAACTCATCGATGATTCCCATCCGCTGTTTACCCTTTTAATCACAGGCGCTTGATAAGGCTCTTGATCCATGACATGCAGAACTCGATGGCGTAGTCAGTCTGCTGCACATTTAGAGTGGGCATCGGGGCAGCACCGGGGCCGTGCCCTAAGGCATTTCTCACGTCACTGAAGAATTTCTGCATCAACTGCCTCTCCCAAGGTTCGATGAAGCCGCCGTAAGCTTTGGATTCGAGATGGTTCAGATAATCCGAGACGCCCCTCTCTTTGCCAGTACTCCAGCTCTTGTCGTTGCTGATGATCTTGATCGTGCTTTCGAGTGCTTTGGCTGCGTAGAACGCCGGATCGCGGCCGCCAGTATCACGGCGGTCGAGCGCCTCAGCCATATCGGTGCTGACATTGGTCCACTTAGCGTCCTTGACCAACACCCAGAACGGTTGTGCGATGTGAGTTTGCACCTGCGCGTCGGTCGTTATTTGAACGTACTCATTGTGGTAGTGCAAAGGCATGCCAGCTTGCTCAAACCGCGTGTTCAGCTCCTGCACGCAACCGTTGAATACGGCATTCACCTGGTCGTTCCCTTTCTGCACACGCTCAGCTTTTGATTGTCCGACTCCTGGAACGCGAAGGCCGCTCGAACGCCCTGGCGATACGTCCTCCACCTTCGCCATGAGCAATGCAGTTGGGAGTTCACTGTTTATGACGCTGATCTGCCTCTCGCGCTCACGGAAGGCCAGCTCAATAAAGCTAAGGCGATTCTTCATGAACGCATCGGGATCCCACTCGCTGCTGTACTGCCTTGTGACGTACGCCTCGCAGACATGATTCATTTCATAAAAACCTGAGTATGTGTGAGGCTTACCCATCCACTCGCCTTGGTACGAGTAGTACCTCGGGGAAAGCTCTTTTATTCCAAGTTCCATCGTCAGACGATCGTGCAGGCTCGTCCAGACGCCCTTTGCGCGCTCATCAACTTTCTTCTGCCAGTCGTAATACGGAAGGAGCTGTTCGTTGATGATGCGAAATGCTTGCACGAGCAGTCTTAGCTCAGGTTGTTCTACTTTGGTAAATAGCGCGCGCTTCTCGTACCGGCGCGCGAAAATGTCCGTGAGCATTCCCGCCTTCCCCACAACGCAATTCAGTGCAGTCTACAGCACGGCAGAGCGGGTCTTGGAGAAGCGAGAATCGGCGAGCCGACATCCCATCGCCTGAGCTGCGCGACCAGACCTCACTTTGACATGTTGGAAGCGATGCAATGCATGCTCACTTTGGGTCGTTGGCAGTCATAATATGGTTCAGCGTCTGAACGAGCGTGCCTCGACTACTATTCGGGCTGGCTCATCCATGAACCCAGCGAGCGCGGGCAGACAGACTATCGAGGTAAACCGCCTGTATGGCAGGTCGTAATCACCATTACGTTCCGCAACTCCTGCAGAAAGGATTCTCGGCCAGAAAGACTAAAAAGGGAGTGCACCAGGTATGGTTTTATCAGAACGGGCGCGAGCCCTTTCTAACTGGCACTCGCAACATCCTTGCCGAGAAGGACTTCTATGGCCCTCCCCCCACGCCACTCGTTGACCAGCTAATTACGGACGCAGAGGTGCACCGATTTGACGAGCTTGTGAACGACCTGAGATCAAGTATCGGAACACGATTTATCGGGCAGAGCGACGTGGTGTCGGAATTCGTACATCAGGTCAGCATTCGGGTTCGATGGATACGATCCTTGTTCGAAACTGGAGGCAAGAAGATTCTTTCTCGCGCAAATGATGCGCTCAGCAACAAGACCTCTGCAGGAAGATTGCTTGGAAGGCAGATCAAAGCGGAACCCGGCTGGCTAGAGGAGATATTGACGTCGGAAGCTGAGAAGAAGTTAGGACGAGGATTATCTAGGGAAGAACGAGGCACGCTGTCGTCCATGGTATCGGTCATCGCGGCTGATCCAGGACGGATGCTTGAACACATCGACCTTAGCCCAATGCTACGAATGGTTAACGAACTCCATGCCCTACTGACGGCCCATACCCAGGCGGGGCACATCAAAGGCCTGGAGCGATCGCTCGGGCAGAGCGAGTCTGAATTTCGCAGCTTCATGCAGCGATTGCACTGGAGCGTAGTTTCATCGAAAACTTCTGGTTTCATTCTTGGCGATTGCGGACCGCTGCACATCGGTCCGCAGGGCTCGCTACTAGGTCCAATGGGCGTTGCAAAGCACGACGAGGTTACGGGTGTGATATTGCCCATATCCACTTCGCAAGTGATTGTTGGCGCGAAGAGCCGCTCGCCTGCGATTCCCGCTGTCAGCGATCTGAATCACGCATCGGCCGCGTGGTCGAGCGATGCATTCATCGCCAATGCCGATACGCCGCAGTACCGTGAACTGCAGTTGCTTATCACCAGTGAAATCGATTCGTTTCTCGAATCACAGATCGCTCCGGCGTTTTCGGAGGAGTGAACCATGGAAACACCAGAGGAGTACCTTGCTCGCACGAAGAGCGCTGTGGAGCATTTATTTAGCGGCATAGATGCATATCTTCAGATTCTTCGGCGTGCTCGCCCTCCGGTGCTCGTTGGCACCTATTCCGATCAACAGAAACGCGACGCCGCCCTGGAACAGTGGATGAAAGAAAAAGCTGAGGAGATTGAAAAAGGCCTGGCAGCAGAACGCGCCTTTCTATCGGAAAAATACGCCCTAGCAGCATTGTGCGGATCGGCGCTTCAGATAGCGGCTATGGCGATTCGGTTGTACTCCAAGAACGAAAAAATCCCCGTGGAACTTTCGGGAATTGTGAGATCCGGTCATGCACAGTACTGCATAGGTCGGCTGATTCGCGAAGTCCCACTCGGCCTTGTGATCTATGCCGCCAGAAACCAGTACAATCATATTGACGACTATCAGCTACGTGAGCCAAGCGTAACCATATTCGAATGGCTTGCTACGAAACATGGATACGGCTCGGATATCCGTGATCCTGCCTTCGACCTAAGAGCAGGCCTCGTTTGGAACTACGCAAGTAACGTCACAAGCCTGATGGGTTGGAGAGACTACGCGGCCTATGAGAACGACATGAGATCATTGCTCGGGATTTAAGTGTCAGGTGCGTAGCGCGGACTCTAGGGCCCCTGAGGGCAGATGTCCGCTTTGAGTCGACACCTGCTCTCGTGTACATCTGCGAAACGCCAGGTGCAACCCGATTACTGGCAGCACGCTGTGCGCGCGAAGCACACGAGTGATCGTGCGGGCCTGTCTAACCAGTACCGCTGCCTAACGTGGCTTCGACTCGCTTACTTTCGGCGTCTGCCCCTGCGCAGTATCGGCTTGATGATCGATTCCGCGAGCTGCAAGCATTCATCGAAATGCATCGCCTCGCCGATGACATCGATTTGCGCGAACTCCCGCCTGAGCACGTCCTTGCGCTCCGTAAGTGCTCGCAAGACGCCGCACCATGCCGCGCCAAGGAGGGCCGTGCCGCACGCAACTGCTCCGGCTCTCCATTGCGACTGCGCACAGATCGAAAAGATCTCGAGCCTTAGCGCGGCCCCTACGATGCCACACCTTCTTGGCGATGATCTCCGCGGACGTCTCCACGCGGTCATCAGAAGGTTGTTCGAGACCGGTCTGCTCATTCCCAGATCGGACGCCGGCTCCTCACCTGGCGCGCGAGACTGCGGTAGTTCTTCCAAACGGTTTCACGACTGAGGCTTGCCTCTTCGTGAATTTGCTCAGCGACCGCACTCAGCAGCGAGACCGGTGCATCGTCCAGCAAGGAAGAGACATGCGGAATGTATTTCTCCGACGTCTCGCCTTTCACCAAAATGCGCTTCAAGGTGGTTGGAGCAATACGATGCTTGTAGCTCACGCTTGCGGTAGCAGCGGCACGTACCAGCGGAGCCATCCGCGCGCGCGTTTCGCGCCTCGGGCAGCCTGCATCAACGCGCAGCATCAGCCCTAGCACTGAAGCGAGCCGCTCGGCCTTGTTGAGGCCCAGATCTGGAACGGAGCCCGTCTCGATCTGGTTCACGGTTTGTCTGGACAGACCGCTGAGAGCCGCAACCCGCGCCTGGCTCAATCCCATCTCGGTGCGCCGCGCACGCAGGGCATTCCCGAGCTCGTGGATGGTACTCATGCGCCTAGATTAACCCTGCCCTCCTGAATGTCCAATATATGTGACATCAGGAACATCTGTCGGTCCCCGGTCGACGACTGACATGCAGTTTGCTGTTTGATTTCTCGTGTCGAACCCCCGACCGTCGCGCACGACGGTTCGGGCGTTCTCAATCCCAACGGTCGCGGGTCGGCAAACAAAAAAGCCACCCAAGTCGGGGGCCGGAGGGATATGTCGCTTTGCCATCCATGGCCGCGACGCACTGCGCCGTTCGAGCAGCACGCTGCACGAACGTCCGAAAATTGTTCCCGACAATTGTATTCCGGCCATCCATGGCCTCCACCCCAATGGGGCCATTCGAACATCGTCGCGATGTTCGAATGTTCGAAATTGCTCCCGGCAATTTCGTCGTCGAACCCCCGACCGTCGCGCACGACGGTTCGGGCGTTCTCAATCCCAACGGTCGCGGTCGGCAAACAAAAAAGCCACCCAAGTCGGGTGGCTCTTTTGTTTGCTGGCGCGGCCGGAGGGATTCGAACCCCCGACCACCTGGTTCGAAGCCAGGTGCTCTATCCAACTGAGCTACGGCCGCGCGGAGGAGGCGCAGTCTAATTCATTCGCGTCGAGGTGTCTCCGCCGACGTTCGAAACTCGGCATTCGCTCTTCGTAGAACGCTGGCATTGCGACCAACGGGTCGTTTGTCGTCAGGGAAAGTCGTGGAAACTGCGGCGAGTTCGTCGTCCTAGGTTCGAAGCCAAGCGCTGTATCCAACTGACCTACCACCGCTCGGAGCAGGCGCAACCAATTCATTCGCGTCGAGGTGTCTTCGCTGACGTTCGGGCTTGGCATTCGCTCTTCGTAGAACGCTTGCATTGCGATCAACGGGTCGTTCGTCGTCAGGGAAGTCGTGGAAACTGCGGCGGGTTTGTCGTCCCAGGTTCGAAGCCAGACGCTGTATCCAACTGACCTACCCCACCGCTCGAAGCACGTGCAACTAATTCATTCGCCTCGAGGTGTCTCCGCCAACGTTGGAGTTCGGCATTGGCTCTTCGTAGAGCGCTTGCATTCGACCACCGCCTCCTATGTCGTCAGGGAAGTCGCGAAACCTGCGGCAGGTGTGGCCGCAGGCCTAGCGAGGCATCTCATCTCGTAAGCACGTCGGTCTATCCCGTCCACGAATTGCGCGAGCCGCCGAGAATTCATTCCCAGGTCACGAGTGCCGGGTCGATTCTCGTGAAGGCCGGCCTCTCTGAGGCGCTGCACGCTCAGACTGAGCACTCTGAACTTCGTTTGAAACCTGAGCACTCAACGCCGAGGTTGAGCGTGCACAATCGGGCGAGCGGCAGGTGAAGTGGTCGGCGGTCTTTCGACCTCGACGAACGCTGCTGAGATCTTGCCGATGAGTTGGCATCGCGATGACATCGAGCTGCGACGGCTGATCCGTAAGTCGCACGCATGCGATGACACCAGTTGCATTGAGTGATGCGACCGATCGCATCGACTCGCTCTTCGATCAAGAGGAATCGAGATGAGTCGCTCTTTCACGCACAGCACTCTCATCAGGGTTTTCCCTCGGGGCGCGCCACCTGCCGCAAGCATTCCGATCTTTGTTCCCGCTGTAGCGAAAAAGATTGTCATGTGAGTTTCGTTAAGTCGCGCGCAGTTCGTTTCACCGAGCACGCATAGTTCAGCTCATGCAGACCAGTTACGCAGAAAGACGTTCGGGAGAGGAACGCAGGCATCGATCGCTGCGTGCGTATTGGCATGGCGCTCAGCATCCGCGTCGTCGCGCGGGTCGGCGCGCGAGCGATGTGTTCTATCCGATCATCGACTGGCATTCGCCGCGCGTCTTTGCGCTCGTGTTCACGACGCTGCTGCTGTGCGTGGCCGACGGCGTGCTGACGGTGATGTTGATCGGTAATGGCGCGGTGGAGGTGAACCCGATCATGGCGCTGTTCGTGCCGCATTCGCTGGGCTGGTTTGCGGCGGTGAAGCTCACGTTGACGAGCGTAGGAACGCTCGTGCTCGTTGCGTGCAGTCGGATGCGAATATTCCGCACGATTCCCGTCGAGGCGCTGCTCGCGCTCGTGTGTGCCGCGTACATGGTGCTCGTGAGCTATGAGCTGACGCTTCTCGAGCGCATCAGTGAGGATCTACTGCGCTGACGATTTCGGCGCGGCCGCCTGCGATGAAGCGGCCTGAGATTCGACCGGCGTTTCGGATCGCGGCGCGGGCAGCTCTTCTGCCGCGAGCACCGCAAGATTCACGACATCCGGGTCGTCGCGCAGCTTGATATAGAGACCTTGACTACCCGGCCTCGGTACCGGCAGCGAGCGACCGGGAAATCCGTCGGGCACATCGACCGCAACCTTGAACTCCGGATCCGCCGACAGCGAGTCGACGAGGAACAGATTCGATCCGGTGAGTTTGCAGGCATCTTCCGCGGCGGCCGGACACTGCAGCGCTTGCAGCACAGGCAGTCGTACGAGCTTCACGAGCGGCTGCCAGTCGCCCGGCACGCCCTTGCTGATCACGCGAAATTTCAGAGGACCGAACGCTGAGAAGCCGAAGGTCTTGGCTGGATCGAAGGTGACGACCGCGACGCGCGCGTCGGCGAGTGTCAGGCCGCGATTCGCAAGGTTAAGAGTTGTAGTGAATGCTTCGTCGGTGCTTGCGACTTCGACCGCGACATCGCGACTGAACGCGGCCGGAAATTTCGTTCGCATCGAGAACACGAGTTGTGCGTCCTGCGGCAGCTGCTCTTCGCTGGCCAGTTGAATGTTCGTGGCGCGACCTTGTGCGGACAGCTGCACGCTCTTCGCGACCAATTCGACACGCGGTCGCGGTGCTGCCACGAGTACGTTCACCGCCGATACCCGACCGTCGCGCAAAGTGACGGTGCCTTTCACGGACTCGCCCTGCTGCAGATCGACTGCGACGTCGCTCGCGGCTTGCTGATCTGCGCCTTCGACGTCCGCTTGTTTCAGCTCCATACGCAGCGCATCGGTCTCGGAACCCGAGCCCGACGGCGACGGCACGAACTCGATCCCCTTCAGCGAGAGTTTCACCACATCGTTGAGGCGGCTGCCTTTCAGAAATCCGTAAGACTCGCCGGCATGGATCGAGAAGCTCTCGAAACGGCCGGCTTCCGGATACGCACGGAGCTGCAGAGCGTGCGGCTCAGACACGCCGTACTGCGAGACGAGCAGTGTCAGCGCGCCAGGCTCCGCTTGCTGCAGCGGCAGCTTGATTTCCACTTCGTTCGATTTCACCGGCGTCCATTGCACGCGCAGTTCCTTGCCGCTCGGATCCTTCGCCATGATGCGATCGACGCACGCAACGCTGCCGGCCTGCAAGTGAATGGTGTTATCGCGTCCCACGATGAGCGAACCATCGTCGAGCGACAGCGGCGACCAGGACTGCGCGTTGGTATTGACGAGTTGAAAACCGGGGCCGTCGAACTTTTCGAACCCCCAGTAGCCATGCAGCGAGCCCTGGAATCGATCCTCGAGACTGGCGTTCGCAAGCGGCGAGGTATCGATCACGAAACCGCCCTGCGTCGCATCGGCCGATGCAGGAAGATCGATCACCTCCCCGCTCTTGCCGGTCACGCGCAGAAACGTGTTGTGTGCGTACTCGGTCGAGAACACGAGCGGCGCACCTTCGACGGGCAGCACGAGCGAGTTGCGACGTGCGCAATAGATGTCCTTCGGGCTCACGGCATGGAGCGGCGGCGGCATCGCTTTCTCGACTGCGGGCAACGCCGCAACCAGCACCGATTTCGGATCGTGAAACGATGGCGGCGTATTGAGCGTAAGCGTCAACTGATTGCCCACCGCAGTGGCCAGCGCGGGGATGTACTGATAGTTCGCGACGCCGAATGAGTCGAACAGCCGGCCCAGGTCGAAGAGCGAGGCGAGATACGGACTGTAGTAGCCGTACTTCGCCTGCGGTGTCGCACTGGCGGCCATCGCAAGATCGCTGGCGGGACCGCTCGTGAGCGCTTCGACGATCGAGACGCTGTGCCCGTCATTGAGAATCAACGTGTCCTGACCCTGCATGAGACACGGCGCCTGCAATTGCGGCAGTCGATCGAGACACTTCTCATCGACGCGAATTCCCAGACTGCGCGCGAGCAGAGGCGTGGTGTCTTTCAGGACTGCGGGATTCACGACGTTGTAGCGGCGGATCGCGTGGAGATAGCGCTCCAGTCGCGAGCGATCGAGCGTTGCCTGATTGAGATCCTGTGAGGCGCGTACGAATGCACCGGGGCGACCGCGCACCGCATTCACCAGCGTCTTGAAATCACCGCCTGTCTCCGGCGCGAGGAAAATCAGTGCCTGCTGCGCACCAGCGGGGACCGCGACCTTCAATGTCTTGTCCGCACACGAACGCTTCCAGGTGGCACAGCTCGAGAACCAATCCTTCGGCGGCGGATTGGTCGGGCCGCGCAGAAAGCCCACGATCAAGAGATAGTGCTCGGCCTGGTTATCCGGGAAATTTGCCTTGATCCTGAGCTTGTCGCCGGCTGCCAGGTGCGGAGCCTGCGCGATAGGCAACGTGATATCGCCGCGCGACACACTCACCTCGAGCGTGGGCCCGGTGAGATCGAAGGGAGCCTGAGTGGCCGCCTGGGCACAGACGGCTGAAAAAACGGCGAGGATCAATAGAAACCGCGGGAATCGAAGGCTCATGGGCGCGGATCGTAGGGCAGCAGACCCTGGAACGCCAACCGCGACGGGCGCGCCGTTCTGGGCGGTTCACCGCGGTACCGGGACGCAACAATCCAGCATGCCGCCATCGGCCGCGACGTCAGTGTTCAACAGACATTCGTCGGGCGATCCGTCCGGATGGAGCTCAGCGCCGAAGCGGCGCATGAGCGTCTCAGCGCTTCGCGCGTCGATCGGCGTGAATACTCACGATGCGATCTGCGCTGTCTTCAGCCATTCGCGCGCGCGTTCCAGATCATCAAAGGAGCGAACATCCACGAAAGGCCGAAAGCTCTTCAGGACGGAATCGACTGCAATGCGCGCGAAATAGGAATCGGAAGACTTGTTCGCCACGACCTTGAGACCCGCTGCGCGTGCACGCGGCAACCAGTCCTCAGCGATCCAACGTTGATCGTCACCTGAGATCGAAGGCAGAAGGGTATCGACGCCGAGAATTTTCGCGCACCCATGGCGCACCAGCAGCTCCAGCAGACACTCGTGCACATAGCGAAGCTGCACGCTCGTCACGTAGCGCTTCCAGGTCACGCGCAGACACGGAATCGTGTCCTCGATCTGGACGGTGCACACAGGATTGGCGGCGAGACTCGACAATAACGCATGCCCATAGCCGCCCTCCTCTTCGAGCCGGCTTCGCAGCTGGCGAATCTCGGGTGATGTGAAACTGTCCGCATTCATCGGAGCTTGTTTACACGACCCGATCCGGCACGTCCATCGCGAATCACTCTCGCGCAGTGTTATGCAGGCCGCAGCTGGCGTATCGAAGGGGCGAACTCATCGAACCTGCTGGTCAGGCTGTGACCGATTGCCTGAAATCCCCGGCGATTTCAATATATGAACCCCTTTCTGATGGCCGTTCGATACGACGAAAGTTGCACATGCTCGAAACGCCAGAAGTGATATCCCGCTGCGTTCGTGACGAGACGCTTTCACAGCCGCTGTCGAGCGCGAAAGTCCGTCTGCTGGTCGACAGCATTCAGCAACTGTCACTCGCGCGCGGCGTCGATCGCATCGTCGAGATCGTACGTCATGCGGCACGTCAGCTCACCGGCGCGGACGGCGCGACGTTCGTGCTCCGCGATGGACCGTTCTGCTTCTATGTGGACGAAGACGCCATCTCGCCGCTGTGGAAAGGCCAGCGTTTTCCACTGGAAACCTGCATCAGCGGTTGGGCGATGCTGAACGGACGATCAACGGTCGTTCCCGACATCTATCTAGATCCTCGCATCCCGCATGCCGCCTATCGGCCGACCTTCGTACGCAGCCTCGCGATGGTCCCGATCCGCGCGACATCGCCCATCGGTGCGATCGGCAACTACTGGGCACAGGAACACACCTGCACCGCAGATGAGCTCATGCTGCTCGAGACGCTCGCGAACAGCACTGCAGTCGCCTTCGAGAATGTGAACATGTATGCCGATCTCGAGCGACAGGTACGCCGCCGCACCCGCGAGCTGGAGATGGCGAATCAGGAGCTGGAAGCCTTCACTGCCGCCGTGTCGCACGATCTGCGCGCACCGCTGCGCGCGATCAATGCAGAAGTTGCGCTGAAGGCCGATGCCGCAGGCGCTCTCGCAGCACCGTCGGTGACTAAGGTTCAGGAGTGCGTGAGTCGCATGTCGGATCTGATCGAAGATCTGTTGCGACTCTCTAAGTTCACGCGAGCAGAACTCAAGCGCAGCTCGGTCGATCTCGCTGCACTCGCCACTCGCATTCTGGAGCAATTGCGCACGAACGACCCGTCACGCACGGTCAGATGCTTCGTACAGCCCTGCGAACCGACGCAGGCGGATGAAGGACTGATGACCGTGGTGCTCGAGAATCTGTTATCGAACGCGTGGAAGTATTCGAGCAAGCGCGCTGTCAGCGAAATCGAGTTCGTCTCGTCGTCTGACGAGCACGGCCATACCGTCTATACGGTGAGGGACAACGGCGCAGGGTTCGATCCGAAGTATGCGGCTCGTCTGTTCGAGCCGTTCGGACGGCTACACGACGCGAGCGAGTTCTCGGGCACGGGAATCGGTCTTGCGACCGTACAGCGGATCATCGAGCGCCATGGCGGACGCATCTGGGCCCGCAGCGATGGCGCGAATGGAGCGGAGTTCTCTTTTACGCTCGAGTAAGACCCGAGCGTGAGATTCGCGCCTAAGCCGATCTCCTGAGCCGTTCGAAGCATTCCTGGGTCGTCAGCATCGCCGCGAGCGGCAACGCATCCCAACTCTGTGCGATGACGCTACTGAATCTCTCCAGAGCCTCTGGATCCGCTTTGTTCAATGCTGCCCGACGCTGACTGGGCGTCAGTCCGTTCCACCAGGCTTTCGGTGTCGTCGATGAAATAGCTGCGCGGTTCAAGGGTCACCCCAGTGCTGTGATGTTCGAATGGGGAGCTTCGAATCCAGAAACGATTGAGCCCCCGCCAGGATTCGTCTTTAGCCGCCATAACACACGGGGGCGCAGTTTCGTTCCGCATGAGGCCGAGACGATTGGCAACGAGAGCAGTTGCCTCAGGCGACTGCAGCGAATGGTGCCCATCGCAGCGCTGGACGGGGACGGGGCTCGCCCGTATTGATCTCTTCAGATCAGTCGTGCACGACGCCGGCCCAGAGCGATGAGCAACCGTTCGACCCGGTTGGGCGCGAGCGCAAATTCACGCGCGACCTCATCGAGCGGCCGGCCCTCCCGCATCACCCGCCGCCATAGCTCCGCTCTGCGTCGAGCCTGCTTTTCTTTGAATGGCATGATGATTTCCCCCTTGTCGGGCCGAGGTTGCCGCGCCTGGGCGTCGTTTTCCCGAGAAGTCGTTCACGATTTCACGCTGTGGAAACTCCCGACCGCATAGCTGTGAGGCGTCTCACAAGCTCCGCCCGCTTACCGAAGTCGCTGCTATGCAGCGCGATGACCGTATGCGTCGCAACGATTGCTTACGAGACGTCGATGACCTTCGCGACGCGTACATTTCCTGCGTTAAGGGAACGGCATTCGCGCTGTTAGAGTAAGTCCTGCGAAGGCGCCGATGCCGGGCGCTTCACCAACCGCGGGAGTCTCCTTTGCAGACGGCCGAAGCACGGGGCGATCGCATCGAAGCCGCGTGGCACGGCCCTCGTCTGCTGCTCGGCGTATGGGCCATCGCAATCGTGGCTTACCTCGTCGCGCTGTCGACCGATCTGGTCAACGACCGACTCGCAACGATCATCAACGATGTCGCATGGACGCTGGCTGCAGGACTCGCCACCTTCAGCTCTGCGCGGGCCGCACTCACACTCAAGGATGGCGAACGCGTTGCATGGTGGCTCTTCACTGCGGCATGTGCCGCGTGGACGTGCGGGCAGCTGGTCTGGGACTTCTATCAGCTGAAGCTCGGCGAACCCCTTCCCTTTCCCAGCTATGCGGACATCGGCTATCTGGCATTTGCACCGTTGATGATCGCGGGCCTGTTCGCACTGCGAACGACACAGCAGGAACGGCGACTGAGCTGGCTGCGGCTCGCCAACATGGGACTCATTCTCTGCAGTCTGGTGTTCGTGGTGATCAACACGCTGAGTGAGCCCTTCGCCACTTCGATGCAGACGTTCGGAAGCTCGCTGCTGGTACTCACGGAAAGCGCAGGCATCACCATCGCCTTCATCACCGCGGTGTACGTGCTATGGGCCTACGAATGGGGCACACGTCTCATGTCCTACGGACTCCTGACGGTCGGCCTCGCGCTACAGATGATTCTGGCCATGATCTACACGCGCGTGCTCGTCACCTCGAGCTACTCGCCGATGAGTCTGTTCAACCTCGGCTGGGTCCTTGCCTTCGCGCTGCATCAGACGGCCGCAGAAGTTCAGGTGAGCCTGCATCGCAAGGCAGACTCGGCGGCAGCGTTACGCTGTACCCAAGGCTGGGTCGAGGCACTCACGCCTTCGTTCCTCGTGTTGTGCATGGCGATCTCGGCGGCCGGCGTGGCACACGAGCTCACGCCCAGAACCGTGGCACCCGCTGTGATTGCCATGGTGGCTTTCGCGGCGATTCTTGCGGTGCGCGAATCCTGGCTGTACCTGCGCGGACAGCAGCTGCGAACGCAGCTCGATGAGGCCAACGACGCGGTGATCCAGGCACGCAAGCAATTGGACACGATCGAGTCGCAACGAGCCGATCTGGAACGTCTCGTACGTGTCACGGCCCGCGCTGGCGCAGTCGGCTTGTGGCAATGGGATGTTCAGAACGGCACGGTCCGCTTCTCTCAGGAATGGCGGCGCCAGCTCGGCTATGCCAGTCACGAGATCGCCGATGACGTCCAGGAGTTCTACTCGAGACTGCACCCTGATGATCGGCAACGCGTCGACGAGACCGTCGCTCGCTGTCTCGCCGATGCCAACGCGGAGTACAACATGGAGATCCGGATGCGGCACCGCGACGGCTCGTACCGGTGGATCCTCACACGCGCCACGGTCCTGCGCGATCAGTCGGGCCATGCACTGCGAATTCTCGGCTCGCACGTAGACATCACCGCGATCAAGGATCTCGAGTTCTCACTGCGCCAGAGCGAAGCTCGCTACAAGGAGCTGGTGGACGATCTCGAGCGACGAGTCGCGGATCGGACGAGCGAGCTGACCGACGCGTATCGCGAGTCTCAGAACTTCGCCTACGCAGTTGCTCACGATCTCAAGGCACCGTTGCGGGCAATGAACAGCTTTGGCGCCTTACTGCAGCAAAGCGCCACGGGACGCCTCGATGAGCGCGAAAAGGATTATCTGAACAGGATTCAGCAAGGCGCGATGCGCATGTCCGCGCTCATCGACAGCCTGCTCGCATACTCACGCATGGAGCATCGCGAGCAGCAACTTCGTCCTCTGACATTCGGCGAGCTGGTACAGGAAACGCTGGAGTCGATGGCTTCCGAGATTCAGTCCTCGGGCGCTGAAGTCGACGTCGACATCGATCCTGCACCCGTGCTGGCCGATCGTGAGGGCGTGCAGATTGCGCTACGCAATCTGCTCGACAATGCATTGAAGTTCTCTCGCGATCGCACGCCGCCGCGCATCCAGGTTCGCGGCACACGAGGCACGCGCGATTACACGCTCGAAGTCAGCGACAACGGGATCGGCTTCGATCCGCAGTACAAGGACAAGATCTTCGACATCTTCAACCGGCTGCATGCGGTCGGGTATGAAGGCACAGGGATCGGACTTGCGTTGGTGCGTAAGGCCATCAATCGCATGCGCGGACAGGTCCGCGCGGAGTCCACGCCCGGCGCCGGCGCGAAGTTCTCTATCACCCTGCCACTTGCCGAGGAGCGTTCATCGGCATAGCGCCTTACGGTTGCAATCAGAAGACTTTTGAGAAAGGGGTCTCGCCTGCACAGCTGCTGGAGGCGATCACTCGGCTGCGTACTGCAGACCGCGCAACGAAATGCCATGGAAGGCCGCCTTGTTGCGGATGGCCGACTCCGAGCGACGCATGATCTTTGCGATCTGCTGGATAGGCGTCCGCTCCGCGACCAATGAATGCAGCTGCTTCACTTCGACATGAGACCAGGTGCTTGCCGTAGACGGCATCATGAACTCTCGGGACATAGATAATCGGCACTCCTCGACAATCGACCGAAACGACAGGCCACAGGCTTGGCAGCTCCGCTCTTTCTGCGCCGGGACTGCGTTGGAGCGGGAATTCTGGTGCGAGCGCGCGGCGGACGTCGCTTCGACCATCGGCGCATTGTGCCGGTGGACCCTACGACGATCCTCCAGTACTCCTTAAGACGCATCCGTCATGGTTGCTTAATAAAATCGCATTAGCCAGTCATTAACCGGCACTGGCCCCGAATCACAGACCGGCTTCCTTCCAGGGAAATGACAGGGAGCGCGCTCAACCACGAGCTTTCGCGGTCAGAGCGGCGCACAAGACGGGCCGTCCTTCAGGTAACAACATTGTCACCTGCAGCCTTACTGCCGCGCCTTCTCACGACGGGCCAGCCAGTTCAGCGACCGCGTGGAAATCTAAGGGAACCCAGCGGGTGGCCCCGGCTCTCATCCGAAACGACGAGGAAAATACCGACTGCACGACAGACGAGCCCTGCGTGAGGATGCACACCTCCGACCGCGCGAAGCCCCTCTCAGTCCTGCTCGCACTGCGCGTCACCAACTTCGCCGCCCTGAGCGTGCCGTGGATCAGTCACCAGATGAACACTGATCGCGGACGCTCCGGGACGGCACCACGGGCAATGAGTAATGAGCAGGGAGTAATGAGTAATGAAGAATGAGGAACAAAGAACAATGAGAAATTAGGAGTTTGATGAGAGATGGGAATGAGTAGTGGGCAGTAAGGACTGGGACGGGGATGCAGTGATTCGCGCTCGAGGTGAGATGGAATCCGGCCCGCTCACCACACGTATTCGAGCTGCAGCCAAAGCTTGTGTGTATCGGTGAACAGTTTGTCGGCATGGTAGTCGGCGTACTTCAGCAGGCCGTTGAGCTTCTTCCATTTCGCGAGCACCTGGACATCGACTTCGGATCCGTAGTCGGCCCCGCCCCGTTCGGCCTCGTAGTCATGAACGGCGACGGACGCGCTCAGCGCCTCGAGGATCCCCACGTTCTTCAACCCGTAGCCCAGATTGGCATAGCGGTCGCGGATGCCGTTGACCGGCGTGGTCAGGAACTTGTCTGCCCAGCCCTGAAATTTATGTAGCGAGGACAGCGGTGTGGCGAAGCCTTTATGGCCGTCGCCCTGGAGAACTTCGAGCCCGAACCCTGCATTGAAGGCTTTGACCGAAGCGCTCAGCTCGCCCAAGTAGTAGTCGATGCAGTAGGCGAGAGGATTGCGACCGTAATCCTCCTGAGTCGCGTACGACGCCGCATAGGCGAGTTTGAAACGCTCGAAGGCGTGCTCACCGGACAATCGTGCCCCAAACGTCTGTGACGAATCGCTCGTCGCGACATTGCGCTGAGCAGCGGGTGCGCGATCCAGGACATCGAAGCTCAATCGATATCCGAAAGCCGTGAGCTTGCCGACCGGAAGCTGATAGCCGACATTCACGAGCACACTGTCGCCTACGAATCGGCCCACCGATGAGTCCTTGCCGGCAACGCGGTTCACCTGCTCGACGTACGCAACGTCGAAGATCAGCTTGTCGATCGACTGATTGACGAGGCGGGCCGAGTCGTACGTCTGCTCGTTCTGCCGCCAAGCCGCGTTGCCGATGAAGCGTTGGTCATCCAGCAAGATGCGTTGGCGCCCGACGATGACGGCGGTCCCGGGTATCGACACGTTGGTGAGCTGCAGCCGATTGAGCTCATCGGTCTGCGAATCGCCGATGACGGGGAAGCGCGTTTTGCCGTTGATCGTGCTGTTGTAGTCGTCATCGAGCACACGCACGAACTCGCCCTCGACGAGCAGTGTCGTCTCGAGCAGCGGCTTGGTCTCGAACCCGAGACGCGCGCGGATCGTGGACGCGTCTGCCTGCTGCGGCAAGCCGGCCTGATCCACGCTCTCCCATCGCGCCCTCACATCGACGAGAGGCTTGAAGGGCAACGGATTCGCATCGGCACCTGCGGCATGCGCAATCGACACGCTCGCCATGTTGGACACGAACGCGCACAGCACCCATCGCGACGCATGCGTCGCATTCCGAGTCTTCATGAGATCGTCCCTGGCCCTTTGTTCTTGTTCAGCGCACCGTATGCTCGAGTGCATCGAGCTCGCCGCTCGCACGTGCCTGACGCCCGTACACGAGTTCGAAGAGTGGCGATGCCATCAGGGTAGTGACAATGGCCATCAGCACGAGCATCGAAAACAGCGCAGGCCCGATCACGCCCGCCTGCAAACCGATGTTGATGATGATGAGCTCCATGAGTCCGCGCGAGTTCATGAGCGCACCGATTCCGAGGGCAGTGCGATTGTCCTGCCCGGACAGGCGGGCCGCGGCCCAGCAAGCGCCGAACTTTGCGAGGATCGAGGCAGTGAGAATCCCGGCTGCGATCAAGAGCAGCGACGCGCTGTTGACCATCGTGAGCTGCGTATTCAGACCCGAGTAAGTGAAGAACATCGGCAGCAACAGCACGACCGTAAACGGCTCGAGCAGGCGTTTGAGCTGATCGGCGAAGGCGCCGCGCGGCATGACGGTGCCGAGCAAAAAGCCGCCGAACACGGCATGCAGCCCGATCGCATCGGCAGTAAATGCGCAGAGCATGAACAGCATGAGCGTGATCGCAAGCAGCGTCGGATCGAAGGGACGTCCGACCGCCAGCTCCCGCTCCGCCATTCGCCCGAGCGGTGCAAGCAACTTAGGTCCGAAGCCGATCAGGACGCCCGCGAACACGACCCCGCCCGCAATGGCCGTCACTGCAACGCTGTGACCCGCTCCGAAGCTGGCGAGAACGATCGCGAGCACGCACCATGCGGCCGCATCGTCGATCGCGCCGGCGGACAAAGACAAAGTCCCGAGCGCAGTGTGGCTCAAGCCGCGCTCATGAATGATTCGCGCGAGCATCGGAAAGGCCGTGATGGCCATCGCCGCGCCCATGAACAGCGTGGCATCGAAACGTGTGGCCGTCGGCGCGAACAAGCCGGGGACCGACATCAACCAGGGCGTACCGATGAGCGCGAGGATGAAAGGCGCGACCATTCCCGAAATGGAGACTGCAGCGGCCTTGGCGATGTTGTGCCTGAAATGGTCGGTACGGAAACCCAGGCCCACCAGGAACATGTAGAGGCCGACGCCGAACTGCGCACCGACGTACAGGATGCCCTTGGTCTCAGCGGGGAAAATCGCTTTCTGCAGATCCGGCAGGAACAGCCCCAGAAGTGAAGGCCCGAGCACCACGCCCGCAATCATTTCGCACACGACCTGCGGCTGCTTCAGATATTTCTTGCCCAGCCAGCCCGCCACACGGCACGCAGCCAGGATGACGAACATCTGCAGAAAGAATGCGATGGATAACTTGGCGACGGACATGAACTCTCCCGGACCACGATTCTTGCGGCTCACGTGGCCGTGGCGCTTTATATGAGAGGCCCGCGCTCAAGGCGAGCAGACAATTCATTGATTGTGGCTATGAGGGTCGCATCGCGATCACTCTTGCAGCGCTCGATCGATCGGTGCATGGCGCGTGCGGCGTTCGATGACCGCGATCGAGGTCCAGTACCCAACTTGTATGCACTGATGCCGCTCGCCGCAGGCACGTCCATTGCACAGGGCTTGGCGTGCTAATGTCCGCCTCGCCGCGCAACCCTATAGAGAGAAATGCCGTGGATGAATTAGTCAAACAGCTGGACGGGCTGATCTGGAGCTCGGCGCTGATTTACCTGTGCCTGGGCGCAGGACTCTACTTTTCGCTTCGTACGCGCGTCATGCAGGTGCGCGGCTTCATGGAAATGCTTCGTCTGACGGCAGGCGGGAAGACTTCAGCGGCTGGCGTCTCATCGTTTCAGGCGCTGGCCATGTCTCTGTCGGGACGCATCGGCGTGGGCAACATTGCCGGCATCGCCACCGCTATCGCGGCAGGCGGACCGGGCGCCATCTTCTGGATGTGGGCGATGGCTTTTCTGGGCGCATCCACGTCCTATATCGAATGCACGCTCGCGCAGATCTACAAACAGAAGGACGACCACGGTCAGTATCGCGGCGGCCCGGCGTACTACATCGAGAAGGGTCTCGGTCAGCGCTGGTATGCAATCATCTTTGCGATCTCGACCGTCATAGGCACGGGCCTGCTGTTGCCGACGGTGCAATCGTTCGAGATCGCAAGCAGCGTGGCAAACGCCTGGAGCATTCCCACTTGGGTGAGCGGCCTCGTCGTGGTGCTGGGCCTTGGCGTGATCATCGTCGGCGGCGTGCGTCGCATCGCAGCGTTCGCCGAGATCGTGGTTCCGTTCATGGCTATGGGCTACATGCTCATGGCCTTCGTGGTCATGTTCATGAACGCCGAGAAGGTGCCTGAGATGTTCAGGCTGATCCTCGACAACGCCTTCAATCCGGATGCGGCGTTCGGCGCAATCCTGGGCCTCGCGGTGCAATGGGGCGTGAAGCGCGGCATCTATGCAAACGAAGCCGGCCAGGGCACCGGCCCTCATGCGGCGGCCGCCGCCGAAGTTTCACATCCGGCCAAGCAGGGCTACGTGCAGGCATTCTCGATCTACTTCGATACCGCCATCGTCTGCACCTCGACCGCCTTCATGATTCTCAGCACCGGCAAGTACAACGTGATCAATCCAGACACGGGCCAGATACTTGCGGAGAACCTGCCGCGGGTTACCGATGCGAGCGGCGCGCTCGTTCCTCTTCCCGCAGGCTCTGGATACACGCAGGCCGCGATCGAGTCGGTGTTCTCGGGCTTTGGCGCGAGCTTCGTAGCGCTCGCCATTCTGTTCTTCGCTTTTACGACGATCGTCGCGTACTACTACATGGCCGAGACGAATCTCGAATACATCGCACGCAACCGCGCGCCCGCGTGGGCCATCAGGCTTCTGAAGCTCGCCATCATGGCATCGGTGGGATTTGGCGCGGTGTGGAGCTCAGAGGGTGTGTGGGCGCTCGGCAGCGTTGGCGTCGGCATCATGGCCTGGCTCAACATCATCGCGATCCTCATCCTGCAGAAGCCGGCGTTGCTGGCACTGAAAGACTACGAGGAGCAGAAGAAGGCTGGCCTGGATCCGGTGTTCGATCCGGACAAGCTCGGCATCATGCATGCAGATCTGTGGCATGAGCTCGGCGCGGCCGCACGCAAGCGCAATGCGGAAAGCAAGTTCGATGGTTCACGCGCCGGAGCGGAAGTCTCCTAGAGACGGCAGACTGCACGACAGCAGTAGACACGCTGCTGGTTCTTCGTCCGCCTGCGCTGGCGAAGAACTGGAATGCTCACTGACCCGTGCGATCGCGCAATGCTTGGAGTCGTGACCGTGCGGCGGCCTTCGCCTCGGCATCGGCCGTCGCATCGGACTCCAGATCCCGCAGTGTCGTCGTGAGTAACTCGGTCGCCTCCGCAATACGACCCTGCTTCATCAGCGCCTCACCCACGGCATTGCTCGAGCGAACGGAACGCCATGCCGGCGCACCGGATCGCGCCCAGCGATCCGCGCTCTGGCGCAGCACCTTTTCCGCCGACTTCGCATCGCCCGTCAGTAGCAGCGCTTCGCCCAGGTGATACTCGGCCGATGCGACGTACTGATGATTTTCGGGGAGCGCACTCATCAGGCGATCGAGTGCGTCGGTGAGTACGGGAACCGCTTCCGAACTTCGACCTTGCTGATACAGCACACGACCGAGGATCGTCTCCAGATAGCCGATCTGATAGTTCACGTTACTACCAGACGAGGAATGGATCGAAAGCGCTTCTCGGAGCAGCGCTTCAGCTTCCTTCCAGCGGTTTTGCGCCATGCGCACCTGCGCGAGCGAACCCAGCATCTCAGTCATCTCACTGGTGTTCGGCCCATAGACTTGACGCTGCGCATCGATGGCGCGCTGGAACAGGCTCGCCGCATCGTCGAGTTCGCGGCGGTACAACAGGATCTGAGCGAGCCGGAAATCCGCCACGATGCGATCAGGATGGAGTTGATGCACCGTCGTATAGATGTGCACGGCATCGCGCGCGAAGCGCTCAGCTTCGACCAGATCGTCCATCCAGACATACGTGTTCGCCAGATCCGTCAATGCGGAAGCAACTTCGGGATCGTTGGGCCCACGCGTTTCCCGCAGGATGCTCAGTGCTTCGTTCAAATGAGCTTGCGCCTGCCCTACGTTGCCGCGCATGAACTCGAGACGTCCGAATTCCACCAGCAGCCGGCCCCGCTCTGGCGTACGTGGCTCATCGGCGTTCTGAATCGCCGCGAGGGCCTGCGCGAACGTGCGATCGGAGCCCTCGTAGTTGCCGACGTCGCGCTGCGCAATTGCAAGCTCCGTGAGGATCGCCGAACCCTTGCTTTGCGAATCGGATGTCAGCTTCTGAAACCCCAGAGCTTCTTGCAGATACCGCGTCGCGACTTCCGGCTGGCCAATACGCCGATAGGAGCGACCAATCGCCTCCAGCAGCCGGGCCTTCACCTCGGGCTGCGTTTCCAGATCGGCGCTGATGCGCTTGGCCGCGCGATCGAGCAGATCCCGGGCGGACGGTTCCTTGCCGAAATGTACGTACGGATCGGCGGCGCTGAAGATGTTCAAAAGGAAGGTCGAGACAGACTCGGCGCGTTGACGGTCGAGGGTCGCTTCCTCGAGGGCCGCGGCTTTCTCGCTGCGCTCGATCGACATGACGATCGCTACCCCGAGCACGAACACCAGAAAGGCCGCGCTGGCCGCGACCGACCCGTAGTGACGTTTCGTGAAACGCTGCGCGTAGTAGACCCAGTTGCCCTGCCGCGCTCTGACCGGCTCGCGGGCAAGATAGCGACGCACGTCGTCGGCAAGCTGTTCGACGGACGTAAAGCGCTGCCCCGGCTCTTTGCGCATCGCCTTCATCACGATCGCATCGAGATCTCCGCTCATCGCCCTGCGCAGCTTCTCGGGAGAAAAACCGCGATCTGATGCCACGCGCTCGATGTCGATGTCTTCTGATTTCATCGCCATGTTGACCGCAGCGGTCGGCGCCATGGGATCGATCATGCAAATGGTGCGCTCGAGCTCGAACTGGCTCGCCTGCACGGGCAATTTGTAGGGACGCAGACCCGTGAGCAGCTCATAGAGCACGACGCCGAGCGAATACACATCGCTCGAGGTGTTCACGATCTCGCCCTTGATCTGCTCGGGGCTTGCGTACTCGGGCGTCAGCAGTCGATCGGATACGCGCGTGAGCGCCTCGCCTTCATCGGCGACGCCTGCGTGCAGCAGCTTTGCGATACCGAAGTCCAGCAGCTTCGGCGTGCCATCGGGGGTGACCAGCACGTTGGCCGGCTTCAGATCGCGATGAACGATCAGGTTCTGATGTGCGTACTGAACGGCGCTGCAAATCTGCAGAAACAGTTGCAGGCGCGCCTCGAGACCCAGGCGCCGCGTATCGCAATACTTATCGAGCGGCTCACCGTGGATGTACTCCATGATGAGATAGGCATAGCCGCCATCCACATCCCCGGCATCGATGAGCCGCGCGATATTCGGATGGTTCAGGCTCGCGAGAATCTGCCGTTCGGCCCGAAAGCGCGCACCGAACCGACCATAGATCGCACTGCGGTCCACGATCTTCACCGCGACCTGTGCGCTGTACTGGCGATCGGCGCGCTCCGCCAGATACACCGTCCCGCTGCCGCCGCGACCGAGCAACGAAACCAGCTTGTAGCGCCCGACGAGCGTGCCTACCAGTCCGCGCTCATCGACGAATTCATCCTTTCCCGTAATGGACCTGCGGGAATGCCCTGCCGCCGTCCTCATGCCCGGCACGACCGTGAGGTAGGGCGCTGCTCGCGAAGCCGCTTCAGGGATGGTTTTCACGCGGATCTTTTCGACTGAACAGCTTTTTTGGTGCGGCAGAGGCCATCGGCCGCGCAATGAGTTGATCGCCTAGTCGAGGCCCGGGGTCCACCTTATGTATTGCTCTTGCGACAAAGTGTGCTGCGGATCACACTCCAGTCGTCGCCGAATGTGCGGCACGTCTAACAATTTCTACTCAGGGATTCATCGGGAGGTTCTTATGCGCGCCATTGCATTCCCCGCACTCGCGGTTCTCGGTCTGGCCACTCTCTCCGCTTCGTCGTTCACGTCAGGCAGCGATTCGCCGGTGCTCGCGGATAGCCTCAAAGGAATGTCCCGTCCGATCTTCCAGGTCGCAGACAGCCTCAAGGGGATGTCCCGCCCGATCTTCCAGGTTGCCGATAGCCTGAAAGGCATGTCGCGCCCGATCTTCCAGACGCAGTCTTCCGAGCAGGTACAGCTGGCGGACAGCCTCAAGGGCATGTCCCGTCCCATCTTCCAGGTCGCCGATAGCCTGAAGGGCATGTCCCGCCCCATCTTCCAGGTCGCCGATAGCCTGAAAGGTATGTCGCGCCCGATCTTCCAGACGCAATCTTCTGAGCCGGTACAACTGGCCGACAGCCTCAAGGGCATGTCCCGCCCCATCTTCCAGGTCGCCGATAGCCTGAAAGGTATGTCGCGCCCGATCTTCCAGGCTTCCGACGCCGGATCGCTGGTCTAATCGAGGAGCTGCGCCGTGAAAAATCGAGTTCTCATTGCTTCTCTCGTTGCCGCCACGCTGCTCGCCACCAGCGCGTTCGCAGTCGTACGCAATGGCTCGTCTTCGGACGTGAAGCCGATTGCTGCGAGCTTCGACAACACGCAGATCGTGCACAGCACGCTGGGATTGTCGCGCCCGCTGTGAGGCACCCGCTCGTCGGGGACGGTCAGGTGACCGTCCCCGTGTCAGCTTAGCCAGCCGTTCCCGGCATCTCTCTCATTAGAAGGCGCGCGGCAGGATCGGCGCACGCCGAATTCCGATAAGACCGCTCTTTGAACCGCCTAAGCGGGTCGCTGACCGTCCTCTTCCCTGATCAACCCGACGCCCGGCCGCGGCTTTCGCGATTCCTCGAGGTCTCGTTCCGTATCGGGAACGGGAGGAACCTGCGGCACCTGATCGACGCCGTACTTGCTGCGTGTGTCCGGATCTTCGAACACAGTGCGGCTCTTGCGACCGGTGCCGGAATCCGAAGGCGAGGCGCCCGATTTTCCGGCCGATGGATCATCTCTCCATTCCTCCGAGAGACTCATGGAACCCCCTCGCAACTCGCTGGTGAATGGGTATACCGTAATGTCTGACCTCATAGCCGGTTCCCACGCATGCCCTCTCGACCACTGATGATTCTCGCCGCGGCGTGGATGGGCGCTGCGGGCTGCTCCTCACCTTCGCTCCTCAAGAGCTGCTCGAAGCCGCAAGAATTCCGGCAGAGAGGACGGCGGTGCTCGCAGCGCAGATCGCAGGCGCCGCCTGCGTCGGCTTCGCGTTGACGAACTGGATGGCGCGAGGCACTGCGATCGGCGGGATCTATCAACGACCGCTCGCTATCGGCAACTTTGCGCACTTCCTGATTGCCGCACTCGCACTGCTCAAAGCACTACGCGGTGCCTCGCCCTCGACCACTCACGTCGTGCTTGTGCTTGTCTACGCGCTGTTTGCGATTGCGTTCGGGCGCATCCTGTTCTTCTCGCCGAAATCCTGAGGAATCTCTGATTGATCGACTTCCCTGACCTTCGCAAGTCTGCAACTGGTTGAAATGCTTCGGTGGGCGAAGCAACTATGCTTGCGAATGGAGAATTGATCGGGGATTCCCCAAAGCGACGTTTCCCGCCTGATCGTGCTGCGCCTCGTGCTGCGCCGGATCCCCAGGTGTGCTCCGAGAGTTGAGAGTGCACTTTCATCTGCGCCAGGGTCCGACGATGTCCGCACTGATTCGCGTTCTTTTCCTGATTGTCTCGATGACGGCGCTCGCAGCGTGCGACTCTGGCAATGATCGAAAGGATTCCGATAGTGGCGGAAACGGCGGCCCGCAGCGCGGAACGTTGACCCAGTCGCCGCCTTCGCGCGTCGCCTCGTTATCGGCGGCGGATATTGCAGCGGCGCTGGGCGGCTCGGCGGAGAGTCAGCTGATCCTTGAAATCAGCGGCGCGCCGAAATGTCGCGTCGATGTCTATCAGATTCAGTACAACACGATCGGGCCGGCAAACGAACCGATCACAGCCTCGGGAGCACTGATGGTGCCCGCCGGAATCGATGAGGCCTGCACCGGCAATCGCCCGGTCGTGCTGTATGGACATGGCACCTCGACCGACAAGGCATACAACATCGCGAACGTTCAGAACAAGGACAACCTCGAAGGGATCCTGATGGCGCTCGTGTTCGTGTCCCAGGGCTACATCGTGGTGGCGCCGAACTATGCGGGCTACGACACATCCTCCTTGAGCTATCACCCCTACCTCAACGCAGAGCAGTCCGCGAACGACATGACGGATGCGCTGAGCGCAGCCCGCAGCGCGTTACCGACCGCCGACGCTCCGACCACGCGGGCGAGCGACAAGCTTTTCATCACCGGGTATTCGGAAGGCGGCCATGCCGCGATGGCGACGCATCGGGCATTGCAGAACGCAGGCAAGAGCGTGACCGCATCGGCACCGATGTCGGGTCCCTACGCGCTCTCCGCGTTCGGCGATGCGGTCTTCTATGGCCAGGTCAACGGCCGTGCGCCGCTGCTGCTCACGTTCATCGCCACCGGCTATCAACGAGCTTACGGCAACATCTATGCGCAGCCGACGGACTTCTTCGAAAGCCAGTTCGCACCCGGCATCGACACGCTGTTGCCGACGACACTGTCGCGCTCCGAACTCTATGCGCAGGGGAAGCTGCCGCGCGATGCATTGTTCGACGCCACGCCTCCCGATCCCGCCTATGCGCAGTACACGCCCGCGACGCAGCCCGAAGCGCTCGCACGAGTATTCGCGCTTGGGTTCGGTTCGCCTCACTTGATCACCAACAGCTATCGACTGGCGTATCTGCAGGATGCACAGGCGCATCCCGACGGCGCTTTTCCGAACACGACAGACGTGGCTCCGCCGGTGAATCCTCAGAACGGCTTGCGCCAGGCGTTCAAGCGCAACGATCTGCGCGACTGGACGCCGAACGCGCCGGTGCTCCTGTGCGGCGGCACCGATGATCCAACCGTGTTCTTCATGAATACACAGATCATGCAGGCGTACTGGGCCCCGAGCGCCGCGCCAGTGACCGTCCTGGATGTGGATTCTTCGCCCGTTGCGGACGATCCATACAAGAACATCAAGGATCAGTTCGATATCGCGAAACAACTCGTCGCAGCCGCTGGTATCGTCGAAGGACAAGATCCCGAAGAGGCCGTGCTGGAGGCGTATCACAGCACGCTCGTGCCGCCGTTCTGCCTCGCCGCCGTGCGACGCTTCTTCGACGCACGTTGAGGCCGCAGATCCGGCTTCACCGAAATCGGGATCAGGCGGACTTCACGGGGAACTGCACTTCGAGTAGCGATCCGACATAGACCTCGCGCTTCGGTGCAGCCAGCGTGTAATCGTGCAAATGGATCCAACGGCTCACCGCATCGTAGACGCGCTCGGCATCCCGGTCCGTCGGCTGACAATAAGCTGTAGCCACGACAGCATCCGGCAGTTCGGACACGGCATAAGCGCCGCGACGCGTTCGCGCCGAGACCTGTACGAAGGGCTCGCCTTCGATCGCGCCCGAGGCCGCACATCGATGCCATAGCACGCCCTGCACTGCTCCGATGCGCTCGCCATTCAGCGCCTGGTGCAGATCGCGCTCGAGGACACCGATCTCCTCATAGCTGCGCGTACGCGCGCGCATCGATGCGATACGCATCGCCGGACGCCGTCGCAACACCACGGGAACATCGCGCTCGCCCTGATCGAGCGAGTCCATCGCGCCCTCGATCCAGCTCAGGGATCTGCGTGCGGCTTCGAGCGAGGCCTGCGCATTACGTCTGAGCTTCTGCAGCAGATGCAAATGCTCGGCGCGCGTATCCGTGCGATGCAAGACGCGCTTGATGTCATCGAGCGAAGCCCCGAGCTCCTTCAGCGCAGCAATGACGGCGACGCTCTGCAGCTGATCGGATTCGTAGAAGCGGTACCGGGTGCGCAGATCGATGCTCGAGGGCTGAAGCAAGCCGATCCGGTCGTAATAACGGAGCGTCTTGATGGACAGGCCGGAGAGATTCGAGAAGTCGCCGATCCGATATTGCATAGCCCCTCCCGCTTGAAGTCTCCCCCGCACTGGAGTGTTCTCATCCGGCGGCCGGCGCATTCTCGATGCGCCCGGCATCGAAAAGCAACGAGATGGCGCACTCATGAACCGACGAAATTTCCTCCAGTCGATTTCCGCTGTCACCGCAACGCTGGCATTGCCATCGTGTGCCCACCGCACCGCGCTTCCGGCTTCAGAGAAGCACATCATGACGGTGCGCGGCCCGCTGCGCAGCGCGGAGATGGGCGTGACGCTCACGCACGAACATCTGCTTGCAAGCTTTCAACCCTACGATGACTGGGCGAAACAGCCCTTGGCCTACGATCTCGACGAAGTGGCGGAAGTCGCGCTTCCCCATCTGCGTCGCATTCAGGAGCTCGGCTGTCGCACCTTTGTCGATGCAACCGCGGTCGGACTCGGTCGCGATCCGCGCCTGCTGCGACAACTCTCCGAAAGAAGCGGGCTCAATATTCTGGCCGCGACCGGCAACTACGCCGCCTTCGACAACCAGTTCCTGCGCCCTTATGTCTACACGGATTCGCCTCAGGCACTCGCGCAACGCTGGATCGACGAATTCGAGCAGGGCATCGACGGCACGGATGTTCGCCCCGGATTCATCAAGCTCGGATTCAATGGAGGACCGCTGAGTCCGGTCGAGCAGAAACTGATCCGCGCCGCGGCGATTGCGCATCGTAAGACCGGACTGCCCATCGGCGCTCATACCGGCCCTGCGATCGCCGCGTTCGAACAACTCGCCATCCTGAAAGAAGAGCGCATCGACCCTTCGGTCTGGATCTGGATTCATGCACACAACGAGCAGGATTTCTCGCGCCACGTCGAAGCCGCGAAGCAAGGCGCCTGGATCTCGCTGGATGGCATCAGCCCCGATTCGATCGATGCGCACATTGAGATGCTGATGAATCTGCGCAGCGCAGATCTGCTGCATCGGACGCTGATCTCTCAAGATGCAGGCTGGTACTGGGTGGGAAAGCCGGGCGGCGGCGAGTTCCGCCCCTTCGACACGGTGTTCACCGCATTCATCCCTGCACTGCGCAGCAGAGGATTGACGCAAGCCGAGATCGACACGCTGCTGATCGGCAATCCTGCCGAGGCTTTCACGATCCGGTTCGGCAATACGATATAGATGCGAGCGGCAGAACGACTGTCCTGCCCAGAGCCTCGCGAGCGAGTACGCGGCTCAGCTCGAGATTTTTTGCGCGACGACGATCCGGAACTGCCCGAGCTGCAGCACTTCCTTGAGCCGTGTCCACCCTTTCGAACCCATGAACACGGACATCATGCGATTCACCTTACGCGCATTGATCACATGCAACAGGCCCGTATCACCGCCGGGCGCCACAGTGCGCGACTTGAGCACCCGGAACCCAGTGCGCTCGAGCAGCGTGTGCAAGGCTGCACGCGTGAGCCATTTGCGTGCTTGCCCTTCGCCGGGCGGACCAACCCAACTCATCCGCGAGTAGATGACGGGATTGAGCGCTGTCATCACGAGCCAGCCACCGGGTTTTAATTCGCGATACATCTTGCGTACCGCTTCTTCCTGTTCGTGAAAGCAGGTGATCGCATCGACGCACAGGATGGCTTCGTAATAGTCGGGCCGCTCCGTCCAATGCACGTAGTCGGCCGAAACGAATCGCGCTTCCGGAACGCGCGCCTGCGCGGCGGCGATGCTTTCGGGACCGAGATCAAGACCTACGTAGTCGAACTGCTTGTACAGTCTTTCGCTGGTCCAACCCGCACCGCATGCGATATCGAGAAGACGTGCTCCCGAATGCAGCGGCAGAGCCTGCACTTCCCTCACAGCTGCCTCGCAGAGGACCTGGCGTTCTCGCACCAGTCCGTCGGCGACACGATCGAGATTCCATCGATCCCAATGCTGTTGTTCTTTCGTGACCATCGCTCCCTTCTCCCTAGCCACGTTGCGCAAGCAGCGTAGTCCTCGCGCACTGCGCACTTCCATACGGGAACACTCTTGGAGGCCATTAAGTTTGCGAAAGGTTTCTGGCCGAAACATCGTGTGCGCTTTGTAGGAGAGGAGAAAGATCTCCACGGGGAACACAGGGTCCACGGGGTTTTAATGCTTCTTACGCGGCGTATGTGTGCTGCGATCCGGCGTTTGCGTGAAGCTTGGACGTTGCAAGAGAGGAGAAGAATCTCCACGGGGAGTACAGGGTGCACGGGGGTTGGATGCTTCCTACGCGGCGTATGTGCGCTGCGATCCGGCGTTCGCGTGAAGCTTGGACTTTGCACGAGAGGAGAAGAATCTCCACGGGGAGCACAGGGTGCACGGGGTTTGGAACATCTGTGCGATGCGGCATGAGCTGCATTGCAGTGCGATCACGTGAGTCGCCACTCGGACTCGAAGTGCGAGGGGGAATCTTGCGAGAGGAGATGAGACTTCAGGGCCGACTCGCGCGTGATGCGCGAGTGCGCGTTCGATCATGCGCGCTTGTGCGAGCGATCAGTCTTTGGCAATCGACAGCAGGCGCGGGCATTCCGTGTCCTGCGGACACCAGGTCGACACGATGATGTGCCAGCCTTCGCATCGGACGTCGATGAACTCACGGCCTTTCATCTGTGTGACATAGCAGGGCGATGCCAGTGCCTTGTGCAGCTCGTATCCCTGAAAACGACCCGCGGCGGCGATCTTCTGAACGACCTTCGTCGCCTGTGCCGGGGTCATCTCGCCTTCGACACGAACCGCCACGGGCTGTGCGGACTGGATCGGGACAGTGATCTCATTCCACTCGCCCTGACAGTCCCACACACCATTGCTGCGTGCACATTGAACGACGTAGTGGCTGGGCGATCCATTGGCGGAACCGCTCGCCGCGCAGTGCGCTTCGGCGACCGCGGCCGCCTGTGAACCCTTCCCGTAGATGCGGCCCATGACACGCTCCAGCGAAACGCCGTGGCGCGTGCGGCAGGCGGCCGTTTCGATGGCGGTGCGCTCTGCAGATTCCAGCTGCAGTTCCGTGATTTCAGCCGCACTGACCGCGGCTATCTGCACCGCGCAGATCGAGAACAAGAGAAATTTCAAAGAGGGCATGGGCATGACGATACCAAAAAATGCCGGATACCACGGAGTGCCGGCCCCGTTGCCGGCCAGGGCAAGCGGCCGCTGATTTGCAAGGTGGATCTCGCGCATTGAGAGCCAGTTCGCGAAAGCATGGGCCTGCCCTCATCTTTCCCGACGCGGTGCCGATGGTCCGGAAAGAAGGGCGCGGGCAGGGAATGTGCCCTCATCAGACATAACTGCAGTCGGTTCTGGCTCGATGCTGAAAAAAATCGCCATTGCCAAAGTTCGGGCGGGCATGTTCCTGCATTCCGTCGAGGGCTCCTGGCTCAATCATTCGATGTGGAAAATGCGCTTCGTCATCGAAGACGAGGAAACGCTCGCCCGCGTGCGCGAGTGCGGAGCGCGCGAATGCTGGATCGATACCGAACGCGGTCTCGACGTCGAACCCGATCTCGTCGTAGCTGCCGCTCCGAAGACACAGCCCCGCTCGATGGCCTCGGAGCTTCAGAACGCGACCAACGTGCTCAAGCGTTCGAAATCGGCGATGACCTCGCTGTTCGCCGAAGCGCGCATGGGCAATGCCATCAATACCGGCGAGTGCATGCCGCTGGTCAACGACATCGTCGAGTCGGTCGACAACAACTCGGATGCGTTGATCAGCCTGTGTCGGTTGAAGACGGCGGACGAATACACCTATCTGCATTCCGTGTCGGTCTGCGCGCTGATGGTGTCGCTCGGACGTCAGCTCGGGCTCGATGACGCGGCATGTCGCGATGCCGGGATGGCAGGCCTGCTGCATGACCTGGGCAAGGCCGCGATGCCGCAGGACATCATCAACAAGCCCGGCAAGCTCACCGACGAAGAATTCACGATCATCAAATCGCATCCGGTAAGAGGACACGAGATGCTGCTCGAAAGCGGCGTCGACAACGAACGCGTTCTCGATGTGTGCCGGCATCATCACGAACGCATCGATGGCACCGGCTACCCCGACAAACTTCCTGCGGATCAGATCTCGCTGATCGCACGTATGAGTGCGGTGTGCGACGTCTACGATGCCATCACCTCGGACCGCCCATACAAGGCCGGCTGGGATCCCGCGGAAGCCATCTCGCGGATGGCGACCTGGCAAGGCCATTTCGACCCCGTGGTGCTGCAGACCTTCGTGAAAACGATCGGCATCTATCCGGTCGGCTCGCTGGTGCGAATGGCCTCCGGCAAGCTCGCCGTCGTCGTCGAGCAGAACCCGAAGAAGCTCACCGCACCAAAGGTCAAGATCTTCTTCTCCACGAAGTCAGGCCTGCCACTGGAACCCAGGCTGATCGACCTGTCGGAATCGCACATCAACGACAAGATCGTCGCCCGTGAGTCACACGAGAACTGGAACTTCAATTATCTGAATGATCTGTGGGCCACACACGTCGCCTGACGACCACATTCGTTCAGTTCTCGAAGCGATAACTCACCTTCACCAGCAATTGCTCGTCATCGCGCAGACTGAAGCTGTTGCGCAGCCGGCGGCTGGAACCCTCGGCGCCCTCCTCGAGCTCATATCCGCCGCGGCCATAGACGATGTATAGAAACGAAAGCGGCGCGATCTCATATCGATAGCGCAGCTGCACGCCGAGATTGCGCACGCCGAAATCCTCGATCGGATCCTCGCTTGCAATCGCGTTGCCCTCGCCGTTCACACGATAACCCTGGCGCGCATCGGCGCTGATACCGATCGCCTGCAGCTTGAGTCGCAGTTCCTGGTTCGGACTGATGGTCCAGTTGAAGCCGGCGTCGATATGCTGCTCACGCGCATCGAAATCGCCGATCAGGTTCTCCCGCTGCCAGACGAGCCAGGCCCGCGTGCGATCCGAATAAAGACCCAGATACACATTGAACGCATCGTTGATGAAGTATGTCGGCTCCAGATACAGGCTGTATCCGATCTTCTCGCGATCCTCGAGACCACTGCTGAACGTTTCGATCTCCAGCTCGTAAGACCAGTTGCCCTTGCGAGGCCGCTCGTAGTTGAAATAGGTACCGAACTTCGCCGGCATGTTGACGACGCCGTTGCCGCGCGTGATGAGATCGTTGACTCCCGCCGCGTTGATATTGATCTGCCCGAACTCGTAGCTGCCATTGCGCAGACGGCTTTCGCGACTGATCCGCAACTGATTTCCCAGGCTTTGGCCATGATCGTTGTAGATACCTGTCACACGCCATCGCCAATCCTTCGATGCGTAGCGCGAGCTCTCCGGCAGATCGGTGAAACGCTTGTTCACCTGCCAGTGCAGATAGTTCATGTCGTTGCGCGAGAGATAGCCGGCATCGTTCAGCTGCAGCTCATCGCCGAAGTGCATGGCGATCCATTGCTGGCGCCAGCCATGGTCCATCTCGTAATCCGCCCAGACGGTCGCACCGTTATCGCGCGAGCTCGCGCCGCTCTGCTCGATGTCGCTTCGAATCACACGCGTGCGCACGTTCCAGCGCGCCGTCGGACGCCAGTTGTGATCGACACCGACTACCGACGCATTGCGATCCAGATACGGTCGCTCGACGTGCGTCGCCATGAATCCGAGATTCTGCGTGCTGAAGTCGCGCACCAGACGCGCGGCAGTGAAAGTGCGGCCTGCGGCATCCGCTTCGTCTGCCGCAAACAGGCCGTACTTGGTCGCACCGATACTGCCATTCAGCTTGAGCGCGCCGATGATGTCGCCCGATCCGCGACCATCGTCCGCCGGACCGCCCACGCGACGGGTGTACAGCAACTGGCTGTAATCCGAGGGGGTCGTGAACTCGAAGATTCCCTGGTTCTCCGTAAAGAACGGGCGTTTGTCGCTGATGAACGTTTCGGTGGCATCGAAATTCACCACCAGATCGTCGCTTTCCACCTGACCGAAGTCAGGGTTCAAAGTGGCGGCGAGCTGGGTCTGGCCGTTCGGCTTCCAGAAAAGATCGCCACCGCCATCCACTTCACCGTGATCCCGTACATTGTCGTAGAGGCTCGAGACGTACGGCGTGATCGCGAGCAACGATTGGCTGTAGTTGACCACTTCGATGCGAGCGAAGTCGGATAGAAAGCGCGGCCGTTCGAAGCTGGCCAATGGCCAGGCAACCCGCTCGCCGGTCGAGCCGACGATGCGATCGACATAGACGCTCAAGGTGCGCGCCTCGCCTGCGGCCTCACGCATCGGCGCGATGTGCCAGGGAATGAGCACTTCGACGCTCCAACCCTCGTCATCCTCGTGCACTGCGTGGCGCCAGTTGCCGTCCCAGTCTTCATTGAATTCGACCTGATTGCTCAGGATTGCATCGTAGATGCCGTCGGTGGAACTCACCGTGAAGACGTAGCCGGTGCGACCGTCGTTATCGAAATCGATCATCAGATCGACCCGATCCACCTGATCTTCGAAGTCGCGCCGCACGCGTTGCTTAGTTCGCGGCACGGAGAGCGGCTGTGTATTGCGGAAGGCGACAGCGAGGCCTTCCTGCGAGGCCAGAATCCAGACTTCGGTCTTCAACGATGCCGGCTCGCCATTGAGCGGCTGCACCTTGCGAAAGTCGCTGATATAGCGAGCGTCGTGCCATTCTTCAGCGTCGATCCTGCCATCGATCTGCACGGCTCGCGCAGGCGCGCAGAGCGCGAGCAACGCCGCGAGACCGACGAGCGATACCAGGAGCCGTTGGGCAAGGCCTCGATCCGAAGTGAACGATCCTGTTTTCATGGCGATTGATGGTCATCCCAGACTGTCATGTGCAGTTGGACGCAGCGATCGCCCAAAAGGTTGTAGCCAGGTTGTAGCTGAGGTCACTTCTCGTCCCCACCTATTGCCGCAAGACCCGTCGGTTCGGCGCTGCAACGAATTCGCAGGCTGGCGCATCAAGTACAAGAAGAAGCCATTAGCCGCCAGCCAGACTGAGGTGTCGCTTGTCCATCGCCCGCTCGGCTCTGTCCCTTTGCCTCTGTCTTGCTGTCTTGAGCGCCGCGCTCGCGCATGAAGGCCATCCCGCAAGTCTTGCCGGGCCTCAAGTGATCGAGCTGGATCGCTATCGAAAAGCGCTGTGGACGGTACGCGTCAGCATCCAGGGCAGGACCGGAGACTTTCTGTTCGACACCGGCGGCGGCATGACGATGGTGACGCCGACGTTCGCAGCATCGCTCGATTGCAAGTTCAACCGTCGCACGACCGGCTACAACATGTTCGGCACGCGCGGCGACACGCCCACGTGCAGCAACGTGGCACTTGCCGCGGATGGCGTGCCTCTCGTACCGGTGAACGTCGGCTCCTACGACATGGGCGATCACTTCAAAGGCGACAAGCAGCCGGATGGGATCCTCTCCCTGGATGCCTTCGACGGCAAAGCGTTCACCATGGATCAGCGGGCGCGTACCTTGACGATAGAAACCGATGCCAGCCTCGCGGCGCGCACCAAAGACATGATCGAGCTGCCCTTGCGCGTCTCGCGCGAATGCTCGGCACGCTGCCTGAGCGTGTTTCTCGGCGTACCGCGCGCACAGGGAATGACGTGGCTCCTGCTCGATTCGGGCGCCGGCGGCGTATCGCTGATCGCCAAGGATTACGCCGCGGAATTCGGTCTGAAACCGGATATTGCCGAGCTGCGGCTGCAAATGGAGATCGCACCGGGCATCACCATCGACAGCCCTGTCGCGGTGACGGACATGATCATGGACGGCAATCTGGGCCAGCCATTCCTGAGCCAGCATCTGGTGACGATCGATCTGGCTCGCAGCCGTGCCTGGCTCGCCCCCAATCCGATGAAACCCTGAACTCCAGGGCCTGTCGTTCCAGGTCGAGGTAGTGACTGTCGTCATGGTTCGGACTGATCGATCCCGCTAAGGTGCCGCATAACGGACAGGCAGTCCGCAGCGGGATCGAACGAAGATGGAAAGTCTCCTCTGGCTCGTGGGTGCACTGATATTGCTTGCTACCATCGAGCGTGCACTGAGACGCCCCGACCGCATCGATTGGCGTAGTCGCGCAGCGCTCGGCGCCCTGTCGATCGCAACTGGCTTCGTGTTTGATCTCTGGATTCGGACAGCGACGCTGAACGCCGCAGAGTGGTCAGCAAGTTTGGGCAAGACCGTGAGTTCCATTGCAGCCACGATCGCTCCGTACTACGACCCGATTCTGTTGCCCGTGTATGTCTGCGTACTCGCGATCCTGATCGATCAGGCAGCGCGCCTCGTGGCACGCAAACGCCCATTCGAAGATCGCGACATGCGGCGACGGCAGCTATGGCGAGCCGCGACTGCCAACGCGGCCGTGTTCGTCGGTGTACCCGCCCTGCTCTACATGGTCGCCTCACCCTTCGCCAACAACGATTCGATCCTCGGGGAGGCGGCTCAGGCATCACTTGCACCGGCGCTCAAAGGCTATGGTGCACTCTCTTATCTGCTCGTCGATCGCTGGGGCAGCGCGGCTGCGTGGTATCGCACTCATTCCTACTGGTCCGGCACCGGCTATGAGTTCGCCTCACTGATCTCGTTCATTCACGATGCCGCGCCCTGGCTTGCGCTTGCCATCATCGGCGCGTGCATCGAGGTTCTGCGCAACCCGACTGCGGATGCGCGCACGTTGCGCCAGTATTTCCGCAATCCGGATCCGAATCGCAGTGCTCGCAGCTTCGGTGCGTTCGGTACCTGGCGATTGTTCGCGGCTGCCATTTTCACGCTCGCGTGGGTGAGTGCACTGTCGCTATCGATGGCATTCGTCTACCTGGTCGCAGCGCTTCCGTACGTCCTCCTCTGGCTCGCCGTGTTCATCGTCGTTGGCGCAGTCGTGTTTGCTGCCGCTTCCAGAACTTCAAAGTAGCGCGCGTGCGGTCATACGAATGTCGAATAGGCGCTCCCGCAGGTGCTCGTTAGCGTCCGGGGCCATGTTTACATATAAGAAGAGTGTGGCCGCAGTCCGCGCCTTGGCTGTGCTGCTGGTCTGGATACTTGCGTCCGCACCCGCCCATGCACGCGAGGAATGGGTCGCATCCTGGGGCTCCGCCCAATGGGCGGCGGAAGGCAACAACGCGCTTCCTGCCGACCTGCAACGCAACGTGACCATCCGACAGATCGTGCGACTCTCGCTCGGCGGATCGTCGTTGCGAGTGCACGTCTCGAACGCGATGGGAACAGAGCCGTTGCACATCCTCGCGGTCGATGTGGCCCGCCCCGTGTCGCGGGATTCGGGAAAGATCGATGCGGCCTCGAACACGATCGTGACGTTCAACAATCATCGGGACGTGACCATTCCCGCAGGCGCAGAGCTCACTTCGGATCCTGTCAGCTTCACCGCGGCAGCACTCGCAAGCGTTGCGGTCACGATGCAGATCGAATCGGTTCCAGCGAGACAGACGGGGCACGTCGCCTCGCATGCAACCTCTTACCTCGCCGTTGATGCTCCGACGAATGCGGGAGAGCTGCCGAACGCGCAAACCCTCGAACACTGGTACTTTCTTTCCGGCATCGATGTCGTGGCGCCGGGTGGTGCTGCCATCGTCGCATTCGGCGATTCGATTACCGATGGCAGCGGCTCCACGCTCAACGCCAACAATCGTTGGCCGGATGTGCTCGCCGAACGACTCCAGCAATCTCGGGAACATCGCAAGCTTGCCGTCGTGAATGCCGGTATCGGCGGCAACCGGATGCTGCTCGACGGCAATGGCCCGAACGCACTCGCCCGCTTCGATCGCGACGTGCTCGCGCGCAGCGGCGTGCGCTATCTGATCCTGCTCGAAGGCATCAACGATCTCGGCACGCTCACCCGCGACGGCGCGGTATCCGCTCAGGCGCACGATGAGCTCGTGAAACAGCTCATCGTTGCGTACCGCGAGATCGTCGAACGCGCGCATTCGCACGGCATCCAGGTCATCGGCGGGACGCTGCTTCCATTCAGCGGCTTCGCCTACTATCACCCGGACGCCACCAACGAGCGCGACCGACAACGCGTGAATGCCTGGATTCGCGAGCGCGGACATTTCGATGCAGTCATCGACTTCGACCAGCTCACCGCAGATCCACGGCGACCCGATTGGCTGCTGCCACCGTTCGATTCGGGCGATCACCTTCATCCGTCGCCGGCCGGTTATCGCGCGATGGGTGAGGCGATTCCTCTGGAACTCCTTAGATGAAGAGCAAGACCTCCACGGGGGACACGGGGTGCAGCGGGTGAGAACGAACGACCCTAAAAAATCTGCGCTGTATCCGTGAGGGCCCGTCGATGCGAAATGCTCTCGTTCTACTGTTTACGCTCGCCGCTTCGCTTCCGGCGTGGTCCAGACCGACGCTCTTCATCGCAGGCGATTCGACCGCGGCAAAGTACGAAGGAGCCGATCAGCAGGGCTGGGGCGAGCCGTTCGCCGACTATTTCGATGCGAAGAAGATCGAGATTGCGAATCGCGCAGTCGGTGGCCGCAGCAGCCGCACGTTCATCACCGAGGGCCATTGGGATTCGTTGCTCGGCGAACTGAAGGCGGGAGATATCGTTTTGATTCAGTTCGGCCACAACGATGCGGGCGCGCTGAACAAGGAACCGCCTGGATCGACGAGGCCGCTGCGTGCGCGCGGCACGATTCCCGGCATCGGTGAAGAGACGCAGGAAATCGACAACGTCATCACGAAGAAGCACGAAGTGGTGCACACCTTCGGCTGGTACCTGCGCAAGATGATTGCCGATGTGGGTGCGCATGAAGCCACGCCCATTGTAATGACATTGACGCTGACCAATCGCTGGGATGAGGGCCGCATCGCCTGCAAGGCCGACGAGTACCGCGCATGGGATCTTGCTGTCGCCCGGGCCGAGAAGGTCCGATTCGTCGACGTGTCGCGAATCATTGCCGATGAGTATCAGCGGCTCGGACAGCACGCCGTGGCGAAGTTCTTCATCAAGGATTTCATCCACACCGATCGACTGGGCGCGGACGTCAATGCGCGTGCGGTGGTGGCGGGGCTGCGCACGTTGCGCATCGGGCAGATCGACCGGTCGCTCTCGAGCAAGGGCCGGAAGATCGCCTCCTATTCGCCAAAACCCTCATCCGCGTGTCCGCCGATCGAGGAACTGCAGCGGCCGTAGTCCGCAGCGCTTCCTTCCTGAAAGCTTTTCCTGAAAGTCGGGCCTGTCCGCGCGATTTGGGCTTGCGCTATCCTTCCCGCCCTTTTCCAGGCAGCGCGAGCTAGACAGATCATGGCAATGGACGTAGTGGACTACGAAATCTTCGGCGACGACATGCAGTATGTGGAGGTCGAGCTCGATCCGGGCGAGGCTGCGGTCGGTGAGGCGGGCGCCATGATGATGATGCAGGATGGCATCGAGATGGACACCATCTTCGGCGACGGCTCCGCACAGCAAAGCGGGCTCATGGGCAAACTGCTCGGCGCCGGTAAACGCCTGCTCACCGGCGAGTCGCTGTTCACGACCATCTTCCACAACGAATCGCGTGAGAAGCGACGCGTCGCATTCGCGGCGCCCTATCCCGGCAAGATCATTGCCGTGAAACTCACGGACGTCGGCGGCACCCTGATCTGTCAGAAGGACAGCTTCCTGTGCGCAGCCCGCGGCGTCTCGCTCGGCATCGCGTTTCAGCGCAAGCTCGGCGTGGGCCTGTTCGGCGGCGAAGGCTTCATCATGCAGAAGCTCGATGGCGACGGCATGGTGTTCGTGCACGCGGGCGGCACGTTGATGGCCAAAGATCTGGCACCGGGCGAAGTCGTGCGCGTCGATACGGGTTGCGTCGTCGCGTTCCAGCCGAGCGTCGACTTCGACATTCAATATGTCGGCAAGCTGAAGAGCGCATTGTTCGGCGGCGAAGGTTTGTTCTTCGCGACGCTGCGCGGCCCGGGCCGCATCTGGCTGCAGTCTTTGCCGCTCAGTCGCCTCGCAAATCGCATCATCGCCTCGGCGCCGGCCGCCGGCGGACGACAGGTCGGTGAAGGCTCGGTGCTTGGCTCGCTGGGCGGACTGCTCGACGGCGACAACAACTGACCTGAGCATGATCCAGGCGAGACTCTTCGGCCCCGGCGCCCCCACCACCGGCGCGCCCCCCCCGCGCAGTGGCGTTGGCGGGA
>JAFAEQ010000025.1 GCA_023423935.1 Pseudomonadota bacterium | reverse complement strand
CAGGTTCGCGCGAAGGTCGAACACTGCTTCCTCATCATCAAGCGCATCTTCGGCTTCAACAAGGTTCGCTACCGCGGTCTGGCGAAGAATCTGCATCGACTGCAGGTGACGTGCGCGTTGACGAACTTGTTCAGCGCTCGGAACTACCTGCTGCGCAGCGCTGCGTGAAGATGAACGCACGCCAGGCGCATAGCGCCACTCGGAAGATGGTCGATGGATCGCTTCCGCTGACAAATATCCCGCTCTGATTGCAGCTGATCCCACGATCATGCGTGTCGGCGGCGATTAATCAGACGTTCCCTAATTACTAATTGCTAGTTTTCTTCCATGGCGCGTCGTCACAAACACGAAGAGCATACGAACCACGAGTCGTGGGCGATTCCCTATGGGGATCTGGTGACGTTGCTGCTCGCGTTCTTCGTGGTGATGTATGCGATCTCGTCGGTGAACGAGGGCAAGTATCGGGTGCTGTCGGATTCGCTCTTCGCGGCGTTTCGCGGTTCGCCGCGCACCTTGCAGCCGGTGCAGGTGGGTGAGAAGGCGGTGGGATCGGGGGCGGACATTCAGATGACGATCGTGCAGCAGGCGATGCTGGAAGGGCAGCCGCGCTCGATGCTCGAGCCCAGTCCGATGAGCATGACCGATCGTCGCACGGGCTCGTTCCATCAGGGACGCACGACGTACGACTCGGAGACGACGCAGAGCGAAGAGGCTGTCCGGCAGCTCGAATCGGTGGCGCAGGAAGTCGAGCAGGCGATGTCGAGTCTGGTGGATCAGAAGCTCATCGCCGTGCGACGACATGGCCTGTGGGTCGAAGTCGAGATTCGCACTGACATTCTGTTTCCGAGCGGTGTGGCCACGTTGTCGCCGGCCGCGATCGACATCCTGCGTCAGCTCGCGCAGACCTTGCGGCCGTTCCCGAATCCGATCCGCGTCGAAGGTCACACCGACAATCGGCCGATCAAGACGAGCGCGTTTCCTTCGAACTGGGAGCTGTCATCGGCACGCGCGGCAAGCGTCGTGCATCTGTTCACCGAAGTGGGCCTGCAGCCTTCGCGCCTCGCGGTCATCGGTCTCGGTGAGTATCGACCCGCGCAACCCAACGACACTGCCGAAGGACGCAATGCGAATCGACGTGTCGTGCTCGTGATCCTGAGCGGCGATCAGCCGCCCGAAGGCGAGTATGCCCAGCAACGCGGTCGGCCCGACGTCGGCGCCGAAGGGGCGCCACCTGCCGCGGATTCCGTCGCAATCCAGCCCGACGCCGCGGAATCGGCTACGGAAGTCACGACAAAGAACTCGCAGGCATCCGTCGACTGAACCGTGAACCCGTCCCGCAAGCTGGACGGGTCGTGGCATAGATCCTGCTTCACTCTGGTATGTCCCGCATTCGTGCCGTCAGCGGATTGACGCTGGCGCGAGCACCGATGCGGTGTGTGACTTGAGTCACAGGAGTGAAGCGATGTTCGAAATTCTTCCCAATCCCTCATTGGAAACGCTGCTGATCGCGGGCCGCGCGATGCTGCTCGTGGGCGCCTTCTGGGTCTTCGCCATGGCATTCATCCGCTGGCGTCGCGCCGACGAACGCGCGACCGCTGCGCTTCATGCACAGCTCGAGCGTGCATTCACCGAACTGCGCAGCCTGCATGAGACCGTCAGCGTGATGAACGCGCGGCTCGATTCACTGAGCGAACGTTCCGAGATCGATTCACGACGGGCGCCCGCAAGCTCGCAACGCGGCTATGACGTCGCACAGCGACTGGCCAAGAACGGAGCAGGGGTCGATGAGCTGATCGATAACTGCGGTATCACACGCCACGAAGCCGAACTGCTCGTCCGTCTGCACGGGCCACGTGGCCGTGACCACATGCCCGCAGCCACGATGCCTGCACGCGAGGCTGCCACCAGCCGCGAACTCGCAATGCCGCCTCCAGCCGCACCCGCTCAGCGTCACGCACCTGCGATGAAGAAGCGTGGCTCGCTGTTGAGCGTCGTGGGCTGACGCGCATCGCCTTCGGCATTCTTCAAACGGCGCCCGATGGCGCCGTTTTTCGTTCAAGATGAATCGGTGCTGGTAAAGCGCCTCACTGTGGGTTCGACTTCAGTCGAACATCTTTTGTCCGGCTGAAGGCGGACCACAACCTGTCTCTGCCACGAGTCAGCCCATCTCGCTTTGCCGGGCTGGCTTCCACTGGCTAATAGCTAGCGCCTAGAGCCTAGCGCCTAGCGCCCAGCGCCCGCGACTAGCAGCCGTCGCTCTCCTCTTTTGTGGGTTCGACTTCAGTCGAACATCTTCTGTCTGGCTGAAGCCGCAATCACAACCTGTCTCCTGCCCGAGTCAGCCCATCTCGCTTTGCCGGGCTTGCACCTCTGGCTAGCCAAGCACAGGAGACCCCCCGGCTCTGCCGGGGAGGCAGAACCGGAGCGACTTCGCGTTGCGAGAAAGACGAGACAAGCGCCGTGGAGGGTAGCCCAACAATGCCATGCGCGCCAACTGCGAGGACGCACGCCCCTGATGGCGGCCGTTATACGTCATGAAGTACCTCAATCGCATCTCGGAGAAGCTGAAGGAGGCAGACTTCTTCCTGCAACGCATGGCGTTGACGGAACGCGAGGTGGATGAACTCAACTACTACTTCAGCGCATTCACGAGTGCAGCGCGGAGTGTCACCTTCGTGCTCCAGTACGTTGGGAGCGCTCTTTCTTGGTTCGAAGAATGGTATGCCGAAGTTCAGGCGCGCCAACGAGGCGACAAGGCAGCAAAGTATCTCCTCGAAGCTCGAAATGAGGCATTGAAGACTGGTGCCCAGCCGATTGCGTACGGCGAGGTAGTACGATTTCCGAACGGTGAAGAGAAACTGGTCAACTTCTTCTCCTATCTGGGTTCTGAACCGCCAACCGAAGTCCCATCCATGGATGTGCTCTACACATGCACCCACCAGATGCAGAACCTTGTACAGATCGTCGGCGAGTTCTTCGACCGCTTCGAGGAGGAAGTGTGGGACGCATCGAAGGAGAAGCGCGAGGTTCTCGCGCACCTCACACATTTCCGACCCGTGATTCACGGAGGCGCAGCTCCTCCGGAACTGTGGCAGCAGTTGGTCGACTTCATCGGTGGCGCAAACTTCCAGCCGCCGCGCCCGTCAGAAGCCATTCGCGCCCTGCGCGAGCGCTATGGGTCATGAGTAGTCACACATCGAAGGTCGGAGCAGTGATGTATAACATGACAATCGACACGGACGTCCTATCGGCGAGCTTTTGCCCGCCTACTCTCGCCGGGCATTTCTACGTTATGCCAGAGTAACTTCAAATGCTCGATAAGCTTCTCACGTCGATACAGGCTCAGATCAACGAGCGGACGACGAGCCCATTGATGGGCAGCTTCGTTGTCTCTTGGATTCTCTGGAACTACAAGTTCCTTGTAATCCTGTTCTCTTCCGCAACGGTGTCCCGAACGTTCGAGATGATCCACTCGATAGCGTTCCCAAACACGACAGCCATTCTCCTTAAGGGATTCGCGCTGCCAGGCTTGACTGCTGCGGCCTATATCTTCTTGTATCCGTATCCAGCCAAGTTCGTTTATGAGTTTTCTAGAAGGCGGCAAAAGGATATTAACGACATCAGACGCCAGATCGACGATGAGACACCACTCACGCTCGAAGAATCGCGCAAGCTTCGCGCGGATATCTTTCGCTCCGAGAACGAATACATTCAGCAGTTGGACCGAAAGGACGCAGAGATTGCGCGCTTGAAGGCGCAGATCGCAGAACTCAGGGATGAAGAGCCGAGCTTGCCGGTTACGAACGAAAGAGAGGACAAGAGAGTCGAGCTGGAGCCAAGCCAACTCTTCATGCTTCGCCTCGTCGAGGCTCTCAAAGGGAAGGCACCAGAAAAGGCGCTTCTTCAGAGAAGCACGCAATCGCAGACGAAGACCGAGTTCGATCTGGGTGAGCTTGTGCGGCTCAAGTTGCTCACACGGAACTATCGTGGATCTATGAGCGACTACATCTATGAATTCACGCACGCAGGTCGCAGCTACCTGCTCAAACATAGCGAAGACCCACATGTCGAAAAGCCTGCGAAAGCATAGCAAGCCCATGCACGCGACGTGCGAGGACGCACGCGCGTGATGCGTGGCATGTGTGCCGGGCATGGCACGAAGCTAGAGGAGTGAAAGTCTCCTCACCAGGTTTTCGCAGAGCCGAAAGGGCAAGGCGTCACCGGGAGGTGGGGACGCAAAGCTGCGGCGATGAACAAGAAGCGGGTATGAGGTGTGGCGTGCCGGGAACGAGCGGAGCATGTGAGTGCGACGTTCTCCATCTGCGGTTGGGCTGTGCTTTATAGATTGGGCGCCGAAATTGAGCCTCCGACTTTTTCTGCAGTGTCGTTAGGGCGCATATGACAGCAACCTTCTTGCTCGCTCTGCTAGTTGGCTTCGGCGTGATGGCGCTGATCTTTCTATTGGCGGGGCGGGGGTTGACTCAGAAGAGCAAAGTGGCTCGGACTTGCAGCTATCGCTCTTGCGGCTCCGTTCTTCTTCTGGCTGGGCGCATTCTCAGAGCAGTTCACCTCCGGGCAGTGTTACTCGCGCTCAATACACCTGATTGCCGATGCCGTAGCCAAGACGGGAACGCCCGAGAGATTAGCGGAGCAAATCAGATCATTGCCGCTCCACGGCTATGAGACAGTATGCTCAGAGGTTGAGGTTGCGTCAGAGGCGCTACCTAATGCGGTCGGACGCTGACAAGTGATTCAAGTCGACGCCAACAGGCTGGGGCCTGTTGAGCGGCCTCGCGCTTGCGCGGTGCCGACTGGTTAGTGTCAACGTCGGGTTGAGCCATCAGCGCTGAACTTTGCTCGCGAGGGATGCGCGGTGTTAGCTTCAGCATAGAAAGGAGAGCCGATGATCGATCTCATTGACCTGTTCGATATCTACCAGAACGCGAAGATCGGCCAGATCGGTGCGTTGCAAGCTGATACAGATCGGCGTGTAACGGACACGGGCGAGAGGCTCAAGCTGCTTGAACAGTGGTACGAGCGAATGCGGCTTGTCAACGCCGCGCTGTGGCAGCTTTTGAAGGCGCACACTGGTCTGACTGGTGCCGATCTGAAGCAATACATAGAGAAGGTAGATCTTGCCGGTGGCAAGCTCGACGGCAAGATTGGGCGTAAGCAAGCCGCCATGGATTGCCCTCATTGTTCGCGTCGTATTCTCAAGACCGCAGTGGTTTGCCCCTGGTGTACCAAGCGCCTGCAATCGGGCGATGTTTGAAGCAACTTGAGTGAGGCAACAGCAAACGAGTCTTTGCGCGCTGCGCACCCGACTCGCAAGGTGCGATGCGCTATTTCTGTGGCTCGCTCTCACCGTTTGGCTCTGGGACGATGAAGGTTCGCGAATGCGGATCGTAGACAAGACATGAGTTACAGCATGCATTTAGCTCGTCCCAAGGACTTGTCCGATCCGTTCAGGTCGATTGGTGATGGGAACGTGGAAACACTGGGCACGCACGAGCATGTGTGGGGCAGAATTCAAGAACTCATCGGCCCAACTAAGTGGTCCCGGGTCATCGGCACACCAGTTCCCGCATCGACGTCGTCAGAGTTCCAGAGCTCAGACGGTTGGTATGGGATCAGTCTTCTCTATGATCCGGTGCAGGTGGTATCTGTAAGAACGTCCCACAGCGCATCCACGAGAAACCTGATTAAAGAGCTGTGCGTGCTATTGGGCGTGTATGCGTATGATCCTCAGCGATCAGCAATCGTTGAGAAGCCGTGATATCAGCTTTGGGCGCACTACAGGCCAGGCTCGCGAAGTTCGCACGTTGCTCGTGGGTTATGCGCGGCGCCAGACATGACGTGATTCCTATCGATTCTTGAACCCCATGTTCGTAGTCGGTTCCCAGACCGAATCTACAGGTCCCGGCGTCGGCACTCAGGACCAAGCCCAGATGTGGCGGGACAGGTCCGAAGGTAGCGCGCACCCGTACGTTGATTGAACGCCAATTCGGTCAGTAATTGTTTGCGGCGAACTTCCGCGTCTCGTTAGGTGAAGAATGGTTTCCCTTCGACAACGCAAGGTGATCTACCTCTGTGTGGCGATCCCGGCGTGCGTGTTCTGGATTCCCATCTCTTTCGTCGGGATCATCTTCGTTGTCGGCATCTTCGGGCTTCTCAGCATCGGGGCACTTCTGCGATGCATTATGGCCTTGCCTGTCAGGAGCCGGTTCGCTCGCAACTACTACAGGGTGACCATCGCGGGTGGGATCATCCTGATGAGCGCATTCATTCTGCTATCCGTTTCGGAACCTGCAGACTACAGGCCGCTGATAGTCTCTGGTCTTGGATTGGTCTTGGTTGGAGCTTCGGTTCTCGTCGAGCTTCACCGTGAGAGCACCTGACCACTGCGTGGACTAGACTGCGCGCCGGAGTCACAACGTCCGGGCGGCGCCTAGGTGTTAGAAGAAGAGCAAATTCATGACCGTGCCGTCTGCGATTGAGTTAGAAGAAAATGGATTCGCACGCGGTGTGCGAAGACGCATGAGCGTGATGAAGGGCGTTCGGATTGAAACGCGAATGAAAGCCCTGGCCAAAGCGCTGGTCGTAATCACCGCCTGGTCGTGCGCTCCGGCGCAGGCGAACGATATTGCTCTGGCCGCGAGATCGCAGATCGGAGTCACGGTGCGATACGACCCGACGTATCGAGAGATCGCTTTTCCGAATGGTGACGTTCCAAGGGATCGCGGAGTGTGCACGGACGTAATCGTGAGGGCGCTTCGCGATTCCCGAGCAATAGATCTCCAGCGGGAGGTCAACGCGGATATGGTGGCTCACTGGGATGCATACCCGCATAGATGGAGCTGGTTTCGCGCGAAGCCGGATTCCAATATCGATCACCGTCGCGTCCCGAACCTGATGACCTACTTCGCACGCCAAGGTTATGCGATCGCAGTCTCAAAGGATCCCAGGGATTACGAGGCAGGTGATATCGTCGCCTGGCGGCTGGGGAATGACGTGCTTCACATGGGCATTGTGTCGGATCGAAGCGTCGCGGATCGCCCTGTCGCGGGCCGCCCTCTAATCGTTCACAATATTGGCAGCGGCACAAAAGAAGAAGATGTCCTTGTGCGTTTCAGGCTCATCATCGGCCATTACCGGCTGCCAATTAAGCCCGACAAACTGAACTGAGCCAGACTTTCGAAGAGATAAGAACCAGGTCGCGATTCTGACGTTGGGCCGGAATCGAACCGAAACATTTGGGAGATCCACTGTGAAACTCGATAGAAAATTCCTGCTTTGCAGCCTCGGCTATGCCATTGCCGGTATGTGCGTGGGCATCTACATGGCTGCGTCGAAGAACCATGCGCAGTTCGTGGCCCATGCGCATATCCTGCTGGTGGGCTTCGTCGTCTCGTTTATCTACGGTCTGATCCACAAGCTTTGGATCTCAGCTGAGAGCGTTGCGGCGAAGGTGCAGTTCTACATGCATCAGCTGTCGGCTCTGGTCATGGGGGTCGGTTTGATGCTGTTTTATGGTGGCCTGTTCCAGGAAATCCTTGATCCGATCCTCGCCGCTTCTTCGTTCGGCGTCCTGGCCAGCGCGATCTTGATGAGCTACCTCGTGATCAAGTTTCCCAAGGCCGACGAGAGCTCCCAGACAGTTTCGGCCCAATCAAGCGTTCAAGCGGACGTTGCGGCTGCGGGTTTGCTTCGCGGCTGAGAGCGTTAGTCGGCGGACACCCGATCCGGAGGGGATTGCGTGGGACTTCTGACCTTCAGTCTCAACCTCACCCTGGACGGCTGCGCCGATCACCAGGAGGGGATCGCCGATGAGGAGACGCATGCCTTTTTCACTCGTCTCATGGATGAGAGTGGGGCGATGCTGTGGGGCCGCGTCACGTACGAGATGATGGAGGGCTACTGGCCGGCGGTCGCCCGCGGCGATGTGGAGGCGCCGCCGGCAGTGCGCGAATGGGCGATCAAGCTGGAGACCAAGCCGAAGTACGTTGTGTCGTCGACACGAACGCACTTTCCATGGACCAACAGCCACCACATCGCCGGTGATTTGCGCTCGGGCGTTCAAGCGCTCAAGGACACGACTCCCGCCGGCGTGCTCCTCGGTAGCGGCAAGCTCGCGACCGAGTTGGACCGGCTGGATCTGATCGACGAATACAAATTCCTGGTTCACCCGAGGATCGCAGGCCACGGACCGACTCTGTATCAGAGCGGGCTGCCTGACACGCGACGGCTCGAGCTGGTGTCGGCGAAGCCGCTGAGCAATGGCGTAGTCGCCATGCACTACCGACGCGCGCCGGGCTGACATCAACATCTCAGCGAAAGGTTCACTGTGCTGCGCAGTGAGTCATCGATGCGACTGTGTCGTGGTGCGGCGGCGCAGGAGAAGGGCATCGTAAGATCTTCTCCTTATCCGAATCGGGCAGGGATCATGAAGCGAGCGATACAGGTGGCCAGCGCGGTCGCCATGGCGATGACGCTTACGGCGATGGTTGGCACTGCGCGCGCGAACGAGCGAGCAGGCTCCGTCGAGAAAGAGCAGGGCATCGATAGCGCTCGCGATCTGAGCGGTTACTTCGCAGGACTCAACGGTACCTTCGTCTTGCTCGACGCCGCGAACGGTCGGTACGTCCGCTACAACGCGGATCGAGCGAACCAGCGGTTTGCGCCCTGCTCGACGTTCAAGATTCCGCATACGGCGATTCTGCTCGAGAGCAAAGCCGCTCGCGATCCCGCGCACACACTCAAATACGATGCGTCGTTCAATCAACCGGCGACCTGGGCTCGTGACTTTGACCTCCGGTCGGCCTTCAAGGCATCAGCGCTGTGGTACTACCAGCAGATGGCACTCAAGCTCGGCCTCGAATCGGAGCAGCGGTTCCTGCAACAGTTCAGATATGGGAATGCCGACGCGAGCGGCGGACTCCAGGCTCCGTTCTGGGTCGATGGCAGCTTGCGGATCTCGTCGAACGAGCAGGTCGAGTTCCTTCGGGCGTTCTACGAAGAGCGGATCGGGTTGTCGCAGCGTACGACCCGGTTGACCAAAGAGATCATGCTGGCCGAGGAAACACCTGCGTGGCGATTGAGCGCAAAAACAGGTGCTTGCCGGCCCGATGGAGAGGAAACATCCAACTGGTACGTGGGCTACGTCGAAAAGAACGAGAACGTCTTCTATTTCGCGATCCAGCTCGGCGCCCCGGAGTACGGCCGCGCCTATGAAGAGCGCATTCCCATCACCCGGAGGATACTGACGGATCTCGGCATTCTTGATTGAGGTCTCGTGCGTTCAACTTTGATACCTATCTCCATCGAGGCATCTTGAACAAAGCCTTACGTGGTCGACGGTGGAGCCGCATAACGATGGCTTCGATTTGCTACTGATCGGACTTGTTCCTGGGTGCCTCGAGGGATCGGTCCATGGAGGTTGAGGGATGTCTACGTTGAACAACGTACGCGCCGGTCTGATCGTGCTGTTTGCCATGTGCACTGTGCATGCGCAGGCGAGCGGTCCGGATTTTTACTTTGGCGCCGATCTTTCGTTCGTGAACGAAATGGAAGATTGCGGGGGCATATTTCGCGAGCACGGCAAGCCGCGAGATGTGTTCGAGCTCTTTCACGAGCATGGCGCGAATCTCGTCCGCGTACGTTTATGGAACGATGCGAGATGGACGCGCTACAGCAACCTGGACGATGTGCGTAAGACGCTGCGGCGTTCGAAGGCTGCGGGCATGCAAACGCTGCTCGATTTCCATTACTCGGATGATTGGGCGGACGGCGACAAGCAGATCATTCCTGAAGCCTGGAAGGACATCGCCGATAACGAAGCGCTGGCGCAGGCACTTCATGATTTCACGTACGAGACGTTGATGGCGCTCGCGCGTGACGGACTGATGCCCGACTGGGTTCAGGTCGGGAATGAAACGAACGGCGAGATTCTGGGTCGCGCCGACTGGGACAAGCATCGGCCGATCGACTGGAGGCGCAATGCAGTCCTGTTCAAGAGTGGCATTCGTGCAGTACGCGCCGCGGCGAGCGCGTCGCACACCTCACCACGCGTCATGCTGCACATCGCACAGCCGGAGAATGTCGAACCTTGGTTTGCAGCAGCAGCCCAGGCCGGCGTCGTCGATTTCGATCTGATCGGCATCAGCTACTACGCGAAGTGGTCGCGCGAATCGATGCAAGGTCTGGGCGAGACGATCAAGCGACTGCGCGACACTTATCCGGCCGATGTGGTGCTGGTCGAGACTGCGTATCCGTGGACGCTGGAGTCGGCAGATGCCAGCGCGAACATCTTCGGCGAGGATTCGCTGATCGCCGCGTACCCAGCGAGTCCAGAAGGTCAGAAGCGTTATCTGATCGACCTCACCCAGACGGTGCTGGATAACGGAGGCATCGGCGTCGTCTATTGGGAGCCGGCCTGGATCTCGACCCGCTGCAAGACGCGCTGGGGCGAGGGATCAGGCTGGGAGAACGCCACGTTCTTCGATTTCCGGCGCGGCAACGAAGTCCTTCCGGCCATCGACTACATGCGGCATTCGTATCGCAAGCCAGCGGACGCCGGGCCTCGCTCTAAGACGAATCTCAGCGCGCCCAAACGGTGAACGCAGCGCCGAGGGCAAGCCAGGCGGAGCAGGGAAAGAAAGGGTTCGTGTGTGGGGCTTTCACTTAAAGCTGGCCTCGGCAGCTCGCAGTCACGCCATCGGTACTCGCCAGTTCTGCTCAGTCGCTCTGAAGTGGGTAAATCCAGTTCGTGGCGTGCTCCACGATCGAACACACATATATATGTGTGTGTAGCCGCCCGACTCGATCTTGTAATCAATCGTGACTATTGGGAACTTCGTGCAAGGTCGACGGGCTAAGTGTCCGTCCCTCAGAGTCGGCATCGCGCCCGCCTTCCATGTTGAAAAACCTGTGCGGCTGTGAGCAATCGCTCGGCCCATCGCGTGGGCATGGGTCGTCGAGCGCACTCACCGGCCTGCGGGAGCGATGCGTTGTTAGAATGGCTTTTGTCCCGGCTGTCTCCGGCGGAGATCTCATGCGTTTTTTCCGATGGGTTCTAACCCCCGTCTGTGTCATCTCGATGGCTGCCTGTGGCGGCAAGCAGCAGCAAGCTGCGCCTCCGCCGCCGGAAGTCGGCGTCGTGACGTTGCAACCTCAGACCGTCAGCGACGTGCGTGTGCTGCCGGGGCGCACCTCCGCGTATGTGATCGCCGAGGTGAGACCGCAGGTCACGGGCATCATTGAAAATCGGCTGTTCGAAGAGGGCAGCATGGTCAAGGCCGGGCAGCCGCTGTATCAGCTCGACGATCGGATCTATCGGGCGGAGCAGGCGAGCCGTCAGGCCGAAGTGCAACGCGCACGTGCCACGCTCGAAGCCGCGCAGCTGACGGCCAAGCGCACCACTGAGCTTGCGAAGATCGATGCGGTCAGCACCTCCGAGCTGGAAGCCGCTACGGCGTCGCTCAAGCAGGCAGAGGCAAGTCTTGCCGCGGCGGAAGCGGCATTGCAGACCGCGACGGTCAATCTCGCCTATGCGCGCATCACCTCGCCGATCGCCGGTCGCGTAGGCAAGTCGACGGTCACCAAAGGCGCGCTGGTCACCGCCAATCAGGAACAGCCGCTCACGACGGTACAGCAGCTCGATCCCATCTATGTGGACCTCACGCAGTCGAGCAGCGAGCTGTTGCGTCTGCGGCAGGAGTACGGCGGAGGCAATCTGTCGCAGTCAGCGCCGGTCAAGATCACGCTCGAGGATGGCATGCCCTACAAGCACACCGGCGAGCTGAAGTTCGCGGATGTCAGCGTCGATCCACTGACCGGCAGCTTCGCGCTGCGCGCAGTGGTGCCCAATCCGGATCATGTGCTGCTGCCGGGAATGTACGTGCAGGCGACGCTCGAACGTGGTGAGCGGGCGAATGCCATCCTGGCTCCGCAGCGAGCGATCACGCGCGATCCCAAAGGCAACGGCATCGCGATGGTCGTGGATGCGAACAACAAGATCGAACCGCGTCAGGTACGCACCGTGCGAACCATCGGCGATCAATGGCTCATCGACCAGGGACTCGCGCCGGGCGATCGCATCGTCGTCGAGGGATTGCAGAAGATTCAGCCCGGGATGACGGTTACCCCTGTCGAGGCGCAGCAGCAGCAGCAGCCGGCGCAGGCGGACGCCGGCGCAACGGCTGGGACCGCGGCAGCTTCCAAGTAGAGATTCTTCCATGGCCCGTTTTTTCATCGATCGACCCGTGTTCGCATGGGTGATCGCGATCATCATCATGTTGGCCGGCGCGCTGTCGATCACGAAGCTGCCGATCTCGCGCTATCCGATCATTGCGCCGCCCGCGGTGTCGATCAGCGCGAACTATCCGGGCGCATCCGCGAAGACCGTCGAGGATTCGGTCACCCAGATCATCGAGCAGCACATGCAGGGGCTCGACGGACTGCTCTACATGTCCTCCTCCAGCGATCTGAGCGGCGGTGCGAACGTGACGCTCACGTTCGCCAACGGGACGGATCCGGACATCGCGCAGGTGCAGGTCCAGAACAAGTTGCAGCAGGCGATGCCGTTGTTGCCGCAGATCGTGCAGCAGCAGGGTGTGAACGTCACCAAAGCCAACAACAGCTTTCTGATGGTCGTCGGCCTGGTGTCGGACGACAACAGCATGGATCGCACGGACATCTCGGACTACGTGAGCTCGCATCTGGTCGAGCCGCTGAGCCGCGTGCCTGGCGTGGGCAACGTGCAGGTGTTCGGCGCCGAGTACGCCATGCGCATCTGGCTCGATCCCGACAAGCTCAACACGTATCGGCTCACGCCTTCCGACGTCATTGCTGCGATTCGCGCTCAGAACGCCCAGGTGTCGGTCGGCCAGCTCGGTGCACTGCCTTCGACGTCGGGCCAGCAGCTCAACGCCACCGTCACGGCGCAGGGCCGACTGCAGAACCCGGATGAATTCCGCAACATCGTCCTGCGCAGCAACGTGGACGGATCGGCCTTACGGCTGTCGGACGTCGCCCGTGTCGAGATGGGCTCGGCCGACTACAACTTCATCAGCCGCTACAACACCAAGCCGGCCGCAGGCCTTGCCATCATTCTCGCGACCGATGCCAACGCGCTCAGCACGGCGGACGCGGTGCGGGCGCTGCTCGCGAAGATGGAGCCGAATTTCCCGCACGGCCTGCGCACCGTGATCCCGTTCGACACCACTCCGTTCGTACGAGTGTCGATTCACGAAGTGGTCAAGACGCTCATCGAAGCGATCGTGCTGGTGTTCCTGGTGATGCTGTTGTTCCTGCAGAACATCCGCGCGACGTTCATTCCGACGATCGCCGTGCCGGTCGTGCTGCTCGGGACCTTTGGTGTGCTGGCAGCGGCCGGCATGTCCATCAACATGCTGACGATGTTCGCGATGGTCCTGGCGATCGGTCTGCTCGTGGACGATGCCATCGTCGTCGTCGAGAACGTCGAGCGCGTGATGCGCGAGGAGGGACTCTCGCCGCTCGAGGCGACGAGAAAATCCATGGATCAGATCACCGGCGCACTCGTGGGCATTGCGATGGTGCTGTCCGCCGTGTTCCTGCCCATGGCATTCCTCGGTGGATCGACCGGCGTCATCTACCGGCAGTTCTCGGTCACCATCGTTTCGGCCATGGCCTTGTCCGTGCTGGTCGCGCTGATCCTGACGCCGGCCCTGTGCGCGACGCTGCTCAAGCCCATCTCTCCCGACGATCATCAAACCAGGCGCGGCTTTCTCGGCTGGTTCAATCGCACCTTCGAACGCGGCAGCGAGAAGTATCAGTCCACGGTATCGAAGATGATCCGTCATACGGGTCGCTCGCTCCTGATCTATGTGGCGATCTGTGCGGTGATGTTGATTTCGTTCCTGCGATTGCCGACCTCGTTCCTGCCCGATGAGGATCAGGGCGTGATGTTCGTGCAGGTCCAGACGCCGGTCGGTGCGACGCAGAACCGTACGCTCGCGGTGATCGAAACGGTGGAGAACTACTTCCTCACGCAGGAAAAGGACGCGGTCGAATCCGTCTTCGCGGTGCTCGGCTTCGGATTCGGCGGTGGCGGACAGAACAACGCCATCGCATTCGTGAAGCTCAAGGATTGGTCCGAGCGCAAGAGCAAGAATCTCAGCGTTCAGGCGATCGCACAGCGTGCCATGGGAGCGTTGTTCCAGATCAAGGACGCGATGGTGTTCGCGTTCCCGCCACCCGCGTTGCCGGAGCTCGGCCGTTCGCAGGGATTCTCATTCTTCCTGCAGGACTCGCTGGGGCGAGGGCATGACGAACTGGTCGCGGCCCGTAATCAGTTCCTGGCCGCGGCATCGCAGAGCCCGCTGCTTGCGAATGTGCGACCGAATGGACAGGAAGATACGCCGCAGTTCCGTCTGCAGATCGATCCGCAGAAGGCAGGTGCGCACGGCGTCTCGATTGCAGACGTCAATCAGACGCTGTCGATTGCCTGGGGCGGCCAATATATCGACGACTTCATCGACCGCGGCCGCGTGAAACGTGTCTTCGTGCAAGCGGATGCGCCGTTCCGCATGGCGCCCGAAGACTTCAATCGCTGGTACGTGCGTAATCAGGATGGCGAGATGGTGCCGTTCTCTGCATTCGCGACCTCGAAGTGGGAGTACGGATCGCCGCGACTGGAGCGCTTCAACGGTCTGCCTGCGACCGAGATCAACGGTGAGCCGGCGCCGGGCGTGAGCTCGGGCGATGCGATGGCTGAGGTCGAACGGATCGTCTCGGAGCTGCCTCCCGGATACACGCTTGCGTGGAGCGGTGCTTCCTATCAGGAGCGGGCCGCTGGCTCGCAGACGCCGTTGCTGTACACGCTCTCGGTCCTGGTGGTGTTCCTCTGCCTTGCAGCCCTCTACGAGAGTTGGGCGATTCCGGCTTCGGTCATGCTGGTCGTGCCGCTCGGTATCGTCGGTGCAGTGGTCGCCACCACACTCGCGGGCCTGCAGCGCGACGTCTACTTTCAGGTGGCGATGCTCACGACCATCGGCCTTGCGAGCAAGAACGCGGTGCTGATCGTGGAGTTCGCCAAGGAAAACCTGGAACGCGGCATGAATCTCGTGGAGAGCGTGATGCACGCGATTCGCGATCGTCTGCGTCCGATCATGATGACCTCCCTGGCATTCGGTCTGGGTGTGTTGCCGCTCGCCATCGCCACCGGCGCAGGTTCGGGTGCGCAGCGCGCGATCGGCACGGGTGTCGTTGGCGGCATGCTCGCCGGAACGTTCCTGGGAATCTTCTTCGTGCCTCTGTTCTTCGTAGTGGTCCTGAGACTCGTGCTCAAAGAACGTCGACATCACATTCACCATGACGAGCCTGCTGCCGATGGAGGCCCGACACATGGTTAAGGGTCGCGCGCAACGTGCGCTTTCGGTGACGAGCATTGCGCTCGCCTGCGCGGGCTGCATCAATCTCGCTCCGCGATACGAGCGTCCGCAGTTGCCGGTCGAATCGCAGTGGCACGCTCCGACGGAAACGCCGGGTGCCGCTGAGGACCAGACGAATGCCGTGGCCGAGCTGTCGTGGCGCGAGTTCTTCCAGTCGGAAAAACTGCGCTCGGTGATCGAGCTGGCGCTGCAGAACAATCGCGATCTGCGCATTGCGGCGCTCAACGTCGAGCGCACGCGCGCGCTGTATCGTGTGCAGCGCGCCCAGCGGTTCCCCGCTGTCGATGCGTCCGGGACTTTCCAGCGGCAGCGCCAGCCGGACCGGTTCTCGATCGCCGGGCCCGGCGTCATCGAAACTTACTCGGCATCGGTGGGCGCATCGTTCGAGCTCGATCTCTTCGGACGCATTCACAATCTGAGCAAGGCCGCGCTCGAGCAGTATTTCGCGCAGGAAGCTACTCAGCGCAGCGTGCGCATCAGTCTCATCGGCCAGGTCGCACAAGCCTACCTGGCGCTTGCGAGCGATCGCGCCTTGCATGCGCTCGCGATCGAAACCGAAAAGGCACAGAGCGACTGGTTCGAGCTCACGCGGGAACGCCATCGCCTGGGAGCGGTGTCCTCGCTCGAGCTCAGTCAGTCGGAAACGACCGTCGAGAATGCGCGTGCGGATGTCGCGCGATTCGAAGGCAACATCGCGCAGGACATCAATGCGCTGACCCTACTGGCAGGAACGGCAATTCCCGATGCATTGCTGCCGCGGCCTGATGAGGCCCAGACGCCGTTGTTCGCGCCGATTCCCGTGGGACTGCCATCACAGGTGTTGCTGGAGCGTCCCGACATCGTTGCGGCCGAGCACGATCTGCGTGCGGCCAACGCCAACATCGGCGTTGCTCGTGCGGCATTCTTCCCCTCCATTTCGCTGACCGGCGCGGCGGGATACCTGAGCACGGAGCTGTCCGGGCTGTTCGATTCCGAGAACAAGACCTGGAATTTCTCGCCGGGCATTTCGGTGCCGCTCTTCCAGGGCGGACGTATTCTCGGGAATGCAGCGGCTGCGCGCGCAGAGCGAGACATCGCGGTGGCTCGTTACGAGCAGGCGATCCAGACGGGCTTTCGTGAAGTGAACGATGCGCTCGCGCTCACCGGCGCACTTCAGCGCGAACGGGAATCGCGCGAGAGACTGGTGGCGGCAACGGCCCGCGTGTTCGAGCTCTCGCAGGCACGCAAGGATGTGGGACAGGTGAGCTATCTCGAAGTGCTCGATGCGCAACGCAGTTACTACGGCGCCCAACAGACCTTGCTCGCGACGCGGCTCGCCGAATCGAGCAATCTCATAGCGCTCTATCAGGTGCTGGGCGGCGGTGCCCGCGCCGAGTGATCTCGCAAGGAGGGGTAGGGATGCCGAAGGGATACTGGATCGGGCGCGTGGACATCAGCGATCCTCAGCAATATCAGCACTACATCGCTGCGAACGCCGCGCCGTTGCGCAAGTACGGCGGGCGCTTTCTGGTGCGGGGCGGGCGTAGCGAAAGTGTCGAAGGCACGGCGCGCGCTCGCAACGTCGTCATCGAGTTTCCGAGTTATCAGGCAGCGCTCGATTGCTGGAACTCGCCGGAGTATCAGGCTGCGATTGCCATCCGCCGGCCGGTGTCCGTCATCGACCTGATTGTCATCGAAGGGTACGAGGGTCAACAGCCAGGCGATCTCTGAGTTGCAATAGTCGTCGACGCCGGAGAACAAGAACATGAATGCACGGTGGGACGCGCTCGATGTGCTGCGTGGCCTGAGCATCATCGGCATGCTGCTCAACTTCAATCCCGGCTCCTGGGATGAGAGCTACGGCTGGCTCGTGCATGCGAAATGGGAGGGCGGCACGCTCATCGACATGGTGGCCCCCGCATTTCTGTTTTGTATCGGCGCGGCCATGCCACTGTCGTTTCAGCGCCGATTCGCGCGAGGCGATTCGAAGCGGACGCTCCTGATGCATGTTCTCAGGCGCAGTCTGTTGCTGATCGCGATTGGCTTCGTGCTGAATCTCTATCCCTACTTCGACTTCGCACACGTACGCATTCCCGGCGTATTGCAGCGGATCGGCCTGTGCTACGCGCTGGTCGGCGCATGGGTCATCGGGACCGCGCGTGTCGATGTGGCCGGCGGGCTCGCCGTACGTCCGTTGCGCTTGGGTGGCCTCGCCATCGTGATTCTGATTGGGTACTGGCTGCTGCTCTATTTCGTGCCCGTTCCTGGTTTCGGTGCACCACGTTTCGATCCGGTCGGTAGTTGGCCTGCTGTCGTCGATCGTGCAGTGATTGGAACGACGCACATGTTTCCATGGTGGCCTGTCGACGGGCAGGTCGTCTTCGATCCCGAAGGAATCCTCTCCACATTACCGGCCTGCTTCAACGTACTGCTCGGGGTGCTGGCCGGATGGGCGTACGGCTCTGCTCGGCTCTCACGGCCCGCGTTGACGGCCGCAGTCGCGGGAGCGGCGATGATGGCGCTCGCCATCGCGCTGAATCCGGTCTGTCCGATCATCAAGAATCTGTGGACGAGCACGTTCGCTTTGTTCAGCGGCGGCGTCGCACTCCTGATCCTTGGTGTTCTGATGCCGCTATCGCAGCGACCCGTCGTCACTCACGTCCTGTGTCCCGCACGGATCTTCGGCGAGAACCCGCTGCTTGCGTACATTCTCGGCTGGCTCATCGGCCCGCTGCTCGACTGGCCCTGGATCGGCGATCCCGAGGTGCCGGTTTCGTTGCGCAACGCAGGCCAGCTCTGGCTCACTGAATTCTTCGACGCGCGTCTGGCCTCGCTCATCTTCGGCCTGATCTGCCTGCTGTTCGTCTTTGCGATGCTGCTCTACTGCCGTCGCCGCCGCTGGATTCTGAAGCTGTAGCGTCTGGCCCTGTGAAATCGCCCAGCGTCCGCGTGCTCGTCCAGGATGCGGTTGTATCGCGGGTGGAAGAAAAAGATCTCCACGGGGATCACAGGGGCCGCGGGGACGAGACCACCGCGAGCCAGCTAGCGACGAGTCTCTTGGCAGAAGCGCGCTCGCCCGCGACGATGCCTTCGATTCGATTGTCTGGCTAGCAGCTAGTACCTAGCCCCTAGCGCCTTCATCGACTCTTGCCCGTCACCGCCCACGCGAACGCAAGGACGTGAGCGACCGCGACGTACAGTTCGCGAGGCACTTCGGTGCCGAGATCGAGCTTCGACAGCGAGGCGGCAAGCGCAGCGTCTTCTTCCAATGGGATCTGGTGCTCGCGTGCGGTCTCGATGATCTTGTCCGCGACGCGGCCGCCGCCCTTAGCGATCAGGCGAGGTGCGCCGTTGCCGTTGTAATGCAGCGCTACGGCGAGCGAATTGTGCGGTTTGTCGCTCATGCGCGCAGATCCAGCAGGCGAGTCATGCGTGCTCCGGAGTCGCCGCCCGGCATGCCGTGCAAGCAGAGCACCCGATCGATCTCCAGCCCCGACTCGCGCAGCATCGACTCGAGCTCGGGTGCGCGTGCGGTGAGTGCATCCACGACGATCGGCGACTCGGCGCGCAACTGCACGCTGATGCGATGTCCCTGCAGACCCACACGCGCATGCAGCGCGCCGACGCTGCCGAGGTCCATGGCAGCCTCGATCGACCAGCTCTCGGAGGCCGAGCCCTCATGCTTGCGCGAACGATCCTGTTCGATGCGCATGCGAATGACACTGGCGCGCTCGCCCTGTCGCATCGGCAGTTCCAGCAGCAAGGGTTGAGGCTGTGTGTCCTGCGGTGTGCTGCCGGCCTGCAAGGTCGTCATGCGTGCCAGCGCACCGTCGGTCTGACGTGCGAGCTCGTTCAGTTGCTGATGCGGATTGTCGAGTACTGCCAGGCTTGCCGGCGCGGACGGCAGCGCGGTGAGCGGGCCGTTCGAGAGCGGCACCGGCGAATGGCCGTTGTCACCACCCGCCGCAGTCGCACGAGCCCCGTGATCGCGAAGGACCCGCGCGAAGCTCAGCATCAATGCCTTGATGTCCTGATTCACGCTGGTTGCGATCGCGCGACGATTTGCCGTGGCGAGTGTGGATTCGAGAAAAGCACCCGAGCGCGCAACGGCTGCGCGCAGTGACTGCGGATCCGTGAGCGAGGAGGCTTCGGGAAGTGCCTGCCACAAGCGCGTCGCGGCCTGCGTGACGGCCGGTGGCAAGGAGTCTGTCTGGCCGCCCGACTTGCCCGTGGCAATCCAGGAAAGGTTCGACAGCAACGGTGCCGCGCTCGACTGACGCGGGAGATAGCGCCGCAGCGCATCTGTCGTGACCGAGTCGCTTGCGGGACTTTCCGAGCTCAACGTTTCGAGCGCAAGCACGGGACTGTTACGCAGCACCCGCACCATCAGCCGTTCGCCATCCACAGGTCCGTCTTCGTTGCCGGACGCGATGCGAGCCGGATAGCGCAAATCGCCGATCTGGAGATACAGCTGACCCGATCGCGCATCGCGAACGGCGGTGGCCTGCAGGATCGCCCCGACACGCCAGTCCGACAGCATGGCCGCGGGGCTCTGGCCCGCGAGCCCTGTACTGCGAACGGTGGCGAGATCGATGCGCATGGCCAACGAATATCCGCTGTGACGTGTGTCACCTAATTAGCGGCCGAGTAGGGGAAACCTTGAGTGGAAGTGATGGCGGTGATGACGGTGACAGCGGTGATGAGAGCGGAGGGCGATGCGGATTCCTCGCTTCATCACTGCCATCACTCCCTCACCGCCATCACTGACTCTGCGACCTATCTCACTATTACGACACAAACTCGCGCCCTGACGTGGTGCGGCCGGGTCGCGGACTAAAGCGACACAGGGGGATGCCGATAGGACTCACAGTTCTGTGAAATCAGGTCAGGCTCTGATCCGATGGCGGCAAGAAAAAATCCCAGGCGTAAGAAGGCGGTGGAGCTCGAAGCTGCGCCGCTGGCGGATGTCGGCGTCCCGCAGTTGGCGGAGGTGGCCGATGAACCGCAGTCAGCGCCAGAAGCGGTGAGTGCGCCGATATCGGCAACGGCTGCAGAGGAGGCCGACGGTGCCGTGGCACTCGCATCCAATTGCACCGTGAAGGACGCAACGGCGCTCAAGCAATCGCTGGTTGCCTTGAAGGACCTGCCCCAGCCCGTGGTGATCGATGCCAGCGCCGTCGAGCGCGTGGATACCGCGACGTTGCAGCTGCTGTGCGCATTCGTTCGCGATCGCATGGGACGTGATCGGGAAGTCAGCTGGCACTCGCCTTCCTCGGCATTGCGTGAGGCGTGCGGGTTACTGGGTGTGACCGAACTTTTGTGTCTGCCTGCGGAGGCCGCATGACGCGAATTCTCGCCGTGGACGACTCTCCTTCGATGCGTGAAATGGTCGCCATTGCACTTCAGGGTGCGGGCTTCCAGGTCACCTCTGCGGTCGACGGCCAGGAGGCGCTCGAAGCGGCGCGCTCGCAGACGTTCGACCTCGTTCTATCCGACGTGCACATGCCTGGCATGGATGGCATCTCGCTCATTCGCGCGTTGCGCGCGGAAGCCGCCTACCGGCACACGCCGATTCTCATGTTGACCACTGAATCCTCCGCCGAGCGCAAGCGCGAGGGCAAGGCTGCGGGCGCGACTGGCTGGATCGTCAAGCCCTTCGATCCCGAACAGCTCGTTGCAACGATGCAGCGCGTGCTGAGGTAATCATGGCACTCGATCTGGCCCAATTTCATGACGCCTTCTTCGACGAGAGCTTCGAAGCGCTCGACTCGATGGAGGCTGCTCTGCTGAAGCTGAATGTCGGTGCTCCGGAGCCCGAGCTCATCGGCACCATCTTCCGCGTCGCCCATTCGATCAAGGGAGGCAGCGCAACGTTCGGCTTCAGCGAAGTTGCCTCATTCACGCATACCTGCGAAACGTTGCTCGATGAGCTGCGCGGCAATCGCATGAACGTGACGCGCGGCATTACCGATCTGCTGTTGCGCTCGGTCGATGTCATGCGCGACATGCTGCGCGCGGTTCAGCACAAGACTCCGATCGATGCTCAGCGCGTGGCCGATCTGCAGTTCGATCTGGAACTGGCGATCGTGCAGAAGAACGCTGCCGCGTCCGCACCGGCTGCTCCCGTGGCTGCACAGCCGGCCCGTGCGGCCCCGGCCGCTGAGGCGCCGAAAAAAGCCGGCAAGCGATGGCGGATCGCGTTCAAGCCGTATCCGCAGCTCTTCGTGCGCGGTAACGATCCGCTGCGGATGTTGCGCGAGCTTGCAGAGCTCGGCGATCTCACCGTCGCAGTCGATGCCAGCAACATTCCTGCACTCGACGTGCTCGATCCGGAATCCTGCTTTCTGTCCTGGGACCTGCGTCTGCAGACCGAAGTCACACGGGAAGTCATCGAACAGATCTTCGACTGGGCCGAAGGCGACTGCGATCTGAAGATCACCGAAGACGCCGAGTCTTCAGCGTCTGCGAGCGTGGCTGTGCCCGCAGAGCCGAAGCCCGCTGCGGCCGAAACGAAGCCCGTCGAACACAAATCTGCCGAGCCCGCGCGTCCGCATCTCGCCGCCGTGCCTGCGCACGAGGGGCCAGAGGCACCGAAGCATGGGCTCGGCGATGGCAGCTCGATCCGTGTGAGCACGGAGAAGATCGATGAGCTGATGAATACGGTCGGCGAGCTCGTGATCACTCAGTCGATGCTCACACAGCTCGGCTCGCGTATCGAAGGATCCGTGGCCGAGCAGTTGCGCGCAGGTCTCGCACAGCTCGAACGCAACGTACGCGAGCTGCAAGAAAGCGTCATGCGCGTGCGCATGCTGCCCATCAGCTTCGTATTCAGCCGCTTCCCGCGGATGGTGCGCGACTTGAGTCAGCGTCTCGGCAAGAACGTCGACCTGAAGGTCATCGGCGATCAGACCGAGCTCGACAAGACCGTGCTCGAGAAGATCGGCGATCCGCTCGTCCACCTGGTGCGCAACAGTGTCGATCACGGCATCGAAATGCCGGATGTACGCACGGCGGCCGGCAAGTCGGCGACGGGCACGGTGCATCTCGAGGCGTATCACAAGGGCGGCAACATCACCGTCGAAGTGGGCGATGACGGCGGCGGTTTGAACAAGGATCGCATCCTCTCGAAGGCGCGTTCGCGCGGTCTCATCGGCCCGAACGAAGCGCTGTCGGACGAGGCGATCTACGAGCTGATCTTCCTGCCCGGATTCTCGACAGCCGAACAGACGACCGACATTTCCGGCCGCGGCGTCGGCATGGATGTCGTGCGTCGGAACATCAAGGAGCTCGGTGGCACGATCGAAGTGCGCTCGGAGCTGGGCAAGGGCTCGCGGTTCATCATCACGCTGCCGCTGACGCTCGCGATCGTTGACGGACAGTCGGTGTCCGTGGGCACCGAAAGCTACATCGTTCCGCTCATCACCATCATCGAGTCGCTGCAGTTGAAGCCCGGCATGGTGAATCGCGTTGCAGGCCAGGGCGAAGTGTTCTGGTTCCGCGATCGCTATCTGCCGATCGTGCGCGTGCACGAAGTCTTCGGCGTGAAACCGCGCACGACCCAGCTGCACGAGGGACTCATCATGGTTGTCGAAGGTGAGGGCCGGCGCGTAGGCCTCTTCGTCGATGATCTGCTCGGGCAGCAGCAGGTCGTCATCAAGTCGCTCGAAACCAACTTCCGTCGCGTCGACGGCGTATCAGGAGCCACGATTCTGGGAGACGGATCGGTGGCGCTGATTCTCGACGTCGCGGGATTGATTCGCGTCGCTGCGCAACGAGCGGCTGCGTAAACGAACTCTGACCACAAGCAAGTAGTACAGGTAATCGATCATGAGTATGTTCAACATGGGAGTGAAGGCGAAGCTCTACTCGACGCTGGCGTTGAGCGCGATCCTTCTCGTCGCCGTCGGCGCCGTCGGATTGAGCGGCACCAAGTCGAGCAATCGCGATCTCGATGCGATCTTCTCCAACCGGTTCATGCCCACGGGCTGGGTCGGCACTCTGGAGTCACACGATCGTGAAATCCTCACCAAGGCGGAAGACGTCGTGATCCGCCAGGACGCGGGCGCAGTGAAGGCTGCTCTCGATCTGGTGAAAGAGCGCGAAAGCACCATGAAAGAGCTGTGGTCGAAGCTGCAGGCCACCGAGCTCACGCCGAAGGAGCGTCAGATCGCCGACGAATTCGGTCGGCACGGCAATGACGTGTCTTCCTTCGTGCAGGACGCGCTGCTTGCCGCTCAGGCAGGGACGTTCGACAAGGCCGAGAGCCTGTTGATCGAGAAGGCCCGGCCGGCGTACGACAAGATGACCGAGGCGAGCGAGTCGCTGCTCAAGGCACAGATCGAAGTGGCGCAGGAAATGCGCACGGGAGCGGAGAAGGACTTCGAGCGCAACAGCGCCATCATCATCGGCGCCATCGTGATCGGCATGGGCCTCGCAGGTTTCCTGGGCGTCATGCTCGTGCGCTCGATCCTGAGCACGCTCAATGCTGCCGTGAACATCGCGGATCGCATCGCGGGCGGTGAGCTCGGCAATCAGGTGCGCGCCGAAACCGAGGACGAGCTGGGTCGTCTGCTGGAAGCGCTCAAGCGTATGGACTCGAAGCTGGTCGAGATCGTGAGCGGCGTGCGTGGCAGCGCCGATGCGGTCGGTGCGGCGGCTCGCGAACTGTCGCATGGCAACGATGATCTGTCGCAGCGTACGCAGCAGCAGGCTGCTGCGCTCGAAGAGACGGCTTCCAGCATGGAAGAGATGACCGCGACCGTGAAGCAGAACGCGGACAATGCCCGCCAGGCCAATCAGCTCGCCGTCGGTGCACGCGAACAGGCAGAGAAGGGCGGTGCGGTGGTGCACCGGGCGATCAGCGCGATGGGCGAGATCAACTCGGCCAGCCGCAAGATCGCGGACATCATCAGTGTCATCGACGAGATCGCATTCCAGACGAACCTGCTCGCGTTGAATGCAGCCGTGGAAGCCGCACGCGCAGGTGAACAGGGCCGTGGCTTCGCAGTGGTCGCCACCGAAGTGCGCAACCTGGCTCAGCGCAGCGCGAGCGCCGCGAAAGAGATCAAGGAGCTCATCAAGGATTCCGTCGACAAGGTCAAGGTCGGCTCCGAGCTCGTGGACGAATCGGGTCAGACCCTCTCGGAGATCATGGAGAGCGTCAAGAAGGTCACGGACATCGTGGCCGAGATCGCCGCGGCGAGCGAAGAGCAGTCTGCGGGCATCGAGCAGGTGAACAACGCCGTCACGCAGATGGACAGCGTCACTCAGCAGAACGCGGCGCTGGTCGAACAGGCTTCCGCTGCCAGCAAGTCGATGGAACAGCAGTCGATGCAGCTCGTCACGCAGATCGGCTACTTCCGCACGGGCGGCGCAGCGCCGGTTCAGTACGTGGCGCCGGTCGTGCACGTCGAACCGCAGCAGACCTTGCGTCGGGCGGCCGTCGTGAAGCCCTCGACTCCCGTCAAGAAGGCGGCACCGGCACCGCTGGCGCGCGCGAGCGGCGACGACAGCATGTGGCAGGAATTCTAAAAGCAGTCATCGCCCGCGCACGGATGGAGCGAATGTCTTATTCGTGCGCCGGGGGGAACTGCCGATAACGGACAGCAAGAGTCGATTTGGACGAGGGATTCATAAGCGATGAATACGCAGCCTCAAGAAACGCGGACCGCGGCGGCCGATGCCGCTTCGCATCAGGTGCTCACGTTCACGCTGGGAGATGAAACCTACGGCGTGGACATCCTGCGAGTTCAGGAAATCCGGGGCTATTCCACCGTGACGCGCATTCCGCAGGCGCCGGCTCATGTGCTGGGCGTGCTGAATCTGCGCGGTTCGATCGTGCCGATCGTGGACATGCGCATGCGTTTCAATCTCGATCGCGCCGAGTACACGCCGCTCACCGTGATCATCGTGCTGTCGGTCGAGTCGGCGGCTGGCCGTCGCGATATCGGTGTCGTGGTCGATGGCGTTTCGGATGTGATCGATGTGGCAGGTGCGGACATCAAGCCGGCGCCGGAGCTCGGTGCGCAGGTGAGCACGGAGTTCATCGAGGGCCTGGCGTCCGTATCGGGTCGCATGGTCATGCTGCTCGATATCGACAAGCTCATCGGCGTGGATGTCGCAGGAGCATCGCCGATGCCCGCTGCGGCCAACGCGTAAGACAACGACGCCGACCAAAGAGGACGAAGCTTCGCAGGCGGTGGTGATCGAGAAGTCATCGACACCTGCCGAATCCGACCTCACTCATGCACTCGAACGCTGCCAATACCCACACCGGAACCGGCGCTGCCGACTCGGCGGCTTTCGGTCCGGTGCTCGGTGACGCCGAGTTCGAATTCATCCGGCACGTGGTCGGGGAGAACGCCGGCATCGTGCTCGGCCCCAACAAACGTCAGCTCGTCCAGGGACGATTGGCGCGGCGTCTGCGTGAGCTCGGACTTCCGAGCTACGAGGCGTACTGCGAGCACGTACGAAACTCGGGGCCAGAGGAACTGGTGGGGCTGATCAACGCGATCACCACCAACGTCACATCCTTCTTTCGCGAGAACCATCATTTCGAGGCACTGGCCTCGTACATGATTCCCGAAGCGCTGAAGCGCAATCAGCAGACGCGCCGGCTGCGGATCTGGTCGGCGGGCTGCTCGACCGGGGAGGAGCCTTACTGCATCGCCATGGTGTTGTCCGAGGGCCTGCCGTCGGCGGAGCGCTGGGACGCGAAGATTCTCGCCACCGATATCGACAGCGATGTGATCGCCACGGCGCAGCAGGGTATCTATCCCGCCGATCGACTGTCCGCCATTCCTGAGGCGCGGCTGCGCCGCTGTTTTCGACGCGGCGTCGGCGCGAACGCCGGGCGGGCGATGGTGCAGCCCGACGTCGCGCGGTTCATCACGTTCCGCACGCTGAATCTGCTGCAGTCCTGGCCGATGAGCGGTCCCTTCGACATCATCTTCTGCCGCAACGTGATGATCTATTTCGATCAGGTCACACGCGAGCGGCTGGTCTCGCGTTTTGCATCGTTGCTCGCGCCCGGTGGCTACCTGTGCCTGGGGCATTCCGAATCCATGCATGGCGGCACTGCGTCTTTCCAACTGGTCGGAAAGACCATCTACCGCAAGCGCGGAGGCGCGGGCCATGGCGACTGATCACACGAATGCGGCGGATCTGCCGCGCTCCCTGCCCGGGTTCGAGGCGATCCGACGTTATCGCAATTCGACGGGGCAGATCATCGCGAAGCTCCTGCCGGGCGATTACTACGTCACCAAGAATGACGAGGTGCTCGATACGGTGCTGGGCTCGTGCGTGTCGGCCTGTATCCGCAATCCGAAGACGGGCATCGGCGGCATGAATCACTTCATGCTGCCGCGACCGAGCGGACACGAGAACGACACCTGGGGCAGCGTCGCGGGTCGCGCAACGCGCTATGGCTCGGCCTCGATGGAGCAACTGATCAACCGCATCCTGAGTGCCGGCGGCACGCGTGCCGATCTGGAGGTGAAGATCTTCGGTGGCGGCAAAGTGCTCAAGAGCCTCATCGACGTGGGCAACCACAATGTCCGGTTCGTGCGCGAGTTCCTGCGTTCGGAAGGCCTGAACGTCGCCTCGGAGGATGTCGGCGAGAGCTGCCCGCGTCATGTCCAGTATTTCCCCAAGACCGGACGCGTCCGCGTGAAGCACCTGAACTCGCGCCACACCGACATCGCCTCGCACGAGCAGCAATATCTCTCCGGCCTCGAGAAGGCGCCGGTGGCGGGCGAGATTGATTTGTTCTGAGGGTGACTACAGTGATGACGGTGATGGCAGTGACAGTGGTGATGGAAGTGATGACGCTCCGAAGACTCGCATCCCGCAAGCGCGTTGCATCGCCTCGCTATGTCTTCTTCTGGCCGACATCACCGGTATCGCCTTCATCACTGTCATCACTCCATTCGCGGCAGCGCTATCTCTCCGGTCCCGAGAAGGCGCCGGTGGAAGGCGGAATCGGAGGGTGATTACAGTGATGGCAGTGACAGTGGTGATGGCAGTGATGGCTGTCAGCAGACTCGCGTTCCGCAAGCGCGCGTCGTCGCCTCGCTATGTCTTCTTCTGGCCGACATCACCGGTATCACCTTCATCACTGTCATCACTCCAATCGCGGCAGCGCTAACGCCATGCCCATCAAAGTTCTCATCGTTGACGACTCGGCGCTCGTGCGGAAGCTCCTGACGGAGATGCTGAGCAAGGACCGCGACATCGAGATCGTGGGTACCGCCGCGGATCCTTACGCAGCGCGTGACAAGATCAAGCAGTTGAATCCGGATGTGCTGACGCTCGATGTGGAAATGCCGCGCATGGATGGCATCACGTTCCTCGAGAACCTCATGCGGCTGCGGCCCATGCCCGTGGTGATGGTGTCTTCGCTGACTCAGCACGGCGCGGAAACCACGCTGCGCGCGCTGGAGCTGGGTGCTGTAGATTTCGTGTCGAAGCCGAAGGTGGACGTTGCGGGCAGCCTGGCTCAGTACGCCGATGAATTGATCGCGAAGATTCGTATTGCAGCGTATGCGCGCGTGAATCCGCGGGCAGCGGCGCCGAAAACCTCGTTGCAGAAAGTCTCCGAACGACGCAGTGCGGATGCCGTGTTGCCGCCCAGGAGCGGGAATCGCGTGCTGCGCACGACCGATCGCATCATTGCCATCGGTGCATCCACCGGCGGCACGGAGGCGATTCGCGAGTTGCTCGAATCATTCCCGGCAGATGCTCCTGCCGTCGTGATTTCTCAGCACATTCCCGCGGCATTCAGCAAGCCGTTTGCCGAGCGCCTCAATCGGTGCTCGGCGATGTCCGTGTGTGAGGCGCAGGATGGTCAACACATCCTTCCCGGCCACGTCTACATCGCACCGGGCGATCGTCATTTACTCGTCGAGCGCGATGGTGCGCGTTATCGCTGCCGTCTGAACGACGGGCCGCACGTGAACCGCCACCGGCCGAGCGTCGATGTGATGTTCCGATCGGTAGCACAGAACGTGGGCCCGAATGCGATGGGACTGATTCTCACGGGCATGGGCGATGACGGCGCTCGCGGTCTGAAGGAAATGCTCGATGCAGGCGCCGGAACGATCGTGCAGGACGAGGCGAGCAGCGTGGTGTGGGGCATGCCTGGCGCGGCCTTCAAGCTCGGAGCAGCCGAGCATGTACTGCCATTGCACAGAATCCCGGTGCAGCTGCTGGCGATGACTGCCGATGGCGTCACGAAAGAGCCCGTACGTCGCGAGGCTTGAGTCGCCTTCCTCGAGCCGACACGTCGCAGATGTTCCGAAATGCGACGCTGGTCCGGCTGTGCGAGCGGGCGAATTTGCGATAGTGACGGATATCGAAGTGACAGAATCCCGCGGACTCGTGCCGCGCGTCTCGTCTTCCTCGAGGACACTCAACTCAGCTGCGAATTCGCCGATATCGCCGGTATGACAACCTCCAATCTCGCTGCCGCGGCCGATGAAGCCACCGTCCCTTCGGGCAACTCCTTTGCGTTCCAGTTCGTCGCCGAGCTGGCGGAGGAAGTCTCGAAAGGACGCGTCGAGCTGCCTTCCTTTCCAGACGTCGCAGTGCGCGTGCGCAAGGTGCTTGCGGACGAACAGGTCTCGAATGATCAGATCGCGCGCGTCGTGGGCTCGGATGCGGGTCTTGCGGCTCGCGTGTTCACACTCGCGAACTCCGTGGCGCTGAATCGCGGCGGTCGTACGATCTCCGAGCTGAAGACCGCCGTGAACCGCATAGGTCACAACAACGTGCGCACGGCGGCAGTGTCGTACGCAATCGCTCAGCTGCGACGGGCTGCCGAGTTGCGTCATATCGCGAAGGAGCTCGAGGAGTTGTGGCAGGAGGCGACCATGGTCGCTGCGCTGGCCTACGCCGTGGCCTCCCGTGCGACGCGGATCAATGCGGACGAGTGCATGCTCGCCGGTTTGCTGCACAACGTGGGCAAGATCTACATCCTGGCGCGCGCCAACCGCCACGGAAATCTGTTCAAGGATCCGGCCACGGTCAGCCAGGTCATGCGCGACTGGCACTCGAATGTCGGCAAGGCCATCGTCGAGAACTGGGGTTTCCCCGAGCAGATCTCGGAGGCCATCGCCGAACACGAGAACGTCGATCGCACCCCGGGCCAGCCGGACGTGTGTGACGTGCTCACCGTCGCTGTGATGATGTCGGGCTTTGCAGGTCACGAAGCCGACCTCGAACTGAACATGCAGGGCGTCAAAGCGTTCTGGCGCCTCGGCCTCGACAACGCCAAGTGCGTGCACATCATGAACGACTGCAAGGACGAGATCGCCGCGCTGCGCAGCGCTCTGGGCGACTGATCGATCGAAGCGACAGACAGAGTTCTCCACGGGAACACGGGGTTCACCGGGGTAGAAGAAGGTACAGCGTGCGAGAGGCTGTGACTGGGTCGCAGCCAGCGTACGAGTCAAGCGTCGCACGGCGACTCCGTCCGCTGCTGCCGTGCGGGGTTTGTTCAAATCCCCGCGCACCCCGTGTCCGCCCCCGTGGAAATCTTCGTCCGCCTCGGGCCAAAGCTGCCCGCTCTCAGCCCCGAGCGGACTAGTGCTATCCTTCGCCGCCTCGAAAAGTCCTGATTTCCGGCGAAGTTTCCCTTCATGCAAGAACGATACGATCCGACTGCCGTCGAGTCGCAGGCCCGTGCCCATTGGGAGGAGACCCAGGCTTTCTCCGTCAGCGAGGATCCGGGGCGGCCCAAGTATTACTGCCTGTGCATGTTCCCGTATCCCAGCGGGCGGCTGCACATGGGGCATGTGCGCAACTACACGATCGGCGATGTGATTTCGCGCTTCATGCGCAAGCAGGGCTACAACGTCCTGCAGCCGATGGGGTGGGATGCGTTCGGCCTGCCGGCCGAGAACGCGGCGATCGCGAACGGCGTGCCGCCGGCGAAATGGACCTACGACAACATCGCGTACATGAAGGGCCAGCTCCAGTCGCTCGGCTTTGCGCTCGACTGGTCGCGTGAGCTCGCCACCTGTCAGCCCGAGTACTACCACTGGAATCAGTGGCTGTTCCTGCGCATGCTCGAAAAGGGCGTCGCGTACAAGAAGACGGGCGTGGTCAATTGGGATCCGATCGATCAGACCGTGCTCGCGAACGAGCAGGTGATCGACGGTAAAGGCTGGCGCACCGGTGCGGTCGTCGAGAAGCGCGAGATCCCGATGTACTACCTGCGCATCACGGATTACTCGCAGGATCTGCTCGATGCGCTGGACACGCTCACCGATTGGCCGGAGCGCGTGCGCACGATGCAGGCGAACTGGATCGGCAAGAGCGAAGGCGTGCGGGTGGGCTTCCCGTATGAACTGGACGGCGAACACCACACGTTGAATGTGTTCACCACGCGCGCCGACACGCTGATGGGCGTGACCTTCGCAGCCGTCGCCGCCGAGCATCCGCTTGCGACCTATGCAGCTCGCAACAATCCCGAGCTCGCTGCGTTCATCGAAGAGTGCAAGAAGGGCACGGCGATGGAAGCCGAGCTTGCGGTCATGGAAAAGAAGGGCATGCCGACGGGCCTGTTCGTCACGCACCCGATCACAAACGAGAAGATCCCCGTGTGGGTCGGCAACTATGTGCTCATGACTTACGGCGAAGGCGCGGTCATGGGTGTGCCTGCACACGACGAACGCGATTTCGCATTCGCGAACAAGTATGGATTGCCGATCAAGCAAGTGATCGACCGGGTCGCTGGGTCCTGGGTATCGGGTCCTGGCAAGAGCAAGAACGATTCTGGTCTGGCCAGCAGTCCAGTACCCGACAGCCCGTTTTCCTCCACTCAATGGCAAGAATGGTACGGCTCCAAGACCGGCGTCGTGTGCGTCAACTCCGGCAAGTACGACGGTCTGTCGTATAGCGAGGCTGTCGATGCGATTGCTGCGGATCTGAAAGCGAAAGGCCTGGGCGACAAGCAGGTGCAGTGGCGCCTGCGTGACTGGGGTATTTCGCGGCAACGCTACTGGGGCTGTCCGATTCCGTTGATTCATTGTCCGAAGTGCGGCGATGTGCCGGTGCCGGACAAGGATCTGCCGGTCGTATTGCCAGAAGGCCTCGTGCCGGATGGCAGCGGTAATCCTTTGAACAAGCTGCCGTCGTTCTACGAGTGCAAGTGCCCGACGTGCGGTGGCGATGCGCGGCGCGAGACGGACACGATGGATACGTTCGTCGATTCGTCGTGGTACTTCATGCGTTTCGCCTGTCCAGGCAACGACCAGGCGATGGTCGATGAGCGGGCGAACTACTGGATGCCGGTCGACCAATACATCGGCGGCATCGAGCACGCGATTCTGCATCTGCTGTACTCGCGCTTCTGGACGCGCGTGATGAAGGATCTGGGTTTGGTGCAGATTGCCGAGCCGTTCAAGAACCTGCTCACGCAGGGCATGGTGTTGAACGACATCTACTCGCGGCGCAGCGGTGACGGCCGCGTGCAGTACTTCAATCCGGCGGACGTGGAAATCGAATGCGATGCCAAGGGAACTCGCATCGGTGCCAAGCTGCGCTCGGACGGCCAACCCGTCGACTGGGAAGGCATGCGTACGATGTCGAAGTCCAAGAACAACGGCGTCGATCCGCAGAAGCTCGTCGCCGAATACGGCGCCGACAGCATCCGTCTGTTCATGATGTTCAAGGCGCCGCCTGAAGATACGCTCGAATGGTCGGACGACGGTGTCGAAGGCGCAGCCCGTTTCATGCGTCGGCTGTGGCGCACGGTGTACGAGCATGTGGCGACAACTGGCAATCAGTCCCTGGCCGCTGGCGAGAACGCTTCGCTGACCGATGCTCAGCGGGCATTTCGTCGCGCGGTGCATGCGACGCTGGTCAAGGTCACCGACGACATCGGCCGCAGACGTATCTTCAATACGGCGATCGCTGCCGTGATGGAACTGATGAATACGCTGGGCAAGTTCGAAGACAAGTCGCCGCAGGGGCAAGCTTTAGTGCAGGAAGCGCTGGAGCTGATCGTGCAGATGCTCTCGCCGATCGTGCCGCATGCCACGCATGTGATGTGGGAGGCGTTGGGTCACACGGATTCGCTGATGGATCGTCCCTGGCCGAAGCCCGATCCTGCCGCGCTCGTGCAGGACGACATCGAGCTCGTCGTGCAAGTGAACGGCAAGCTGCGCAGTCACATTCGCGTGCCGACGTCGGCGGATGAGGCGGCGATTCGCGAAGCTGCATTGGCCGATGCCGGCGTGCAGCGCTGGATGGAAGGCAAGCCCGCGAAGAAAGTGATCGTGGTGAAAGGCAAGCTCGTGAACGTCGTCGTCTGACCCGGCGACCGTGGATGCGCGGAGGATTCTCGATGGTGACGAATCGATGACCAATCGTTCCCTGGCGACGAGATTCTTTTCCGCGGCCGTGCTGGTGCTCCTTCTGAGTGGGGTCGGCGGTTGCGGCTGGCGGCTCCAGGGCACGGAAAAGCTGCCGGAAGTCGTGTCGGTGACGTACATCGATACGAACGATCGCTATTCGGATTTCTATCGCGCGCTGCATGATCGGCTCGAAGCGGCCGGCGTGCGACTCGTGAACCATCGCAACGATGCCACTGTGATCGTCCGCGTTCGCAAGGACGACAGCGGTCAGCGCGTGCTCTCGGTATCCGCCCGCAACACTCCTCAGGAATACGTCGTCTACTACGCGATCGAGTATTCGGTGGAGAGCCAGACGGGCGAGCTCATCGAACCGCAGCAGCTCGAGCTCACGCGCGACTACAGCTTCGATGCGACCAAGGTGCTGGCGAAGGAACGCGAACAGGCCGTGCTGCGCCGCGCGCTCGCGCGCGATCTGGCGGGACGCGTAATTCGTCGACTCGCCTCGCTGTGAGCGCTGCCCTGGAGCTAACGCCGTCGGTGCTGAGGCTCGCTGATCTTGATCAGCAGTGCGTGCACGAGATCCTGACTCGTTACGGAATGGAGCTGGTGATACTGGCGCCTGGCGAGGAAATTCCAGGCTCCTACTGGGGCGACAGCGAAGCAGGCCTGATCGAGAACCGGCTCTACGTCCGAATCGATACTCCGCTGCATTCGATCCTCCACGAAGGCTGCCATTTCATCTGCATGGACAAGGCGCGACGCGAATCGCTGAATCGCGATGCGGGCGGCGATTACGACGAAGAGAATGCGGTGTGCTATCTGCAGATCGTGCTCGCCGATCACATCGAAGGATGTTCGAAGACGCAGATGTGCAGCGACATGGACGCGTGGGGCTACACCTTCCGGCTCGGTTCCGCGCGAGCGTGGTTCGAGCAGGATGCCGACGACGCGCGTCAGTGGCTCGAGCGTCACGGGCTCATCGATGCGTCGCGTGTGCCTACCTGGCGCCTGCGCTGACCAGAGATTTCCCGAGAGCAGAGAAGATCTCCACGGGGATCACGGGGTGCACGGGGTTAAGAAGAAGATTTCACACAGAGAACACAGAGAACACAGAGTTCCCGGAGCAGAAGATCTCCACGCGGGGTACAGGGTGCACGGGGTGAAAGAAGGAGATTTCATACAGAGATCACAGAGTGGGAGATCGGAATTTGCACTGCGGTCACCGGATGCACGGGTTGAGTAGAAGATTTCACACAGAGATCACAGAGCGCAAAGAATGAAGACGAAACTCGCGCGTTGGCGCGACGCGCCATCCTCCCTGTGGGTCCGGCTTTAGCCGGACAGAAAAATGTTCGACTGAAGTCGAACCCACAGTAGAGCAGCAGAACCCACAGCAGAAAGTTGCTCTCTGGCTAGCGGCCCCAGCTGGCTAGTGACTGGCGCGATTGGATGGCCCCGTGTCCCCCGTGGAGATTCTCATCTCTCCTTGAGTGATGACGGTGATGGCAGTGTTGGCGGTGACGAGAACCCACGCTCGCCCCGATCCTCGCTCGGTCTCTGTGATCTCTGTGCGCTTTGTGTGAAATCTTCCTCTCCTCCAACACCCGTGCACCCCGTGCTCCCCGTGGAGATTCCGATCCCCCGCTCTGTGTTCTCTGTGCTCTCTGTGTGAAGCCCGTATTCCCCGTGAGATCTGCTCTCTTCCATTGAGTGATGACAGTGATGGCGGTGATGACAGTGATGAGCGCTGACTGACCCGGACTCTCTCTGAACTCTGTGTCCTCTGTGATCTCTGTGTGAAATCTTCTTCTCGATCCCGTGGGATCTTCTCCGTCCGGCTCACCTGAACTTATCCGTCGCACGGATCAGTGCATCCGTGTTGCCGGCTTCGAATGCGGAATGGCCGGCATCGGCGATGATGTTGAATTCGGCTTCGGGCCAGGCGCGATGTAGGGCCCAGGCGGTCTGCATGGGGCAGACGACGTCGTAGCGGCCTTGCACGATTACTGAGGGGATGTGGCGGATGCGATCCACATGGCGCATGAGCTGATCTTCGGTTTCGAGGAACCCGCGGTTCACGAAGTAGTGGCATTCGATACGTGCGACGGCAACGGCGAATTCGTCCTCGCTCCACTTGCTCAAGTTCTCCTCGTTCACGTGCAGATAGCTCGTGGCGGCTTCCCACTTCGACCAGGCGCGGGCGGCGCTGAGCTGTGTCTGCTTGTTGTCGCTGGTGAGGCGCTTGTAGAAGGCCTGGATCATATCGCCGCGTTCGGCCGGAGGAATGACCTTCACATAGTCTTCCCAGTAGTCGGGGAAGAGAGCGCTCGCGCCTTCCTGATAGAACCAGCGCTGCTCGAACTGCGTGAGCAGGAAAATGCCGCGCAGCACGAGCTCCGTGACGCATTCCGGATGCGTCTGAGCGTAGGCGAGGGCCAGTGTCGAGCCCCATGAGCCGCCGAAAACCAACCAGCGATCGATGCCGAGCTTGGTGCGCAGCGCTTCCATGTCCGAGATGAGATGCCACGTCGTGTTGTCGACGAGACTAGCGTGCGGGCGGCTGCGTCCGCAGCCGCGCTGGTCGAACAGGATGATGCGATAGGCATCCGGGTCGAAGAAGCTGCGCGCGCGCTGGTCGCAGCCCGCGCCGGGTCCGCCGTGGACGAACACTGCAGGCTTGCCCTTCGGATTGCCGCATTCCTCGTAGTAGATCTCGTGAACCTCCGAGACCCGCAGATGGCCGCTGTTGTACGGCTTGATGGCGGGGTAGAGCGTTCGCAGTCCTTTCGCAGGTGCAACGGCAGGTTTGCGCTTGGCGCCCACTGCGTTGCGCGCCCTGCTGCGCTGGAGCGGGCTGGTCTTCTTCTTGAGGGGACGTCGTGCGGCCTTACGCTTGGATGCCATGCTTCAGTCCTTTGCTGGAAGGTCTGGATTCTTCCCGGGGAGCGCGGTGGGACGCAAGGGTCTTGCGTCGTTGGAGGCGGAGTGACGAATAGCGATGCCGCTATTTCGTGTCAGCTCCCCGCATTCAGAAGCGTAGTTTGATGCCCGCCACCGCGCTGAGCTCGTGTGCGTCGCTCACATAGTCTGCGGTGCGTCCGTAGTAGTTCGTCCAGTGGATGCCGGCATAGGGTGCGAGCTCGCGGCGGATCTCGTAGCGCAGGCGCAGGCTGGCCTCGAGAGCGCTCAGCCCTGAGCCGATGCCGCGTTCGGGATCAGACTTGCCATACGCGTTTACCTCCAGCATCGGCTGCAGGATCCAGCGCTGGGTGACACGCAGGTCGTACTTCGCTTCGAGGCGCGCCGCGGTACGGCCTTCGTCGCCTGCGTAGATCGTGGCGTCTACATTGATCCAATAGGGCGCGGTTCCTTCGAATCCCAAGGCAGCCCACGTGCGTGTGGGCCCGCTTCCGGAATCGACGCGTACGCCGGCTTGCAGCTCCCACCAGGGGGAGACGATGCGATCCCAGAGCACCTCGTTACGCACGCGAGTCCCATCGCCGCCTGTATCGCCTTCGGATTTCAGCAGAAGCTTGTTGATATCGCCGCCGACGGATGCGTTTGCGTCCCAGGCGAGCACATCGTCCGTCTGCCACTCGAGACGATCGATGCTCGCTCGAGCGAAGTGCAGCGAATCGTCCATGTCCATCATCTCGTGCATCTGCTCCGGCGACATGGGCCCCAGTTCACTCGAGGGCGGATCGGGAGGGATGTGAGTGGATCTCGCGTTTTCCTCGCGGACGGGTCCGCTGTGATGATGCGAGTGATCCTGCTGTGCGTTTGCAGCGAAGGTTGAGCACATCGACACGCAAGCGATCAGCGAGCGCATCGGTATCACGATCGTCCGTCCTCGTGCGCCACCACCACTTCGCGGAACATCCCGGCCTCCATGTGATACAGCAGATGGCAGTGATAGGCCCAGCGTCCGAGCGCATCCGCCGTGACTTGATAGCTCAGCCGTTGTGCGGGCTGCACCACGACAGTGTGTTTGCGCAGTTGAACCTGCCCATGCGGCGATTCCACTTCGCTCCACATGCCGTGCAGATGAATCGGATGCGACATCATCGTGTCGTTGATCAGGACGAACCTCACGCGCTCGCCATGTTTCAGCCGCAAAGGCTCGGCGTCCGAGAACTTCTGGCCGTTGAACGACCAGAGATAGCGCTCCATGTGCCCGGTGAGATGCAGCTCGATTTCGCGGCCGGGCTCCCGCGCGTCGATCGGACCGTCGATCGTTTTCAGGTCCGCATAAGTGAGTACGCGACGACCGTTATCGCGCAGCCCCACGCCAGGATCGTCGAGCCGATTGTCTGGAGCATCGACTCGCATGTCGACGCCGGGACCGTATTCAGCCGGTGCGTGGCGCGGCGCCGTAAAGGTGTGATCTGCATGGGCGCTGTGATCCATGCCCGCGTGCGCCATGCCCATGTCGGCCATCGTGAGCCGCGCACGTGCATCGAGTGCAGGGATCTCTGCCTGCAGACCGCGTCGCGGAGTCAGCGTGGCAAGCGCATAACCGCTACGGTCCATCGCCTGCGCGAAGATCGTGTAAGCACAATCGCCCGAGGGGGACACCATCACATCGAGCACTTCAGCCGGCGCGATTCGAAACTCATCGACGGTGACGGCTTCGACATCCTGGCCGTCGGAGGCGACGGCGGTCATCGGCAAGCCCGGGATGCGCACGTCGAAGAACGTCATCGATGAGCCGTTGATGATGCGCAATCTCACCCGTTCGCCTTCGCTGAACAGCGCCTCGAAGTTCTGCGCAGGTGTCTTGCCGTTGGCGAGATAGGTGTACGCGTAGCCGGACACATCGGAAAGATCCGTCGGGTCCATGCGCATGCGATTCCACATCGACCGTTCGGACTTTGCTTTGCCGAAGCCATCGCGGCGGCCATCGCGAATGAAATCGGCGAGGGTTGGCTTGCCGAAGTTGTAGTAGCCGGGCTGCGTCTTGAGCGTGCGATAGATCGCTTCGGGATCGCGATCCGTCCAATCCGACAACAGCAGGACATGTTCGCGATCGGCGCTGTGACGTACGCCGTCGCGCGGTTCGATCACGATCGAACCATACAGTCCGAGCTGTTCCTGAAAGCGCGAATGTGCGTGATACCAATAGGTGCCCGACTGATTCACCCTGAAGCGATACGTGAACGTCATGCCGGGCGCGATGCCATGGAAGCTGATGCCGGGCACGCCATCCATGTCGGCGGGAACGATGAGTCCGTGCCAGTGAATCGAGGTGGTGGAGGAGAGTCGGTTTCTGACGCGGATCGTGACCTCATCGCCTTCACGCATCCGCAGCTGCGGGCCGGGCAGCTGGCCGTTCACGACGGTGGCCATGCGTCGCCTGCCGGTGATGTTCACGGGCACCTCGCTGATATCGAGGTCGAACTGCGGCCCCGTCAGCACCTGTGCCACGTCCGCGTACGCGGGGCGTAGATAGTCGGGCAAGAGCAGCGTGCCTGCGCCTGCAGCCAATCCTTGAACGAATCGACGTCGGTTGAGAATCATGGCTCCAGCTTTACCGCTCGCAGTCGCAATGCATTCGAGATCACCGAAACCGAGCTCAGACTCATGGCCGCGGCTGCAATCATAGGGCTCAGCAAGAGCCCAAACATCGGATACAGCGCCCCCGCCGCGATCGGCACCCCTAGGGCGTTGTAGACGAATGCAAAGAACAGATTCTGACGTATGTTGCGCATCGTCTGGCGGCTGAGTGCACGAGCCCGCACGATCCCGATGAGATCGCCCTTGACCAGCGTGACGCTCGCGCTTTCCATTGCAACGTCGGTGCCGGAGCCCATCGCGATACCCACCTGGGCTTGTGCGAGCGCGGGTGCGTCGTTGACGCCGTCGCCGGCCATGGCGACGAGGCGACCCTGAGCCTGCAGTTCGCGAACCTTGTTCGCCTTGTCTTCAGGTGCGACGCCTGCGATGACGTCGTGAATTCCAAGCTCGTTTGCGACTGCCCGCGCGGTGCGCTCGTTGTCGCCGCTCATCATCACGACCTGCAAGCCCTGCGCCTGCAACTCGGTGATCGCCTGGCGGCTGGTGGGCTTCACTGGATCGGCGACGCCGATGATTCCTTTGACCTGGCCATCGAACGCGACGAACACGACGGTCTGTCCCGCGCTGCGTAGGGAATCGGCGCGGGCGAACCATTCATCGGACTTCGCGCCGACATCGGACATCAAGGCCTGATTGCCGAGGGCGGCGCGCTGGCCTCCCACTAGAGCCGTGACACCGCGGCCGGTCACAGATTCGAAATCCTCGACGTCCTGAAGTGCAATTCCATGTTCCGAGGCTGCAGCCAGAATCGCCGTGGCGAGCGGATGCTCGCTACCGCGCTCCAGGCTTGCTGCAAGCCCCAGCAACTCCGCTTGAGCCGCTGTGAGCGAAGACCCGATCTCGTGCGCGGAGGGATCGGCCGCGATCGCAACCACCGCGGGCTTGCCTTGCGTCAGCGTGCCGGTCTTATCGACCACCAGCGTATCGATCGACTGCAAGGTTTCGATCGCCTCGGCATTGCGGAACAGAATGCCCATCTGTGCACCACGCGCGGTGGCAACCATGATCGAGATCGGCGTTGCGAGGCCCAGCGCGCAAGGACACGCAATGATGAGCACGGCCACGGCATTCACGATCGCGTGACTCAATTGCGGAGCCGGACCGACCCACCACCAGATCGCAAACGTGACGACCGCGACTGCGATCACGAGCGGAACGAAGTAGCCGGACACGACATCCGCCAGCCTCTGGATCGGCGCGCGGCTGCGCTGCGCATCGGCGACCATGGCAACAATGCGCGACAACAAGGTCTCGGAGCCGACCTTGTCGGCCTGCATGACGAACGAGCCCGTACCGTTGATGGTGCCGCCGATCGCACGATCGCCTGCGCGCTTGGATATCGGCAACGATTCGCCGGTGATCATCGACTCATCGATGCTGCTGTTGCCTTCGAGCAGGCGGCCATCGACCGGCACCTTCTCGCCTGGGCGCACGCGCAAACGATCACCGACATGTACGTGTTCGAGCGGCACGTCCTGCTCATGACCGTTTGCGTCGATTCGCCGCGCCGTCGCAGGTGCAAGTTTCATCAATTCGCGAATGGCCGCGCCGGTGCGGCCGCGTGCGCGCAGCTCGAGAACCTGGCCCAGGAGGATCAGCGTGACGATCGTTGCGGCAGCTTCGAAATAGACATCGACGCCGCCGTGTGCGTTGTGCGCCGAGGCGGGGATCAAGTGCGGCAGGAGCGTCGCGAACACGCTGTAGCCGAACCCCACCGACACGCCGAGGGCGATGAGCGTGAACATGTTGAGATGGTGGCTGCGAATGGACGCAACACCGCGTTGATAGAAGGGCCAGGCCGCCCACGTGCAGGCCGGCAACGCGAGCGCAAGCTCGACCCAGGGGCGTGCCGCGAATTGTAGCCAGTGCGACAGGCCCGGCAGCATCGAGCCCATGGTCAGCACGAGCAGCGGAATCGTGAAAACGAGTGCGACCTTGAATCGTCGCGTCATGTCGACGAGCTCTTCGTTCGGTTGCTCGTCGGCCGTCACCGCAAGCGGCTCGAGCGCCATGCCGCAGATCGGACAGGAACCCGGGCCTTTCTGACGGACCTCAGGATGCATCGGGCAGGTGTATATCGCATCCGCAGAGGCGGCCTGCGCGGAGCTCGACGAGGTCCGATGAGCGCGGTGATGCGAGTGATCGTTCGCGTGAGCGTCGCGCGTTTGCGCCTTGTGGATGAACGTGTCCGGCGCAGCCTGGAACTTGTCCCGGCAGGCAGTGCGACAGAAATAGAAACGCTGGCCTGCGTGCTCTGCCACGTGAGGCGAATCGGTGCTGACGGTCATGCCGCAGACCGGATCGATCGCCTTCTGCTCGGAGTTGGGCTGCGCATGACTGCAGCCCTTGTGTGTCGAATTCATGATTTGTGCCCTCGCTTCTGACGCGCTGGGCTCTGCGCCAGTTCATCCAGGATCGGACACTCGGGACGCGAATCTCCGTGACAATGCTCCGCCAGCTCTTCCAGCGTGCGAACCATGGCCTGCAGTGTGTCGATCTTGGCTTTCAGCTCGGCAATGTGATCGAGTGCGAGCCGGCGCACGTTTGCGCTCGAGCGCCGATTGCGCCAGAGCGAGACGAGCTCGCCGACCTGCTTCATCGAGAATCCCAGCGCCCGTGCCCGCTGAATGAAGCGCAGCGTGTGAACGTCGCTTTCGGAATACGCCCGATAGTTGCCTGCGGTCCGTTCAGGCGGCGGAATCAGCCCGATAGATTCGTAGTGCCGAATCATCTTTGCCGACACGCCGGACGCGGCCGCTGCTTTGCCGATGCTGTAGTGGATATCCTGAGAAGCCCTGTTGCCCATGTCCGCATCATGAACCTTCCCATGATGGGAAGGTCAAGGCTCTCGTGGTTTCACACAGAGATTACGAGGAGAGGAGGATTTCCACGGGGTACACGGGGTGCGCGGGTTGAGAGTCAGAGTTCACACAGAGATCACAGAGTTCACAGAGGGTGGAAGAGGGCTATTCGCCGATGACGCATCGTCCATCTATCTCTGTGGTCTCTGTGCACTCTGTGTGAATTCCTACTCCGCTCTTTGGCTTACCCGCGCGCCCGCCACGTAGGTCGCTTCGACCTTGATGTCGTCGATTTCGCTCTCCGGGACTTTGAAGTAGTCGCGGTCGATGATGATGAAGTCGGCCCACTTGCCGGGTTCGAGCGAGCCGACTTTGGCCTCCAGGCCGCTTGCGTAGGCGGCATCGAGCGTGAACAGGCGCAGTGCTTCTGCGCGGGTGAGTTTCTGTTCTGGATGCCAGCCGCCGGGGGGATGGCCTTCGCGATCCTGACGCGTCACCGCGGCGTACAAACCCAGAAACGGATTCGGTAGCTCGACCGGGAAGTCGCTGCCGAAGGCCATGCGTGCACGGGAATCCAGGAGCGTGCGCCATGCGTAGGCCCCCTTGATCCGTTGCGGGCCCACGCGATCCTCGGCCATGTTCATGTCGGAGGTCGCATGCGTCGGCTGCATCGATGCAATCACGTTCAAACGGGCGAAGCGCGGCAGATCGTCGAGCGAGATGACCTGCGCGTGTTCGATCCGTGGTCGCAAGGCGCTGCGCTGTGCTGACGTGAAGGTCTGCTCGAATGTATCGAGCGCGATGCGATTGCCCGCATCGCCGATGGCGTGGATGTTCAACTGCCAGCCGTGCTGCGAGGCGAGCGAGCCCAGCTCTTTGATCTGCTCCGGTGTGTAGAGCGCAAGTCCGCGGTGATGCGCCTGATCGGCATAGTCTGCGAGCAGATGTGCGCCGCGGCTGCCGAGCGCGCCATCGACCCAGGCCTTGACGGCCTGGAGCTGCAGTCGATCGTCGAACAGCGAAGGTTTCGGACCTTGCGCGATGACTGGGCGCGCGTCCTTGCCGTCGGCCAGCATGGCGTAGATGCGCACGCTGAGTTGCCCGGCTTCGCCCAGCGCGCGATACGCGGCATAAGTGCGCATGTCCACACCCGCATCGTGTACGCCGGTCAGGCCCAGTGCCGATAGATCCGCGAGCGCTGCAGCGAGTGCTGTGCGAACTTCTTCGTCCGTGGCGGGGGGGGCCTGTTTGTCGATCAGGGCCATTGCGTTGTCGACAAAGATGCCGGTGGGCTCGCCGTTCGTGTCGCGGACGATCTGTCCGCCGGCCGGATCCTTCGTCGCGCGAGTTATGCCCGCGGCTTTGAGAGCCAGCGAATTCACCCAAACCGCATGGCCGTCCACTCGCGAGAGCATCGCCGGACGATCGGGCAAGACCTTGTCCAGATCCTTCGCCGTCGGGAATTGCTTGTTCGACCACAGCACCTGATTCCAGCCGCTGCCCAGAATCCACCGGCTCTTTGGATTCGCTTGTGCAAAGGCGCCGATGCGCTCGAGTGCATCGGCGACGCTTTGTGTCCCACGCAGATCGACCTGCAGATGGCCACGACCGAGCTCGAGCACGTGACCGTGCGCGTCGATGAGTCCGGGCAGGACGGTCTTGCCTTTGCCGTCGATCCGCCTGGCCTCGGGAACATTCGGCAGGGGTGCACCGCTTGGAAGCAGGCTGGCGATCCGGCCATCGCGGACGACGAAGCCGGAGTACGAACGAATCTCCTGGCCGACCGGCGTATACATCTGCACGTTGTGCACGAGCAGGGTGTCCGCAATCGCAAGGTTTGCGAATGTGCTCGCAGCAGCCAGAAGCGCCAGGGAAGTCATTCGCTTTAGTGCCAGGTGCATGCAAACTCCGCTGCGTGGAAATGGACTTCGGTGAGACACAATAGCCGGAATTGACTTGTCACGCTCAACGAGCCTGATCGAGAAGAACAAGAATGAATCGACGCTGGCGTTCCATGTGCATCCTGATCCTGGTCATGTCCCTGTGGGGATGCACGTTCGTGCTGACGAAAGACGTGATCGATGATGTGCCGCCCCTGACCCTTGCCTTTCTGCGCGTCGCCATTGGGTTCTTCACGCTTTTGCCGTTTGCGCTTGTTCGCAGACACAAGCTGTCTCAGCCGCGACCCGCGTTGCCCTGGGCAGGAATGTTCGCGATGGGGTCGATCGGTGTCGCCATCTATTACGGCTTGTTCAATCTGGGCCTGGCGTACACGTCCGCATCGCAGGGCGCACTGGTGCAAAGCTCTATTCCCGCAGTCACCGCCTTGATCGCGGTCGTATGGTTGCGCGAACGCGCATCGCGCCGTCGAGTGGCGGGAATCGCCTTGTCGGTGGTCGGTGTGGTGATCATTTTTTCCGGCAGCCTTGATCAGAACGTCGGCGGCGGCTCGCCCATGTTGGGAAATCTGCTCGTATTCGCGAGCGTCGTCGCATGGGGTCTCTACACCTCGATCGCGAAGCGCTTCGCCTATGTGGATGCGATCGTCCTGACCGCCGGCATCATTGGTATCGGCGCGTTGCTCCTGCTGCCGATTGCCGTGGTCGAGATGCAAGGACACGCATGGCCGGACATGACGATTCGTCAGTGGATAGAGATCGTGGTGCTGGGCGCCGGCGCATCAGGACTGGCCTACATGCTCTACAACCTTGCACTGCAGGACGTCGATGCAAGCCTCGCGGGCGTATTCGCGAACCTCATCCCAGTCGTCGGCGTGATCAGCGGCATCGTCCTGCTCGATGAACCTCTCTCGACGACTGCGATCATCGGCGGGCTGGTCGTGATGGCGGGGGTGTGGCTGACGAGTTCGGAATGAGGGAGAGGCGGGGAGTTCACACAGAGATCAAGAGTCGGAAGGAGAAGAAGCGGATCTCCACGGGGGGACACGGGGTCCACCGGGTGAAGACAAAGAGTGGAGTTCACACAGAGATCACAGAGAGCACAGAGGTAGGAAGGAGAAGCGGATATCCACGGCACGGGGTGCACGGGGTCCACCGGGTGAAGAGTGGGCTTCACGCAGGGCGGAGCGCTCTGGCTGGCATCACTGTCATGACTGCCATCACCGCCATCACTGCGATTACGGGAGGGGATTTCACACAGAGATCACAGAGGTCGGAAGGAGAGGAGGCGGATCTCCACGGGGGGCACGGGGTCCACCGGGTTAAGACAAAGAGTGGACTTCACACAGAGCGGAGCGCTCTTGCCGATATCACTGTCATGACTGCCATCACTGTCATCACTGCGATCGCGGGGCCATCACCGTCATCACTGCGATCTATCCGCTGGCCGCCATTCCTTCGTCAGGGGCGGTGAGTTGGCGGACGAGTTCTTGGGCATAGGTGGGGAGGTCTTTGAGTTTGCGGACGCAGATGCTGAGTCTGCGTAGTGCCCATTCGTCAGTGAGTTGAATGCGGTGGAGGGTCATGGTGCGCGCGTTGCGATCGACGGTGGTGTCCGGGACGACGCCGATGCCGACGTTGCATTCGACGAGGCGGCAAACGGCATCGAAGCTTCGTAGCTGGACACGGAGCTTCAGGCGACGGCCCATTCGCTCGGCCTTGTCGGAAAGGAATCGCTGCAGGGAGCTGGCGCGATCGAGGCCCACGAAGTCGAAGTCGAGTGCGTCACCGAAAGCCATGCGCTCGACATTGGCGAGTGCGTGCGAAGGTGCAGTGACCAGGACGAAGCGATCGACGCGGAAGGGGAACACTTCCAGGCCGCTCAAATCCTCAGTGCCTGCCACGATGCCGATGTCCGCCTTGCCGTCGGCTACGGCGGCCACGATCTCATCGCTCAGGCGCTCTTCCAGGTCGATGTTCACCTGCGGATGCGCTGCCAGGAAATTGCTCAGGGGCCCGGGCAGGAACTCAATCAATGCGTTCGTGTTCGATTGCAGTCGGATGTGTCCCTTCAGCCCGTCCGCGTATTCGGCGAGATCGCCCCGCATTCTTTCGGCCTGCTGCAGCAGCAGTCGAGCATGGTGAACAAGCGTCCTGCCGGCGGGCGTCGGATGCACGCCTTGCCGTTCGCGGTTCAGCAGCGGCGCGCCCAACTCGATTTCCATGTTGCGGATGCGCGTGCTCGCTGCGGCAACGGCCAAATGCATACGTTCGGCACCAGCAGTGATGCTGCCGGCTTCGACGACGTGCAGAAAGAGTTTGAGGTCGGTGAGATCGAAACGCATGTGTGGGCAAACCTACGCGAAATCCGCAGCCTGTCAACGCGTTGATCGCAGTCATGACGGTGATGGCAGTGACTGTGAGTGATAGTTGCTCTCCGAACTCTGTGACCTCTGTGCTCTCTGTGGGAACTCCTGCGTGCTCTTGACCCCGTGATCGCAGTGATGACGGTGATGGCAGTCATGACGGTGACACCGGCAAGAGCGCTCCGAACTCCATACGGCTCCCCCTCTGTCCCTCTGAACTCCTCTTGCCCTGGACCCCGTGTGCATAACGAAAAGTCCACCAAAACGGGTCAGCTCCAGAATGGAGTCAGCACTCATCTCCTACTCATTCACTCAGTGTCCCTCGTCTGCCGTGGGTTCGACTTCAGTCGAACATTCTTGTCAGGCTAAAGCCTGACCCACAGTGGATGCCTTGTGCGCACCCTCAGAGACCTGCGCTCCTTCGATCTCAGTGCTGTTCTTCTTCGATCCCCGTGCCCCCGCGGAAATCCGACTCTCCCTCCGACGCTCTGTGATCTCTGTGCTCTCTGTGTGAACCCCCGCTTTCTCTTAACCCCGTGATCGCAGTGATGACAGTGATGACAGTGATGGCAGTCATGGCAGTGATATTGGCAAGAGCGCTCCGCTCTGCGTGAAGTCCACTCTTCACCCGGTGTACCCCGTGCTCCCCGTGGAAATCCGCTTCTTTGCCTTCCTGGCCTCTGTGATCTCTGTGAACTCTGTGTGAACTCCCGCTTTCTCTTAACCCCGTGATCACAGTGATGACGGTGACGGCAGTCATGACGGTGATACCGACAAAAGCGCTCCGCTCTTTGTCTTCACCCCGCGGACCCCGTGCCCCCCGTGGAAATCCGACTCTCCTTCCGCCGCTCTGTGATCTCTGTGCTCTCTGTGTGGAATCCCCTCCCGTCATCGCAGTGATGACGGTGATGGCAGTCATGACGGTGATACAGACAAAAGCGCTCCGCTCTTTGTCTTCACCCCGAGGACCCCGTGCCCCCCGTGGAAATCCGACTCTCCTTCCGCCGCACTGTGAACTCTGTTCTCTCTCACAGGAATCCCCTCCC
>JAFAEQ010000044.1 GCA_023423935.1 Pseudomonadota bacterium | reverse complement strand
GTCCAGGCCCTGTGACCCGCGGGAATTCCCCGCGGGAGCTCCCCCGGCCTTCGCCGGGATGACGACCAAAGTAGCCGTGAACCTGCCAGCGAGCGGCCAACGTTCATCAACGATGCTGATTGCCTGCGCGGCCTAACGCGCGATTCTCGCGGGGATATAGGCCAGCCCAAGCTGGAATCCGATGTCCGGCGTATTGTTGACGTTCTGCAGGTTCTCGGTAATGCCGAACGTGACCAGTAACTGCTCGAAGCGATGACGGATTCCCAAGGTCACCTGATACTTCAGACCCAGCAGCTCGTCGAGATCCGTTTCGTCGTGCGTGTACACGCTGCGGCTGATATAGCCTTGCAGGTTCACGTTCGTCCTGGTGGTGAGCGCGCGCTCGTAGCCGATGACGAACGTGGGAACGATCTGCGCATCCTGCTTCACGGGGAAGTCGGCTCCCGCGTAGTAGACGGCCGCAGCATTCAAATAGACGGCGTGCTGATTGCCGAAGCGCTGCAGCGACGCCTGCACGCCGATGTCGGTCTTGCCCGTCGACAGGAGTGTGCGCTCGCCATCGACCGGCACCTTGACGGCGCCTTCCACCGAGAAGGCCCATCTGCTGAAAGGCTGGAAGCCTGTATAGCGCACGCCGAAGGTGGGATCGGTGAATCCACCGTCGGTCGGCGCTCCGAAGCTGGCGAGCTGGGCGCCCTTCAGATCGTAGATCATGTTGACGTCGTTCTTCCTTGTCGCCGGACGGCCGAAGGAACTGAAGCCGAACGCGTCGTGAAAGCGCTCGATGGTGTCGTCTAGGAAGCCCCCCTGATACTTCACCGCGCTTGCGATCATGTAGCCGGTCCAGTGGGGCGAGAACTTGTAGTGAAACGTGAAATCGAAGTTGGCCGATTCGACGTCGAGCAGATAGTTCTCTCCCGGAAGCGCCTTGATCGCTTCGTACTCCTCGGGGCCGAGATCCCGTCGTCCCGTGGGTTCCAGTGAGATCAAGTATTTTTCGACCTCGGGGCTCAGTGCCCAGGTGTTTTGATAGCCAAGCTCCGATTCGATGGCCCAACTGCCGGGCTCGATCGACACGGCATGGGCGGGACGCATGTCCAGTCGCAGAAAGCCGAAAGGCGTGAGATCGCGCGAGCGCAGCAACCCGTAAAACTGCGACTCCGCATGAGAGGCTTCGGAAGCGAATAACAGGCTGGCGCCCATTGCGAACAAGGCTGCGAGAGTTTTTGAGCGCACTGAAGTCTCCCCATTTGTGTCCTGATTCTAGTGGACAGGAAACACGATTGGATGCCCCGATCGGCTGATGCGCTCGCCTCGGTCAAGGTGGGCACATCTCATGGCTGGCTGGGACCCGCGTGTCCGGGTGTTATCGGCCCCGCACAGCGTCGATTCTGGTCCATGCGAACGCCCGGATCTTGGACGCACATGCGCATCTCCCTGCGTGCATCTTTGGTGCGCTGACAAGCGTTACGCGTGGGCGACGTGGTTCGAGATCCAATCGCAGGACAGCGCCTTTGAGTTCCCACAATCACAACTCATCACAACGGGAAAGTGGACCTCGCCAGCCCGAAGCCCGCTTGGGTAAACGGCTGTTCATCGGCGGTGAACACAGCGTCTGGCGCACGCTGGCCATCCGCGCGGCGCTCGTATTGGTCATGTATTCGGTGGTGATCCTTGTGTTCTGGATCGAGCGCGATGGACTGCGGGACAACTATGACGGCCAGCTCTCGTTTCTCGATGTCGTTTACTTCTCGATGATTACCGTCACCACGGTCGGCTATGGGGACATCATTCCGGTCTCGGCGAGCGCCCGAGTCACCGATGCGGTGCTCGTCACGCCGATCCGCTTGTTGATCTGGTTCATTTTTCTCGGGACGACTTATCAGCTCGTCCTGCAGCGGCTGCTGGAGGATCTGCGCATGCGACGACTACAGGCTAGGCTGACCGGGCACGTGATCGTGTGCGGCTATAGCCACTCGGGTTCCTGCGTTGCCCACGAGCTCGTTCAACGTGGGTTGGACAAGAAGCAGCTACTGATCGTGGACTCCGATCGCGCTCTGTTGGAAGAAGCCGCCGAGCGAGGCTTCATCGGCATCCTGGGCGATGCGACGCGCGAGGAGACGCTGCAGGAGGCCATGGTCGGGACGGCGAAGGCCGTGTTCGTATGCACGGAGCGCGACGATACGAACGTGCTGATCGTGCTCACGGTGCGCCAGCTCGCACCAGCGATCCGCGTCGTTGCACGCGTAGAGGAAGCAGAGAACGAGAAGCTGCTCAGGCAGAGCGGCGCCGACGCGACGATCCTCCCGTCGCGCGTAGGCGGAATCCTGATGGCCAACGCGCTGGACAGCTCTGTGCTGTCGAACTACGTCATGGATCTCATCAGTGCGAGGGGACGCGTGGTCCTGATCGAGCGCATGGCCAGACCGGAGGACGCCGGGCGTGAGCCGCGTGACATCGAGGATGCGATCGTCGTGGCAGTGGTGCGAGGTGATCGCGAGCTCTCTGCCACGGAGTCCGGACCTTTGCGCGAGGGTGACCGTCTGCTCGTGATCCGTCAGTCCTGATCCGTCAGTTCTGATCAGAAGAGCAGCTTCGCCATCGCCTTGCGTGTCTGGGACACGATCGGATCCGCATCGCCGATCATCTCGAAGGCAAGCACCAGGCTGCGCCGGCCAAGGTCGTCACGGAAATTGCGATGATCGCGCAGCATCTGCAGCCAGGTGCGTAATGCAGGCTCCACATCGCCGCCCAGCAACTGATGCACGGCGAGTGCATGTTGCAGATCGAGATCCTGCGGATGTTCTGCGGCTTGTGACTTGAGGCTGCGGACATCGGGATATTGCGCGATCACCTCGCTGAACGTGATCAGCGCCGCAAGCCGCTTTACCGCCGGATGATTGGGCTCGCCTCCCTGGAGTTGCTGCAACGCCTGACGGGCACCCTCCAGATCGCCATCGAGCGCACGCAGCTCGGCGGCTTCGGTGCGCAGTGAAATATTTTCAGGGTCGCGCACGAGCAGTTGCTGTACCAGCGTCATCGCACCCGCGTAATCGCCTTGCGACTTGAGCTTCTGCACCTGCGACAACGGTGCGTCGGAGAGCTGAGGGAGATGCCGATCGAGCATCTGCCGGATCTGGCTTTCGGGAACCACGCCCATGAAATGATCGACGGTGGTTCGATCCTTGAACAGCACGACTGTCGGCAAGCTGCGAATACCGAGTTGTTGCGCGAGCTGCTGCTGCTCGTCGGTGTTCACCTTCGCGAGCTTGAAACGTCCGCCGTACTCGACGGCGAGCCGATCGAGAATGGGCATGAGCTGGCGGCAGGGCCCGCACCACGGCGCCCAGAAGTCGACCAGCACTGGGGTCTGCGACGATCCCTCGACCACTTCGCTCATGAAATTGGAAGCGGTAATGTGAGCCGAAACAGATTCAGCCTGAGTCATGGCTGCCCTCTCAAGGAAAGAATCACCAACGACGAAGATGGAGCCTCACGTCACTCAGTTCAATCCGCACTGATGTCGTCGATCAGTGACAACGCGCAACGCACATGCCATTCAATTCGACGCTCACGGGCAGGAAGGTTCATCCCGATTTGCGGTGCGTCGGTAAAGCGCTGCAGGGGCCCGTGTATACCGGCCGGTAAACTGCCGGGAGACACGGCTGCGGGGTTCCCGGTGTCTGCGGGTCGTTTGTTATTCGGAATACCCGGCGTTTTGCGGGACAGCGTGCGGCCCATTTGGAAGGACTGCGCGGCTGGAGTACAACTCGGACGCGCTCGCGAAGTGTCCGGCGAATGCGCGTCATCTTGTATACGAGAACGAATCAACATGAGCGAATCAGTGGCGACGGCGATCAATCGAAATTACCTCGGGGATGAGGAGCAACTCGTCACGGCACTCGCCGACCGAGCGCGCGTCACACCGGAGCAGCGCACTCGCATCGCGACACGCGCACGAGATCTGGTGGATGGCGTCAGGGCGAGTCAGAAGGAACGTTCGGGACTCGATGCGTTTCTGAGGCAATACGATCTGTCCTCGCAGGAAGGGGTGATCCTCATGTGCCTGGCCGAGGCGCTGCTGCGCATTCCGGACGATGCGACGGCGGACAAGCTCATCGCGGACAAGATCACCCGTGGCGATTGGGCCTCGCATCTCGGTGAGGCGGAATCCCTGTTCGTCAACGCGTCGACCTGGGGTCTCATGCTCACCGGCCGCATCGTCCGTCCAGCGGATGACGACATGCATGATCCTCGCGGCTTCATTGCCCGGATCGCCGGCCGCCTGGGCGAGCCCGTCTTGCGCACCGCGTTTCGCCAGGCGATGCGCATCATGGGACATCAGTTCGTCATGGGTCGCACCATCAAGGAGGCGCTGGATCGTTCGCATTCCGAGGGACACCGGCTGTATCGCCACTCATTCGACATGCTCGGCGAGTCGGCGCTCACGACCGTGGATGCGCTGCGCTACATGGAGGCGTATCACCGCGCAATTCGTGAGGTCGCGGCCAGCGTGAAAGCCGGCACACCGGCCGAGGCTGCCCCCAGCATCTCGGTCAAGCTTTCCGCATTGTTCCCGCGGTACGAGTTCACGCAGCGCAAGCGCGTGCACCGCGAGCTCGCGCCGCGGTTGCTGGAGCTCGCCGTGGCAGCACGCGACGGCGGCATCGCCCTGACGGTCGATGCGGAAGAAGCCGAACGTCTGGAGCTGTCACTGGAGCTCATCGAGCACGTGGCGCGTGCAGCGGTACTGCAGAACTGGCAGGGATTCGGACTTGCGGTCCAGGCCTATCAGAAACGCGCGCCCGATGTGATTCGCTTCCTGACGGATCTTGCGCGCTCCACGGGCCGACGATTGAACGTGCGGTTGGTGAAGGGCGCGTACTGGGACAGCGAAATCAAACGTGCTCAGGAGCGAGGTCTCAGCGGCTATCCGGTGTTCACGCGCAAGATGAATACGGACGTGTCGTATCTCGCCTGCGCGCGCGATCTGATCGCTGCGGGCGATGCAATCTATCCGCAGTTCGCAACGCACAATGCGCAGACGGTCGCGAGCATCATCGAGCTTGCCCAAGCGGCCAACTGCTCGTTCGAGTTCCAGCGACTGCATGGAATGGGCGAAGACCTGTATGCCCAGATCGTCGGGCCGGAGAAGCTCGACATTCCCTGCCGTATCTATGCGCCCGTGGGTTCGCACGAAGAGCTGCTGCCGTATCTGGTGCGACGTCTCCTCGAGAATGGCGCCAACACTTCGTTCGTCAATCGAATCGTCGATGAGGACACGAAGGTCGACGAAATCATTGCCGACCCCGTGATGCTGGTCGATGCGCTCGAACAAAAGGCGCATCCGCGCATCCCGCTGCCACGCTTGCTCTATGGAGCGGAGCGGCTCAATTCACGCGGCGTGAATCTCGCAGATCCGGTCGAGCTCAACGATCTGCTCCAGGGGATGCGCAATGCGCAGTCACGACCCTGGCGCGCAGCGCCAATCGTGGGCGGCAAGATCGTGCAGGGCCCGGCGATCTCTGTCGCCAACCCGAGCAACCGCGAGGAAGTCATCGGTCAAGTGACGCTTGCGGATCAAGCCACGGTGACGCGCGCGATCGATGTCGCCGTTGCCGCGCAACCGCAATGGAATGAACGGCCTGCACGTGAGCGTGCGGAGATCCTTATGCGGGCAGCAGATGCCTTTGAAGCGCGTCTGCCGGAGCTGGTGGCCTATTGCGTGCGCGAGGGCGGCCGCACGATCGCCGACAGCATTTCCGAGGTTCGCGAGGCCGTGGATTTCCTGCGTTACTACGCACTGCGCGCACGCGTCGAGTTCGACAAGGCACTCTCGCTGCCCGGGCCGACGGGCGAGAGCAATGAATTGCGACTGCACGGTCGCGGCGTGTTCGTGTGCATCAGCCCGTGGAATTTCCCGCTTGCGATCTTCACCGGTCAGATCGCTGCCGCACTGGCGGCAGGCAATGCGGTGATCGCAAAGCCGGCCGAGCAGACGCCATTGATTGCCGCACGTGCCGTGGAGTTGCTTCTGGAAGCAGGTGTACCCGGTGAAGTGTTGCACCTGCTGCCGGGTGACGGCGCGACAGTCGGAGCGGCCGCGGTTGCGGACGCACGCATTGCAGGTGTGGCCTTTACCGGTTCCACCGAAACGGCGCATGTGATTCACCGATCGCTCGCGAATCGCGACGGTGCCATCCCGGTGCTGATTGCCGAAACCGGCGGCCAGAATGCGCTGATCGCGGACAGCTCAGCGCTGCCCGAGCAGATCGTGCTCGATGTGGTGCAGTCCGGATTCAACAGTGCAGGGCAGCGCTGCTCGGCGCTGCGTGCGTTGTTCGTGCAGGAGGAGATTGCACCGCGCGTGCTCGAGCTGCTGGCCGGCTACATGGAAGAGCTGCAGATCGGCGATCCGGCGGACATTGCCACCGATGTGGGTCCCGTCATCGATCAGCCTTCATGCAGCGTACTCGCCACGCATGCGCAACAGATCGCGCCGCAAGCGCTCTGGAAACACGCGAGGACGTTGGGCGCCGAACATCAGCGCGGCAATTTCTTCGCGCCCATTGCGGTCGAGATCGCCTCGCTCTCGCAGCTCACCCGCGAAGTGTTCGGTCCCATCGTGCACATCATCCGTTTCAAGGCGTCTGAGCTGGATCAGGTGATCGATGCGATCAACGCCACCGGCTACGGCCTGACACTGGGTATTCACACCCGCGTCGATGCCACGGCTCGCTACATTTCATCCCGCGTGCGCAGCGGCAATGTCTACGTGAATCGCAACATGATCGGCGCCGTCGTCGGCGTCCAGCCCTTCGGCGGCCGCGGGCTCTCGGGTACCGGCCCCAAAGCGGGCGGCCCGTACTACCTGCATCGCTTCGCCACGGAACAGACCATCACGATCAATACGGCAGCGATCGGCGGAAACGCGAGCCTGCTGGCGATTGCGGCGGAATGAGGGGTTGAGAACTTCGGAAGCCGCAAAGACCGCATAAAAGAACTTAAGTGCTGGGGCGAAGGACGCTTGAGTGTGCGCAGCGTCCTAATCGATCGACGATCACAGGCATGCCACGCGCCTTTTGCGATCCTTGCGGTGCCGTCGGAAGCCGCAAAGACCGCATAAAAGAACTTAAGTGCTGGGGACGAAGGACGCTTGAGTGTGCGCAGCGTCCTAATCGATCGACGATCACCAGGAATGCCTCGGCCTTTTTTGCGATCCTTGCGGTGCCGTCGGAAGCCGCAAAGACCGCATAAGAGAACTTAAGTGCTGGGGACGAAGGACGCTTGAGTGTGCGCAGCGTTCTAATCGATCGACGATCACCAGGAATGCCTCGACCTTTTTTGCGATCCTTGCGGTGCCGTCGGAAGCCGCAAAGACCGCATGAAAGAACTTGAGTGCTGGGGCGAAGGACGCTTGAGTGTGCGCAGCGTCCTCATTGATCGACGATCACCGGGGATGCCTCGATCCTTTTTGCGATCCTTGCGGTGCCGTCGAAAGCCGCAAAGAATGCATAAAAGAACTTGAGTGCTGGGGACGAAGGACGCTTGAGTGTGCGCAGCGTCCTAATCGATCGACGATCACAGGCATGCCACGACGTCTTTGCGATCCTTGCGGTGCCGTCGAAAGCTGCAAAGACCGCATCAAAGAACCTAAGTGCTGGGGGGGCGAAGGACGTTTGAGTGCGCGCAGCGTCGGAATTGCGAGTACGGAATGCTCGATTTTTTTGCGGTCTTTGCGGCTCTGTCCTTCCTAGACTTTATTCGGATAGTCGAAGTCGGCATTGACGCCGCTCGACCATTCCAGCTCGCGCCAGTGCCCGATCGCGAATTCGAGGGAGTACACGGCGCAGGTGGGCATGTTGTCGAGTGAGCGTTCGGCGGAGAGTTTGTCGCCGAATTCGGTGATGCCGGGATTGTGGCCGACGACCATCAGGTGCGGGGCGTTCTCTCCCAGCTCGCGCACGATCGCGAGCATTTCTTTTGGCGATGCGAGATAGAGGCGCTCGTCCTGCACGATCTTCGCGGCCGGGACACTCAGTGTTCGCGCCATGATGTTCGTCGTCGTGATGGCGCGCAGGGCAGGGCTGGTCAGGATGCGCTCGGGTTTGCCGTGAGCATCTTTCAGACGCCTCGCCATCTCGGGAGCGTCGTGCTGGCCGCGCGGCTCGAGTGCGCGGTCCCAGTCTTCCTGTCCAGGTGCAGCAGGTTCTGTCTTGGCATGGCGAACGAGCGTCAGTCGCAGCATGAAGGTGATGACAGTGATGGAGGGGTGAGGCGATTCGCTGAACTCGATTATGGCGCGAGCAGTTCCACGATGCCGTCGTTGACGCGCGTCTCGTACGTACGCACGGGTTCGTAGGCAGGAGGCGTCAGCGCCGCACCGGTGCGCAGACAGAAACGTGCGCCGTGTCGAGGACAGATGACGACGTCGCCATCGACCGCACCGCCGGCAAGTTCTCCACCGTCATGCGTGCAGACGTCCTCGATCGCGTAGAAGGTGCCGCATATATTGAAGACCGCGACGAGGGCGCCATCGACCTCGAGTTGCGCATAGTCACCTTCAGCAATCGATGCGGCCGGCGCAACGGCAATCCAACTCATGCGTCCCCTTCCGATATCGCGATCATTACTGTCATCATCACCACCATCACTGCGCGCGAAGCGCGCCTCACATCATCCCCGTCTGCAAGCGTGCGGCTTCCGACATCATGGTCTGATTCCAGGGCGGATCGAAGACCAGCTCCACGTCGGCGCGTTTGATGGTGGGCACGGCTTCGACCTTGTCCTTCACATCCTGCACGAGCACCTCGCCCATGCCGCAGCCGGGGGCCGTCAGCGTCATCTTGATCGATGCAACGCGCTCACCGTCGTCCTCGTGCATGATCTCGCACTCATAGATGAGTCCGAGCTCGACGATATTGATCGGAATCTCCGGGTCGTAGCAGCTCTTCATCTGCTCCCACACGAGATTTTTCACATCATCGTCCGTCGCATTGGGTGGCAATTCGGGACCCGGAACGACCTCCTGGCCCAGCGCATCGGCGTCGCGCCCAGCGACGCGAAACAGATTGCCTTCGATATAGACGGTGAAGCTGCCGCCGAGCGCCTGCGTGATGAACCCGGTCTTGTCCGCGCGCAATGTCACCGGCACACCCGCCGGCACCATCACGGCATCGACGTCGCGCTGCAGAGTGAAAGGAACTTGTTCGTGTCGGTACATGGTTACAAAGGATAGGAAACCAGATGTCCACGGGGGACACGGGGTGCGCGGGGTGAGACAAGAGAGCTGATGTGCTCCGTTCGTGTCCCTGTGTGCCCGGTGATCCCCGTGGAGATCTCCTCCATGTCTTTCATTCCGTGGTCACCGACTCGGCTTCGCGGTCGAGCGCGGCGTTGAGTGTGTGCCAGCAGAGGCTGGCGCATTTGACCCGGGCGGGGAATTCGCGCACGCCGGAGAGTGCGGCGAGCTTGCCGAGCTTGTCGGGATCGGCGGCCGCGTCCTGCTGAGTGAGCATCGCGTGCACGTCTTCGAACAGATCCTTGATCTCGGCGCGACTCTTGCCCTTCACGGCTTCGGTCAGCAACGACGCGGAAGCGACTGAGATCGCACAGCCGCTGCCGTTGAACTTCACTTCGCGGATGCGATCGCCGTCGAGATTCACGAACAGGGACAGCCGGTCGCCGCAGAGCGGATTGTGGCCATCCGCGTGCGCATCCGCTGGATCGAGCTTGCCGAAGTTACGCGGATTGCGATTGTGATCCACGATCACGTCGCGGTAGAGATCCTTCAGGTCCATGATCAGCCCAGCACGCGCTTGGTGTGTTCGAGAGCCGCGGCGAGTCGATCGATCTCTTCGAACGTGTTGTAGAACGCCATCGATGCGCGCGCCGTCGCAGGGATGCGGAAGAAGTCCATCACGGGCATCGCACAATGATGGCCCGTGCGGATCGCCACGCCTTCGGTGTCGAGAATCGTACCGATGTCGTGCGGGTGAATGCCTTCCAGCACGAACGATGCGACGGCGGCCTTGTGAGGTGCGGTGCCCACGATGCGCAGCCCCTCGATGCGTTGCAGACGCTCGGTCGCGTACTCGAGCAGCGATTGCTCGTACTGCGCAATACGCTCCATGCCGATGTCCTGCAGATAGCGGATCGCGGCAGCCAGGCCGATGGCACCGCTGATGTGCGGTGTGCCGGCTTCGAACTTCCACGGCAGCTGGTTGTACGTCGTCTTCTCGAACGTGACCGACAGAATCATGTCGCCGCCGCCTTGCCATGGCGGCATGGTCTCGAGCAACGATTGACGTCCGTACAGTACGCCGAAGCCGGTGGGCCCGAGCATCTTGTGGGAGGAGAAGCAGTAGAAATCGCAATCGAGGGCCCGCACGTCGACGTTTCCGTGCGGAATCGCCTGTGCGCCGTCGAGCAATACAGGAACGCCGTGCTGGCGAGCGACCGCGATGAATTTCTCGACCGGCACGATCGTGCCGAGCGCGTTGGACACGTGCGCCAGGGCGAGCAGTTTCGTCTGCGGGCCGATCAGTTTCTCGAACGCGGCAAAGTCCACTTCGCCGCTCTGGGTGATCGGAATGACTTTCAGCGACGCGCCCGTCTGTTCGCAGACCATCTGCCAGGGAACGATGTTGGCGTGATGTTCGAGTCCCGAGATCAGAATCTCATCGCCCGCCTTCACGCGCGGGCGGACGAAAGATTGCGCAACGAGGTTGACGGCCTCCGTCGTACCGCGCACGAAGACGATCTCTTTCGTGTCACGCGCATTGATGAATCCGCGAATCACATCGCGAGCGCCTTCGTAGGCGTCCGTCGCGCGCTGACTCAAGGCGTGCACGCCACGGTGGACGTTGGCGTGGTCGTGTTCGTAATAGTGGCTGATCGCCTCGATCACCTGGCGGGGGCGCTGGCTGGAGGCGGCGTTGTCCAGATACACGAGCGGTTTGCCATTGATCCGCTGATCGAGGATGGGGAAGTCGCGACGGATCGCTTCGACGTCGAACGAATCGCTTGCCGACAGGGGGCGAGCGCTCATGCGTTGCTCCTCTCGCCAGAGAAACGCTCATCGAGGCGCTGCTCCAGATAATCTCTCACCGGTTTCCAATCCATGCCGGCCAGCACGGATTCCGCGAAGGCGCGGATCAGCAACGTTCGAGCTTCAGCTTCGGACAAGCCGCGCGAGCGCAGATAGAACAGCGAGTTCGCATCGATCTGTCCGGTGGTCGCGCCATGGCTGCACTTCACATCGTTGGCGTAGATCTCGAGCTCCGGACGTGTGTCGATCTCCGCGGTCGGGGCGAGCAGCAGATTACGGCTCGACTGACGCGAGTCGATTTTCTGTGCATCCTCTCGCACGATGACTTTGCCGCGGAACACGCCGCGCCCGCGTCCGCCAGCAATGCCGCGATAGTCCTCGCTGCTGATCGTATGCGCCGCAGCGTGGTCGACCAGCGTGTACGTGTCGAGATGCTGCGAGCCGTTCGGTGCAAACAGGCCATTGAGATGTGCCTGCGCGCCAGCGCCCGCGAGTGTCGCGGTGAGCTGGCTGCGTGCCAAGGCCGCGCCGAATGCCACATCGTGGCAAACGTAATGGCTGTTCGCCGAAAGTCGAGCCTGAATATCCGCGATATGAAAGCCGCGCGTGGATTCCTGCTGGATCCGATAGTGCGAAACGCGGGCGCCGTCCGCGAGTTCGATCGACACGCGTGCGTTCGTGAGCGACTCCTGATCGTTCCCGCCCAGGTAGTGCTCGATCAACGTCATCCGACTGTTCGCACCCGCACGCACGAAGATGTGCGGATGACTCATTACGCCGGACGTGCCGCTCAGCTGATGAACAACGTATAACGGCTGATCGAGGATGACGGACTTGCCGATTTCGATGACGAGACCATCCTGGAAAAAGGCCGAGCCCAGCGCCGAGAAGGAAGTCGTCGATGACTCTTGTCGTGCGAGAAATGCGGCAACTTCATCCGGATCGTTCGCCGCCCACTGGCCTAATGTCAGCACCGTTACGCCAGGCGGGTGAGCGAGCGTGGAGGCGAGGGCGGGCGCATAACGACCGTTGTTGAAAACGAGCCGTGTGCCCGCGCCTTCGATCCACCGACTGTCGATGCCTGCAGGTGAAGGTTCCGCGAGATCGAAGTTGCGCGACTCCAGCCGACGCAGATTGGTGTACTTCCAGTCTTCATCTCGCTGCGTGGGAAACCCTGCCGCAGCAAAACGCTCGAAGGCCGCACGCCGCAATTCAGTCAGCGCATCGTGGCCGCTGAAGCGGGCGTCGAACGCAGCGCGATAGCGATCCGCTACGGTCGATGAGTTCTTGCCGGGCACCGCGCTCATGCCGCAGTCGCCTCCTGCTTGATCCAGTCGTAGCCACGTTTCTCGAGCTCGAGCGCGAGCGACTTGTCGCCGCTCTTCAGAATCTGCCCGCCGGAGAGCACGTGGACCTGGTCCGGCTCGATGTAGTCGAGCAGGCGCTGGTAGTGGGTGACCATCAGAACGGCGCGGTCCGCACGACGCAGGCTGTTTACGCCGTTGGCAACGACGCGCAGCGCATCGATGTCCAGGCCCGAATCCGTTTCATCGAGCAGTGCGAGCGCGGGCTCGAGAACCGCCATCTGCAGGATCTCGTTGCGCTTCTTTTCGCCCCCGGAAAATCCTTCGTTCACACCGCGATTCAGAAAACTCTCGTCCATCTGCATCAGCTTCATCTTCTGACGCACGAGGGTGAGGAATTCGAACGCGTCGACCTCAGGCTCGCCACGATGTTTGCGGATCGCGTTCAGGCCTGCCTTCAGCAGATAGACGTTGTTCACTCCCGGGATCTCGACCGGATACTGGAAGGCGAGAAACACACCTTCGCGAGCGCGCTCTTCAGGCGGGAGCGCGAGCAGATCCTTGCCGTTGTACGTGACGGAGCCGCCGATGACTTCATAGCCTTCGCGACCGGCGAGCACCTGCACGAGCGTGCTCTTGCCCGATCCGTTCGGCCCCATGATCGCGTGCACTTCGCCGGCGTTCACCTCGAGGTTCATTCCCTTGAGGATCAGCTTGTCTTCGACGCGGACTTGTAAATTTTCAATCTTCAGCATTGAACCAGAACTCCGGAACGGACGGCCGCAAAGACCGCAAAAAAGAACGAACTCAGTCAGAGAGATTCTGAACTCGTTCGTATTTTTCTTTTTTGCGGTCTCTGCGGCTCCTCTTGATTAACCCACTGCGCCTTCCAGGCTCACCGCCAGAAGGTTCTGCGCTTCCACCGCGAACTCCATCGGCAGTTCCTTGAACACGGCCTTGCAGAAGCCGTTGACGATCATGTTCACGGCGTCCTCTTCGGAAATGCCGCGGCTCAGGCAATAGAAGAGCTGGTCGTCGCCGATCTTCGAAGTCGTCGCTTCATGTTCGACGCTCGCGGTCGGGGTGCGCACTTCCATGTAGGGGAAGGTATGCGCGCCGCATCGATCGCCCATCAGCAAAGAATCGCACTGCGTGAAGTTGCGAGCGTTGGTTGCGCTCGGCAGGACTTTTACCAGGCCGCGATAGCTGTTCTGGCCGTGACCTGCCGAGATGCCTTTCGAGACGATCGTGCTGCGGGTGTTCGGCCCGATATGAACCATCTTCGTGCCGGTATCGGCCTGCTGATAGTTGTTCGTCACTGCGACCGAATAAAACTCACCGACCGAGTTGGCGCCGGTGAGTATGCAGCTCGGATACTTCCACGTGATGGCGGATCCCGTTTCGACCTGCGTCCAGCTGATGCGTGAATTGGCGCCGCGGCATTCGCCGCGCTTGGTGACGAAGTTATAAATGCCGCCGCGACCGTTCTCATCACCGGGATACCAGTTCTGGACAGTCGAGTATTTGATCTGTGCATTCTCCAGCGCGACCAGCTCGACCACCGCAGCATGGAGCTGGTTTTCATCGCGCATCGGCGCGGTGCAGCCTTCGAGATAGCTCACGTGCGAACCCTCGTCGGCGACGATGAGCGTGCGCTCGAACTGGCCTGTGTTCGCTGCATTGATGCGGAAGTACGTCGACAGCTCCATCGGACAACGAACGCCTTTCGGCACATAGACGAACGAGCCGTCGGAAAACACCGCGGAGTTCAGCGTCGCAAAGAAATTGTCGGTGTACGGTACGACGCTGCCCAGATACTGCTCGATGAGTGCGGGATGATTGCGCACGGCCTCCGAGAACGAGCAGAAAATCACCCCGGCTTTGGCGAGGCGCTCTTTGAACGTAGTCGCCACCGAGACGCTGTCAAAGACTGCATCGACGGCCACACCTGCAAGGCGTGCACGCTCATGCAAGGGAATGCCGAGCTTGTCGTAAGTCTCGAGCAGTTTCGGATCGACTTCCTCGAGGCTCTTGGGCGCATTCGCCTTTGACTTCGGGGCCGAGTAGTAGGAGATGGCCTGGTAATCGATGGGCGATACGCGAAGGTGCGCCCAGTTCGGTTCGCGCATCGTGAGCCAATGGCGGAACGACTTCAGCCGCCATTGCAACATGAACTCGGGCTCTTCCTTCTTGCGCGAGATCAAGCGAATGACGTCTTCATCGAGTCCCGGCGGAACGGTGTCAGATTCGATATCCGTCACGAAGCCGTGGCGGTATTTCTGACCCATCAGGGCCTCGAGGGTGGGATCGGTTTGCGGATTACTGGCCATGGCTGTCGGCATCACTCGTGGGTGATGCGTGAGATCCGGGAGATAGGAATGGTGGTGGTCGCGCTGCCGCGTTCAATGCCGGCAAGTTGCGCGAGCGTGACATCGCTCAGCGCGCGGCGGATCGCGCCGTTCACGCGTTGCCAGACGTGGCCCACGCGACAATTGGATTCGAAGCCGCAACTACTGTGTTCACCGCTGCATTCAGTGATGGCGAACGGTCCCTCGAGCGCATCGAGGATCTTCACGGCCGTGATTTCGCTTGCTGGTTGCGCGAGCTGATAGCCGCCGTGGCTGCCGCGCGTGGAGGTCACGAGCCCCGCGCGTTGCAGTGTTTTCAGCACTTTGCTCACCGTCGGCAATGCGATACGCGTGCGCTCTGCGACCTCGGCAGCGGCCAGCTGCTGGTCTGCACGCGATGCGAGATGCGCAAGGATGATCGTGCCGTAGTCGGTGAGTTTGCTAATGCGAAGCATTGGAAATGGGCCGAACGGATATGGGACTATTTTAGTCCCAATGCACTGGATTGGGCTAGCCCGACGAAATGCAACGGATCGCTTCCTGGTCTGTCTGATGCGGACAACATCGCGACGGAGGCGGGGAGTGATTTTGTTATCCTACGCGCCCCTCGCGGCCGGCCGGCGGCGCGAGGTCGCCCATGCAACACACATGAGAGGTGTAAGAGTTTATGAATCGCAACGAGATCGAGACCACCGCCAGGGCGATGGTGGCGAAGGGGAAGGGGCTGCTGGCGGCCGACGAATCGAGCGGCACGATCAAGAAGCGCTTTGACACCATCGGGCTGGAATCGACAGAAGAAGCACGTCGCACTTATCGCGAAATGCTGTTCACTGCCCCGAAGGCCGCCGACTACATCAGCGGCGTGATTTTCTACGACGAAACGCTGCGCCAGAAGACCAAAGATGGCGTGCCTTTCACTCAATATCTGTCCAAACTCGGGATCGTCCCGGGCATCAAGGTCGATACGGGCGCAAAGCCGCTCACGAATTTCCCCGGCGAGACGATCACAGAAGGTCTCGACGGTCTGCGCGACCGCCTGGCGGAGTACTACAAGCTCGGCGCGCGCTTCGCAAAATGGCGTGCAGTCATCGATATCGCGCAGGACATTCCGACCCGCTTTGCCATCGAAGCGAACGCGCATGCGCTCGCTCGTTACGCAGCGCTGTGTCAGGAAGCCAACATCGTGCCGATCGTCGAGCCGGAAGTGCTGATGGACGGGGCTCACAGCATCGAGCGTTGCGAAGAAGTGACATCTGAGACACTGTCGACGGTGTTCAGGGCGCTGCATTCACACCGGATTCATCTCGAAGGCATGATTCTGAAGCCCAACATGGTGATTTCGGGGAAGAAGGCATCCAATCGCGCCAATCCGCAGCAGGTCGCAGAGGCGACACTGCGCGTATTGAAGCGCTATGTGCCAAGTGCAGTGCCGGGTATCGCATTCCTTTCCGGAGGACAGAGCGCGGCCGAAGCCACGGAGCATCTGAGCCTGATGAATCAGATGGGCCCGCTGCCCTGGGCGCTGACGTTCTCGTATGGACGCGCTCTGCAGGACGAGGCGCTCAAGGCTTGGGGCGGAAAGGCAGAGAACTTCGCCGCAGGTCAGAAAGCCTTCTCGCGCCGCGCACGTCTGACGAGCCTGGCGCAGACCGGAACCTACACGGCCAAGCAGGAGCAAGAGGCGGCCTGAGGCCGCCTCTACGCTGAAGAAGGCTGAATGTTGCAATCGGATACGCCGCACGCACAGGTTCCGAGACCCATCACCACCGACAACATCGTCGAAATTCGCGATGTCCATTATTCGGTGGGCAGCCGCGCCATCTTCTCCGGACTGAACCTCTCGATCCCTCGCGGCCGTATTACGGCCGTGATGGGACCGAGCGGCACGGGCAAGACGACGCTGCTGCGCCTGATGACCGGGCAGATTCGTCCCGACAGCGGGCAGATCCTGTTCGACGGCGTGGACATTTCGCAGCTTTCGACCAAGGAGTTGTATGAGCTGCGCCTGCGGATGGGAATGCTCTTCCAGAATGGCGCCTTGCTCACCGACATGGACGTGTTCGAGAACGTCGCGTTTCCCTTGCGCGAGCACACGAATCTGCCCGACGAGCTCATCCGGCACATCGTGCTCACCAAGCTGCAGGCGGTAGGTCTGCGCGGGGCCGCTCGTCTCAGGCCGGCTGAGTTGTCGGGCGGTATGGCGCGGCGTGTCGCGTTGGCGCGAGCCATGGCGACGGATCCGGACATGCTGATCTACGACGAGCCGTTCACCGGACTCGATCCCATCTCGATGGGCATGATCGTCAGGCTGGTGCGGCAGATGAACTATGCGCTGGGAATCACGAGCATCGTCGTTTCGCACGACGTGGAAGAACTATCGATTCTCGCCGACACCAGTTACCTGCTCGCAGGCGGCAAGGTCGCAGCCTCAGGTAGCTTCGTCGAACTCAAAGATCATCAATCTGAAATCGTGCACCAGTTCATGAATGGCCTTGCGGACGGTCCGGTGGCGTTTCACTACAGCCCGGCGCCCGACTACTTCACCCAACTGCTTTCGGATGAAGCATGAGGACCCTGCGCGAGCTCCTCGACAATCTGCGTGAGTTCCTGGTTGCCGTCGGTTCGGTGACCTGGTTCCTGCTGCGCATGCTGGGTCACGTGCCGCGTGCGATCACCCGTCCGCGGCTGATCATCGAACAGGTCTACAACAGCGGCGCACTTTCACTCGTCATCATCATGATCTGCGGTGTCTTCATCGGCGCCGTCGTGGGCTTGCAGGGCTACGAAGTGCTGCAGCGATTCGGTGCCGAGGAATCGCTGGGTGTCGGCGCTGCCTTCGCCTTGCTGAAGGAACTCGGCCCGGTCGTGACAGCGCTTCTGTTCGCTGGACGCGCAGGCACGGCGCTCGCGTCCGAGATCGGCCTCATGCGTGCGACCGATCAACTCTCGGCGATGGAAATGATGGCCGTGGATCCCGTGCTGAGAGTCGCGGTACCGCGTTTTCTTGGCGGCATGATCTCGCTGCCGCTGCTCGCGATGATCTTCATCGGTGTCGGCCTCTACGGTGTGCAGCTCGTAGCCGTACAGCAACTCGGTGTGGATGCCGCGTCGTTCTGGTCGCAGATGCGCGCTGCCGTGAGCGTCGATGACGTCACCGACGGTGTCGTGAAGAGCTGCGTCTTCGGGCTGACCTGCAGTCTGATCGCCGTGTACGAAGGGTACACAGCCATTCCGACGGCCGAGGGAGTGGGTCGCGCGACCACGCGCACCGTCGTGATCTCGGCCGTGCTCGTGCTGATGCTGAACTACATGCTCACCGCAGTGATGCTGCGCTGAAACGAAAGAGGTTCGAGGACACATATGCGTTCAACACGCACCATAGAAATGTCGACCGGGCTGTTCGTGCTGCTCGGATTCGCGTCGCTGTTTTTCCTGGTCACTCAGATCACCAACCGCGAACTTTCCGTCGATAACAAGGGTTATGACGTCGAGGCATGGTTCGAGAACATCGGCAGTCTGAAGGTCGGCGCGGCGGTGTCCATGGCTGGCGTGACGATCGGCAGAGTGGAGTCGATCAAACTCGACCAGAACGCCTACAAGGCGGTCGTTCGGATGAAGATCAACACCGCCTACAACCAGATTCCGAAGGACAGCGATGCAGCGATCATGACCTCCGGCCTGCTCGGTGGTCAGTACGTCGGCATCACTGCCGGCGGGTCCGAGGAATACCTGCACAACGGAGATCGCATCGAACTGGTTCAGGATGCGCTGGTCCTGGAAAACCTGATCAACCAGTTGGTTGCCACGTTCAGTCAGCGCGGCAGCGAATCGGGCGGACAGCAGCAACCAGCCGCGGAGGAGTCGAAATGATGAATCGCAGAGCTTTCGGTACGGCCGGACTGATGAGCGCATTGCTGTTCGCAGTGGGGTTCACTGCTCATGCAGCGGATGATGCCGCACAGCTTGGACCCTACGAGCTGGTGCAAAAGGTTGCCCAGCAGACGCTGCAGGATCTTTCCACGCATCGGTCCGAATACCAGAAGGATCCGTCCAAGGTCCGTCAGCTCGTCGATAAGAACATGCTGCCGTACTTCGATACGACCTATGCGGCTCAGCTCGTGCTGGCGAAGAACTGGCGTGCCGCAACGCCCGAACAGCGCAAGCGCTTCATCGACGCGTTCTACCAGTCGATGCTGCAGAACTACGGCGCCGCACTGCTCGATTTCACCCCGGACCGTCTGCGGATTCTGCCGTTCCAGGGAAACCCGAGCGATAACGTCGCCACGGTGCGCAGCACGGTGCGTCGGGACAACGGCTCACAGATACCCGTGAACTACTCTTTGCGCAAAACGGAGCAGGGCTGGAAGGCGTACGACGTCCAGATCGAAGGTGTCTCATACGTGAAGTCCTTCCGCACGGACTTCGGCGCCGAGATTCAGCAGAAGGGGCTCGAAGCGGTGATTCAGCGTCTGGAACAGCAGGTCGCCAGCGGCCAGGCGCCGAAACCGACGGCGCAGCCGAGCCAATCGTGACGAAAGTGCATCACGCCGCGTGTCAGCTCGAGTCGCAGGGCGACGGGCGCTTTCGTGTCTGCGGGGTTCTCGATGCGAGCACCGTGAGGCAGGTGCTCGAAGAGAGCCACACTCTTTTCCGCGGCACGCCTCAGATCGTGGTGGATCTCGCGAACGTCTCGGAGAGCGACAGCTCCGGTCTGGCGCTCTTGCTCGAATGGCTGCGACTGGGGAAGAAAGAGAACCGGCAGATCCGCTTCGAACATGTCCCTCAGCAGATCGTCGCGCTAGCGCGGATCAGCGAGGTGGACGATCTGCTGCACGAGAACGGATCCGCGGCGGTCGCACAACCCACCGCGGAGCAGAACGCGGCATCTGCCTGACGATCAGGGCGTCGGCGCAGGCTCTTCGGGCGGCGCCGGGGTCTCGTCAGTGGCGGGATCCTCATCCTCAAAATCTTCCTCGAGCGTTTCCGGCGGTGGATTGCCGTCGAAAATCGCGAACTCACGTTGCTGAACCCACGCGTCGCGAATGAAGGCGTACGGGTCGTACGCGGTCTTGAGCGTCTCATCCAGGGGCAACAGCTCCGACCGTTTGTGCACGACATCGAAACCGCGCAGACCCCAGGTGGCTTCCCACGGGATCTCCACGTAGGTCAGCGGCTCCAGAAAGTAATCCACCGCACGTGAGGGAGCGTCGCGTAGCGAGGAGGGGCCGAAGAAGGGGAGATTGAGGAACGGCCCTGAGCTCACGCCCCATTTCGCGAGGGTCTGACCGAAGTCTTCGTCGTGTGCATCGAGGCCGATCTTGGTCGCGACATCGAGAATCCCGCCGATACCGAGCGTCGTGTTCACCAGGAACCGACCGGTGTCCTTGAAGCCGAGCCCCGGCTTGCCTTGCAGAAACTGATTCACGAAGGTCGTAGGGTAGGTGAGATTGGAGAAGAAGTTACCTACGCCGATCCGAAACCACCGGGGCGTAATCTTGCGATAGCCCTTGGCGGCAGGCTTCAGGGCCGCACGATCGATCGTGTCGTTGAACTTGTAGACGCCGCGATTGAAACCCTGCCATGGATCATCGTCGGTGGTGCGCCCCGGTGTGCTTGCGCAGCCTGCGCTTACGAGCAGCACGCCAATCAGGGCAACCGCGCGCAGGGCTCCTGCAGCGCTCGTGGGCGTTGAGAACATGGGAACGGCTTCCTTGTGGGAGATCGAATCGCGCCGTACGGCGTCGCGCGGATTCTACCAAGTCGTCCCGGGAAGTTCGGCGCTGACGCCGCAAGACGACCGGCGCTTCGGCGACAGGTGGACGGTCTGCGTGGATGGCGCCGCAGGTCTATCGATTAGGTAACCTCTGATCAATTCGCCACTCGCAACCATAGTTGCTTCGCCCACCGAAGCATTTCAACCAGTTGCAGACTTGCGAAGGTCAGGGAAGTCGATAAATCAGAGCTTCCTTAGATCGGCTACTGCAGGCGCGCGCCCGTCGCCGCCCGGCGCATCCGCTTCGGCATCGCTTGTTGAATTTCTTCGAGGCGTGCCTCGAACCGAGCGCGCTGCACCGAAGTGATTTTGGGCACTGCCAAGGCCAGTTGGAGCTGATTCAGCGCCAGAGGCAGATCGCCGCTCATGATGTGGTACTCGGACATGTAGTAATAAGAGTCGGCGACATCGCCGGCCGCATTCGCCGCGAGAGCCGTCAGTCGCGCCTGCTCGGGCGTCGGGGGGACGTTGTTGAACAGATCGAGCAGGATCTCGTGCGCGCGCTTCGAGTCACCGGTCTGCATGAGCGTCTCCGCATAGCGGACGGTCACGGCGATGTTGCGCGGAAAAAGCTCGCGCGCCTTCGACAGGGTCGCAAGCGAGGCTTTGGTCTGTCCGGCGCGCAGCTGAGCCTGTCCCAATGCAGTGTGATATTGCGTCACGGTCGGGTCGGCATCGCGCAGGCGCTGGAAGATCTCGATCGCCTTGTCGGCCTGTCCGGCCATCATCTGTGCGAGGCCCTGGCCATAGATCTGTGCCGTCGAGGCGTCGGCTTCGTTGCGGATGATTGCGCCGTAGTACTCGCGCGGATCCCGTCCGGCGGGCGTGGAGAGCACACGCAGACGTTCGCAAGTGAGCGCATAGCTGATGCTGTCGGGACCGGGGGTCACATCCAGCTGCTCCGCGCGTTCTCTGGTTTCCGCGATACGCGTGCTCGTCACCGGATGGCTGCGAAGCATCTCGGGAATGTTCAATTCGCTGCTGCCGGCATGGCGGCTCATCGTTTCGAAAAACGCCGGCATGCCCGCGGGATTGAATCCTGAACGCGCGAGAATGCCCAGGCCCACGCGATCGGCCTCGGTTTCATTCGCACGCGTAAAGCTGATCTGTTGCTGGATGGCGAGCGACTGAGCTGCAGCCACGCCTGCCATCGCGCCGTTGCCGCCACCCGCAGCGGCACCCAGGAGAATCGCCGCGAGCATCGCAGCCGTCGATACCAGACTCGAGCGACTCTGCGCTTCGATGCTGCGTGCAATATGTCGTTGCGTGACGTGCGCGATTTCATGCGCCATGACGCCCGCGAGCTCGCTTTCGTTGTTCGTTTCGAGCACCAGGCCTGCATTCATACCGATGAACCCGCCGGGCAACGCGAACGCATTGATCGCCCGGTCCTTCACGGCGAAGAAATTGAACTTCTGCACGCCATCGTGGGCCTCGCTCGACAGACGCGACCCCAGTGACTGCAGATATTCGGTGACCTCCGGGTCTTCCAGGATCTGGTCCTGATCGCGCAATCCGCGAACGATCATGCGACCGATCTGATACTCGTCCTCGAGCGTCAGCATCGTTTGAGCCGGGCTGCCGATGTCGGGCAGATCGTCCCCGGGATTGTTCTGAGCGCCGGCCGCGACGGACAGCAAGGCAGTCAGGAGAAGTGTGGCGATCTTTCGCATCGAGTTAGCCGCAAATCTGGTGCGTTTCGGAGTGTGGTGCCGCCCGCCAGGCGTGTAAAGCGCGCAGGGTTGGACTTGCGGACTGCATTTCGGTTCGCTCGTATCGTGACGGGAAATACCTGAACGGGGACTGGCGAGCCTCGCAGGCATGGAGCATTGGGCGCGAAAACAGGAGGGCAGGCGCGGAATGTGCGCTCGCCAGTGATGTCTGGCGGAAGAGAAACGAGGAGGGATTGCGCCTTTTGCCGTGACTGCCGACGGCGCGTCGGATCAGCGGTCGCTGTCCGAAATCGTTCCCCTGCGATTTTGGCGAAACCCTCAACTCTCGGGGCTACCCTCGTGGTTCGATGGCGGAAGGGGAGGGATTGCGCCTTTGCCGTCCCTGGCCGGCGCGCGTTCGCGCCAGCTGAGCGCTGTCCAAAATCGTTCCCTACGATTTTGTCGAACCCTCTACCTCGGGTTCCAATCGCTCCCCTTCCGGCAAAAACAATAAGACCCTCGCGAGGAGGGTCTTTCTGTTTTTGGCGGAAGGGGAGGGAGGGATTGCGCCTTTGCCATCCCTGGCCGGCGCGCGTTCGCGCCAGCTGAGCGCTGTCCAAAATCGTTCCGTACGATTTTGTCGAACCCTCTACCTCGGGTTCCAACCGCTCCCTGTCGGCAAAAACAAAAAGACCCTCGCGAGGAGGGTCTTTCTGTTTTTGGCGGAAGGGGAGGGATTCGAACCCTCGTAGGGCGGTAATGCCCTCAACCGATTTCGAATCGGTGCCGTTGTGACCGCTTCGGTACCCTTCCGTAAGGGCGCGCATTCTATAGAGGCCGCTCTGTATGTGCCACTGTGCATCACTGAATACATTGGCAAATCTCCGTCTTCGGGTTCCCGGATCTGCCTCCTGTACCCCGCAAGCCCCGACCCTGTAGGCTGTGCGACCTTTGCAAGGCTTCTTGGGACAGCTATTGGCAGTGTTGAGGCCTGATCGATCGATCCGGACCGCCGTGCACGTGCGATCGCCCGTTGCGCCGCGGTTTGAATGCATGGTTCTGGGCGAGCCGGCGGCATGAAGATCGCACTCGCCATCATTGCGGCCCTGCTGCTGGGGACGTGCTCACATCCGCCGACGGTGCTGGATCAGATCATCCAGTCGGGCGAGCTCAGGGTCGTCACCCGCAATCTGCCCAGCACCTATTACCTCGGAGCTTCCGGGCCGCAGGGCCCCGAGTTCGAGATGGCCAGCCAGCTCGCGGCAGAGCTGGGGGTGCGGCTCTATATCTACTCGGTCCCCAACGTGGGCGATGTCATTCGCGAGCTGGCTTCGCACCGGGCGCACATTGCGGCAGCGGGGCTGACACGGGGTGTGCAACTTCCGCGCGAAGTTGCCTTCGGACCGCCTTATCAGCAGGTTCGTGAGCACCTGATCTATCGGCAGGGCGGCGTACGCATCCGCAATCTCCAGCAGGCCGTGGGCTCGCACATCGAAGTGGTGGCCGGAAGTGCTCATGCGGCATCGCTCGAGGCTGCTCGCGTCACGGTGCCCAACCTGTCGTGGGTGGAGAATCCGAACACTGAAACGGAAGAGTTGCTGTATCGGCTCTCGCGTCGCGAGTTCGATTACACCGTCGCGGATTCAAATGAGTTCGCCATCGGCCGCGCCTTCCACCCGGACATTCGCATCGCATTCGATCTGTCCGGTGGCAAGGCGTTGGCTTGGGCGCTGGACGGACGGGACCCCAGTCTGCTGCGACGAGTCACGGCGTTCTATGCGTCGCTCAAGGCCGACGGACGACTCGCCTCGATCCTCGACACCTACTACGGCGATGTCGACCGGTTCGATTACATCCAGGCGCGAGTCTTCATGGACGATATCGCCAATCGTCTGCCGCAGTATCGTCAATGGTTCAAGGAGGCGGCGGCGCAGATCGGCGTGGATTGGCGCCTGCTCGCGGCGATCGGTTATCAGGAATCGCACTGGGATCCGCTCGCGACGTCGCCCACCGGCGTGCGCGGCCTCATGATGCTCACGGAGCAGACAGCTGCGGCGCTCGGCGTCGTCGATCGACTCAACCCGCGTGAGAGCATCTTCGGCGGTGCCCAATATTTCCTGCGCATGCGCAATCAGGTGCCGGCGCGTATTCCCGAGCCAGATCGCACCTGGATGACGCTCGCCGCCTATAACGTGGGTCTCGGCCATCTCGAGGACGCCCGTATCCTCACGCAGATGCACGGCAAGAATCCGGACGTGTGGGAGGACGTGCGCACGCACTTGCCGCTGCTCACACAGGAGAAGTGGTACACGCGTCTGAAGCGCGGCTATGCGCGCGGCTGGGAACCGGTGCGCTTCGTAGAAAACATCCGCAGCTACCTCGACATTCTCGACTGGGTGGCCGCGGATTCAGCGCCCCCTTCGCAGCGTGAGGTGTCGGCGAGGAGGGAGTAGCGCGACCGCGAGGAAGAGGGTCTGCGGGTTTCCGAATATCCCGAGAGAATCACAAAGAGTTAACACCAGCGCGTTCTGGTGGGTGGCTTCCAGCGCGTATGTCGAGCAGCTGGTTCTCTGTCGTTAGCCGATTTCTTTTTTGCGGTCTTTGCGGCCGCTTCAAGCTCACTTCTTCTTCTGGACCGACTTCTCCGCGTAAGTCCGCGCGAGCTCTTCCGCGAACACTGCCGGCAGGCCTTGTTCGTTGCGCTGGTTCAGGGCCTGATAGAACTCGGAGTAGAGATCCCAGTATTTCATCTTGTTCGTCGCGCCGAGCAGCGAGCCACGCTTCAGTCCGCGATCGAATCGTTCCTGCAGTTCGCCCGGTTCGATGCGGTTCATGAACTCGTCCATTCCCGCCTGCATCGCTGACATGAGCGAAGTGTGGTGATTGCGCAGATCGGCGAACGAATCGCGGATCGCCTCGATAGGGCCCAGATAACGATTGCCGTGCGGATCGAGCAGTTTGAGCACGGCCTCATCGACACTGGCCGAAAACTTCAGCGGATTGTTCTCCGCGGGCTGGATCATGGTCTGATTCAGCCGCAGTTTGCTCTTGAGATCGGCGCGAGCTTTCAGCGTCTCCATGAGGCCGAGCGCCGTTTCTCGCACCAGTTGCCCCGCCAACGTGAGCAAGGCGGCTTGCGCGTCTGCGTTGAGGCTGGTCGGATCGATGCCTGCGCCGCGACAGAACGCCTCGACGCCGCTGTCCACATGGTCGCTCGCGCGACGCATGCGCTCGGGTTCGCGCTGAGGTGCGGCGGACGTGAGCGTCGGCACAGCCTGAGGCTTCGCTGCCGGTTTGGTCGCGAGCGCCGTAGTCGTCAGTGCGGCCAGCGTCTTGCGATCGTACGGTCGCGTCTGCATCTGCCAGTCATCTGATTTCTTTATCTGAGCAACGGCGCGCTCGCCGGTATCGCCCGTCGAGCCGTCCAGCAGCGACAGTCCACCCAGCATGGCCGCCGGTGCGGACTTGAGAATGGCCCGGGGATCGACTTCCATCGAATCGTTCAGCGGGAAAGGTTCGGGTGCGGACTTTGCCTTGGGCGGATCGTTGAGCAGAAACGAATCCGCGGTGAGCAGATCGGTGATGTCGAGCTCTTCGCCCAGATCCCCCGGTGCGGGAGCAATCTTGCTGCCGCCGTTCTTGACGCGAGGCGGCGGCGGCAACTGACCGGTCGCATCGGAGGGAAAATCATTGCGTTCATCGATGCTGACGAGGATTTCGTAGTCGCCGAGTCGCAGGCGATCGCCGTCCTGCAGCGTGTACGGGCCTTCGATGGCGGCGGGGGTGTCTGAGCCGTTGATGAATGTGCCGTTGGTGCTGGTGTCTTCCAGGACCCATTTGCCGGTGCGGAATGCGACCTTGGCATGGTGGCTCGACACATAGCGATCCGGGTCGGGCAATACCCAGTCGTTGTCCTGCGAACGACCGATACGTCCGCCCGTGACACCAAAAAGTTGCGAGCTGCGCTTGCCGAGCGCCTTGTAATGGTCGCTGATGACTCTAAGTTTCAGTGCCATTGGAGTATCGATGGATTCCTGGAGCAGCTACGCGTGAGTCATAGCGCCTCGCCGAGTTGCGCGAGCATCAGGCGAAACCTGAACTCAAAGGTCTTTCGAGAGTGCGCTATGTAATATGCTCCAGACTATCAACCCCTACACACCCCCGATATGGCAGCGAGTCACATTTTTAAAGTCGTTTTTGTGAACCAGGGTAAGGTCTATGAGATCTATGCCCGCAAGGTCGGCCACGGCTCCATGTTCGGATTCATCGAGGTGGAAGAACTCGTGTTCGGCGAGCGCTCGACGGTCGTTCTCGATCCCACGGAAGAGCGCATCAAATCCGAGTTCGAAGGGGTGAAGCGCACCTATCTGCCGATGCATTCCGTGCTGCGTATCGATGAAGTGCGCAAACAGGGCGTGAGCAAGATCAGCGTGCTGGAAGGCGGCTCGAATGTGGCCCAGTTTCCGATTCCGGTGTACACGCCGGAGAAGAAGTAGCTAGCGCCCAGGCGCCACTCGCTGGCCAAAGCCGACCTGGGACGGCGATAGAAGCCGTTGTTCGACTGGAGGAAATCTTTGGCCATGGGCGAGCGTCGGGCGCCGGCCTGCGGCATTCATTTTTCTGGCCAGCAACTCGCGGACTAGTTCGCTAGCTGCCCCATTAAGCGTATCATTCGCGCCCGCAATTCTTCCGGCCTGCGCTGTCGTCGCGGGCCTATCGGCCACAATGCTGACACTGACTGGCGCGACCGCACTTTCCGATTTTCGAATCCGTAAACTCCTGGCCGCCGTCCGTGCGCGCCACCCGAGCGTCGAATCGCTGACGACCCGCTTCGTGCACTTCGTGCAGACGCGTCGCGAGCTGACGTCCGATGAACGCCGCATCCTCGATGCATTGCTGACCTACGGTCCGCGATCCGCTGAGGGCGATCAAAACCGGTCGGGCACCTCGCTCATCGTCATCACGCCGCGACCTGGCACGATTTCGCCCTGGTCGAGCAAATCGACCGACATTGCCCATGTCTGCGGTCTGGAGGCGGTCGAACGCATCGAACGCGGCACCGCCATCTGGGTGAAGGCCTCCTCGGCGCTGCATGAAAATGATCTCAGGAGCATTGCGCCGCTTCTGCACGATCGCATGACCGAATCGGCGATCTTCTCGTTCGAAGAAGCCTCACAGCTGTTCGCGCACCACGAACCCCGGCCGCTCGCGACGGTGCCGCTGCTCGCGAAAGGTCGCGCAGCGCTCGAGGAAGCCAATCGCACGCTGGGACTCGCGCTGTCGGACGACGAAATCGATTATCTCGCCGAGAGCTTCAATAAGCTCGAGCGCGATCCGACCGATGTCGAGCTCATGATGTTTGCACAGGCGAACTCCGAGCACTGTCGCCACAAGATCTTCAACGCACAATGGATCGTGGATGGCGAAGCGCAACGCAAGTCGCTGTTCGCGATGATTCGCAATACGCACGAGAAGAATTCGCAGGGCGTGCTCTCTGCGTATCGCGACAATGCAGCCGTGATCGAAGGCCCGCAGGGTCTGCGTTGGTTTCCGAACGTCGAGACGCACCAGTACGAAGCCAGTGCCGAGTCGATCGACATTCTGATGAAAGTCGAGACGCACAATCATCCGACAGCGATCTCGCCATTTCCCGGCGCGGCCACCGGTTCGGGCGGCGAAATTCGCGATGAGGGTGCAACAGGCCGCGGCGGCAAACCGAAGGCAGGTCTCGCGGGCTTCACGGTTTCCAACCTGCGCATTCCGGGCTTCGAACAGCCCTGGGAAAAGGACCACGGCCGGCCCGCACGCATTGCTTCGGCACTCGACATCATGATCGAAGGCCCGCTCGGTGCGGCTGCGTTCAATAACGAATTCGGGCGTCCCAACATTCTCGGTTACTTCCGCACGTTCGAGCTCGAGGCTCAGACCTCGCAGCGTGCGGCGCTGCGCGGCTACCACAAGCCCATCATGATCGCGGGCGGCGTCGGCAACGTGCGTCGCATGCATGTAGAGAAATCGGAGATCCCGCCGGGCGGCAAGATCGTCGTGCTCGGCGGCCCAGCGATGCTGATCGGCCTGGGCGGCGGTGCTGCATCGTCGGTCGGTAGCGGAGCCAGCTCCGAGGATCTGGACTTCGCTTCCGTGCAGCGCGGCAATCCTGAGATGCAGCGCCGCGCGCAGGAAGTCATCGATCATTGCTGGGGCCTGGGCGAGCGCAATCCGATTCTGCTCATTCACGACGTCGGCGCCGGCGGCCTGTCGAACGCGATTCCCGAGTCCGTCGATCACAGTCATCGCGGCGGTCGCATCGATCTGCGCAAAGTACCTTCGGACGAGCCCGGCATGTCGCCGCTCGAGATCTGGTGCAACGAGGCGCAGGAACGCTATGTGCTCATCATCGATCCGGCGCACCTGGATCAGTTCGCGCAGTTGTGCGAGCGCGAGCGGTGCCCATACGCAGTCGTCGGCGATATCACCGATGACGGCCTGCTGCAGGTCAGCGATCCGCTGCTGAAAACTTCGCCCGTCGATGTTCCGCTCAACGTGATCCTGGGCAAGCCGCCGCGCATGACGCGCGACGTGAAAACACTGCCGTCGATCCACGATGGGTTCAGTACGCAGGGACTGGAGATTCGCGACGCCGCCTATCGATTGCTGCGTTATCCCACCATCGCGGACAAGACGTTCCTGATCACGATCGGCGATCGCAGTGTGGGCGGCATGATCAGCCGCGATCCGTTCGTCGGTCCCTGGCAGGTGCCGGTGAGCGATGTCGCCGTCACGCTGAGCGACTACACCTCGGTAAGCGGTGAGGCGATGGCGATGGGCGAGCGCACGCCGCTTGCGCTCGTCAATGCACCTGCGTCGGGTCGCATGGCAGTGGCGGAAGCCATCACCAACATCGCGGCGGCGGACATTGCACGCATCTCGGATGTGCGCTTGTCTGCGAACTGGATGGCCGCGTGCGGTGAGCCGGGCGAAGATGCAGATCTTTACGCGACGGTGAAAGCCGTCGGTGAAGAATTCTGTCCGGCGCTCGGGATCACCATTCCCGTCGGCAAGGACTCGTTGTCGATGAAGACGAGTTGGAGCGATCGGGGTGAGTCGCGAAAAATGGTCGCGCCGCTGTCGCTGATCATTTCCGCATTCGCGCCCGTTCTGGATGCACGCAAGACGCTCACGCCTCAGCTGCGCACGGATCGCGGCGAAACGCATCTCCTGTTGATCGATCTGGGCCACGGCCGCAATCGTCTGGGTGGCTCATGTCTCGCGCAGGTCTACGGACAGCTCGGATCCGATGCTCCCGATTGCGACGATCCGCAGACACTGGCCGCATTCTTTGCAGCCATTGCGGACTTGCGTGCAGCGGGTCTGGTGGTGGCGTATCACGATCGCTCCGACGGTGGATTGTTCGTCACGCTCGCCGAGATGGCGTTCGCAGGTCGCTGCGGCGTCGAGATCGATCTGGGCTCCGTCGACGCTGCGGCAGCGGCACTTTTCAACGAAGAGCTGGGTGCGGTGCTGCAGATTCGTTCCAGCGATCGTGCTGCCGTTGACGCGATCCTCAAACGTCATGGGTTGGATTCGCAGTCTCACTGGCTCGGCCGGGTGACCACGGAAGATCGTGTGCGTATCGCGGCGTCTGGTTCGGTCGTGCTGGATGAATCGCGCACCGAGCTGCGGCGGGCCTGGTCGGAGACGAGTTATCGCATGGTCGAGTTGCGCGACAATCCGTGCTGCGCGATCGAGCAGTACGAAACGGCGACCGATCCGAGCGATCCGGGCTTGAGCGCGCAGTTGAGCTTCGATCCCTCGCAGGACATCGCAGCGCCTTACATCTCCAAGGGTGTGCGTCCGAAAGTGGCGATCCTGCGTGAGCAGGGCGTGAACAGCCACATCGAGATGGCGGCGGGTTTCAATCGCGCCGGCTTCACCGCCTTCGATGTCCACATGACGGACCTGTTCGCTCAGCGCGCGCGCTTGAACGACTATCAGGGTCTCGTCGTCTGTGGCGGCTTTTCGTATGGCGATGTGCTCGGCGCGGGTGAGGGCTGGGCGAAATCGATTCTGTTCCACTCGCGTCTGCGCGAGGAATTCACAGCGTTCTTTGCTCGACCCGACACGTTCTCGCTCGGCGTGTGCAATGGCTGTCAGATGATGTCCGCGTTGAGCGAGCTCATTCCCGGCACCGATCACTGGCCGCGATTCGTACGCAATCGTTCGGAGCAGTTCGAAGGACGACTGAGCCTCGTCGAGGTGACGAAGTCGCCCTCGGTGCTGCTGGCCGGCATGGAAGGCTCTCGCATGCCGATCGCGGTGGCGCACGGCGAAGGTTTCGCGGAGTTCAAATCGCCAGACGATCTGAAGGCGCTGGCGGCGGAGCACCTGGTCTCGCTGCGCTTCGTCGACAACTTCGGTCGCCCGACTGAGCGTTATCCAGCCAATCCGAACGGCTCGCCGCAGGGCATCACCGGCATCACGAATCGCGACGGGCGTGTGACGCTCACGATGCCGCACCCCGAACGCGTCTATCGCACGCTGCAGAATTCCTGGCACCCGGACGAGTGGGGCGAGGACAGCCCGTGGATGCGGATCTTCAGAAACGCGCGGGTGTGGGTGGGATAGCCGAAGAGCCGGAGTTCACACAGAGATCACAGAGTACACAGAGACGGAAAGAAGACTGATCAAGGACGATCTGTCGCCCTCTGCGCCCCGTGATCCCCGTGGAGATCTTCCTCTTACTCTTCGACTCTGTGCTCTCTGTGTGAACTCTTCGTCTTAGTTCCCCGTCATGCTGACGCTCTTCGCGGCAGCTTCGGCGGCCGGATTCAGCGGACGGGCGATCAGGCCGGACTGTGTGATCGACACCTGATAGCGCGCGCCGTTGGCCATAGGCATGTAGGTGGCGCTGCCATACACCGCGTCCACGAAGGGCAGCCACTTCGGGTACTGCGTCGAGATCTGCCACAGATCGAGCCCCGGGTTTTCGCTCAAACCGTACACCGTGCGCTCGTCGTGGCGTTCCTGTTCGATGTCACGATACCGGCCGCTCACGCGCTCCAGACGATATTGCGCATCCAGTCCCAGCAGATTGGCCCAGCCTTTCCATTTGAGCACGCGCGCATCGAGCTGCCATTCATCGCCCGCGAGCGTGAACATCTGCATCTGGCCTTCCGGCATCGCCATCAATGTGGCGCGATAACGCTGCGGGCCGCGTTCCTCGAACACGATCTCCGCCACCGGCCGCTCCATGGTCAGCCGCGCGTACGTGTGCAGATTCAGCGAAACCAGAAAGAACAGCCCCGCCACGGCCAGCAACAACATTCCCATCAGCAGACTGCCGCCCGCCGCGAGGAATCGCGCACGTATCAGCCGCATACAGCCGACGATCAGTAACAGTCCGCCGAAGACGGCGATGATCAAGGCGATGGCTTCGGAGTTCATGCAATGAGAAAGGCTCTAGGCTCTAGGCTGTAGGCTCTAGGTCGGATCGGACAAAGCATCTCAAGTACTCTGAGCTTGGCGTGCGGTGCCACTGCGACTCCGTCTTATTCTGAACCTACAGTCCACAGCCTGCAGCCTACAGCCTCTCTTCCAAAAACTGCGACAGCGTTCCCGCTTCGATCACTGCGGTGAGGGTCGCGATGTCTTTGTCGAGCCGGTGATCGTAGGGGCGATATTCGATATGGCGACGTACGAAGGCGTGGACCTGTTGCAGTTTCTCCGTGGTCTGGAGCGGTTGGAGCTTGTCGATGGCGTGCGCAGCTGCCAGCAGTTCGATGGCGAGCACGTACGCGGTATTCGTACAGATCCGCTGGAGCTTGTAGCCGGCCCAGGGTGCCATGCTGACGTGATCCTCCTGGCCGGCAGACGTTGTCACGTTATCGACGGATGCGGGATGCGCGAGCGTGCGATTCTCTGAGGTGAGCGCGGCCGCAGTAACGTGCGCGATCATGAAGCCGGACTCGAGGCCCGGCTCGGTGGTGAGAAACATGTTGAGTGCCGGATTCACGCGTCGATCGAGGAGGTCCGTGCGTCGCTCGGACATGCTCGCGAGCTCGGCCACCGCGATCGCGAGATAGTCGCTGATCATGGCCAGCGGCTCGGCGTGAAAATTGCCGCCCGACAGAATGTCGTTGCCGAAGATGAGTGGATTGTCCGAGACCCCGTTGATCGCGCCGCTCAGCACATTGCGCGCATGGTCGAGCGCTGCTTCGACGGCTCCGAAGACCTGCGGCATGCAGCGCACCGCATAGGGATCCTGTACCCGATCGCAATGCTCGTGATCTCTATGAATCGCGCTTTCGGTGAGAAGCGCGCCGAAGCGCCGCGCGATCGCCACCTGATGCGGCAGGCGACTGGCTTCATGAATGCGCACATCGAAGGGCGTGTAGCTGCCGGCCAGACCATCGACGGTCAACGCGCCGACGACCACAGCTGCATCGATCAGAGCTTCCGCACGAAACAGGCCATCGAGCGCGAGTGCAAGGCTCAGTTGCGTGCCGTTGATCAGCGCGAGTCCCTCTTTCGCTTCGAGCGCGAGCGGCGCAAATCCCGCGGCCTCGCAGACTGCACGTCCCTCGAGACGCTGCTCACCGTGCATGGCTTCGCCTTCGCCGATGACACACAGGGACAAGTGCGCGAGCGGTGCCAGGTCTCCGGAGGCTCCGACCGAGCCGCGTTCGGGAATCACCGGCAGCACATCCGCATTGAGGAGTGCGATGAGGGCGTCGATCAATTCATGCCGAATCCCGGAGACGCCGGCTGCGAGCGCGTTGATCTTGAGCAGCAACATGCGGCGCACGAGGGGCGAGGGTAGTGGATTGCCCACACCGGTTGCGTGGCTGCGCAGCAGATTCAGCTGCAGCTGCCGCACCTGATCCGAGGAGATGCGCTTGTTGGCGAACGCACCGAAGCCGGTGGTGATCCCGTAGGCGAGCCGATTGTTCTCGACGGCGGCACGAACCGCATCGACGCTCGCCTGCATTCGCTCGCGGGCGCTGTCTGCAAGGGCCACGTGTGGCCGCTGCGACTCGAAAGCACGCAGATGCCCGAGTGCCAGCGAGGTTCCGTCCAGGAGCAATTCTGAAGAGCCGCTCATGGGCCGAGTGTAGCCCAGGGCACGCGGCGAGGGCGCCGCCGCGTGCCCATTGCATACAACTTATGCGTCGAGCTTCTTGAAGCGGATGCGATGCGGCGAGTCGGCGTCCTCGCCTTTGCGCTTGCGGAGGTCTTCGACGTACTCGGCGTAATTGCCTTCGAACCACACGACTTCGCTGTTGCCTTCGAACGCGAGAATGTGAGTCGCGATTCGGTCGAGGAACCAGCGATCGTGCGAGATCACGATCGCGCAGCCCGGGAAGCCGAGCAGCGCCTCTTCGAGCGCACGCAGCGTTTCGACGTCGAGATCGTTGGTCGGTTCGTCGAGCATGAGCACGTTGCCGCCGGACTTCAGCACTTTCGCCAGGTGCACGCGATTGCGCTCGCCGCCTGACAGCTCGCCGATGAGCTGCTGCTGCTGCGCGCCGCGGAAGTTGAAGCGACCGACGTAGCCGCGCGATGAAGTCTCGTAGTTGCCGACGGTGATCATGTCGAGACCGCCCGAGATCTCCTGCCACACCGTCTTGGAATCATCGAGCGACTGGCGCGATTGATCGACGTAGGCGAGTTGCACGGAAGGTCCGATGCGAACTTCGCCTGCATCGGGTTTTTCCTGTCCCGTGAGAATGCGGAACATGGTGGTCTTACCCGCGCCGTTCGGTCCGATCACGCCGACGATGCCGCCCTTCGGCAGATTGAAGCTCAGGTTGTCGAACAACAGCCGATCGCCGAAGCCTTTCTTGAGTCCCTGCGCTTCAATGACGAGATCGCCCAGACGCGGGCCGGGCGGAATATAGATCTCGTTCGTTTCGTTGCGCTTCTGGAATTCCTGAGATGAGAGCTCCTCGAAGCGTTGCAGACGGGCCTTGCTCTTGGCCTGACGCGCTTTCGGATTGGCGCGTACCCACTCGAGCTCGCGTTCGAGGGTCTTGCGCAGGGCTTCCTGCTGCTTCTCTTCGGTCGCAAGACGCTTCTCTTTCTGATCGAGCCACGAGGAGTAGTTGCCCTGCCATGGAATGCCATGACCGCGATCGAGCTCGAGAATCCAGCCCGCGACGTTGTCGAGGAAGTAGCGATCGTGCGTCACTGCGATGACCGTGCCGGGATACGCTTCGAGAAAGCGCTCGAGCCATGCGACCGATTCGGCATCCAGATGGTTGGTGGGTTCATCGAGCAGCAGCATGTCCGGCTGCGATAACAGCAGCCGACACAGCGCGACGCGGCGCCGTTCACCGCCGGAGATCTTCGTGACATCGGCATCCCAGGGCGGCAGACGCAGTGCATCGGCGGCCACTTCGAGCTTGCGCTCGAGCTCCCAACCGCCCTTGGCATCGATCGCATCCTGGAGCTTGGCCTGTTCCTCCAGGAGCTTGTTCATTTCCTCTTCGCCCAGATCCGGATCGGCAAAGCGATCGCTCACCGCATTGAAGCGATCGATCAGCGTCTGCACCTCACCGACGCCCTCGATGACATTGCCGCGCACGTCCTTGGTTGGATCGAGCTCCGGTTCCTGCGACAGCAGACCGATCTTGATGCCCGGTTGCGGACGCGCCTCGCCGTCGTACTCCTTGTCGACGCCTGCCATGATGCGCAGGAGCGAGGACTTGCCCGAGCCGTTCAGGCCGAGCACGCCGATCTTGGCACCTGGAAAAAACGACAGGGAGATATCGCGGAGGATCACCCGCTTCGGCGGGACGACCTTCGATACGCGATTCATGGTGTAGATGAATTGAGCCATTCGCGGATTCTCGGCGTGCAACAGGAAAGGTGCCGGATCATACGGGGCGAATGCTTCGGAGGGGAGGCCGGCAGGCCTGGGATATGGAAGCGGTTGACGCTCGCATTCCCGGGTCTGAAGATGCGCCGCGTCATTCCAACGGTTCGACTCACCAGGAAGCATTCGTGAGCCAGGTTCTGCTCGTTGCCGGTGAACAGATCGCCCGTTACGGTTTTCCCGACGGCCATCCCTTCGGTCCGGATCGCCATGACGCGTTCATGAGCGAGCTCATGCGTCAGGGACTCGACCAGCGGGTCTCGAGAGCCGCGCCGCGCCTGGCCACGCGTGAAGAGCTCCAGCTGTTCCATACCGGCGAATACATCGATCTGGTTCGCTCACGTTCGATCAGCGGCCTCGGCTATCTGGATCGCGGCGATACGCCGGCCTGGAAAGGGGTATTCGAGGCGGCAAGCCATGTGGTGGGCGCTACGCTGGAGGCGGTCGATGCGGTGATGGATGGCAGCGCCCAGCGTGCTTTCGTGCCGATTGCGGGCCTGCACCATGCCGCACGCACTGGTGCTGCAGGATTCTGCGTGTTCAATGACTGCGGGATCGCGATCGAGCATTTGCGCAGCTCGCATGGCCTCAAGCGCATTGCCTACGTGGACATCGATGCTCATCACGGCGACGGCGTGTTCTATGCCTTCGAAAGCGATCCAGACGTGCTTTTCGCGGATCTCCATGAGGACGGCCGGTACCTGTATCCGGGAACCGGCAACAGCTCGGAGACGGGCAAGGGTGCGGCGCAGGCGACCAAGCTCAATATCCCGATGCAGCCAGGCTCGACCGATGTGGATTTCGATGCCGTCTGGCCTCAGGTAATCGACTACCTGGAAGCTCGGCAGCCCGAGTTCATCCTGCTTCAGTGCGGAGCCGATAGTGTCGGCGGGGACCCCCTGACTCACATGCAATACAGCCCGGAAGTCCATGCACGCGCCGCCGGCTCTTTGTGCGATCTGGCGGATCGGCTGGGTCACGGTCGGGTCGTAGGTCTGGGCGGGGGCGGATACAACCGTCGCAATCTCGCGCTCGCCTGGACCGGCGTCGTCCGCGCGTTCATCGAAGCGACCGAGCGCGCTCCCCTTACGGCCCGATCCGACCGCGTTTTGACGCGATAAGCGATTGCTTTGCGGTTCGAGGTTGCGCTCCCCGATCTCGGCTATCGGGGGTAGGTGCTTCCCCAGTACAATCGCCGCCTCCCTTTTTTCCATGGACGAGCTCGCAAGCCCATGTTTTCAGCCGATCAGACCATTGCCAGTTTCGACCCCGAATTGCAGGCGGCGCTCGACCAGGAAGCGCAGCGCCAGGAAGACCACATCGAGCTCATCGCCTCCGAGAACTACGCGAGCCCACGCGTGCTCGAGGCTCAGGGATCGGTCCTGACGAACAAGTACGCGGAAGGCTATCCCGGCAAGCGGTATTACGGCGGATGCGAGTTCGTGGATATCGCTGAAGCGCTCGCCATCGACCGCGCGAAGAAGCTCTTCGGCGCCGCGTATGCGAACGTACAGCCGCATTCCGGGTCGCAGGCCAATGCCGCCGCCTACCTGGCGCTGATCAATCCGGGCGACACGATCCTGGGGATGAGCCTGGATCATGGCGGACACCTGACCCACGGGGCCAAGGTGAACTTCTCCGGCCGTATCTTCAAAGCCGTCCAGTACGGCCTCGATCCGAGCACCGGTCAGATCGACTACGCGCAGGTCGAACAGCTCGCACAGGAGCACAAGCCGAAGATGGTGATCGCCGGATTCTCGGCCTACTCACGCGTGATCGATTGGGAGCGATTCCGCAAGATCGCGGACTCCGTCGGTGCGTACCTGGTGGTCGACATGGCACACGTCGCGGGACTCGTCGCTGCCGACGTGTATCCGAATCCCGTTCCCTACGCCGACGTCGTCACGACGACCACGCACAAGACGCTGCGCGGTCCGCGCGGGGGCATGATCCTCGCTCGTGCCAATCCGGAGATCGAAAAGAAGCTCAACTCGCTCGTGTTCCCCGGAACGCAGGGCGGCCCGCTGATGCATGTGATCGCGGCCAAAGCCGTCGCGCTGCTCGAAGCGCTGCAGCCTGAGTTCAAGGTCTATCAGAACCAGGTCGTGGCCAACGCACGCGCGATGGCATCAGCCTTGATCAAGCGTGGCTACAAGATCGTCTCGGGCGGCACCGACAATCATCTGTTCCTGCTCGATCTGATCGGTCGCGACATCACGGGCAAGGATGCGGATGCCGCGCTCGGCCGCGCACACATCACCGTGAACAAGAACGCCGTGCCGAACGATCCGCGTCCGCCGTTCGTGACCAGCGGTCTGCGCATTGGCACACCCGCATCCACCACGCGCGGTTTCAAGGAAAACGAAGTCGTCGAGCTCGCCGGCTGGATTGCCGACATCCTCGATGCCAACGGCAGCGAAGCCGCCATCGCCGCCACTCGCACGAAAGTCGAAGCTCTTTGCCGGAAGTTTCCGGTGTACGGAAAAAAGTGATGAGTGATCGGTGATGAGTGATGAGCCAGAGGATAAGGCCTTTCCCTGGCTCGACTCATCACGCATCACTTATCACCTGTCACTCAAATGCACTGCCCCTTCTGCAATTACGAAGAAACGAAGGTGATCGACTCGCGACTGGCGAGCGAGGGTCAGCAGATCCGTCGCCGTCGCGAGTGCCTCAAGTGCAACGAGCGGTTCACGACGTTCGAAAGTGCAGAGCTCGTCATGCCGCGCATCATCAAGAGCGATGCGAGCCGCGAGCCTTTCGATGAGCGCAAGCTGCGCAACAGCATGTTGAAGGCGCTCGAGAAGCGTCCCGTAGCCAGCGAAGCCATCGACGATGCTGTCGTGCATGTCTGCAATAAACTGCGCGCGCTGGGTGAACGCGAAGTCGCCTCGCGAATGGTGGGCGAGCTCGTGATGGAAGAGCTTCACGATCTCGATGAGGTCGCGTACGTGCGTTTCGCTTCGGTGTATCGCAGCTTCCAGGACGTGGACGCGTTCCGCGAAGAGATCGACCGCATGCGCCATCGCCGCACCAAGCAGGAGACGGAGAATCAGCTCGCGCTGTGGAATGCGGCCGAGGGACGGAAGAAGAAGTAAGAGCCGGAGTCCATAGAACGAGCTCGTGGATCTGTGGACTGAGGTCTTCTCTGCGCGCGCTTGTCCGTTCTCACTCTGTGTGCCTGTGATCGCTGTGTGAAATCCTGGACTTCCATGTTTTCAGCCACCGACGAAAAGATGATGCAACGCGCGATCGATCTCGCGCGTCTCGGCCGGTTCACGACACCGCCGAATCCAAGTGTCGGTTGTGTGATTGCGCAGGCGGATCGCATCGTCGGAGAGGGATGGCATCGCAAGGCGGGGGAAGCGCATGCAGAGCCCATCGCGTTGAACGCTGCAGGCGAGCTCGCGCGCGGCGCGACCGCGTACGTCACGCTTGAGCCGCATTGCCATCAAAGCCGCACGCCTCCCTGCACCGATGCGTTGATCCGTGCAGGTGTCGCGCGCGTCGTTTGCGCCACGCTCGATTTCAATCCGATGGTTCACGGCAGGGGAGTGGAGCAGCTTCGCGCCGCGGGTATCGAAGTCGAAGTCGGACTGCTCGAGCACGAAGCGCGCGAGCTGAACCTCGGCTTCTCCAAACGCATGCAAAGCGGGTTACCCCGAGTCATCGTCAAGATCGGCGCGAGCCTCGACGGTCGCACCGCGCTCGCCAATGGCGAGAGCCGCTGGATCACGGGTGACCAGGCACGCGCAGACGTGCAGCGTCTGCGCGCTGCGGCCGGTGCTGTGGTGACCGGCGTTGCGACGGTGCTGGCCGACGATCCGCAATTGACCGTGCGCGATCCCGCGATCGAGATGCTCGGGCGGCGACCATTGCGAGTGATCGTCGATTCATCTTTGCGAACACCGAAGACGGCGAGATTGCTGCGCGAGGAAGGTGAAACCCTCATCTTCACGTGCGGCAATGACGCAAGCGCGATGCATGCGCTCACTGCGGCCGGTGCGAAAGTGCTGTCGGTGCAGCCAGATGTGCACGGCCGCGTGGATCTGCACGAGATGCTGAGTGTGCTCGGCCATCTGCAGTGCAACGATGTATTGATCGAAGCCGGAGCGACGCTCGCCGGTCGAATCATCGAGCAATCACTGGCGGATGAGCTGATCGTCTACATGGCGCCTTCGCTTCTGGGGCCGCAGGCGCGTCCGATGCTGCAATTCGCTCAGCTCGAGCGTCTTGCGAATCGCTTACAATGGCGCTTCCTCAGCAGCGAGAAGGTAGGAGACGATCTCAAGCTCGTGCTCCGACCGCAGTCGTAAATCACATGAAGCTCAATTCCATCGATGAAATTCTCGCGGACATCCGTGCCGGCCGCATGGTCGTGATCATGGATGACGAGGATCGCGAGAACGAAGGCGATCTGATCATGGCCGCGGATGCGGTGCGCGCCGAGGATGTGAACTTCATGGCGCGCTACGCGCGCGGGCTGATCTGTCTCACGCTGACGCGAGATCGTTGCCGACAGCTGCGCTTGCCGTTGATGGTGGGCATCAACAGTTCCGCGCACTCGACCAATTTCACCGTGTCGATCGAAGCCGCAGAAGGCGTGACGACCGGCATCTCGGCGCACGATCGTGCTCGTACGATTCAAGCGGCGGTGAAGCGCGATGCGCGGCCCGAAGATCTGCGGCAGCCCGGCCATATTTTTCCCTTGATGGCACGCGAAGGCGGCGTGCTCACGCGCGCAGGTCACACCGAAGCTGGATGCGATCTCGCGCGCCTGGCGGGGCATGAGCCTGCTGCAGCGATCGTCGAGATTCTCAATGACGATGGCAGCATGGCGCGGCGCCCGGATCTCGAGAAGTTCGCGGAGCTTCACCAGCTCAAGATCGGCACGATCGCAGATCTGATCCGCTATCGACTGGAACGCGAGCGTTCGATCGAACGCATCGCCGAGCAGGACATCGAAACCGAATTCGGACCCTTCCGGCTCGTGTGCTACGAAGATCACGTCAATCGCACGGTGCATCTCGCCCTGGTGCGCGGTGATTTGAACGCGGGGCGAGTTCCGTTGGTGCGCGTGCACGTGAAGGACACACTGCGTGACATCGTCGGCGTGCAGAGCGAGCTTCTGGGCTGGCCATTGCGTTCGGCCATGCGACGCATCGCGAGCGATGGGCTCGGTATCGTAGTGCTGCTGCGTCCCGATGAAACGGCTCGCGATCTCATGGACTCGGTCCAGGCGCTCGTGCCGTCGCCGACGCAGGCGCACAGCGCGGCTTCGAGCGGCGCGCGCGTATTGCGCACGCATGGCATCGGCGCACAGATTCTGCGAGATCTGGGTGTCACGCAGATGCGAGTGCTCTCCGCACCCAAGCAGATGCAGGGCCTTGCCGGGTTCGGTCTTGAAGTCGTCGAGTACGTGAACGGGTAGGCAGAACCCGACGCTTTCGGTCGCACGGCTTGAGCCAGAGCGGGGCGGAGCCCGCTATACTGCCGCCCCGGTCAGCCCAAGGCTCAACACGCCATTTCCTATGGACATCAAAACTCTCGAAGGCGATCTGCACGCGCGCGAACTGCGGTTCGTCATCGTTGCTTCGCGCTTCAACGATTTCATCGTCGATCAGCTCGTGCGCGGCGCCATTGATATGCTTCGCCGCCACGGAGCGGGCGAGAAGCAGATCGAGCTGGTACGAGTGCCGGGCGCCTACGAGTTGCCGCTCGTTGCACGCAAGCTCGCGCTCACCAAACGCTATGACGCGGTGATCGCGCTCGGCGCCGTCATCAAGGGCGCAACGGCTCATTTCGACTACGTGGCGGGTGAATGCGCGAGTGGGCTGGCGCGTGTCGCCAACGACACGGGAATTCCGGTGGCGTTCGGTGTGCTTACGACCGACACCATCGAGCAGGCGATGGAGCGAGCCGGCACCAAGGCCGGGAACAAGGGCGCCGATGCAGCGGTCACCGCCATCGAGCTCGCCAACCTGCTGCGCAAGATCGAACAGTAATCATTCACGGCGGCGTTGCATCGCCGTCGCTTCTCATGACTAACGAGCCCGAAAAGAAATCACCTCGCCTTACACGTGCCCGCTCGATCGCGCGAAAGTTTGCGATGCAGGCGCTGTATCAATGGCAGCTCACCGGGCAGTCTGCGGCTGACATCAATCTTCAGTTTCTCGCGAGCGAAGACATCGAAGGCGCGGATCTCGAGTACTTCACCGAACTGTTGAAAGGTGCGGTCGGGCAGGCGCAAAAGATCAATGCCGCCATCACCCCGTTCGTGGATCGACCGATCGATCAGCTCGATCCCGTCGAGACGGCCATCCTGATGATCGGCATGTACGAGCTGATGAATCGCTTCGACGTGCCTTACCGCGTCGTCATCAATGAAGGCGTCGATCTCACCAAGCGTTTCGGCGCAACGGACGCACACAAGTATGTGAACGCGGTGCTGGATCGAGCCGCGCGCGAAATCAGAGCCGCCGAGCGGAACTGACAGCAAGAACACAACGGGTATGGACGCCGGCGTTCTTCGTTGAGCCGACATACGGTGAGACGTTTCTCCGTTTGTGATCTTTGTGCGCTTTGTGGTTACTCTTGGAGCCCATGAGCCTCGGAGAATTCGAACTCATTGGGAAATACTTCGCCGCACGGGATCGACGCGCCGACGTGCTGCTCGGCATCGGTGACGATTCGGCGATTCTGGCGGTACCGGAAGGCAAGCGGCTCGTCGTCGCAATGGACACCATTGTCGAAGGCGTGCACTTCCTGTCTGGTTCTGACCCTTTCGATATTGGTTATCGTGCAGTCGCGGTGAATCTTAGCGACATCGCTGCGATGGGTGCCGTTCCTTCCTGGATGACGCTGTCACTCAGTCTGCCGCAATCGGACGAGCACTGGGTGCAGCGCTTGGCGGCCGGACTCTTCGATCTCGCGAGCAAGCATGACGTTGCGCTCGTGGGCGGCGATACGGTGAAAGGCCCGCTGGTAATTACCGTGCAGATCGCGGGGTGGGTCGAAGCCGATCGATGGCTGACGCGCAGCGGCGCACGCGTAGGGGATGCGCTGTTCGTTTCGGGAACGCCCGGCGAAGCGGCAGCAGGACTCGATTTGCTGAAACGCGCAGCTCATCAGTCAAACACTGCCGATTCCGAACATCTTCGAACGCGGTTTCTGCGTCCGCAGCCGCGTATCGCACTGGGTCGTGAGTTGCGCGGCATCGCGACTTCAGCAATGGATATTTCCGATGGCTTGCTTACCGATCTCGACAAGCTCTGCGCTGCGAGCGGTTGCGGAGCCCAGCTCGATCTCGGCCGTCTGCCGCGCTCCGCAGCCATGCACGCGCTGTTCGCTCCCTCGCAGTGTCTCGAATTCGCTCTGTCGGGAGGGGATGACTACGAAATCCTGTTTACGGTGCCGTCGGCCCAGGCGCATCTCGTGGGCGATCTCGATGTTGCATGCACACGCATTGGTGTGATGACTGACGATACGCGCGTCGAGTGTCTGTTGGACGGACAGCCGGTGACCATTGCGCGTCGCGGCTACGATCATTTTGCGAGCAGCGCACGATCATGAAATGGAGTGTGGAACCCAGGTTGCTGAAGCAACCCGTGCACTTGCTTGCCTTCGGCTTTGGCGCGGGACTCTCCCCGAAGGCGCCAGGCACGTTCGGTACCTTGATCGCGGTGCCGATCGTTGCGGCCGTCATGACTTTCGGCTGGCAGGTGCATCTTGCGTTCACCCTCGTCGCGTTCGTCGCGGGTATCTGGATCTGCGGCGAGAGCGCAAAGCGGCTCGGCGTGCACGATCACCGGGGCATTGTCTGGGACGAAATCGTCGGATTTTCCGTGACGATGTTGGCAGCTCCGCTCACCTGGTACTGGTTGGTAGCAGGTTTCGTCGTTTTCCGAATTTTCGATATCTGGAAGCCCTGGCCGATCCGGGAGGCCGATCACAGACTCCACGGCGGATTCGGAATTATGCTCGACGACGTAATTGCAGGACTCTTTGCCGCCGCCGTCCTGCTCGTATCCACCGTCGTCAAGACATAAGAACGCTACGTGAATCCTCCGAGCTCACAGATGGCCCGTCCGGCGATACGCGAGCACCACACGCCCGAGAAAGTCGGCAAATACGTCATCGTCAAAGAAGTCGGGCGCGGCAGCACCGGCGTCGTGTATCTGTCGCACGATCCGTACTACCGTCGCGACGTTGCGATCAAGGTCTACAACCTCGAGTCGCAGGATGAGGACCGCGCGCGCGTCACCCGCAAGATGTTTCTTTCGGAAGCGCACATGGTCGGCATGTTGCAGCATCCGAACATTCTCCCGATCTACGACGCGGGCGAGGAGGATGGCCACTACTACATCGTCACCGAGCACGTGCACGGAGCGCGCACGCTGAGCGCGTACTGCAAGCCCGACAATCTGCTGCCGATCGATGACGTGGTCGAGATCATGTACAAGTGTGCGAAGGCGCTGCACTACGCACACAGTCGCGGGGTCATTCACCGCGACATCAAGCCTTCGAACATCATGCTCACGCAGGCGAACGACGTGCGCATCATTGACTTCGGGATCGCGCTCGTCGCCGATTCCGAAATCTCGCGCATCGAGGGTATCGCCGGCAGCCCGTCCTATATGTCGCCCGAGCAGGTGCAGTCGCTCGAGATCAGCAACCGTTCGGATCTGTACTCGCTCGGTGCGGTGATGTACGAGCTGCTCACGGGATTCCGACCGTTTCGAGGCGGCAATCTCTCGAAGTTGCTGCACCAGATCGTGTATGCGACGGCACAACCGATCCATGTTCTGCGTCCGGAAATTCCGGAGTTGCTCGAGGACGCCGTGGCCAAGGCGCTGCAGAAAGAACCTGCCAAGCGCTATCGCAACGGTCTGGAGCTTGCGGCCGATCTCACGCGCGTACATCAAACGCTGCGCGAAGGCTCATCGAAGATCGACAAGCAGGAACAGTTCTCCATCCTGCGCACGCTCAAGTTCTTTCACGACTTCTCGCAGGCCGAGATTCTCGAAGTGCTCCGCGCCAGCACCTGGCAAGACTACGAAGAGGGCGGCGAGATCGTGAAGGAAGGCGAAATGGATGATCGCTTCTACGTGATCGTGTCCGGCAGCGCGGCAGTGACCCGCAACGGCAACGTCGTGGGCGAGCTCGAGCCGGGCGATTGCTTCGGCGAAACCAGCTACGTGCGCGGCGCCAAGCGGCTCGCAACGATCAAGGCACTGAGCAACGTCACGCTGATGAAAGTGAGCTCGACCTTGCTCGAGCAGTCCTCTGCTGCCTGTCAGCTGCGCTTCAACAAAGTCTTCCTGCGTAGCCTCATCAGCCGACTGCAGAGTCCGAACTAACAAGAAGCCTGCCAGCCGACTAGTCTGCTGGTCCGCTAGCCAGCCAGAAGAAGAGCCGAATCCGGATCTCACACAGGGATCACAGAGATCACAGAGAGTCGGAGGTTCGACTGAAGTCGAACCACAGTAGGCTCGAATCCGCAGCGGGCTCGAACGTACCCATATTGTCATTCCTGCGCAGGCAGGAATCCATCTTCATTCTTTGGATAGGCCCTGCCTTCGCAGGGGTGACAACGTAAGAAGGCCAGCGAGCCGACTAGTTTGCTGATCCGCTAGCGAAGAAGAAGCCACTGGTTGATAGGCACGGTGGAGAGTGGGATGGCGAACGGCTAACCACTGACGCCAAGGTTCGCCAGGCAAGAGTGCTCGACGGCTCAGCTTCGTCGTACGAGAAGAGTTATCTGGCCCCGTGCTCCCCATGTGCCTTGTGGAGACTCTTGTGTCTCCACTCTGTGCTCTCTCCGTGAAATCAGCTGGCAGCAGCCCGAGCCGGCACTTGCCACCAACGTTTGATTGCGGCTTCGATCGAGGCGACATCGAGTCCGGCCGCGGCGAGGCAATCGTTGCGCGAGCCGTGTTCGATGAAGCGGTCGGGGATGCCGAGGTGGAGGGTAGGCAGGCAATAGCCGTGAGCGGCCAGCAGTTCGGCGATCGCGCTGCCTGCACCGCCGGCGACGACGTTTTCTTCGACCGTCACCATGGCGCGATGAGTCGATGCGATCTTCAGCAGCAACTCTTCATCGAGCGGCTTGATGAAGCGCAGGTTGATCAACGTGGCGTCGAGCTGTTCGGCGATGTGCTCGCAGAAGGGCACCATGGCGCCCACGCCGATGATGGCGAGTCCGCTGCGGCCTTCGCGTCGCGTCTGCGCCTTGCCGATGGGTAGCGCGCGCATGTTCGGCTCCAGCGCAACGCCGGGACCCTGACCGCGGGGATAGCGCACGGCGGCAGGCTTTTCGCTTTGCACGGCGGTGAACAGCATCTGGCGACATTCGTTCTCGTCCGCCGGTGCCATGAAGATCAGGTTCGGAATACAGCGCAGATAGGAAATGTCGTAGCTGCCCTGGTGGGTTGCGCCGTCCCCGCCGACGAGTCCTGCCCGATCGATCGCGAAGGTGACGGGCAGATCCTGCAGCGCCACATCGTGAATGAACTGATCGTAGGCGCGCTGCAGGAACGTGGAGTAGATCGCAACCACGGGCCGCAGTCCTTCGCACGCCATGCCGGCGGCGAGTGTGACGGCATGCTGTTCGGCGATCGCCACGTCAAAGTAGCGGTCCGGGAAGCGCTTCGAGTATTCGACCATGCCGGAGCCTTCACGCATGGCCGGCGTGATGCCGACGACGCGAGGATCGAGCTCCGCCATGTCGCAGAGCCACTGCCCGAACACCTGCGAGTAGCTGGGTCCGGTCGCTTTCTCTTTGAAGATCTCACCGCTCTTGGCATCGAACGGACCGGGGCCGTGCCACTTGATCGGGTCCGCTTCCGCTGGCGCATAGCCTTTGCCTTTGCGCGTGATCACGTGCAGGAACTGCGGACCCTTCATGTCACGCAGATTCTTGAGCGTCGCAACCAGCGCGTTGAGATCGTGACCGTCGACCGGGCCGATATAGTTGAAGCCCATTTCCTCGAAGATCGTACCGGGAAGCACCATGCCCTTCATGTGCTCTTCCGAGCGCCGCGCGAGCTCCCAAACCGTGGGCATGCGGCGCAGCACTTTCTTGCCGCCTTCGCGCAGATTTGCGTACAGCTTTCCGGAAAGCACACGCGCGAAATAATTCGAGAACGCACCGACGTTTTCCGAGATCGACATGTCGTTGTCGTTCAGGATGACGAGCATGTCGGTGTCGAGACTGCCCGCATGATTCAGTGCTTCGAACGCCATGCCGGCACTGAGTGCGCCGTCGCCAATGATCGCCACGACACGACGCTTGTGTCCGGTCTGTTGCGAAGCGATGGCCATTCCGAGGGCAGCGCTGATGGAGGTGCTCGAGTGGCCGACACCGAACGTGTCGTATTCGCTTTCGGTGCGAATCGGAAACGGTGCAAGACCGTCCTTGAGCTTGATCGTCTTGAGGCGATCGCGGCGGCCGGTCAGAACCTTGTGCGGATACGCCTGGTGACCGACGTCCCATACCAGCCGGTCTTCGGGTGTGTCGAAAACATAGTGAAGCGCAACGGTGAGCTCGACCGTGCCGAGGCCTGCCGCGAAATGCCCGCCCATCTGGCTGACGGTATTGATCAGGTATTCGCGCAGCTCGGTTGCGACTGCACCTAGCTTGCTACCCGGCAACGCCCGCAGATCAGCCGGCGAGTTGATCTTCGTCAGCAGTGGATAGGCCGATTTCTTCATGGGGAGGCAGTCTACAGCAACCCGTTTCAGTGACGCCGCAACACGAGCCAGTCCGACAAAGACGCCAGGGTGGCCGCATGAGGTCCGAGAATCTGCAGCGCATTCAGGGCACTGTGATGCAGTTCCTGTAGCCGCTTGCGGGCAGATTCCACACCGACGATGGCAGGGTAGGTGGGCTTGTTGTCAGCCTTGTCTGCGCCGGTCGGCTTTCCCATGAGCTGCGCGTCGCCTTCGACGTCGAGCAGATCGTCCTGAATCTGAAAGGCCAGCCCGATATCGCGGGCATATTGATCGAGCGCCCGCCATCTGGATTCATCGAGGTCGGTGCGGCAGGCGGCCGCCATCAGCACGCTGGCCCGGATCAGCGCGCCGGTCTTGCGGGCATGCATGTCTTCGATCTGCGGGGCAGTGAGGCGCGTCCCCTTGACTGCGAGGTCGACGGCCTGTCCGCCGGCCATGCCTTCGGTGCCGCTGCCGATGGCGAGCAACTCGACCAGCTTGAGTCGCACTGCCGCGTCGTCCGGCAGCCCGGCACCGCGTGCCAGGATCTGAAAGGCGAGGACCTGCAGTGAATCGCCGACGAGGATCGCAGTCGCTTCGTCGAACGCCTTGTGGCAGGTCGGTCGGCCGCGGCGCATGTCATCGTCGTCCATGGCCGGCAGATCGTCGTGCACCAGCGAATACGCGTGAATGAACTCGACGGCACAGGCTGCGCCATCGACGAGTGCTTCATCGAGCCCGAGCGAATGAGCCGTCGCATAGACGAGGACAGGACGCACGCGCTTGCCGCCGCCCAGGACGCTGTAGCGCAGTGCTTCATGCAGGCGGGCGGGGTGTCGAGAAGCCGAAGGCAGACGCGCATCGAGCTGCGCCTCTGCACGCGACTGCCACGCCTCGAGTCTCCGCGCGAACTGCAAGTCCCGCGGAATGTGATCGATATCGTTCACGAGGAAATCAGGCTTCGTCGTCCGCCTGGAAAGGCGTCGCTTCGTAATCCGAGCTTCCGGTCTTGCGCAGCAGGATCTCGACTTTCTGTTCCGCCTGCGTCAGTGCGCTCTGACAAATGCGCGTGAGCTGCACGCCGCGCTCGAATTGCTTGAGCGAGTCATCGAGCGACAGATCTCCCTGCTCGAGTTTCTCGACGATCGATTCGAGCTCGGCCAGCGAGGCCTCGAAATCAGGCGTGGCCGAAGTAGCAGCAGACGGATCAGAAGGTGCGGATTTTGTCGTCACGGAATGTACGCAGCGAAGCGGTCAAATTGAAGCGGCGGCAAGCTTGCACTTGCTGTTTCAGGGGGTCAAATGCAATCCGGTGCGAAGTCATCGAGTGCTCGCAAAACTCGTCCGTGAGCGTCCGGCGCGGCGTTGACTTCGAGCGGCTCGCGGGACTATGGTTCAGTGAAATTAGACTCTGTCTAACCCCACCCAACGAGGATCGATCCATGAGTACTCTGAAGGGCAGCCGGACCGAGCAGAATCTGAAAGACGCCTTCGCCGGCGAATCACAGGCGAACCGGCGTTATCTCTACTTTGCAGCGAAGGCCGACGTCGAGGGGTTCAATGACGTCGCGTCGGTGTTCCGCTCGACCGCCGAAGGCGAGACGGGCCACGCCCACGGACACCTCGAGTACCTTGAAGCAGTGGGCGATCCCGCGACCGGTCTGCCGATCGGTGCGACCTCGAACAATCTGAAGGCCGCGATCGCCGGCGAAACCCACGAATACACGGATATGTATCCCGGCATGGCGAAGCAGGCTCGCGACGAAGGCTTCGACGAAATCGCCGACTGGTTCGAGACGCTCGCGAAGGCTGAGCGCTCGCATGCCAACCGATTCCAGAAGGCGCTCGACACGCTTTGAATCGCCATTAGCCGCCACCGCGCGGCAACGTCGAATGAGAAGCTGCGGTCATCGGGCGCTCCCATGACCGCACGCGTCTAACAAGGCGAGGGCTGTAAGTCCGCCGGCAAGCAGGGGGCCATCAGCGTGTCAGAGCAGGGGGCCATCAGCGTGTCAGAAAAGAGTGCCGTGAACGGCGCGCGTGAAGGCAGTCTCGAAGCGCCCACGCGCCATCCGGTGGCTTGGAAAGAAGCCGAGTTCTGGAGCGAGGCGTCCTTGTTCAAGGAGCTCGAGCGCATCTTCGATATCTGTCATGGATGTCGCCGCTGCTTCAGCCTGTGCAACTCGTTCCCGACCTTGTTCGATGCGATCGATGACTCGACGACCGGTGAGCTGGACGGTGTCGATCGCAAGGTGTACTGGGACGTCGTCGATCACTGCTATCTCTGCGACATGTGCTACATGTCGAAGTGTCCGTACGTGCCGCCGCATCCATGGAACGTCGACTTTCCGCATCTGATGCTGCGTGCGAAAGCGTACAAGTTCAGAAATCAGCCCGTCGCCGCTCGCGACAAGATCCTGAGCTCGACGGATCTGGTGGGAAATCTTGCCGGCATTCCCGTCGTCGCCGAGGTTGTGAACGCGGTGAACAAGACGACGTTCGGCCGTTCGATGCTCGAGAAAACGCTGGGTGTGCACCCGCGAGCACCGCTGCCGGAGTATCACAGCCTCACTTACCGCAAACGACACCAGCGAGCCGCTCACCCGACGATCGAGCCGAAGCCCGCGGGCGAGACGCGCGGACGCGTCGTGCTGTTCACCACCTGCTATGGCAATCGCAATGAGCCAGATCTCAACGAAGACCTGGTCGCGGTGTTCGAGCACAACGGCATCGAAGTCACGGTGCTACGACAGGAACGCTGCTGCGGCATGCCGAAGTTCGAGATGGGCGACCTGGATTCCATCGAGAAGCTGAAGAATGCGAACGTACCCGCGCTGGCTTCGAAGGTCGCTGAAGGCTGGGACATCGTCGCGCCGATCCCCTCGTGCGTGCTGATGTTCAAGCAGGAGCTGCCGCTCTTGTTTGCGGAAGACGAGCAGGTCCGCGCAGTGCAACAGGCGATCTTCGATCCGTTCGAATATTTGTGGGAGCGCCACAGGGCAGGCCTGCTGCGCACGGATTTCAAGGCGAATCTCGGCAAGGTGAGTTACCACGTGGCCTGCCACTTGCGAGTGCAGAATCTTGGCTTGCGCACGCGCGATGTACTCATGCTCGTCCCGCACACACAGGTCGATGCGATCGAGCGCTGCTCCGGTCACAACGGCACCTACGGCGTCAAACGAGAGTATCGCGACGTCTCGATGAAGATCGGCCGTCCCGTGTTCAAGCGCGTCGCCGATTCCGGCGCCGAGCACTATGCAAGCGATTGTCCGATGGCCGGCCATCAGATCGAGTCCGGCCTCGAATCCGGAAATCACCCCGAACATCCGCTGAAGCTGTTGCGGATGGCGTATGGGATATGAGTGATGAGTGATGCGTGATGCGTGATGAGCCTAAGGCACGGAATTCTTCTTCTCGCATCACTCATCACGCATCACTGATCACCTTGCCTCGGAGCTTTCGATGAAACTCAACCGTTCCGATCTCATGAGCCTCGAGCAGTACTCGACGGCGCGGAAGGAATTCCGCAGCAGAGTGCTTGAGCACAAGCGCACTCGCATCGTGACGATCGGTCCGAATGCGAGCTGGTGCTTCGAGGACCGGCTGACGATTCAATATCAGGTGCAGGAGATGCTGCGCGTGGAGCGGATCTTCGAGGCGGATGGGATTCAGGATGAGCTCGATGCTTACAATCCGCTGATCCCCGACGGGACGAACTGGAAGGCCACCTTTCTCATCGAATATCCGGACGTCGCTGAACGCAAGGCCGCGCTTGCGAAGCTCAAAGGCATCGAGGATCGGTGCTGGGTTCAGGTGGATGACCTGGAGCGGATCTACGCGATTGCGGATGAGGATCTGGAGCGCGAGAACGAGAAGAAAACCTCGGCGGTACATTTCCTGCGCTTCGAGCTTTCTGCGGCCATGGTGGCTGCGGCCAGATCAGGTGCTGCCATCAGCGTCGGCATCGATCACGACAACTATCGTCATGAGATCCGGCCCTTGCCTCAGGCGATCAGGGATTCTCTGGCTCGCGATCTGGGCTGATTCGAGTAGTAGATCTTCTGCGTGCATGCGTCACCGGCGCGCGACAGGTTTTACACGTGCCGCAGATTCCACGTTAGAATCCGCGCGCTTTCGAATCCTCATTGGATTCAGACTCCAAGAAATTCCTCACGCTCACAGGCGACCCCTCAAGCGATGGCTCAGTCGTACACCGCTTCGGATATCGAAGTTCTCAGCGGCCTCGATCCCGTACGCCGACGTCCCGGCATGTACACGGAGACGAGTCGGCCCAATCATCTGGCTCACGAAGTCATCGACAACTCCGTCGACGAAGCGCTGGCCGGTCATGCCAAGCGCATCGACGTGACTGTCTACAAGGATGGCTCGCTCTCGGTGTCCGACGACGGACGCGGCATGCCTGTCGACATCCATCCGAAGGAGAAGGTGAGCGGCGTCGAGCTGATTCTCACGCGCCTGCATGCGGGCGGTAAGTTCTCCGATAAGAACTACGAGTTCTCCGGCGGCCTGCACGGCGTCGGCGTGTCGGTCGTGAATGCGCTGTCGAAGAACCTCGAGTGCTGGGTCAAGCGCGGTGGCAAGGAATACAACATCGCGTTCAAGGACGGCAAAGTCCGTTCGAAGCTGCAGGTCGTGGGAGACGTAGGCAAGAACAACACCGGTACGACGGTGCGCTTCTGGCCCGATCCGCAATTTTTCGAAACCGTGTCGTTCTCGATTTCGCGGTTGAAGCACGTTCTCAAGGCGAAAGCCGTGCTGTGCCCGGGCCTGAAGGTGACGTTCTTCGTCGAGCAGACGGGCGAGAGAGACGAGTGGTTCTACACCGGCGGCGTGAACGAGTATCTGCGCGAAGCGCTAGGCCAGGCCGAGTTTCTGCCGCCCGAGATGTTCAGCGGCAGCATCAAGAGCGAACAGGAAGGCGCGGAGTGGGCGGTTGCCTGGCGCATCGACGACGGTGCTCGCGTCGAGGAGAGCTACGTCAATCTGATTCCGACGGCGCAGGGCGGCACGCACGTGAATGGCCTGCGCCTGGGTCTCACCGATGCGATCCGCGAGTTCTGCGAATTCCGCAATCTTCTGCCGAAGGGATTGAAGCTCGCGCCGGAAGACGTGTGGGATGGCGTGAGCTACGTGCTCTCGACCAAGATGAAGGAGCCGCAGTTCGCCGGTCAGACCAAGGAGCGTCTATCGTCGCGAGAACCCGCCGCATTCGTGTCCGGCGTCGTCAAGGATCAGTTCGGCCTGTGGCTGAATCAGCATCCCGAGTCCGGCGAGAAGATCGCTCAGCTTGCGATCGCAGGGGCGCAGGCGCGCCTCAAGGCTTCGAAGGCAGTGAGCCGCAAGCGCGTCACGAGCGGACCTGCATTGCCGGGCAAACTTGCCGACTGCTCCTCGCAGGATCCCGAACGCTCGGAGCTGTTCCTGGTGGAAGGTGACTCCGCAGGCGGATCTGCCAAGCAGGCTCGCGATCGCGAGTTCCAGGCCGTGATGCCGTTGCGCGGCAAGATCCTGAACACCTGGGAAGTCGATGCGGGCCAGGTGCTGCAGTCACAGGAAGTGCACCACATCGCCATCGCCATCGGCGTCGATCCCGGCTCCGACAATCTCAAGGGCCTGCGCTACAACAGGATCTGCATTCTCGCGGACGCGGATTCCGACGGCGCACACATTGCGACACTGCTCTGTGCATTGTTCCTGCGTCACTTCCGTCCGTTGGTGCTCGCAGGTCACGTGTATGTCGCGATGCCGCCGTTGTATCGAATCGATGCCGGCAAACAGGTGTACTACGCGCTCGATGCCGCCGAACGTCAGGGCATCATCGATCGCATCGCGGCGGAGAATCCGCGCACGAAGCCCGTCGTCACCCGCTTCAAAGGTCTGGGTGAAATGAACCCGATGCAGCTGCGCGAAACGACCATGGCGCCCGAAACGCGCCGGCTCGTGCAGCTGACCGTCGAAGCCAAGGACGAAGCGGATCAGATGCTCGACATGCTGCTGGCCAAGAAGCGCTCGAGCGATCGCCGCGAATGGCTCGAAACCAAAGGCAACCTGGCGGACGTACAAATCTGAAGTGAGGCCGGTGAGGGCAGTGATGGCAGTGATGTCGGTCGGGGACCAGCCACGCTCACTGTCTGACCGCCATCACTTCCCTCACTGTCATCACTGACATCATCCATAGCATCTATGCCCAATCAGCCTGCTCTCAACTTCGAAGGCATTGAACGTCAGCCGCTGCGGGCGTTCACGGAGAAGGCGTATCTCGATTATTCGATGTACGTGATTCTCGATCGCGCGTTGCCGCACATCGGTGACGGTTTGAAGCCCGTGCAGCGTCGCATCGTGTATGTGATGAGCGAGCAGGGCTCGAATGCGAATGCGAAGCACAAGAAAGCTGCGCGCGCGGTCGGCGATGTGATCGGTAAATATCATCCGCACGGCGACTCGGCGTGCTACGAGGCGATGGTGCTCATGGCCCAGCCGTTCTCGTATCGCTATCCGCTGGTCGATGGACAGGGCAACTTCGGTTCACCCGACGATCCGAAATCGTTCGCGGCTTACCGCTATACCGAAGCGCGACTGACCCGCTATGCCTCGCTGCTGCTTTCCGAGTTGGGGCAGGGCACGGTCGAATGGAATGCGAACTTCGACGGCACACTGGAAGAGCCGGTGCTGCTCCCGGCGCGCGTTCCGAACATTCTGCTCAATGGTGCAACCGGCATCGCGGTCGGTATGGCGACGGACATTCCGCCGCACAACCTGCGCGAAGTCGTCAACGCCTGCATCAAGCTGCTCGACGACCCGGAGACCACGCTCGGCGATCTGTGCAAGAGCATCAAGGGTCCCGACTTCCCGACCGGCGCGGAGATCATTTCCTCGAAGGAGGAGATCCGCAACATCTACAAGACAGGCAACGGCTCGATCCGCGCGCGCGCCGTGTACGAGATTGAAGATGGCGACATCGTGATCACGCAGCTGCCTTATCAGGTGTCGGGCAGTCGCGTGCAGGAGCAGGTGGCTGCGCAGATGCAGGCCAAGAAGCTGCCGATGGTCGAGGACATTCGCGACGAATCCGATCACGAGCATCCGACTCGCATCGTGATCGTGCCGCGCTCGAATCGTGTCGATACCGAGCAGCTGATGGCGCATCTGTTTGCCACGACCGATCTCGAACGTACGTATCGTGTGAACCTCAACATCATCGGGCTCGATGGCCGGCCGAAGGTCATGGACCTGCGGTCACTGTTGCAGGAATGGCTGACATTCCGCGTCGACACGGTGACCAAGCGTCTCAACTGGAGACTCGACAAGGTTCAGGCGCGACTGCACATCCTCGATGGTTTGCTCGCGGCCTATCTCAATCTCGATGAAGTGATTCGCATCATTCGCCGTGAGGAAGAGCCGAAGCCGGTGCTGATGAAGCGCTTCCAGCTCACGGAAATTCAGGCGGAGGCGATCCTCGAAACCAAGCTGCGCCATCTGGCGAAGCTCGAGGAAATGAAGATTCGCGGCGAGCAGAAGGAGCTGGCCGAGGAGCGCGATGAGCTTGACAAGATCCTCAAGAGCAAGGCGCGCCTGCACAAGCTCGTGAAGGAAGAGCTGATCCGCGATTCAGAAGAGTTCGGCGACGATCGGCGCAGTCGCATCGTCGAGCGCGCCGCCGCGCAGGCGATCGACGAAACAGAGCTGGTCGTGAGCGAGCCCGTCACGGTCGTACTCTCGGAGCGCGGGTGGGTGCGCTCGGCCAAAGGCCATGAGCTCGATCCTGTGGCGCTGTCGTACAAGACGGGCGATTCGTTCCAGGCCGCAGCACGCGGCCGCAGCACGCAGCAGGCCGTGTTCCTCGACAGCACCGGTCGTGCGTACAGTCTGCTCGCTCACACTTTGCCGTCAGCGCGCGGGCAGGGCGAACCTCTGTCCGGCCGCATCGATCCCCCGGACGGCGCAAAGTTTGCCGGTGTCATGATGGGCGAGCCCTCGGATCGCTGGGTGCTTGCATCCGATGCGGGCTACGGATTCGTCGTGAAGCTCGAAGAGCTCTATTCACGCAACAAGGCCGGCAAGGCCGTGCTGAAGGTGCCGGAAGGATCCGGCGTGCTCGCGCCCGCACTCGTGCCGACAGTGGACGATGCAGTGCTCTGCGCCGTGAGTAGCGACGGCAAGTTGCTCGTGTTCCCGGTGAAAGATCTGCCCGAACTGCCGCGTGGCAAGGGCAACAAGATCTTCGGCATCAACCCGAAGAAGCTCGAATCGCGCGAAGAATTCCTCGCAGCGATTGCAGTCGTCGCTCCGACTCAGAATCTCATCGTGCGTTCCGGCGATCGCAAGATGACGCTCAAGTTCGCGGAGCTGAAGGAATACCGCGGCGAACGCGCGCAGCGCGGCGCGGTACTGCCTCGCGGCTGGCGCAAGGTGGAGCGGCTTGAGGTCGAGGGTTAAGAGAGTCGGATAGCCGTGAAGACCACCGGATAGCCGCAAAGACCGCAAAAAAGAACCTTAGATGATTCGGAGCAAGCGTTAATCTGACGTCATGGTCAGCGCAAGATCTGATTCTGTGTAAGTTGTTCCTCTTTTTTGCGGTCTTTGCGGCCTGCTTGATCTATCCCATCACGACCTGTTCAGGTTCGTTGACGAAGTAGCCCTGGATGAATTCGATGCCGAGCTGCCAGAGCACGGCCATCGTGTTGGCGTCTTCGACGCGCTCGGCGATGGTGCTCATCTTGCGGCCGCGGGCCTGATCGACGAAGTCGCGGACGCGTTGCTGCAGATTCGGATCCAGGGCGAGGCCCTGCATCAGGGTGCCGTCGATCTTCACGTAGTTCGCCGGCAGATGGGCCAGCAGGCGCTGCGGGTCGCGGCCGGTGCCGAAGTGTTCGATCGCGAACAAGAATCCAGCTTTGCGCAGGCCGGTCACGAGCTCGGTCGTGTCCGCGAGATATTCCGCGGCGGTCTGCTCGCTGATCTGGAAGACGATGTGCGCAGGATCGATGCGCGAGACTTTGAGCTGATTGGCCAGCCACTGCAGCAGGGACTTGTCGCGCACCGAGTCTTTCGAGAGTCGTACGAAGAGCTGCTCGACTTTGCGGCTTGCGCAGAAGGCCATTGCAGCGCCGATGATCCAGCGGTCGATGTTCTTCATCAGATCGTTGCGTTCGGCGGCGGCCATGAACTCGGCAGGAAGCAGTTCCTGACCCTGCTCGTCGATCATGCGCACCAGCACGTCGAACATGCCGCGGTCTTCGCCGAGCAGGCTGGCGATCGGCTGCTGCATGAGACGGAAACGGTTTTCCATCAATGCTGCCTTGATCCGGCGCACCCAGATCTCATCCGCCGCCTGCTGACGTGTGTCTTCTTCGAGGTGATCGACGAGCTGCACGCGGTTGCCGCCGGCCTGCTGGGCGTTGTACTTGGCCGCCAAGGCATCGGCGAGCGACGCGGCTGCATCGGGGGAGCGCGGATCGATCATGCCGATGCCGATGCTGCACGTGCAGGAGATCTGCTTGTCGCCCACGCGCAGGACCTGACCTGCGACCTTGCGCACGAGATTATTGGCCCAGGTTTCGATATCGCGTGTCGTGCCGCGCTCCATCAGCAACACGAAGGCGCCATCGCCGAAGCGACCGATCAGATCGTTGGGCTGACGTACTTCGTTGACGAGCCCTGCAAACTGACCGATGAAGTCTTCGAAATTGATCGGGCCGATGTCTTCGGTCAGCGAGCCGAGATGATCGGGCTCGACGCACACGAGCTGTCGCACGCCCGCCTTGATCGGCTGCGAGAGCGATTCGCGCAGCCACTGAATGAAAAACTTGCGCTGCAGCGTGCCGGTTGCGGCATCGCGCTCGAGCGCATCGTTCAACTGCTGATCGAGCTCACCGCCCGAAGCACGCTTTTGCGAAGCGATCGACAGGCGCACGGCGGGGTCGCCGTCGAACTCGACAGTCGTGAGCTCGAGGTCGAGCGAGACCGTGGTGCCGTCGCTCAGAAGTGCCGGTGCGCGCAATGAATGATCCGACCATTTGCCTTGCAGGCACGCGACGAGGGCGCCCTTGATCGCCGCATGCGCGGACGCATCGAACGCATCCATCAGCGGGGTGCCGACGACGGCATCCGCTTCCGGGTAGCCGTACAGATCGAGCCACGCCGGATTCACATCGACCAGGATGCCTTCCTGGACGTGCGCAATCGCATCGGCCGATCCGGTCATGAACGATTTCAACTGCTCGCGATATTCGCGCGCGGAGTTCAGCGTATTGCTCAGCGCGCGCGCCTGACGATGCGCTTCGAGCTCGCGCGCGACGACTGCCTGCAAACGGACCGGATTCATGAGCGTGACGACGTCGCGTGCACCCTGCTGCATGGCGGCGGCAATGATGTCTTCGTCCACCTGATCGCGCGCGATGAGCACGGGCACGTCGGGGGCAATCTGCGTGGCCACGGTCATCACTTTCGACGTATCGGATGCGTCGGGGCCCACGAAGGCCACGAGCATATGAGGTGCAATCTGCTGGAGGGCGTCGCTCAAATCGTTGAGCTCGCGAATCCAGTTGCAGCGCACTGCATGACCTGCATTGCGCAGCGTGCTGTTGATGGCCTCGACGTTATCCTGATGACGGGTCAGGATGACCATCGGTACGGCGGCTTGCTCAGCCAAGCAGAACTCCTTCAAGTGCAAACACGCCGGATCGACACTTCCGGCAGTCTTGACTCATTGTCTCAATAACGTTGCGCCGCGAACGTGACGGGCGTCTTGGATGCGGCGCCGGGAATCTCGCGGACCAGCCGCGGCACCAGATATCCGGGCAGGCGAGTCATGAGTTCTGCATGCAGCCGCAGCGCCTTGGATTCGTCCACGTCGAAATGCGCCGCCCCCTGAACGCGATCCAGCAGATGCAGGTAGTAGGGCAGCACGCCGCAGCCCATCAGGGCTTCACTCAGATCCGCCAGTGCCGGTACTGAGTCATTGATATCGGCCAGGAGCACCGATTGGTTGAGGAGCGTGATCCCTGAGGCAGCCATACGGCGGCAGGCCTCGGCGACATGCGCATCGATTTCGTTGGCATGGTTCGCGTGAATCACCATGACTTTCTGTAAGCGCACCCCCGACAGCCATGCGAGCAGACCCTCGTCCACGCGTTCCGGCAGGACCACCGGATAGCGCGTATGGATGCGTAACCGCTGCACGTGAGGCACGCTCTGAAGCGCTTCGGTGAGCTGCGTGAGACGTCGGTCGTTGAGGCTCAGCGGATCGCCACCGCTCAGGATCACTTCCGTGATGGAACTGTCGGCGCGAATCGCGTCGACGGCCGATACCCATTCGCTCGCCAGGAGCGAATTGTCGGAATAGGGGAAATGACGGCGGAAGCAGTAGCGGCAATGAACGGCACAGGCGCCGGTCGCAACCAGAAGGGCCCGACCCTGGTACTTGTGCAGGATGCCCGTCCCGGCCCGACTGGCCAGATCGCCGACCGGATCGAGGCTATACCCCTGCGTCGGCAGGTCTTCGGCATCGAGCGGCAAAACCTGCAGCAACAGAGGGTCGCGCGGGTCGCCGCGCCTCATGCGATCCACGAATCCACGCGGAACGCGCAAGCCGAAATTCCGGGCTGGAGGCTGTGCGACGGCGAGCGGTGCGGGGTCCAGATCCAGGATCCGACACAGCTCGAGCGGATCCGTAATTGCCTCGGCCAGCGCCTGTTGCCAGCGCGGTCGAGCGGCCTGGAGCTGGCCTGTCATGGAGCTTGCGGCTATCATCTGCGCCCTTTTGAAGGGGCACCCTGATGCGAGCGGGCGCCCTGATTGATGGGACCTGAGTCAACTGGTTTCGCTGTCCCGCCCTGACTTGCAGGATCGACAGCGTGCGAGCAGGTCGCACGATTTTCGCAGATTTCGCTGAATTGCTCTCGCGGACATCGCACGGCAGTTTTCGGCACGGCCGGTATCGGCACGGCCGGTTATCGGCACGGCCGGTTATCGGCTCGCCATCATCACGACAGATTGGACGCATACATGGGCAGCATTTCCACCAACGAGTTCAAATCGGGCGTCAAAATCATTCTCGAAAACGATCCTTACTCGATCGTCGAGAATGAAATGGTGAAGCCGGGCAAGGGCCAGGCCTTCAACCGTGTCCGCGTTCGCAACCTGAAGACCGGTCGCGTCATCGAGCGCACCTTCAAGTCCGGCGATACCGTCGAGTCCGCGGACGTCGTCGAGACCGACATGCAGTATCTCTACACGGACGGTGAGTTCTGGCACTTCATGGTTCCGGACACCTTCGAGCAGTACACCGCGGGTAAGGAAGCGGTGGGCGACACGATGAAATGGCTGAAGGACGGCATGGAATGCGTCGTCATGTTGTGGAACGGCGTGCCGCTCAACGTGACGGCTCCGGCACACGTCGAGCTCAAGATCGTGAAGTCGGACCCAGGCGTGCGCGGCGACACCGCGACGGGCGGCGGCAAGCCTGCCGAGCTCGAAACGGGCGCCATCGTGCGTGTGCCGCTCTTCATCAACGAAGGCGAGCTGATCCGCGTCGATACGCGCACCGGCGAGTACATCGCGCGAGCGAAGGGGTGAGTGCGGATGTCTTTTCCGAAGCCACTTAACGTGGCTTCGGACCGCACGAACGACAGTACACGGATGTACTGGCTGGCTGGTCCGCTGGGACGCTCAGGGCAGCCAGGGCCTCTGAAATCCTTGCCTCCACATCCCAACTTTCCCCGCAGGCAGGAGAAGGCGTCGGAGATCAGAGTGGACGGTTTTCCGCGTTGAGTCCGGTCTTTCAATCGGACTAGAGCGGCAGGCATTCATCCGTTCCCGAGCAGGATCCTCACGAACTTCTCCAATCCCGCCTGATCCTGCTCATCGAAGCGCTCGAACTTCGGGCTGTCGATATCGAGCACGCCGAGCAACTCGCCATCGCGAATCATCGGCACGACGATTTCCGAGTTCGATGCAGAGTCGCACGCGATGTGCCCCGCGAACTCATGGACGTTCGCCACGATCACCGTCGATCGACGTTGCGCCGCCGTCCCGCAGACACCTTTGCCCATCGCAATCCGCACGCACGCAGGCTTGCCCTGAAACGGGCCAACGACGAGCTCGCCATCCTTCAGCAAATAGAACCCGGCCCAGTTCAAATCGGGCAGCGAGTTGAATAGCAGCGCCGCGGCATTCGCGAGATTTGCGATCGTGTCCGGCTCGCCCGCGATCAGCGACTCCAACTCACGTGCGATCTCTGCGTACAGCTCGGGCTTGCTCAGGGACGTGTCTATCGTTGAAGTTTGCATGAAGTTACCCGGAGAAGGATTTCACACAGAGTACACAGAGAGCACAGAGTGGAGATACGGATACAAGAATTCTGGTCGGCGCGCGCTCTACCCCGTGGTCCCCGTGTTCCCCGTGGAGATCCGTTCCTCCTCTTCGAACTCTGTGTCCTCTGTGCTCTCTGTGTGAACTCTCTCAAGCACGTTCGAAAGGAAAAGCGATCACCTGATCGATGTGCTTCGCGCCGATGGCGCACATGACGAGTCGGTCGAAGCCGAGGGCCACGCCTGAGCAGTCGGGCAGCCCGTACTCGAGTGCCGCCAGGAAGTTCTCGTCGATCGGCATCTCGGGCAGTCCGCGCTCACGGCGCGATGCTTGATCCTGTTCGAACCGCGCGCGTTGTTCTGCGGCATTGCCCAGTTCATGAAATCCGTTCGCCAGCTCGATACCTTCCAGATAAGCCTCGAAGCGTGAAGCCACGGCGCCGCGCGTGCGCGCGAGCGCGGCTTGCGAAGCGGGATAGTCGTAGATGAACGTCATGCGATCGTGCCCGAGCTGGGGCCCCACGATGACGCTCATGATCAGATCCAGGCAGGCATCGCGATCGTGCTTCACCGACGCGGGAACCTCGATGCCGGCGCTTTCGAGTTTTGCGATCAACACCGGCGCAGGATCTTCGAGTGCATCGACTCCCGCATGCAGCTGCACCGCTTCGCGATAAGTCAGGCGTTCGGAGCGATCGAAGTTGCGCGATGCCGGCAGCATCGCACTGATCAGCCGTTCGACATCGGACATCAGTGCGTGATGATCGATGCCGACGCGATACCACTCGATCATCGTGAACTCGGGGTTGTGCCAGCGCCCGGATTCGCCGTCGCGATACACGCGGCAGATTTGCCAGATATCCCCGCAGCCTGCTGCCAGCAGACGCTTCATCGGATATTCGGGCGAGGTGTGCAGATAAGACGCTTTGCCCAGCGCGGTCGCCGCGACGCTCGCCAGATGCACGTCCGTGACTGCGGCGGCACTCAGGGTTGGGGTTTCGACTTCCAGCGCACGCGTGGCCGTGAAGTATTCGCGCGCAGCTCGCAGCATTTTCGCGCGCACTTCCAGCGTCGCGATCGATGCCGTCGGTTTCCAGTTCGCGCTCATCCGGGGATTGCGCGCGCGATCGCCTGACCGAGCTTTACTCTGACCTCGGCTTCGAATCCTTTCGCCCAGTCGATTCGATTGCGCTCGAAGAGCAGTACGACGGTCGAGCCCATGTTGAATCGGCCGAGCTCATCGCCTTTCGCGAACTCGCGTCCATCGCCGCGAGCAATGCGTGTGGCTGCCTTGCTCACGCGTGGCGGCGGATTGATTTCGCCGCAGTGGACCGTTTCCATGCTGCCGACGAACAGGGCGCCGACGAGGATCAGCGCCATGCGTCCGAACGTGGTATCGAACTCGCAGATCACGCGCTCGTTGCGGGCAAACAGACGCGGGACAGTGCGCGCGGTGGCGGCATTCACGCTGAACAGATCGCCCGGGACATACACCGTTCGTAGCGCACGACCTGCGACCGGCATATGGATGCGGTGATAGTTGTAGGGGGCCAGGTAGATGCAGGCGAATGAGCCATCGCGATACGTCTGTGCCGCCTCCGCATCGCCGCCGAGCAATTCGAAAGTCGAGTAGTACTGGCCCTTGGCCTGGATGATGGCACCGTCGCTGATCGCACCGCGCTGACTCAACGTACCGTCCACCGGACTGACGACGTGTGAAACATCGGGATCGATGGGCCGGACGCCATCACGCAGCGCACGAGTAAAGAAATCGTTGAAGCTGCGATAGGCAAACGGATCGGACTGGACGGCCTCTGCCATGTTGACGTCATACGCCTTCAGAAAGGTGGAAATCGTCAGGCGGCGTATCGCGGGCGACTCGATGCGCATGAAGCGATAGATCATGCGCGAGAGCAAATGCTTGGGCAGGCCGTACTGAAGCGCAGCGAACAGGCGATCGCCGAAAGTGGCGCTGGTGTAGGTATCGGGAACGTGATCGGTCATGCGGATCAGTCGGCCTTGACGATGCGGCGATAGTCGTCGGCGATGACACTGACGACGTGCGGTGTGGAGAAGAGCGCACGCATGTTGCCCTGCGGATCAATGAGGAACAGCGCTGCCGAGTGATCGACGGAGTAGTCGCCGTTCTGGGTCGGCGTAATCGCGACGGGAACGCCGATCGACCGCGTGAACTCGTCGATCGATCGTTCGGTGCCGGTCACGCCGGTGAACGACGAGTCGAAGAACTTCACGTAGGAGGCGAGCTGCTGCGGCGTATCGCGTTTCGGATCCACGGACACCAGGACGACGTGCGGTTGCAATTCGTCCGGCAGATCCGACAACTCCTGGCGGGCCTTGGCGAGCACGCCAAGTGTGGTGGGGCACACGTCAGGGCAGTGCGTAAATCCGAAGAACAGCACGCTCCAGTGTCCGCGCAGCTGCGCCTGCGTGAAGGGGGAGCCGTCCTGATCGATGAGTTCGAATTCGGGCAATGGCCGCGGCGGTGTCAGCAACGTGGCCTTTGCAAGAGCCAACTGGGTTGAGCCCTGCGACGTAAACAGCGCGCGCGCGAGCAGCATGCCGCTTGCAACGGCTACAATGGCCACGACTGCGGCGACAGCGATGGATTGTTTGCGCGACATCGATCCGTGCAATTCGGTATTCAGGGTCGCGGATTATTGCACGCCACCGACTTCTTCACTGCTGCGAATCTTGCTCATGCCTTCAGCCTCCGATCCCCGAACTGTCGAAGAATTCATACGCCATGGCGCGCAGCGTCTCGCTGCGGCGAACGTCTGGTTCGGACACGGCACCGACAATGCGGTCGATGAAGCCGCGGAGCTCGTGTTTTTCGGCGCAGGTCTCAAGCACGAAGAGGCATCGAAGGTCTACGCGCGCGAGCTCAGCGCCCGCCAGCGTGAAGAGATTCAGGCGCTGTTCGATCGGCGTATCCGTGAGCGCGTGCCGGTGGCTTACCTGACGCATCGCATGTGGTTCGCGGGTCATGAGTTCTATGTGGATGAACGCGTGCTCGTGCCGCGCTCGCCCATCGCAGAGCTGATCGAAGCGCAGTTCGAACCCTGGATTCGCGCAGAGCGCGTCAACCGCTTGCTGGATATCGGTACGGGCTCGGGCTGCATCGCCATCGCCGCCGCGCTCGCGCTTCCGCAGGCCCGCGTCGATGCAGCAGATATTTCCGATGACGCGCTTGCGGTCACGAAGATCAATATCGATCGTCACGGCGTGGCAGATCGCGTGCGCGCGGTGCGCTCGGATGTGTTCGATTCGCTGCAAGGCGAGAAGTACGACGTCATCGTCACGAATCCGCCCTACGTGGGGGGCGAAGAGCTCGCCGAGTTGCCGGATGAGTATCACCGCGAGCCACGACTCGGCCTCTATGGCGGAAACGACGGGCTCGACATCGTGCGGCGGATTCTCGCGCAGGCGTCCTCGCACCTCGAGCCGCACGGCATCCTGATCGCCGAGGTCGGCAATTCGGAAGAGGCGCTGGTCGATGCCTTTCCGCGCGTGCCCTTCACATGGCTCGAGTTCGAGCGCGGCGGTGGTGGCGTTTTTCTGCTCACAGCAGATCAGCTCGCGCCGCTCGCAAGACGCTAGCCGTCCTGACGGCTGCCGTTCGCGCGCAGCCGCATTTCGCCTTCGATTTGCCTGCCGACGAAAGGGGAGCACAAGCTTCCGTTCACTGAGGTCGATCGAGTCCTCTAGAATGCCGTCCACACACATTGCGCAATGCGTTGATCATGTCTGGTAACACCCTCGGCAAGCTTTTTACGGTGACGACCTTCGGCGAGAGCCACGGCCCTGCGCTCGGCTGCATCGTCGATGGATGTCCGCCGGGATTGAGCTTGACCGAAAGCGACATTCAGCCCTGGCTCGAGTTGCGGCGCACGGGCACCTCGCGGCATACCAGCCAGCGCAAGGAACCGGATCAGGTGAAGATCCTTTCGGGTGTGTTCGAAGGGCGCACGACCGGCACGCCAATCGGCCTGTTGGTCGAGAACACGGATCAGCGATCGCGCGATTACGAAAAGATCAAAGACCGCTTTCGTCCTGGTCACGCCGACTACACGTATCAGCAGAAGTACGGGTTTCGCGATTACCGCGGCGGCGGCCGTTCGTCCGCACGCGAGACCGTCATGCGGGTGGCCGCTGGCGCGATTGCACGTAAATACCTGCAAGAACGGTTGGGCGTGACGATCCGCGGTTATCTCGCGCAGCTGGGTCCGTTGCAGCTCGAGCCGAAGGACATCGAGCACTCCTACGACAATCCCTTTTTCAGTCCCGATCCATCGCGGCTGGAAGAGCTCGAGAACTACATGGTCAATCTGCGTCGCGACGGCGATTCGGTCGGGGCCCGGGTGAATGTGATCGCGAGCGGCGTGCCGGTGGGTTTGGGCGAGCCGGTATTCGATCGACTCGATGCCGACATCGCCTTTGCGATGATGAGCATCAATGCGGTCAAAGGCGTGGAGATCGGCGCGGGCTTTGGCGCCGTGGGACAGCGCGGGTCGGAGCATCGCGATGAGCTGACGCCGAAAGGCTTTCGCACGAACAATGCAGGTGGGGTGCTCGGCGGTATTTCGACCGGTCAGGACATCCTCGTGAGCATCGCGCTCAAGCCGACCTCCAGCATCACGATTCCGGGAGACACGATCGATCTGGAAGGCAATCCCATCGACGTCATCACCACGGGGCGACACGACCCCTGCGTCGGGCTGCGGGCGACCCCCATTGCCGAAGCCATGCTGGCGCTGGTGCTGATGGATCATTACCTGCGTCATCGCGGCCAGAACATGGACGCGGTTTCGAAGACGCCCCATATCCCCGGTTCGATCACGCCGTAAGCCGCGCCGGGCGGACGCCCAGCCTGCCCGTGAGCTGGATGCTGAAACGGGGCGATCAGATGTGATCTGCCCAACGGTTTCTGCGTCGCCATCTTATGTCTGCACTTCGTTTGAGGTAGTGTGGCGGCCCTTTGCGCCCGGCTGAGTCCATCAATCGGACGTCAATCAATCGCTTGGCAGCTTCATCCGGAAACGGGGTCATGAGTAGAAAGTGGAATGTCGCGGTCTTGGGAGCCACGGGTCTCGTGGGCCAGACCATGTTGTCGATCCTCGAAGAACGTCAGTTTCCGGTCGACAAGCTCTATCCCCTGGCCAGTGCCCGCTCGGTCGGTAAGACCGTCAAATTCAATGGCGCGGAAGTGCCGGTGCTCGATGTAGAGACCTTCGATTTTTCGAAGGCACAGGTCGGATTGTTTTCGGCGGGCGCGAGCGTATCCAAGGTCCAGGCCGTGCGGGCAGGGCAGGCGGGCTGCGTCGTCGTGGATAACACCTCGCAATTTCGCTATCAGGACGACATTCCGCTGGTGATCACGGAAGTGAATCCGCACGCGATCGCCGGCTATCGCAAGCACAACATCATCGCGAATCCGAACTGCTCGACCATGCAGATGCTGGTCGCGCTGAAGCCGCTGCACGATGCCGCTCACATCGAGCGCATCAACGTAGCGACGTACCAGTCGGTGTCGGGCGGGGGTCAGAAGGCCATCGACGAGCTGGCTTCGCAGACGGCGGCGCTCGCGCGTGGCGAGAAGGCCACGGCGAAAGTGATCGCCAAGCAGATCGCCTTCAACTGCGTGCCGCAGATCGATGTGTTCCTGGACAACGGGTACACGAAGGAGGAGATGAAGATGTTCTGGGAAACCCAGAAGATCTTCGAGGACAAGGACATCAAGGTGAACGCGACGGCAGTTCGCGTGCCGGTGTACGTCGGTCACTCGGAAGCCGTGCATATCGAAACGCGTCGCAAGCTTTCGGCTGCTCAGGCCCGCGAGATTCTGGCCAAGGCATCCGGCGTGGTCGTAGTCGATGAACGTCAGCCGGGCGGCTATCCGACCCAGGTGACGGAAGCAGCGGGGACGGATCCGGTGTACGTAGGTCGCATTCGCGACGACATCACCCACGAGCGCGGTCTGAATCTGTGGATTACGTCCGATAACGTTCGCAAGGGAGCTGCTTTAAATAGCGTCCAGATCGCCGAGATTTTGGTAAAAGATTACTTGTAAAGTATATTTACGCGCGCAAGGTCATGAAGCACTTGAGCTTTCTGGCCTTAACGCGCCGGTCCCACTACAACAATCCGGCCACGACACCAGGGATGCCCAGGACACGGTACCGGGAGAGCTGATGAGAAGACAGTTGCCGCGCCTGCTGCTGCTGGGCGCACTTATGTCGCCTGCGACTCTGTACGCGTTGGGTCTGGGGGAAATCCGACTCAATTCCGCGCTCAATCAGCCTTTCGATGCCGACATCGAGGTGATCGCGCCGACGAAGGACGAGCTCGCAGATCTCAAGGTCACCCTCGCGAGCAACGAGCTGTTTGCTCGTTACGGAATCGATCGTCCCGCCTACCTGTCGAATTTCGATTTCGCCGTCTCGCGCGGCCGCGATGGTCAGGTCAAGATCAAGGTCACCTCGAATCGCTCCGTCACCGAACCCTTCGTGACGTTTCTCGTAGAAGCGAACTGGGGCCGCGGCCGACTGCTGCGCGAATACACCGTGCTGCTCGATCCGCCGGTGTTCATGCCTTCGCAGCCGGAATCCCAGCGTCCGGTGACGGCGCCGCAATCCGGCGCACGCACGGAAGGTCGTATCGAACGCGCGCCGGCTCCGCAGCCGACGGAGTCAGTGCCCGCGCCTGCCACGCAGCCCTCATCGCCCTCAAGCCCGCCCGCCGCGGTCATCGGCGGCAGCTACGAAGTGCAGCGTAACGACACGCTTTCGAAGATCGCCCGTCGTATCAATCCCGAGGCGACTCCGTCCGGCATCAATCAGACGATGATCGCGTTGTTCCGCGCGAACCCGGAAGCGTTCGTCGGCAACATCAATGTGCTCAAGGCGGGCAGCGTGCTGCGCGTACCTGAGCTGTCGGACATCGAAGCGATTTCACGCACCGAAGCTGCCGCTGAAGTGGCGCAGCAGCAGCGGGCCTGGAGCGGTGCATTCCGTGGCGCAAGCGAGGACACGGGCAATCAGCTCAAGCTGGTGACGCCTGCAGACGAACCCGTTGCTACGGCAACGCCAGCGACACCTTCTGCCGCCAGCGAGCCGGCACCATCGGCCTCTACACCGAGCGCTGGAAGCGCGACGAGCACGCAGGACAAGCGTCTCGAAGTGACGAGCCCTGGGCTTGCGAATGTTCAGCAGGGCGTGGGTGAGGCACCTGCGGCTGCACAGCCCGAAGCCAACGAGCCATCCAGCGAAGCACCGATCGAATCCGACACGACCGACGCTGAGGTCGCGCCGGATGCCAGCGAGCCGGCTGCCGAGCCCGCCGCACCGAAGGCACGTCCGCAGCCTGTGCAACAGGCGCCCGAGCCTTCGCTCATGGACCGCATCGGCGATTTCTGGTGGGTGCCCGTCGTGGTCGGCTTGTTGCTGGTCATCTTCCTGATCCTCACGTTCCTGAAGCGTCGCCGCGAGTCGGAAAGCTCCGTCGAGCTCGATGCGTTCTCGCCGAGCTTCGAGCCGCGTGTGTCGCCTGCGCTTGCTACGGCAGGTCGCCAGCGGGTGGAGGTCGATGACTTCTCACTGCCCGCGGAAGACCTCGAGCCTGCGTTCGATGAGGATGTAATCGAGGCTGCCCCCGTAGCCGCCGTCCGCAGCGAATCGAAGACGCGTCCTGGGGCGAGCGTCTCGATCAGCGAGCCGAAGACCGCCGATGACACGCTGAGCAGCGAGACCTCGGTCCGCTTCGATCAGCAGGACGCACTGGCGGAAGCCGACTTCCACATGGCGTATGGCCTGTACGATCAGGCCGCGGACCTGGTGAAGATCGCCATCGATCGCGAACCTGACCGTCGCGACCTCAAGCTCAAGCTGCTCGAGATCTATTTCGTATGGGGCAATCGCGAGTTGTTCCTCGATACGGCGCGCGATCTTCATGCGACGCGCGATGAAGCCGCGCCCGGTGAATGGGACAAGGTCCTCATCATGGGCCGCCAGATCGCTCCGGAAGATCAGATCTTCAAAGGCGAGGCGGGTACCGCACGTGTCGATCTCGTCGACGTCAATCTGGAAGGCGGCGAAAACCGCGTGGACGTCGATCTGTTCGCCGAACCGCAATCCGAAGCAGAAGGCGGTCTGGATCTGGAATTTGGCAGTGGCGAGCACGTGGCTCCTGCACAGGAAGCGTCCTCGAGCTCCGATCTGGATTTCCTGCTCGATGAGCCGAGCGGCGAAGAAGAGCCGACGCGCGAGATGGATCATCTCGCACGCACGCAGGAAACTCCGACCATCGAGTCCCCGGCGCTGGACCGCAACGCGCAGACGGTGCGCGAAAAGCTCGATGAGCATGCTTTCTCTGCCGCCGGCAAGAACGGCACGGATCAGACCGCAGAGCTATCCCTCGATGATCTGGGCCTGGATGTCGACGCGTTCGAAACCACCGGTGCGCTCGAGCACACGGCGGCCCTCGAGAAGGACATCCCGGCGGACGACTTCGAAGTTTCGCGTCCGCTCGCCGATGATGAGATGACTCAGCTCGCGCCGTCGCTTGGCAGCCTCGATCGCACGATGGAAGCGCCGCGTATCGGCAGCATGGACAAGACCCTCGAGTCGCCGCGGCTGAGCAGCACCGACAAGACGATGGAGTCCCCGCGTGTCGAGAAATTCGATATCGAAAGCACGGGCACCATCTATATCGACCAGGTGGATCTGACCGGCAACGATACCGTCCAGCAGCAGCGCGTCGAGGATATCGATGCGACCGCGTCGATGAAGATCACTCAGGAAGATCTTGACGTCGATTTCGACAATCTCGGTGAGAAGGGCAGCGGCGATACGGTCCGTCATACGCGCAACGAGGACGACGTGTTCTCGAACGATGTCTTTGCCGATCGCACGAACGAGTACCCGCGCGTCGATCTCGATGTCGGCGAGGCACTGAACGCCGACGATCACTCTCCCACGAACAAGCAGGTGGTCAACGAGATGGAGCTCTCCGAGCTCGAACCCGTCACCATGAGCGAAGTCGGCACCAAGCTCGATCTGGCGCGCGCCTACATGGACATGGGCGATCCCGACGGTGCCCGCAGCATTCTGGAAGAAGTGCTCCAGGAGGGCACGTCGAACCAGAAGCAGGAAGCACAGCGTCTGCTGGATTCGATACGCTGAGCGCGAGGCTGTAGACCGTAGACTGTAGGCTGTAGGTCAGAGAAGAGAGTCTTTACTCTCGGTTCTGACCCCAGAGCCTACAGCCTAGAGCCTACAGCCTTCTTTTTCTTCCCATGCCCCGCATCGCCCTTGGCATCGAATATGACGGCAGCGTCTTTGCCGGCTGGCAGTCGCAGGCGCATGCCCATGGGATCCAGGCGTCCGTAGAAGCTGCGGTCGCACAAGTGGCGGATCATCCTGTCGAGGTCGTTGCGGCAGGACGCACGGATGCCGGCGTGCATGCCGCCATGCAGGTGGCGCATTTCGATACTCAAGCGGTTCGCACGGAACGCAGCTGGACGCTTGGGACCAATGCCAATCTGCCGAAGCAGGTGAGTGTGCTATGGGCTCGGCAGGTGCCTGACGACTTTCATGCGCGTTACAGCGCGCGTTCGCGCACGTATCACTATTTCATTCTCAATCGGCCGGTTCGCGCTGCGTTGTCAGCACGGCAGATCACATGGATTCGCGAGCCGCTGGATGCAGATCGTATGCACGAAGCTGCTCAGCAACTGGTCGGCGAGCACGACTTCTCCTCGTTTCGTGCGGCAGAATGTCAGTCGCGTACGCCGATCCGTCGGCTGCAATGGATTCAGGTGCGCCGGATGGGCGAAACCCTCGTCATTGCGGTAAACGCAAACGCGTTCCTGCATCACATGGTTCGCAACATCACCGGTGCGCTGCTGGCCGTGGGATGGGGCGACCGACCGGTCGAGTGGGTTGGAGAAATTCTCGCCGCGCGCGATCGCCGCAAAGGCGGGATTACCGCGCCGCCCAATGGCCTTTATCTGAGCGCCATTGAATACGATCCCATCCTGAATCTTCCGAGCAGCGCAGCGCAGATCCTGGGCGTGTCTTGCCGCCCGGACGCCAACCAAGTATAGATGCCGCCTCTTTAAACGGCCCCGGAAGCCTCAACAGATCGCCGTATGACCTGGTTCGAAAAAATCATGCCGTCCCGGATCAAGACGGAGCGCCGCACGCGTTCGGTTCCGGAAGGGCTGTGGATGAAGTGTTCTGCGTGCGATGCCGTGCTCTATCGAGCCGAGCTCGAACGCAATCTGCATGTGTGTCCGAAGTGCGGACATCACATGCGCATCGGTGCCCGCGAGCGGCTGGAGCGGTTCCTCGATCCCGAGTCGTTCACCGAGTTCGCCGATACGATCGAGCCGGAAGATCCGCTCAAGTTCCGCGACAGCAAGAAGTATCGCGACCGCTTGCTGCAGGCTCAGAAGAGCACGCACGAGAAAGATGCGTTGATCGTGATGGCGGGCACCCTGGAAGGAATTCCGGTCGTCGCCTGCGCGTTCGAGTTCCAGTTCATGGCCGGCTCCATGGGTTCGGTGGTCGGCGAGCGTTTCGTGCGTGCCGTCGAGCATTGCATCGAACACGGCAAGCCGCTCATCTGCTTTTCGGCGAGCGGCGGTGCGCGTATGCAGGAAGCGTTGCTCTCGCTGCTGCAGATGGCAAAGACGAGCTCGGCGCTTGCACGCCTGTCGAAAGAGAAGCTTCCCTATATCTCGGTGCTCACGGATCCGACGACCGGCGGCGTGTCTGCAAGTCTGGCGATGCTCGGCGATGTGAACATTGGCGAACCGAAAGCGCTGATCGGCTTTGCGGGTGCACGTGTGATTCAGCAGACGGTGCGCGAGACGTTGCCTGAGGGCTTTCAGCGCAGCGAATTTCTGCTCGAGCATGGCGCGCTGGACATGATCGTCGACCGCCGCGACATGCGCGACCGCATCGCCGGGTTGCTCGCGATGCTCATGAACCGCCAGTTGCCTGCCGCGAGCTGACACGCTGGACGCGCATGACGCGCACGACGCTCGATGATTGGCTCTCCTGGCAGCAGGGGCTACATCCCAGTGCCATCGATCTCGGGCTGACGCGAGTCCATCGCACGCTCGCGCGGCTCGGCTGGCGCAAACCAGCGTGCCCCGTGATCACGGTCGGCGGTACGAACGGCAAGGGATCGGCGGTCGCGATGCTGAACAGCATTCTGTCCGCGGCGGGCTATCGGGTCGGCACCTTCACGTCGCCGCATCTGCTTCGTTACAACGAGCGGATCGTCATCGATGGTCGCGAAGTCTCCGACGCCTCACTTATCGCAGCGTTCGAACGCATCGACCGTGCCCGCGGCGAAGATACGCTGACCTTCTTCGAGTTCAATGCGCTCGCGGCTTTGCTCATCTTCGAAACCGCAGGTCTCGATGCGATCGTTCTGGAAGTCGGTCTGGGCGGTCGGCTCGACGCAGTCAATGCCGTAGATGCGGATGTGGCGCTGATTACCTCGATCTCGCTCGATCATTGCGACTGGCTCGGACCGGATGTGGAGACCATCGGACGCGAGAAGGCGGGAATCTTTCGAACGGCTCGACCTGCGGTCTTCTCGGCACTGCAAATGCCGAACTCCATTCAGGAGCAGGCGGATGCGCTCGGTGCGCGGCTGCTGCGCTTGGGCCGCGATTTCACGTACGTGCGTGCTGGAGATCTATGGGACTGGCAAGGTCTTGGTACACAGCTCGTGGGCTTGCCGCCTCCAGCCCTGCACGGCGAGGTTCAGTTCGACAATGCTTCGGGTGTGATTGCCACGCTGATGGCGCTGCATGATCGATTGCCCGTGTCGCGCGATGCGGTGGCTGCGGGGCTCAGCACCGTGCGGCTGACAGGTCGCTTTCAACGCTTCGAGCAAAAGGCGCACTGGATCGTCGATGTTGCACACAACCCGGCGGCCGCGGCCACGCTGGCCTCCCAGCTCGGGCAGATGCCCGTCTCGGGACGCAGAATCGCGGTGTGCGGAATCCTGGCGGACAAGGATATCGAGGCGATCGTTCAGGTGCTGAAGGAGAGCTTCGATGAATGGATCGTGGCCGGACTGACGAGCGACCGCGCGCTTTCGACAGAGGCTCTCGTGGAACGCATCGCCGCCCAGGGCGTCCCGGTCGTGGCAAGCGCAAATACGGTGGAAGCGGCTTGCGAGATTGCGCAGACCCGCAGCGCGCCCGACGATCTGGTGGTCGTGTTCGGTTCGTTCCTGACCGTGGGGCCAGCGCTTTCCTGGCTCAGCCGCTGAGCTCGCGAGCGCGGGGCAGCGCATAGTCGAACGCACGTCTATACTTCGCGCCCGTGGAACGTCACGTAAAAGAACGACTCGTCGGTGCCGCGGTCCTGGTTGCTGCCGCCGTGATCCTGATCCCGGAGATGCTATCGGGACCGGAGAGTCCTGAACCGCAAGTGCAGACACCCGCCGCCGCGGGCACGGTGAAGACGTACACGATCGATCTGAGTCGCGCCCCTGGAACGAGTCCCGCAATCCAGAACGTTTCCGAACAGGCTCCTCCGCCCGAGACTGTTGTGGCCGAGACTCTTCCGACTCAACAGGCTCCCAGCGAGTCCGGCCCGACTGAGACATCGCCTGAATCGAGCGGCAGTGCTCCGCCTAGTGAGCAAGCTTCTGCAAGAGAAAGTGCTGGGTCGGGACGCCCATCGGCGATCGCCGAGCAGTCTCGCGACACGACGCGAGAGGCAGTGACAGCGGCACCTGCGAAGCCTGCACCTCAGGAGCGAGTGCGTACTGAGCCCGAGCCGAAGGTCGCAAAGCCTGCGTCTTCGTCTGGTTCATCAGGCTGGGTAGTGCAGGTCGGAAGTTTCGCGAGCCAAGGCACGGCGGCGAAGCTGGCCAAGGACTTACGCGCAGATGGCTACGAGTCCTTTGTCATGCCCGTGAAGTCCGGAGGCTCGACGCTTTATCGGGTTCGCATCGGGCCCGTAAAGGACCGCGAGGATGCCGTGCGGACGCTCAACCGCCTCAAGGGACGCATCTCCGGTGCGGCAGTCGTGAAGCATCCCTGATTTCGCGAGGATGGGCGCACTACCGTCAATGGTTTGGCTCGCGAATCGGATGGATTGGTAACCAGTGAGAGGCCGCTGGTAGAATCCGCGCGCCGCAACACAGCCCGCTCGCAACGCTTCCTGTCAAAGTGTCCGCATCTGCAACGATTCAAGTCCGCTGTCGATGTCGGATCACGATGGAATCAGAAATCGATGACTGCTGCGATTCAGCGATCCCGATTTTTCTGCCGAGCCCGGTCGCTGCGGCCCACGCGCTTTCTCATCCTTCTTTTCCGAGTGCTCTTGCCGCATGAACGGTGCTGACTACGCAATGCTCGGCGTGCTTGCGGTCTCCATGCTGCTCGGCATGTATCGCGGCTTCGTTCGTGAATCCGTTGCTTTGCTGGCGTGGCTGGGCGGTCTGTGGCTCGCCTGGCGTTACGCGCCGCTCGTCGAACCTTTCCTGGGTGGTGCCCTGGCGGAGCAACCCGTACGCACGTGGGCCGCTCGCACCCTGATCGTGATTGGCGTGGTGCTCGTCGGCTGGCTCGTTGCGAGCGTGCTCGCCTATTTGTTGCGCCATTCGGGCCTGAGCCTCGCAGTGGATCGTCTGCTGGGCATGTTGTTCGGTGTGCTGCGCGGCGCAGTGGTGATCGCAGCGCTGGTGCTGCTTGCGCAATTTGCACGCCTGGACGAAACGAAGTGGTGGAAACGCTCGGTGCTGATGCCCTACGCGAGCGAATGTGCCAGCTGGATTCAGGCCTTTGCTGAAACCGGCATGCGTATGCTTGAAGAACGGGCGCATGTGCCTCATTTAACCGTCCCGGCCCTGGTGTCGGTGCGATCGAACGTGGACTCGAGGGTCTGAAAGCCTATGTGCGGAATCGTCGGTGTCGTCGGCCATTCACCCGCGAACCAGCAGATCTACGATGCGCTGACCGTGCTTCAGCATCGTGGCCAGGATGCCGCAGGCATCATGACCTGCCACGAAGGTGAGCTGTTTCTGCGCAAGCAGACCGGTCTCGTCCGTGACGTCTTCCAGCATCGGCACATGCTGGCATTGAAGGGCAACATCGGCATCGGTCATGTCCGTTATCCGACCGCCGGTTGCGATACCTCCTCGGAAGCGCAACCCTTCTTCGTGAATTCTCCCTACGGCATCTGTCTCGGGCACAACGGCAATCTGACGAACGCCGCCGAGCTTGCAGAGGTCCTCATTCGCGAGGATCGCCGTCATCTGAATACCAGCTCCGACTCCGAAGTCCTGCTCAACGTGCTCGCGAGCGAGCTGTCTCAGGCAGGCAAACCGCGCGCATCAGCGAGCGATATTTTCAATGCCCTCAGTGCGGTTTATCGCCGTTGTCGTGGCGGCTTCGCAGTCGTTGCGATGATCGTCGGCCATGGCCTCATCGGCTTTCGCGATCCGCATGGCATCCGCCCGCTGGTGCTCGGCAAGCGCGAGACGGCGCAGGGTCCGGAATACATGCTCGCCTCCGAGAGCGTGGCGCTCGACATGCAGGGCTTCAGCCGGGTGCGCGACATCGAACCGGGCGAAGCGGTGTTCATCGACGAACAGGGGCGCTTCTATTCGCAGCAGTGCGCGCCGGCCGCCCGCAAGACGCCGTGCATTTTCGAGTACGTTTACTTCGCACGTCCGGATTCGATCATCGACAACATTTCCGTCCACAAGGCGCGCCTGCGCATGGGCGATCTGCTTGCGGAAAAGATCCGACGTGTCTGGCCGGATCACGACATCGACGTGGTCATCCCGATTCCCGACACGAGCCGCACGGCCGCCGTGCAGGTCGCACAGCTTCTCGGTGTCAAATATCGCGAAGGGTTCGTGAAGAACCGCTACATCGGTCGTACCTTTATCATGCCGGGGCAGGAGCAGCGCGCGAAATCCGTCCGCTCCAAGCTCAACGTGATCGATCTCGAATTTCGCGGCAAGAACGTGCTGCTCATCGACGACTCGATCGTGCGCGGCACGACCTCGGCGCAGATCATCGATCTGGCGCGTGAAGCTGGCGCCCGGCGCGTTTACTTCGCCTCCGCAGCACCGCCGGTGCGCTATCCGAACGTTTACGGCATCGACATGCCGGACGCATCCGAGCTGGTGGCAGCGGGTCGCACCGAAGACGAAGTCGCGCGCATCATCGGTGCCGACAAGCTCATCTACCAGGATCTCGAGGATCTGGTACGTGCCTGCCAGCACCACGACTCGGAAGTACACACTTTCGATACGTCGTGCTTCTCTGGCGAATACGTGACCGGCGACATCACGCCGGCCTATCTGCAGCGCTTGCAGGAAGAGCGGTCGGACCAGGCCAAGGAACGCCGCCGCCAGCTGCATCGCCATTCGTTGAAGGCCATTCGCGCCGTCTAGCTCGCACCAGGCTCGCCGCGATCCAAGGAAGCTCTGATTCATCGACTTCCCCTTCGCAAGTAGCTGGTTGAAACGCTTCGGCGGGCGAAGCAGCTAGGTTGCGAATGGCGAAATTGATCAGAGGTTACCTAGCGTCATGTCATCGACAACGCAGGCGATCGCGGGGCGCCCCTCGCCGACACAATCCGCCGCCGGGCCCCGCGTGATGATCATCACCGATCACACGGAGCTCGGTCGCGCGCTCGAACATCACGTCACCGTCGTGTTCCCGGATGCGGACTGTCGTATCCATGCACCGCTCGTCTCGGGCCGCCTGCATTCCGCCTTCACTGCACTCGGCTACGACGCAGTCATTCTCGATGATCGCATCGAGCGCGGACGTGGCCAGGAATGGCTCGAGAATCTGATGCATCGCGAGTCGTTTCCACCCATCGTCTATCTCGCGCCGGCTGACGAGGAAGCACTGGGCCAGCGAGTCATGCAGCGGGGTGTCGTCGATTGTCTGGTGCGTGAGCGCATCGATCATCGACGTTTCGCACTCGCCCTGCGCGATGCCGTGCAAAGAAGACGACAGGAGCTCGCGCTGTGGCGAACGAGCTCGCGTGGACGTACGACAGCCACTTTCGGTCCGGTGACGATTCGCGGTCACCGATTCGTGCGCGAGCTTGCAATCGGCGGAAACGCATTCGTCTATCTGGCCGAAAGCGAGCGGGCAGGGGAGATGGTCGTGCTCAAGGTAATGAACGACACGGTCGGCGCCGTCGATTCGAACACGCAGCTCGCCCGGTTCCTGCAGGAATACGAGCTGATCTCGCGCATTCGTCATACCAACGTCGTGCGCATCTACGATCTGGGTATCGCCGACGATCATGCGTACATCGCGATGGAATACTTTCCCCTTGGCGATCTGCGCGGACATATCGCCAGCGGATTGCGTCCGACGCAGTGCTTGAGTTATCTGCGTCAGATGGCGGAAGCATTGCAGGTCGTGCACGCCGTGGGCGTGCTACATCGCGATCTGAAGCCTGGAAACATCATGATGCGAGCGGATGGCTCCATCGCGCTCATCGATTTCGGACTCGCCAAGCATGCGGAGATGCAGATCGACATTACGGGCACTGGTGAGATTTTCGGTACGCCCTACTACATGAGTCCGGAACAGGGACATGGACGTGAGCTCGATGCCCGCAGCGATCTGTACAGTCTCGGTGTGATTTTCTATGAGATGCTCACCGGCAAGAAGCCGTTCCTCGCGGCGACGGCCATGGGGGTCTTGTACCTTCACGGGAATGCGCCGTTGCCCTCGCTGGAAGGGCCGCTTTCAAGCTATCAGCCGCTCATCGAGAAACTCCTGGCGAAGGATCCCGATCGCCGCTTTGCGAATGCAGCGGAACTGATCCGAGACATCGATCACATTTCATCCGCACCCCGATGACCGAATCGACTGAACACGTTCTGTGCGCGGCCACGCCCGCGAGCTGGTTCGACGCTGCAGCCTTGAGATGGCGCGAGCTGTTGGTCGATCATGCGAACTGCGAAAAGAAGGCCGCGTCGACAGCGTTGAGTCTGATCTTTACTTATGCGGAAGATCTGACGCTGACTGATCGACTCTCGCGACTTGCGCGCGAGGAGTTGCGGCATTTCGAGCAGGTCCAGAAGCTCATGAGGGAGCTTCGCGTCCCGTTCATGCGACTCTCGCCGGCGCGCTATGCGGAAGGCTTGCGCAAAGCTGTTCGCACCCATGAGCCGGGCCGTCTGCTGGATCTGCTGCTCTGCGGAGCACTGATCGAAGCTCGATCGTGCGAGCGCTTCATCGGGCTCGCGCCGCGTCTGCAGGACCCATTGGGCAAGTTCTATGCGGGACTTGCGGAGTCGGAGGCTCGTCATCAATCGCTCTATCTGAAGCTTGCAGAGCAGCGCGCAGGGGAGTCCGACCGGCGCCAGCGACTGCGCGAGTTGGCTGCTATCGAAGCGGAGCTGGCGACGTCGGCCGATTCACAGTTCCGGTTTCACTCCGGTGCTCCTGTCGATCCGCCGCTCTGACGGATCTATGCGCGCTGGGTGCGAGTGAGCCCGACGAGCTCGAAGCCTGTCTCGCTCCATCGCAGCACGCTGCCCTGCTCGTACCAATCCCCGAGCACGATGCGCGTCACCGTGCGATTGCCGATCTGAACTTCGTGCACGGCAGGGCGATGGGTGTGTCCATGGACGATGTAGCGCACCTCGGCTTGCTCGAACGCGGCAGCCACAGCACCTGCGCTTACGTCCATGATGTACGAGGAGGTGCGATCCGCCGCTTCGATGTGTGCCTTACTGCCTTCACGCATTTTCTGCGCAAGCTTCTGCCGCTGCCGGAGCGACAACGCCCTGAGACCGAGTTTGACGAAGGGATTGCGCACGATGCGCCGCAGTCGCTGATAGGAATGGTCGTCGATGCATAGCGTATCGCCGTGCATGAGCAACACGCGCTCACCGTAAAGTTCAATGACCGTGGCGTCATCGAGCAACTTCGATCCGGTCGCTTCGCAGAAACGTTTGCCCAGCAGGAAATCGCGATTGCCATGCATGACGTAGCAGGGCACGCCGCTCGAAGTCAGCTCGCGTATGCCTGCAATCGCGCGCTGCTTGTCGGGATCTGGGTCGTCGTCGCCGATCCACGCTTCGAACAGATCGCCAAGAATATAAAGGGCCTCGGCATGCGAGGCCTCGCCCTGCAGAAATTCCAGAAACTGATCGGTGATTTCGGGATGGATGCCGTCGAGATGCAGATCCGAGATGAACAGCGTGGTCATGGCTCGCTCGGGCAACGCATCTGCGGTTCGGGCGCGCTCATTGCACCTCTTCGATCTTTTCGATGATCACGGGCTTGAGCGGCACATCCGCCTCGAACGGGCCCGCCGATCCGGTACCCACGTTGCCGATCTCATCCACGACCATCATGCCTTCGACGACCTTGCCGAACACTGCATAGCCCCAGCGACTGGTCTGTGGGTCCAGCGCGGGGTTGTCCGCCAGATTGATGTAGAACTGCGAGGTGCCGCTGTGCGGTGCGCCGGTGCGTGCGAGGCCTACCGTGCCGCGCCGGTTCGACAGGCCATTTCCCGACTCGTTGGGTACGGGCGCCTGTGTCGGCTTTTCAACGAACTTGTCGTCGTAACCACCGCCCTGGGCCACGAAATTGGGAATCACCCTGTGAAAGATGGTGCCGGTGTAGTGGCCCGCGCGAACGTAGCTCAGAAAATTCGCAACGGTGAGCGGGGCCCTGGCGCTGTCGAGCTCGATGACGAAGGCACCGTGATTCGTATACACGCGAACCTGTGGCGGCTCAGCGGCCTGCGATAAGCCGATGCCACAGCACAGGAGCAAAAGGCACAGAAGTCGGCGCATAGATAAGGACTTGCAGGAGGAATGTCGGTGCATCTTAGCAAAGCGTTTCGGTTTGCCAGCACGTGCTGGACATATGAGTCCGCGGATGCCTCGCGCCGTGCTCCCGTTGCGGACGGGACGATCCGTTCCCACCCGTATAGAATGCGACGCTTCCGCGGCCTGGGCGGCCGTCTTCAATTTTTGCTCGCTGCTAATGTCTGAGCCTGTTCTAGTCACCCGGTTCGCCCCCAGTCCGACCGGGCATCTGCATCTGGGAAATGCTCGTACGGCATTGCTTAACTATCTGGCGGCGCGGCACTCCGGCGGCCAGTTCATCCTGCGCGTCGAAGATACGGACGAGGCCCGCAGCTCAGATGAGTTCATGCGCGAGCTGTTCGAGGATCTGCGCTGGCTCGGACTGGAATGGGATGAAGGCCCCGACATCGGTGGTCCTCATTCGAACTATCGCCAGAAGCATCGGCGTGGGATCTACGAGGAATGGCTTGCGAAGCTCGATGCCGCGGGCCTGACGTATCCGTGCTTCTGTACGCCGGCAGAGCTCAACATCGCGCGCAAGCAACAGCTCGCTGCGGGCAAGCCGCCGCGCTATCCGGGCACTTGCCGAGCGCTGACGGAAGAGCAGCGTGTCGACAAACTCGTCAGCGGCAAGCCCGCTGCGTTGCGCTTTCGCGTGCCGACCGGCCAGGTCGTTCGCTTCACCGATCTCGTGCACGGCGAGCAGCGCTTCAATACCGACGACATCGGCGATTTCATCATTCGTCGCGCCGACGGCAGCACGGCGTTTTTTTTCTCGAACGCCATCGACGATGCATTGATGGGCGTGACGCTCGTGCTGCGAGGTGATGATCACCTGACGAACACGCCGCGGCAGATGTTATTGCTGCAGGCCTTGAATCTGCCGGTTCCGCAGTACGCGCACGTGGCTTTGCTACTTGGAATGGACGGGGCACCGTTGTCGAAACGTCACGGCGATCTGAGCCTGCGCGATCTGCGTCGTCGCGGTTATCTGCCGAGTGCGGTCCGCAATCATCTCGTTCGCCTGGGTCACACCGTGCTTACCGATGGCTGGCTGGACGACGCCACGATGAAGGCCGAGTTCGATGTGAAGCGATTGGGGCGTGCAGCGGCCAAGTTCGACGATACTCAACTTCGGCACTGGCAGAAGGAGGCGGTGGCCCATCTGTCGCCCGAGGAGTTCCTGGAATGGATCGGCGGTGCGCTGCCAACCGGTATCGAGCCGTCCAAGGTGGAAACGTTCGTCGCTGCGATTCGGCACAACGTCGAATTCCCCGCGGATGTAAAGCACTGGGTCGATGTCGTGTTCGGTCAGCTTTCGATGCCGTCCCCCGAGGCCATCGCCGCAATCCGCGATGCGGGGCCCGAGTTCTTTGATGCCGCATTGAATGCGCTGGACAGCGCGAGCGACTTCAGGCAGCTCGCACGAGACGTCGGGCAGCGCACATCGCGCAAAGGGCCTGCGCTTTTCATGCCTTTGCGGGCTGCGCTCACGGGTCTTACGCATGGCCCCGAGCTCGCGCCACTGTTTGCGATCCTTCCTCCTGCTGAAATTCGCCACAGATTCGAAGCCGCCCGTCAGCGCGCTTCATGAAGAGAACATGCTCCAGATTTTCAATTCACTGACTGGTACCAAGGAGCCGTTCGAGCCGCTCGAACCCGGCATTGTGCGCATGTACGTCTGTGGCGATACCGTCTATGACTACTGCCACATCGGACACGCACGCTCGAAGATCGCGTTCGACATCGTTCGCCGCTATCTCATGTATCGCGGCTACAAGGTCACGTTCGTCCGCAACATCACGGACATCGACGACAAGATCATCAAGCGCGCAGCCGACAATGGCGAGTCGGTGCAGACGCTGACTGCGAGATTCATCGATGCCATGCATGAGGACTACGATCGCCTCGGCATCCTGCGGCCGGATCACGAGCCGAAAGCGACAGAGCATGTGGCGAGCATCATCGCCATGACACAAACGCTGATCGACAAGAACTACGCGTACGTGGCCTCGAACGGCGATGTCATGTACTCGGTGTCGGCATTCGCGCCTTACGGAAAGCTGTCAGGCAAACATCTGGCGGATCTTCGCGCCGGTGCACGTGTTGCGGTGGAGGAGGCGAAGCGCGATCCCTTGGATTTCGTGCTGTGGAAACGCGCAAAGCCCGGTGAGCCCTCATGGTCTTCGCCCTGGGGCGAAGGTCGTCCGGGATGGCACATCGAATGCTCCGCGATGACACTCGATTTGCTCGGCTCGCGCTTCGACATCCACGGGGGCGGACTCGATCTGAAGTTCCCGCACCATGAGAACGAGATCGCGCAGTCGTGCGCCGCCACGGACGACACGTTTGCGAAATATTGGATGCACAACGGCTTTCTCAGCGTCGACAACGAGAAGATGGGAAAGTCGCTCGGTAACTTTTTTCTGATTCGCGACGTGCTCGATTCGGGTCGCGTGCGACATCCCGAAGTCCTGCGCATGTTTCTCGCTTCGAGTCAGTATCGCGGGCCGATCAATTATTCGCTCGTGCAGATTCAGCAGGCCGATGCTGCGCTGGCGCGACTCTACACTGCACTGCGCGATGTGGAGCCGGCGAAATCCTTCACGCCGGGTGAGGCGACGCAGCGCTTCGAGGCGGCGATGGACGACGACTTCAACACGCCGGATGCGCTTGCTGCGATGCAGTCGCTCGCAGGCGAAATCAATCGTGCGAAAGCCCAGAACGATCTGTCGCGCGCAGCACCCTTGGCATCTGAATTGCGCAAGTTGGGCGATGTCTTCGGAATCCTGCAGTTGGATCCGGCTACGTTCCTCAAAATGCCGGTCGCGGATACGGAGCGCTCCTCGGCGTCGACGCTCTCGGATGCTCAGATCGAAGAATTGATCGCGGCCCGCGTTGCAGCTCGCAAAGCGCGGGACTTCGCCGCATCGGACCGGATCCGTGATCAACTGACCCAAGCCGGTATCGTGCTCGAGGACAAACCCGGTGGTGCGACAGCCTGGCGACGGGCTTGATCAGGCTCTGCGTGAGAGGTGCGCTCAGTATTCCAAAGAAGTACGTGTTCGCAAATTGACGCTCCGGGACCTCGCACGTATGATTCGCGACCCCAGCGAGGGGCGACTTCTGGCGGGGCGTAGCGCAGTCTGGTAGCGCATCTGCTTTGGGAGCAGAGGGTCGGAGGTTCGAATCCTCTCGCCCCGACCATTTCGTGGCCGGGCTGACTTGGGAACGGTTTGGAATTCGGCACTGCGCCCGTAGCTCAGCTGGATAGAGCATCGGCCTTCTAAGCCGGGGGTGAGTGCGGTGTTTTCGCGAGGGCACTTAACGTGCCGTCGCGCCGCGCGAACGACCGACCGTGGATGGTCGGGCTGGTTGGCGGTACATGGATGTACGTGACCTGTCGAAAGGCAGGGCGATGTGAGATGCGGACTGCGCCCGTAGCTCAGCTGGATAGAGCATCGGCCTTCTAAGCCGAGGGTGAGTGCGGAAGTTTTCGGGAGGGCACTTAACGTGCCGTCGCGCCGCGCGAACGACCGACCCTGGATGGTCGGGCCGGTTGGCGGTACATGGATGTACGTGAGGCCTGTCGAAAGGCAGGACGATGTGAGATGCGGACTGCGCCCGTAGCTCAGCTGGATAGAGCATCGGCCTTCTAAGCCGAGGGTCGCAGGTTCGAGTCCTGCCGGGCGCGCCACTTGTGGCGCAGAGGCAGGACGAGAAGCTGCGAAATGCTGATGAGATCAGCATCGCAGGTTCGACAAAATCGCAGGGAGCGATTTTGGGCAACCGTAAGGTTGTCCGGAAGCGGCGCCGGCCATGGATGAGGAGGCGCAATCCTGCCGGGCGCGCCACTTGTGGCGCAGAGGCAGGACGAGAAGCTGCGAAATGCTGATGAAATCAGCATCGCAGGTCGGAACAGGTTGATTGATGCCACGTACAAGTAATGGGTACGGAGCATCGTCGGACGATGGTGGACGTAGCTCAGTTGGTAGAGCCCCGGATTGTGATTCCGGCCGTCGTGGGTTCGAGTCCCATCGTCCACCCCATTTGCATGGAGACAGTGACCGCTGTCACCGGCAAAGGAGCACGGAGCTGCTCCTGGGTACCCAGCCGGTACCTGAGTTTTTTCGAGATGGGCTGTTAGCTCAATTGGTAGAGCAGCTGACTCTTAATCAGTTGGTTATAGGTTCGAGTCCTATACGGCCCACCACCCTCCATCTCGTTGCCGCCTCGCGTCAGAGCGAATAACCGCCGACGCCAGGCAAACTCTCCGCGCCGCTCAACTGCGCATCGTCCCCGTCTCACTCTCGGGTATACTCCGCGCCCCCGCGGGACGGCCCGTCGGAGCGCTGAGACGCCGATATTCGGCGAAAGTGGCGGAACTGGTAGACGCGCTGGATTTAGGTTCCAGTGGGTAACCCCGTGAGGGTTCGAGTCCCTCCTTTCGCACCATCGGTCCGTGCAATTTGCTGGCGTGAAGTCATCACAGAGGTTTTGATCAATGCAGGTTTCGGTAGAGACGACCGGCGCCCTCGAGCGTCGCATGGAAGTCCAGGTTCCGGCTGAGCGCGTCGAGAAGGCCATCGACGAGCGATTGAAGTCGATGAGCCGCACCGTGCGGTTGAAGGGGTTCCGGCCTGGCAAGGTCCCTGTGAATATCGTCCGCCAGCAGTTTGGCCCGCAGGTGCGCCAGGAAGTGCTGGGCGATGTGGTGCAGTCGACGTTTGCGGAAGCCGTCTTGCAGCAGAATCTCACGCCCGCAACTGGTCCGCGCATCGAGCCGATCAACATGGAGCAGGGCAGCGATCTCAAGTACCGCGCCGTGTTCGAGATCTTCCCTGATGTTCAGATCAAGGGCCTGGAGAGCATCGAAGTGAATCGACCCCAGGCGGAGGTCACGCCGGCCGACGTCGATGCGATGATCGAGAACCTGCGCCAGCAGCGCCCCACCTTCGTCGCTATCGATCGTGAATCGCGTGATACGGATCGCGTGACGGTCGACTTCGAAGGCACGATCGAAGGCAAGGCTTTCGATGGCGGCAAAGGCGAGAAAGTACCCGTGGTGCTCGGAGCGGGCCGGATGCTGGCCGACTTCGAGGCGGGGCTCAAAGGCGTTCGCGCTGGCGAGACCAAAACGATCGATGTCACGTTCCCCGAGAACTATGGGGCTCAGGAACTGGCTGGCAAGACTGCCCAGTTCGCGCTGACCATTCACACGGTCGAGGAACAGAAACTGCCGGAGCTGGACGATGAGTTCTGCAAATCGTTCGGCGTGGAAGAGGGCGGCATCGAGCGACTGCGTGAGGAAGTCGAAGACAACATGCGCCGGGAGCTGGCGGATGCAGTGCAGGCGCGTGTGAAAAAGCAGGTGCTCGATGGTTTGCTCGCGGCGAATCCGCTCGAGTTGCCGAAGTCGGTTGTCGATACGCAGGTGCGCGAGCTGCAGCTCGATGCCGGCCGCCGTATGGGCGCGAAGGACGTATCGGAACTGCCGCCCGCTGAGAATTTCGTAGAACCGGCACGTCGACGCGTGGCGCTCAGCCTGTTGATCAGCGAAATCGTCAAGAATGCGGAGCTCAAGGTGGATCACGCTCGTGTGAACGAGCGCCTCGAAGAACTCGCGCAGCAGTTCCCGGACCCGGAGAAGGCGCTGCAGACCTATCGTGGCAACGCGCAGATCCGTCGCCAGCTCGAAGCCGGCGTACTCGAAGATCAGGCGATCGACTGGATCGTCGAGCACGCCAAGGTCACGGATCAGCCGTCTTCCTTCAAGGAATTGATGAATTTCGGCGCTTAGCGTCCACGCGCGGTGGTGTGCAGCAGACGTGCCCCTTGAGTTTGCTGCACACTAATGCCCATATAAGACTGCCAAGGTCGCAACGAATATCCCCCATGAGCGTGAGACATCCTGCCGTTATGAATCTCGTTCCAATGGTCGTCGAGCAGACCGCTCGCGGCGAACGTGCTTATGACATTTACTCGCGGCTGCTCAAGGAGCGCGTGATCTTCATCGTGGGCCCCATCGAGGACCACATGGCAAATCTCGTGGTCGCGCAGTTGCTGTTCCTGGAGTCCGAAAATCCTGAGAAAGACATCGCGCTCTACATCAACTCCCCCGGCGGCGTTGTAAGTGCGGGGTTGTCGATCTACGACACGATGCAGTTCATCAAATGCGATGTCAGCACGATGTGTGTAGGACAGGCAGCCAGTATGGGCGCGGTATTGCTCGCGGGCGGTACTAAGGGAAAACGGTACTCCCTGCCGCATTCGCGGATCATGGTCCATCAGCCCCTTGGCGGCTTCCAGGGTCAGGCGACGGATATCGATATCCACGCCCGGGAAATCCTCGAAACCCGGGAGCGTTTGAACAAAATCCTGGCCAAGCACACCGGCCAGAGCATTGAAAAAATCGCCAAGGACACCGATAGAGACAACTTCATGAGCGGAACGGCTGCCGCAGCTTACGGTCTCATAGACCGCGTGCTCGAGCGGCGCGAGGATGCGGCGGCAACGAACGGTAAGTGATTCAATTCACGACGCATTTGTCGCCCATTTCGACTTCGGTCCGCAGCAGGGAAGCACGTCTTTGCGCGCGCAGGGCAGCGCGTGCTATATAGCCCTTGAGCAGTGCGTTACGGCTTGTTTAACGCAGTAAATCTGCTGATTTCCCCGGCCTGACCGGCCTTGTGATGGGTGACTCATGTCTGATGACTCACGCGGAAAACACGACGACGGCAAACTGCTCTACTGCTCCTTTTGCGGCAAGAGTCAGCATGAGGTGCGCAAGCTCATTGCCGGCCCGTCGGTGTTTGTCTGCGACGAATGTGTAGAGCTTTGCAACGATATCATCCGTGAGGAGCTCGAAGAGCGCGCCGAGCGGACCCGCGACAAGCTGCCCCGGCCCCACGAGATCAAGAAGGTTCTCGACGAGTACGTCATCGGCCAGCAGCGAGCCAAGAAGGTTCTGTCAGTTGCGGTTTACAACCACTACAAGCGCCTGCAGACCAAGACCGGCGAACAGCGTTCGAAAGACGAAGTCGAGCTCGCCAAGAGCAACATCCTGCTGATTGGCCCGACGGGCTGCGGCAAGACGCTGCTTGCGGAAACTCTTGCTCGCTTGTTGAACGTCCCGTTCACGATTGCCGACGCGACGACACTGACCGAAGCGGGTTACGTCGGTGAGGATGTCGAGAACATCATTCAGAAGCTGCTGCAGAAGTGCGATTACGATGTGGAGAAGGCTCAGACGGGCATCGTCTACATCGACGAGATCGACAAGATCTCGCGCAAGTCCGATAACCCCTCGATCACTCGCGATGTGTCGGGTGAGGGCGTGCAGCAGGCGCTGCTGAAGTTGATCGAAGGCACGATCGCTTCGGTGCCGCCGCAGGGTGGCCGCAAGCACCCCCAGCAGGAATTCCTGCAGGTCGACACGACGAACATTCTCTTTATCTGCGGCGGCGCATTCGCAGGACTCGAGAAGATCATTCTCAATCGGACTCAGAAGACCGGCATCGGCTTCACGGCGGATGTGCGTCAGCAGAGCGAGCGGCCTCATGGCACCGATGTGTTCCATGACGCGGAGCCCGAGGATCTGATCAAGTTCGGTCTCATCCCGGAGTTCGTCGGCCGTCTGCCGGTCGTAGCGACGCTGGAAGAGCTCGATGAAGGAGCGCTGGTCTCGATTCTGCTCGAGCCTAAGAACGCGCTCAGCAAGCAGTACCGCAAGCTGTTTGACATGGAGGGCGTCGAGCTCGAATTCCGTCCGGATGCGCTGCGCGCTGTGGCGAAACAGGCGATGCAGCGCAAGACTGGCGCGCGCGGTCTGCGCACGATCCTCGAGAACGTGCTGCTCGAAACCATGTACGAATTGCCTTCGCTGCGTAATGTGCAGAAGGTCGTCGTGGATCAGGCTGTGATCGATGGTGAGAGCAAGCCCTACATCGTGTATGGCAACTCGGAAGAGGGGCGTGCGCCTGTCGAAGAGCGTCGTCCAACGGGCAGCGATCATCACTGACGCCTACGTGCAAGAAAGCACTCAGAAGGGCGCCGCAAGGCGCCCTTCTTTTTTTGCGCGCCGGCCCCAATGTGAGAGATCGTCGTGAGGCGTACCCTGCATTTGCGAGGAGAGCGTGACTGCTTTCTCGTTTCGCACGGGATTTGCGTCCGCTGACGCTAGCCGGGTGCCATAGCTTCCGGTATTTTCTAATCAACTGCTGTTGTTGGCGTCTCGAACGAAAACTTCGCAGACGCGGTTGCCGCAGCTCACGCGCTGAGCGTTCGCGACGACGACAGTACCGAACAAACCAGCGTCCGCGAGGGCGCGTCATCGAAGGTACCGCGTGTGAGCACCGAAACTCCTGAACTCGAACAGCCTGGCACACCCGGTGCGATTCCCGTTCTGCCGCTGCGCGATGTGGTGGTGTATCCCCACATGGTCATTCCCCTGTTCGTAGGCCGCGAGAAGTCCATCCTCGCCCTCGATCAGGCAATGCGCTCAGGCAAACAGATCCTGCTGGTCGCGCAGAAACAGGCCGACGTAGACGATCCCGCTCCCCAGGATCTCTACCGCCTCGGCACCGTCGCCACGATCCTGCAGCTGCTCAAACTGCCGGACGGCACCGTGAAGGTTCTCGTCGAAGGCATCGAGCGTGCGAAGCTCGAGAAGTTGTTCACCAATCAATACTTCTCCGCCGAGATCAGCCCGCTCAAGGATGTCGAGCAGTTCGATGAGCGCGAGATCGACGTGCTGTCGCGCTCCGTCATTTCGCAGTTCGAACAGTACGTAAAGCTCAATCGCAAAGTGCCGCCGGAGATCCTGACTTCACTGGCAGGTATCGAGCAGCCGGGCCGGCTTGCTGACACGGTCGCCGCTCACATGTCGCTCAAGCTCGACGCCAAGCAGAAGGTGCTCGAGATTCACGACGTGCGTAAACGTCTCGAGCACATCCTCGCGCTGATCGAAGGCGAGATGGACGTGCTGCAGATCGAGAAGCGCATTCGTGGACGCGTCAAGCAGCAGATGGAGAAGAGCCAGCGCGAGTACTACCTGAATGAGCAGATGAAGGCCATTCAGAAGGAGCTCGGCGAAATCGAAGACGCACCGAACGAGCTTGCGGAGCTCGAGCAGCGCATCCAGAAGGCGGGCATGCCGAAGGAAGCGCGCGACAAAGCAGTGTCCGAGCTGAACAAGCTGAAGCTCATGTCACCGATGTCGGCGGAAGCGACCGTCGTACGCAACTATGTCGATTGGCTCGTGAAGTGCCCGTGGAAAAAGAAGACCAAGGTGCTGAACGACATCGTCAACGCCGAGAAGGTGCTGGACGAAGACCATTACGGCCTGGAGAAAGTGAAGGAGCGCATCGTCGAGTACCTCGCTGTTCAGCAGCGTGTGAAGACGCTCAAAGGCCCGATCCTGTGTCTGGTTGGCCCGCCGGGCGTGGGCAAGACCTCGCTCGGTCAGTCGATCGCGCGCGCCACGAATCGCAAGTTCGTGCGCATGTCGCTGGGCGGTGTACGCGATGAAGCCGAGATTCGTGGCCACCGTCGCACGTACATCGGTTCCATGCCGGGCAAGATCATCCAGAACATGGTGAAGACGGGCGTTCACAATCCGCTCTTCCTGCTCGATGAGATCGACAAGATGGCCATGGATTTCCGCGGCGATCCTTCGTCGGCGCTGCTGGAAGTGCTGGATCCGGAGCAGAACACCACGTTCAACGATCACTATCTCGAGGTCGATTTCGACCTGTCGCAGGTGATGTTCGTCTGTACGGCCAACAGTCTCAACATTCCCGCGCCGTTGCTCGACCGAATGGAAGTGATTCGTCTGCCTGGATACACCGAAGATGAAAAGAGCGCGATTGCGCGTCGTTATCTCGTGCCCAAGCAGCAGAAGCTCAATGGCCTGAAGCCGAGCGAACTGAAGGTCGCGGACAACGCGGTGATGGACATCATCCGTTACTACACCCGCGAAGCGGGCGTTCGTAATCTCGAGCGCGAAGTCTCGAAGATCTGTCGCAAGGCAGTGAAACAGCTGCTCACCGACAAGGATGCATCGACGGTCAATGTCACACCGAAGAATCTCAGCAAGTACCTCGGCGTGCGTCGCTTCCGTTACGGTCGTGCGGAGGAGCAGGATCACATCGGCCAGGTCACTGGCCTCGCGTGGACTGAAGTGGGTGGTGAACTCCTCACCATCGAAGCAGCGGTCGTGTCAGGCAAAGGCAAGCTCACTCACACCGGTCAGCTGGGTGAAGTGATGCAGGAATCCATCCAGGCTGCGATGACCGTCGTGCGCAGTCGAGCGAGCATTCTTGGTCTCGATGCTGATTTCTATCAGAAGGTGGATGTGCATATTCACGTCCCCGAAGGCGCAACCCCGAAGGATGGCCCAAGCGCCGGTATCGGCATGTGCACGGCGTTGGTGTCCGCATTGACGAAGGTCCCGGTGCGCTCCGATGTCGCGATGACGGGCGAAATCACCTTGCGCGGACAGGTGCTGCCGATCGGCGGACTGAAGGAAAAACTGTTGGCGGCGCATCGTGGCGGCATCCGGACAGTGCTTATTCCTGACGAGAACACCAAGGATCTCGCCGACATTCCTCAGAACATCAAGGACAGCCTCGAGATCAAGCCGGTGAAGTGGATTGATGAGGTGTTGCAAGTCGCACTCACCAATATGCCGGCACCTTTGGGATCCGCTTCCGAGCCGTCGCGCGGGAACGACAAGCCGCGTCAGCGGCGCGGTGCAAAGCGAGCGAACAAGCAGGTGCGTGCGCACTGATCTTCGCTGCTTGCCGCAATTGAACAGGCATGTGCGGTCGCAATGGCCGCACATGCCAGCCTCATGCGATGCCGAATCTCTTCATCTGAAAGTTGATTCTTTCTTCCCCTCGCTGCTATAACGCGCCCCCGTCTGCGAAGGCAGGCGTCCCAGACAAAAGAAGGATTGCGACATGAACAAAGCCGAACTGATCGAAGCGGTGAGTGCGCAGGCAGGTCTGCAGAAGGCCGATGCGACGCGCGCTGTGGATGCCGTGTTCGAAACGATCACATCGGCGCTCAAGGCGGGTGACTCCGTGGCGCTGGTGGGCTTTGGCACGTTCGTCGTGAAGGGTCGCGCAGCTCGCGCAGGTCGCAATCCGCGTACGGGTGAGACGATCGAAATCGCTGCGAGCAAAGTTCCTGGCTTCAAGGCTGGCAAGGGCCTGAAGGATGCTGTAAATTAGCGCGCCTTCGAAAGGGCAGGGCTCGCGCGCCCAGTTCTTTCTTCTTACGTCGGATGATTTTGGCAAGCGATTTTCCGTCAAGTCACTGACGTGATGGGGCGGTAACAGGGTGCTTAGCTCAGCTGGTAGAGCGTCGCCCTTACAAGGCGAATGTCGGGGGTTCGATCCCCTCAGCACCCACCACGCCTTGCCCAATATCCAGGTTCAGCGCGGAGCGGTAGTTCAGCTGGTTAGAATATCGGCCTGTCACGCCGAGGGTCGCGGGTTCGAGTCCCGTCCGCTCCGCCATTTTATCGTTGGGAAAGTGAATCTCTGCCGGGTAGGAATGGTCAGAAAATAGGCCATGCCCGGCACTCACTCCAACCATCCCATCCGTTAACCTCACGAGCCCCACCTCTCACTCCGATTCCCATGCTGCAAACGATACGCGACAAGGTCAGCGGCTGGTTCGCCTGGATTTTTCTCGGTGCGATCGCCGTGGTGTTCGTCTTCTGGGGCATCGATTTCAATTCGGGCGCCGGCAATTTCGCGGCGAAGGTGAACGGCAACACCATCTCGGCGGATGCGGTGCGCCGTGCCTGGCAGCAACGGCAATCACAGTTGCAGCAGATGCTGCGCACCGAGCTGCCGCCGGATCTGGCGAAGTCGCAGCAGGCTCAGGTGCTCGACGAGTTCGTACGCAACAGCGTGCTCACGCAGCACGCCAGCAAGTACGGCTATCGCGTGAGTGACCATGCGCTCGCCGAGCGCATCACATCGATACCGCAGCTGCAGGTCGACGGAAAATTCGATCGCGATCGCTATGCGATGTTGTTGCGGGCGCAGGGCATGACCGAGCCTGCCTTCGAAACTCAGTTGCGTTCGGATATGGCGGTGGGGCTGATTCAAAGCGGCGTGGTGGAGTCAGCGTTCGTGCTGCCCTATGAGCTCGAGCGTCGCTATGCCCTGGACAAGCAGCAGCGTGAGATCGATTACGCGTTGATTGCGAGCAACGAGTTTGCGGACAAGGTCACCATCAGCGATGCGCAGATTCAGGAGTGGTACGACACTCACAAGGATCAGTACCTGATCCCGGAAACGGTGGATCTGCAGTACATCGAGCTCGATCGCGCCCAGGCCGAAAGCGCCATCAAGGTGACGGAAGATGAGCTCAAGGATTACTACGGACAGGTCAAGGAGCGATACGAATCGCCCGAACGTCGTCGCGCTCGCCACATTCTGATCACCACGGGTGACGGCGTCGACGATGCGGCCGCGCAGAAGAAGGCAGAGGAGCTGGCAACGCAGCTCAAGAATGGCGGAGATTTCGCCGCGCTCGCGAAGGCAAACTCGAAGGATCCAGGATCGGCGGCGCAAGGCGGAGAGCTCGGGTGGGCTCAGCGCGGCATGTTCGTCGGGCCGTTCGAGGATGCGCTCTTCAGCATGAAGCAGGGCGAGATTCGTGGACCGGTCAAGACTCAGTTCGGCTATCACGTGATCCAGCTCGAAGAGGTTGAGCAGCAGCAGGTTCGGCCGTTCGAGGAAGTACGCGCGGAGCTCGAAGCGGACTATCGCAAGGATCGCGCGCAAACCATTTTCTACGATGAGTCGCAGAAACTCGCAGACCTCTCGTTCTCGAGCCTGACGGAGCTCGAGTCCGTGGCGAAGCAGCTGAACCTGCCTCTCAAGACGATCAAGGGTTTCACCCGCGAAGGCGGCGGTGAGCTCGGCGAAGATCCCAGCGTGATCGACGCCGCATTCAGCGAAGAGGTGCTCGAGCAGGGACGCAACAGCCCGCTCGTCACGCTGGGTGAGGAGCGCGCGCTCGTTCTGCGTGTGGCAGACCACAAGCCGGCAGAGCCTCGCCCGTTGGCGGAGGTACGCGAGTCGATCGCCTCTGATCTCAAGACCAAGGCCGAACGCGATGCTGCCGTTGAGAAGGGAACTCAGGCGCTCGCCAAGCTCGAACAAGGCGCAGCGTGGAGCGATGTTGCAGCGGAGTTCGGATTGAAGGCGGTGGGCAAGCGCTACGTCGGGCGTCAGGACACGATTGCGCCTCCCGCAGTCGTACGATCCGCGTTTGCGGCCCCCTCGAGTGGCATTTCCGAATCGAAGCCGTACCTGGGTGGAGTCGCAACTGACGATGGCAACTACGCCCTCTTCGCGGTGTTCGGGATTCGTCCGGGCGATGAGAAGGCGGAGCCGGCGGCGGAGCGCACTCAGCGCATGGCGCGCGATGCGCAGGAGATCGGCGCGAGCGAGTTCGCCTCGTACGTGGCGGAAGCGGAGCGCAACGCGAAGATCGTGCGCAACGAGAAAGTTTTCGAGTGAGCTGGCGGTAGTCGCAGCTGAACTTGTTGGTCTTCTGAAGACAGCAGTGGCGAGAACTCGCCACTGCTGTTTTTTTTACTCGCCCTTTTCGTCGGGCAGTGCCATGCCGACGGTGCTGAAGCCGCCGTCCACGTACAGCACTTCGCCGGTGATGCCGGCAGCGAGATCTGAACACAGGAACGCAGCTGCGTTGCCCACGTCTTCAGGTGTGACGTTGCGGCGAATAGGGGCGGTCGTCGCGACGTGCTTAAGGATGCTGCGGAATCCGCCGATGCCGGCAGCTGCAAGCGTCTTGATCGGGCCTGCGGAGATGGCATTGACCCGAATGCCCTGCGGACCGAGATCCGCAGCGAGGAATCGCACGCTGGCTTCCAGGCTCGCCTTGGCCAGCCCCATGACGTTGTAGCTCGGCAGCGAGCGAACCGCGCCCAGATAACTCAGCGTGAGCAGCGAACCATTGCGTCCTTGCATGAGCGGATACGCCGCCTTTGCAAGCGCGGTGAGGCTATAGCTCGAGATGTCGTGCGCGATCCGGAAGTATTCGCGCGTGGTCGATTCGACGAAGCTGCCGCGAATCGCCTCGGTCGGCGCAAACGCCACGGCATGGATCAGTACGTCCAGCGAATCCCACTGCTGTTTGAGCGTGTCGAAACCAGCGGCGATGCTGTCGTCGCTCGCGACATCCATCTCGAACACCAGGTTCGAGCCGAAGTCGCCGGCCATGCCGGTCACGCGATCCTTGAAACGATCCTGATAGCTGAATGCGAGTTCAGCGCCTTCGCGGCGCATGGCGCTCGCGATGCCGTGAGCAATCGAACGCTCGGTCGCGAGGCCCACGATCAGGGCGCGCTTTCCTGCCAGAAATCCCATGGATGACTCCGAAGTGACTGTCCGAACCGGCGCGTAGTGTAAAGAGAGACGCCCGAGGGGGATAGCGGAGGCGGGGAAGGGCAATAAGGGCGTGGAAAAGGAAATGAACGCAGAGCGTGGATCGAATCAGGGAAGGGATCGCCGGCATGCGCGATCCGCTTTCCCTATTCCTCTGTCTTTAGATGCCCGCGCGGCGGTCAGCGCGATACATCACGAGACGCTGACCGGGCTTGATGACCGAGGTGGCTTTCAGGCTGTTCCAGCCGAGTAGATCCGACATCGTGACGCGGAACTTGGTGGCGATTCGCGACAGCGTGTCGCCCTTGCGAACGACGTAAGTCGTCGGCTGCGCAGTGATCGTATCGGCGTTGGTGGAGGCGAGGGTTGCAGTGCCCGGAATTCTCAGGACCTGGCCCACTGCGAGCGTGCTGTCGCGGCGGATCCCGTTAGTACTCGCGAGATTCTCCATCGATACGCGATAGTCGCGGGCGATGCTCCAGAGTGTGTCGCCACGTCGCACCACGTGCTTGCCCGAGCCACTGCTGCGTTTGCGAACGACCGGGGCATCGTCATCGATCATTGCGACGCGCCCGTCAATGCTGCGCGGAGACGTCGTGACGAGCAGATCCTGGCCCGGATGAATCATGGTGCTCTTGAGCTTGTTCGCCGTCTTCAACGTGGCGACCGAAACACCGTAACGATCGGCGATGCCACCGAGCGTGTCGCCCGGACGCACGCGGTGATAAACGATTCGCACACGCTTTTCTGGTGGCAGTGCGGCCACCGCCTGAGCGAGCTTTTCTTCATGCGTGACGGGCACCAGCAGATGATGCGGGCCGTCCGGATCGGTCACCCAGTGATTGAATGCGGGATTGAGGGCCAGCAGCTCTTCTTTCGGCAGCTCGGACAGCTCGGCGGCAACTTGCAGATCGATCTGGCCGGCCACGTCGACCTTGGAGAAGTACGGCTGATCCGCGATTGGCGCAAAGGCGAGACCGTGGCTGGTTGGATCGGCCACGATGCGTCGCATCGCCAGCAGCTTCGGCACATAGGCGCGAGTCTCTTTCGGTAGCTTCAGGCTGAAAAAGTCGGTGGGCTTGCCGGCCTGACGATTGCGCTCGATGGCGCGCGCCACGGCAAATTCGCCGCAGTTGTAGGCGGCAACGGCGAGGAGCCAATCCCCATCGAATTCCGCCGCGAGGAACTGTAGGTAATCCAGAGCGGCGCTGGTGGCAGCGAGGACATCGCGGCGTCCGTCGTAGTACCAGTTCTGTTTCAACCCATAACGGCGACCCGTGGCGGGGATGAACTGCCACAGACCCGCAGCACGGGCACGGGAATAAGCGACCGGGTTGAACGCACTTTCGACGACGGGCAACAGCGCGAGCTCGAGGGGCATGTTGCGAGCTTCGAGCTCGTTGACGATGTGATAGAGGTAGCGTTCGCCGCGCTTGAAGGTGCGGTCGAGATAGGCCGGATGCCTGGCGTACCAGGCCTGTTCGAGCTCAACCTCGCGACGATCCTGATCGGTGAGCTGGAAACCGTTGCGGATGCGATCGAACAGATCGCCCGCCGCGCCTGGCACCTGTTCGCCGTCGCTGCCCAGTTTGCGAACGAGACTCTGATCGTTGGCCTGGGCATCGAGGGTCTCGATGGCATCCTCGATCTGGGAGGGGCCTGCGATGCCGATATCGGCTTCGTCGACTTTCGTCGGTGCATCAGGGAAATCTTGATCGTCGGCAGCGACGAGGTCATCGTCGGAGGGAGCTTTGGTTGCGACGTGACTGCACCCGGCGCTGAAGAAGGCGAATGCCGCAAAAAGCGCTGCCAGCGCTGCCGGTGTGCTTCGAACCATGCCCGTCATCCTCCGCATCCGCCAATGCGTGGCGGGCGATTGGTGGGCCGAGTCGGCCCGAAATTGCCTTGATCTTCACCTCGCCCGCAACCCATCGCAGGCGGTCAGTTCATCGTTGACGATCAACTACGAAAGCCGTCCTTCCAGTTCCGGAGGACGGCAAATACTTCAACCGGATTCAACTCGCGACCGGCCCGCGCTTCCGCGGCTTGTTTCACAGAATGTCGACGTACCCGCAGGAACGGATTCACATTCCGCTCACGCCCTATATCGGAAGGCACCGTTGCCTCATCACGCGCGCGGCGCACGCGGCAGATATCCAGATACTCCGCGGCATCTGCATTCTCAGGCTCGACAGCGACCGCGAACTGCAGGTTGCTTACTGTGTATTCATGCGCGCAGTACACGCGTGTGTCAGCTGGCAAATCGGCAAGTTTGTCCAGCGAAAGTGCCATTTGTTCCGCAGTGCCCTCAAAGAGGCGACCGCATCCCGCGCTGAACAACGTATCGCCGCAAAAAACGCTCCCGTGACCCACGTATGCGACGTGCCCGGCGGTGTGTCCCGGCACATCCAGCACCTGGAACGAGAGATCGAGCTCAGGGAAACACGCAGTGTCACCTTCGCCGACGCGTATCGGCTCACCGGGCACCGTTTCCCGTGCAGGACCGAAGACCTGCACACGAGTTTTGTTTAGCAGCTCCGCGACACCGCCGACGTGATCGCCGTGATGGTGCGTAATCAGGATCCCTGAAAGCGCGAGTCCGCGGGACTCGAGCATATGCACCACCGGTTTGGCGTCGCCCGGATCGACAACGACGACATTCCGCTCATCCCGAGGGGAATGGATCAGCCAGATGTAGTTATCCGCGAATGCCCGTACGGGAGTGACATGCAGCATCGTTGCCATTCTTCCGACGGGCGGGGCGCGAGCGCGAAGGCCGTATTAAACATGCCGAGTCCTGATGCATCAAGCCGCCCGGCATGACAAATCCGGAAAGTTTGCGCCGCGGATCGGCCGTCGGAATTCATGTCGATGGGCGCATGCGGCAGGATCTTCCCTGTGGCATGGCGAGTTTTGCTTCAGTGCGGTTCAGCGAACGCCAGTTCAGCTATCTTTGACTTATGTCTGCGACCCAAACCGAAGCCTTACATGCATGGTTGCGCTCGCCGCTGGGCGCGCGTCTCTATGCCCTCGAACGCAGGTTGGCTTGTGAGGCGCTCTCTCAGGTGTTCGGTTGGCAGCTCCTGCAGATCGGTCTGTGGGGCGATGACGATGGCCTGATCACCGAAGCGCGCACGCAGCGCAAATCCATACTGGGCTGGCATGGTCCGCGAGGGGAGGCGAGCAGTAGCGCCATGATCCGGTCCCGTACGGATGCACTTGCCATCGCCTCAGATTCGATCGATGCGGTGCTGTTGCCGCACACACTCGAGTACGAACCCGAACCGCACGAGATCCTTCGCGAGGTGGAGCGCATCTTGTCGGGTGAGGGGCATCTGATCGTGTTCGGATTCCGGCCCCTGTCGAGTTGGGGCATGCGGCATCTCTTCGCGAGTCAGGGTTTCCCGCCCGGCATCGAGCGGCTGATCAGCGAGCGACGTCTGCGCGACTGGCTGAAGCTCCTCGGCTTCGAAATCGTCGACGCGCGTCGTTATCTGTTTGCATTGCCCTGGGCTGCTGCCTCCGCATCGAAGGGATTCTTTGAAAGGGCAGGCGAGCGTCTCTGGCCGTTATTCGCGAGTGGCTACATGTTGAAGGCACGCAAGCGCGTGTATGCGATCACTCCGATCCGCCCCCGTTGGAGGTTGCGCCCGAAGGTCGTCGGCGGTCTGATCGAGCCCACGACCCGCTCGCGAAGCTGACAGCGGTTGTTCTCGCCCGTCGAGGCCCGCACAATCGCGCGCGTTCGCTTCTTAGAACTCGCAACTTGACCACAGTCACTGTCTATACCGACGGCGCCTGCCGCGGCAATCCCGGCCCCGGCGGATGGGGCGCGCTCTTGATCTTTGGGGAGCACGAGAAGGCATTGAACGGCTCAGAGCTCGAGACCACCAACAATCGGATGGAGCTCACGGCCGCGATTCGTGCACTGGCAGCGCTCAAGCGTCCGTGCACGGTCGAGCTCTTCACCGATTCCGAGTACGTGCGTCGTGGGATCACCGAATGGCTGCCGCAATGGAAGCTGCGCGATTGGAAAACTGCAGATCGCAAGCCCGTGAAGAACATCGATCTTTGGCAGGCGCTCGAGCAGGAGATCGCGCGTCATCGCGTGGACTGGCACTGGGTGAAAGGTCACGCGGGAATTCCGGGTAACGAACGCGCCGATGAGCTCGCCAATCAAGCGATCGATGCCATGCTGGCGAGCCGCTAAGCGATTCATGCCCGAATGCGTGCGGATTCTTGGGAATCGCGCGGCGGCTTGAATGGCGTACACTTCGCGCCGGTCGAACGACCCGTCTTCATCCCAGATCCGGCCATACGCGCATGCAATTTATCGATCTCAAAGCACAGTACGAGCGGATTCGCGATCCCCTGAACGCGCGCATCCAGAAAGTGCTCGAACACGGACAGTACATTCTCGGTCCGGAAACCGTAGAGCTCGAGAAGCGTCTGGCAGAGTTCGTAGGCACCAGGCATTGCATCGCGGCCTCGAGCGGAACGGACACGCTGCTGATCGCACTGATGGCCCTCGACATTGGTACGGGCGATGAAGTCATCACGTCACCTTTCACGTTCATCGCCACCGGCGAAATGATCGCGCTCGCAGGTGCGACCCCTGTGTTCGTCGATATCGACCGACGTACCTACAACATCGATCCTGCGAAGATCGAACAGGCGATCACGCCACGCACGAAGGCGATCATGCCCGTGTCGCTCTATGGCCAGTGTCCGGACTTCGACGCGATCAATGCGATCGCGCGCAAGCATCGCCTGCCGGTGATCGAGGATGCGGCGCAGAGCTTCGGTGCGTACTACAAAGGAAAAGCGTCCTGCGCGCTCAGCGAGATCGGATCCACCTCGTTCTTCCCGTCCAAGCCGCTCGGCGCTTATGGCGATGGCGGCGCGTTGTTCACGAATGACGATGGCCTCGCAAAACTCATGAGCGAGATCCGCGTCCACGGTCAGGATCGCCGCTACCATCATCCGCGCCTCGGTATCAACGGCCGACTCGATACGCTGCAGGCAGCGGTGCTGCTTGCCAAGATGGATATTTTCGAGGAAGAGGTTGCTTTGCGTGCGCGGCTCGGCGAGCGCTACACCGCGCTGATCGAGGAGGCCTTCGACGGTGTTTCCGAGGTGAGACACCGAGTCACGACGCCCGCGATCGCAAGCGACTGCACGAGCGTTTACGCGCAGTACACCGTCGAGGTCTCGGATCGCGCCAAGGTCGAACGCGAAATGAAGGCGCGCGGTATTCCCACTGCCGTCCACTATCCGGTACCTTTGCACCTGCAGCCGGTGTTTGCGAATCTGAACCAAGGCGAAGGTGCCTTTCCGTGTGCCGAGGCTGCGGCCGCACGCGTGATCAGCTTGCCGATGCATCCGTATCTCACGGAAGATCAGCAGGCAGCAGTCGTCAAGGCGCTGAAGGAATCGGTGCTCGCAAACGGTTGATGCAGGCGCCAGCATTGCGGTGCTCGCACAGGTCTCGCTCTTCGAGTGGCGTCGACACGTAAAGAATCACACATGCGCCAGATCGTCCTCGATACCGAAACCACAGGCCTCGAGCCGGAACAGGGCCACCGCATCATCGAAGTCGGCTGTGTTGAAGTGATCCGCCGTCGCAAGACCGGCAGAACTTTCCATCGCTACATCCGCCCCGATCGCGAAGTCGATCGCGGCGCGCTCGAAGTGCACGGCATCACCAACGAATTCCTCGCGCAGCAACCGCGCTTCGAGGAAATCGCGGAAGAGTTCATCGAGTTCATCAGCGGGGCCGAGCTGATCATTCACAACGCCGCGTTCGACGTTGCCTTCCTCAACGCCGAGCTGCGTCGGCTGCCGCAACGCAAGCAGATCCACCAGCTGTGCTCCGTGCTCGATACGCTGATTCTCGCGCGTCAGATGCATCCCGGTCAGCGCAACAGCCTCGATGCGCTGTGCAAACGCTATTCGATCGACAATTCGCATCGCGAACTGCACGGCGCCTTGCTCGACGCCCAGATTCTGCTCGATGTGTATCTCGCGATGACCGGCGGCCAGACGGCGCTCATCCTCACGGAGGCGTCGCTGGAAGATGAGTCGGTCGTCGTCGAACACGAGATGCCCGTGCGTCCTTTGGGCGAGCTGAAGGTCGTGCTGGCGTCGGACGATGAGCTCGCTGCGCACGAACGCGCGCTTGCGGCGATCGACAAGGCCAGCGGGAAGAAGACGCTGTGGCGTGCACTCGATGCGCCGCCCGCCCTCGTTGCAAACATGAACTGACGCGACACGACTTCGATCAGTCGCACGATGCCGCAAACCCTGGCTTCCGCGTTCTGGCGTAATTTTCTCGGCAATGCGCCCACCTGGTACAAGGCGGCGATCATTGCCTTCCTGTTCGTCAATCCGCTCGTCTTCTTCGTTGCCCCTGACGGTCCGATCGTCGCGGGCTGGCTGCTCCTCGTCGAGTTCATCTTCACGCTGGTGATGGCGTTGAAGTGTTATCCGCTGCAGCCGGGCGGCTTGCTCGTGATCGAAGCCGTTGCGATAGGCCTGACATCTCCGCAATCGGTGTACGCAGAGACCCTCAATGCATTCCCCGTGATCCTGCTGCTCATCTTCATGGTGGCCGCGATCTTCTTCCTGAAGGAGCTGCTGCTCTACGCTTTCACCGCAGTGCTGCTAAAGGTTCGTTCGCAGATCGCGCTTTCGTTGAGCATCTGCGGCTTGGCGGCGCTGCTCTCGGCGTTTCTGGACGCACTGACCGTCGTGGCCGTGGTGATCACGGTGGGCGCGGGCTTCTATCAGGTGTTTCACACCTTCGCCTCCGGGAAGGCGCGCGGGATGCCTCACGATGCCAGTCACGATGCGGACGTTCACGAGCTTCATCGCAGCGATCTCGACGCATTCCGGGGCTTTCTGCGTGGACTCCTGATGCATGCGAGCGTGGGTACCGCCCTCGGTGGCGTGACGACACAGATCGGCGAGCCACAGAACCTGCTCATCGCCACCCACGCAGGGTGGGATTTCATCGAGTTCTTCCACCGTGTGGCGCCGGTGTCCATGCCAGTCCTCGCAGTGGGCCTCCTGACGTGCGTTGTCGTGGAGAAATTTCGCTGGTTCGGCTTCGGCACTGCATTGCCGCCGAGGGTGCGCGCGGTGCTCGAAGAGCATCATCGGCAACAGGCCGCGCAGCTCACCGCTCGCGATCGCGCGGTGATGATCGTGCAAGCCGTCGCGGCGGTTCTATTGGTCACCGCGTTGGCGCTGCATGTCGCCGAAGTCGGACTGATCGGTCTGGTCATCATCGTGCTTGCCACAGCGTTCAACGGAATCACCGAAGAACACCGGCTTGGCAAGGCTTTCGAGGCGGCGCTGCCGTTCACCGCCTTGCTGGTCGTGTTCTTCTCGGTGGTCGCGGTTCTGCACGATCAACACTTGTTCGAGCCACTGATCGGACACGTGCTGCGGCAGGAGGGCAGGGCACAGGTCATCTTGTTCTACATCGCCAATGGCCTGCTTTCATCGATCAGTGACAACGTGTTCGTCGCGACGATCTACATCACCGAGGTGAAGGCCGCGCTCCTCGAAGGCGCCATCAGTCCCGAACAGTTCAACGCCCTCGCGGTCGCCGTGAATACGGGCACGAACATTCCAAGCGTCGCGACCCCGAACGGCCAGGCGGCGTTCCTTTTCCTGCTGACTTCCGCACTGGCGCCGCTGATCAGACTGTCCTACGGCCGCATGATCTGGATGGCCTTGCCGTACACGCTGTCGATGACGCTGACAGGGCTATGGGCGGTGGCGTATCTGCTTTGAAAAGCATCGGGGTTCGGGCTGTTCCGCCAAAGCCACGCGGTGAGTGCGCAGAATTCGTGTTCGTCCATCGGAAGCGTCTTCCCGGAAGTCGTGCATGTCAAAGGGGCCGATGTCGTCGGTGACGCGGATCAGAGCCACTAGACCTCCTGGAACTCGAGCCTGAGCGATCACGCTCGGAAGCGCGCGCCCGCGAGGACGGACGTTCGCCATACGACCCTCGATGTATCCCTACCGAAGCGACTCTGGTGCACATGCGCGGGCGTGAGCGCGTCGTGCCGTATCGGCGAGCCGATTGAGCAGAGCCGTCAAGTTCCGGTCGAGCTCCGAAATGCTGGCGAGCACGTGGTCGCTGTCCGATATGAGTTGCTGTGTCGAAGCGATGAAAACATGTGTTTCGAGCTCCAGCAGTGTGCTCCTGGCGGCCTGTAGCAACTGAATGAACTCGGTGCGTCGACTCCGGCCGGCACCTTCCGCGATGCTGCTGGCGACCGAGGCCGCGCGGTGTCGCAACTGCAGCAGCAATGGATCAGGCTGCGCGGGACCGTCGGTTCGCGTGGCGGCGTAGACTTGAGCTGCGAGTGCCATGGCGTTTTGCCAGACGATGAGGTCCTTGTAAGTCGATAGCGGGTGCATACGGGATCCTCGGGAGGTGCGACTGGGATCCTATGTAAGCAATCGCACGTTGTTCGGGCGACAATCTGGCCGTTCGCCTACATTTGCTCACTTCGTCCAACTATTGGAATTCCGACAAAGAACGCTCATGAAGATCCTCGTTACTGGTGCTGCCGGGTTCATTGGCTTTCATACGGCACGAATGCTGCTCGAACGTGGCGACGAAGTCGTCGGGCTCGACAATCTCAACGATTACTACGACGTCTCTCTCAAGCAGGCACGGGTCGACGTGCTGGCAAAGCTGCCGGGCTTCCGGTTCGTGAAGATGGATCTGGCAGATCGGGCTCAGATGGCTGCGCTTTTCGCGCAAGAACGGTTTCAGCGCGTAGTTCATCTCGGCGCGCAGGCGGGCGTTCGCTATTCGATCAAGAACCCGCAGGCGTACATCGACAGCAACGTCGTGGGCTTCGGGAACGTTCTCGAAGGTTGCCGACACAACCAGGTCGAGCATCTCGTCTATGCCTCGACGAGCTCTGTGTACGGCGCAAACACGGCGATGCCGTTTTCGGTTCATCAGAACGTCGATCATCCGCTCTCGTTCTATGCCGCGACGAAAAAGGCGAACGAGTTGATGGCGCACACCTATGCACATCTTTATCAGCTGCCCGTCACCGGCCTGCGATTCTTCACCGTGTATGGCCCATGGGGGCGTCCGGACATGGCGCTGTTCCTGTTCACCCGGAACATTCTCGAAGGCAAGCCCATCGACGTGTTCAACTACGGCAATCATCGTCGCGACTTCACGTACATCGACGACATCGTCCAGGGCGTCGTGCGCGCCACCGACCGCATCGCCACGGGCAATCCGCAATGGGACAGCAATCATCCGGATCCGGGCTCGAGCAAGGCGCCTTATCGACTCTACAACATCGGAAACAATCAACCGGTCGAACTGTTGCGCTATATCGAATGCATCGAGGATTCGCTGGGTAAGAAGGCGGAGAAGAATCTGCTGCCGATGCAGCCGGGCGACGTGCCTGATACGTTCGCGGACGTGGACGATCTGGTCCGCGATGTCGGCTACAAGCCTGCAACACCGGTGGAGGAGGGCGTGCGACGGTTCATCGAGTGGTACGTGGATTACTACGGCAAGCGTTGACGCTCGCAAGTTCTGATCCGTTGCCCTGCTGCGGCAAGTTCGCTAAGGTCGATGCACCCCATCGACCCTGGAAATCTCATGCAGTCCTTGACCCAGTTGCCGCAGTGGCAGGCGCTTCAGTCGCACGCTAGAGAGACCAGCAACACGCATTTGCGGGATCTTTTCGCTGCGGATCCGCAGCGATTCGAGAAGTTCTCGCGGACTGATCTCAATCTGCTGTTCGATTTCTCGCGTCAGCACGTGACCGAGCAGACGCTGAAGCTGCTGCTCGATCTCGCCGAGGCGCGTGGTCTGCGCGCGCGCATCGATGCGATGTTCGCGGGCGAAAAGATCAACAGCACCGAGAATCGTGCGGTGCTGCATACGGCGCTGCGCAATCGGTCCGATCGGGCCGTGATGGTCGATGGCAAGGATGTGATGCAGGAAGTGCGCGCGAGTCTGGAAAAGATGCGCAACTTCGTCGAAGGCGTTCACAGCGGACGCATCGTCGGCGCCAACGGAAAATCCTTCGCCGACATCGTCAACATCGGCATCGGTGGTTCCGATCTCGGCATCGTGATGGCGACCGAAGCGCTGGCCAAGTATCGCAATCACAATCTGCGTCTGCATTGCGTGTCGAACATCGATGGCGTGCAGCTCGCGGACACGCTGGAGAAATGCGATCCGGCGCGTACGCTGTTCGTCGTGTGCTCGAAAACCTTCACCACGCTCGAGACGCTGACGAACGCGAAACTCGCGCGCCAGTGGATCGTCGATCGATTGGGCGAGGGCGCACCGGCGCGCCACTTCGCGGCAGTGTCGACCAACGCGAAGGCCATGGATGCGTTTCTGATTCCGCCGCAGAACCGCTTAACCATGTGGGATTGGGTCGGCGGCCGCTATTCGATGTGGTCCGCGGTCGGCCTGTCCATTGCGTTGGCATTGGGCATGGATCAGTTCGAACTCATGCTCGAGGGCGGCTTCGAGATGGACGAGCACTTCCGAACGGCACCCTTCGACAAGAACCTGCCAGTGCTGATGGGCATGCTCGCCGTATGGAACCGCAACTTCCTGAACATGGATTCGCTCGCCGTGCTTCCGTACGACCAGCGCCTGCATCGCCTCCCGGCGTACTTGCAACAGCTGCAGATGGAGTCGAACGGCAAGTCCGTGACCATCGACGGTCAGTCCGTCGACTACGACACGGGCCCGATCATCTGGGGCGAGCCCGGCTCGAATGCCCAGCACTCATTCTTCGAGCTGCTACACCAAGGCACTGCACGAGTCGCGATGGATTTCCTCGCGCCCGTCAACGCCTCGAGCCAGTACCAGGAGCAGCAGAACCTCGCCCTCGCAAACTGCTTCGCCCAGATCCAGGCCTTTGCCTTCGGCCAGACTGCCGACCAGATCACCGCCGAGCTCAAAGCAAAGAGTCTGCCCGAGCCGGAGATCGCACGCCTTATCCCGCACAAGCTCCACCCCGGCAACCGCCCGTGCTCCCTGATCCTGTTCCCACGCCTGGGCCCCAAAACCCTCGGCCGCCTGGTCGCCCTCTACGAACACAACGTCTTCACCCAGGGCGTCATCTGGGGCATCAATTCCTTCGACCAATGGGGCGTGGAGTTGGGGAAGAAGCTCGCGGACACGTTGGCGCCGGCGGTGGAGAGGCCGGCAGAGAATCCAGGCGCCACCGGCGTGGCCGGCCTGCTGGGCTACGTTCAGAAGTGGCGGGGCTGAGAGTCGGTGCGTCTTCACATTCGGCGAACAAATATCGCGGCTCTGATCAGGTAGACTCCGCGCCGCCGTGCTTGCCTGCATGAGCGGAGTCGAATTCGTCTGGAGCCGAAGTGGGATACAAGGGAATCATTCTGGCGGGAGGGTCGGGCACCCGTTTGCATCCGGTGACGCTGGGGATCAGTAAGCAGCTGCTGCCGGTCTACGACAAACCCATGGTGTATTACCCGCTGGCAACACTGATGCTGGCCGGGATCCAGGACATCCTGGTGATTTCAACGCCGGACGATCTGCCGGGCTTCCGGCGGCTGCTGCGCGACGGTTCGCAGTGGGGAATCCATATCGCCTACGCCGAACAGCCGCGACCGGAAGGGCTTGCTCAGGCATTCACGATCGGTCGTGACTTCATAGGGAAGGATCCGGCGGCCTTGATCCTCGGTGACAATCTCTTCTACGGCCACGGCTTGTCGGAACTGCTTCAGGCCTCGAGGGCTCGCGCGTCCGGTGCAACGGTGTTTGCGTACCACGTGAAGGATCCGGAACGATACGGCGTGGTCGAATTTGATTCCGCCGGTCGTGCGCTCAGCATCGAAGAGAAACCCAAGTCGCCACGCTCCCATTTCGCAGTAACGGGCCTTTATTTCTACGACAACGCCGTCGTCGACATTGCGAAGGACCTGCGGCCATCTGCGAGAGGCGAACTTGAGATCACAGATGTGAATCGCGTCTACCTGCAGCGTGAACAGCTTCGCGTCGAGATGCTCGGCCGGGGCACAGCTTGGCTCGACACGGGGACACACGAATCGTTGCTACAGGCATCCATGTTCATTGAAGCCATCGAGAATCGGCAGGGCCTCAAAGTGAACTGCCCGGAGGAGATCGCCTATCGAGCCGGCTGGATCTCAGCCGCTGATCTCGAGGAACTGGCCCGTCCGCTCGCGAAGACAGGCTACGGGCAGTACCTGCTCAGTGTTCTCAACGAGCGACAGTGATGCAGTTCGACCGACTGGCCATTCCGGATGTCGTCCTGATCCGGCCTAAAGTGCATGGCGATGCGCGAGGTTTTTTTCTCGAAACGTGGCGTGCGGACGCATTCGGCGCCGCCGGTCTCGACTTGCGCTTCGTTCAGGACAATCACAGCCGGTCCAGTCAATGGATCCTGCGCGGGCTCCACTATCAGGTGCAGCAGCCGCAGGGAAAGCTCGTGCGTGTGACTCGCGGCGAAGTGTTCGACGTTGCCGTCGATATGCGTCGCTCCAGCAAGACGTTCGGCCATTGGATTGGATCCACGCTGTCCGACATCAACGGTCACATGCTCTGGGTACCTCCGGGTTTTGCACATGGGTTCTTGGTGCTGAGCGAGACAGCAGATTTCATTTACAAGTGCACGGACTACTACGCCCCACAGTACGAACGAACGTTGCTATGGAGTGATCCCACCGTCGGGATCGAATGGCCTATACCCAGTGAAGTGCAGCCTTTATTGTCCGCCAAGGACGCAGGCGGGGTCGCATTCGACGCTGCGGAGACTTACGCGTGAAAGTCCTCATCACGGGCGCGAACGGGCAGCTCGGTCAGGCGCTCGCGCGAACTGCACCGCGCGATGCCCGACTGTTACTACGGTCGCACGGTGACCTCGACATCAGTGATGCGGAGGCAGTCAGGCAACTCCTCGAAACCGAACAGGTGGAGTTGATCGTCAATGCGGCTGCCTACACGGCAGTCGACCAGGCGGAATCGGATCGAACGCGGGCCGTGGCCGTGAACACCGATGGTCCTCGACATCTAGCCCAGTCGGCGAATGCCTTCGGTGCTCGGCTGATTCATGTGTCCACTGATTTCGTGTTCGACGGAAAGTCGAGTAAGTCGTACGAGACGGCGGCTCCCCTGGCTCCGTTGAACGTCTATGGCGAAACCAAAGCGGAGGGCGAACGGGCGATCGCTGCCTCGCTTGCCGCGCATGCGATCGTCAGGACTTCGTGGGTGTATGCGCCGTGGGGCGCGAACTTCGTGCTGACGATGCTGCGGCTCATGCGAGAGCGCGGCAGCGTTCGCGTCGTGGCGGACCAGATTGGCCGTCCGACGTCGGCGCTCTCGCTGGCACGCGCTGTCTGGAATTTCGCAGGTCGTCCCGATCTGGTTGGCACCTTTCATTGGGCCGATGCGGGTGTTGCGAGCTGGTATGACCTGGCAGTTGCCATCGCAGAAGAGGCGGAGGTTTTGGGAATGCTCCCAGGTGGAACCAAAGTCCTTCCGATCGCGAGCGAAGAGTATCCGACGCCGGCACGGCGGCCGAGATTCAGTGTTCTGGATACGCGCTCTACCAGTCATGCTACCGGCATGCAGCCGGCCCATTGGAGAGTGGAGTTGAGGGAAGTCTTGAGGTCAGTGGCTCATGCGTAGGCTGCTCGTGACAGGCGGCGCCGGTTTCATCGGCGCGAACTTCGTCCATTACTGGCTGGGCCAACATCCGCATGATCGCGTCGTGGTGCTTGACGCGCTCACGTACGCTGGCAACAGAGCAAATCTGGGCTCGCTCGAATCGCATCCAGGGCTGAGGTTCGTTCATGGCAACATCCTCGATGAAAACCTCGTCAAGAGCCTGCTCGAAGCAGAGCAGTTGGACACGATCGTGCACTTCGCAGCGGAGTCGCACGTGGATCGTTCGATCCTGGGCCCTGACGCTTTTCTCGATACGAACGTCATGGGTACGCATTCGCTGCTGAAAGCAGCGAAATCGGTCTGGCTGAACGGCCCTTTGAGGGATAACCATCGCTTCCATCACGTCAGCACGGATGAGGTGTACGGCTCGCTCGGGCCTTCAGACCCACCGTTCACCGAAACCACTCCCTATGCGCCCAACAGCCCGTACTCTGCGAGCAAAGCCGCGTCGGATCATCTCGTGCGCGCGTATCACCATACGTACGGACTCAATGTCACGACCAGCAATTGTTCGAACAATTACGGGCCCTATCACTTCCCCGAAAAACTGATTCCGCTCACGATCGTGAATATCCTCACCGGCAAGGCGTTGCCTATTTACGGTGACGGCCGGAATGTGCGCGACTGGCTGCACGTGGCAGATCATTGCCGAGGCATCGAATGCATCCTGACCCGAGGTCGGGTCGGAGAGGTGTACAACCTGGGCGGGCAAGGGGAGCGCGAGAATATCGACCTCGTGAAGCAGCTTTGCGAGATCGCTGATGCGGAGTTCGCGACAGACGAAACGTTGCGAGGTTCGTACCCCGAATGCCCGGCGGCGCGCGAAGCGCACTGCCGGAGCCTCATTACATTCGTCAAGGATCGACCAGGGCATGATCGCCGCTATGCGATCGACTTGTCGAAGGCAGCGCGCGAGGTGAACTACAGCCCTGCTGTAAGCCTTGATACAGGTTTGCGTCAGGTGTTTCGTTGGTATGCGGAGAATCGAAGTTGGTGGATGGCAGTGATGGATGGAAGCTATCGCGATTGGCTCGACTCCAACTATTCCAGCCGACGCTCGTCCAGAGACTGAGTCGTGTACTGCCGAAGTGAAGTTCGTGTTCGGCGACATGTACCGGTGGCCCGCCCTACATTTCACCCAAACGGGGTGGTTCCCTGTGTAAACTCCCGGCCCTTGTCGCAGGGACATTCTCAGAAAAGCGACCCTTTTAGATGGCAAGAATGAGATTTACCGGTCCAGTATTGGCGCTGGCGGTCGCAGTGTTGTTCGCGCTCGTCGACGTGCTCGTGCCTGCTCCCGCGTGGGCGCAAACTCCATCCGCCGACCAGATCGATATGTTCAGGAATCTGACCCCTGAGCAGCAGCAGGCAATTCTGGAATCGATGGGCGGGTCGCGATCCGGATCAGCAGGCTCGCGGCCGCGAGCCGATCGCCCGCTCGACTTTCCGCAGACAGTGCGACCGCGCGTAAGTCGCGACGATGCTGACACTGAAGATCAGCAGTTCGGCAATTCGACCGTTCCGCGCGAGCCGCGGTTGAAGGCTGAGGACACGATCCTTCTGTCCCTGGAGTTGCGCGACTTCCAGCGTTCCTTCGAACAGGAGCGTGTCGAGAAGGAACTGCGCACTGGCGCTCAGCTCAGTGCCGCAGGAGTACGTCAGCCCGCGATTCCCGGTCAACAACCTCAGGCGCAGCAGCAGAATGCGCAGAACCAACAGGGTCAGGGCCAGCAGCAGGACAAGCGGATCATCCGTACTGACGACGAGATCGAGCGTCTGAATGTGTTCCGAGATCGCATTCTGCGACGCAATCCGTACAAGCTCGACAAGTGGGGCATTCTGACCGTGCAGGAACTCGGTCCGATTCCTCTGGCCGGGTTGACCATCGACGAGGCGCGTGAGCGACTCCAGGCGGAGGAACTGCTCAAGGACTTCCACGTCAACGTGATGCGTCTGCCGCTGAAGCCAGTCGGCACTCAAGCTCTGAAACCGTTCGGCTATGACCTCTTTGCGGGAATCACTTCGACATTCGCGCCCGCCACTGACGTCCCGGTGCCGGCCGAGTACGTCGTCGGGCCCGGCGACACGCTGGAAGTTCAGCTCACGGGGAACACTAAAGGGCGCTATTCGCTCGTGGTCGATCGCGAAGGGCGCATTAATTTCCCGGAGCTAGGACCGATCGCCGTCGGTGGACGTCGCTTCACGGAAGTCCGCAACATGCTCGAACAGCGCGTGAACGAGCAAATGATCGGCACGCAGGCCAGTGTCGGCATAGGCGCGCTTCGTTCGATTCGTGTGTTCGTGTTGGGCGACGCAGAAACACCTGGCTCGTACACGGTGAGCGGACTATCGACCATCACCAACGCACTGTTCGTCAGTGGAGGTGTGAAGAAGATCGGATCGCTCCGCAATATCGAGCTCAAGCGAAACGGTCAGACGGTCACGCGCTTGGATCTTTACGATCTGCTGTTGAAGGGCGATACACGAGCCGATACGCGGCTATTGCCTGGCGATGTGATTTTCATTCCGCCGGTCGGTGCGACAGTCAGTCTGGCGGGTGAGGTGCGACGTCCCGCCATCTATGAACTCAAAGGAGAGACTACGCCAGCCGAGCTGATTCAACTGGGCGGCGGACTCACGGCTCGTGCCGATCCGAAACTCGCGACCCTGGAGCGAGTCAATGAATCACGTCAGCGGGTCACGCTGGATGTGGATCTCACGCAGAAGATCGGAAGCCTGGCACTACGCAACGGCGACGTCGTGCGCATCCCTGAGATTCGTCCGATCCTCGAAGATTCGGTGTCCCTGGGCGGTTACGTATACAGGCCCGGTGAGTTTCAGTTCCGGCCCGGAATGCGCTTGACCGACCTGATCCCAAGCATCGACGAACTGCAACCGAACGCGGATCAACACTACATTCTCATTCGCCGCGAGCTCCCTCCCAATCGGAGGATCAGCGTGTTCTCCGCTGACTTGGCGAAAGCGTTTGAAGCTCCGAATACCGCTGCAAACTTCGAACTCGCGCCGCGCGATCGTGTGTATGTGTTCGACATGGAATCCGGACGCGATCGCATCGTTGAGCCTCTCCTGAGAGAGTTGCGCACACAGGCGAGCATCGAAGAACCCACGCGTGAGGTGAGCGTGGCTGGCAAGGTCAAGGTACCGGGTACTTATCCGTATGAACCGGGAATGCGCGTGGCCGATCTTCTGCGTGCTGGTGGCACCCTGGACGAGTCTGCCTACGGTGGGCAGGCAGAGATCACTCGCTATGTCGTAGAGGACGGCCAAGCACGCAAGGCGCAGCTGATTGAGATCGACCTGCAGCGGGCGATTGCTGGCGATCCATCACAGAACATTGCTCTCGAACCCTTCGATTACCTCGTCATCAAAGAGGTGCCGTTGTGGGCGGCTCAGGAAGTGGTCGAAGTTCGAGGTGAAGTTCGTTTTCCTGGGCGCTACCCGATATATCGAGGCGAGACACTGCGATCCCTCATGCAGCGGGCCGGTGGGCTCACTGATCTCGCCTTTGTGAGAGGCAGCGTATTCACGCGAGTGGAATTACGCGAGCGAGAGCGCAAACAGATCGAGACACTGGCCGCTCGAATGCAGTCGGACGTCGCACAGTTCTCGCTGCAAGCGGCCCAGGAAACAGGTAAGGATGCAGGACAGGCTCTCGCGATCGGTCAATCGTTGCTCGCGGATCTGCGTAACGCAAAACCGGTCGGACGGCTGGTGATTAACCTCGATCAATCATCAAAGGCAGAGCCAGGCTCAGAGCAGGACATCATTCTCAAGGATGGAGATAAGTTGTTCGTCCCACGCGTAACTCAGGAGGTGACAGTGATAGGAGAAGTTCAGAGCACGACCTCACATCTCTACGATGCATCACTCACCCGTGACGATTACATTCAGAAGAGTGGCGGGCTGACCAATAAAGCGGACGACGACCGGATATATGTGGTCAGAGCTGACGGCAGCGTCGTAACCCGCGGCGGTAATTCCTGGTTCACAGGTGGGCGCGTACAAATCGAGCCAGGCGACACCATCGTAGCGCCGCTCGACACCGAGAGGATGCGTCCGCTGCCGTTCTGGCAGGCCGTGACGAGTATCGTCTACAACTTGGCGATCTCGGCTGCCGCAGTGAACTCATTTTGATCGTTGACGACGCAAAGCCATAGGATTTTCAGTATCGTGGGTAAGACCGCTCTAATTACAGGTATCACCGGGCAGGACGGCGCATACCTTGCGGAGTTGCTTTTGGAGAAGGGCTATGAAGTGCATGGCATCAAGCGCCGTGCTTCATTGTTCAACACCGATCGCATCGACCACTTGTATCAGGATCCGCACGAGAAGAATGTTCGAATTCATCTGCATTACGGTGATCTGACCGATGCCACCAATTTGATCCGCATTGTTCAGCTCGTACAGCCAGACGAGATCTACAATTTAGCGGCCCAAAGTCATGTCGCCGTTTCGTTCGAGACTCCTGAATACACGGCCAACTCGGATGCGTTGGGAACATTGCGCATTCTTGAGGCCATTCGAATTCTGGGTCTCGAAAGGAAGACTCGTTTCTATCAGGCTTCCACCTCCGAAATGTTCGGCAAGGTGCAGCAAATTCCGCAGAGGGAAACGACGCCGTTTTATCCTCGCTCTCCATACGGTGCGGCCAAGGTCTACGCCTACTGGATCACAGTGAATTACCGCGAGGCATACGGGCTGTACGCGTGCAACGGTATCCTTTTCAATCACGAGTCACCGCTGCGCGGTGAAACCTTCGTCACGAGGAAGATCACGAGAGGCCTGACTCGAATTGAGGAGGGCCTGCAGGAATGCCTGTATTTGGGAAATCTCGACTCGCTCCGCGATTGGGGTCATGCGCGCGACTATGTCAGGGCCCAGTGGTTGATGCTTCAGCAGGACGTGGCTGAGGACTTCGTGATTGCGACCGGTGAGCAGCACTCCGTGCGCGAGTTTGTGACGCGAACTGCTGCCGAGCTAGGGATGAATCTCGAGTGGGAGGGACGCGGCGTAGACGAGGTGGGCATTGATCGAAGAACCGGTCGCGCAATCGTGAAAGTAGACCCCAGATATTTCCGTCCCGCCGAGGTCGAAACATTGCTTGGTGATTCGACTAAAGCTCGTCAGAAACTTGGCTGGTTACCTGAGACGTCGTTCGAGGCTCTCATCAGGGAAATGGTCGATGAGGATTTAGCAGCTGCACGGCGCGACGCGCTCGTCGCGCGCGAAGGCTTCCGTACCTACCGTTACCATGAATAGGGCATCGCGAATCTACGTCGCTGGACACAAGGGATTGGTAGGCAGCGCACTTGTTCGTAGGCTTCAGGCAGACGGATACAGCAACCTCTTGCTGCGTACGAGCTCTGATCTGGATCTGCGGAATCAGAAAGCTGTGAACCTGTTCTTCGAGGAAGAGCGGCCAGAGTATGTGTATCTCGCAGCCGCTAAGGTCGGTGGTATTCACGCCAACAGCACGTACCCTGCGGACTTTCTTCGAGACAACCTGCAGATTCAGTCGAACGTGATTGATGCCGCTTATCGATCAGAAGTCAGGAAGCTACTGTTTTTGGGATCAAGTTGCATATACCCGAAATACGCGCCCCAGCCGATCTCGGAAGACTGCTTGCTGAGCGGACCTCTGGAAGCGACGAATGAGTGGTATGCCATTGCGAAGATCGCAGGCATCAAAATGTGTCAGGCGTATCGTAAACAGTACGGATTCAATGCGATCTCCGCTATGCCTACTAATTTATATGGGCCTGGAGATAACTTTGACCTGAGTAGCTCGCATGTCTTGCCTGCGTTGATCCGCAAGTTTCATGAAGCAAAGGCACGCGCCGACTCGGGCGTCGACGTTTGGGGTACAGGCGAACCCAAGCGTGAATTCCTATATGCGGATGACTTGGCCGATGCCTGCGTTTTCCTAATGCGCCATTACGATAGCGAATTACCAATAAACGTGGGTTGCGGAGAAGATGTTTCCATTCGTGATCTGGCAGAACTCATTCGCGAACGTGTCGGTTTCTTGGGTGCTATAAACTGGGATACCTCCAAGCCAGATGGCACGCCCCGCAAGCTGTTGGACATCTCCCGCCTTAGCGCTCTGGGGTGGCACGCGCATATGTCATTGGCGGAAGGTATTCGCCATACCTACGCCTGGTATCTCGCCAACGAAGACCGACTGCGCGGACGATCAACAAGCTCGCAGTGATCCCGCCCAGATCATCACTAACCGGCTAGGCGATTCGAGCAAGCGAGTTGGAAAGGCGCAAGTTGTACTCCTCGGCCGCATCCTGCGCAGCACCCTATGCGATGTTGCTCAGTTTGGCTCTTGTTTACTGAGGCTAGTTGAGCTGCAAAGTTTTCGAGTGCCTGCTCTTGCGTGTGGAAGGCTTTCTCACGAGGCAATGCTCGGGAAAGCGTTGTTTCGCGGCGGACAACATCAATGAGGCAATTGCAAACACATCTGTCCGGGGTGGCTTGGATGGCCGCAGAAAGAGTGTGGATGCTCCTTTCTGGCGTCGTGGTTGGTTTTGCAGTTGCGAGATCGCTAGGCCCTGAAGACCTAGGTCGGTTTAGCGTCGCGCTGGCTATATCAGCTGTGCTGAGTGGACTAGCGGCAGCGGGAATCGATTCTGTGTTGATACGGCGACTCAGCATCGAGTCTACGGACGCCACAGATGACGAGATACTGGCAGCAGGTGCCGGGCTTAGGGTGTTGGGATCGAGCGCATGTGTTGTTCTAGTTGGAATCGTTTCGATCTGTTTGTTCCCTAGGTCTCCCGATATCGCCTTGATGGCGATCTTAATCGCCAGTGCAGGGATATTTCGGGCACCAGAAGTTCTTAGCCTGTGGCTACAGGCAAGAAATCAGTATCGGCAGGCGGCCGTCGGGCGGACAGCTGCTCGCATTTGTGGCGACATTGTTCGCATCGTACTCATCTTTCAGCAAGCGTCGGCACTCTGGTTCGCCTGCGCAATGACATTGGAAGGTGTCGCATCCGCGGCCATTTTTTGCGTTGTCTGGAGTCGAAAGCTTGCCAAGCCCCATAAATTCGACAAGCGGTTGGCCAGCGAACTCTTTCGCACTGGCCGCCCTGTTATGATGTCTGGGCTCGCCTCGGCTCTCTACGCAAGGTTAGATCAGCTCGTTCTTTTTCATTTGCTAGGCCCCGCGAGTAATGGTCTCTATGCTGCCGCGGCGCGGGTCAGTGAGGCCTTCAACGTCGTCTTTCTATCAATCGGCACCGTCGCTGCCGCGCATTTTGGGCGATTGGTGGGTGCGCCTGCTGAACGGGTTTCTAGGGAGATGTTGATCTACTATCGTGGAATGACGTTGATGGGATTGGCTTTGGCGACGGCGCTTTCACTTCTCGCTGGTCCCATCATCGCAACCGCGTATGGAAGAGAATTCGAAGATGCGGCTTCAATTTTGCGAATCCACGCGTGGACGCTTGCTCTAGTGTGCATGAGTGTCGCGATGGAGCCTTGGTTTTATCATCACGATAAGGTCCGTTATTTCGTGCCGAAGACGATCCTGTCGCTACTTTGCGCCCTGCCGTTGACATTCTTTGGTACGAAGTTTTTTGGCCCGCAAGGGACTGCTGGCGCGATCGTAATCACGTACTTGGTATCGGTGGTATTCAGCAATGCGCTGTTCCCTGGTCTAAGGGGGGCCTTTGAATTTCAGATTGCTGGATTTCGCATTTCCAGGAGTTGTTCTAGATGAGTAATGACCCTTCTTTAGTAAAGTACGATGCTGATGTCGCCAGATCATATGAGAGCGATCGTCGAGCAGAAGCTCATTGGAAAGCCGAACAGGCTTTTGTGCGCAAGTACGTCGCAAAGCATCTCTTAGGGCAAGTCTTGGATTTGCCCGTGGGTACCGGGCGCTTCTTCGAGTTCTATAAGGGAGCTGACAATGTGATCGGTGTTGACATCTCACCGCACATGTTGGAGATGGCATCCAACAAGGCGCAAGACATTGTCGTTCCAGGCTTAGAGCTAATGAAAGCGGATGCAACATCTCTTCCGTTTGAGTCTGACAAGTTCGACACCATTTTTTGCTTCAGGCTGGTTCACCTGCTCCCTCCAGAAGTACTGCCGCGCCTCTTTGCTGAACTGTCGAGAACATTGAAGGGGAAGCTGATCTTGCAGCTGTATGTGCCTCGCCGCAGTTTTGTTAGGAGAGTTCTTGGCGCGCTCGCTGTTCCGATCTTCCGGAAGATGCTTTCCGCGTCAGGCAACAAGAAGCAGAAACCCTGGTATCACATAAAGTCCTATTTGCACGAAGAACGCTTGATCACGGACCTTGCAATAGAGAAGGGTTTGAAGCTAGTTCGCCGCCACAAATTGATGCCCTATGAGGGCTCAAACGTTCTGATTCTCGAGTTTGCTAAATGAGCGATGTACGTCATCGACTCAAATCCCTGCTTAGTCGATTCATTCTTACTCGGAGGCGGGTGCCGATAAGTCGGTGCTACCATTATCGAGGGTTCAGATATGGCGGATTTGGGGGCAATCTGTACGAGGACTATGTGATAGGTCTAAGCAAGGGACGTCCGCTGGCTGAGTTGCGATCAACATTTGCTTCGGCATTGTTGAGCTGCAGGCCGAGGACGCTCGCCGAAGCCCTCGGAATCACGCTGCGTGTGCAAAGCGCTTGGCAATTTCCTTGGAACATTGCGGGTGAGCAGCTTGCAGTTCGTGATCCAAGATTGAATCCCGATATCGTCTGTCACTTCTGTGAGAGCGGAATTCTCGCGTCGCACATCAACCGAGAGTTTCGTTGGCTCGAGTCCGCTTTCGAGAGCATCAAGACTCTAGGATTCCGACCAACCGAGTTCGGATACTTGAAGTGCCTTGAGTTGAAAGGTGAGCATGACTCATCGTATCTGGTCTTGGACGGCAATCATCGCATCAGCGCGTTGCATGCTCTTGGATTTACGGATGTTCTCGTGCTCGTCTCGCCATTGGCAGTCAGGCGATCGGATGTGTCTACGTGGCCGCAGGTTCTAGGTGGCACTTACACTGTTGACGAGGCGCTTCTCGTTTTTGATCGATACTTTCGTGCCACCAATCCGCCGCTTACCGAGATGAACCCTGTTTCGTTGATTATAGATGAACCTCCGTTGTGGAGTTAAGGTGACGGCAGAATGAGTTGGCGACTTGTCAAGAGCCTGATCCCGCCGTGCATTACAGAGCTCTACAAAGCTTGGTCTCCGCGTCATCTGCGATTGACAGATGGACCGACCAGTTGGCACGAGGCGTTGAGTAAGTCCACCGGATACTCTCTCAGTGAAATATGCCGCCGCGCTGTCGAGTCAGCGCGCGGCGTAGTAAACGGTAGCGCCAAGTACGAACGAGACACCGTTCTATTCAACGATGATGGTCTTCCGCTGCATGTTCTTTCGGCGTTGCTGCGTGCAGCTAGTTTGAATCAGGGGCGGCTACAGGTTCTCGACTTCGGAGGTTCCCTGGGGAGCACGTACTTTCAATCGCGTCGCTTCTTAGATGGGTTAAAGACGATCGATTGGAGAGTCGTTGAGCAACCTGCGTTCGCTGAGGCGGGGAGGGCAGAATTCGGCAACTCCGAGTTAGCATTCTTTTCTGCACTTGAGGATGCGATCCCGTTGTCGCCCAATTCGATATTCTTGCTGTGCAGCGTGCTTCAGTATCTCGAGGCCCCAGATGGTTTGCTGAGAGACGTTGCAAGAACCAGTGCACGGCACTTGGTCATCGATCGTACGCCGGTTCACGATGTCGATGATCAGCATCGACTCTATGTTCAGCGCGTTCCATCCCAGATCTACGCAGCGAGCTACCCCTGTTGGGTTCTCTCGCGGAGGTCGCTTTTGAATACTCTCGCGGACGATTGGTCCCTTGTCACTGAATACACGTGTGAGGAGGGTGCTTCGATGACGCGTGATGGGCTGCGTTTCATGTTCAAGGGGCTTATTCTGGAGAGGAAGCCGTGCTAGACACACTGCGTAACTATTTTCGCAAGCAACAGTTTGCTCCGACCTTCCTTGGTGTGTTCTTAAATCCGTTCTATCTGGCGCGACGCGAGCTTCGACGCGAAATTGAGAAGGCATCGACGGCACTCCAATCGCCCCTTCTGGACATTGGATGCGGATCTAAACCATACAGGGATCTCTTCTCGTTCGATGGATATATCGGCGTGGATATCGCCTCGGAGACGACGAAGGCGCAGATGCGTGCGGATGTGTTCTATGATGGACGGCGCTTCCCGTTTCGGGACGGACAGTTCAACTCAGTGCTTTGTAATCAGGTGCTTGAACACGTGTTCACTCCTGATGAATTCATTAGGGAGATTCGACGTGTCCTGGCTCCGGGAGGTCGCCTTTTGCTAACCGTGCCTTTTGTTTGGGATGAGCACGAGCAGCCATTCGACTACGCTAGGTATTCGTCTTTCGGGCTGAAGAATCTATTGGAGCGCCACCAGTTCAAGGTGACGACGCATAGGAAACTGCTAGCGAACGCTGGCGTTCTCTTTCAACTGGCTGCCGCCTATGTCTTCAAGGTTGCTAGGCCCCGTAATGCATGGGTCAGATTGGCAGTAACAACCCTAGTAATATCGCCGATTTCTTTGCTGGGCGTGCTTGCAATGACCTGCCTTCCACGCAATCAGGATCTTTTTCTTGATCAACTTGTGATTGCGGAGACTGTTTGATCATGGACAACAGTCAGTGCCACTTGGGTGCTTCCGCGGAAGACAGCACGATGCGTGGGGTGTTCTCCGGGCGGCGTGTACTTGTGACAGGAGGGTGCGGTTTCATAGGCTCTTCGCTCGCGCGAGCACTCCTCAATCTTGAAGCCATTGTCACACTAGTTGATAGCTTGATTCCTAGTTACGGAGGCAATCTAGCGAATATTGCTGACATACGCGATCGGGTGTGGTTGAACATCTCGGACGTGCGCGATCCTTATGCAATGGCGCATCTAGTGCAGGGCCAGGACTTTCTTTTCAATCTCGCGGGCCAAACCAGCCACCTCGATTCCATGACCGATCCATTTGCTGATTTGCACATTAACGCTACGGCTCAGCTTTCAATTCTGGAGGCCGCTCGTAAGGTCAATCCCGCTATTCGCATCGTGTTTGCATCAACGCGGCAGCTGTACGGACGTCCTCAGTATCTTCCAGTTGACGAGCGGCACCCGATAGTTCCGGTTGACATCAACGGAATACACAAGCTTGCGGGCGAGAACTATCATTTGCTCTACCATCGTGTCTATGGAATTCCGTCCTGCTGTGTACGGCTAACGAATACGTATGGCCCGGGTATGCGTGTGAAAGATGCGCGCCAAACATTCCTTGGATTGTGGTTGAAGCTAGCAGTGGTGGGTGATCCCATCAAAGTATTCGGTGATGGAGCCCAGCTTCGAGACTTCAACTACGTAGATGATGTTGTGACAGCTCTATTGCTCGCTGCCTCTCGTGATGCAGCGATAGGGCAGGTGTTCAACTTGGGCAGTGATGAGGTCGTCAGTCTGAAGGACTTGGCCGAGATGCTGGTGACGCTGAACGGGAGTGGATCGTGGGAACTCGTGCCATTCCCGGTCGATCGCAAAGCAATCGACATTGGTGACTACTATGGGGAATGGACGCGTGCAAAGGAACTACTCGGATGGCAGCCAAGAACTAGTTTGCGTGAAGGTCTGCAGCGGTCGCTGGCCTACTATCGTAAGCATGGAGCTTCGTATTGGGAGTCATGATGAAGCAAGTGAGGATGAACGATTTCCAAAGCGAACCGGAGGACCTTCTGCGAGCGGAGCTGACGGCCTGCGAGCGCGTGATTAGGTCGGGATGGTGGATCTTAGGCTCCGAAGTCGCCGCTTTCGAGAAGGAATGGCAGGATTGGCTCGGTGTGCCGCACGCAGTCAGTTGCGCCAATGGACTGGATGCGATCGAACTTGGATTGCGAGCTCTTAACATTGGATCTGGTGATGAAGTAATCACGACTCCGATGACGGCATTCGCGACGGTATTAGCTATCCTGCGCGCAGGGGCGATTCCCGTGCTCGCGGACATTGATCCACATACAGCCATGCTCGATCTGGCCAGTGTCCGTCGATGCATTAATGGCCGTACCAAAGCCGTACTCGTCGTGCATTTATACGGGCAGGCAGCTCCAATGGAGGAATTGACTTCGTTGGCCCATGAGCATCAGCTGCATCTTATCGAGGATTGTGCGCAGGCTCACGGAGCGCGGTGGGCTGGCCGGTCCGTCGGGACCTTTGGCTCGTTTGCCAGTTGGAGCTTTTATCCGACCAAGAATCTTGGTGCTATTGGGGATGGTGGAGCACTGACCACTGGCGATGGCCGTCTCGCAGAAAAGGTGCGGTCGCTCAGAAACTACGGTCAGACCGTTAGATATCAGCATCCCATGGTTGGCATGAACAGTAGGTTGGATGAGCTGCAGGCGGCCATCCTTCGAGAAAGACTCAAGTACTTGGAGGCTTGGATCTCACGGCGTCGAAGTGTGGCAAAACGCTACGTGCAGAGGATCACAAATACGCAAGTGCGCGTTCTGCCTGTACCAGCAGACATGAGTCAGCATTCGTATCACTTGTTCGTGGTCACAACCGAGAAGCGGGATGACCTACTTCTGCACCTGCAAGCGAATGGTGTAGATGCGCTCATCCACTATCCCATTCCGGTTCATCAGCAGCCCCCTTGTGTTGAGTTGAGGCGCGATCCCCTTGGTTTATCAAACGCAGAAAAGCACGCTGCGTGCTGTCTCTCCATACCCTGTCACCCGGGTCTGACAGACGAAGCAGTGGATCACGTAGTGGCGGCAGTCAATGACTTCCAAGCATAACGGCCCTGAGCATTTCGTTACTCTGTTCGACAACTTATTCCTGCCACAGGGGCTCGCGCTTCACGCGTCACTTCAGCAACATGCGGAGCCATTCGTTCTATGGGTTCTGTGCATGGACGAGGAGTCAAAGAATGCCCTGGACTCGTTGGGGCTGGCGACGATGCGGACGGTAGCTTTGACTGAAGTGGAAACTCCAGAACTGTTGCAGGCGAAGAGCGGTCGCACTCGCGCGGAATACTGTTGGACGGTGACTCCGCTAACCCCCAAGATAGTTTTTGATCGGGACCCGACCGCTCGGAGGGTTACATATCTAGATGCGGATCTTTACTTCCTCAAGTCGCCTCGACCAATCTTTGAGGAGTTTGAGGTGTCAGGTAAAGCAGTCTTGATCACTGATCATGCTTATGACTCTGAATACGATCAGAGTTCGACTAGCGGGCAGTATTGCGTTCAATTCGTCACCTTTGTTCGAGGTGCAAGCGAGCAGGTTCGTCTTTGGTGGGAAGAGCGCTGCATCGAGTGGTGTTTCGCTCGATTTGAGAACGGCAAATTTGGCGATCAGAAGTATCTAGACGATTGGCCCACTAGATTCGGAGCGTCAGTGCACGTCCTGACTCAGCTGGATGTGCTGCTGGCTCCGTGGAATGCTCGGCGCTTTCCGCACTCCAGAGCGATTGCTTGGCATTTCCATGGACTTCGCCTATTGAGCAGGGAGCGAGTTCTGCTGCATGGGCCCTATAACGTGCCTGAAGTTGTTCATGAAACCGTCTATCGGCAGTACCTTGAGGCTCTTCGTAGATCCTTGGAGATGCTCGGCGTCTCTGTCGTGCAGACACCCGATCATCGTTTTCTGATCGAATGGGTCAAAAGCTTTGCGCGGAGCACACTCCGATATCTCAATCGTTTGCGCACCAGCCATCCGGTGCGCAGGCTGCCGACTCGCGTCGAGCAGTGATTCGCAGAGCGTCCAGGAGGCGGGGCGTCGCGTGTGGGTCACACACGCTTTGGATTTTCAAGCAGAGGTGCTTTGGCGGGAAGCGCAGGGGAATCCAGCTTAAAGCTCCATTGGTGCTGATCTCTCGTGCACAGGTAATCTATGACGAAACTGGAACGCTCAAAATGCAAGCCCAATGAGGCTTGTGTTCGGTGGTACCGACTGAAATGACACAAAGCATTCCGAACAGTGTTGGACTTTACGAGCTCGCAGAGCTAGGCATTCGTCGATGGTGGATCGGGGCTGTGTCGATGCTAGCAAGCTTGGCGATTGCATCCTGGGTGGCATTTACATCCGTGCCCACGTACCGAGCCGAGGCTGTCTTAATGCTCGCGCAGCCTGCTGATCAGGCGGACTCGAGATTGCCGGATCAATTAGGTGGACTGGCCGCCTTGGCAGGACTCTCTCTGCGAGGAGCGGGCGATCGTAAGGCAGAGGCTCTGGCGACACTGCAGTCGCGCCTATTGTCGGATGAATTTGTCCGGGACAAGAATCTTCTACCAGTACTTTTCGATCAACGCTGGGATAGCAGTCAACAGCGGTGGAACGAGACAGCGAAAGTCCCCACACTTTGGGATGCTCGCAAGTTGATCGCAAATAAGATTCTCAAGGTTCTCGAGGACCGAAAAACCGGTCTGATAACGTTGGCGGTCGAATGGAAGGACCCTGAGCTTGCAGCCGAATGGGCGAAAGAGCTTGTTGCCAGAACAAACAGGATGCTGCAAGAAGCATCGTATCGCCGCTCAAATCGGAACATCGAGTTTCTCAAGAAGCAATTGGGTGAAACGGAGATCCTCGGGGTTCGCGATGCGCTTAACAAGATCATGGAGTCGGAGCTGAAGACAAGCATGTTGGCGCAGCGTAGTGAGGATTACGTCTTGAGGATGGTGGATCCTCCTGTCCCACCAGAAGAGAGGATATGGCCGCGTAGAACTCTGATAATGCTGCTCGGTATGATCAGCGGCCTGTTCATCTGGTTCGCCACATTATTGCTCTGGAAATTCGTGGCTGTGGGCGTTACGGCTGTGCGGCATCGTCCAAAGCAGACATGGTAGCCGCATGGTCGTGGACAGCAGAGAGCCGTCCAAATCGAGAAATCGATGCAGCGGAACTGTCGATTCGTCTTTCGTTCGTGTTCGTTCTATATGGTCTGGCGATGTGTCTATTCGCCTTGTTCCACCCGGTATTGGAATGGCCGGACGCACAAGTTCACTTGGAGAATGCCTGTCAGAAAGAAACGGTGTTCCCGCCAGATGTCTTGCTGCGATTATTTGGGCAGGACGTTTGCTCCCTTCAGTATTTCGCGCCAACGGGCGACTTCCGGTTCTTCTCCGACCAGAGTTCTTATTCTGATGTCAGCGCGCTTAATCCAATTTGGGCATACATAGCGCTCCCGTTGCTTTGCCTTGCCTTACTTTTCCCCCTGATTGCAATCCTCGGGAATCGCGACGCAAGTGGGAATGAATTTCTTTTCGCGCCGCCATTGGCGTTCTACTTCTCCAACGTAAATGTTGAAGTCTTCGGTCTTTTTGTTGTGGTGGCAGGCTATTTTCTGTTGCGCACCCGGCCATCGCTGTCGATCTTCCTCGCTGTGCTCGCAACTGCCATTGATCGAAGCCACTTCTGTTCATTGCTGACGCTATTCTTGCTGCATTTTTTTCGTGATGAGCGAAGAGCTGGGTTGTATCGTGTGTTCATCCTTTGCGTCCTGGCAGCCTACGTGGCTCGCACGGCGGGATTCTTCCCGATACTTGACTGGATTGCGCCCGTTTTCAGTCAGATCTCACTGTTAGGCATAACTGATCAAGACATTCTGTACAACGCGGAGTTTGGGGGGCGAGGATATGCTGCCCTACTCGCGAGCAGTGCAGGTCTTTACGGGGCGATGTCGTACCGGCCAGTTCTCTGGATCCTCTATTACGGCCTGTTCTTTTCATTGGTTTGTCTTGGCTACAATCGGACGGATCCGAACGAACGAAGGGTTTTCTGGATCTCACTGGCTACAGCTCTGTCAGTCATGATCATTCTGCCGCCTCTAAGCCAAGCCCGGTACTACCCCTTTCTTATTCTCTCAATGTGGTCTATGGCCATGAAGGGCGGCCGATCGATCGGGTTGAGTTCGGTGTCTCTGCAGTTGCTGTTCTTTCTTTGGACCGCCGTTTCTGTGATAGCCGCCAACCTGTCGCATATAGTTCAAGCGTGAGTTCGGCGATGCATCCAACGCGACCCAAGTTTTCCATAGTGACTGCGACGTTCAATTCTGGGCCGCTTTGGACGCGTACTGCGCAAAGCATTGCTGCTCAAACCTTTCGTTCTTTCGAGTGGATCGTCGTGGACGGAGGTTCTAAAGACGGAACCGTGGATCAAATTCGCGCGACTTCGGAGGTGCGTCATTGGACCAGTGAACCTGATAGAGGCATTGCCGACGCGTGGAATAAGGGGATAGGGCGAGCAACTGGCGAATATGTTCTGCTTTTGAATGCGGGCGACACTTACGACCCAGACTTCTTGGAGAGGATAGATCCGCTGTGTGATGGCGAGCGTGTGGTTTGCTGTCACGCCAGGCTCTGCGACGAATCGGGTCGTAACGTTGGATTATTCAGAGCGCGTCCTGAAAAGCTTCGATGGGCTATGCATGTCCCACACAACTGGTGCGCTGTGCCGACGAAGCACTACCAATCGTTAGGGCTCTATGCTCTGCTGCCGCTCGCCATGGACTTTGAGTGGTTCCACAGATATTTCCGCCGCTTTGGGCCGGCCGGCTTTCTCGTCTTGGACCAAGCGCTCGGGACGTACTATTTGGGCGGAACAAGTGATCTGAATTACGCAAACAGCTTTCGTGCAAACGAAAAGATTCTGCGCGAAAGCGGTATACATCCTGTTCTGGCGCGGCTGCTCCGTCTGGTCTACACCGCAAAACACTCAGTGCGGTACTTGTTTCGGTGAGCAATCCAAAGTGGTTCATGGTTCTTCCCTCATTGAAAGTGAGCGGCGGAACCCTCGAAGCGATCCGGCTGGCCAAAGACCTCGATAGGGGAAGCGAAGGTGTACAAATCGTCAGCATGTGGCATTCGAATACATCGGTAGATCCTCAGCTTCCTACCCACTTTCTTGCTGATACTGCTCCGAGCGTTTCAAGAGCGCCGTTGGAGCTGGTCGGAGTATTTCTTCGCTTCCGTCACCGATTACGCAACGGCACGCTGGGATTATCGACGTCTCGCTTTGTCTTTACGCACTACGCCACTCTGCCGCTAGCCTTCTTGGTTCGACGTGACCGTCGTTACTTTTTCGTTCAAGACCTGGAGTGGAAGTTCGTCGGATCAAGACTCGCGTCTTTCGTGCTCAAGAGAGTCATTCTCTACTTCTATCGACGAGGTCATCTCCTTTCAGCGAATCCGTACCTGAGTTCGAGGCTGGCTGAGCTCGGATTGTCGGTTAGGCTGGAAGTTCCGATTTGGGCAAGCGGACATTTCCTCGTGGAGGAGTGCGATCTTGCTCGAGAGTTCGATTTCGCAATGGTGCTCCGCAAAGGGGCGCACAAGCGTCTCGATCTGTATCTGCAATTTTTGGAGTTGTGTCAGCGCGAGACCACCTTGAAGGTCGCCGTAGTGACACCCGATGAAACGATTGCCAACTGCGTAAGAGAGCGAGTCGCATTGTGCCTCGTGCGTCCGTCGCAGAATGCGATGCGGGATGTGTACGCTCGAACAAAATGCTTTGTCCATCTCAGCGAGCACGAGGGATTCGGTCTGCCTCCACTCGAGGCGATGGGAGCCGGCTGCGTTCCACTGTGCCGGGATTCCGGTGGGGTTCGCGCATTCATGGCGGTCGAGCCTTTGCCATCTTTACTCTTGCCCTTGGATGTACCCGTTGAAGAAGTGTTTCGGGTTGGGCGGAGCCTCATATCTGGCCGCGACCTGGCAGCGCTATCAGCAGCGAGCCGGAGCATCTTTGCTCGAGGACTCCTTCTGGCCAACGAGCGCGCCACACGTATTAAGAAGCTCGACGTCACGCGGGATCTCGCATAGCGGTCGATACGGCAATCTCTAGCAAGTTTGTAAAACATCGAATGTGCGAAGTTCCCAAGATCACGTTCTCCGTCGTCAGTCACGGACACGGTCGATTCGTTGAGCTGCTGCTCAAAGATTTTCAGTCGTTATCGCTACCCTCGTACGAAATAGTTCTCACATTGAATGTTGAAGAAGATGAAGCCTTCATCGAAAAGTACCAGGGCCTTCCCATCACAGTCGTTCGCAATTCGATCGCAAAGGGCTTTGGCGAGAATCACAACTGCGCTTTTGCGATTGCGCGCGGTGAATTTTTTGCGGTAGTAAATCCTGACGTGCGCCTCAAAGGTTTCGTTTTTGATCCGATTCTGATGTCGTTGGCTGACGCAACGGTAGGATTGTGTGCGCCGGCGGTCTACTCCTCGAGCGGCCAACTGGAAGATAGCGCTCGGAAGTTTCCGACGGTCGCATTGCTTCTGGAACGAAAACTAAGAGGGTATAACGAGCCAGACTATTCATTTGTCCGCGGTCCAATGACGGTCGATTGGGTTGCCGGAATGTTCATGGTCTTCCGCAGAGAAGTGTTCGCTATGGTCGGCGGTTTCGACGAGCGTTACTTCATGTATTTCGAGGACGTCGACATCTGCCGTCGTGTTTGGAAGGCGGGGTGGTCAGTGATGCTGAACCCGCTCGCAAGGATCACGCACGACGCTCAGCGCGCTAGTCGACGAGATCTGAGGCATGTCGCTTGGCATGTGCGAAGTGCATTCCGTTTTCTTGTTCTTCGCTGACGCACTGGTCCGTGGGGCTGGAGTCTGGTCTCGGCAATGAGCGTTCCGGTCTGGTTTGCAGGCCGGAGGCAACAGCCGTTTGATTCCGCGCTCCAGTTCCAATCCTCGAACACCGAAGCGATGAAATCCGAGCCGACATCAAACATCGTCACGGTGGCGTGCCAGCAACCTGTGTCATCCACGCCGTCAATTCGTCAGTCGTCCCGTCTACCTCACCCGATCGGCATGCACCCATGTGGTGAACTGCGCCACCGACATTGATTGACTGAATCGGTGACCGGATTGAAGGGATCGGCAGCCGGTCCATGTTTACAAAAAAACGACAGACTCCCTAAGCGAACGCCTGTAAGATTCCTAGAGACGTTCGCGGCGAATTACTACAAAGAATGCGCTGGAGATCGGGCTAGCCTGCACAGGGGAGAATCGGAAGGAATCATGTCAGGGACCACGGTACAAATCGGACTTCCTCTTCTAGTCACCATTCTCTTCATGTTTGCGCTGCGGCCAGTGGCTCGCGGTCTCGGTCTGATCGATCGTCCTGGTGGTCGCAAGATGCATATTGGCGACATACCGGTCATCGGTGGACTTGCCATGACTGGCGGTCTCATTGTCGGAACGCTTTACGGCTATCAGTCGGTTCAGGGCTTTCCGTTCTTCATTACTTCGTTATTGGTGCTAGTGATCATCGGAGCTCTCGACGATCGCTACGATCTGCCGCCGACCGTGCGTTTTCTCGCGCAGATTTGTGCGTGCTTGCTGATGGTCGCGGGCGCCGGCGTGATGGCCAGAGACCTGGGCTCCCCTTTCTTCGGCGGGGTTCTTGAACTCAGCTGGTTCTCCGTTCCATTCACAGTGCTCATCGTTCTGACCGCGATCAACGCGTTCAACATGTTCGATGGGAGCGACGGTGTGGCCGGCATACAAGCCCTCGTGGCGTCCGTGTTTTTGGGCTTCGCATGCGTGATGGCCGGTGCTATGCAATACCTGCCATTGGTCGCAGCGCTGTGCGGTTCCGTGTTTGGCTTCCTTGTTTTCAACTGGCCATCGAAGAGGACGCGCAATGTACGTGCGTTCATGGGCGATGCGGGAAGCACGATGCTCGGATTCTCGCTTGCATGGATCAGCGTCGAGATCTCGCAGGAGCCGGTTCGGGCAATCACTCCGGTCGTGATTCTGTGGATTTTTGCGCTGCCCATTTTCGACTTGTTCAGCAGCATGATCCGACGTGTGTCGCAGGGGATTTCGCCTTTTCACGGGGATTCCGATCATCTACACCACATCCTGAGGCGTTTCGGCTTCTCCTCGCGTCGCGTGGCGCAGATCGTTCTGCTTGGCTCGACCCTTTTTGCCGCGGCGGGTCTCGGGGCGAACATGAATGGCGTCCCGGACGGCTGGTTGTTTATCGCCTGGCTCGTTGTCGGAGTCGCATATCACGTGGTGTTCGGCAGCGGTTTGGTAGTGAAACGTCGCGCTCAGCCGCGCGATGAAGACGGCGAGCAGACCGGCAAGTACTTCACGCTCTGGAAGCAGCGCTAGGCTGCTGCTCTAATCCCGCCCTTCCTTTCGAGACCCGTCGCGCTCTTCTTGCAGAGCGACGCTTGCTGCTCCGTGCTTGTCCTAGGAAGAAGAAGCAGGCCTCACTTGGTCTGAGAGCTGGTAATGGTTCATTTCTGTGTGAACTGCGTAGATATTCGCAGTCCTGCACATTCGCCGGGCAGCTAGGATTCATCCCACACGAGCCACGGATGGTTTGTGGAGTCTGGTAGCTCAGTGCTGACCGGGCGGTCTCGAGAGTGCTTGGTTCGCTCGCTCGAGACTGTCACTGGGCCGGGGAGGGACAGGGATGTCTTCTCCCCGGCTTTCTTTCTTTATGTGCGTCATGTCAACGTCGATTGGCTCGGGTAGCCTCCTCGTTGAGCCTGCAATGCGCCGCTTTCATCCAGCCGCCGCTCCGCGTCAGACCGAGCCGCCGGCAGCGACTGCGTATTCCGCCGATGTCGGCCGGTGATTCCGGCTGATGCCGGCCATCGATTCCGGCGCATGTCGGCCGGGTCGCCAGGGTGGCGTGACTGTGGTGGATGTGGCGGTGAGCGTCAACTCGAGGCGG
>JAFAEQ010000010.1 GCA_023423935.1 Pseudomonadota bacterium | reverse complement strand
TCTGTGAACTCTGTGTGAACTCCCGCTTTCTCTTAACCCCGTGATCACAGTGATGACGGTGACGGCAGTCATGACGGTGATACCGACAAAAGCGCTCCGCTCTTTGTCTTCACCCGGTGGACCCCGTGCACCCCGTGGAAATCCGTCTCTTCTTCCGACCTCTGTGACCTCGTGATCTCGCACCCCGTGGAGACCCGCCTCCCTCGATCAAGCGATCTTCTCCCGATCCAGGAGGGCGCGTTTGCGCTCGATGCCCCATCGATAACCCGACAGCGCACCGTCATTGCGAACCACGCGATGGCAGGGAATGGCGACTGCAATGGGGTTCGCACCGCAGGCCTGCGCGACTGCTCGCACTGCGTTGGGCAAGCCGATCCGCCGCGCCATTTCGGTATAGCTCACGGTCTGCCCGGCGGGAATCTGTCGCAAAGCTTCCCAGACGCGTTGCTGAAATGCCGTGCCGCGGACATCGAGCGGCAGATCGAGCCCGAGCGCGGGCGCTTCGACGAAGCCCACGACTTTTGCGACCAGTGCTTCGAAGGCGGCGTCGCCGCCGATCAGTTCGGCGTGTGGAAAGCGATCCTGCAGATCGCGCACGAGCACTTCGGGATCGTCGTCCATAAGGATAGAGCAGACGCCTTTCTCGGTCGCAGCGACCAGAATCGCACCGAGCGAGCATTGCGCAACGGCAAAGCGAATGACCGCATTGGCACCGCCTGCCTTGAAGTCCCGCGGCTTCATGCCGAGGGCATGACGTGCCTGGGCATAGAACGGCGCATTGGAGTTGAAGCCCGCCTCGTAGATCGCATCGGTCACGGTCTGGCTGGTGACGAGTTGCCGTCGGGTGCGCTCGTTGCGGTGTGCAGTGGCATACGCCTTCGGTGTGAGGCCCGTGATGCTCTTGAAGATGCGATGAAAGTAATAGGGACTGAGGCCGATCAGCCTCGCGAGCTCCTCGAGCGATGGCGCAGTGTCCGTCGATTCGATCATTCGGCACGCGCGTGCGATCCGGGCGGCGTAGTGCTCATGGAGCGAGGGCTGATCGGGCTTGCAGCGTTTGCAGGGGCGAAAGCCTGCGCGTTCGGCTTCCTCGCGCGTCGCGTGAAAGGCGACGTTCTCGCGTCGTGCGACACGTGAGCCGCATGAGGGGCGGCAATAAACGCCGGTCGTCCGTACCGAATAGAAGAACTGTCCATCCGCGTCGCGGTCGCGACGCCGCACGGCGGCCCAGCGCTCGTCATCGCTGCCTCGCTCGAACGCGGCGTTGTGGCGGGTAGTGGGCACGACTGGTACGGACCGGGAAGACTGGATGATCTGTGTCGTCATGATACGGCTCCTGATCGGGTGGCGTCAGGATGCCGGCCGGAGGCGGCGGGGGCATCCGGGATCTTGCTTCCGAATCGCAGGGATGGTGCCGATGAGCCCGGACGGGCAGAGGCGCTACAGGACTGCCTGATTCACAGAAGGGGGGCGGATCGTGTCAAATGCGCCCATCGGAAGAGATCCTGCCTTGCGCCAGTACCGCGCCATTCCGTGTCTCACCTCCATCGCTTCATCACTTCCATCACTGCTCGATAAATGATCGCCGCCGCCTTCTATAAATTCGTCTCGCTCCCCGACTTTGCAAGCCTGAAAGCGCCGCTCTTGAAGGTGTGCGAGGAACGCGATGTGAAAGGGACGATCCTGCTCGCCGCCGAAGGCATCAACGGCACGATTGCGGGAGAAGCGGAGAAGGTCAGAGAAGTGCTTGCGTACCTGCGCAGCGATCCGCGACTTGCCGATCTGGAGCACAAGGAGTCGGGTGCGGCGCGGCGGCCTTTCTATCGAATGAAGGTACGGCTCAAGAAGGAGATCGTGACGCTTGGAGTGCCGGGCGTGGATCCGAATCGGATGGCCGGTACGTATGTGAAGCCCGATGAGTGGAATCGACTGCTCGATGAGCCGGGCGTCGTCGTGATCGACTGTCGCAATGACTACGAGGTGGAGCTCGGCACGTTCGAGGGGGCGATCAATCCGAAGACGCGCAGTTTCAGCGAATTGCCCGACTGGGTGCGCTCGCAGGAGATCCTGAAGAACAAACCGAAAGTGGCGATGTTCTGCACCGGCGGCATCCGCTGTGAGAAGTCGACCGCCTTCATGCGCTCGCAAGGATTCGATGAGGTCTATCACCTGCAAGGCGGCATTCTGAAATATCTGGAAACCGTGCCGGCCGACGAGAGTCGCTGGAAGGGCGAATGCTTCGTGTTCGATGAACGTGTCGCGGTCGGTCACGGACTCGCGCCTGGTCAGCACGAGCTTTGTCGCTCATGTCGTCATCCGTTGAGTCCGGCTGACAAGCAATCCGATCAGTTCGTGGAAGGCGTGAGTTGCCCGCGCTGCTTCGAGAGTCTTTCGGAAACGAAGAAGGCCGGATTGCGCGAACGTCAGCGTCAGGTGGAGCTCGCGCGTCGGCGTGGCGATGAGCACATCGGCAAGCGGCTGGATCCACAAATGACGGCCTCGAAGAAAGCCTCGAAGAAAGCCCCGAAGAAAGCCAGGAACACCGGGGCCGCCGAGTAGGCGCGTTTCAAAGGCGACACCGCGCGACTCGTCGCGATTTCACGCCTCGTCGCCTTCGGCACAAGACGCCTGCGTGTATACATGCACGCGGCGCGTAACAATGCGTCCGCATCCGGCTATCCTTCCGCTCCCGCATTCTTCGGTGACCGGTGATGTCGCTCGACGGACTCTGGATCTTCTCGGCCGTATATTTCCTGGCTGTCGCTCTGCCTGGGCCAGGTGTCGCGGCGATCGTTGCGCGCGCGCTCGCACGCGGTACGCACGGCGCGCCTGCGTTCATTGCGGGCTTTCTGATCGGCGATCTGGTCTGGTTCACCTTCGCGGCCACGGGACTCGCCGCGCTGGCGCAGGCCGCGTACGGCGTGTTCGTTGCGGTGAAATATCTGGGCGCCGCCTATCTGCTATATCTCGCTTACCGGTTATGGACGGCGCCGGCGCCATCCGTCGATGAGAACAGCGCCACTCACGCTGGCGATCGTCCCTCGCAACTGTTCCTGGGCGGTCTCGCGCTGACGCTCGCCAATCCGAAGACCATGGTTTTCTTCCTGGCGCTGCTGCCATCGGTGGTGAAGCTGGAAACCTTGAGCGTGCTCGGATTTCTCGAGATCGCGCTCGTGATCGTCATCGTCCTGCCGATCGTTCTGGGTGCTTATGCACTGGCAGCTGCGCGTGCGCGCCGCTTCTTCAAGAGCGCTCGTGCCATCCGCAATCTGAATCGTGGCACCGGCGTTGCGCTCGCCGGCGCAGCCGTGGCTGTCGCGTCTCGTTGAAGCGAACGTCCTCCATTCACCGTTTCTTACTGGCTGACTTCGTATGACTTCTGCAGCTCATCGTCTCATCGAAACGCTCGTCGCGAATGGCGTCTCGCACGTGTTCTGCGTGCCAGGGGAGAGCTATCTCGCGGTGCTGGATGCACTGGTCGATTTCAAGGACCACATTCAGGTCATCACCTGCCGGCACGAAGCGGCGGCGGCCAATATGGCGGTGGCGTACGGGAAGCTCACGCGGCAGGCGGGCGTCTGTTTCGTGACGCGCGGTCCCGGCGCGACGCACGGGAGCATCGGCGTTCACACGGCCTCGCAGGATTCCACCCCGATGATCATGTTCGTCGGACAGGTGGCGCGCAGCGATCGCGGTCGCGAGGGATTTCAGGAACTGGACTATCCGTCGGTGTTTGGCTCGATGGCCAAGCTCGCAGTGGAACTGTCCGATCCTGCTCGCACTGTCGAGGTCGTCACCCGCGCGTTTGCGACTGCACAGCAGGGGCGTCAGGGACCCGTCGTCGTCGCATTGCCCGAAGATGTGCTCGCGGAAGACGCGGGCTCGCGCGTGCCAATGGCGGTGACAGCGTCGCCTGCAGCTTTGAGTGCAGACGCATTGCGAACCATCGAGCAGCGCCTGTCCTCGAGCGAGCGGCCGCTGCTGATCCTCGGTGGCACGGGCTGGACGGATGAATCGCTCGCCGCCCTGAGGTCATGGGCGGGCAGGATCGAACTGCCGATCGCACTCTCCTGGCGTCGCAAGGATCTGCTCGACAACGATCATCCCTGTTACGTGGGCGATCTCAGCATCCGCCCGAGTCCCGGCTTGAACGAGCGCATCCAGGCGGCGGATCTGCTGATCGCGATCGGCTCGCGCATGGGCGACATTCCCACGACGGGTTATCAGTTGTTGAGCAACGAAGATGCCGCGCAGAAGCTGATCCATATCCATCCGTCGGCGGAAGATCTGAATCGCGTCTGGCAGGCCTCATACACGGCCATCGCCAATGAAGCCGAAGCAGCCCATGCGCTGGCGAAACTCACGATCGCCAAACGCTGGGGCGAATGGCGCTCCCAGGCCCGATCCGACTACGAGCGCTCGATCGAACCCGTCACGACGATCGGCGCGGTGAACCTGTCGCAGATCTTCACGTATCTCGCAAAGTCGCTTCCTGCGGATGCGATCCTGTGCAACGGCGCGGGCAATTACGCGGCCTGGCCCAATCGCTTCTATCGCTATCGTCGACCGCGCACTCAATTGGCTCCGACGAGTGGGGCGATGGGATTCGGATTTCCGGCCGCCATCGCAGCCAAGGCGCTCCATCCCGAGCGCGATGTGATTGCGCTCGCAGGCGACGGTTGCTTTCTGATGGCCGCCCAGGAGCTGGCCACGGCCGTACAGCACGGCATCAATGTCGTCACGCTGGTGATCGACAACGGCTCGTACGGCACGATCCGCATGTACCAGGAGCGCCAGTACCCGGGCCGCGTGATGGCGACGGATCTGCGTAATCCGGACTTTGCGGCCTATGCGCGCGCCTTCGGAGCATGGGGTGCAACGGTCGAGAAGACCGAAGACTTCGCCGCAACCTTCGAACAGGCGCGCCGCTGCGGACTGCCGGCCATCCTTCACGTCAAGACCGATGTGGAAGACATCCTGCCGGGGCAGAGGCTGAGAGGAGCGTGATGAGTGATGAGTGATGAGTGATGAGTGATGAGCCAGAGGCGGCCCATCAAACTCAGAACATGGTGGACTCTTCTCAGCTCTTGCCCATCACGCATCACCCATCACGCATCACGCGCGCTGACTCATCACCTTGCATCATCTCGGCATATCCGGGCACACATACGGCACGGACGCTGCGATATAGGTCTGCGCGCGTTCCTGGCCGACGATGTGAAGCGTCAGTTCGTTCGGACCGGGCAGGCTCACTGAAGCTTCGATGGGGATCGTGTCCTCGCGCCAGCGGATGTTTCCGCCCGCGACACCCCATTCGGAAATGCGATAGGTCTCGAAGCACGAGTCCATCAGCAGCGTCCTGTTGGGCAGGAAGACGAGCAGCGTCCCGAGCGGACGTCCCGGGGTCGTGGAGATCCAGGCGCGGCCCACGAAGGCTCCATTGGCGGGGAGTTCGGATTCGCTGAGGGACGGAGCCTGAGGCGCCGGGCCGCTGTTCGTGCCGTCACCGCAACCGGCGAGCGCCAGCAACCCGGAGAAAAGCATTGCTGCTCTCATGAAAATGCACCGTGAAAGTCTGCCGCAGCTAGTGTACAAAATCGGTCCGCGGCTGCGAACGTACGCCCCACGGTAAATGCGATGCGCGGCGATTAGTGAGTGGTTTGCCCAGTGGGACCCCTCGAATCGCTCTCATCACTGATGAGAAGTCAACGGGAGGCGCGTCGCGCGGCGCATGTTACGGGAATTCACGTTACGGGAATTAAAGGATCGTCCGGGTCGCGGGCCGGGCCTGTGCAGCGGGTCGCTGGCGCGAAAGCGTCGGCCGGCGCAATGCGCCAATCAGCGATGGCGGGCACCGTTCGGGTGTCGTGTTAGGATCGGGCAGTTCTGGGTTCGAGTCATCAATGCGTGCCTGTGCGGCACGCGAGGGTTCACTTAGCGCGGACATCACCCCAACACCGCTCCACGAATGCCAGCGTGATTTCTGGCATGCCCCTTGGGTCGAAGCAGTTGTATATGAGAAAGAGGCGAGACGAATACATGAATAGGAGCGGTCGGTCGTGCGGCTGATGTCGATCCTGCTGCTGCCGTTCCTGGCCAGCTTGTGTGCCGCGTTCATGCCGTCGAACGCCCGCAACCGGGAAGCGTGGTTTTGCGGTGCCGTGTCCCTCAGCTGTTTCGGCATCCTGGTGAGCTTCTACCCGCAGATCGCGGCGGGGGAGGTAATCCGCTTTTCGCTGACATGGCTTCCGCAGTATGGGCTCACGTTCGGTCTGCGCTTGGATGGCATGGCCTGGATGTTCGCCTCGCTCGTGACGTTCATCGGCACGCTGGTCGTCATGTACGCTCGCTATTACATGTCGCCGGCGGATCCGGTGCCGCGGTTCTTCGCCTTCCTGATGTCGTTCATGGGCTCCATGCTGGGCATGGTGCTCTCCGGGAATCTGATCCAGCTCGTGCTGTTCTGGGAGCTCACCAGCCTGAGCTCCTTCATGCTGATCGCGTATTGGTATCACCTGGCCGACGCCCGCCGCGGTGCGCGTATGGCGTCGATGGTGACGGCTGCAGGCGGGCTGTGCCTGTTCGCAGGCGTGATCCTGCTCGGACAGGTGGTGGGCAGTTACGATCTCGACCAGGTGATGGCTTCGTCCCGCCAGATCCATGCGAGTTCCTGGTACCCGGCCATCGTGATCCTCATTGGCCTAGGGGCCTTGACCAAGAGCGCGCAGTTCCCGTTTCACTTCTGGCTGCCGCACGCGATGTTTGCGCCGACGCCCGTGTCGGCCTATCTGCATTCGGCCACCATGGTGAAGGCCGGCGTGTTTCTGCTCGCGCGCCTGTGGCCAGTGCTCTCCGGTACCGACCTGTGGTTTGCCATTTTCGGCATCGCGGGCCTGTGTTCGCTGCTGCTGGGCGGACTTGCGGCCATCTTCCAGCGCGACATCAAGGGCGTGCTTGCGTATTCGACCATCAGCCACCTGGGCCTGATCACGTTGCTGCTGAGCATGAACAGTCCGTTAGCGCTCGTGGCGGCGGTCTTTCACATGATCAATCACGCGACTTTCAAAGCGTCGCTCTTCATGGCAGCGGGCATCGTCGACCACGAGACCGGTACCCGCGATCTGCGGCGTCTGAGCGGACTGGCGACCGCGATGCCGATCACCGCGACGCTCGCGGTGGTCGCTGCGGCGTCCATGGCGGGTGTGCCGCTTCTGAACGGCTTCATTTCGAAGGAGATGTTCTTCGCCGAGACCATATTCGCGGGTCATAGCCCGCTCATACGGATCGGTCTGCCCGCGTTCGCCACGCTCGCGGGCATGTTCAGCGTCGGCTACTCGCTGCGATTCATCCATCAGGTGTTCTTCGGTCCTCCCGCCACAGATCTGCCGCGCAAACCGCACGATCCGACCCACTGGATGCTCGCCCCGAGCGGCCTGCTCGTGCTCGCCTGTCTGCTGGTGGGCGTGTTGCCCGGTCTGACGGTCGGCCCCGTGCTCTACGTTTCGGCACGCTCGATCCTGGGCGATGCGACGCCACAGTTCAGTCTCGCCGTCTGGCATGGTCTGACGTGGCCGCTGGTGATGAGCATGCTCGCGCTCATCGGCGGCATCGTTCTCTATCTGTTGCTGAACCGGCGCACTGCCGGCGCGCATGGCAGGGCGCCGATCATCAGTCATCTGAATGGCAAACGTATTTTCGACGTGGCCATCGTGAGTCTCATCCGCGCGGCGGATCGGCTCACACGCGTGGTGTATTCGCGGCGGCTGCAATCGCAGCTGGTGACGATCGTCTGTGTGGCGATCGGTGCAGCCTGGCTCGGCATCGCCCATACGGAAACGTTCTGGGGCGAGGAGCCGCTGACTCCCGTCGATCCGGTGTTCGCGATCATGTGGTTCGTCGGCGCGGTGTGCGCGCTCGGCGCAGCCTTGCAGGCCAAGTATCACCGCCTGGCGGCGCTCATCATGGTGGGCGGCACGGGGTTGATCACCAGTCTGACTTTCGCGTGGTTCTCGGCGCCCGATCTGGCGCTGACCCAGATTGCGGTCGAAGTCGTGACGCTCGTGCTGATGCTGCTTGGGTTGCGTTGGCTGCCGCGGCGTATCGAGATCGACGATGCCCGCCGACGTACGTGGCGCGCGCGTGCACGTCGCGGTCGTGATCTGCTCGTTGCCATCGCTGCGGGCGGAGGAATGGCGGCACTCGTCTATGCGGTTCTCACACGCCCGCGTGTCTTCGGTCTCGCGGAATTCTTCGTGGATCGTTCCCTGCCGCAGGGCGGGGGTCACAATGTGGTCAACGTCATCCTGGTCGATTTCCGCGGCTTCGACACCTTCGGCGAGATCACGGTCGTCGGCATCGTTGCGCTCACGGTCTATGCGCTCCTGCGTCGCTTCCGGCCGGCGCCCGAATCGATCAACGTGCCGCGCGCTCAGCGTGAAGACGGTGAGCGGCCACAGGCGCTGCCCGATCCGCACGAGCCGTTGCCGACGGGCTACATGCGAATTCCGGCCGTGCTGGTGCGGATGCTCATGCCGATGGCGGTGCTCGTGTCGCTCTTCTTCCTGCTGCGCGGACACAATGCACCGGGTGGAGGTTTCGTCGGTGGCCTGGTCATGGCAACCGCAGTGATCGCGCAGTACATGATCGCGGGCACCATGTGGGTCGAATCGCGCACCCGCATCCGTCCGCAGTACTGGATCGCTGGCGGCTTGCTCGCGGCCACCGGTGCAGGCATGAGCTCATGGCTGGCGTCACGAACATTCCTCACTGCGATTTCGGGCGACATACATCTGCCCGTGATCGGTGATGTGCATCTGTCGACTGCGCTGCTGTTCGACCTCGGCGTGTACATGCTGGTCATCGGCGCCACGGTGCTGATCCTCGTGGCCATTGCCCACCAATCCCTGCGTAGTCATCGTCGCCCGGCAGCGCTGGCGGCGGCGACTGAAGTACAGGTCGAGACGGCCGTCACGGCCACCAATCCGGCGGATCGCTGATGGAAATCATCTTTGCACTTGCGATTGGCGTGTTGAGCGGCTCCGGCGTATGGCTGCTGCTGCGACCGCGCACCTTTCAGGTGATCATGGGGCTCGCACTGCTGTCGTATGCGGTGAACCTGTTCATCTTCGGCATGGGCCGCCTGGTCGTCGGTCGGCCGCCCATCATCATTGCGGGTCAGCCCAGTGATCCGAGCCTCTATGCGGATCCGGTGCCGCAGGCGCTCGTGCTCACCGCGATCGTGATCGGCTTTGCCACGACGGCGCTGTTCCTGGTCGTGCTGCTCGCTTCGCGCGGCCTGACGGGTACCGACCACGTCAACGGTCAGGAGCGCGACGCTTGAGCGCCTGGCTGCAACATCTGCCGGTGATGCCGATCGTCGTGCCCATGCTCGCGGGCGCGATCCTGCTGCTGTTCCCGGAATCGCAGCGCGGTCGGCGCGTGGCGATCTCTGCGATCGCGATCCTGATCCAGCTCGTCGTCGCCTCGCTCCTCATGTATCTCACGACCGATGCCGTGCCGGACATCTGGCACAAGGGAATCGGCGTCTATTCGATCAGCGCGTGGCCGGCGCCTTACGGCATCGTTCTGGTCGTCGACCGGCTATCGGCCATGCTGGTGATGCTGACCGCGGCGCTCGCGTTGCCGGCGTTCACCTATTCAATTGCGCGCTGGGAGCGCGTGGGCGTGCACTACCAGCCGCTGCTGCAATTCCTGCTCATGGGGCTCAACGGTGCGTTCCTGACCGGCGATCTGTTCAGCCTGTTCGTCTTTTTCGAGGTACTGCTGGCCGCATCCTACGGACTGATCCTGCACGGATCGGGTGCCGCGCGCGTGAAATCCGGGTTGCACTACATCGTGGTCAATCTGGTCGCCTCGCTCCTGTTCCTGATCGGCGCGGCGCTGATCTACGGCGTGGCTGGCACGCTCAATATGGCGGAGCTCGGACTGCGCTGGAGCACGATCGCCGCGGCCGACCGCGGCCTGTTCGATGCAGGTGTCGCGCTCCTCGGCGTGGCCTTCCTGATCAAGGCAGGAAGCTGGCCGCTCAACTTCTGGCTGCCCTCCGCGTATGCGTCCGCAGGTGCGCCGGTCGCCGCGATGTTTTCGATCCTCACCAAGGTCGGTGTGTACGCGGTCATTCGCATGAGCGTGCTGCTCGGCGATGAAAGCGCGCCTGCGCCGCTCAGCGGCCCGTGGCTGTACTACTGTGGGCTTGCAACATTGATCTTCGGCGTCGTCGCCTTGCTCGCCTCGCAGCAACTGGCCCGCTCGGTCAGTGCGTCGATCATCATTTCCTCGGGCATCCTACTCGCGGCTCTCGGTTCCGGAGTGCAGAGCCTCACGGCCCCCGCGCTTTTCTACATGATCGCCTCGCTCCTGGGCACGAGCGCATTCTATCTGCTCGCCGGCATGGCCGAGCGCACGCGCACCACGCAGTTGCCCAATGAAGCCGATCTGGCGCCGTTGCCCGTCGTGAGCTATCAGGCTTTCGGTGCCGATCAGGTCGTCGATCCGTACAGCCACGAGGAGGAAGTCGGCATCGCGATCCCCGCAGCGATGGCGTTCCTCGGATTGAGCTTCGTGTTCTGCGTGCTGATCGTCACCGGCTTGCCGCCGCTGCCCGGGTTCATCGGCAAATTCGCGTTGCTCAGCACCCTGGTCGAAGCGCGCGCAGACGGTCAGATGTCGCAGTCGGCGTGGCTCATGGTCGTTGCCGTGCTGAGCTCGGGCTTTGCCGGTCTCGTGGCACTGACGCGTATCGGCGTGCGCTTGTTCTGGACGGTCACTGGCCGAACCACACCGCGCCTGCGCATCATCGAGGCGGCGCCGGTCGCCTTCCTGCTCTTGCTTGCGATCCTGATGATGTTCCGGGCAAATCCGGTCATGACTTATCTGCAGTCGGCTGCGCAGACGCTGCACGATCCGCAGATGTACATCGAGGCGGTGTTCTCGCAGGACGTCACGTTCACCGCGGAGGCACGCGAATGAAGCGAACGCCGCTGCTGCTGGCCGTGGTCCTGTTCGTCATGTGGCTGCTGCTGAACAACTCGTTCTCGGTCGGGCACATGGTGCTGGGCGCGATCCTCGCGTTCTTCGTCGCTCGTGGCAGCCTCGACATGCGACCGTTGCAGCCGACCGTGAAACGCCTGTACGTGGCCGTCGGTCTGATCGGCCGGGTACTCGTCGACATCGTGAGGTCGAACATCGGCGTGGGTCGGGTGGTGCTCGGCCTGACGGGTGGGCGCACCGTGACGGCGGGTTTCATGGGAGTTCCGCTCGACATGCGCGATCCGCATGGACTTGCGATGCTCGCCATCATCGTCACCTCGACGCCGGGCACTGTCTGGGTGGAGCACGACGAGCAGACGAGCACGCTCACTCTGCACGTGCTGGATCTGCAGGATGAGGCGCAGTGGATCAAGACGATCAAAGAGCGCTATGAGCGGCCGCTGATGGAGATCTTCGAATGACCGCACATACCCTTTTCGACTGGGCGGCGTGGTACGCGCAGCTGTGTTTCGTTCTGGCGATGACGTTCGCCGCGATCCGTCTCATCCGTGGACCGGCGGCGCAGGATCGGGTGCTGGCACTCGATGCTTTCTACGTGAACGGCATGCTGATCCTGCTGATGCTAGGCATTCGCTCGACGTCCACCGTCTATTTCGACATGGCCGTGCTGATTTCACTGTTCGGTTTCGTCGGCGCGATGGCGCTGACCAAATTCCTGTTGCGAGGAGAGGTGATCGAGCCATGATCACAGAAGACCTTCCCTTGTGGGCGGCGCTACCGGCCGCGGTGCTGCTGATCTGCGGCGGGACGCTTGCCCTGGTCGGATCCATCGGGCTGCTGAAGCTGTCCTCGTTCTACATGCGCATGCACGCGCCTTCGATGGGCAACACGCTCGGTGCAGGCTGCGTCCTGGTCGCATCCATGCTCGTGTCCTCCGCGCTTGCCGGCAGGCCGGTGGTTCACGAAGTCCTGATTACGCTCTTTATGGTCGTCACGGCGCCGGTGTCCGCCATGCTCATCATGCGCGGAGCGATCTATCGAACGGGAGTGAATGCCGAGCGCCAGCGCCGGCAGTCGGAGCAATGATGCAAGTGAGCATCGAGAAGCTGCGTATCGCCGCCGATCAGCGCGGTGACGTCTTCGAGCCGCTCGATGCCGCTGGATTGCAGGGACAGCAGAACGTTCATGTGGTGTGGACCGAGCCCGGCCATGTGCGGGGCAATCACTTTCATCGCGAAGGTCATGAAGTGAGCGTGGTTCGCGGTCCGGCGCTCGTTCGCTATCGCGAGGACGACAAGCTCATCGAATTGAACGTGCCGGCTGGGGAAGCGTGGCGTTTCAGCTTCCCGCCGGGCGTCGTGCACGCCTTCAAGAACACGGGCGCAGTCGCGATGATCATCGTGTCGTTCAATACCGCGGTTCACGATCCGGGTAAGCCCGATACGGTTCGTGAGGTCATCCTGCAATAGCTCGCGAGCGGTGCGTCGCAGCGTCGGTCATCCGGCCTCTTATGAGCCTACCGCTGCATCACGCCCTGGCGGTATACAAATCGACTTTTCGCTTGTTTCGTCCGACAGGAATAACGGCTCGACGGTTCCGGTTGCACGGTTGCGCGCGCGAACCACACACTAGCGAACGTTCACTCGTAGCCGAGGGTCGATGCTTCATGTCTCTTGCAAGAACGATCGTGTGCGCTGCAGTTCTGGGACTGGCAGCCGTGAGCTCGCGTGCCGCTGACGCCATGAGCGACGCGCATTCCTTCGCCAATCTCCAGGATTTCCGCGTGACTCATGTCGCGCTCGATCTCAATGCGGACTTCGAGCGCAAGCGCCTCGCCGGCTTCGTGGATCTGAGCATCGATCGGCTCAACGATGCGGCGCGCGAGCTGATTCTCGATACGCGCGATCTGAAGATCGAGGCGGTCGAGCTGGACGGTAAGCAGCTCGAATACCGGATAGGCGAGGCCAAGCCGATCCTCGGTGCGCCTCTTGCCATCCAGTTACCGGCGAAGTTGCCTGCGAAGTCGATGACGGTGCGTGTGAAGTACGAGACTTCGCCGCAGGCCAGCGGTCTGCAATGGCTCGAACCTTCGCAGACGGCCGGCAAGAAGCAGCCGTATCTTTATTCGCAATCGCAGGCGATTCACGCGCGCAGCTGGATTCCGTTGCAGGACTCGCCAGCGGTGCGCCTGACCTATGAAGCACACATCACCACGCCACCGCAGCTGCTCGCCGTGATGAGCGCGACGAGCGAATCGAACGATCGCGACGGCGATTATCGATTCAGGATGCCGCAGCCGATTCCTTCGTATCTGATCGCGCTCGGCGTCGGCGATCTGGTGTTCAAGCCGCTCGGCGCACGCACGGGCGTCTATGCCGAACCTTCCGTGATCGATTCGGCGGCCTACGAGTTCGCCGATGTGCAGTCGATGCTCGAGACCTGCGAGAAGCTGTTCGGCCCGTATCGCTGGGAGCGCTACGACCTGTTGATTCTGCCGCCGAGCTTCATGTGGGGCGGCATGGAGAATCCGCGCCTGACGTTCCTGACACCGACGGTCCTCGCCGGCGATCGCAGCCTGGTGTCATTGATCGCGCACGAGCTGGCGCATTCCTGGTCGGGCAATCTGGTCACCAACGCGAACTGGAACAGTGTGTGGCTGAACGAAGGCTTCACCGTATATCTGGAGCGTCGCATCATCGAAGCGCTCTACGGCAAGGAGCGGTACGCGATGGAAGACGCGCTCGGCCATCAGTCGCTGCAGCGTAACGTCGAGAGCCTGAAGGCCGAAGGCGAGGAGGCACTCACGAAACTGTCGATGAACCTCGACGACCGCGATCCCGACGATGGTTTCTCGGATGTGCCTTACGAGAAGGGCAGGCTGTTCCTCGGCTTCCTCGAATCGCGTCTCGGCCGCGCGCAACTCGATGCGTTCCTGCGCGAGTACTTCGATCGCTTCGCGTTCCAGAGCATCGGCACGACGACGTTCGTCGACTATTTGCAGGAGCGTGTGCTGAGCAAGCCCGGTGCGAAGGTGACGATGGCGGAAGTGCGCACATGGCTCGACGAGCCGGGCATTCCTTCGATCGCCGTGCTACCGCACTCCGACGCGTTCGTGCGCGTCGATGAGCAACGCAAGGCGTGGCTCGAGGGCAAGCGCAAAGCGGCGCAGCTCGATACGGCGCGCTGGACGACGCACGAATGGCTGCACTTCCTGGAGAACATGCCGGCCGATCTGACGGCATCACGCATGGCGGAGCTCGATGCCGCGTTCAAACTCACGGCATCGAAGAACAACGAGATCGCACACGCGTGGCTCAAGAATGCCATCGGGGCCAACTACGCACCGGCATGGCCGCGCCTGGACGAATACCTCACGACCATCGGCCGTCGCAAACTCGTCCGCGATCTCTACGACGACCTGCTCAAAACTCCTGAAGGTAAGGTGCGCGCCCAGCGCATCTACGCCAAAGCACGCCCGCTGTACCAGGTGCCACTCGTGCAGCAGCTGGATGCGAGCGTTGGGAAGCCGGGACAGGAGTAGGAGTCTCCACGGGGCACACGGGGAGCACGGGGATAGAGAGAACACAGAAAGTACTGCGTTTCATTCCCGGTGTGCCCTGTGTCCCCCGTGGATATCTTCGTCTTGGGTTCTTTAAAACTCCGCGCGAGCGCCGAAATGAAGCGCCCGCCCCGGCAGTGGGGCGATGTCTTTGAGCGGGGAGGTCGCGAGGCGGGCTTCTTCGTTCAGCAGGTTCGTGCCGCGCGCGAAGAGCAGCACGTGTCGTGGCCCCACCGGCATCCGATAGCTCAAGTCCATATTCAGCATCGTGTAGCCGGCTGTCGGTAGCTCGTTCTCGATCACGTCATCCTGCTTCGTGTAGTAGGACGCTTCGATTCCAGCATGGAGCGAGCCGTGCTCGTAGTGGAGTCCCGCGCCGAACCGCAGCGGCGGAATCTGCGGCAGGTTGCGTCCGTCATCGAGCTTGCCGCGCACAAAGTCCGAGACGAGTCGCAGATCGAGCTTGCCGTTGCTCGCATCGGCGAGCGGCAGGATCAACTCGGCTTCGTACCCGTAGAGTTTTGCGCCGCCTTGCAGGTATTCGTAAATCGGCAGCGGCTCCTCGAATTCACCCGTGGGACGCAGGTAGATGTAATCGGAGTAGTCGTTGTAGAACGCGTTCAATGTCCAGCGAATACCCTCGCCAGTCTTGCGCAGCGACGCATCCGCAGTGATCGATGTCTCCTTGTCGAGCGTCGAAGCGCCGATCTCGATTCTTCCTGCAGCCAGGTGAGGGCCATCTGCATAGAGCTCGGCCGGCTGCGGATGACGTTCGGTGCGCGTTAAGTTGAGCGCGAACGCGCGATCTTCGCCGAACTTGTGCACCAGTCCGCTCGAGAGGCTGACGGCTGTATCGTCGTAGTCGCGCAGCGCTTCGCTGCCGGTGGGCTCGATGCGCTGACGCTCGGCGCGCGCACCGAACTCGAGCGTCCAGCGTTCGAAATGCTTTTCTTCGAATGCGAATACGCTGATGGTTTTCGTCAGAGACGCGGGGACGAAAGCCTCCTCGCCGATGGCTTCGAAATCGATGTCGACATACTGCGCTCCCAGGATGCCGCGCCAGTCCAGGCCCCAGTGATGATCCGCGGCGGCGCGCAGCTCGAACGAGTTCTGATTGAAGGTCGTACCGCGAACGCCGGGGGCTTCGAATTCGGTGTGCGTGTAGTCGTTGTACGCGCCGCTGAGATGAACGGTGTCGAGCCAATTGCCGGCGGCGCGCCATTCTCCGCGCGCGTCGATGCGATCCTGCTTCATGTCGATGAACGCCTCATCTTCTGCGGGAATACCGTAGATCGATTCGTAGCGACTCCATGAGAGGCCGCCGAATCCGGCATCACCCGTGATCGATGCGCCGAGCGCGCCACCGGAGGTCTCGCTGGCGGAATTCGGGATGCGGCCACGGATCTCATTGGGCGATTCGCCCGCTTCGATGAGTTCGCGTCGCAGTTCGGCTGACTGGGCGAATCCGGGAATCTCCACATCGTCCGTTTCGCGATTGAAGTAGTCGGCATGGAATGCGACGCCGCCGCTGCCGCCATCGAGACTCATCGCGCCGGTCCGCTCGTCGGTCGCTGTCTGCGAACGCACTTCGGCTGCGCCCGACAGCGGCGAAGCGGGGGGCCGGCTTGGGATGCGTGTGGTGATCACATTCACCAGACCGCCTGCAGCGCCGCTGCCGTACAACAGAGCGGCCGGCCCTTTGATCACTTCGATCTGCTGCGAGACCACCGACTCGATGCTGACGGCGTGATCCTGGCTCAGGCTCGAGACGTCGAGCGCGGCCGCGCCGTCCTGCAATACCTGCACACGATAACCCCCCAGGCCGCGAATGACCGGCTGGCTCGCGCTCGGACCGAAGTAGGTGGAACTGACGCCGAGCGTACCGGCAAGGGTTTCGCCGATGCTGGCGGCGACCCGACGATGCAAATCATCGCCAGTCAGAACCTGTGTGGGCTGCGCCACATCGAGCGGATTCTCGTGCAGGGCAGTGGAGGAGACGACGATGGTCTCCGGCTTCGACTCCTGTGCATGGACTGAAGTCGCAAGCATCGCGGCGAGCGCGATGCGCAAAGAGGGCGTACGCATGGTTCCGTTCCTGAAAGCAAATGACACCGCCCGTTCGGGCGGCATAGCTCACGGGTGGTGAGCGACGAGCAGGTGCTTCAGGCAGCGGGAGGTGCGCGGGGCTGCGCAATATTCCCTTCCAGACGAAGCTCTGGAACGGGAATGAACGTGGGGGCGGGAACGCGTGATGTAAAAACGGCGATGACAGTGCCGGCATGCGCAGGTGCATCGGCCATTCCGCCGCCGAACGCGGCGCAGTAGCCGCACGCCACGTGGTGAGTGACGGCATGTCCGACCGAATCGTGCGCGTGGGCCGCATGCGCGATCGTATTCAGAGCGAACGCAAGCACGAGGACCGCGAGCACGGCTCGCATCCAATCGCTTGGTCGTCTTGCAATTTCGAACACGCGCATAAGAAGAAGGGGACTCGGACTGCAGGCGAGGCTACGAAATCTTCCGCGGCCGTGTAAAGGCGTGATCGGATCCGCAAGACCGACCGCGTGGTACCCAAGGCCATGTGCTGCCCAAGGCCAGACTGCGTGATGCCCGGGTTGCGGCATTCCGGGATCGTTCTTCCCGTCTGCAGGTCCGATGGGCCATAATCGCCCGGCCTCAAGCCGTCCTGCTTCGACACCCACGAGTGCCCACGATCAGACCGACTATTTTTTCAGCCGCCGCTGGGTTCCTCCATCGGACCCGATGCGTGCTGACCCACCGACCCGATCGTATTCAAGTGGCAATCCGCAGTGAAAATTTCCGGCGATAACCTCGCGTCCGCTCTGACGCGCGGGTTGGCGCCTGTCTACCTGATCTCGGGCGACGAACCTCTCCTCGCGAATGAAGCGGCGGACGCTATTCGCGCCAAGGCGCGTGCGGAGGGCTTTATCGAGCGCGATCTGCATGTAATCGAGCGCGGCTTCGATTGGAATGCACTGCTCGCGGACAGCCGGGCAATGTCGCTGTTCGCCTCGCGCAAGATCGTCGAGATCCGGATGGCGAATCCGACGCCGGGCGAGCAGGGTGGCAACGCCATCATCGAGCTCGCCGAGCAGCCTTCGCCAGACAACGTGGTGCTGGTGATCACGGGCAAGATGGACGGTCGCACTCAGAACGCGAGGTGGGTGAGCGCGATCGAGCGTGCAGGAGTGGTCGTACAGATCTGGCCGCTCGATCTGCAGCGTTTGCCGGGATGGATACGCGATCGCCTGAAGCGTCATGGTCTCGACGCCGATGCAGCGGCGGCGGGCCTGCTGGCCGAGCGCGTCGAGGGCAACCTGCTCGCCGCGCATCAGGAAGTCGAAAAACTTGCGTTGCTGCTGCCCGCAGGGAAGTTGACCACCGAGACCGTGCTCGAGGCGGTCGCGGACAGTGCGCGCTTCGATGTGCTGCAGGTGGGCGAAGCCGCCATGCGCGGGCAGACTGCACGTGCATTACGAATTCTCGAAGGGTTGCGTGGTGAGGGCATGGAACTGGTTCTGGTGCTCTGGGCCATCAACAAGGATCTGCAATGGATTGCGCGCGCGCAGCATCTGATGCGTAACGGACAGAGCGCCGATTCGGCGATGAATGCCGTCTATGTGTGGCGTCCCCGCCAGGCGGCCATGCGCCAGGCGCTGGCGCGGCTCAAGCCGGGCGTCGTTCGGGGCTTGTTGCTGGACGCATCGCGTGTCGATCGGGCGATCAAGGGCGCGCTGCGTTCCGATCCCTGGGTCGAGCTCGAGGGACTCGTAGCGCGCTTCTCCGGCGTGCGTCTGCCGCGGGCGAGGGCCGCATGAATCCGATCGGTATCTTTGGCGGCACGTTCGACCCAATTCATTTCGGTCATCTGCGCACGGCTTTCGAACTGCTCCAGGCACTTCGACTCACCGAAATGCGTTTCATGCCTGCGGGCAACCCGCCGCATCGCGAGAGCACCGTGGCGAGCTCGGAAGAGAGACTGGCGATGGTTCGCGCCGCGGTGGAGGGACAGCCCGGATTCGTCGTGGACGATCGCGAAATGCGACGCGAAGGTCTGTCGTATTCCGTCGATACGATGCGCACCCTGCGCGCAGATTTTCCCGACCGTTCGCTGTGTCTGATCGTCGGAATGGATGCATTCCTGGGACTGCCGAAGTGGCATCAATGGCGAGAGCTGCTGGATCTGACTCACCTGGTCGTCGCACATCGTCCCGGCTGGCGTGCACCCAGCATGGGTCCTCTGGGCGAGCTGCTGGTGGATCGCGGCACCGGACGCATCAACGACCTGCACGAAAGCCGCGCGGGCTGCATCTACATCCACGCCGTCACGCAGCTGGAGATCTCCTCCACCGAGGTCCGCAAATCCATCGCAGCCGGCCGCGACCCGCGCTATCTCATGCCGGACGCGGTCCGCGCGATCATCGCGAACACGAATTGCTATAAGCGACGGTGAGCGCAATTGACAATTGACAATGGACAATTGACAACGCAACCGGATTTCGGTGATGGCGCATCCGGTTCTCATAGTGGCATCGATGGCGCGCGGCGCACCTTTTCTTCGTTGTCCATTGTCAATTGTTCATTGTTAATTCTCCTTTCGAGGTGAGCATGGCCGAAAAACGCGCGAGCACGACACGTCCTTCTTCCAAAAAGACTGCATCGAGCAAGCGGCCGGTTGCGAAGCGGGCCGTTGCTAAGCGACCTGTTGCGAAATCGCCCCGAGCTGGGCAGCCCGTAGCCAAGCGGCCCGCGGCCAAGCTGCCCGCGAAGCGAGCGGTTGCGAAGGCGCCGGCGAAGAAGTCAGGTGCGAGCCGGGCGAAGGCCAAGAGCGTGGCGCCTGCGGCGTCTAAGAGCGATGTCGTGAGAGTCGTCGAAGGCGCGCTCGATGAGATGAAGGCCGTGCAGGTCAAAGTGCTCGACGTGCGCCAGCTCACCGACATCGCCGATACGCTCGTCATTGCGAGCGGCAACTCGGATCGTCACGTCCGCTCGATCGCCGAGCGCGTGGTCGAACATGCGAAGAAGGCCGGTTTCCGACCGATGGGTGTCGAAGGTCAACGCGACGGCGAATGGGTGCTGGTCGATCTGCAGGATGTGATCGTGCACATCATGCTGCCGCGCGTGCGCGAGCTGTACCGACTGGAGAACCTCTGGGACGTGAGCGCCGCACGCAGAGACGCAGCGGTCGGAGAGTGAATGGAAGAATGGCAGTGATGAAAGAGTGACAGTGATAGAAGTGATGGCAGTGATGGCAGTGATGGAAGTGATGCCGGCAGCTAATACAGCCTCCAGCCTTCCCCGTATCCATCACCTTCATCACCGGTATCACTGACATCACCGATATCACCACTCTCCCTGGAACCCATGCTCCTGCGCGTCATCGCTGTCGGCACACGCATGCCACAGTGGGTCAATGAAGGCTTCGATGACTACGCTTCGCGGCTGACGCAGGAATATCGATTGGAGCTGAAGGAGATTGCGCTCGGCCAGCGCAGTGGCAACACGAACCCGCAGCAGGCGATGGCGAAAGAAGGCGAGCGGATGCTCGCGGCAATTCCTCCGAAAGCCTTCATCGTCGCGCTGCAGGTGGGCGGTAAATCCTTGAGCAGCGAACAGCTCGCATCGTTCCTGCAAGCGCGCGCGCAGGAAGGTCGCGACATCGCATTTCTGATCGGTGGCCCCGATGGCATCGCACCCGAGCTCGATGCCAAGGCGAATCTTCGCTGGTCGCTCTCAGCCCTGACCCTTCCCCACGCCCTCGCACGCGTCGTCGTCGCCGAAGCGCTCTATCGCGCAGTCACGATCGTGAAAGGGCATCCGTACCATCGGGCGTAGGAGCGAGACGAGGCGCTAGGCACTAGGCACTAGGCGCTAGGCAGTAGGAGTTTCGAATTGAACAGTGTCGGGGCTTGTGTTGGTGCAGCCGAGTGTGAATGGAAGCGCTCGGTGGTTTGTCTTTCGCTAGCACCTAGGACCTAGCGCCTAGTACCTCTCTTTCACACCTTCAACCTCGCCAGCTCCGCCACCGCACTCGAGATGGTCGGGAAGCGTTCGGCGGGATTTTTGGCGAGCAGCCCTTCGACGAGTCGCTGGAAGCGGCTGAGCTCCGCGGGGAGCGTCGGAATCGGATCGTTGCGATGCGACTGAAGGATTGCGACCACCGAGCTGCCGCGAAAGGGACGCTGGCCGGTGAGCATTTCGTAGAAGATCACGCCGAGGCTGTATAGATCACTGCGTTGATCGACAGGCGCACCTTCGGCCTGTTCCGGGCTGATGTAGTAGGGCGAACCGCGGACTTCGCCGGCGCTGGTGAGTTGCGAATCGGAGTGCACGGCTTTCGCGAGGCCGAAGTCGATCAGCACGATGCGACCGTCGGGACGCATCATCACGTTCGCTGGTTTCAGATCTCGATGACACAAGCCTGCGCTATGGATCGCGACGAGTGCGCCTGCGATCTGCAGGAAAATATCGACGCTGTCCTTCACCGTCATGAGATTGCGAATGCGCAGCTCGAGACTGCCGCTCGGAAAATATTCGGTGACGATGTAGCGATAGTCCTCGCCGTGTCCCCAGTCGTACACGTCCACGATAGCGGGATGCTTGATGCGCGTGAGCAGTTCGCGCTCGCGCTCGAAACGTTCTTCTTCGCCTGCCTCAGCGGATGAATGCGGTCCGGTACGCAGGATTTTGACGGCGACGTTGTGACCGAGCTCGGTGGAGAAAGCGACGTGGACTTCGGACTTGGTCGAACGTGCGATGGTCTGAACGAAGCGATAGCCGGGAATGGGAGGGAAGGCCGGCAACGATAAGTTGCGTCCTGCGGCCGATCGCTTTTCTGAGTCTCGCATCTTCGCTCGCAATTCGTCGCAAACGATCTCATTCGATCTTGTGACGTCCGCGATCGAGGCAGCTCGAGCGCAGGCAGTCGCTGCCAGCGGACGCGATCGTCTGTGCGAAGACCGGCCTCCAGCTCCCCTGACGTTTCGCAACGTACGCAGCGTCCCTCACAGACGCAAGCGCACTGCGTCACGATTATGCAAAGCTCGAACGTCGCCGAAGGCGTACAGGGGGCGGACTCATGTCACATGATTATCTCGAGGGAAAAGTGCTCGTCACGACGGGCGACATCACGCGTCAGAGCGTCGATGCCATCGTGAACGCTGCGAATTCCAGCCTGATGGGTGGAGGCGGGGTGGACGGTGCCATCCATCGCAGGGGCGGCCCGGCGATTCTGGAAGCCTGTCGCGAGCTCCGGCGTACGCGGTATCCGGCGGGACTGCCGACCGGCGAGGCGGTGATCACGACCGCTGGACAATTACCGGCGCGATTCGTCATCCACACCGTCGGGCCCATCTGGGGCGAGGAAGCGCAGGCCGAGGAACTGCTCGGTTCGTGCTATCGGCGGTCGCTGGAGCTGGCCGAGGCTCATCAAGTGCGCCGTATCGCTTTTCCGGCCATTTCCACCGGTGTTTACGCGTTCCCCAAGGACCGCGCAGCCGCCGTCGCCTCGCAGGCGATCGAGCGGACATTGCAGGCGCTGACAGCGATCGAGGAGGTCCGGCTGGTGTTCTACAGCGCCGACGATGCGGAGCTATTCACTCGCCATCAGCGCTTTGGTCGGTAAATCCCCCCGGGGATTCATCGCTGATTAACTTCCGGACGCCGAGAATTCCTTCACGCTGCCGGGGACCTGTATCCTTGCTCGCATGACGTATTCCAAGCCATTGATATGGTTGGCCTCTGCCTCTCCGCGGCGGAGCTCCCTCCTGAACCAGATCGGTATCGCGCATCGGATTCGGCCGGTGGACCTCGACGAGTCCTCGCAGCCCGGTGAATCACCCGCTGATTACGTCACGCGTCTTGCTCGCGCCAAGGCGCAGGCTTTGTGGTCGCAACTCTCGCCCGATCAGCGTCTGCCTGTGCTGGGGTCTGACACCACCGTAGCTGTCGATGGCGAGGTGCTGGGCAAGCCGCGCGATCGCGAAGACGCGGCGCGAATGCTCAGGCAGCTTTCCGGTCGCACTCATCAGGTCTACACGGCCGTTGCTCTGCATCATGAGAAGGGCTGCGAGAACCGGCTGAGTGTGAGCAATGTCACGATGAAGCCTCTGAGCGATCCGGAGATTCTCGCGTACTGGGCGAGCGGGGAACCCACCGACAAGGCTGGGGCATACGGAATTCAGGGTCAGGCGGCACTCTTCATCGAGCGCATCGCGGGCAGTTATTCGGGGATCGTGGGTCTGCCGTTGTACGAAACCGGAGAGCTGCTGCGAATGGTCGGTATTACGCTCGAGTCCACCGTCGGCGCATCCAGGGTGCCCGCATGACGGCGGAGATCCTGATCAACGTCAGTCCTCGCGAGGTTCGCGCTGCATTGGTCGAAGAGGGGGTGCTCCAGGAAATCTTCCTCGAGCGCGCCAATCGCCGCGGACTCATCAGCAATATTTATAAGGGCCGCGTCTCACGCGTGCTGCCCGGCATGCAGGCAGCCTTCATCGACATCGGTCTGGAGCGCACGGCATTTCTGCACGCCTCGGACATCGTGCATCCGGCGGTGGGCGAGAACGGTCATCCCGATCAGCCAGTGACCGCGACGACCACTCAGGAGATTCAATCGCTCGTCACGGAAGGCGGCGAGATCCTGGTGCAGGTTCTCAAGGATCCCCTGGGGACCAAGGGTGCGCGGCTCACCACGTTCATCACGATTCCCTCGCGCTATCTCGTGTACATGCCCAAGGGCAAAGGGATTGGGATTTCGGCACGCATCGAGGACGAGGCCGAGCGTCAACGCTTGCGCGATGCGGCGAGTCTGTTTCTGCAGCCCGATGCGCCAGGCGGCTATATCGTTCGCACTGCTGCAGAAGGTGCAACACCCGATGCGCTACGCGCCGACATGATGTTCCTGCAGAAGCTCTGGAAGGTGCTATGCGAGAAGGCGGCGAGCACCCGCCCAGGCAATCTGGTGAACGAAGATCTTCCGCTGGCGGTGCGGGTCTTGCGCGATGTGGTCTCGAGCGGCGTCGACAAGGTGAGCATCGATCATGAGGACACCTTTCAGCGCATGAAGGAGTTTTCACGAACCTTCATGCCGGATATGAATGAACGCATCGAGCTCTATGACGGTGATCGTCCGATCTTCGATCTGTACGGAATCGAAGAGGAGATCCAGCGCTCGCTCGATCGCAAGGTGCCGCTCAAATCCGGCGGCTATCTGATGTTCGATCAGACCGAGGCGATGACGACGATCGACGTGAACACCGGTGCCTATGTAGGCCATCGCACGCTCGAGGAGACCATTTTCCGTACGAACCTCGAGGCGGCTGTTGCAATCGCGCGTCAACTGCGACTGCGCAATCTCGGCGGAATCATCATCATCGACTTCATCGACATGGAGGAGGAGGAGCATCGGCGCCAGGTGCTGCAGGCGCTGGAGAAAGCGCTCGTCGGCGATCACGCGAAGAACCATATTTCCTCGGTGTCGCCGCTGGGTCTGGTCGAGATGACCCGCAAGCGTACGCGCGAAAGCCTGGAACACATGTTGTGTGCCCCGTGTCCTACTTGCGAAGGACGCGGTTTCGTGAAGACGACGGAAACGGTTTGTTACGAAATATTCCGCGAGATTCTGCGACAGTCGCGTCAGTTCCAGTTTCAGGAGCTCATGGTCCTCGCCCATCAGGACGTGATCGAGCGACTGCTGGACGAGGAGTCCGCAGCACTCGCCGAGCTCGAAGTACACACCGGTAAACCGATCCGCCTGCAGACCGAAGCGCTCTATCAGCAGGATCAGTACGACGTGGTGTTGATGTGAGGAAGCTACTAGGCAACTAGTCTGCTAGTCGTTAGCCAGAGTGCGCAAACAGTCAGAGCAAGTGTTCATGATGGTTCACGTTCCGATTCCTTTCTGGCCAGTTGCCAGCAGTCCAGTTGGCTAGCGGCCCTCCTATGTCTCGCCTCAACCCTCTCAAGTACACCTTCATCACGCTGGGCGTGATCGCTGTGCTCATGGGTTTGCTGGCGGGTGCTTTTCAGATCGCAGTCACGCGGGTGCCCGCGTATCGCACGCAGCTGGAGAGCTGGCTGGATCAGAAGACGGGGCTTGCGATCGAGTTCAAGGACATCAGTGCGCGGATGCGTTTGTACGGTCCCGAGCTGGTCTTCGACGATGCGGTGGTGCGCACGCCGGATCGCACGCGCGTGCTCGCCACGGCACGACGCGGTAGCGTCGGCTTCGATCTGTGGAATTCGATCAGATCCATGCGGCTGACTGCCGGTCGCTTCACGTTGCGTTCGCCTGAAATCGGTCTGATCCGTACGCGCGAGGGGCGCATTCAACTGGTGGGGCAGAGTGCGCTGCCGGAGCTCGAGGCGAAGCCGATCGCGATCGAATCGCTGCCGATCGGTTCGTTCCGGGTGCGCGATGCCATCGTCTCGTTTCGTGACGAGATCACCGGTCGCGGTCCCTGGTCGCTGTCCGGAATCAGTTTCGAGCTGGAGCGCGGAGCCGATCTGCTGCAGCTTCGAGGCGAGGCGTCGCTGCCGCATTCGCTGGGACAGTCGCTGCAGTTCTCGGCGCGAGTCGCCGGCCCACTCAGCGATTTCCGGCAATTGTTCTCCACGTTCAAGGTCGAAGGGCATGGACTCGACCTCGCCGGTTGGGCCGATGTGCTGCCCAATCAGTGGCTCGCGCCCGAGACGGGCCATGGGTCGATCGAGCTCGTCAGTACGTTCTTCGGTACTCAGCCCGTGTCCGTCACTGCGAAGGTCGATCTGACGAACGTGAGTGCAGCTTCGCCGGAATGGTCGAGGCCATTGCCGACCGCTGCGCCGCTGGTGCCCGCCGAGGATGATTCGGACGATGCGCCAGCGAACCATGCAGTCGCCGCGCATGCCGAGCCTTCACTTCCGCACGAAGGCCCGAGCTTCGAAGCCATCGACGATAGCGAGATGGCATCCACGTTCAGTCCGGGCGCGTCGGATCTGGTCGCTTTCGATCGTGTGGCCTTCGAGCTTGCGGCGAAGCGCACGGATGCCGAGTGGACTGCATCGCTGACCAATGTCGATCTGTCGCGTAAATCCTCGCCATGGCGTGCGAAGAAGATCGAGGCGAAATGGTCGCGAGGAGAGAACGGGCAGTTGAGCGCGGAAGCGCAGGCCGATCACGTCGTGCTCCAGAACGTCTGGCCTGTGCTGGCGTATCTGCCGGAGAGTGACGCAGCGGCGCACCTGCGCGCGCTCAAGGCGCGCGGAACGATCGACAATCTGTCACTGACCTTCGCACGTGCGAGCTCCGACGATGCACCGCGCTATTCGCTGAAGGCGGATGTGAACGATCTGGGTTTCGATCCAGTGCTCAGGGTGCCAGGAGTAAGCGGCTTCACAGCGCACATCGAGGGCAACGAGGCGGGCGGCACCGCCCGGGTGGCCTCGCGCAATGTGGTGTTCGAGTTACCGCGCATGTTTCGCTGGCCGCTCGAGGCGCATGCGCTGGATGCTGTCTTTGCATGGGAAAGACTCGCCGACGCCTGGCGCATCGGCAGCGATCGGCTCGATGTGTCCACCGAAGATGGCAATGCGCAAGTCAGCGTGAGCCTGACGCTGCCCACCTCGCCGGACGTTTCGCCGACGCTCGATCTCAGCGGTACTGCAAGCGATCTGAACGCCGCCGCGACGCCGAAATATCTCCCAGCGAACAAGCTGACTCCCAAGACGCTTGCGTGGCTGGATGCCGCATTTGCCAGCGGGCATGTGAGGACGGCGGATCTCACCATCAAAGGTCCGATGCGCTCGTTTCCCTTTCGCAAACGCGACGGCGAGTTCCTGGTTCGTGCGCAAGTGGAGAAGACGCATTTTCTGTATCAGGAAGGCTGGGCACCCGCCGAAGATCTGGCGGCGACTGTCGAGTTCCACAATGAAGGCATGAGCGTACGCAATGGCACGGGGACGGTGGCCGGTTTGAGAATGGCGCAGGCGAGCGCGGACTTTCCCGATTTTCGTGCCGGGAATCTCTCGATCCAGGCCAAAGCCGACGGCGATCTGAGCGATGCGCTCGGCGTGCTTCAGAACAGTCCGATCAGCGATGAGCTGGGCGATTTGTTTCAGAGCTTGAGCGGACAAGGAGCCACTCATGCGGATGTGACGATGCGACTGCCGCTCAAGCACATCACCAATCGTCAGATTCTCGTGAATACGCGCCTTACGAATGCCACGTTGCGTTCATCGAAGGTGTCCGCGCCGATGACGGAGCTGACCGGCCAGCTCACGGTTCGCGATCGGTTGCCCGAATCCGCGCGCTTTCAGGCGCAATGGCTCGGGGGTCCCGTCGAAATCGCCGTCGATCGGCTCGCGGCCGCGAAACCGTCGGCGCAGCTGCAAGCCAAGGGACATGCGCTCGCTCCACAGATCGCGGCGGTTCTGAGTCTGCCCGCGAGTGTGAAAATCGACGGCGCTACGAGTTGGCACTTTGCCATGCCGTTCGAAGTGCCGGAGAACTCGAACGATCAGAAGCGGCCTCGCAAGTTCACGATCGAGTCGGATCTCGAAGGCCTCGCGCTTGCGATGCCCTATCCGCTCGGCAAGACGCGGGCGGAGCGCAAGGCGCTGCGCGTGGATCTCGATTTCGACGGCGATGACACGCTGCTCACGCGTGCATCGCTCGGCGATCTGCGTGCGCTCATCCGCCTGCGCTCCGATCAGGACGGTTGGCATCTCGATCGCGGCGGCGTGCGACCCGATGCGATCGCAGCAGCATTGCCCTCGCATCCGGGCTTCGCGATCGATGGCACCATCGATCGACTGACGCTCGATGACTGGTTCGCGTTGAAGGGAAGCGGCGGATCGGAAGGGGCGACGCGTGCGCCGCTGTCGGACTATTTGAAGACCGCGAATCTGCGCGTCGGCATGCTCACACTGTTCGGCTATGACTTTCCCGATGTGCGTGGTGTGTTGCGAACCAGCGCAGGCAACTGGCAGGTCGATGTTGCCGGTCCGAATACCGAGGGTTCCCTCAGCATTCCAGCCGATTTTGCTGGCGCGCAGCCGCTGGTGGCCAAGCTCGATCGACTGATCATCACGCCGAAGCCCGAGCCATCGGAACAGCAACAGGCGGGTAAAGAGGCCGACGATGCGGACCCGCGCAGCTGGCCCAATGTGCAGGGACAGGCGCAGGACTTCAGATACGGCGATCACTCTTTCGGCACCGTGTCGTTGCAGACGACGCGGATACCGCAGGGTCTGCGCATCGATTCGCTGACCGTCGTGCAGGATGCAGCGCGCGGCGAAGCACATGGCGAATGGGTCGTCACGCCGAACGGAGAGCAGCACTCGCAACTGGATCTCTCCATCGTGAGCACCGACGTGGCTGCTACGCTCAAAGCGTTGAACTACACGCCCTTCATCGAAGCCAAGCGGGGCGAGGTGAGGGCGGACCTCTCCTGGAACGGCGGATTCAGCGGAGATCTGCTCACGCGTGCGGCCGGAACGGTTACGGTGGCTGCGGAGAACGGACAACTCGTGAGCCTGCAGCCCGGCGCCGGCCGAATGCTGGGATTGTTCAGCGTTGCCGCACTGCCGCGTCGTCTCGCACTCGATTTCAGCGATCTCACCGACAAGGGTCTGAGCTTCGATTCGATCCACGGCGATTTCGTGCTGCGGGATGGCAATGCGACGACCAACAACTTGCTGCTGCGCGGGCCTGCGGCGGAGATCGGCATGGCGGGACGCACGGGTCTGGAGTCGCGCGATTACGACCAGACGGCGGTGGTCACGGGCAATCTCGGCGCCTCCCTTCCCGTGGCAGGCGCACTCGCGGGTGGCCCTGCGGTCGGCGCGGCATTGTTATTGTTCTCACAGGTCTTCAAAGAGCCGCTCAAAGGCATTACGCGCGGCTATTACCGGATCACGGGCCCTTGGGACAATCCGGTCGTCGAGCGCGTGGACGCCGCGCAGATCAAGGAAGCAGCGGCTAGCGCCAAAGAAGGCACGTGATACCTTTGGGGCGACGTTTTTTCCCCGTCGCGTTGCCTCCATGCCCGTAGCTGCCGTCATTCAGCTGACATCCGAAGCCGACGTCGCAAGGAATCTTGCAGCGGCGCGCGGCCTGCTCGAGCGAGCCAAGACACAAGGTGCCGTGCTCGCCGCGTTGCCTGAGAATTTCGCGATCATGGGTCGCGCGGAAGCCGACAAGGTCGCCGTGGCAGAGGCTTTCGGCGAGGGACCGATTCAATCATTCCTGAGTCGGACCGCCCGCGAGTTCGGACTATGGATCGTCGCTGGCACGATTCCGATCAAGGTCAGCGATCCGAACAAGGTTGCAGCTGCATCGCTCGTGTTCGATGACGAGGGCCGATGCGTCGCGCGCTATGACAAGATGCATCTGTTCGATGTCGATATTCCGGAAAGAAACGAGCGCTATCGTGAATCGGCCACTGTATTTCCGGGCAAGGCGCCACAAGTCGTGTCCACACCGATCGGTCGGCTCGGAATGGCGGTGTGCTACGACGTGCGCTTTCCCGAGTTGTTTCGCGCCATGCAGGCACAAGGCGCAGAAGTGCTGAGTCTGCCTTCGGCCTTCACGGCACCGACCGGCAAGGCTCATTGGGAAGTGCTGTTGCGTGCGCGGGCGATCGAGAATCTGTGCTATCTGCTCGCGCCCGCTCAGGGCGGCGTCCATGAGAATGGTCGCGAGACCTATGGCGATTCGATGATCGTAGATCCCTGGGGCCAGGTGCTCGCACGCGTGAGCACGCCGGGTCCGGGGGTTGCAGTGGCGAATATCGACCACACTGTCCAACAGGAACTGCGTACCCGTTTTCCGGCGCTGAGTCATCGCCGGCTCGACATCGCGGACTGAACCCGCACGCAGCCGATCCGTTTTCGCAGGAGATTCAATGTCCAGCGCTTCCACCGCAGCATCATCAAGACTGCATCTCGAGCTTCCCGACGCCAGCGAAGGTTCGGCGCCCCTGGAGATCGCCCGGCGATCCATTCTCGCGCCCTCAGGCCTGGACGAATCTCGCCTGGCCTCGATCCTTGGCAGCGTCATGGGTTACACCGTCGACTATGCCGACTTGTACTTCCAGCTGAGCCGCGATGAGTCGTGGTCGCTCGAAGACGGCATCGTGAAAGACGGCGCGCACAGCATCGAGCAGGGTGTCGGTGTGCGTGCACTGGCAGGCGAGAAAACCGGGTTTGCCTATTCGGACGAGATCGTGCTGCCCGCGCTCACGGAGGCCTCTCATGCCGCGCGAGCGATCGCGCGCAGTGGTGGCACGCATGAGTTGCAGGCCTGGCACGCATCGACGGGTCATCGGCTGTATCTGCCCGAAGATCCCATCGAGGGGTTGAGCGATACGGACAAGATCCGCCTGCTGGAGCGAATCGATGTGGAAGCGCGGCGCATCGATCCGCGCGTGAAACAGGTGATGGCGAGTCTGTCGGGATCGCACGAAGTCGTGATGGTGATTTCGAGCGACGGCACGATGGCGGCCGACGTACGTCCCCTCGTACGCATGAACGTTTCGGTCATCGTCGAGCAGAACGGGCGGCGCGAGCAGGGCTATGCAGGCACTGGCGGGCGTTACGCGTTCAAACGATTCCTGGAAAACGATCGCTGGAAGGATCTCGTGCAGGAAGCGGTTCGCGGCGCGTTGGTGAATCTCGAAGCGACGCCTGCACCGGCGGGCTCGATGACCGTCGTGCTCGGTCCGGGTTGGCCCGGCATCCTTCTCCACGAGGCGATCGGTCACGGACTCGAAGGCGATTTCAATCGCAAGGGCACTTCTGCTTTCTCCGGGTGCATCGGCGAAAAAGTGGCGTCCGAGCATTGCACCGTCGTCGACGACGGCACGCTTGGATCGCGCCGCGGGTCGTTGAACATCGACGACGAAGGCACGCCAACACAGTGCACGACGCTGATCGAGAACGGTGTGTTGCGTGGCTATCTGCAAGACAAGCTCAACGCTCGACTGATGGGTGTCGCACCGACTGGCAACGGTCGTCGCGAATCCTTCGCGCACATGACGCTGCCGCGCATGACGAACACCTACATGCTGGCCGGCTCACACGATCCGGACGAGATCATCGGTTCGGTCAAGAAGGGCCTGTATTGCAAGAACTTCGGCGGCGGGCAGGTGGACATCACTTCCGGAAAGTTCGTGTTCTCTGCGAGCGAGGCTTATCTGATCGAGAACGGCAAGCTCACGACGCCCGTGCGCGGCGCCACGTTGATCGGCAACGGGCCCGATGTGCTGCGCCGCGTGTCGATGGTCGGCAACGATCTGAAGCTCGACGAAGGTGTCGGTACGTGCGGCAAGGAAGGGCAGGATGTGCCGGTCGGTGTGGGTCAGCCGACGCTGCGGATCGATGGCCTGACCGTGGGCGGCACGGCGACCGAATAACCGGCCGCTGTTCGCGGAACGGCAGCGGCCGCAGGGGAGAAGGGGGAGGCTTTTCCGAGTCGCGGGCGTGTTTGCTAGGATGGCGGCATGTGGATCGCACGCCCCGTCTACGAATTGATTCCCTACGTCTACATGGTCGTGGGGCTCGCACTCCTGGGTGCGGCCTGGCTGCTCGAAACCGAGCTGTTGCCGGGAATCTTTCTGTTACTGGGTTCGCTCAGCCTGATGGCGGGCATCGTCTTGTGGCTGCGTCGCAAGGACTATCGAACCACGCAGGCCGAATACAACAGCAAGTCCCTCGACGAAACGCTGAAATGATCGAGTGAGGATGCAGGCATCAGACCTGCATCCAATCAATGCTCGCCGGCGCGAATCGGCCGTTCGTCGTGCTCTTCTTCTTCGGTATCGGGATCGCGTTCCGGATGCATGGCGTTGCGGATCAATGGGACCGCATCGTCTTCGCCTTCTGCGCTCAGCGCCCGCGTGCGCGCCAGACGTTCGTCAAAGTACATGATCTCGTGCTGACCGATCTGCACCACGTCGCCGTCGTTGAGAATGCGGCGCCGGACGCGCTTGGCTCTGACATGGATGCCGTTGGTGCTGTTCAGATCCTCGAGCACACAGGTCTGCGCAGTGGTGATGATCTGCGCGTGATGCCGGCTGATGTACTTGCTGTCGATCTGCAGATCGTTATCGGGCGTGCGTCCGATGATGAAACGTCCGATGGTCAGATCGCGCTCTGCGATCGTGGCTCCATTGAAGCCCACCATGATTCGACCCAGCACGACCCGGCGTTCGCCTGGAGGCAGATCTGCGGGCGTCAGCGTGGCGCCGCCATTGAATGAGCTGAGCGTCTGCAGCTTCACGGAACGTTCGACGTATTCGACCCACTGCATTTCTTCGACGGCTGAGCGCACGTCTTCGACCGTCACGGTGTCACGATCGTGGCTGAATGCCGCCATCATCGAGGTATCGCACAGCGTATTCACCAGACGCGGAATGCCGCCGGTGTAGCGGTAGATGAGCGGGTAGGTGTCCGGGTGAAAAATCTCGCGGCCCTGCGATCCCGCCACTTCCAGACGATGTTGGATATATGCGGCGGTATCCGCTTTGGACAACGCCGTGAGATGGAAGCGCAAGCGGATACGCTGCGCGAGCTGCACGAGACTCGGGGCGTTCAGCTTGTCGTTGAGCTCGGGCTGACCGGCGAGAATGATGCGCAGCACTTTCTCTTTGGTCGTTTCGATGCCCGAAAGCAGGCGGATCTCTTCGAGCACGCGATTCGAGAGGTTCTGTGCTTCATCGACGATGAGCAGAACCCGGCGACCGTTGGTGTACTGCTCGATCAGGAAGTCGTTGAGTGTGGCGAGCAATTCCGCCTTCTTCATCCTGAAGGGCTGATAACCGAACTGAACCAGCAGCGTCTGCAGGAATTCCACCACCGAAACCTGCGTCTGATTGATCTGCGCGACCACGACATCTTTCTCGAGCTCCTTCAGGAAGGTCTCGATGAGCGTCGTCTTGCCGGAGCCGATCTCTCCGGTGATTACGACGAATCCGTCCGTAAACCAGATGGTCGATTCCATGTACGCCTTGGCACGTGCATGGTGCTTCGAGAGGTACAGGAACTGGGGGTCCGGGGTGAGCCGGAACGGCAATTCGTGGAGCTTGAACAGTTCTAAGTACATGGAGACTTCGGGTCCTGCGCGCTTATCCGGTGAGCCGCCAGATGTTCCTTACGACGCCTGCAGCCCTGGCGGCCGATCTGGATGGCGACGAATAGCAAGGACCCAAGCGTAAACCTCAAGCCCGCACAACGCACTCCCGGTCTATCCCGGTCGTGAGCTATGTCCAAATCGCACCCAGCCCGCCTGCCTTTCGGCAGGAATGCTCAGGAAAGCTTGAGTTTCATCAGGGATCGAAGTGCCCGGTCTCGTGCCGCCGCTGAAGGTGCCGTTACGGTGCAATGGCCAAGTTTGCGATTCTGTCGGGGTTCCTTGCCATAACTGTGAAAGTGAACGCCTGGCACGCGCAGAATGTTCTCGATGGGGGGGATTGTTCCAATGAAATTGAACATGGCCGAATGCCCCAGGGGCCGCGTGCTGCCCAGCGGCAATCCCAGGATGGCCCGGATGTGATTCTCGAACTGGCTGGTTTGAGCACCCTCGATCGTCCAATGGCCGGAATTGTGAACTCGGGGAGCCATTTCGTTGGCGATGAGTTTTCCAGCCCGCACGAAGAATTCGATCGTCAGCACGCCCGCATAGTCGAAGTGCTTCATCACGCGCTTGAGATACGTCTCGGCCTGCTTCTGTAAAGAGGCGTTGCTATAAGGCGCGGTGGAATAACGCAGGATTCCGGACGAATGCGTGTTCGCGGAGAGCGGATAGCAACGGAACTCTCCTCGCGTGCTGCGAACGCCGATGATCGAGACTTCACGCGAGAATTTGACGAAGCCTTCATAAATCAGAGGCACGGTGCCGAGTGCCGCCCATGCAGCTTCGATGTCCGCGGCTTTTTTCAGATAGAACTGCCCGCGACCGTCATAGCCGAGTCGACGTGTCTTGAGCACACCGGGAATACCGATGCGTTTTGCTGCCGCGCGCAGATCTTCCAGGCTGTCCACAGCGGCGAACTCGGGCGTTGGAATCTTCAGCGAGCGAAACAAAGTCTTTTCGTGCAAGCGGTCCTGAGAAGCGCCGAGCGCCTCGACGGGCGGCAGAAACGGCTTGCGCTTGGCAATCGCACGGACGGCGTCCACCGGTACGTTCTCGACGTCGAACGTGATGACATCGACTTCTTTGGCGAGTGCCGCGAGTTTTTCGGGATCGTCGAAAGCACCCGGCAGGATGCGTCCCACCTGCGCGCCGGGCGCGTCGTCGCTCTGATCGAGGAATACGAAGCGCTGACCCAATGGATAGCCTGCGAGTGCCAGCATGCGTCCGAGCTGGCCCGCACCGATGATGCCGATCTTCATGAATGTTTGACTGCTGACGGATCCGGATTCGCGAGCACTTTGTCGGTTTGTTCGCGACGGAACGTGTCGAGTGCTGCGAGCACTTCGGGGTATTTGTTGGCGAGAATCGACGCTGCGAGGAGTGCCGCGTTGGTTGCGCCAGCCTGGCCGATGGCGAGCGTGCCCACCGGAATGCCCGCTGGCATCTGGACGATCGAAAGTAAAGAATCCATCCCGTTCAGTGCTTTCGACTGCACCGGCACGCCAAGCACCGGCAGTGTGGTTTTCGAAGAGCACATACCGGGTAAATGGGCCGCGCCGCCCGCGCCTGCAATGATGACTTCGATCCCGCGCTCACGAGCGCTCGCTGCGTATTCGAACAGCAGATCGGGCGTGCGGTGTGCCGAGACCACGCGCGTTTCATGTGCCACGCCCAAGCGTTTGAGCATGTCCGATGCAGGTTGCAGGGTGTCCCAGTCGGAGCTGGAACCCATGATGATGCCGACGAGAGGTTTCATCGGGGAATTGTAGCAGGAGAGCGCCGACGATCAGTCGCCCATGGCCTCACGCAGCTTGCGGAAGAGCTCCCGTCCCGCAGTGACCTGGATCTGCTGTGTGTGCTCTCGATGCGCCTTGTCGGTCAACGCGCCGAGCTCCTTCAGAAGCTCGGGAGGTACAGAGCCCTGTTCCGCCGCAAAGGCCTCGAGTGCGGGCCGGCCTTCGTGCACGATCCGATCGCGCCACTGCTCGAGCCGGCGAAACCGCAGCGTCGCGACACGCTCGCGTTCGTGTTTCGCTGCGAGCGCGGCGCGAATGGGCTCCGGGTCGATTTTGCGCATCAGCTTGCCGATGTACTGCTTCTGACGGTACAGGCCGCCATGTGCCGTGATGCGTCGCGCCAGCAGCACGGCCTCGCGCAGATTCTCCGGCAGCGGCAATGCCTCGAACTCGCTTTCGGGCAGATCGATCAAGGCCTCGCCCAGCGCCTGCAGATCGTCGCTGGCGCGTTTGCGGGCACTTTTGCTGGGGGGTTCTTCCTGTTCGGTCATGGATTCGAGAGGGCAGTCGGGGAGCGAAGACGAATGCCTACTCTACACGTCTTGCCTCGTGGCTTCGAAAAGCCGTGATATGCGCACCGAAGGTGCCTGCTAAGATTTCTGCATGTCTACCCCAACCACGATGGCAGCACCGCCTGCCGCAGGCAGCACGCTCAATCAGGCCGATCTTCAGGCACTGGTGGAGCTGGCGATCCAGGAAGCGAAGAAGCTCGGCGCATCCGAAAGCGAAGCGGCCGTGAGTGTCGACACCGGCTTGTCCGTCACGGCGCGTCTGGGCGAAGTCGAAACGCTCGAATATCAACGCGATCGCGGCATGGGTGTGACGGTTTATCGCGGCAAGCGCAAGGGCTCCGCGAGCACGGCAGATCTCAGTGCCAAGGCCATTCGCGAGACAGTGAGCAAGGCATTCAGCATTGCCGGATTCACCGCAGAAGACGACGCAGCCGGGCTTCCGGATCCGGACACGATCGCCACTGACGTCCCGGATCTCGATCTGAGCCATCCGTGGAATATCGAGCCGGATGCAGCGCGTGACATGGCAGTCGCTTGCGAGGCCGCGGCCTTGTCGTACGACAAGCGCATCACGAATTCCGAAGGTGCCACGCTGTCGAGTCATCGCGGGCTGCGCGTGTTCGGCAACTCGCTGGGTTTTATCGGTGGCTATCCGAGCACCGTGCACAGCCTCAGTTGTGTCGTCGTCGCGCAGCAGGACGGCGAGATGCAACGCGACTACTGGTACAGCTCGGTGCGCGATTGGCGGGAAATGGAAAATGGCGAGCACATCGGTCGTACCGCTGCCCAGCGTGCGCTGCGGCGTCTCAGCGCGCGCAAACCTGCAACGACGACAGCCCCCGTGCTCTATGTGCCGGAGCTGGCACGTGGTCTCGTCGGCCATTTCCTCGGCGCCATCCGCGGCGGCAGTCAGTATCGCAAGGCTTCGTTCCTGCTCGATGCGGCCGGTCAGCAGGTGTTTCCCGCCTGGATGCAGATGTCGGAACGACCACACATCCGCAAGGCCTTGGGGAGCGCGCCTTTCGACAGCGAGGGCTGCTCCACACATGATCGCGAGTTGGTCGCAGATGGTGTCCTCGACGGCTACATCCTGAGCACCTACTCGGCGCGACGGTTGGGCTTGAAGACCACGGGCAACGCCGGTGGTGTGCATAACCTGATCGTGAAAGCAGGCCCGGACGGCTTCGATGCATTGCTGAAGAAAATGGATCGAGGCCTGGTCGTCACCGAGCTGATGGGGCAGGGCGTCAACAATGTCACCGGCGATTATTCGCGCGGAGCGGCCGGCTTCTGGATCGAGAACGGCGCGATCGCATATCCCGTGCACGAGATCACGATTGCCGGCAATCTCAAGGACATGTTCCGTCAGATCGTCGCGGTGGGTAGTGATGTGGATGCGCGTGGCGGCGTGCGCACCGGTTCGATTCTCATCGAGAAGATGACGATCGCAGGCGAGTAGCCTCTCACTTCCACTCGCTGCGGTCGCACAGCTCGCGGACGGTGCGGCCGCTCAGCGTCTCTTTCATCGCATCTTCCGCGCGTCGTGCGGCCTCCACTGCGGGGGCGACATCGCGAATACGGCTGAGCCGCGGTCCTGCGGTTTCGTGACGAATCGCGTCGACGACTTCGGCAAGGCTCATGCCCGCCGGATCACGGCCTGGCAGCCAGGTATCGTCCTCTGCGATGACCAGCAGCCCTCGTTGTTCGAGTGCAGTCACGATGGGCCCGAGCGCCGCACCCGGAAGCTCCAGATGGGCTGCGAGACTATTGGTCGTCCAGCGTCGTTTCGACGATCCGTAATCCTGCACGATCAGGTACATGATCGAGAGCGCGACACGCTCGCGCAGACTCGCATTGAGCTGAATCTCGCCGCGGCCCGGACGCAGATACTGCGGATGCTGCACATAGAACGCGAGCTGTGCGCCCAGCAGCAGCACGAGCCACGAGGTGTACAGCCAGATCAATGCGACGATGACGATCGCGAAGCCGGCGTAGATCACCATCGTGCCGCCGGAAGTCCTCACGAAGGAAGCGAAGATCATGCCCATCGCGACCCAGGCCAGCCCTGCCGTTGCGCCCCCGATGAGGGCGGGGCGGATGCGTACCTTGGTATTCGGCACGAATCCATACAGGAACGTGAATACGCCCATGACCAGCAGGTACGGTGCGATGTGGCCCAGGCCTACGATGATCGAACCGAACGGCTCGTAGTGCGACAGGTAGCGCACGATGCTGCTGTTGGACATCGAGGCCAGCACGCCGACGGCGCCGACGATCACCGCCGGGCCGATCACCATCACGCTCAGATATTCGCTGAAGCGCCGGCCGAAACTGCGTGGCTGATCGACTCGCCACACGAAATTGAAGCTTTCCTCGACCTTCTGGACCATCGAGATCACGTTGTACAGTAGGAAGACCAGGCCGATGGAGCCCAGCACCCCGCCACGCACGTTATCGACGAACTCCATCACCTGCGCCGTGATGTCGTAGGCCTTCTCGCCGAGCGGCTCGAGGAATGCGAAGAGCACCGGTTCCAGCTCGCGGTGAAAGCCCAGGCCCTTCAGCACGGAGAACGAGAGAGCAATGAGCGGAACGATGGACAGCAGTGTCGTGTAGACCAGGCTCATTGCACGCAACGTGAGATCCCCGCGGGTCACGTCGCGAATCAGTGCGTAGGGATAACGCAGAACGCGCGCGAGCTTCCACACCGGCTTGCCGATGACGGACTCCGGGGGTTCGAAAAGCCAATGCTCCAGGCGCGCGGCGAGAGTGGCGATCATGGCCGTTTCAGACTGACATGTGCACGAGAAGCCAGCAAGGCAGCGGCCGATGGATGATGGCGATGGAAAGCGTTGTGCAGCAGAGGATCACTTCGAGTCGAGCGTGAAATAGAACGTAGCGCCCCGATCCGGTTCGGCCTGTGCCCAGATACGGCCGCCGTGACGTGCAATGATTCTCTGCACGGTGACCAGACCGATTCCCGTGCCGGGAAACTGGGACTCGGCGTGCAAACGCTGAAAGGGGCCGAACAGTTTCGCCGAGTACGCCATGTCGAAGCCCACGCCGTTGTCGCGCACGAAATAGGTGTTGCCGCTGTCGGAACTTTCGCATCCGACTTCGATGCGCGCGGGATCGGCATTCGCCGTGTACTTCCATGCGTTATCGAGCAGGTTCTCCATTGCGATTCGCAACAGCCGCGTATCGCCGTGCACGTCCATTCCCGGTTGAATCGTGAGCTCGACTGCGCGTCCGGGATAGCGATCGCGCACCGTGGCGGCAACGTCGGTCGCAATCTGAGTGAGACTCGTCTCCCGTGGCGTCAGCTCGCTGCGACTGATGCGCGACAGGCTGAGCAGATCATCGATGAGTGCCGACATGCGCGCGCTCGCATCGCAGATGCGCCGCAGATATCCGCGCGATTTTTCGTCGAGCGATTCGGGAGCGCTCTCCTGCAGGATCTGACTGAATCCGGACATGCTGCGCAAGGGCGCGCGCAGATCGTGCGAGACCGCATACGCGAATGCTTCGAGCTCACGGTTTGCCGATTCCAGCTGCAATGTGCGCGCAGTGACTCGTCGCTCGAGGTCGGCATTCATCTGGCGCACTTCGTCCTGAGACTCCAGGAGTGCCTGAGTTGCGCGTTGATAGCTTCGCTCGTAACGCTTGAGGAGCAGATAGACGAGCATCGCCGAGCCGAGAACGAACAACCATCCCTTGAGCGTCTGCAGCTGAAGAATGCGGGCGGGGCTGAACTGCATCCACACCAGCAGTCGGTCAGTGAGAAAGATCCACATCGCGCCGAAGGCGAGATAGATGATGGCGACGGTGCGCGGCATATGGGCAAAGCGGGGCGGTGTGCTGGAAGATCTCTCAGCACGAATCGCGGATCCGTTCGCCGATGCTTGAGTCACGTTGTCTCCCCGTGGTCGGTCCAGGTCGATGCGCGCGTTTGTTCAGCAGCCCAGCGATGGCGAGCGCATCGCCTGCCTGAGTTCAGGCTGTGAGGCGCTTGAACGCTTCTTCGTACTTGGCGCTCGTCTTCGCAATGATCTCGGGTGGCAGCGAGGGTCCCGGTGCGCGCTTGTTCCAATCCAGTGTTTCCAGGTAGTCGCGCACGAATTGCTTGTCGAAGCTTGGCGGGCTGGTCCCGGGCCGATAGGTATCCACAGGCCAGAAGCGCGATGAGTCGGGGGTGAGCGCTTCGTCGATGAGGGTCAGGTGTCCTGCGTCATCGACGCCGAATTCGAACTTGGTGTCCGCGATGATGATGCCGCGCTCGAGTGCATAGGCGGCGGCGAACTCATACAAGGCCAGCGCGGTCACGCGAATCTGCTCCGCAAGGCCGACCCCGACGGTTTCCACGACCTTGTCATAACTGATGTTCTCGTCGTGCTCGCCCTGCGGTGCTTTGCTGGAGGGCGTAAACAGGGCGTGGGGCAATCGATCTGCCTGGCGCAGGCCGGTCGGCAGCGTGATTCCGCAGACCATGCCTGTCTGTTGATAGTCTCGCCATCCCGAACCGATCAGATAGCCTCGTACCACAGCTTCGATCGGCAGCGCTTTGAGCCGCTTCACGACCATGCTGCGATCGGCAATCAATGCCCTGTCCGAGGCATTCGGTACGATGCTTTCGAGCCGGATGTCTGCCACATGATTGGGCACGATATGGCTGGTGCGATCGAACCAGAAACGTGAGATGCGAGTGAGAACGCTGCCCTTACCGGGGATCGGATCGGGGAGTACAACGTCGAAGGCGCTCAGACGGTCCGTCGTGACGATCAGCATGTGATCGTCGTCCACCGCGTAGATGTCACGCACCTTGCCCTGATGGATCCGCTGCAGACCGGGCACATTCGATTGCAGCATGGGGGGGGAGGCAGAGTTCGGGGACATCGATGGGGCCTTGAATCGCAGGCTGTAGAGGATTGGCGGTCCGGCGAGCGGCCGCTGTTACCATTGGGGCAGGTGCGGCGATTGTCGCAGCGCCTGTACGAGGCATCAAGGTTGGCGGATGTAAGCAGATGATGTGGCAGGGCAAGGCATTGGGCGCGACCGTCGGTGTTCTGGCCGCAGGACCGGTGGGAGCTCTGTTCGGCGCTGCCATCGGCCATCTCTTCGACGTGGAGGCAGAAACACGGCTGCAGAAACGGCGCAAGAACGGACCTGCCTTGGGAGTTCAGGAGCAGTTCTTTCGCGCGACCTTCCAGGTGATGGGTCACATTGCGAAGGCCGATGGTCGCGTGTCCGAGGATGACATCCGCGCGGCCCGCTCGATGATGACGGAGCTGCGACTCGGCGAGAACGAAGTGCGCTTTGCCATCGAGTTGTTCACGATCGGGAAGGCTGCGGACTTTCCAGTCGAAGCCACGTTGCGGCAGCTCCATCAGGCATGCCAGAACAGACCCGACCTGTGTCGCATGTTCGTTCAGATCCAGCTACAGGCGGCGCTGTGGAGCGGCGGTATTCATCCTGCGGCAAGAAAAGTACTGGCTCGCGTATGCGGTGCCCTCGATATCTCCGCGTACGAGCTCGTGCAGATGGAAGCGCTGTTGCGCATGCAGCACTCGACACGGCAGAACGGCACGCAAGCGCAACGATCTTCCGTCGATAGAATTTCGCAGGCATATGCGGTTCTCGGCATTTCGGCCACGGCGTCCGATACCGACGTGACGAAAGCATATCGTCGGCTCATGAATCAGAATCACCCGGACAAGCTGCACGCGAAGGGCCTGCCCGAATCGATGATGAAAATGGCCGAGGAAAAGACACGACAAATACGTGCCGCATACGAGGTGCTCTGCGAAGCCCGAGGCATGAGATAGTTGGCACTTCTCGCTGGCATCGTTGCCGCCCTTTTCACCATCAATTGCCGATCATGTCCATGAAGCCCTGGATTGCTCCCTCGATTCTGTCTGCGGATTTCTCCCGTCTGGGCGAAGAAGTGGAGGCTGTGCTCAATGCGGGCGCAGACACCATTCACTTCGATGTAATGGACAATCACTACGTGCCCAATCTCACGATCGGACCGCTCGTGTGCGAAGCGTTGCGCAAGCGCGGAATTACGGCGCCGATCGATGTCCATCTGATGGTGCGGCCCGTCGATCGGATCATTCCGGATTTCGCGAAGGCCGGCGCCACGTGGATCAGTTTCCACCCGGAAGCTTCGGATCACGTCGATCGCACGATCAACCTCATTCGCGAACACGGTTGCCATCCTGGGCTCGTGTTCAATCCGGCGACGCCACTCAACTGGCTGGATCACGTGATTGGCGAGATCGATCAGATTCTGATCATGTCCGTGAACCCTGGATTCAGCGGTCAGAAGTTCATTCCCTCGGCGCTCGCGAAGTTGCAGCAGGCGCGTGAGCGCATTCGTGCCAGCGGTCGCGAGATCCGCCTCGAAATCGACGGCGGTGTGAAGATCGAGAATATCGGTGAAATCGCCAGGGCGGGCGCCGATACCTTCGTTGCCGGTTCGGCGATCTTCGGCACGTCGGACTATGCCGCGACGATTGCGGCGATGCGTGGCGAGATCAGAAAAGCGTGCGGGGCAGAGTAGGGCGGGACTGCGGGATGCTGGATCGAGAGATCAGCATCCCGGGGTCAATCAGCGGATCGAATCATTCTTCGTCGTCGTCATCGAAATCATCGTCATCTGCATGACGGTTGTTCGACACGGCGCCGCGTCCGGCAGTCGCAGCGGCTGCTGCAAGCGGCGGCTTCGTCTTCATTTTGGGGCGAGCGCCGTACACGACGATGGTCTTGCCCGTCGCACGCAACAAGCCCTGATCCTCGAGTACCTTCAGCACGCGACCTGCCATTTCGCGTGAGCATCCCACGAGACGCGACAGCTCCTGACGGCTGACCTTGATCTGCATACCTTCCGGATGCGTCATCGCATCGGGTTCGCTGCACAGATCCATGATTGCGTGCGCCACACGACCCGTGACATCGACGAATGCGAGATCGCCGAGCTTTCGATTCGTGCGATCCAGACGCGTGGCCAGCTGAGTGGCGAGCTCGAACACGAGCCCCGGGCTTTCGGCGGCGAGTTGGCGGAAGCGGGGATAGGTCATTTCAGCGAGTTCGCACTGCTGCCGGGTGCGCACCCAGGCGCTGCGCGTCGGCTGTTCATAGAACAAGCCCATTTCGCCGAAGAACTGACCTTTGTTGAGGTAGGCGAGAACCATCTCGTTGCCTTCCTCGTCTTCGATCATCACTTCCACCGAACCGCTGACGATGTAATACAGCACGTCCGGCAGATCACCCGCATGGATGACGACGGTCTTCGAAGGCACGGTGCGGATCCGGCAATAGCTCAGGAACCGGTTGATCGCCGGAATATCGCTCAATGGCCTTGTGCCCTCTTCCATACTCACCCCTGGGGTTCTTTTCGCCTTGTGATCAGACAATTTGCGACAAGCTCACGTTGCGGACTTTTAACGCAGTATGCGGTTCGACCGCAAGCATTTGATTGTTCGCGGACTACAGCCAACGAGCAGTCGTCGTCATCACTTTCGCAGTCGCCTTCATCAAGGCGCGCGCGAGGACAGGAAGTTCGGCTCCACCTGCATGCATCGCGCTCTCACCGTGGCGCTGCTCATCAGTGCGCATCTGATCGATGATCGCGCGCGTGCGCATGTCATCGTGAGGTAATTGCCCTAAGTGACCTTGTAGATGCTCGACGACCTGCCGCTCGGTTTCCGCGACGAAGCCCAGGCTGGTGCGATCGCCGGCGATACCCGCGACCACTCCGATCGCAAACGAACCCGCATACCAGAGCGGATCGAGCAGACTCGTCCGGCTTCCCAGTTCTTGTACGCGCCGCGAACACCAGGCCAGATGGTCGGCCTCTTCGCGGCCCGCTTCGAGCAAAGCCTCGCGCGTGCGGGTATTGCCTGCGACCAACGCCTGACCCTGATAGAGCGCCTGCGCTGCGACTTCGCCTGCATGATTGATGCGCATGAGCGCGGCCACCTCGGATCGCTGCGAATCTGCCACCGTTTCAGGAATCTGCTCCGCAGGGTAGGGGCGAGCGCAGTGGGTGGCGCGAAATAGCGTCCGAAGGGCCTGATCCGCCGGCTCGATCAGCCGGTCCAGGAGGGAAAACACCCTCGGTTCGAGTGATTGTCTGATAGACATGGGTCACATTATATATAGGGTGTTCTGTCTCTCCCCCGGCTCCACGCGTAAGCCCTGAGCCGCTCGTGTAAATGACCAGTTTGCATTGGGCAAAGTCGTCCTTTAGACTTGCCGGCCTTTTCGCCCCAGGGCGTTCAGTTTTCCCGGAGAATTCAATGAGAACCGTATTCGCCAACGAGGCTACGGTGCGCCGTGATTGGTATGTCGTGGACGCGACAGGCAAGACCCTGGGCCGCCTGGCGTCTGAGCTCGCGTTCCGTCTGCGCGGAAAGCACAAGGCTTCCTACACTCCGCACGTGGACACCGGCGACAACATCATCGTGTTGAACGCGGGCAAGGTTCGCGTCACGGGTCAGAAACTGACCGACAAGTTCTATCATCACCACACCGGGTACATGGGCGGCCTGAAGACCACGAGTCTCGAGAAGCTGCTGCAGAAGCACCCGGAACGTGCGATCGAGTTCGCGGTGAAGGGCATGCTCCCGAAGAACACACTGGGTCGACAGATGTTCAGGAAGCTGCATGTGTTTGCCGGCGCCGAACATCCGCATGCCGCCCAGCAGCCCAAAGCTCTCGAAATCTGATCGCGCATCAACAGGCTAACGCACCATGGCAGTTTCTCCTCACTACGGCACCGGTCGACGCAAAACCTCGACGGCTCGCGTGTTCCTTCGTCCGGGCTCGGGCAACATCACCGTCAACGATCGCCCGCTCGACGAATTCTTCGGCCGCAAGACCGCGCGCATGATCGTGCGTCAGCCGCTCGAAGTCGTGCAGCTCGAAACCAAGTTCGATGTCGCAGTGACGGTCAAGGGTGGCGGCACCACTGGTCAGGCCGGCGCAATCCGTCACGGCCTGACGCGTGCGTTGATGGAATACGACGAAACCCTGCGCAAGCAACTGCGCGATGCCGGTTACGTGACCCGCGATGCCCGCGAAGTCGAACGTAAGAAAGTCGGCTTCCGCAAAGCTCGCCGCGGCACCCAGTTCTCGAAGCGTTAATCGCTTCAGCTGCTCGCCAGCTTTTGGGGGATCGTCTAGCGGTAGGACTACGGACTCTGACTCCGTCAACCTAGGTTCGAATCCTAGTCCCCCAGCCAAACAAGAAAGGCCCGGTTCATCCGGGCCTTTTTTGTTTGGTGGATGACTAGGAAAGAGAACCTAGGAGTCCTGGGTTCGACAAATTTGCAGGATGCAAATTTGAGCATCCCTTCGATCTGCATTAGATCGAAGGGATGACCCCGGTGGGGCGAAGCGCATGGATGCGCGAAGTCATCCTGGTCCCCCAGCCAAAACGATGAGGCCCGCGCAAGCGGGCCTTTTCGTTTTTGGGACGGGACTAGAACGAGAACCTAGGGGTACCTAGCGTTCGACTAAATTCGCATGGATGCGAATTTGAACAGCGCACGATCGAATGATCGTTGTGCTGGCCCGTAGGGCGGAGCGCATGGATGCGCGAAGTCATCCTAGTCCCCCAGCCAAACAAGAAAGGCCCGGTTCATCCGGGCCTTTTTTGTTTGGTGGATGACTAGGAAAGAGAACCCTAGGAGTCCTTGGTTCGACAAATTTGCAGGATGCAAATTTGAACATCCATCAATCTCGGATGATGGATGGCCCGAAAGGGTGGAGCGCATGGATGCGCGGAGTCATCCTAGTCCCCCAGCCAAAACGATGAGGCCCGCGCAAGCGGGCCTTTTCGTTTTTGGGACGGGACTAGGACGAGAACCTAGGGGTACCTAGCGTTCGACTAAATTCGCATGGATGCGAATTTGAACAGCGCACGATCGAATGATCGTTGTGCTGGCCCGCAGGGCGGAGCGCATGGACACGCGAAGTCATCCTAGTCCCCCGAAGAATGTTGAGGCCCGCGCAAACGGACCTTTTCGTTTTTGAGGCGGGACCGGATGAGAGGCTGGCGATCCTGGCGTCCGACTGAAATCGCGTGGGTTCAAATTTGAACACCATCGTGATCGACGGGTCGTGCTGACTCAACGGCGAGTGTGCGTGGACTGCGCAGTCATCCTTGTCTCAGCCAACACCGATGAGGCGCGAGAGGGTCTTCTCGTTCTTGGCGAGGCTAGTGCAGGGCATCTGGAGTCGATGCATTTTCAGCGCGCGATCCCGAGCGGCGCTTTGCTCTGGATCGGATTGAGTTCGCTGCCTGAAGTCATGATGGTTCCCTCTGTGCTGTATACCGACTCACGCAGCACTTTGAAGGTACCGAGCTAATGGCGAGCTTGCGCCCGGACTCCGCAGATAGCGGTGTTCGTTCGATAGCAGATGTGATGGGGCCATTCATGTGACTGCTTGGCTCCGCAGCTGCACTCGGCGCCATTTGCATTCCATGGCTTCATCCAGTCGGCGGTACGCCTGATCGATAGCGAGGTTGCGTAATACGTTGGCTTCTGTGATCGACGGCCCGCGTTCGATGACATGACCAAATCACATTCCGTACGACCAGCACGACATCCGTGTTGCCCATCGCAACGGAAGAACATCGTGTGGGCGGGCGACGTCGATGAAGGGTGGTCCGTGCGCGACCGACTCACGGAATCTGCCGGCATTCGCAGTGATGTCGTCGAGACGGTGTGTATCGCGTGAAGCTCCGCCTGCCGCCGAATGGATCGAGCTCTTTCCAGTTCACAGCTCTGGTATGCCGATGCAAATCCGTCTTGATACGACGCGTGCGTCTGTCTGTCCAAATGCACTGCAAACGGGGAAGATGGCGTGATCCGAAACTTATGATCTTGCATCGATGCTGACGCACTTCTATCCGGCGATCCGTCCCCTCCTGTTTAAACTCGATCCCGAGCGCGCGCACTCGACAACTCTGAATGCGTTACAGGTCGCTCATCGACTGCACCTGCTTCCTCGGGCTGCTGCGTCTGCTCCTGTGCAGCTCATGGGGCTGACGTTCGCAAACCGCGTTGGACTTGCGGCGGGTCTCGACAAGAACGCGCAGTACATCGATGCGCTGGGAGCGCTTGGCTTCGGGTTCATCGAGGTGGGCACCGTGACGCCTCGACCTCAGTCGGGTCGCGACCTCCCGCGACTGTTTCGATTGCCATCGAGCACCGCCCTGATCAATCGCATGGGATTTCCGAACGAAGGGGCGGAGGTGGTGGCCGCGCGTTTGCGTGTGCGTCGCTATCGCGGTGTGTTGGGAGTCAACATCGGCAAGAACGCAGATACGCCCCTCGAGTCGGCGGTCGATGACTACGTTGCGTGCCTGCGCACGCTGGCGCCGCTCGCCGACTATGTTGCTATCAACGTCTCATCGCCGAACACCAAGGATCTGCGCAAGCTGCAACACGCGGATCAGCTCCAGCCGATCCTGGAAGCCTTGCAGCAAGAGAACGCGAAGATCATGGCTCAGGTGGGACGGCGTATTCCGCTGCTCGCGAAGATTGCGCCTGACCTGACAGAGGAAGAGATCGTCGACATCGCCAGACTCCTGGTCCGACTGGGTATCGACGGGGTCATTGCCACGAATACCACGATCACCCGTCCTGCCCAGGTTGTGGCAAAGGAGGGTGCACGTGCGGAAGAGCAGGGAGGTCTGAGCGGATCGCCCGTGCATGAGCTCTCGCTCAAGGCCGTACGTACGCTGAAAGCGGCATCGGAAGGCCGGCTGCCGATCATCGGCGTTGGGGGTATTGCCTCGGGAGCGGATGCACAACGAATGCGTGCTGCGGGAGCGGATCTGGTGCAGGTGTATACGGGCCTGATCTATCGCGGGCCCGGTCTCATCTCCGAAATGATCCGATCGACCTGAGGCGTCTTCGTCCTTCAGGGCAGGACGCGGGTGCCGCTATCGGTCCCGAGGATCAGTACATCGGCGGGCCGCCGTGCAAACAGACCAACGGTCACAACGCCCGCGATCTGATTGATCGTCGTCTCCAGTTGCACGGGGTCGACGATGTGCAGGTGATGCACGTCGATGATGTGATTGCCATTGTCCGTGATCACCCCTTCGCGCCAGACCGGATGTCCGCCCAGGCGGACCATCTGACGTGCGACGTAAGAGCGGGCCATCGGTATGACCTCGATGGGTAAGGGGAACTTGCCGAGCACATCGACCAGCTTCGAGTCGTCGGCAATGCAGATGAAGCGTCGTGAGGCGGCGGCGACGATCTTCTCGCGGGTCAGTGCGGCACCCCCACCCTTGATCAGTCGCAGGTGCGGGTCCGATTCGTCGGCGCCATCGACATAGACGTCGAGATCGCCGACTGCATTGAGGTCGAATACCTCGATGTGATGCTTCTTCAATCGTGCGGTCGAGCTCTCCGAACTCGATACGGCACCCCGAATGCGCACGTCGCGCGCAGCCAATGCGTCGATGAAATGGTTCACGGTCGAACCGGTGCCGACTCCGATGATGGTGTTCTCGTGTACGTAAGCGAGTGCCGCTTCGGCGGCGCGCTTCTTCTTCAGGTCTGCATCCATCGTCGTGTCTCGAGTGAGCGGTTGCTGGCAAATGCCTATTTTTCCAGGCCCGGAAACGACTGTGCCCGCTTACGCGGGCACAGTCTTCATCTACATCAACAAGAAGAAATTTACTTCTTCTTGGCAGCCTTCTTCTTGCCGCCTTTCTTCTTTGCTGATTTCTTAGCTTTAGTTGCCATAGTCATTAGTCTCCATGTCGAGTTAGTCCGGGCGCAGTATATACATAAATTGAAAATGGCTAGCAAGAGGTGTATGCGAAATTGTTGTTCGGTTCACAACGCACTCATCACTCGAGCGATGCAATGAAGTCGAATTCGCTCTTCGTCACCGGCGTGATCGAGAGTCGATTGCCGCGCTTGAGCACGATCATGTTCTTCAACTTGCCGTTCTGATGTGAGCGAAGCTCCTCCAGCGTGATGACTCGCGGAAACTTCTTCTCCAGCTGCACATCGACCGCATACCAACGAGGATTCTCGGGATCGCTCTGCGCATCGTAGTGATCGTCCTTCGCATCGAAGGCCGAACGATCGGGATAGGCTTCCTTCACGATCTTCACCAGCCCGGCGATACCCGGTATGTCGCAACTCGAGTGATAGAAGAAGGCGAGATCGCCCTTCTTCATTTCCCGCATGAAATTGCGCGCCTGGTAATTGCGGACACCATCCCAACCTGTCGTCCGATTCTTTGCCTTCGCAAGATCGTCGATGCCGAATGTGCCGGGCTCTGACTTCATCAGCCAATAGTTCATGTAAACCTCGGTTGTATTCCCCTCGGCTGTATTCCGGGGTGGTGAGAACGAACGAGGCGCAAGGATCGCTCAGGCGCGGGCGATCATCCACATCGATGGATCATTCGCAGGTCCAGGGCTGCGTTGAATGAAACCCGCTCTCTGTAATCACCGCATGCACGGGAACATCCCACTTGGACGGGGTCAGAGAAGCAACGCGCTGGAAGTCATAAGCAACGCCTATGAGCTTGGGCCGTCGCCATTGCCTCGATCGACGCAGGCGCGACAGGCGTCGATCGTAGAAGCCTGCTCCGCTGCCCAGACGCCAGCCGCGAGCATCGACGGCGACCAATGGCAAGAGAATCAGATCGAGGTGACGGGCGGGAATGTGCTGCGTAACGGCAGCGGCGGGTTCCAGGATGCCGTATGCGTTTTCGCGCAGCGCGACTCCCGGCGCGAACTCGGCGAACTCCATGCGCCGTCGCCGGTAATGCGTGATGACAGGAAGGTAAAGGCGGCAGCCGCGTGCGCGTGCCGCACGTATTGCATGTGAAAGATCGGCCTCGCGACCTTGAGGCAGATAGACACCGACCTTTGCGCCCGCGCGAAGCAGGTGGGTCCGTGCGATCCATTTCGCGAGCTGCCGAGCGACCTGTTGCTGTTGCGCCTTGGTCACGGATCGACGCCGCGCGCGCATGTGCCGTCGCAGTTCGTCGCGAGTGTGCGAAGGACCGTCTGCCGATCCTGACTCTGGAGGGAAAGTGGGATGAGCGGATGCGCTCATCGCGAAGAGAAGGGGCGGCGCCACCCACCTGTGCCGTCATACGCCATTGCTCTCGACACGGAGCAATAGGTGGGACGCAGCCATGACGACTCAGGCTTCCCGCTCGAAGCGGACTTGCACAATGCCGGCATGAGACCGAGCCCCGAGGGTATTAACATTAGGGTCGAGAGGTAACCCGACACATGTCGAACACCGCAGGCGGCGCCATAGAAACTTCTAACCAGAGAACGGATGAGGGCGACCCCGGTTCCTTCAAGGTCGCGTGTGGTCGATCTACAGATCGAGCTGCTGGCCCTTGACCAAGGCCGCTTCAACCCGCTCGCGCATCTGGCGTACGCGGGGAGCGACGTCACCGCCCGCATCGCCGGAACGCTTCATCTTCAACAACTCGTTCGCAAGATTCAGAGCGGCCATCACGGCGATGCGGTCCAGGCCGATAATGTTTCCGCCGTCGCGAATCTCACGCATCTTCAGATTCAAAAACTCAGCCGAATCGAGCAGTTCGGACCGCTCTTCGGGAAGGCAGGCGACCTGATATTCCTTCTCGAGGATTCTGACGCTCACTCGCACCGTTCGGTCCGTCATGCGCCATGCTCCATTGCCTTCAGTCGCCCGATCATCGCCTCGACACGGGTGCGCACCTGCTCATTCTTTTGCAGCAAGGTCGCGCGTTCGCTCGACAGGCTGTCGAGTCGCTGGCGCAGTGCGCGGTTCTCTTCGCGCAGCTGATGCACCATCGTGACGAGATCACCGAGTCGCTGTTCGAGCAACTCGAGTTCCTGACCGACGAGAGTGGGCTGTCTGGGTGAGTTCACGCGGCGATTATGCTGCGCTCTGGAGTACAGGGTCAAACCGCGAAGGGCCGGTGTTCGTCAGGAGTTCTGCGCAGATCGGGCCTTCGATCCGAAGTGCTAACATAAGCCCATGTTGCACGTGACATTCCCAGAAATCGCAGAGGTGATGCGCAGCGCCGGATCGACGGTGCCCGCATCGGAAGGGCACGGCTGTCTATGCGGCGCATTGTGTGTGAGTGCGGACTATTCGTTCGAGCGCTGGCTCGAGGAACTGGTTGAGGTGGATGAAACCACACCGCTCGCCCCTGACGTAGGGCAGGCGATGCAGCTGCTTTATGACGATACGCTCAGGGCATTGCGCGGCGATCAGATGGAATTCGAGCCCTTCCTGCCCGACGACTCCACGACCCTCGAGCAACGCGCGACTGCGATCTCGCAATGGTGTCAGGGCTTCCTTTACGGATTCGGTACGGCACGCACGATCGATCGTGCGCAGCTTCCGAAGAGCATCGATGAGATCCTGTTGGACTTCACGAATATCGGCCGCGCCGAAGCCCAGGCTGGCGATGCCAGCGAAGAAGACGAAGAAGCCTATGCGCAGCTCGTGGAGTACATGCGTGCTGCCGTACAGCTCATTCATGACGAGCTCGAAGACTTCCGCGCTGCAGAGGGGGCGGGCACATCCTCCGCAGACTTCGATTCCGACCCACACTCCGACTCAGACGCTGATTACGACGCGCTCCATTGAGCAGCGCTCCAGCTCACCTAAGGTTGCATGCGTAAAGCTGAATTCGTTCGTCGCCGCCGCCAGCTCATGAAGATGATCGGCAAGGGCGGCATCGCCATCCTGCCTGCAGTGCCGGAGAAGACCCGCAACAGCGACGTTCTCTATCACTATCGGCCGGACAGTGATTTCTTCTACCTCACCGGTTTTGCGGAACCCGAGGCGGTCGCCGTTCTGATACCCGGACGCGCGCAAGCCGAGTACGTGCTGTTCGTGCGTGATCGAGACCCCACCCGCGAAACCTGGGACGGACGTCGTGCCGGGCCGGAAGGGGCGACGCGGGACTATGGCGCGGACGATGCGTTTCCGATCGACGACATCGACGACATTCTTCCCGGGCTCATGGAGCACTGCTCGCGCGTCTATTACACGATGGGATTGCATCAGGACTTCGATCAGCGCGTGATCGGATGGGTGAATCAGCTCAAGGCGCAGTCGCGATCGGGCATTCAGCCGCCCCAGGAGTTCGTGGCTCTCGACCATTTCCTGCATGACATGCGCCTGTTCAAGTCGCGAGCAGAGCTTGACGCCATGCGGCAATCCGCGCGCATTGCTGTCGCGGCTCACAAACGCGCAATGCAGTTCACGCGGCCGGGGATCAAGGAATACGAGGTCATGGCCGAGCTGATTCACGAATTTCGCCGGAACGACGCCGACATTTCCTATCACCCGATCGTCGGCGGCGGTGCCAACGGCTGCATCCTGCACTATCACGAGAACAGCGATGAGCTGAACGACGGGGACCTGCTCCTGATCGATGCGGGCTGCGAATACCAGCTCTATGCCTCCGACATCACGCGGACCTTTCCCGTCAATGGCCGCTTCACTCCGGAGCAGCGGGCTCTGTACGAGATCGTTCTCGAAGCTCAGCATGCAGCGATCGCGAAGACCGTGCGTGGCAATCACTGGAACGAGCCCCATGAGGCGGCGGTGAAGGCGATCACCCAGGGTCTGGTGAAGCTCGGCATCCTCAAAGGGAAGGTGCCAAACCTCATTCGCGATGGCGCCTACCGCAAGTTCTACATGCATCGCACCGGGCATTGGCTCGGCATGGACGTCCATGACGTTGGCGACTACAAGGTCGGCGAACAATGGCGGGTACTCGAGCCGGGTATGGTCATGACCGTGGAGCCCGGGATCTACATTCCCGCAGGTACTTCGGGCGTCTCCAAGCGCTGGTGGAACATCGGTATTCGTATCGAGGACGACGTCGCCGTGACCGATGCCGGCAACGAGGTGCTGACCGAAGGTCTGGTCAAAGACCCCGACGGCATCGAACGCCTGATGCAGGCAGCGTGATCAACTCATGAACGTCGACGTCGCAATTGCAGGCGGTGGTTTGGTCGGTGCGAGTCTGGCGCTGGCCCTCTCGAGTCTGAAACTCAAGGTCGTATTGCTCGAAGCGCATCCGTTCGGCAGCACCGAACAGCCGAGCTTCGATGATCGCACCACCGCATTGTCGAACGGCAGCCGGCGGATCTTCGAGGCGATCGGCGTATGGCCATTGATCGAACGCGAAGCCACCGCCATCCGGCGTATCCATATTTCCGATCAGGGCCGCTTCGGCTTTGCGAGGTTGGATGCAAGAGAACAGAACCTCGCAGCGCTCGGTTTCGTCGTGACGAATCGAATCATGGGTGCGGCGCTGTGGCGGCGCTTGCAGGAGCAGTCCGTCGAGGTGATCGCCCCCGGTAAAGTGATCGGCTCGGAACTCGCAGGCGATGCGCGCGAGCTGCGTTGCGAGGTTGGCAGCGACGCGACGGTCACCGTGCGTGCTCGACTCGTGGTCGCGGCCGACGGGGCCCGCTCGGCGGTGCGCGATGCGGCCGGCATCGGTGCTAAGACCTGGGACTACGGCCAGCATGCGCTCGTCACCAACGTGTTCACGCAGCGCTTTCACGATCATGTGGCGTACGAGCGCTTCACTTCCGCCGGTCCGCTCGCGCTGTTGCCGATGTCCGAAGGGCGGATGGGATTGATCTGGACCTTTGCTCCGGCGATGGCTGCAGAGGTTCAGCAAGCGAGCGATGAAGATTTCCTGGCGCGCTTGCAGCAGGCATTCGGGTTCCGGCTCGGTCGCTTTACGCGCGTGGGGCAACGTCACCTGTATCCGCTCGCGCTTACGCGTTCGGACGAACACGTTGCGCCGCGACTCGTGGTCGTCGGCAATGCCGCCCAGTCGCTGCATCCGATTGCGGGGCAGGGCTTCAATCTCGGCTTGCGGGATGCGGCCAGCATCGCAGAAGTGCTGGCGGATGCATCGCGGGAGATGGGGTCTTCGCAGTTCGACGCAGGGGATGGAGTGATCGTGAATCGCTATCGCGAATGGCGAGGCGCTGATCGGGAACGCATCGTTGGCTTCACCGATGGCCTGGTGCGCCTGTTCACCCAGCCGTTCGGTCCGTTGAAGTTCGCGCGCGATCTTGGGCTTCTGGCCTTCGATCTGATGCCTGCTGCGAAGGATGCGCTGTCGCATCTGTCGCTCGGCGCTGCCGGCAGAGTTCCGCGTCTGGCACGAGGTGCGCAGCTGTGAAGCCGGACTTCGACATTGTCATCGTGGGCGGCGGCATGGTCGGCGCCTGTGTGGCGGCGCTGCTCGCCGCAGAGCGCGATCTCGCGGACTTGCGCATCGCACTGCTCGAGGCGAAACCACCCGCTCAGGCGCCGGCGGATTCCGACGTGGACCTGCGAGTCTCCGCTGTCTCGCCGGCATCGCAGAACATTCTCGAAGCCGTCAATGCGTGGTCGCGAATCGGCGATACGTGCCGCTCGCCTTATTCGGACATGACCGTGTGGGATTCCCGCGCCCGGCCGCACGGAGCGGGATCGCTTCACTTCTCCGCGAGCGCGACGAGTGAGCCTTATCTCGGGCACATCGTGGAGAACCGACGTATCCAGTGGGCGTTGTACGACTGTCCTTCGATGCGCCGGGTGACGCTCCTGCGTTCCGAACTCGTTCGACTGGATTTCGAGGACGATGGCGTGGTTCTGGTGCTCGGCGATGGGCGAACAGTCGGTGCGCAGCTCGTCATTGGTGCGGATGGCGCCGAATCGCTCAGCCGTAAGCTCGCGGGCATCGACACCGTAGGTCGTTCATACGAACAGCGTGCCTTCGTCACACACGTCGCCGCGCAGTATCCGCATCGCCGCACTGCCTGGCAGCGATTTCTCCCGACCGGTCCGATTGCATTCCTGCCGCTCGCCGACGGACGCAGTTCCATCGTGTGGACCACGACGCCTGAACATGCACGCCATCTCATCGAATGCACCTCAGAAGAGCTGGGTCGTGAGCTCACCGATGCGCTCGATGGCGTGCTGGGCACGGTGACGCCGGCAGCAGGGCGGGCTCAGTTTCCCTTGCGATTGACGCACGCTCGGCAATATTGCCGCGACCATTTCGTGCTCGTGGGCGATGCAGCGCATTCGATCCATCCGCTGGCGGGGCAGGGCGTGAACCTCGGCTTTCTCGATGCTGCAGCACTCACACAAGTTCTCACCGAAGCCGTGCGAGGGGGCGACAGTTTTGCCGAGCGTGCGGTGTTGCGACGGTATGAGCGCTGGCGCAAGAGCGAGAATGCGGTCGCTCTGACGTTGGTCGATGGACTGAATCGTCTGTTCAGCAATTCCGATACCGCGCTCGCGGCGTTGCGGCGATTCGGACTTACGCTCGTGGATAGCAATTCGCTGGCCAAGCGTTTCTTCATCGGGCGGGCAATGGGTATCGCCGGCGATACGCCGGACGTCGCCAATCGATTGCGTTAGGTAACCTCTGATCAATTTGCCATTCGCAACCATAGTCGCTTCGCCCACCGAAGCATTTCAACCAGTTGCAGACTTGCAAAGGTCAGGGAAGTCGATAAATCAGAGCCTCCCTAGGTAGCGGCCACCCATCGCTCGGCTTGACTTGCAAAGGGTCGGGCGCAGAGGATTTTCCGTCAATCCTGCCGCAGCGAGGTTCGTCGATGACCCGCTATCGCGATGTGGTCGAGTCGTTACTGGCCAGGGCGGATGTCGCCGTGAATGGGTCCCACCCATGGGACATTCGCGTCAACGATCCCACGGTCTTCCGACGCATGCTCTCGCAGGGCTCACTCGGTGTGGGCGAGGCGTACATGGACGGTCAATGGGAGTGCGAACGACTGGATGAGATGTTGTTCCGTGTCTTTCGCGCCGGCCTCGAGAAGCGTCTTCCCAGCTTCCGTCAGATATGGGCTGCGCTCAGTGCCAAACTCCTGAATCCCCAGACACCCGCGCGATCCTTCACGGTCGGCCGCAAGCATTACGACATCGGCGACGATCTGTACTCGCGCATGCTCGACGAACGCATGATCTACAGCTGCGCATACTGGTTGCATGCGCAGACGCTGGAACAGGCCCAGGAGGCGAAGCTCGATCTTGTCTGTCGCAAGTTGCGATTGAGGCCGGGCATGCACGTGCTCGACATCGGCTGCGGCTGGGGCGGCGCTGCGCAGTTTGCGGCCGAGCGCTATGGGGTGAGCGTCACGGGCGTGACTGTTTCCAAGAATCAGGCCGCTGCGGCCACCGAGCGTTGCAAAGGGCTGCCCGTGAAAATCCTGCTGCAGGATTATCGGAGCCTGAGCGGCCGGTTCGATCGCATCTATTCGCTCGGCATGTTCGAGCACGTGGGACATCGCAACTACGCGACCTATTTCGAGACCGCCAAACGCCTGTTGGTCGACGACGGGCTGTTCCTCCTGCACACGATCGGCAGCAACACCACGAACGAAAGCAACGATCCGTGGATCGAGCGCTACATTTTCCCCAACTCGCTACTGCCCTCGATCGCGCAGATCGCAACCGCATCGGAATCCCGTTTCGTTGTGGAGGACTGGCACTCGTTCGGTCCGTACTACGACCGCACGTTGCTTGCGTGGCATGAGCGCTTCGCCGCGGCCTGGCCGCAGCTCGCCGCTGCCTATGGCGAACGTTTCCGGCGGATGTGGGAGTTCTGGCTGCTCTCATCCGCGGCCGCGTTCCGCGCCCGCCGCATTCAACTGTGGCAAGTGCTCTTGTCCTCGCAGGGGATTGCTGGCGGACTGCCCGAAGTTCGCTAACAGATCGGGTGCGATCAGGAGCAGCTCATGAGCGATGCCGATGCCCACGGTCGATCCGGTCTGCCCGAGGTGTTCGTCCAGTCGCCGCCGCGACTCGCCAATCAGTACCGCTCCGATGCGTTTCTCCGATCATGGCTGCAGCGCACGCTGCCTTCGGAGCTTCTCACCGCAATCGAGCCAGAGCTGGAACACATGGGCGAACTGGCTGGCGGCGAGCTGTACAGATTCCAACTCGAAGATCGGTTGAATGAACCGAAGCTCACGCAATGGGATGCATGGGGCAATCGTGTGGACTGCATCGAGGTCACGCCGCTGTGGAAGCGCTGCGAGGAGATTGCGGCTCGGCACGGCTTGATCGCGATCCCTTACGAAGCGAAGTCGGGTCGCTACTCGCGTATTCATCAGTTCGCGCTCGCGTACCTGTTCCATCCTTCATCCGACGTTTACACCTGTCCGCTCGCGATGACCGACGGCGCAGCCCGGACATTGAAGGTCGCGGGCAACACGCAGCTGATAGCGCGAGCGTTGCCGCATCTCACGAGTCGGGATCCCGCTCGATTCTGGACGAGCGGTCAATGGATGACCGAGGCCACAGGCGGTTCCGATGTGGGTCGCTCGCTCACGCGTGCCGTGCTCGAAGGCGATCGCTGGCGTCTGTATGGCAAGAAATGGTTTACCTCTGCGATCACCTCGCAGATGGCGCTCGCGCTTGCGCGTCCGGAGGGTAACGGTCCCGGCGGCAGTGGACTCGCGATGTTCTATGTCGAAACTCATGAGCCGAATGGCGCACTCAACCGTATTCGCATCGAGCGGCTCAAGGACAAACTCGGCACGCGCAAAGTGCCGACGGCGGAACTCGTGCTCGACGGAGCGGTTGCCGAGCTGGTGGGCGATACACGCAATGGCACCGGGCATATCGAGCCCATGCTCGTGGTGACTCGCACCTGGAACGCCGTGACCTCGGCGGCTTTCATGCGTCGCGCAGTCGAGCTCGCCAAAGCCTATGCCCGCGAGCGTGAGGCCTTCGGTGCGAAGCTGATCAATCAGCCCCTGCACATCGACACGCTGGCCGGCCTGGAAGCGGAGACTCGCGGTGCTTTCCTGATGGCCTTCGAACTGGTCGCGATGCTGGGTCGTCTGGAGCAGAACGAGGCGAAGGAGGATGAGCGCGCGCTGCTACGGCTTCTGACGCCGATAGCCAAACTTGCGACAGCCAAGCAGGCCGTGGCGGTCGTGAGCGAGGCCATCGAGGCCTTCGGCGGCGCCGGTTACGTCGAAGACACGGGCTTGCCGGTTCTGCTGCGCGATACGCAAGTGCTGCCGATCTGGGAGGGCACCACCAACGTTCTGTCGCTCGATGCAGTCTTGAGAGGGGGCTTGAGTCACGGTCTGGCGCCGCTCGAGCGACGTTTCGCGCAGGGCATGGAGGCACTCACGCATTCGGATCTGCGAGGGCTCGCCCAAAAGTCCATCGATGCTTTGGCGTCGATCCGCAGATGGTTGCCCGAACATACTCAGGCGGCGGAATTGCAGGCCGGCGCACGCCGGGTCGCATTCACCATCGCACGCGCATGGCAGCAGATGCTGCTGGTCGAGCAGGCTCAGTGGGAGCTCGATACGAAGAACGATGCGGGTACCTTGATCGCCGCGAGGCGTTTCGCCCTGATGCCGCTCGATCACATCGTCGACTCGAGCATTGAGGATGCGGCGAGGTTGCTGAAATAAGTCATACCGCATGTTTGAGGCGCGGGTGCAAACCCGTTACGCTCTCGCGCCAACCGCCAGCCTTCTCGCTGCGCGGGGCTGGCATTTCATGACTTTAGTCACCCACGATGCGGTTCATTCCGCCGCGCCGAACGTGCACGATCACGGCTGAATGACGAATCGTCACACGCTCATCCTCGCACTGGTGCTTTGCGCACTGGCCCTTTCCCTGTTCGCGTACAAGGCGAAGGTTCTCGGTTTTCCTGTTGCACCCAACAGCCAGGCGGAAATCTGGACCATCGAGGCCGCTGTCTCGTTCGATCCAGGGCCCGCGGCTGTGAAAGCGACGCTGCGCGTTCCAGCTCTCACGCCGGGCTATGCGCTCATGAACGAGAATTTCATCTCGCGCGGATTCGGCGTCACGACCCGCCCGGCGCCCGCGGGACGCGAGGCGCAATGGGCCGTTCGTGAGGCGCAGGGATCGCAGACCGTCTATTACCGCGCTTCGATCTATCGCGACGAGACGCGGCGCGCGGAGGACACCACGCCGCCATTTCCCGAACCGCCGAAACTCGACGAGCCCTCGCGTATCGCCATGGAAGGTCTGACGGCGGACGTGCGGCGTCAGTCGGCCGACGTGGCGAGCTTCACGACCGAACTGCTGCGCCGGATCGGGCAGGGTCAGAACGATCAGTACATTCGCGTGTTTCTCGACCGTACAGCCTCTGTGTCCGATCGTGCTCACCTTGCGACCGTACTGCTGGCAGGCGCGCAGATTCCAGCGCGTATCGCGCACGGCGTGACACTGCGAGAACGATCGGGGCCGGTACAGCCGCAGGTGCTGCTCGAAGTACATGACGGCGTGCAATGGCTCTACTTCAATATCGAAACCTTGCAGCAGGGACTGCCGCAGGATTTCCTGATCTGGTGGCGCGGAGATGAGCCTATCGCCGCAATCGAAGGCGGATCGAACCTCGATGTCACGCTTGCCGTGCAGCAGAGTCTGCTCAGCTCGATGGTGGTCGCGGAGAATCGGGCAGAACGCAGCGGCTCGCATTCGGCCGAGTTCTCCCTGTTCCAGCTGCCGATCGCGACCCAGGCTGTCTATAGCGTGCTGCTGATGATTCCCGTCGGTGCCCTGGTCATCATGGTCCTGCGGAATTTCATCGGCGTGAAAACCTTCGGAACCTTCATGCCGGTGCTGGTCGCACTCGCGTTTCGAGAAACGCGTCTGCTGTGGGGCGTGGTGCTGTTCGCGATCATCGTTTCGCTGGGGCTTTTGATCCGCTTCTATCTCGAGAAGCTCAGACTGCTGCTCGTGCCGCGACTGACCTGCGTACTGACGGTCGTCGTGCTGCTGATGGCGGCGATCAGCATCCTGAGTCATCGGTTGGGATTGCAGCCGGGGCTGTCGATCGCGTTGTTTCCGATGGTCATCATCTCGATGACGATCGAACGCATGTCGATCGTGTGGGAGGAGCGCGGCGCATCTGAGGCGATTCAGGAAGGCGTGGGCAGTCTGCTCGTGGCGGCGGTCGCATATCTGATCATGGAAATTGCCTGGCTCGAGCACCTGATTTTCGTGTTCCCGGAGTTGCTCCTGCTGGTGGTCGCGGCGGCCCTGCTGGTCGGTCGCTATACCGGCTATCGCCTGCTCGAGCTGCGACGCTTCCGCGCCTTTCAGGCGGAAGCCCCGAAAGTGGAAGCCTGAGCCGGACGCACTGAGGGATGTTCAACCGCTACCGCAAATTGCGTGAAGAGGGCGTGCTCGGGCTCAATCGCCGCAATGGCGATTACATCCTGCGGTTCAATCCCCGAAGCCGATATCCGCTGGTCGATGACAAGCTGCAGACCAAGCGACTGGCGTTGCGCGCAGGCATCGCAGTGCCGGATCTCTATGGCGTGATCGAGACCCAGCACGACATTCGCCGCTTGCCCGAGATCGTAAAAGACCATTCCGAGTTTGCGATCAAACCTGCGCATGGCAGCGCCGGTGATGGGATCATCGTGATCTCGGGCCGCAGTGCAGGGCGCTTTCGCACGATCAGCGGGGCTCTGCTGGAGCCCGACTACCTGGCGCATCATCTGTCCAACACGATCAACGGCCAGTTCAGTCTCGGCGGCGTTCCGGACTGCGTGATCGTCGAATACATGGTGCGCTTCTCGGCGCTGTTCGAGCGCATCAGCTTCCAGGGTGTACCCGACGTGCGCGTGATCGTATTTCGCGGCTACCCGGTCATGGCGATGGTGCGCCTGCCTACCCGCATCTCCAGCGGCAAGGCGAATCTGCATCAGGGCGCGGTAGGGGCAGGGATTGATCTCGCGAGCGGCGCCACACTCGATGGCGTGCTCGGTACCGAAGTGATCACCCATCACCCCGACACCGGCAATCCGATCGCCGGCGTGCAGGTCCCCGACTGGGACACGATCCTCGACATCTCATCGCGCTGCTACGAGCTCACCGGACTTGGCTACATCGGTGTCGATATCGTGCTCGATCGCGATCGTGGACCGCTGGTGCTGGAGCTCAACGCTCGTCCGGGTCTGGCCATTCAGATCGCCAATCAGCAGGGCCTGCTCAGACGATTGCAGATCTGTGAACAGCGAGCGGACTTCTCGGCAAGATCCGCTGAGAGAATCGAGTTCTCGAAACAGGAATTCAAACATCCGGTCGGACCTATGGTCGAGCCGGCTCGGATACAGATCGCCGCTGCATAGTGCTTCGGCGAGGATTGCGGCCAGGGAACTCGGGCGGGTGTCTTGTTCGCAAGGATGAAGGCCAGAACATCCTTCCAGAACTTCTCGGACGATATTTCCTTCGGCTCGCAGAATTTCATCTGGGGAGCTGGCGCCCAGTTCGATTGGGGTTCGCACTGGGCGCTCAGGCTGGATTTTCAGCGGGCCGACAACGTGGGCGACGTGACCGAGGCGGGGCGCGCGGACATCGACGTCATCACGTTAGGCGTGTTGTTCCGCCTCTAATCCGGTTCGTTCACTGTCGCGGCAGAGCGTCCACCTTTGCCGCGCAGATGAAGTCGTTCTCGGACAAGCCATTGATGGCGTGTGTCGAGTATTTCATCCTGCAATAGCCCCAGCCCACCTCCAGGTCGGGATGATGATCCTCGGCATTGGCGATATGCGCCACCGCGTTCACGAAGCTCATCGTGTGATAGAAGTTTCTGAACTTCCATTCGCGATGCAGGCTCGTCGCGTCGTCGGAGAGCTTCCATTCGGGTTGCAGTTGCTTCATCAGCGCTTCCGCCTGTTCGCGGTTGAGCGGATCGATCCCCCCTTCGCAGGGAACGCATTTTTTTGTTGTCAGTTCAGTCACGATTGTCTCCATCAACAAGTGATGCAGCGATGCAAGTGATGATGGTGATGCCAGTGATGGTCTGCGTGGCGCTATGTTGATTTCGATTTCGCCTGCTCAGACCGTTGTCACCTCATCGCCTTCCTCACCGTGATCACTGCCTGGGCGCGTAAGTGCGCGAAACGTAATCTTCCACCAGTGCCTGGAATTCCTCGGCGATGTGATCGCCCTTGAGCGTCGGGCCTTTCTGACCGTCGATATAGACGGGTGCCACGGGGCGCTCGCCGGTGCCGGGCAGGCTGATGCCAATGTTGGCATGCTTGCTTTCGCCCGGGCCGTTGACGACGCAGCCCATCACCGCGACGGTCATCTCTTCGACGCCTGAATACTGCTTGCGCCACTGCGGCATCTGATGTCGCAGATGCGTCTGAATCTTCTGTGCGAGCTCCTGAAAGTACGTCGAGGTCGTGCGTCCGCAGCCGGGACAGGCGACGACCATCGGCATGAATGAGCGCAGCCCCATGGTCTGCAGGATTTCCTGCGCGACGATGACTTCCTGAGTGCGATCGCCGCCCGGCTCGGGCGTCAGCGAGACGCGGATCGTATCGCCGATGCCTTCCTGCAAGAGCACGCTCATGCCGGCCGTCGAAGCCACGATGCCCTTGGAGCCCATGCCGGCTTCTGTCAGTCCCAGGTGCAGCGCGTAGTCGCAGCGACGTGCGAGATTGCGATACACCGAGATCAGATCCTGGACCCCGCTGACTTTGCAGGAGATCACGATCCTGTTCTGCGGCAGTCCCAGCTCTACGGCACGTTGCGCCGAGTCGAGAGCAGACACCACCAGCGCTTCGCGCGTGACATCGCGCGCATCCATCGGTTCGGCACTTCTCGAATTTTCGTCCATCAGTCGCGTGAGCAGATCCTGATCGAGGCTGCCCCAGTTCACGCCGATGCGTACCGGCTTGTCGTTGCGGCAGGCGACTTCGATCATTTCGGCGAACTGCGGATCGCGCTTGCTGCCGCGTCCCACGTTGCCTGGATTGATTCGGTACTTGGCGAGTGCTTCGGCACACGCCGGATGTGCCTTGAGCAGTTTGTGACCATTGAAATGAAAGTCCCCTACGATCGGTACGAAGACGCCCATCTGGGCGAGTCGATCGCGGATGTGGGGGACAGCAGCAGCCGCTTCATCGGTGTTCACGGTCACGCGGACGAGCTCCGATCCAGCGCGGGCAAGATCGCGCACCTGCGAGACAGTGGATTCGATGTCGGCGGTGTCCGTGTTCGTCATGGATTGCACGACGATGGGCGCGTTGCCCCCGACGGTTACGGAGCCGATGCGAACAGGAATGGAAGAACGACGCGTCACGGATGAAATCGACCGGTCGAAAAAAGGAGCGCGATTGTAACCCAGCGCACCACGCGACTCGCGCAAACGCCCACACGACGGAACGAAGCGATCGTATGCAACAGCGATCGTATGCAATGAGGCCAGGAAATATCCGGGCACCGCTCCAAAGCCTCGGCTACCATACGCGCACCCATCGCAAGGCGCGGCCGGAGAGAGCGACACAGGCGACAAGCCTGATCTCGCCGCCGAAGGCGCAACCGCCCGGAAACGCTCAGGCACACGAACGGCGCGCCCTTGTGACGACTCAACCGGAGTCGTTGCTCGACGGGCTCTGGAGAGTAGCCGTAGAAGGTTTCGCGACAGCGGACATCGAAGGCTCACCGAAGGGGAGAGGCGCGTTGTCGCGGGGCAGCATGCGCCGGATCTCTCAGGTCACAGGACAGAGGGGCGGAGATCGCGCATCGCTCGTCGCATTCAGCGACGTTCGAGGCAGACTTCCGTTGCCATTCGTGACCAATGCGGAGCTGGAGCCATGGGCCTCAAAACGCCTCTTTACGATACTCACGTTGCAGCCGGTGCCAGGATGGTGGACTTCGGCGGCTGGGACATGCCCGTCAATTACGGCTCGCAGATCGAAGAGCACCATGCAGTGCGACGCGACGCCGGCATGTTCGATGTCTCTCACATGCTGATTGCCGACATCACCGGCGCGCGCGTCCGCGACTATCTGCGCCATCTGCTTGCCAACGACGTGGCGAAGCTCAAAGAACCGGGCAAGGCGCTCTATAGCTGCATGCTGAACGAGCGCGGCGGCGTCGTGGACGATCTCATCGTCTATTTTCTGGATGAACAGTGGTTTCGTGTCGTCGTGAACGCAGGCACGCGTGACAAAGACATCGCCTGGCTCAGGCAGCACGTCGGGGACTTCGGCGTCGACATCAAGCCGCGGACGGATCTCGCGATGATTGCCGTGCAAGGGCCGAATGCACGCCAGAAGGCTGCAACGTTGATCCCCGAGCACGCACCTGCGGCGCTCGAGCTCAAACCCTTCTCGGGTCGCCAGCTCGGTCCCTACTTCATTGCCCGCACCGGGTATACCGGCGAGGACGGCTGGGAAATCATGCTTCCCGTGGCCGAGGCGGCTGATTTCTGGAAGAAGCTTCTCGATGCGGGTGTCGTCCAGTGCGGTCTGGGCGCGCGCGATACTTTGCGTCTCGAAGCGGGCATGAATCTCTACGGCAACGACATGGACGAGAACGTGTCGCCACTCGAGTCAGGACTGACCTGGACCGTTGCATTCGACCCGGCAGATCGTCACTTCGTTGGCCGCGCAGCGCTCGAGGCGCAGCGCAAACAGGGTGTGCCTCGCAAGCTGGTCGGTCTCGTACTCGAAGAGCGCGGCGTATTGCGCGGACACCAGAAAGTCGTGGCCGACGGTGCAGGCGAAGGCGAGCTCACGAGCGGCACGTTCTCGCCAACACTCGAGCGATCCATCGGCTTCGCGCGAGTCCCGGCGGCGACGGGCGATCGCGTGCACGTCGACATACGCGGCAAGCTGCTGTCGGCGAAAGTCGTCAAGTTTCCCTTCGTCCGTAACGGTAAGAACCTGATCTGATCCGTGCCAGAGCTGGCGCCGCATCACGTCATCACTGCCATCACTGCTATCACCGACATCACTGAATCACAGGAACTCACATGTCCACCATTCCAGAAAATCTGAAGTATCTCGAATCGCACGAATGGGCTCGTCTCGAAAGCGACGGTACCGTCACCATCGGCATTTCGGATCATGCGCAGGGCTCGCTGGGCGACCTGGTGTTCGTGGAAGTGCCCGAAGTGGGCAAGTTATTGAGCAAAGGCGGCGCCGCTGCCGTGGTCGAATCCGTCAAGGCCGCATCGGATGTGTACAGCCCGCTGTCGGGCGAAGTCGTTGCCGCGAACGAGTCGCTCGGCTCGTCACCGGAACTGGTCAACCAGGATCCGTATGGCCAGGGCTGGTTGTTCAAGCTCAAGCCCAGCAACAAGGCCGAGCTGGATCAGCTGCTCGATTCGACCGCCTATACGAAGGTCGTGGAATCCGAGGCGCATTGAACGAGTGATGAGTGATGGGTGATGAGTGATGCGTTCGATTCGGCATCGTTCACGCTCCTTCGCTGATCATTATTAATTACTCACTACTCACTGCTCATCTTCCTCCCATGCCGTTCATTCCCCACACTGAAGCCGATGTCCAGGAGATGCTCGCCGCCATCGGCGCGTCAGGCATCGACGCGTTGTTCGACGAGATTCCCCAGGAGCTGCGCATCCAGTCGCTGGCAGGGATTCCTGAAGCACTGACGGAAATGGACATCGGGCGCTTGATGCGTGCGCGCGCGCAACGTGACGGTCGGCCGCTCAATTTCATCGGAGCAGGCGCTTACGAGCACCATATTCCCGCTGCTGTCTGGGCGATCGTGACTCGTGGCGAGTTCTATAGCGCCTATACGCCCTATCAGGCGGAGGCGAGTCAGGGCACCTTGCAGTTGCTCTATGAATACCAGTCGATGATGGCGAGCCTCACGGGGATGCAGGTCTCGAACGCCTCGCTGTACGACGGAGCCTCTGCACTCGCCGAGGCGTGCCTGATGGCCGTGCGCGCGCATCGCAAGTCGAAGTCTGCACGCGTCCTGGTGCCTGCGACGGTGAATCCGACCTATGTGGAAGTGTCGCGTGCGATTGCGGAAGGGCAGAAGCTCAATTTCGAAATCGTGCCGTACACGAAAGATTCGGGAGTGACGGCCGCAAGCGCGTTCGCCGGTTATGCAGGTCAGGACATCACGGCGGTCGTGATCCAGCAGCCCAACTTCTTCGGCCTGCTCGAAGACGTCGATGCGATCACCGACTGGGCGCATGCGAACGGCGCGCTGGTCATTGCCGTGGTCAATCCCATGTCGCTTGCGATCCTGAAACCGCCGGGCGAGTGGGGCACCAAAGGCGTCGATATCGTCGTCGGCGATGGTCAGCCCCTGGGTGTGCCGCTGTCCTCCGGTGGACCTTACTTTGGGTTCATGACCGCGCGCATGGAACACGTGCGTCAGATGCCAGGCCGCATCATCGGCCGGACGGTCGATCTCGATGGCAAGCCCGGATTCACGTTGACCCTGCAAGCGCGCGAACAGCACATTCGGCGCAGCAAGGCGACGTCGAACATCTGCACGAATCAGGGACTGCTGGTCACGGCAGCAACGATCTACATGTCGCTGCTCGGTGCCCAGGGCCTCGAGCAGGTGGCGGCGACTTCTCAGACGCGCACCACCGAGCTGGTGAATGCGTTGATCGCGGTGAAAGGCGTGAAGCTGGCATTCAACGGTCCTCGCTTCCACGAAGCGGTCCTGCAACTCGATCGCAACGTGAGCGAGGTGATCGAAGCCCTCGCATCGCGCGGCATCATCGCCGGATTCGACCTGTCGCGGAAATATCCTGAGCTAGGCAATGCACTGCTCGTCTGCGCGACCGAAACGCGGACCAGCGAAGATATTGAGCTCTATGCGAAGGCACTTCGTGAGGTGATGAGTGATGCGTGACGAGTGATGAGCCGGAACATCGGCACCGTCAGCTTCACACACCACTTCTCATCACTGATCACTCATCACCCATCACTCGAATATGCGCGAACCTCTGATTTTCGAACACTCACGTCCCGGTCGCAGTGCGGTTGGGCAATATCCTCATGGCGCGAAGGCCGACGTGCCGGATGCTCTGCGGCGCAAGCAGCCGGCGCGGCTTCCGGAGGTGTCTGAGCTGCAGGCCGTGCGTCACTTCACGCGTCTGTCGCAGCTGAACTTCTCCATCGACACGCATTTCTATCCGCTCGGCTCATGCACGATGAAGTACAACCCGCGTGCCTGTAACGAGCTGGCGATGCTCCCGGAGTTTCTCTCGCGCCATCCGCTCGGGCCCGACTCGGCGGGGCAGGGCTTCCTCGCATGCATGTACGAGCTGCAGGAGATGCTGAAGGAAGTGACCGGCATGAAAGGTGTGTCGCTCACGCCGATGGCCGGGGCGCAGGGTGAGTTCGCCGGGGTCGCAATGATCCGCGCCTACCACAAGGCGCGCGGGGATCTGGAGCGCACCGAGATCATCGTGCCGGACGCTGCACACGGTACGAATCCTGCGACGGCGACGATGTGCGGCTGCAGTGTCATCGAGATCCCGTCGTTGCCCAACGGGGATATCGACGTCGACGCGTTGAAGCAGGCGGTCGGACCGAAAACCGCCGGCATCATGCTGACGAATCCGTCCACGCTGGGCGTGTTCGAGCGTCGCATCCAGGAGGTCGCCCGCATCGTGCACGACGCCGGCGGACTGCTCTATTACGACGGTGCGAATCTCAACGCGATCCTCGGCAAAGTGCGTCCGGGTGTGATGGGCTTCGACGTCATTCACATGAATCTGCACAAGACCTTCTCGACGCCGCACGGCGGCGGAGGTCCGGGCTCGGGTGCGGTCGGCGTGAATCAGCGACTGTTGCCGTTCATGCCGATTCCGGTCGTGGGGAAGGAGGGCGATCGCTATCGGTGGCTGGACGAGCGCGATATGCCGCAGACCATCGGTCGGCTTTCTGCGTTCATGGGCAACGCCGGTGTGCTGCTGCGTGCTTATGTCTACATGCGCATGCTCGGCCGAGCCGGCATGCAGCGCGTGGCCGAGTACGCGACGCTCAATGCGAATTACATGTTCGTGCAATTGAAGAAGGCGGGTTTCGACGCAGCGTATCCGCAGCGTCGGGCGAGTCATGAATTCATCATTACGATGAAGCGACAGGCGCGCGATCTGGGCGTGAACGCGATGGACTTCGCCAAGCGGCTGCTCGATTACGGCTTCCATGCGCCGACGACCTACTTTCCATTGCTCGTGCCTGAGTGCTTGCTCATCGAGCCGACCGAGACGGAGAGCAAACAGGAGCTGGATGCATTCATCGACGCCCTTATTGCGATCGAGAAGGAGGCGATGGAGGATCCGGCAAAGGTCAAGGGCGCCCCGTATACTCTGCCGGTGCGTCGCCTGGACGATGTCAGGGCCGCAAAACAGCTCGATCTCGTCCACAAGTCATAAAGCCTCCCGTCAGGAGTTTTATGGATCGCCCGAAACTGTCCGGCATGCGCCGGTTGTTGCTTGCGTACGTAAACTCCTGGAAAGGGTTCAAAGGCGCTTTCCGAGCGGAAGCTGCATTTCGACAGGAGGTCGTACTTGCCATCGTGCTGCTGCCGCTCGGCGCGTGGCTCGGCAAGAGCGGCGTCGAACGCGCGTTGCTGCTCGGTTCGGTCGTGTTCGTGCTCATCGTCGAGTTGCTGAATACGGCGATCGAAACCGTCGTCGACCGTATCGGCCTCGAGCGGCATGAATTATCTGGTCTGGCGAAGGACGTCGGATCCACGGCCGTTCTGTTAGCTTTCGTGGTGCTGGCGATCGTGTGGGGTTTCGTCCTGCTCGGATGAGCGGGAACCTGGAGGCCGATCCTTCGCCTAACCGAAGACCTCCAGCGCAAGCGCTGTCCTCTCTTTCCGCTAAGTCTCCTCGAGTTCGTTTGTAGCTATGAATAAAGCCGCCGGCCTCACGCTTCTGATCCTGACGACGTTCAGAGTATTTGCTGGAGAAGATGCATCGGCACCGATGGTGTCGGTACCCGCCGCCGAAGATTCCCGCTGGACACGAACGCTCGAGCGCGTGGCCAGCGGCGTCGTCACCATCCAGGTGGATCAGACGCGCGCCTTCGACACCGAGTGGAACATGTCGAGCCAGGCGACCGGCTTCGTCATCGATGCCAAGCGCGGCCTGATCCTCACCAATCGTCACGTCGTAACACCCGGTCCCGTGACGGCGCAGGCGGTGTTTCTCAATCGCGAGGAAGTGACGCTCTATCCGGTGTATCGCGATCCGGTGCACGACTTCGGCTTCTATCGCTTCGATCCGTCGGCGCTCAAATTCATCAAGCCCGCGGAGCTCAAGCTCTATCCGCAGGGCGCGCAGGTAGGACGCGAAATTCGCGTCGTGGGTAACGACGCCGGCGAACAGCTCTCGATTCTGGCCGGCACGCTCGCGCGGCTCGATCGCGAAGCTCCTGTCTACGGGATGGGCAAGTACAACGACTTCAACACCTTCTATTACCAGGCGGCATCGAGCACTTCCGGCGGCTCGTCCGGATCGCCGGTGATCGATGTCGAAGGCCGCGTCGTTGCATTGAACGCAGGTGGCAGCTCCCAGGCTGCATCGAGCTTCTATCTGCCGCTCGATCGCGTCACGCGCGCGCTCAAGTACATCCAGGAGGGCAAGACCGTGCCGCGCGGCACGTTGCAGACCGTGTTCAAGTACACGCCGTTCGACGAAGTGCGTCGGTTGGGACTGCGTACTGAAACCGAAGCTGAAGTGCGCCGGAAGTTTCCGGCGACCACGGGCCTTCTGGTCGTAAGCGAAGTACAGCCCGGCTCGGCGGCCGAGCAGGTGCTCGAACCCGGCGACATCCTGGTCCGGGTGAATGGCGAGTCGCTTGCTGGATTCGATGCGCTGGCCGATGTGCTCGATGACGGCGTCGGCAAGAAGGTGAAGTTGTCCATCGAGCGTGGGGGTCAGCGTCTCGAACCCGAGATCACGATCGAGAATCTCTACGACATCACGCCCGATCGCTTCATCGAGTTTGGCGACGCCGTGGTGCATAACCTCTCATGGCAGCAGGCACGTCACCTGAACAGGCCTGTGAAAGGTGTGTATGTCGCCAATCCCGGTTATGTGCTCGGTGCTGCGGCCATTCCGCGCGGTGCCGTGATCAGCGAGGTCGGCGGCAAACCGGTGACCGATCTCGCTCAGTTCGAGGCAGCGATGGCTGCGCTCAAGGATGGCGAGCGAGTGACGCTGCGGTTCTCGACCATGGACGATCCTTCGACCTCGCAATGGCGAGTGATCCGCATGGACCGTCGCTGGTTCCCGGCGCGCACCTGCAAGCGCGATGACGCGAGCGGCGTGTGGCCGTGTACGCCGTGGGCCGAGGACGGCGAGGCTGATCCGCCGAAACCTGCGACCACGAGCTTCGTCAAGAGCGCCGATCCGATCATCAATCGCATTGCGCCGTCGCTCGTGCTGGTGAACTTCGACATGCCCTATTCGGTGTCGGGCATCACCGAGCGCAACTATTACGGCACGGGCGTGATCGCCGATGCCGAGCGCGGTCTGGTCGTGGTCGATCGCAACACGGTACCCGTCGTCATTGGCGATGTGCGTCTGACCTTCGCCGGCACGATCGAGGTTCCCGGTCGCGTCGAGTATGTGCATCCCTTGCACAACCTCGCGATCGTCTCGTACGACCCGAAGCTGATCGGTGACACGCCAGCGAAGGCCGCGACGTTCAAAGTCGGCGACGTGCATCCAGGCGAGCAGATCTGGGCCGTTGGCGTGCGTGGCGACGGCAAGGTGCAATCGCGTCAGGCGACCGTGGCTTCGGTCGATCCGGTGGCCTTCCCGTTGTCGCGTACATTCCAGTTCCGCGAATCGAACCTGGAAACCATTCAGCTGGTGAACGGCCCTGGCGACTACGACGGCGTGCTCACGAACAAACAGGGCGAGGTCGTTGCTACCTGGGCGAGCTTCGCGTTCGAGGCGGGCAGGGAAATCGCACAGGAGAATCGCGGTATTCCCGCCGAGCAGATCGTCGAGATGCTGCCGCACGTGCGCAATGGCGGCCTGCTGCATTCGCTGGAGGCGGAGTTCGTACCCGTACCGCTGGCGGGCGCACGCAAGCTCGGCCTTCCCGATGCATGGATTCAGCGCTTCGAAGAGCACAGCCCGGATCGCCGGCAGGTGCTGAGCGTTGCGCGTCTGGTGGGCGGATCGCCGGCTCAGAAACTGCTGCGCACGGGTGATCTGATTCTCGATATCGACGGCACGATCGTGAACCGCTTCCGTGAGGTCGAGCGTGCAGTGCAGAAGCCTGAAGTGCGAGTGACGGTGCTGCGCGATGGTCTGCAGCAGACGATCGTGGTGCCGACCGTCGAGCTCGGCGGCCGCGATCTGGATCGCGTCGTGCTGTGGGCGGGAGCGGTCCTGCAGGAGCCGCATCGTGCGCTGTCGGCTCAGCGTGGCATTCCTCCCGAAGGAGTCTTCGTGGGGTATTACTCTTACGGGTCGCCTGCCACGCGTTATCAGCTGTGGGCGGGTCGACGCATCGTCGAAGTGGACGGTCAGCCGACGCCGAATCTCGATGCCTTTATCAAGGCGGTGGCCGGACGTCCCGATCGGTCCTCGGTGCGACTGCGTACGATGGCGTGGAACGGCTCCGTGGACGTCATCACGCTCAAGCTCGATACGCGCTACTGGCCGGCCTACGAGCTCAAGCGCACGCCGTCCGGCTGGGATCGCACGATGCTCGAGTGAGCTGCGGACAAAAAACCTCTGATCAGCCTCGCGAGATTCGGCGAGTGTGGGGCTGATCAGGGGCAACCGTCCGTAGGGCTTGTACTGAATGTGCCCAGGCGCGACTCCATTATGGAGTGCCTTCGCGTCTTGCATCACACGATGGAGGCACAACGTCAGCGCCCTTAAGGGTCAGGCTCACGTCACTTTTCTGGCGCTGATGCGTGAGATGCGACCGCTCGTCGGCCAATGTACGCATCGGCCACGTGCGTCGCTGACTTCCCGTCGTGCCTTGCTATCATGCGGCCATGGTCATGGGACGCGTGTTACAGGAACACCTGCAAGAAGCCGTCGAAGCGCTGCGCGCGGGCGACCTGGTGGCATTTCCGACCGAAACGGTCTACGGCCTGGGGGCCAACGCCAACAATCCCGATGCAGTCCGCAAGATCTTTCGTCTGAAAGGTCGCCCATCGACCCATCCGGTGATCGTGCACATCGACCATCCGCGCTATCTGCAGCGCTGGGTGCGCGACATGACACCCGATGCCAAAAAACTCGCGGAGGCCTTCTGGCCAGGTCCGCTGACCTTGGTCGCCAAGCGCGCGCTTGCGGTGAACGACGTGATCACGGGCGGGCAGGACACCGTGGCCATCCGGGTGCCGAATCATCCGATCGCACAGCAGCTGCTCAATGCCTTTGGTGGCGGAATCGCGGCGCCTTCCGCGAATCGCTACGGTCACGTGAGTCCGACCCGTGCCGAGCACGTCCGCGAGGAATTCGGCGAGGATCTGAAGATCGTGCTCGATGGCGGTGACAGCAAGATCGGACTCGAATCCACGATCGTGGCGTGTCTGGGCGATGGCCCGCGAGTGCTGCGGCCGGGCAGCATCACGCTGTCGCAGCTGCGTGCCGTGATTCCGAATATTCAGATGGGACCGAATCCGTCGGCTCCGCGCGTTCCAGGCTCGACCAGCCGCCATTACTCGCCGCAGACGCCGGTGAACATGGTGCCCAGTCGCCGTCTGGACCAGATCATCAGCGAGTTCAGCGACGAGCATGAGAAGGTCGCCGTGCTTGCGATGCATCCTCCCGTGCGCACTACGCCTTACATGACGTGGATCAATGCCGGCAATCGCCCGGATCTGTACGCACGCAACCTCTATGCGAATCTCCGGACCCTGGACAAGTCGGGCGCCAAGATCATCCTGGTGGAGGAAGTGCCCGAGGGCGAGCGCTGGGATGCGACCCGCGACCGCTTGAAGCGTGCCGCGTCGGCGGAAAACATCGTCACGTACGATCAGGACATCGCCGCGTGGGTCGCCGATTTCGGCGACGAAGGCGAGATGCTCTAAGGTCCTGTGCCCCCGCGGGTGACCAACAGGGAATCCCGCGGGAGATCCCAGCCTTCGCTGGGACGACCAAAGCAGCACTCTCGGATCCGTCGTTACAGTTCGCTAGTCGGCCGATACGGTTCGCTCGGCAGCCCAGGCGCGTAGCTCCCCGATCTTCTCCGCCATGATCAATGCCAGCGGGCGTGTGGCGTGCAACTCCGCCGCGATGTGATCTGCGCTGACCGGAACACCGTTCGCATGAGCGGCGTACAGCGCCGATACGACAGCCTGTTCGATCTCGGCGCCTGAAAATCCCTCGCTCGCCTCAGTCAGCCTCGCCACCTGCTCATCGGTCAGTGCCAGCGATCGCTTGCGGGCGTGAATGCCGAGAATGTCGGCGCGCACTGCTGCTTTCGGCAGATCGACAAAGAAGATCTCGTCGAATCGACCTTTGCGGATCAGTTCCGGCGGCAGTGCGGAAATCTCATTTGCCGTCGCGACGACGAATACGCGGCTTTTCTTCTCCGCAAGCCAGGTCAGAAAAGTACCCAGCACGCGCCGCGCGGTGCCGCTGTCGCCTTCGCCGGTGGCGACTCCCTTTTCGATTTCGTCGATCCAGAGCACGCAGGGGGACATGATGTCGGCCGTCGCGAGCGTCTCGCGCAGGTTGCGTTCGGATTCGCCCACGTACTTGTTGTGGATCGCGGCGAAGTCCAGGCGCAGCAGCGGCACGCCGAAGATTCCGGCAGCCGCGCGCGCGGCAACGCTTTTGCCGCAGCCCTGAACGCCCAGCAGCAGCACGCCTTTCGGCGTATCCAGATGCGGCGCCGATCCGTCGAAGGCGACGCGGCGCTGTTTCAGCCAGTCCTTGAGTCTGGACATGCCGCCGAGGTCGGCGAACTTCGCCGTGTCGTACTCGAAGCTCAGCACACCGCTGCGATTGAGCAGTGCGTATTTCGCCTGCATCAGAGCCGGCAGGTCGTTCGCCTGCAGTGCGCCATCATCGAAGATCGCCTTGCGCGCCAGCCGCTCGGTGTCGCTGGTCGACAATCCGCTCAGATTCTCGATCAGCAGCTCGAAGGCCTTGCGATCCGTCTTGACTCGCGAGCCGGCGTTCATTTGAGCCCATTCGCTCGCGACCTTCTCGACGATGGCGTGGCGCTCGGTGCGATCGGGAAAGGCGAGCTTGAAATGCGCGGAAAAGTGCTCGAGCTCGCGCGGCAGCGTGAGCTCGTGACTGATCAGCACCAGCGTGCGTGGCACCTTCGCGAAGCCTTGGCAGATGTCCTTCAGCAGCCGGATGTTCACCGGGTCGGCGAGGAATGGGTGGAAGTCGAGGAGCACATAAAGGCCCGCCTTGTCGGTGGCGCGAATGCTCTTGAGCACCTCCGACGGGTCTGCGTTGTGCTTCTGCGAGCCGCCGAGATCCACATCGACTCGCCGCAATCCGTCGGTCACCGTCCATTGAAAAATGGGCGTGTGACTCGAGCCGGCACGCTTCAGCGACAGGCTTTTCAGCAGCGCGAGCGCTCGCGGTTCATCGCGCGTTTCGATCAGGACCAGTGGAATCCGGCTGCGCAGCAGCGTCGCAAGCTCCGTGCGCGTATCGGGCGGTACCGGCGTATTCATTACGCCAATCTAACAAACGCGCTGGGAGCGAAAGGAGAGTTGGCGCACATCGCGCTCTGCCTCGTTCGACCGAGAGCTCGCTCATCACTGTGGAGTTGTCCCGCGATTGCGGCGCTCGCTCGCGACCGGTGGTGGAGAATGTGTGACGCAGTCCTTGCATCGCAGAGCATTTTTGATACATTGCGCGCGCCTGTGTAAGAGAGCACTCAGAGTCCTTGTGTCAACCACGCGTTGAGCAAGGGTCCCTCGACGAGGGATATCGCGAAAGCTGCAAGTGCCGCTCGACCAGAACTCGTGAGAGTCATCGGACGTTGATTGAAGTCTGTTGCTCTTGTTGGCTCGGTTGTTCGGTTCGCGGCTTATCGCATAGAGGTGCTCCTAGTGTTGCCACGCGCAGCTCTCCAGACACACACGGTTTCCCCTGCTCATTCCTTCGACTCGACGACGCTCACCGAGAGCGAGATCCGCGGTCTTGCAGCCCGTTTCGGCTCGCCGCTGCTCGTGGTCGATTGCGAACAGGTGCGTCGTCAGTATCACGCACTGAAGGCTGCGCTGCCGGGCGTGGATCTTCACTACGCGCTCAAGCCGCTGCCTCACGCCGCAGTCGTCGCCTGTCTGCGCGACGAAGGTGCGTTCTTCGACCTCGCGACGACCGGCGAGGTGGAACTCGTGAAGGCGCAGGGCATTCCAGCCGAACGCTGCATTCATACGCATCCGATCAAGCGCGACAGCGACATTCGCGATGCGCTGCGCTACGGCGTCAAGATCTTCGTGGCCGACAATCCGGACGAGATTCGCAAGTTCGCCCGCTATCGCAAGCGCGCCGAGCTCCTGATCCGCGTGTCGTTCCGCAGCCCCGATGCCGTCGTTGATCTGTCCCGGAAATTCGGCTGTGAGCTGGGTGCCGTGCTGGGCCTCATCGAGCAGGCCCGTCGGATGGGCGTGCGCGTTCGTGGTCTGTCCTTCCACGTCGGATCGCAGGCAACCGAGCCGACCAAGTACATCGAAGCGATTCGTGCCTGCACCAACATCATCGGTGAGGCGCTGCTGGCAGGATTGCCGTCGCTCGACATCCTCGACATCGGTGGCGGCTTTCCGGTCTCCTACGGCGAGGCGATCACGCCGATCGACGAGTTCTGCCGTCCGATTCGCGAGGCGCTCGCCAAGCTGCCGTCGCACGTCCGCGTGATCGCGGAGCCGGGTCGCTTCATCGCCGCTCCGGCTGCGATTGCGATCTCGAGTGTGATGGGTAAGGCGAAGCGCGATGGTCGCTGGTGGTACTACCTGGACGATGGCCTCTATGGTTCGTACAGCGGTCAGCTGTTCGATCACGCCAAGTATCCGGTCACCTCGCTTCGCCACGATGACGAGCAGTTCCCGAGCGTGCTCGCCGGACCGACCTGCGATTCGATCGATGTCATCGACGACGACATCCTGCTGCCCGAGCTCGAAGTCGGGGATCTGATCGTGGGCCGCATGATGGGTGCGTACACCTGGGCGAGCGCGACCGATTTCAACTTCTTCAAGCGGGCCAAGGTGGTCGTGATGCACGAGCGTCCGGCCGATGCACGCCGGATCGTCTCGCTTCGCAAGGCCGCCGGCGGTCGCGGGCGCGCGGCCTGAAGCTGATGTACAAAGGCCCCGTCATCGCGAGATGGCGGGGCCTTTTTCATTGCAGGCTCTGCTAGGCTCGTCAGCCTCGATCGGAGCATCGTGTGGCGTCAGGCGAAACAATCTTCGTGCCCCGTGAAATCTCTGTTCTCGATTTCGTGGATGGAGCGAGACGTGCCCGAGGGCTCACGGTCGTCATCGATGTCTTTCGTGCCTTTTCTCTAGCCGCGCATTTGTTTGCACGCGGGGCAGCGAAAGTCTTTCCGGTCGGCAGCATCGAGACGGCGCGCCAGCTGAAAGCACGTTGGCCGCAGGCCTTGCTCATCGGCGAGCGGCACGCGCGTCCGCTGCCGGGCTTCGATGCGGGCAACTCGCCAACCCAGCTCGAAGGATTCGACGTGCGCGAACGCGTCGTCATCCACACGACGCACGCAGGCACTCAGGGCCTGACGAATGCGATCGCAGCCACGGAGGTCATTACCGGTGCGCTAGTGAATGCGGGGGCGATCGTTCGATACATCCGCTCCCGTAAGCCTGCGGTCGTCTCGCTGGTCCGCATGGGACATGAAGCGTCCGAGCGCTGCGCCGAAGATGATCTATGCGCCAGCCTCCTGTCCACACGGCTGCGAGGCGGCGAGGTCGATCTGGATCCGTCCGTCGCGCTGCGCGACGCGCCAAGCGCGGCAAAGTTTTTTGATCCGGCCTGTACCTGGGCGCCGGAGGGCGATTTCGAACGCTGCACGCGACTCGATGCGTTCGATTTCGTGTTACGGCTTGCGCCGGACGATCCTGTTCCCAGCTTGCGTTGCGTTGCCGTGCCTCGAGAACAATGAAGCGATCATGAGCCCCATTCTTCGCACCATCATTCTGCTCACCCTTTCGAACGTGTTCATGACGTTCGCCTGGTATGCGCATCTGAAGAATCTCAGCCAGAAGCCATGGATCGTGGCTGCGCTCGTGAGTTGGGGGATCGCGCTATTCGAGTATTTGCTGCAGGTGCCTGCCAATCGCATCGGCTATACCGTGATGAGTCTTCCTCAACTCAAGATTCTGCAGGAGGTCATCACGCTGTCCGTCTTCGTCCCGTTCGTCCTGCTGTACATGCGTCAGCCGCTGAAGCTCGACTATCTTTGGGCGGCGTTGTGCATGATGGGCGCTGTGTACTTCATATTCCGCAAATGAACGACAGCGTGAGCACCGCCATACATCGATTGGTGGAGTCGTGCCGCGAGGGGCGACATCCGGGACTGATTGCACGCATGAATTCCGGATGGGCCGTCATGGGACACAAGCAAATGCTGGCCGGCTATAGCCTGCTGTTGCCTGATCCGGTGGTGCCTCATCTCAATGCGCTTGCGCCGGCGGCGCGCGATCAGTTCCTCTCGGAGCTGGGAATGCTCGGCGAGGCAGTATTCCGCGCGACAGGCGCGTTGCGGATCAACTATGCCATGTTCGGCAATGTGGAACCGGCGCTGCACGCGCACGTGCATCCGCGTTTCGTGAATGAGGTCGAATCGTTGCGCACAGCGAATCCATGGGGTTACGACTGGAACGCTGCGGCGGACTTCGATGAAGTTGCCCATGGGGCGCTGCGCGAAAGGATCCGCATGAATTTGCTCGAGCTCATGGATCAGGCACGGAGCGTTCCGCAGAACGGACGACTGCATCATGTGGATCTCACCGTCAGAGATCTCCATCGCTCCACGGCTTTTTACGAGCGATGGCTGCCTTTCATGGGATTTCGTCGAACCGCAGACTGCGCTGACGGTCCTCTGTGGCGCGGGGAATTCCTGGAGCTGGGTCTGCAGCAGGCGAGGGTGCTCGACGCGCATGACCGTTATTCGCCCGGCCTTCATCACCTGGCCTTCGCAGCGCCGACGCGGGAATCGGTGATCGAGTTACACGCGCAACTGCAGGGCGGCGCAGTCACGGTGCTCGATGCGCCCGCCGAGTATCCGCAGTACGGGCCCGGTTATTTTGCGGTCTTTTTCGCAGACCCCGACGGCATCAAGATCGAGTATGTATACACGCCCTGACGGGTCTGCTGTGAACCATGTCGCGCGCAGGGAACAGCTGGGTTTACACACCGGCCTAGCGGGGTAGAATTTCGCGCGGACAAGCGAAGGCGCTGCGCGCGACACACGGAAATGCTGCAGTGGATGGCAGATGAGACGCGGCGCAGAAGAATGATCTCCCACGCATAACCACTGATGCGTGCCAATCACAGAGAGTCGCTCGATATGCGGATCAAGTCGAGCCTGGCCACTTACGTGACCGAGCAATTGTCATTTCTCGGGCCGATCTCGAATCGTTCCATTTTCGGCGCCGTGGGAATTTTCATCGATGAACGTTTGCTGGGCATCGTCGTCGAGGACACCCTGTATCTGCACACCGGCCCGACGAACTGCGATGACTATCTCTCGCGTGGCTGCCGTCAATTCAAACCCTATCCGAACGCGTTCGATCTCACGACCGATCATCATCAGGTGCCCGCCGAGGTGGTGAGCGATCCGGCATTGCTCAAGCAGTGGGGCGAGCGTGCCCTGCATGCCGCGATCGAAGCGGCGAAGGCGAAGCAGCTCGCCGGAATCGAGCGTTCGCGTCAGGCCAAACGTGCTCGCAAGAAGGGCAGTCTGAGCTGATCACACGGCGAGCGGCGCCAACGCTTCGAGCGTGGTGACGGGCGGCGAGCAGCTCATGCCCGTGCAAACGTAAGCCACTGTGTCACCCATTGGCTTCTTCTCGGCGAGCGCGGCAGGCAGATCGCGTGCATCGGATGGGATCGCAAAAATCAGTCGTCGCGGGGCGTAGACGCGATCGAGCTGACGCTGCCACGACGTCGAAGCTTCACCGCGCACGATCACGATCTGTGGTGGATCCAGGTGTTCTTCGAGCGCAACGAGCATGGCCGCATGACCATGCGGATAACGCTCCAGTTGCGGCCAGCTCGCACGCAGTGTGCGGGCGGCAGCGTCCAGATAGTCCGTGTTCCCCAACAGCAATCCGATCCTTGTCAGCGCTTTTGCTGCGATGGCATTCCCCGACGGCACCGCTTCGTCCGAAAACGTGCGCGAGCGATGCATGAGCGCTTCGTGATCGTCTGCCGTGAAATAGAAGCCTCCATGCTCCTTGTCCTCGAAATGACGCAGCAGCGTGGCCGCGAGCTCATCCGCAAAGGCGAGATCTTCGGAGCGCCAGGAGGTCTGCAGCAGTTCGAGCAGTCCATCGAGCAGGAACGCGTAGTCGTCCAGATACGCCGGAAAACGCGACCGACCGTCCTTGCTGACAGCCAGCAGCCGACCGTTCTGCCACAGATGTTTACGAATGAAGTCGACCGCGCGAACAGCCGAGTCGGCCAGATCGGGACGCTGAATTGCGCGTGCGGCGATCGCCATTCCTGAAATGGCGAGGCCATTCCATGAGGTGAGGATCTTCTCGTCGCGGCCCGGCCAGACGCGTCGATTGCGCACTTGCAGAAGTCTGGCGCGCGCACGATCGAGCCGGTCTTTCGCCTGGTCTTCGCTGATGGAGAGCTCCTGTGCGATATCCTGCACCGAGCGATACACGTGCAGATGCCAGGCGCCTTCGAAGTTTGCGGGCTGATCGAGACCGAAGCGGCGCGCGAAGACCTCGAACTCATCCGGCTCGAGATGCTGGCGCACCTCTTCGGGCGTCCACACGTAGAAGCGACCTTCGTGACCCTCCGAGTCCGCATCGAGGGTCGACCAATAGCCGCCTTCGGGGGATTGCATGTCCCGCATCAGCCAATTGGCCGTTTCGGATGCGACACGCGCGAAGAGTTCATCGCCAGTGGCGATCGCGGCGTGCGCCAGATTCCCCAGCAGTTGACCGTTGTCGTAGAGCATCTTCTCGAAGTGCGGAATCATCCAGAACTCATCGACGGAGTAGCGCGCAAACCCGCCGCCGAGCTGATCGTAAATGCCGCCTTCGCACATTCGGGTGAGCGTCAGAGTGGCCATGTAGAGTGCATGAAGATCGGGCTCCTCCTGTCCGGCGCTGGAGCGCCAGGTTCTCAGCAGGAACTCGATCGTCGCTGGATGCGGAAACTTGGGTGCACGGCCGAAACCGCCGAAACGCGAGTCGAATTCGCGCGCCAGCATCTCGCGAGCCACCGCGATCGGTTCATCGGTGAGGGCCATGCCGGGCTCGGCCGGAGGCGGCGAAATCTCCTCGAACGCCTGCTTCAATGCATGGCTCTGCTGCGCGATGTCCTGCGCGCGGGTCGAGTAAAATTCGGCAACGCGCTGAAGCAGATCGGCGAATGCGGGCAGCCCATGACGCGAGTCCTTGGGGAAGTAAGTACCCCCGAAGAAGGGACGATGATCGATCGGCGAGAGAAACATCGTCAGGGGCCAGCCGCCGCCGCGCTGGATCAGCATCTGATGTGCGAGCTGATAGATCCGATCCAGATCGGGCCGTTCCTCGCGATCCACTTTGATGTTCACGAACAGCTCGTTCATGACCGCGGCCGTCGCGGGATCTTCGAACGATTCGTGCGCCATCACATGGCACCAGTGACACGCGGAATAGCCGATCGACAGCAGGATCGGTTTGTTCTCCGTGCGCGCCTTCTCCAGTGCTTCGGGGCCCCACGGATACCAATCGACGGGATTATCCGCATGCTGGAGCAGGTACGGACTGGTCTCCTGGGCGAGGCGATTGAGATGCCGTCCCTCAGTGGAGGCATGGGATTGTCCAGGAGTGTCCGAAGAATGCATGTGGGCCACGTCGGTAAGCTAGAATTCCGCGACTATAACGATGAACACACACTACGACACATCCGTAGCCGCAGCGTCGGCTCTTCCCGAGTTGCGGTTGAAGCGCGGCGAAGATCGCCGGCTGTCCGCCGGACACCTATGGGTCTTTTCCAATGAAGTCGACACTGCGCGCACGCCGCTGACCGAGTTCGAGCCCGGCGCGCTCTGCCGTGTCGTGAGCGATCGCGAAAAGTTTCTCGGCTATGCGTACGTGAATCCGCATTCGCTCATCAGCGCGCGGATCCTCGGTCGCGATCCCCAGTTCATGCCGGGCAAATCGCTGATCGTGCATCGCTTGCAAGTGGCCTTGTCGCTGCGCCGCGCCTTGTACGAGCAGCCGTACTATCGCCTCGTGTACGGGGAATCCGACGGGCTGCCAGGGCTCGTGCTGGATCGATTCGGCGACATCGTCGTAGGTCAGATTGCGACGGCCGGAATGGAAGCGCTCAAGCCTGAAGTGGAAGAGGCCGTGCGCAAAGTGCTTTCGCCTGTCGCGCTCTTATGGAAGAACGACTCCGGCGCCCGCGATCTCGAAGGCTTGCCTTCGTATGTGGAGACGGCGTTTGGCGAACTGCCCGCCCACGTGACGGTGCAAGAGGGCGGCATCGATTTCACCGTGCCCCTCGGCGAAGGTCAGAAGACCGGCTGGTTCTTCGATCAGGCCGCCAACCGTCTGGCGCTGCGAAAGTACGTGGGCGGCGCGCGGGTGCTCGATGTCTTCAGTTATCTGGGCGCGTGGGGTCTCGGCGCACTCAAGGCGGGGGCCACCGAGGTGACCTGTGTGGATTCCTCCGCCGCCGCACTGGAGTCGCTGCAGGCGACTGCGGCCGCGCATGGGCTCAAGCCTAACGTCCTGAAAGGCGACGCGTTCGACGTCATGGAATCGCTGCACGCCGAACGGCGGCGATTCGATGTGGTCATCATCGATCCGCCCGCGTTCATCAAGCGGCGCAAGGATATCCCCAAGGGCGAGGCCGCTTACAAGCGCCTCAATCAGCTTGCGTTGCAGCTGCTCGAGCGTGAAGGCGTGCTCGTCTCGTGCTCGTGCTCGTATCACATGCAGGCGGAAGGTCTCGTTGCAGCGATTCAGCGCGCCGCGCGGCATGTGAGTCGCTTCGTGCAGATCGTCGAAGTCGGCGGTCAGGCGCCCGATCACCCCATTCATCCTGCCATTCCCGAGACGCGCTATCTGAAATCGTTCTTCTGCCGCGTCGTGCAGGAATAAGCGTTCATCCCAGAAGGGCTCCCGATGATCCAATACCCAGCCATCGATCCGATCATCTTCTCGCTCGGGCCGTTCTTCGGGATCGGGCCACTCTCGGTGCGCTGGTATGGGCTGACGTATGTCATCGCTTTTGCCGTGGCCTGGTGGCTGGGTCGTCTGCGCGCGTCGCAGCCGGGCTCGACGTGGAAGCCGCAGGATGTGGACGATCTGATCTTCTATGGCGCGCTCGGCGTGATCATCGGCGGGCGACTGGGCTGGGTCCTGTTCTATGGTTTCGAAAACCTGGTCAGAGATCCGACCATGATCCTGCGCATCTGGGAGGGCGGAATGTCCTTTCACGGCGGTCTGATCGGCGTGATCGTCGCTGAAGTGCTGTTTGCACGGCGCCAGAAACGCAAGATCGTCGATGTCCTGGATTTTCTCGCCCCGCTGCCGGGGATAGGAATCTTCGCGGTGCGCTGCGCGAACTTCATCAATGGCGAGTTGTGGGGAAAACCGACGACGGCGCCCTGGGCATTCATCGTCGAGCCCTCGCATCTGCATCCTTCGCAGCGTGCCGAGGCACTGCGCCTCTGCGAGCGCTTCAATGTCGATCCTTGTGTCCTGCACGTGCATGCCTCGCAACTTTACGAGGGCATCCTGGAGGGACTCGTCCTGTTCGCGATCCTTTGGATCTACACCTCGAAGCCGCGACCACGTCTTGCGCCAGCCGGCCTGTTCCTGCTGGGCTATGGCATATTCCGCTTCGCTGTCGAGTTCGTCCGCGTACCGGATGAGAATCGCGGCTACCTGCTCTTCGACTGGGTCACGATGGGACAGATCCTTTCCACGCCGATGATCATCGCCGGGATCGTCATGCTCGTACTCGCGTATCGCTATCGTCAGCCGAGCGGCAACTTCGTGCGGGCGAGCGCCTGAGCTCATGCGTCAGTATCTCGAACTGCTGAAGCACGTCCGCGAGCGCGGAGTTCGCAAGGACGATCGCACCGGTACGGGCACGCTGTCGGTGTTCGGTCACCAGATGCGTTTCGATCTGGCGCAGGGATTTCCCCTGGTGACGACCAAGAAGCTCCACCTGCGATCGATCATCTACGAGCTGCTCTGGTTTCTTCGTGGCGATACCAACGTGAAGTATCTGCGCGAGCACGGCGTGACGATCTGGGACGAGTGGGCCGACGAGAATGGCGAGCTCGGCCCGATCTATGGCAAGCAATGGCGTTCGTGGCCGACGCCCGATGGCCGCAACATCGACCAGATCAGCCGCGCCATCGATCTCATTCGTCGCAACCCTGATTCGCGCCGAATCATCGTCAACGCATGGAACGTGGGCGAACTCGAAGACATGTCGCTGACGCCATGTCATGCGTTGTTCCAGTTCTGGGTGGCGCAGGGCAGATTGTCGTGCCAGCTCTATCAGCGCAGCGCGGACATTTTTCTCGGCGTGCCGTTCAACATCGCCTCCTATGCGCTGTTGACGCACATGTTCGCTCAGCAGTGCGATCTCGAAGTGGGGGAGTTCATCTGGACGGGGGGCGACTGTCACTTGTACGTGAACCATCTCGCGCAGGCCGATGAGCAGCTGCAACGAACGCCCTATGCATTGCCGCGCCTCGTCATCGAACGCAAGCCGCCGTCGATCTTCGAATACGACTTCGAGGACTTCAGCATTCTCGACTATCGATCGCATCCGAGCATCAAAGCACCCATCGCCGTGTGACGCGGCGATGGACCCAGGTCCGCATCGCTGCGATTGCGGGCGATCCTCCTCCAGCAAGATCTGAAAACCTCATGCCGAAATCCCGCCGCAAGAAATCCGATGCACCTGCACGCAAGAAGAAGCGCGCCAAATCGCAACCCGTGATCGCGACCTCGCCGCTGATCGAAGCGCGCAATTCGCCAATCCATGGGCGGGGCGTGTTCGCCGTCGCGCCGATCAAGAAGGGCACGCGCATCATCGAGTATCTCGGCGAACGAATTTCACATGCCGAAGCCGATCGTCGCTATGAAGTCAAAGGAGATGACGACGGTCACACCTTCCTGTTCATCGCGAGCAATCGGACGGTGATCGATGCCGGTGTCGATGGCAACGATGCGCGCTTCATCAATCATAATTGCAATCCGAACTGCGAAACGGTGATCGAAGACAGTCGCGTCTTCATCGATGCGGTGCGCAACATCAAGCCGGGCGAGGAGCTGGGCTACGACTACCAGCTCACCTGGGAGAGCACCGACGAACCCGCTGAGCTTGCGCTCTATGAGTGCCGCTGCGGTGCAAAGAACTGTCGCGGCACGATGCTGAACAAGGATCCGCTGGACAAGAAGAAGACGACCAGGAAAAAGGCGAAGAAGAAAGCGACGAAGAAAGCGAAGAAAAAGCCGACCCAGAAGCGCAAGCGCTGAGTTGCGCGCATGACGCTCTCCATCGTCGTCGCCATGGCTCGTAATCGCGTGATCGGACGCGACAACGACCTGCCTTGGCGGTTACCGGAGGATCTGAAGCGCTTCAAAGCATTGACCATGGGAAAGCCGATGGTCATGGGTCGCAAGACCTTCGAGTCGATCGGGCGGCCTTTGCCGGGGCGGACGACTATTGTCGTTTCGCGCCAGGCGGGGTTGCAGATTCCGGGCTGTGTGGTCGTCGATTCGATCGACGCTGCGATTCGTGCGGCCGACGGCGCACCGGAAATCATGCTGGTGGGCGGTGCGCAGCTGTACAGTGAGGCGCTGCCTCGGGTGACTCGCATCTATCTCACGCGCATTCACGCCGACGTGGAGGGTGACACCCTGTTCCCGCTCCTCGATCCGACCGAATGGCGTGAGACGGTGGTCGGGAGTCATGCTGCGGACGAGCGTCACGCGTACGCATTTACTTACGTCAATCTCGAGAGGGTCGCCCGATGAGCGCACCGCCGGTCAAACTGAGATTCAATTGTCTGAAGTGCCCGGGCTATTGCTGCAGTCACGCGCGCATAGCAGTGAGCGACAACGACATCGCTCGTCTGGCGCGTCACTTCGGCCTGGCGTTCGAAGAGGCAAAACGGAAGTTCACCTATCACTACAAGACGAAGGAGGCGGATGAGCAGATCCTGCGCCATCAGCGCGATCACATCTACAAGACCATCTGCCGCTTCTTCGACACTGACGAGCGACGCTGCACGGTGTACGAAGCCCGCCCCAACGTTTGTCGCAAGTATCCCTATGGAAATCGCTGCGGCTACTACGACTTTCTGAAGTTCGAGCGCGAGCATCAGGCCGACGATGAGTTCATTCCGTCGGCGTGAGTTGAGTGATGAGTGATGAGTGATGCGCGCGGAGGAGCAGCGTGATGAAAGTGATGGCGGTGATGGCAGTGATGGGGTTCGGACGTTCCTCCCGTTGCTCACTGTTCATTACTCATTACTCACTGCTCATTGCTCATTGCTAACCGCTCATTGCGTTTATGCGTCTGAATAAGTTCATCAGCGAGACCGGCGTCTGTTCCAGGCGCGAGGCGGATGCATGGATCGAAGCCGGGCGGGTGACCGTGAACGGGCAGCGAGCGGCGCTGGGCACGAAGGTCGAAGAGGGCGATGAGGTCCGTGTGGATGGTCGGGTGGTGGGTGCAGCCAGGCAGCACGTGTATATCGCCCTGAACAAGCCCGTCGGGATCATCTGCACTACCGAACGCGACGTGCGCGACAACATCGTTGATTTCGTGAAGCATCGCGAACGCATCTTCCCGATAGGACGCTTGGATCGTGACTCCGAAGGGCTCATTCTGCTGACGAATCACGGCGACATCGTCAACGAGGTGCTGCGCTCGGAGAACGAACACGAGAAGGAGTACATCGTCACCGTCGATCGGCCGGTCACGGATATCTTTCTCAACGGGATGGCGAGTGGCGTGCGTATTCTTGGGACAGTGACCAAGCCGTGTCGCGTTCAGCGCATCGGTCCGAGCACCTTCCGCATCATTCTTACCCAGGGCCTGAATCGACAGATCCGGCGCATGTGCTCGTTCTTCGGCTACAAGGTCGTGCGTTTGCAACGTGTGCGCATCATGCACATCTCGCTAGGCTCACTGAAGGTCGGGCAGTGGCGCGATCTCACTGGTGAGGAAGCGCGGGGGCTGCTGAGCGAGGCAGGCGTAGATGCGCCGGTGTAAGAGCAGCGCGGAGCGTAACTCGTCACCTGTGGGCTATCCGCTGTTTCGCAGGAAGAGCGGCGCCGCTGTGAGCCGCTGAATCGTCATGGGCAATTTCGACTCGGATCTTTCGCAAACGCGCATTACCGGCCTGGACTCGCTGCGAGTCGAGCGTTCGGGTGCGGATTGCCTGGTGGTCATCTACTCGCCGGTGCAGTCGGATCTCGGTCGTCGCCATTTGCTGGATCGACCCGTCACGACGATCGGACGCGGACGGGACAACGACATCGTGCTTGCGAGCGATTGCGTCTCGCGGCGACATCTGCGGCTCGAGCATCGATCGAACGGCCTGTATCTGATCGACCTGCAATCCACGAACGGCACGTTCATCAATGACCATATCCGCGCCATCGGCGAGCATCGTTTGAATCGTGGCGATCAGGTCAAGGTGGGCGATACCATCTTCAAGTTCCTGTCTGGATCGGACGTCGAGTCTCAGTATCACGAGATCATCTTTCGCATGACGGTGACGGACGGGCTCACGAGTCTCGCAAACCGCAAGCAGCTGGACAGCTGGCTGAACGAAGAGATTCCCAGGGCGCGACGGCACGGTCGCGATCTGTCGGTGCTGATGATCGATATCGATCATTTCAAACAGATCAACGACACACACGGCCATCTCACCGGCGACTCCGTGCTGCGCGGACTCGCATCGATTCTTCAGAAGCGCCTGCGACCGAACGACAAGCTTGGACGGTACGGCGGCGAAGAATTCTGCGCCATTCTTCCGGAAACGAACCTCACCCACGCAGTCCGGTTCGCCGAGGAGCTGCGCGCGCTGACCGCAGCCCATTCGTTCGTAGTGGAGAGGCAGGAGCTCAGTATCACGCTCTCGATCGGCGTTGCGACGCTGAGCGGTGCGATGCAGGCCGAGCAACTGTACAAAGCGGCTGACGAGGCGCTGTATGAAGCCAAACGCACCGGCCGCAACCGCGTGTGTTATTGAGTCACGAGTGCCTTTCCTGTCGAGATCGTCGTGCCACGCTCCCGCTATTCCACCGTAACCGACTTCGCGAGATTTCTCGGCTGATCGATGTTGCGCTTCTTTGCGAGCGCCACATGGTAGGCGAGCAGTTGCAGCGGGATGTTCAGCAGCAGCGGATCGAGTGCGGGTTCGGATTTCGGCACTTCGATGACGCCGTCCACAGCGAGGCCCAGTGGTTCGCCTGGTTGCGTGATTACGAAGGTGGGGCCGCTGCGGGCTTTCACTTCCTCGATCGTCGAGATGTTCTTGGTGAACAGCTCGTCGCGAGGCATGACGATCACGGTCGGTGTTTCCTTGTCGATGAGTGCGAGCGGGCCGTGCTTGAGTTCGGACGCCGGATACGACTCTGCATGCAGATAACTCACCTCCTTGAGCTTCAGCGCGCCTTCCATGGCGATCGGATAGCTCGCTGCCCGCCCGACGAAGTACGCATTCGTATATCTGGCGAAGGACTGCGCGAGGGTGGCGATACGCGCCTCCTGCGCCAGGATGGTTTCGACTTGCGCCGGCAACGCTTGCAGCGCCGCGAGCAGTTTCGAGCCCTGCGCCGTGGACAGGTCGCGCAGACGGCCCAGATGGATGGCGAGCAATGCGAAGGCCACGACCGTGCAGGTGAAAGTCTTGGTGGCGACGACTGCGATCTCCGGTCCGGCGTGCAGATAAATGCCGCGTGCGCATTCACGCGCGATCGTACTGCCGACGACATTGACGATGCCCAGCACGCGGCCGCCTTTGCGTTTCACTTCCTGCACCGCGGCCAGAGTGTCGAACGTTTCCCCTGACTGGCTGACTGCGATGTAGAGCGTGTCCTGCTCGATCACGGGATTGCGGTAGCGGAACTCGGAAGCCGCCTCCGCGCTTGCCGGTATCCGGGCGAGTTGCTCGATCTGATGCGCGCCCAGGCTGCCCGCGATGAACGCCGAGCCACACCCGAGGATCTTCACTCGCTTTACTTCGAGCAGTTCGCGTGCGGCCATCTCGATACCACCGAGATGCGTCGTGTGAAAGCGCGGCTCCAGGCGGCCGCTCAGAGTGCGGCGGATGGCTTCGGGCTGTTCGGCGATTTCCTTGCGCATGAAATGCGCGAAGTTGCCCTTCTCGTATGACTCGTCGCTCCAGGCGATCGTGAGCGGCGTCTTTGCCGTCTGTCCGCCTTCGAGCGTGGAGGTCTGATACCCGTCGGCACGAATCACTGCGAGCTCACCGTCATCGAGATGAACGACGCTTTGCGTATGCCGCACGAGCGCTGCCTGATCGGAGGCCACGAACATTTCGCGATCGCCGATGCCGATCACCACCGGGCTGCCGTTGCGTGCCACGACGATACAGCCGGGTTCCTGCGCGTCGATCGCCGCGATCCCATAGGTCCCGGTGATGACGCGCAGCACGGCGCGAAATCGATCTTCCAGGCTTTCCTGGGGCATGGCGGCGAGCAGGTGTGCCACGACTTCCGAATCGGTTTCGGATCTGAACGTGACGCCGGCGGCCTGCAGTTTCGATCGCAGCGACCCCGCATTCTCGATGATGCCGTTGTGAACGATCGCGAATCGGTTGGCGGCATCGGTGTGCGGGTGCGCGTTGCGATCGCTCGGTTCGCCATGCGTCGCCCAGCGCGTGTGCGCGATGCCGCTGGTGCCTTTCAGCTTTTCGGGCAGGATGCGTTCCAGGTCGCGTACCTTGCCCTGAGTCTTCACGACGGTGAGCTTGCCGCCGCGACCGATGGCGAGGCCTGCCGAGTCATAGCCCCGATACTCGAGACGATGCAGTCCATCCATGAGGATCGGTGCTGCGTCGCGCGGTCCCACATAGCCAACGATTCCACACATCCGGCACGCTCCTAGCCATAAATGATTCGACGAATCTGTCGTTCGGTATGGCAGGCTGCCCGAAAGCGCCAATGCGACAGCTCTTCAGCGATGAGCCTGAATATTTCGCTGTTCGGAAGTCCGGCCAACTGCAAGGCCCGATGGCGTCGCCGGATGAATTCTTCCGGTGTCTCGCTCATGAACTCGATGACTTCGCGAACGACACGTCGCGCTTCATCGATGCTGAGTCGCGAAGTGCGGCTCAGATAGGTGACGAGTTCGTCGAGCTCGGCCTGCTCGGGCATGGGCGTGCACTTTGCCTGTGGCGAAAGGAAGGCCCAAGCAGTTTGCCCGAAATCGGGCAGAAATGGAGTGTTGGAGGGCGGCCAGGTCCGGGTTATCTCAGTCGTCGTTGCGACTGAGATAAACGTAGATGTACCCGGTGATGAACAGCACCGTGACGCCGCACGCGAACATCACGCCGGCGCCGGCGGCCATGACTGACATGAAGCTCGTGGTGCCCGAAGCGCTCGCCGAAGAGCCGAACGCGATCGTAAGGGCGAATGCAATCACGCAGTTACAGAACCATTTCACCAGGTAGCCGGGCAGGTAAATGCGCATGCTCCGGTTGTGCCGGTACGCCGCCGCGCGCGCATAGCGGTCACCGGTCGAGGCGTTCTTGAACAACCAGAAGGGCCAGAGATAGCGAAACAGTACGAGTGAAAAAGGCATGTCCTCGTAGCTCGCGGATTGCGCCGCCGATGTGCACGCAGAGGAAGCAGCGCGCTGCGTCATGTTCGTCACCTAAGCTGATCATCGCCGTGGAGCGAAGCTATGACGATAGATGGATGAACGCGCGGAATGGTTCCGGCAAGGAGCAGGGGCCCCCGCTGTATCTGTTGGATTCCTACTCGGTCATACGAGGTGCGGCCATCGCGCGGCGGCGTTCGATTACACGTCCAGGACGCCGCGTCCCAGTTCGATGACGTCACCGCTGACGAAGATCTGTCGATCTGCCGCGACGTCGAGATAGAGCACAGAGGGCCTGCCGGTGTACTCGCCCTGGCTGATTTGACGATGCAGGGGCAGAGTGTGTCCGGTGGCGAGGAACCAGCCGCCCAGATTGGCAGTCGCCGATCCGGTGGCCGGATCTTCGAGCATTGCCGCGCCGCTGGGAAAGAAGAAGCGCGACAGCAGCCGATCGTCGCTCACTGCGGCGAACACGTAGGCCATGCAGTGGCCGTCCTCGCTCGTGACGTGCTTCATGAGCTCGAGGTCCGGTCGCACGCGACGCACCGCCGATTCGCTGCGAAGCGGCACGATCAACTGTTCTTTGCCGGCCTTCACCCACAGCGGTCGATCAGCCACATCGTCGGGCGCAAGCGACAGCGTGCGCGCAATGACATCGCGCGGCGGGGCCTCACGCCACGTGGGCGTGTTCGCTCGCAGCTTCCAACGGTTGCCTTGTGCGGTCACGGGAATGAGACCGGCCTGCATATCCAGCGTGAGATCGTCGCCGCCCTTGCCGAGTGCGCGACAGACAAACGCAGTGCCGAGCGTCGGATGACCTGCAAACGGCATTTCATAGTCGGGCGTGAAGATGCGCACGCCTGCGCTCGCGCGCGAGGAAGGCAGGATGAAGGTGGTCTCGGACAGATTGAACTGCCGCGCCAGCGCTTGCATGGTGGCCGTGTCCAGGTTGGCGCCATCCTCGAAAACGCAGAGCGGATTGCCGCTCAGGCGCTCACCGTTGCGCGTGAAGACATTGAGGATCCGATAGGCGAGAGTGGTCATCGAGCGCTCACTGCGGGAATGTGAGCCCGAGTGTGCTCAGTCGATCGCGTGCGGTCCATGCACAGTGAAGCGCTGAGGTCACCCGCACAGGCTCAGTCTGCGCGGCGGCTGATTCTTCAGATGGGTTCCAGGCGCTGCTCGATCAGTTCAGCGGCACGGCGGTAGTCGACGTCATCGAGCGTGGTCGCATCGTGCGTCAGCTCATCGAGAATCTGAGCCTGGATCGAGCCGCGCGCGTACGCCATGGAATAGGGAATTTCATCGTGAAACATCACCATCGAGTAGCGGGGCACGAAGCGGTCCGGAAAACGCCGCTCGAGTTCCAGCGAGAGCGTTTTCTGCAGCTGGAATTTCGGATGCCGGACGGTGTCCCGCATTTCTTCGTAGTTCTCCAGTGCCATGCGTGCGATCGCATCTGTGTTGGACCGGCGCGTGCTCTCGAACTTGGCGAATGCATCGACCCAATCAGTGTCGGTCTGCAGCAGTGCGTCGAGCTCGTGACAGTCCTCGAATGCGCAGTTCATGCCCTGGCCGTGGAACGGCGTAATGGCGTGAGCGGCATCGCCGATGAGCAGCAGCCGATCCTCGAGGGCCCAGCGGTTGCAGCGTACGGTGCCCATCACACCCGTCGGATGACTGAAGAATTCGTTCGCGAGTTGCGGAACGAGTGTCGCGACATCCGGGAAGTAGCGAGCGAAGAAGCTCTCCACATCGGACGCGTTGAGCAGGCTGGCGAAGCTTTCAGGACCTTCCTTGGGCAGAAAGAGCGTCATCGTGAAGGAGCCATCGAGGTTCGGCAGCGCAATCAGCATGAATCCGCCGCGAGGCCAGATGTGCAAGGCGTTCTTGTGCAAGCGATGAGCACCGCCCGAATCCGCAGGAAGCGCCAGCTCCTTGTAGCTGTGTTCGAGCAGATCTTCGCTGCAGACGACGCCCGGCTGCGCGGCGAGTGCACGACGAAGCACGGATCCGGCGCCATCGGCAGCGATGACGTGATGCAGCGGCAGCTCGAGCAGCTTGCCTGCGGATTCGTCGCGCATGAGCAGCTGATGGCGCGTGAGGTCGGCATCCACGATTGCATGGCGGAAGTGAATGTCCACTCCGGCCTCCTGTGCCGCATCGAGCAGTAGCCGATTCAGGCCAGGCCGCGAGACCGAATGAATGACTTCGTGCTCGCGTTGGCCATACGGCACGAATGTCAGCGCATCGTCTGCCGTATGCAGGAGGCGCCCGCGCATCGGGATCAGAAGCGGCAGAACCTGCGGCATGATTCCGGCCCGCTCGAGTGCCGCGATGCCGCGCGCGGCGAGGGCCAGATTGATCGAACGTCCTGCGGGGATCGCTTCGCGTCGCATGTCCGGGAGGCGTTCGTAGAGTCGTACGCGGTGCCCTCGCTGGGCGAGCAGCAACGACATCAGGGTTCCAGCAAGTCCCGCGCCGATGACGGTGACTTCAGTCGAATTGCGTGAGGTGGCCATGTGGCGGGCTCAAGGGCCGGTGTGCAGCGCGTGTTCCAGCGCGGCGACGAAGTGCCAGGCGTCTTCGAATCTGTTGTAGAGCGGCACCGGTGCAAGACGAATGACGTCGGGTTCGCGCCAGTCGCAGAGGTACCCGCTTCGTTCCAATTCGAGATAGACGGCGCGTGCAGCATCGGGTGAGCGCTGCAGGCGAATCGAGAGCTGGCATCCGCGCGCTGCGGATTCGCTCGGCGTAATCACGCGCAGATGCTCACTCAATCTCGCGTTCAACAGTTGCTCCAGAAAGCCGGTGAGCGCGAGCGATTTAGCGCGCAGCCGTGCGAAGCCTGCTGCCTCGAACACACCGAGCGAGGCGAGGAGCGGTGCTGCGGAGAAAATCGAGGGATTCGACAGCTGCCAACCTTCTGCGCCGCTCAGTGGCGCGAACTCGGCCGGCATCTGAAAGCGCGAACGCTTGTCGTGTCCCCACCAGCCGGCGAAGCGAGGCAGATCGAAGCTGTGGGCATGTCGGGCGTGGACGAAAGCACCGCCGATCGCGCCCGGGCCGGCATTGAGATACTTGTAGCTGCACCACACCGCGAAATCGCAGCCCCAGTCGTGCAGCTGCAAGGGAACGTTGCCCATCGCGTGAGCCAGATCGAAGCCGACCGTGCAGCCCTGACGATGTGCTGTTTCCGTAATCGCCTGCATGTCCAGGCATTGCCCGCTCAGATACTGCACGCCCGGCAGCAGGATCGTTGCGATCGTCGCGCCTTCGCGTTCGATCAGCGCGCAGAGATCCTCTGTTCGGAACAGCTCCTCGCCCGCACGAGGCGCGATCTCGATGAGTGACTGCGCGGGATCGTAGCCCCGCTGCTGAATCTGCGAAGCCACCGCGTAGCGGTCCGTCGAGAAGGCGCGCTTCTCGATGAGCAGTCGATGCCGCTGCGGCTGCGGTCGATAGAAGCTCGTGAGCATCAGGTGAAGGTTCACCGTGAGCGAGTTCATCGCCACGACCTCGGAAACCTCGGCGCCCGCGAGCTGCGCCAGGCCCGGGGCCAGCAGCTCGTGATACGAAAGCCACGGGCGAGCGGTATCGAAGTGTCCTTCGACGCCGCGCTCTGCCCACGCGGCAAGTTCTTCATTGAGTACGGTTGCGGCCGTCTTTGGTGCGAGTCCGAGCGAATGTCCGCAGAAATAGACCGCCGTCGTGCCGTCCTTACGACGCGGCAGATGGAACTGCGTGCGAAAGCTGGCGAGCGCGTCCTGCTCGTCGAGACGCCTCGCTTGCTCGATCGTGATGGGCTCGCTCATGCTGCCACCAGCGGATAGAGAATCGGGCGGCTCGGCGCAGCGTCTGCCTCGAAGGGTGCGACTTGCAGATTGAGCAGATACAGACCATCGATCAGCGCATCGTCGACGTAGGCGAGCTCGGTGATCGTGGAGCTGGCGCGCGTGGCCGCGCGTGCTTGTGTGCTCCCAGCCGGCATTCCCCAGAAAATGCGATGCGCCATCAACTGACCGTTGTCCGAGGCGCGATCGATCGAGGGCAGATCGACGATGAGATGTCGCGTGTCGTGCTCGATCAGCCATGCAGCGGCTTCGCCGCTGAGATAGGCAGGCAGCGCGAGATCGTGATTGCGCGTCTGTTTCTCTTCGCCGTTGGGCAGCGTGCGCAGGACGATCGCACCGCCAGCGATCGGAGCGTGCGCACGCTCGCTGGCGGCTTGCAGATCGGCGCGTGTGATCAGTCGGTCGCCCGGCTGCGAAGCCTCACCCGAGCGCTCTTTCGTGAGCGCGAACGATGTGGGCGTTACGCTGAGCAGGACCGCAGGAATGAGCTCACGTGGCGCAAACGTTCGCACGTTCACGGGTTCGCGAGTGATGTGGCCTACGCATTCGGTATGAGTGCCATTGCAGTGGGGCGTGAGGCTGTAGCGCGAGCAGTTGACGCTGCCGCCGCGACGGATGTCACCGATGAATGCTCCGGCTTCGATTGTTTGCGCGCTCGCTGGCTCGGCTCCGAAGAATACCGGCTGCGGTCCATCGAACCTGAGCGGCAGCGACAAGTCCGCACCATTCGCGAGGTCCGCTCGCCAGCGCTTTTGACCGAGCGTGATGCAGAGCTCGGTCGTTGCGATCCTGAAGTCGCCGCTCATCTGGCAGGGGCGACGGTGCCGCACGCCTGGCAGGTGCGGTTCTTCACGGATTGATGGAAGCGCTCGAAGACCGGCGGGAGCTGCGTCTCGATATCGCTCACATGGAGGTATTCGGCGTAGAGCGGATATTGGCAATAGTCGCAGTACCACAAAAAGCCGTCCTTCTCCTCGGGCCGGCGCTGACGTTCGATGACCAGGCCGACGGTATTCGCGAAACGCTGCGGGGAATGCGGCACTCGGGCCGGCAGCAGCAGGATCTCGCCTTCGCGAATCGGAATGTCCACGCGCGCTCCGTCCTGCATGGTCCGAAGCAACATGTCGCCCTCGAGCTGATAGAAGAACTCCTCGCCGGGATCGTCGTGGAAGTCGTCGCGCGCATTCGGACCGCCCACGACCATGATGATGAACTCCGAATGCCGGAACACCTGGCGATTGCACACAGGAGGCTTCAGGAATTCGCGATGGGCATCGATCCATTCGCGGAAGTTGAATGCTTTCAATGCGTTCATGCGGATCTCCGGGGGTCGTGTGCAGTATAGCGTGGCCGCTGCGGGACGCCCGCCTTGCAATCCGGGTGCCGCGCCGGAGAATGCGAGTTGTAGATTCGCAAAGAGCATTGTTCATGATCGATTTCTCTTTCATCTCCTGGCGCCACGTGCTCGGCCTCGTGTGTTCACTCTGCTGGTCTGTGGCAGGACATGCGGCAGATGCTGGCGGCAGTGCCGCAGATGCGAGCCCCGCCACTGCTGCGGCGGTCTGGAAAGAGCAGGAGATCAATTTCCATTACCAGAGCTTCACGACGTTCTATTCGTGTCAGGCGCTCGAGGATCGGGTGACTTCGATCCTCACGGCGCTCGGTGCCGACAGGAAGACGTTGCGAGTACGCTCGAGCGGCTGCGAGATGGGTCGAATCGCGCGCGTGCCGTTCCTGCGCATCAAGATGGTTTCGCCTGTGGAAGCGACGCCCAAAGTCCTGGCGGAGCTGGCGGCAACGCGCAGTACACGGGAGCTTGCGTCACGCGTCCGTGGCGAACGACCGCCGGAGACTGACGAACAGTTCGATGCGTATTGGAAGCCCGTCTCGTTGTTCCGCGGCGGGCTGCGCCTCGACCCGGCCGACTGTCAGCTCGTCGATCAGCTCCAGCGTGAGGTGTTCCCGAAGATGGGCGTACGCGTCGTGAAGGATCAGGTGAACTGCTCGCCGAATCAGTCATCTCTGGGCACGCCGCGACTCGACGTCGAAGCGTTGTTTCCCGTGAATTCTGACGCGAACGCTCCGGCTGCCGCGCCAGAGAAGGCGCGTCGGTAGGCTACTCGCTCTCGATCGACAGGCCCGCAGAGGAGCAAGGGACCTTAACCGGTTCCATCCTCGCATCGAGTCTCACCGCGCACAGCGAGCTGCCCCACACGCAGCCGGTATCGATGCTGAGCACACCGTCGCCATCGTAATAGCCGAGCGCAGACCAGTGCCCGCACACGATGTTCAGGTCGCGCGACTTGCGCCCTGGAGTCTGAAACCAGGCTTTCAGATGTGAGGGCGCCTGATCGAGGCGGCCCTTGTACTTCAGCTCGAGTCTGCCGTCCTCGCTGCAGAAACGTAGCCGTGTAAGGCAGTTGGTGATGAAGCGCAAACGGTCCATGCCCCACAGCTCATCCGACCAGATGTCGGGTTGATCGCCATACATGTGCTCGAACAGCTCGCGCGCGGATCGCACATCGCGAAGTGCCGTTTCGAGCTCGCGCGCGCAGGACCGGGCCGTGGCGAGATCCCACTGCGGCGGGAGCCCGGCGTGGATCATGGTGTAGCCCAATCGCTCATCGTGGTGAAGCATCGGGCGATGCCGCAGCCAGTCCAGCAGCTCGTCGCGGTCAGGCGCTGCGAGGATCTCGACGAGCGTGTCCTTCTGCTTGAGCTTGTGGCTCGGAGACAGTGCGACCGCGAGCAGATGCAGATCATGATTACCGAGCACGGCGATCGCCGCATCGCCCAGCGCCTTCACCTTGCGCAATACATCGAGCGAACGTGGCCCGCGGTTCACGAGATCGCCCACGAGCCAGAGCCGGTCGCGGCTGGGATCGAATGCGAGACGGTCGAGCAGCAGCTCGAACTCATCGCAACAGCCCTGGATATCGCCGATCGCGTAGGTCGCCATCAGCGAAGGCTACCTGCAATCGGCTACGGAATTAAAGGCGGGAGCTTTGCTGTGCTCGTGATCGAACGGGACCGGCGCAAAGCCGTGAGTCCGGCGGGATTCAGTGCAGAAGTCCGGGCATCGCAAGCCGCACGGGCGCGATCGGCGCATCGAACTTGGCGCCGTCGTCCGCCAGCATCTGATAGCTGCCTTGCATCGCACCCACCGGGGTTTCGAGCACCGCGCCGCTGGAATAGCGGAACCCCTGACCCGGCAGCAAGTACGGTTGCTCGCCGACGACGCCTTCGCCACGCACTTCCTTCACCTTGCCGTTGGCGTCCGTGAAGACCCAATGTCGTGTGAGCAATCGGGCCGCGACGTCACCTTCATTGCGAATGGTGATCGTGTACGAGAACACGTAGTGGCTCTCTTCGGGCTTGGACTGATCGTCGATGTAGTTCGTGCTGACGTCGACGCGGATCTTGTGGCGGACTGGATCGCTCATGGTGCTGCCGAAACGAAGGGGCGGGTGGATTGTAGCAGTCGCCCGCGCTTGTTCGGACTGGAAACGGCAGGCTTGCAATCCTTATGTCATTCGCATGACGTCCGCGCGTTCAGTAATTCCAGTAATGAACGATCAGTGCAATCGAACGGCCAGCACATCGCAGGGCGCTGCGTGCAGGATGCTGTCTTCCGTGAAGTTGAGCAGGATCGCAAGTCCATGTCGTTCGCGGCTGCCGAGCACGATCAGGTCTGCGCCGAGCTTTTGCGCTGCGCGCACGATCTCGCTCTTGATGCTGCCCGTCTCGACAATCTGCAGCGAGTCCCCCAACCCCAGTCGTTGTGCGAGCTCGGCGAGCTTGGTGCGTGCGCGATCCACGAGTTCCCCTTCGATCTGCACCGTTGGAAGGAGGGCTTCACCCATCGGCTCGACGGGGACGTATTCCACGACGTGCAACAAGGTGATGGTGGACTGATAGCACTCGGCAATGACCTTGGCGCGCTCGCCGATGATGCTGCTGTCCTCGGACAGATCAACGACCAGGAGGATCTTCTTATATCCGTTCATCGAACGTCTCCGGTGAGGTTGCCTGGTCGATTATAGGTCTGCCGCTCGCGGGGACCATACGCGTCATGGGGTGACTGTCGGGGCGATCCTCGCGAGGTCCGCGAACTGCGTTGGCGAAATGACTTCCGCTCGAGCGCCCGGATCGATGCCGGCGGCGAGAATCTGCTCAGCTGAGAGCAACGAACGCAGCGCGTTTCGCAGCGTTTTGCGGCGTTGAGAGAACGCAGCCGCGACCACCGCCGCGAAACGCTTCGGCTCACTGACGTCGAAGGGCGGTGATTCGTAGGGTCGCAGCCGAACGACGGTGGACACGACTTTTGGAGGCGGACGGAACGCGCCCGGACCGATATCGAACAACGGTTCGACCTGTAGCCAGGGCGCGAGCATGACCGACAGGCGTCCATAGGCGTCTTCGCCCTCTGTGGCCGCCATGCGATCCACGACTTCCTTCTGCAACATGAAATGCATGTCCTGAATGCAGTCGCGCTGCTCGATCAGCCGGAAAAGAAGAGGCGTGGAGATGTTGTAGGGCAGATTGCCGACGAGACGAAGCCGGTGCTCGCCGCGCAGCTGGCGGAAATCGAACTCGAGAACGTCGGCTTCATGGAGGCGCAATTCGCCGCGACCGGGTTGCACCGTGCCCAGGGTTGTCCTGAGATGCGCGATCGCATCCCGATCGATCTCGACCGCATCGAGTGCGTTGAGCCGTGCCAGCAGGGGCGCAGTGATGGCTCCCAGACCCGGACCGATCTCGACCATGGGATCGTCGGGCGCAGGCCCGATGGCTGCGACGATGCGCTGGATGACGTTTGGGTCGTGCAGGAAATGCTGGCCGAAACGTTTACGTGCAACGTGCATGTCAGCTCCGATGCCGCGCCAACGAAATGGCCAGTTCAATGGCAGCCACGAGGCTTCCCGCATCCGCGGCACCCGTTCCGGCGAGCGACAGCGCTGTGCCGTGATCGACCGACGTGCGAATGATGGGCAGCCCGAGTGTCACGTTCACCGCATCTTCGAAGCCAGCGTACTTCAGCACCGGCAGTCCCTGGTCGTGGTACATCGCGAGCACGGCATCTGCGCCTTCGAGCTGACGCGGCGTGAAGGCGGTATCGGCCGGCGAAGGACCGATCAGCGTGAAGCCCTCGGCACGCAATGTCGCCAGCGCAGGCTCGATCGTGTCGATCTCTTCGCGTCCGAGATGACCCGATTCCCCGGCATGTGGATTCAGTCCGCAGACCAGGATCCGCGGCTTGCGAATCCCGAATTGCGTCTGCAGGTCATGGTCGAGAATTCGGATGACCTGATCCAGCAGCGGGCGCGTGATCGCGGCGCTGACCGCTGCGAGCGGCAGGTGAGTCGTCGCAAGCGCCACACGCAAGGTATTCGCGACCAGCATCATGACGGGCATCGGCGCACCGGTGCGCTCGGCGAGATACTCGGTGTGGCCTGAGAAGGAAACGCCGGCGTCGTTGATCACGCTTTTCTGTACGGGCGCTGTGACCATGGCATCGAACAGCCCTTCCTTGCAGCCGTCAGCGGCCGCGTCCAGCAGTTCGAGGACATAGCGTGCGTTGGCGGCCGAGAGCCTGCCTGCCGTGACCGTTTCACGCACGGGCCGATGCAGTACTCGCAACGTGCCTGCTCGGTGAATGGCCGGCCGTGCCGGGTCGAAAGGCTCGATAGCAATCGAGAGCTTGAGTTGTTCGGCGCGCTGCTGAAGAAGAGCGCTGTCTGCTGCGAACACCAGATCGCACGGCCACTCGCGCTGGGCGATCTGGCAACACAGGTCTGGACCGATGCCAGCGGGTTCGCCGGAAGTAACGACGATGCGCGGAGGGCGGAGAGAGGAAGCAATCATGCGTGAAGACCCTTGAGGAAGCCTCAAGGGTACACGCGAGCGCACTACATTCGATATTCCACGAACGCCTCGTCACGCAGGCGGCGCAGCCACAATTCGGTTTCTTCTTCCGCCTTGGACTCGCGCAGCTGGGCATAGACCTGCTGACGTTCCTTGTCGGCGGTGATGTCGTGCTGACGGCGTCCGAGCACTTGCACGATGTGCCAGCCGTATTGGCTCTTGAACGGCTTGCTGATCTCGTTCTCGGCAAGCGAATCGATCTGCTTCTGGAACTCGGCCACGTAGGTGCCCGGTCCGGCCCAGCCGAGATCGCCGCCATCCGGCGCGGATCCTGGGTCCTTCGATGTCACGGCGGCAATGGCGGCGAAGTCTTCGCCCTTGAGCACGCGCTCGCGAATGTCGTTGAGCTTCTGTTCGATCGTCTGATCATCCTCGAGCTCATTGGTCGTGAGCAGGATATGCCGCGCATGCACCTGATCGACCACCGCCTGCTGGGTGCCACCGCGGATCTCGTTGAGCTTGAACATATGGAAGCCGCTCGGTGTGCGGATCGGATTCGACAGCTCGCCGGGCTTCATCTTCGCGATCTGATCAGCAACGATCGAAGGCAATTGCGAGCCCTTGCGCCAGCCGAGCGAACCGCCTTCGATGTTGGTGGTGCTGTCCGAATAGGTGAGGGCGAGCTGCGCGAAATCCTCGCCTGCTTTCGCCTTGTCGTACGCCTCGCGCATACGCTTCTCGCGCGCCTCGATCTGCTCAGGTGTTGCCGTCACCGGCACCGAGACGAGGATGTGCGAAATGTTGTACTCGGTGTTCTGGTTCGGCGAATTCTTCGCACGCGCCATCGCCTGATCCATCTCGCGCGGTGAAATGTTGATACGCGCGATCACGTCACGCTGACGCAGCATCTGCAGTGTCATCTGCCGGCGGATCTCTTCGCGGTAGGTGCGATAGTCGACACCTTCCTGCTGCATCATGCGCGGCAGGTCGGCGAAGCTGATGCCGTTCTGTCGCGCGATGTTGTCGAGCGCGCCGTTCAGCATTTCATCGGAAACCTGCATGCCGAGCTTGGCGGCTCGTTGCAGCTGGATCTCTTCGAGCACCAGGCGTTCGAGAATCTGCTTGCGCAGCACGTTGCGAGGCGGCAGCTCGGTATTCTGCTGACGCAGGCGGGCCGTGATCTCGGCCGTTTCCTCGTCCAGTTGGCTGGACAGAACGACGCCGTCATTGACGACGGCCGCAATGCGATCCAGCAATTCGCCGCTGGTGGACAGATCGCGCGTCTGGGCGAATGCCCCCGTCGCCACGAACAGCACTGCAGCCAAACTCAAGGCACGGATGAATTTCATAGGAGACCTGATGGAAGACTTGCGTCCGAGGGCGGTCGCTCGATAGGCGATTTACCGACGGTCGGCGTCGATCGAGTATCCCCCAATCGACCGTTCCAGGAAAGCGTCCGCGCCGACTCCGACACTGGACAACCCATTAAGTTCAAGCTGCAGCAGGAAGCTGGTATCGCTGTCGCCGTCACGATTGCTCACATAGCGCCGGCCGACGAACCGCAGCCGCCAGCAACAGGCCCGGTACTCGAATCCGGCAAACTGATCGAGCGTGGTCCGGTCCTCGAGCGAGTACACCATGCGGCCATACGCGCTCCAGTTCTTCGCAATCGGCCAAGCGAGCGAGCCGTCGACCTGCTCGATCTGATTCCGCCGGAATCGATAGCCCACGTTGGCGACCCGATCGTTCGCCGGACGATACTGCACGCTTACGTCGCCTTTCTGCGAGCGGGTGTCGCTCGGGTCCCACTGCACGCCTGCCCGGATGTTCCAGTTCTCATAAGCGGTGAGGTCGAGCTCGGCGACGATGTCAGAGGATTTCGACTCGTCGAGGGGCATGCCAGGCAAGCTCACCTTCGGTTTGTCGAAGTAGAAGGCCTGCCCGATGGTCGCGGAGATGAATTGCTGGCCCGTATCGCTATCGAGCAGGCGCGAGGTGAAGCCGACGCTGACTTGGTTTGCGTTGCTCACGCGGTCGGGGCCCACGAAACGATTCGAGCGAAAGAGCTGGACGGGACTGAAGTCCGGCACACCGGTGTCGAAGACGGGCAGATCGTTCTGGTTGCGATAGGGCACGTACAGGTACATGACCCGCGGTTCCAGCGTCTGCAATCGCTGGCCGCGTCGACCCCAGTTCTTTTCGAACGTCATGCCGGCATCGAGGCTGTAGATCGGCAATGACCGGCGCGGCTGATCCTCCTCACCCGGAACCGTATCGCGCAAATCGTAAGCCGTATACCGAAAGCTCGCGACGGGCTCGAGATAGATGCCTGAGCCGCGCAACGGCATACGGATTTCAGGCGCGACGTCCAGTCGCAGCCCGTTGACGCCGTCGTGGCGCTGGAAGTTCGAGAATTCACCATCGAGCGCGTAAGTGAGTCCGAACGGCCGATCCGGGAAATAGCCGTTTACTGCGAGCTGCGGTAGCACCGTATAGGGCCGATCGAATTCGGCGATGGTGTTGTCGATGACCTGGAAGTTCTGAGCACGCAAGCTCGCGAACCAGCCGTCATTGACGTACATGAGCCGCGCCACACGATTCAGGTACTGGACGCTGGTTCCTTCCGGGCCGAGACCGAAGTCCTCGAACCATTGGTTGTCGCTCACGTCCGCAGCGTTGATGCCGAGCCGCAGGTGGTCGCTGAAATCAGACTGATCGACGAACTGCAGCAGGGTGCGCGAGTCTCCGAACTGGTGATCGTCGGGCAGATAGTCGGCGGTCAGGTTGCCCTTGCCGTATGGCGAGAGATAGCGGAACTCGGTGTTCAGGCGCGCACCGCGTTTCGAGTAGTACGTCGGCAAGAATGTCGCGTCGTATTCCGGCGCGATGTTCCAGTACCAGGGCACACCGATCTGCGTGCCATTACGCGAGGAAGTGCCGAAGCTCGGAAACAGAAACCCCGACTTGCGCTGATCGCTCACCGGAAAGCTGATGAAAGGCGTGTACATGATTGGCACGCCTTTGAAGTCGAGCCTGACGCCCCGGCCGGTTCCCATCCCGGCTTGTTGATTGATGTCGATCGAGTGCGCTTTGAGCACCCAATCTTCGTTTCCGATCGGGCAGGTGGTGTATTCGACACCGGAGAGCCCGAGACGGCCTTCGCGACTTGCGTCGATCCGAGCCGCCGATCCGCGCGAGCCTTGTTGCAGGAGCTCGAACTCCGCGCCCTCGAAGTTGACCGTGCCCTGTGGATTGAACTGGCCGCTCTTGCCTTGCACCTTGAGCGTTGGATCGGAGTAGGCGACGTCGTTCTTCGTCTCGAAGGTCTGAGACTGGGGATCGTAGGTCGCATCGCGTGTGACGAGCTTGCGATCGCCTTGCGAGATCGACACATCGCCCTTCAGATCCCATATACCGTCACGTGTGGCTTCGAAGCTGTCCATCTCCAGCTGAATGTCTGCCTGCGGATCGGTCGGAGTCGCCTTCGCAGGCGCGACGATGGGGTGGGCTTGCGACTCTGTGGGAGGGCAATCGGCGCTTTGCGCAGTCGCGGCGAACAGCACGGCGGCGATCGCCATCGGCAGCGTCGCGAGTCGACAGGATCGCATCGGAAAGGCAGTTATTGTTCGCAGCGGACCAAGCATCGCGTGCGATTATAATTACTGCGATTCATCCGTCCCGACAATTTGAGCTCGAAGTGCTCGGTCGGCTGCAACTACAACATCGAGAGCTGCGCGTCCGTGACATCCACGCAATCCCTGACTGAACGTTCCAATACTGCAACCGACGCGCGCCTCGAACGCCTGAAAAGCTGGCTCGAGAGTCTGTTCGGTTCCACCGATTTCACGGTGGCTCCGGCCTCCGCGGATGCGAGCTTTCGTCGCTATTTCAGGGTCACTCGTGACGGGCAGACCTGGATCGCAATGGACGCGCCTCCGGACAAAGAGGACATGGAACCGTACATCCGTATCGCCAACATGCTCGTCGAGGTCGGCGTCAATGCACCTCGTGTGCTGCACACAAACTTCGAGGATGGCTACCTGCTCAACACGGATCTCGGCAGTCGGACGTATCTGACAGAGATCGATGCGGGCGGCGATGCCGACAAGCTCTATCACGACGCGATGACGGCGCTGGTGCAGTTTCAGGCGAACGGGAAACAGCACGCGGTCCAGCTTCCGGCGTATGACGAAGCACTCCTGCGCCGCGAGGTACAGCTGTTTCCCGAATGGTTCTGCGGTCGCCATCTGGGTCTGGAGCTCGAGCCGAGCGAAGCGAGTGCGCTGCAATCAGTCGTCGATGCGCTCGTCGCCGAAGCCCTGCGTCAGCCGCGCGTCTTCGTGCACCGCGACTACCACTCGCGCAATCTGATGGTGACCAGCGGCCGTTTCGGGACCAATCCGGGAATTCTGGATTTTCAGGATGCCGTCTGTGGACCTGTCACTTACGACCTGGTGTCCTTGCTTCGTGACTGCTACGTGGCCTGGCCGGTCGAGCGCGTCAACGAATGGATGTCGCGCTTTCGTGAAGTGGCTCGTTCCGCAGGCATCGATACGGGTCCCGATCAGAAGACGTTTCAGCGCTGGTTCGACTTCATGGGCGTGCAGCGCCACCTCAAGGCGATCGGTATTTTCGCGCGGCTGTGGCATCGCGACGGCAAGCCCGGATATCTGAAGGACATCCCGCGCACGCTCAACTACGTGCGAGTGGCTGCCGGCTCCTATCCCGAGCTTTCACCCTTGCGTTCCTTGATCGATGCCCGCGTCATGCCGGTGCTCGATCAAGCCATTGCGCCAGCGGCGAGTTGATTCATGCGAGCCATGATCCTAGCGGCGGGTCGCGGCGAGCGAATGCGCCCGCTCACCGATCACATGCCGAAGCCGTTGCTGCCGGTCGCAGGCAAGCCGCTCATGCAGTATCACATCGAGGCGCTGGTCGCGGCCGGCGTGCGCGAGATCGTCGTCAATCTTGCATGGAAGGGCGCGATGATTCGCGAGGCCCTGGGCGACGGCAAAGCGCTGGGTGCTGAACTCACATACAGCGACGAAGGGGATGCGGCGCTCGAAACGGGCGGCGGTGTGTTCAAGGCGCTACCACTTCTCGGCAATGAGCCCTTCATTGTCGTGAGCGGAGATGTCTGGACGGATTTTCCGCTCGCTCGCCTGAAGAGCGTGCTGGCTGCCAAAGACATGGCGCACTTCGTCGTCGTGCCCAATCCCGACTTTCATGTTCGCGGTGATTTCGCCCTGCGCGACGGGCGCTTCGTAGCGGAGGGGCCGCGCTATACCTACGCGAATATCGGCGTCTTTCGCCCGGAGTTCTTCGCTGACTGCAAGCCGGGGAAGTTCGCGCTGGCGCCCTTGATGTTCGAATGGATTGCGCGAGAGCGGGTCAGCGGTGAGCTCTATGAAGGCCGATGGCGCAACGTGGGCACGCCGGAACAACTCGCGCAACTCGATCGGGAATTGCGCGAGGATTGATCAGACATCGGCCCAGCGTCGCAGCAGGTTGTGGTAGACGCCGGTGAGTTGAACCAGGCTCGGATGTTCAGCGTGGTCGCGATTCAGCTTCTGAATCGCGAGATCCAGATCGAACAGCAAAGAGCGTTCCGAGTCGCTGCGCACCATGCTCTGGATCCAGAAAAACGACGCCGTGCGCGCGCCGCGCGTGATGGGCTGAACCTTGTGCAGACTGCTCGCGGGATACAGCACCATGTGTCCTGCCGGAAGCTTGACTGCATGTGGCCCGTACGTGTCTTCGACGATGAGCTCGCCGCCCTCGTACTCTTCGGGCGCACTTAAGAACAGCGTTGCGGAAAGATCCGTTCGAACCCGGTGAGCGGTGCCACGAACCTGTCGCACCGCGTTATCGACGTGAATGCCAAACGAATGTCCCGTTCCATACCGATTGAACAGGGGAGGAAAGATCTTCGCCGGCAGTGCGGCAGAAATGAACAAAGGATTGCGTTCGAGTGCGGCGAGGATCACTTCGCCCAGCTTGCGGGCCACCGGCGAATCCTCGGCGAGCTGCAGATTGTCTTTCGCCCGCGCGGATTGATGACCCGCCGTCACTCGTCCATCGACCCACTCGGCCGCATCGAGCATCTGACGTGCTTCGGCGAGCTGACTCGAGGAGAGAACATTCGGAATCGCGATGATCATGGCGAGGGCGCTGAAGCTGGCCTGGAAACACTATAGCGGCAACGAGGCCTTGCTCGGGAAGGAGCAGGGCCTTGGCAGACGCGATCAGAAGTTGAAGTTTGCGCTCAGGATGGCGCTTCGGCCTTCACCCGGCGTGGCCCAACCGTTGTTGCGGATGCGCTGGTAGTACTCCTTGTCGAACAGATTGTTGATGTTCAGCTGCACATCCCACGAAGTGCCGATCGGATAGCTCGCCATCGCACGCTGCACCCAATAGTCGGGCGACTTTGCCAACGGTCCGTCGATGTTCGTTGCGGAATGCTGGCTCACGTACATCTCGCTTTGATACGTCGCTCCGTATCCAAGCTGCAGCCCGAACGCGAATTCATACGTAGTCCAGAACGTGAACGCGTGTTTGGGAACCTGCAGGAGCGGGTCACCCGCGATGTAGTCCTCGCCGAGGTCGGCCAGGTAATCGGACGCGCCTTGCAGCACCTCACTGTCGAGGTAGGAGTAATTCGCCGCGATAGCCCAGTTCGGCGTCACATTGCCCGACAGACCGAGCAACAGCCCATCGACCCGCGCTTTCCCATCGAGGGATTGCTCGCCGCTCAGGTTCGCCGGATCCGGGTCGTTGACGCGGTAATCCTCGCGATCGTTGCGAAAGATCGCGGCAGTCAGCGCGAGTTGTGCATCGAAAAGGTCCCACTTGGCGCCGAGTTCATAGCTGATGGCGCTCTCAGGGTCGACGTTGCAGTTTGCGTTCGCCTGAGGAACGCCGTTGGTAACGGTCTGGACGACATTGCAGGAGCCGTTCACCGATGCTTTCGAAGGCGTTTTGGAGTTGCCATACGCAAAATAGATCGTGCCCGCTTCTACGGGTTTGAAGATCAAGCCGGCGCGATAGGAGAGCAGATCATCCCTGTTCCTGGCAGGTGCGGCCGCACCCGTGATCGTTCCGATCGCAGGCGAGCCAGCAGGCGGAAGACCGCCATTCGCAGCGGCCGCCTGCACTGTGTAGATGGTCGAGCTGCCATCGACGTTCTCGTAGCGAACGCCTGCGTTGAACCACCAGCGCTCGTTGAACTTCAGCGTGTCGAATACGTAGATCGCAGCGTTGTCGAGCTCTCCATCGGTTTTTCCGACGAGCGTTTTGTTGATCGGGCCTCGATAGAACGAATCTGGCCTGGAGATATCCATGAAGGGCAGATGATTCGGCGCCGCGTACGGATTCGTTCCATCTGGATTGCGGAAGAGGTTGCTCGTGTCCAGCTCGAAGGTTTCGTGTGCGAACGAAAAGCCTGCAACCACGGTGTGGCCGATCGTCCCGGTCGTGAAATTGGTCGTGAAATCCGTCTGGTTGTAGAGAAGCTTGTTCGTCGTATCGCGCACGTAGCCCCTGGGACCGCTCGGCAGATACTGTCCGACCGGCACCGTGATTGCAGTGGCGCCCGTGCCCGATACGCATGGGGTATCCGTGGGTGTCAGGTTGTTTTGAAGACACCAGGTGCCCTGAGTCGCATCGACGATCGAGAGCTGGTCGACCTTTTGTACGCGCGACAGATTGCGCAGCGAGAATGAATCGTTGAAGCGGTGATCGATGATTGCGGTGAACGCATGGGTGTCGATCTCCTGGCGATCGACGTTGCGATAGCCGAAGTAGCTGCTGCTATCGACCTCGGCCAGCGGGCGCCCGTCGTAGAACGGCACGCCATATTGAGGAACATTGTCGTCGCTCTGATAGAGGTAGCTGAGCGTAACGGTCGTGTTGGTATCGAGTCCGAAGGCAAGCGAGGGTGCGATGCCCCAGCGCTCGAACTTCTCGTAATCGCGACCCGGCACGTCGTTGCGATGAGCCATGGCGTTGACACGCACCGCGCTGTGCTTGCCCAGATCCTGATTCACATCTGCCGTGATTCGCGCGTAATCGTCCGTCCCTGCGCTCGCGCTGAACGTGGATGAATCGCCGAGACGTGCTGTCTTGCTGACCAGGTTGACGCTGCCGCCGACCGAGCCGGCACCCGAGTAGACGGAGCTGGCGCCGTTCACGACCTCCACCTGCTCAAGGTTGAAGGAATCCGAACGCGTGTACTGCGAGCTGTCGCGTACACCATCGATCATGATGTCGCTGTTACCTGTGAAGCCACGGATGGTGATGCTGTCGCCATAGCCGCCGCCGCCTTCGCCGGCACCGAAGGTAATGCCGGGAACCGTGCTCAGAATGTCGCGCATCGTGAGCAGCTGCTGATCGTCGAGGATCTGCTTCGGGATGATCGTGATCGACTGGGGCGTATCACGCGCCAGCTCGGTGTACTTGGGGGAGGACAGCACGTCCTCCTTAAAAGGACTTTCAGGTTCGGCACCGACCGAAATTTTAGGCAGCTGCTGGGGCTGTTGCTGAGCTGCATCCGCGGCGATTGCCTGAGTGGCTGCAGCGGCATGCAGAGTAGCGACAACGGCAGCCGCGACCGGCGGCGTGGGCCGAAGACTTCGAAGCAAACGCATTGGTGGAGTCTCCCTTGAATGCAGAGCATGGCTGGCACGGCGGGGAGAACCGTGGCGTCTGGCTAGTCTGCTCGTTAGTGGCAATACGACTATAAGTGAGAAGCGTTCTCATTTGCAACGAGGGGCGGCTCGGTGGCATGATCAATCACGCTTCGCCGTTCCTAATCGTATGGATCCAGCTGTGATTGCTCAGGAGCGCTCATCCCGTGTGGTAGTCGGTGGGACCATCGTCGCCGCCCATGGACTCGTGTTCTATGCACTGCTGTCTATCGGCCCACGCCCTGAACAGACGCTTCCCGAGTTGCCCGTACAGGTGCAGTTCGTCGCCGAGTCGAAGCCCCAGCCGCAATGGCAACCTCCTGAAGTCAAAGCGATCGCTTCGGCTCCCATCCGTGTCGATGCCCCTCAGGCGCCTGTCGTGGAAGTTGCAGCGGCTGAGTCGGAGCGGGCGATCACCGCGCCAGTTCAAGTCGCTGCTGTGAGAGCGGTGAGCGAGGACCTCAGCACACCCAAGCTCGTTTCGACCGTCGAGTACGTGCGAGAACCCGTTCCTCGTTATCCCCCGCAGTCACGCAAGCTAAGAGAGCAGGGGTTAGTCGTGCTCAAGGTGCTGATCGACGAGAAAGGCACGGCGTGCAGTATTCAGGTGGAAACCTCGAGCGGTCACGAGAGGCTCGACGCCGCTGCGCGCGAGGCCGTGTCTCGTGCTGCATTCAGGCCGTATGTGGAAGACGGTTTGCCACGCAGGGCATTCGTGCTCATCCCCATAGAGTTTTCGCTGAGCCGCAATTCGGCGTGAAAACCCAGGCGCTGTGGGTGGCTCGTAACGGCACGTACGAATCTTTTGCGGAACAAATCCGCGCAAGGCCCGTCTAGAAAATCAGAGTCGTCGAGGGGGATCGTTGCCTAGTCTTCGGCAGAATTTTCCGCGCTTGATCCGTGCGAAAAAAGCGCGCAAATGGCGCGTTTTTCACGCGTTTGTCACCAAAGCAGTGCGCCAATTTTCATCCTTCACAATCCTTTTCGGAGTGCTTGCCTTCCTAGCTGAAACTTTATACCTTGCGCGGCGTTTCTGCGGTCTGCGTGGACTGTAATGTCAATTCCGTAAAGGTACGGAAGCCCCCCGACGTTACGTCGACCCGTTCGACCCGGGGAACGGGGATGTATGTGCATCACACATACAATTAGAGCGACGACCAGATCTTCGGTTGAGCATTTAGTAGAAGCACGGGGCTGACTCAGACTCCGTTTTTAAACTTGAGCGGCACAGCATGGCCTACGCACCACAAGAGTCCTCATCCTTTTTCACACGTCGCGGCCTCATATTCCTAGTGATTGTGGGTTTGCACGCTGGCTTCTTCTGGCTGCTCGCGAGTGGTATGTCCCACCGCGTAGTCGAAGCGGTGCTTGGTCCGATTGAAACTCGAATCATCGAGGATCAGCCGAAGCCGAAAGACGAACCACCGCCCCCGCCGCCGAAGATCGAAACTCCACCTCCGTTCGTTCCGCCACCTGAAGTGGCCATCGAAATCCCCCAAGACGCGGCGCCTACTACGGCGATCCGCAACACAACACAGACGGCTCCGGTCGCACAGCCGCCGCCCGCACCGCCCGCTCCGGTTGCGGTTGCTCGCACGGCGCCGAAGTCGGATCCAAGGCGTCCTTTGACGCAGCCTGAATATCCGCCGTCGTCACGACGTGCGGGTGAAACCGGAACGGTGGTCCTCGAGGTGTACGTGCTCGAGAACGGTCGCGCCGGTGATGTACGGGTGAAGACATCGAGCGGCTACCCGAAGCTCGATGAAGCGGCCGTACGCGAAGTGAAACGCTCGTGGCGTTTGCAGCCGGGAACCGAGAATGGCAAACCCGTTCCGATGTGGGGGCAGTTTGCCGTCACATTCAAGCTCACGGATTGACGCAAACTGTTAGTTAGTAGATTCAAAAGACTGAAACGTTTGATTTAGGTCATAGCCCCCAAGTAGAGGACATCGTTCCATGGCTCCAGATACAACCCAGGTAGAAAATCCGTTCGGCCTTGAAGCGTTCGTAAAGCAGCTCGATGCAGTGGGCACAGGCGTGCTGATCATCCTGATCGTCATGTCGCTGGCTTCCTGGTACATCCTGCTGACGAAGCTCTGGGACCAGCGCCGCCTCCGCAACGACTATAAGGAAGTGCAGAAGGGCTTCTGGACCTCGGGCAATCTTCGCGACGGTATTGCCAAGCTCGCCAAGGACAACGTGTTCAAGATGGTTGCCGAAGATGGCGTGCGCGCTGCGCAGCATCACGAAGGCCGTCTGACCGACCAGATCCCGCTCCACGAGTGGATCACGGTGTCCCTGTACCGCTCGGTTGACAGCATCAACAGCCGTTTGCAGAACGGTCTGGCCGTACTCGCAACCGTCGGTTCGACCGCTCCGTTCGTCGGTCTGTTCGGCACGGTGTGGGGTATCTATAACGCGCTGATCTCGATCAGCATGGCCGGCCAGGCAAGCCTGGACAAGGTCGCAGGTCCGATCGGTGAAGCGCTGATCATGACCGCGCTCGGTCTGTTCGTCGCCGTGCCGGCCGTTATGGGCTACAACTGGCTGCTCCGCCGCAACAAGGACATCCAGGAGAAGCTGCGTTACTTCACGGCAGACCTGCACTCCTACCTGGTCAGCGGTGCACGTCTTGAGACTCAGGCACCTGCTGCTACTCCGCGTCCCGGTGCCGCTGCTGCTGCTGCCGGTACGGTACGCAAGTAATCGCGTCTCGTCCCAAGACGGAGCCGAACAATGAGCAGTGCATTTACAAGTCTCAATACAGAGGTCGAGGAAGAAGAGCGACCGATGAACGAGATCAACACGACGCCGCTGGTCGACGTCATGTTGGTGCTGCTCATCGTGTTCATGATCACGATCCCTGTGATCACACAGACGGTACCGGTCGAATTGCCCAAGGTGAGCAACCAGGCGACCAAGACCAAGCCGGAGAACGTCAACATCGCAGTGAATCGCGATGGTCAGGTGTTCTGGAACGCTGGTCTGCTCTCAAGCAATCAGGAGCTGCTTGATCGCCTCAAGGAAGCTGCGCAGATCAAGCCGCAACCCGAGGTACACGTACGTGCTGACCAGCAGACCAAGTACGAGTACGTCGGCCGGGTCATTCTGGATGCCCAGCGAGCGGGCATCCTGAAGGTCGGGTTCATCACTGAACCCGGCCCCACGGTCCGCTGATCGCTCTCGCTGACAGACTGAGGTAACAACTCATGGCAATGAATGTAGGCAGCGGCGGCGAAGGCGAGCCGATGATGGAAATCAACACGACGCCGTTGATCGACGTCATGTTGGTGCTCCTGATCATGTTCATCATCACGCTCCCCGTGATGACACATGCGGTGAAGCTGGATATGCCGCGTCCGAACCCGAATCCGACTCCACCGACCGATGTGGTCGAACCCATCCGTATCGACATCGACTGGGACGGGGCGATCATCTGGAACGGCAGTCAGGTTCAGCTGCAGGATCTCGAGAGCTACTTCCGTAACGAAGCATCCAAGAGTCCGCAACCCGAGTTGCATGTTCGCCCGGACCGTCGCGCGAACTACGACACGGTCGCCAAAGTCCTTGCGCTGGCACAGCGTAATGGCATGCAGCGCATCGGATTCGTCGGCAACGAACAATTCATGGACTAAGGTTGCCGAACCGGACGGGGTGAACTTGTTCACCCCGTCGTTCGTTTCAGGGCAAATTCATCATCGGGTCGCCATCATCGGATCGCGACCCTTGTTCGCAAGATTGAGTTCCTTATCTGGGAAGAACTATGACCCGAGTAAGACAAGTTGCGGTTGCGTTGAGCCTGGCACTGGGCATGGCGTCAGTAGGCTCTGTTGTTGTTCCTGCTACGGCCGTGGCGGCGGAGCCAGCTAAGCCCAAGCTGAGCAAGGCAGTCGGCGTGCCTCTGCAGGCTGCCCAGAAGGCAATGGCCGCAAAGCAATGGGATACCGCTCTGGCCGAGATCAAGAAGGCTCAGGCCGTTGAGAAGCGGACTCCTGAAGAGAATTACCAGATCGACGAGTTCCTCGGTTACATCCTGGTCCAGCAGAAGAAGTACGGCCAGGCAGCTCCGGTGTTCGAGCGCATGCTCAACTCGGGCCTCGTGCCGCCGGAACAGGTGGATGATCGTACGAAGGCCGTCGCCCAGATGTACTTCCAGGAGAAGGACTATAAGAAGGCGGCTGAGTACACCAAGAAGTGGCTGGCGAAGCATCCTGGCGACGAAGACATGTCCGTCCTGCTCGGCCAGACGCAGTATCTGACCGACGATCTCAAGAGCGCAGCCGCGACGATGTCGCAGGTCATCGCGAACGATGAGAAGGCCGGCCGGACGCCAAAGGAGAACCACATCCAGATCCTCCTGAGCTCGCAGTTCAAGCAGGACAACAAGGACGGTGTGGCGGATGCGCTCAAGAAGATGGTGCGCTACTACCCGCAACCCCAGTACTGGGAAAATCTCATCGACATTTACCGTCGCAAGACCTCCAGCGACCGCGTGACCCTCGGCTACTATCGCCTGATGAGCGACGCCGGTGTGCTGAAGGACAAGGGCGACTATGTCGAAATGTCGCAGCTGGCAATCGAAGCTGGCGTCCCTGGCGACGCGGAATCCACGATGAAGAAGGGCATGGAGAACGGTGTTCTCAAGAGCGACGACAAGACGGAGCAGGGCCGTTACACCCGTCTGCTCGATGCAGCATCGAAGCAGTCGACCGCCGATCGCGGCTCGCTTGCCCAGCAGGCGAAGGATGCCGAGAAGGCAACTCAGGGCCAGATGAGCGTCGGTTTGGGTCAGGCCTATCTGAGCTACGGCATGTACGACGAGGCGATCGCTGCTATCCAGGCAGGCCTCAAGAAAGGTGGCGTGACAGACACGGATGAGGCGCAGATCAGCCTGGGCATCGCTCAGCTGAAGAAGGGTCAGAAGGATGCTGCACGCCAGTCGTTCAAGGCAGTGAAGGGCGACAGCAAGTGGGCCGATCTGGCCAGCTTGTGGACGATTCGCACCTATCAGGCCTGATCGAATCGACGATTCGACTCGAAAAGCCCGGCTCCGCCGGGCTTTTCTTTTGGGGCTTCCGCCTCAACCGTTAGAATGCCGCTCAACGCATTTTCAGTGATTCAAACGTGAGCCAATTCAAAGGCATTCCTGTCGTCACGACCCGTAGCGGAGAGAAGTACCGAACTCCCCAGGGTTTCTCTGCAATCAAAGACGGCATCAAGGCGTCGGCTGCGGCTGACTCGCTCGTCGTGGGTCGCAAACCTCAGTGGCTCCGGGCGCCGATGCCCGCGGGTGCAAAGTTCGACGGCGTGCGTGCACTGGTGAAGGAGCATCGCCTCGCGACCGTTTGCGAAGAAGCGAAGTGTCCGAACATCGGTGAATGCTGGAACGCGGGAACAGCGACATTGATGCTGATGGGCGCGGTCTGTACGCGCGCCTGCCGCTTCTGCTCGGTGGACACTGGCAATCCGCATGGCTGGCTCGATCAGGATGAGCCGGCGAACAGCGCACGTACGGTGCAGCTGATGCGACTCAAGTATGTCGTGCTGACATCGGTCAACCGGGACGACCTTCCCGATGGTGGCGCCGCCCACTTCGCGGCCTGCGTACGTGCGATCAAAGAGCTCAGCCCCGCAACCGCGGTCGAGGCATTGACGCCGGATTTCCAGGGCCGCCTGGTCGACGTCGAAACGGTCGTGGACAGCGGACTGGAGGTATTTGCTCAGAACGTCGAAACGGTCCAGCGACTCACGCATCCCGTGCGCGACCCACGTGCCAGTTACGAGCAGACGCTGCGGGTGCTCGAGCATGCGAAACGGCATCGCCCGGATGTGCTGACCAAGACGAGCCTGATGCTGGGTCTCGGCGAGAGTGATGCAGAGATCGAGCAGGCAATGAACGATATCCGCGCTGCGGGAGTGGACATTCTGACGTTGGGCCAATACCTGCGGCCGACGCCGAATCATCTTCCCATCGAGCGATGGGTGACGCCGGAAGAGTTCGAAGCCTATCGAGAACAGGCCTTGGCCAAGGGCTTTCTCGAATGCGTCTCGGGACCGCTCGTGCGTTCCAGCTATCGCGCCGAGCGTGCACTCGAGCGTAACAATGCCGGGCTTTCGAAGTGACTCATGATGCGTGATCAGCCGGAACGCGAGAATCGCTTGCGCGAGCGACAATCGACGGCGCATCCCTCATCTCGCATCGGTCATCACTGCACACTGCACTGGCTCGGGCAGGTCGAGTACGAGCCTACATGGCGAGCGATGCAGGAATTCGCCTCCGCCCGCGACGAACATACGAGTGACCAGATCTGGTTTCTCGAGCATCCGCCCGTCTTCACTCTCGGCATGAACGGCAAGCATGAGCATGTGCTTGCGCCGGGCGATATTCCGTTGGTCCAGATCGATCGTGGCGGACAAGTGACCTATCATGGCCCGGGACAATTGGTCGTGTACCCATTGATCGATGTGCGCCGGCTGGGTATTGGTGTGCGCCAGTTGGTCGTTGCGCTCGAGAACGCAGTGATCGCGATGGCTGCAGCGCATGGGATCGAGGCCGCAGGCAGACGCGATGCGCCTGGCGTGTATGTCGATGGCCAGAAGCTGGCAAGCATCGGCTTGCGCATCCGGCGCGGCAGCAGCTATCACGGCCTCGCCTTGAACGTGGCAATGGATCTCGAACCATTCTCGCGCATCAATCCGTGCGGCTTTGCGAATCTGCGTGTGACGCAACTGCGAGCACTGGGCGCACCGATGACTACGTACGATGCTGCCATCGCACTTGCGCCGCATCTGCTGCGTGAACTTGGCCTCTCTGCAGAAGAATCCTGGACCTGAATAATCCACGGTGAGGTGTGTATGCGAGCCGTCGTCGTTCGTGATTTCGGACCACCTCCGCAACTGAGTATCGACGAGGTCGCAGCGCCCGTCCTCGCGCCAGGACACGTTCGTGTTCGCGTTCACGCGGTCGGTTGCGGTTTTCCAGATGCGCTGATGATTGCGGGCAAGTATCAGGCGAAGCTCGCGCCGCCCTTCACTCCGGGAACCGAGATCGCGGGGATCGTCACCGAGACCGCGGCGGATACGATGCATGTGAAAGCGGGGACGCGCGTCATTGCACTCGTAAGTCAGGGCGGCATGGCCGAGGAATGCGTGGTTCCTGCGCAATCGCTCATCGGGATGCCTGGCTCGATGACCATGGCACAGGGCGCTTCATTCCTCGTGAATTACGGCACCACGTATCACGCGCTCGTGCAGCGCGCGAATCTGCGTGCGGGTGAAAGCCTGCTCGTATTGGGCGCTGCGGGCGGCACAGGCCTTGCCGCGGTCGAGATCGGCAAGGCGCTCGGTGCGAAAGTGCTCGCTGCGGCCAGCTCAGAGGAAAAGCTTGCGCTCGCAGCGGATCACGGTGCGGATGCGGGGTTCAACTATCGGTCGACGGCAATCAAGGAAGCGGTCGCACGGTTCACCGATGGTCGCGGAATGGACGTCGTGTACGACCCGGTAGGTTCGAGTCTGGCCGAACAATGCGTTCGCAGCATGGGCTGGAACGGCCGCTATCTCGTGATCGGATTCGCGGGCGGCGACATCCCATCCATCCCGCTGAATCTGCCTTTGCTCAAAGGCTGCTCGATCGTCGGCGTCTTTTGGGGAGCGCACACACGACGCGAGCCGGAGGTTCATACAGCCAACGTCACCGCGCTCATGCAGTTGTTCACGGAAGGGCGGCTGCGGCCTCAGGTCATGGCGCTTGACGGGCTCTCATCGATTCACACAGCACTCGAGTCGATCCACGCGAGAAATGCGCTCGGAAAGATCGTGCTGAAGGTCCGCGAAGAGGCTTAGGGAATCTCTAATCAATTCGCCATTCGCAACCATAGTTGCTTCGCCCACCGAGGCATTTCAACCAGTTGCAAACTTGCGAAGGTCAGGGAAGTCGATAAATCAGAGCTTCCTTAGAGCGCGACCAGGACCCGCTCGCACGACGTGAGCTCCCGATAGAGCGCATCGAGCTGTGCCTTGCTATCGGCGCGAAACGTGAACGTCAGGCTGAGATACGTGCCGTCCTTGCTGGGTCGCTCGGCGATTGCAGCCGGATTCACTTCACCCGCGTGCTTCTGGACGATGCCCAGCACCAAGCTGCGGAAGTCGTCGCTATGTCGACCCATCACCTTCAAGGGATAGTCGCAAGGGAATTCGAAGAGGGTTTCCTGGTTCTCTGACATGTCGACGCTCCGAAGGCTTTTTACCCAGATGGGTTCAGGCGGCAATCAAATCAAGGTGCGTAGGCGGGCGTGCCAGCCAGGTTCGATCGCAGCGCTGCAAAGGCTTGCGTCATCCTGCGCCACTGCGGACCGGGCCTGCCGCTGCCGATCGATCGACCATCTACTCGCGTGATGGGTAATACGTCGCGGGTGGCGGCGGCGATCCAGATCTCATCGGCGGCAAACATCTCGGCGACGCTGATGCTGCGGATTTGCGTGGGCATGAGGTCCTGCGCGAGCTCGAGCGTCACCTCGCGAGTCGTGCCCGGCAGGATGCGATGACTGTTGGGCGGCGTGATGAGCGTGCCTTCGATGACTGCAAAAATGCTCGTCGATGAGCCTTCGAGCACTTCATTGTCCCGGACGATGATCGCCTCTTGAGCGCCGGCCTCGCTTGCCGTCTGCTTCATCAGCACATTGGCGAGCAGCGTCGTCGCTTTGATATCGCATCGACCCCAGCGGAAGTCTTCGATCGTGATCGCGGCGAGCCCGTGTTCCTGCTGGTGCGGCGTCATTGTCGGTAGCTGTGAAGCCAGCGCAAATACAGTGGGCCGCGAGTCTTTCGGAAACGCATGATTGCGGCCGTATTCCATGCCGCGCGTCACCTGCACGTACAGGTACATGGCTCCGCCGCCGTTACGGGCAATGAGCTCGTTCAACAATCCGAGCCATTGCTCGTGCGAATGCGGCGAAGTCAGGTGAATCTCATCGAGGCTTCGGGCGAGTCGGTCGAAATGTTCGCGGAAGCGAAACATGCGGCCATCGAACACCGGCAGCACTTCATACACGCTGTCGCCGAACAGAAAGCCCCGATCGAGCGGCGAGATCCGCGCGTCTGCCAGCGAAACGTATTCTCCGTTCAGATAGCAGACGGGCAGCGGCATCGAGCGCTCAATGCATCCAGAGTTTCACGCTATCGATCATGCGTCCGAAGAAGCCGCCTTGCGGCACGTCGGCGACGGGGTAGAGCGGATAGCTGCCGATCTCGCGACCTTCGCGCAGCAGGCGAAGATTGCCCGCTGTTTGCGACGTGGCGAGCGGCGCGAGCAGCGGGTCGGGCAGATCCGCCGTGGCGCTCAGCGTGTTTTCCTGTCCTCGGGGGAACGTGACGTACACATCCTGCGCGACTGTGAAGGATGCGTCGTCCGATTCACCTTTCCACACCGCGGCATTCACGATCGGTTGTCCGGCGGCGAACAACTTGCGCGTCTCGAAGAAACGGAAGCCGTAGTTGATCAGTGCGGCGCTCGCGTCCTCGCGAGCACGGATGCTCGGAGCACCCATCACAATGGAAATGATGCGCATGTCATCTCGCTTTGCGGATGACACCAGGCAATAGCCGGCAGATTCGGTGTGCCCGGTCTTCAGGCCGTCCACGGTCGGGTCGCGCTCGAGCAAGCCGTTGCGATTGGGCTGAGTGATCTTGTTCCAGGTGAATTCGCGCTGCGAATACCACTTGTAGTACTCGGGATAGTCGCGGATCAACGCTGCGGCGAGCATGCCCATGTCGCGCGCAGTCGTGTAGTGCTCCGGCGAGGGCATGCCGGGCGAATTCTGGAAATGCGTGCTGGTCATGCCGAGCTGTTGTGCGTACTGATTCATGAGGTCCACGAAGACCGGTTCACTGCCCGCCACATGCTCGGCGAGAGCCACCGTAGCATCGTTGCCGGACTGCACGATCATTCCCTGGATCAGATTCTCGACGCTCACCTGTGTGCCGACGTCCACGAACATGCGTGAGCCCTCCTGAGCGCGCGCATGCCGGCTGATCGTCACCATGTCGGAGAGTTTGATGCGACCGTCCTTGAGCGCATGAAAGACGGCATATGCACTCATGAGCTTGGTCAGACTCGCAGGCTCGAGTCGCTCGTTCTCATTGCTCGTCGCAAGCACCTGCCCGCTGACGAAATCGAGCAGGAAGTAGCCCCGAGCCTGCACCTGCGGCGGGGCTGGGATCGGCGGCGCCTTCTCGGGAGGCGTCGTTCCGGCCACGGTATTCGGAATAGGCGCGACGATACTGGTGGTTTGCGTCGTGACGTCCGGGTCGGAGCATGCCGTGAGGGCAAAGACGAGCGTCAGGAGCGTGAGGCGGGCGAGGCGAGCGGACATGAGGCGGATCACCGTCGTGGGCGAAGCGGGAGCGAATTCTAACCAGCGCAGGCGCTGGAATGTAGACGAAAAGTGGCGGAGAAATGGCTGCGGGATTGCGGATACGGAGTTCAATCCATCGCCAATCGGGCATCGGCAATTCCAAGGGATTTGAGCCGCGCGACGACACGATCGAACTCCGGCACCGATGGAATCGGGCCCACGCGCACGCGATACATTTTCTTGCCATTCACCTCATCGGCGCGCACGAATGCGTTCTGCACACCTTTCGTCTTGAGCTGAGACAGAAGCTGCGACGCGTTGGCCTCGGCGCCGAACGCGCCCGCTTGCACGAAGAGCCCTGTAGCAGGCGGCGCAGCGGAGGGCGAGGGTGATTCCGGCGTGATCGCCCGAACCTCCACGAATGCTGTGCCATCGCGCAGGATGTCGAGCTTGGTCGCCGCCGTGTACGACAGATCGATGATGCGGCCATCCTTGAAAGGCCCGCGATCGTTCACGCGCACGACGACGCTCTTCCCGTTCTTCAGATTCGTCACCTGAACGTAGCTGGGCAGCGGCAGCGTTTTGTGCGCAGCCGTCATGCCATACATGTCGTAGGGCTCGCCATTCGAGGTCTTTGCAGTGTGAAAGCCGGGTCCGTACCACGACGCGACGCCCCGCTCGACGTAGCCCGCGGCCGTGGTCATGACGAAATAGCGCTTGCCCAGCACATCGTAGAACGGCGGATTCCCCCGGGCAGAGCGCGGTTCGAACTTCGGGACGACATCGGGAATGCTCTCGAGGTCTTTGGGCGGCGGAACCGACGGATGCGCCGGATCGGGAAACTTCGGTGTCGGCGGGGGAGTCGTGGTGCGCGTGGCGGGTGTCGTACACGCGGCGAGAACCAATGCGAATACCGTCAGGGTGAGAGGGCGCACTACAGACGCTGCAATCATCGTCCCTCCGCTTGGGCTGCAATCTGGACGGCCCGACCCAAATCGTGCACGGCCATCGAATACATGAGGCTACGGTTGTAGCGGGTCACCACGTAGAAGTTGTTGAAGCCCACGCGATACTCAGGACCGCTCTTGCCTTCGGCAGCGATCAGCATTGCAGGCGCATCTGCCGGCTGACGCGTATCGAAGCGAACGCCTTTCTCCCGAAGCGTCTGTACCGTTTCATTGAGCTCGGCCTTGCCGACGGTGAAGCGGCTGAGGTCCGCATCTTCGAGCGTTGCTGAAACGACCACCTCTTCCCCATTGCGCCAGCCATGCGCACGCAGGTAGTTGCCGACGCTCGCGATCACGTCATCCCAGTTGCCCCACAGATCACGACGACCGTCGCCGTCGGCATCGACCGCGAAATTGCGATAGCTGCTCGCGATGAACTGCGGTGAACCCATCGCGCCTGCATACGATCCCAGTGCCTTGGCAGGATCGACATGCTCTTCGCGGGTGAGCAGCAGAAACTCGCGCAACTGATTGCGGAAGAATTCTGCGCGAGGCGGATATTCGAATGCGAGGGTTGCAAGCGCATCGACCACCCGGAATCGACCGGTTACGCGTCCATACAGGGTTTCAACGCCGAGGATACCCACCACGACATCGGCGAGCTCATCGTCGGCGAGACTCTCGAGACGCTGCGCATGTGCTCGCCAGAACTCGGAACCTTGTTGAATGCGCTTCGGCGCCAGGAACTGTGCGCGGTATTCATGCCATGGCCTCACGCGTTCGGCGGGCCGCGTCATGGCGTCGATGATCGACTGCTTGATTTCCGCGCCGCCTAAAAGAGCATCGAGCTGCTTGCGATCGAAATCGTAGTCGCGTCGCATCTCTTCGATGAAGCCGCGCACGTCGTCGCGCGACGTATCGAGTGCCGCGGCCGGAAGGCTCAACGAACTGGCAAAGAGAAAGAATGCGAAAAGAAGGTGCTGCGTTGAGATCACGTCGTTCTGACATTGATGGCGCGAATTGGTTGCGCGTGAGGGGTCATCGCGCGTCGCGAATCAGCGACCCACGAGCTTTCGCTTCGTGCAGAGCGACATGAGAATACCGAAACCCGCCATGAGGGTCACCATCGAGGTGCCGCCATAACTGACGAGCGGTAGCGGCACGCCGACCACAGGCAGAATTCCTGTGACCATGCCTGCGTTCACGAACACATAGACGGCGAAGGTCAGTGCGAGACTGCCTGCAGCCAGACGCGCGAAGGTGTCCTGCGACCCGGCAGCGAGATAGAGCGCACGGCCGATGACGAACAGATACAGCAGCAGCACGGTGATGAGCCCGATCAGTCCCCATTCCTCGCCGATCACCGCGAAGATGAAGTCCGTCGAACGCTCGGGCAGAAATTCGAGCTGCGCCTGACTGCCGTTCAAATAGCCCTTGCCGAAGATGCCGCCTGAACCGATCGCGATCTGCGACTGAATGATGTGATAGCCCGAGCCCAGCGGGTCAGTCTGCGGATCGAGGAAAGTGAGCACACGCTGACGCTGGTAATCGTGCAGCAGGAACTGCCAGGCGACGTACGCCGTCGGAATCAGCAAGGCAATGACGCCCGCAATCAGCTTGACGGACAGGCCTGCGAGCAGGATCACCATGCCGCCCGCGGCGGCGACGAGCAGGGACGTGCCGAGGTCCGGCTGCTCAGCGATGATGATGGTAGGGATCAGGATCGCTGCTCCGACGACAACTACAGATGTGAAGCTCGGCGGGAGCACGCGCTCGTTCAGATACCAGGCGCACGCGAGCGGAACGGCGATCTTCATGATCTCGGACGGCTGGAATCGCAGGAAACCAAGATCCAGCCAGCGCTGCGCGCCCATGGCGATATCGCCGGTCAGCATGACGACGAGTAGCAGCACCAGTCCGAGCAGATAGATCCAGGGCGTCGCCGCGCGAATCAGGCGCGGTGGAATCTGCGCGAGCATCACCATGGCGACGACGGCGAGCGCGAAGCGGATCAACTGCGCCTCCAGCATCACCATGCTGCGGCCCGATGCGCTGAAGACCACCGTGATGCCGATCGACACCAGCAGGCAGAGCGCGATGAACAAAGGGCCGTCCAGATGCAACGCGAGCAGCAGCCGCGCCGAGCCCGTCAGGGTGCGTTGAGTACGTGAGCTGTCGAGGGTGCCTACTTCCATCGTTCCATTCTCACTCGGTGCCGCGACGTGGCGCGGATGCGGCGACGGCCTTGGCTCTTTTCTCTTCGGCCTCCCTGCGTTTCTGCTCGGCTTCCTGCCATTGCTCGGGCGTGAGCAGATAGGAATCCAGCACTCTGCGCGCGATCGGCCCGGCCACCGAGCTACCGCCGGCGGAGTTCGTGCCCGGAAGTGGGCGTGCATTTTCGATCACGACGGCGACTGCCATCTTCGGCATGGGCGCATCCGCAGGGCCGAAGGCGATGAAGAGCACGTGGTCGCGCAGGTGTTCCTGCAGTTCGCCTGCTTTACGCACGCGTTCGTTGGCGGCGGCCTTGAAGACCTGTGCGGTGCCGCTCTTGCCGGCGAGCAGATAGTTCGAGTTTGCCCCTACGGCACGCGCGGTTCCGTAAGGTGCGTTCGCCACATCGATCATGCCGTCGATCGCGATATCCCAGGCGCCAGGGTCCGCGGTCTTCACCGACGGCAATGCTTTGGGCTCCAGTTCCCGAACCTGACCGGTCTTCACGTCGCGGATGGCTTTGACGAGCCGCGGCTGGAATCGCTGACCGCGCGCCGCGATCGCGGCCGCAAAGTGCGCGAGCTGCAGCGGCGTCGCAGACATGTAGCCCTGGCCGATGCCGACGCTGATCGTATCGCCCGGATACCACTGCTGCATTTCGGCCTGCTTGAACCTCGTTCTTTTCCATTTGGTCGAGGGCAGGATGCCGGTCAGCTCGCCCGGAATGTCGATTCCCGTGGGCGCGCCCAGGCCGAATTGCTCGAGGAAATCGTGAATTCGATCGATGCCCATGATGTTCGCCGTGTCATAGAAGTACACGTCGCATGAGGTCGCGATGGCCTTGCGCATGTTCACCGGGCCGTGACCGCCCTTGTCCCAGTTCCAGTCGCGCCATGGGCGGCTCACGCGTGGCAAGCGGAACATGCCGCGACAGAGCTCGGTGTGATCAGGTGTCACCACGCCGTACTGAAGCGCAGCGAGACCCATCAAGGGTTTGATCGTCGAGCCCGGCGGATAGACGCCACGAATGGCGCGGTCGTACATCGGCCGCTCCGGATCATTCGTCAATGCGAGGTACTGAGCGCGACTCAGACCGCGCGCAAACAGATTGGGATCGAACGCCGGCGTGCTCACGAATGCGATCACGTCACCGTTCGAAGGATCGATGGCGACGACGGAGCCGCGCTGAGTGCGCAAGGCTTCTTCGGCGACCTGCTGCACGTGCTGATCGATGGTCAGGAAGAGGTCGTTGCCCGCGACCGGTTCTTTGCGCACGAGATCGACGCGTGCGCGGCCGATGCGCTCGACGCTGCGACCTTGCGCGTTCACGAGCAGCTGCTGCAGACCGGCCGTACCGTGCAGCTCGGACTCGTACGCTTTCTCCACGCCGCTCTTGCCCGTGAGCGTCGTGCCGGCGTAGTCGTCGATGTTCAGTGTCTTCTTGTCTTCTTCGCTGATGGCGCCGACGTAGCCGGTCGCATGCACGCTGCTGACGCCCAGCGGGTAATAGCGCGTCAGGCGCGGCTTGACATCGACCCCGGGGAAGTTGTGGCGGCGCGCAGCAAAACGTGCGAGCTCCTCTTCGTTGAGCTGCAGCTTGATCGGTACTGCGTCGAAGATGCGCCGCGTGCGAATGTCCTTCTTGATGGCCGGAATGTCGTCGGAATCGAGCAAACCGATGTCCGAGAGCCCGGCCAACGTCGCATCGAGATCCGGAACCTGCTCGCGCCGCAGCTCCAGCTGATAGGACGGAGCGTTGGTCGCAAGAGGCACACCGTTGCGATCGAGGATGAGTCCCCGATTGGGCGGAATCGGCTCGATCTTGATGCGATTACCTTGCGACAGATCGAGGAAGTAGTCGTACTTGATGACCTGCAGCCACACCAGACGCGCGATGACCGCACCGATCGCAAGCGCAATGATCACACCTGCCGCAATGGCGCGCTGATCGAACAGCTGCTGCTCGGCGTGATGATCTTTGATGCGAACGGAGCGGGACATTGAATAGGGATACTAGGTACTAACTGCTGGCAGCTGGCCTGAGGAGAAAACGAGCGAGGGGCTGGCGATCTGGCGCATTGCGGGCCAGCTGCCGGCGCGCTCACTCACCTGCGGCTCCGGTTCCAGGTATCGAGCACTGCAACGATGAGCGGCCACAATGCAGTGCTCACGATGACCGGCAGCCATCGCATCCAGGTAGTTATGGCTGGACCGATGATGCCGTCAATCCAGAAAACGACGAATTCATAGGCGGCCAGGAATCCAAACACCCAGAACGTCTGATGAGCGATCGGCAGCACGCGCATGCGCAGCTGGGCCTTGTGCACCAGATACGCGACCAGCAGGAAGGCAATCGCATGCTGGCCGAAGAGCGGACCTTTGATGACATCGAGCGCAAAGCCGCACAGCCACGCGAACATGAGCCCGGCCACGCGCGGTGCGCTCAGCGACCAGTAGATCACCAGCAGCAGGAGCAGGTGCGGGCGAGCCGGACGGATGACCTCCGGCAGCGGCACGATCGCAAGGATCAGCCCCAGAAGCGTGGTGATCGTTATGCGCAGACCGCTGGATGAGCCTTGGGCCATCAGGCTTCACTCCACGAACGAACCATGAAGAACGAGGTACGCATGGTCAGTCGTTGCGCTCCGGCGGTGGAGCGGTCGAGGCAGGTGCTGGAGCGCTCGGCGCTTCGACAGTTGGGGTCGGTGCGGACGCGGCACCGCCCTCTGAGGGAGGCGCTGCGGCGGGTTGCGAAGGTGAGGATGACGGGTCCTCGGTGGAGGGCTTTTCGGTCGAACGCTCGAACCACAACAGCAGCACTTCGCGTGAGCGATCGAGCTGAGCGAGCGGTCTGGCCTCGACGACGGCGAACGTTTCGGCGGGGTCACGTTCCACCTTCGTGATCTTCGCGACCGGATAGCCCGCCGGGAAAATTCCATCCAGGCCCGACGACACGAGCAGATCGTCGGGCTTCACGTCCGACTCGGCGGTGAGAAAGGGCAGACTCATACGATGGATGTCGCCGGTTCCCACGGCGATCGAGCGAATGCCATTGCGATTCACCTGCACCGGAATCGCATGCTCGTTGTCGCTGATCATGATGATCTCGGCGCCCACACGATCGACCTGCGTTACCTGGCCTACGATGCCGAATGCATCCAGAACGGGCTGGCCCTTGAAGACCCCGTCTTCGCTTCCTTTATTGATGCGGGCGCGGTGGCGATAGGCATCCACATCGATGCGCACGATCTCGGCGATGAGCGTGCGCTCGCCGATCCCTTGCGAGGCATTGCGGATGGCTCGGAGCCGGCGGTTCTCTTCGGTCATCGCATCGAAGCGCAGCAGTTTCACTCGTGCCGCACGTAGCTCGTCGTTGAGTTTCGCATTCTCGGCCCGCAGAGCGTCGCGGTCCGTGAAGCTGCCGGTCAGCCAGTCCCAGACGTGGAAGGGCATTTCGACCACGGAGTACAGCGGAGTCATCGCAGTCTGCAGCCAGGAACGGGTCTGCTCCATGTAGCCGCCACGATGATCGAGCACCATCATCGTGATGGAGACGACGGCGAGAAAAAAGAAGCGCGCTCCGAGCGGAGGACCTCGGCCGATGATCGGACGACTGTCGGAGCTTAAGGTGACCACGGGAGTGCAGCTCTAGGCGCGTGGCCCTAGGCGTTGACGGATGGGATCAGACTGCCATCAGTGCTGACCCCGGGACGTGATGGGGTGCTCACTCGAGATTGAAGAGCGCCGGGCCATGCTCGTCGATCAGCTCGAGCATGCGACCGCCGCCGCGGGCGACGCAGGTGAGCGGATCTTCGGAGACCACAACGGGCAGGCCGGTCTCTTCCATCAGCAGCTTGTCGATGTCGCGAAGCAATGCGCCACCGCCCGTGAGGACGATGCCGCGCTCCGCTACATCTGCGCCCAGTTCCGGCGGCGTCTGCTCGAGCGCGACCTTGACCGCGCCGACGATACCGGCGAGCGGTTCCTGAAGCGCCTCGAGGATCTCGTTGGAATTGAGCGTGAAGCTGCGCGGCACACCTTCGGAAAGATTGCGACCCTTCACCGAGATCTCATTGACCTGCTGACCCGGGTACGCCGAGCCGATCTCGATCTTGATCTTCTCGGCGGTGGCCTCGCCGATCAGGATGCCGTAGTTGCGACGCACATAATTAATGATGGCGTCATCGAAGCGATCGCCACCGATACGCACGGAGGAGGCGTACACGATGCCGTTCAGGGAGATCACGGCCACCTCGGAGGTGCCGCCGCCGATGTCGAGAACCATCGAGCCGCGTGCTTCGTGCACCGGCAGCCCCGCGCCCACGGCGGCGGCCATCGGTTCCTCGATCAGTCGTACCCAGCGAGCGCCTGCACCTTCGGCCGATTCCTGAATCGCGCGGCGCTCGACCTGCGTCGAGCCATAGGGTACGCAGATCAGCACCCGGGGGCTGGGACGCATCAGGCGATTGCCGTGAACCTTCTCGATGAAGTACTGCAGCATCTTCTCGGTCACGGTGAAGTCGGCGATCACGCCATCCTTCATCGGACGGATTGCAGTGATGTGGCCGGGCGTACGGCCCAGCATGTTCTTGGCTTCCTGACCGACGGCTTCGATCTTCTTGCCTGCACGACCCGGCTCTTCGCGAATCGCCACGACCGACGGCTCGTTGAGGACGATGCCGCGACCGCGTACGTAGATGAGTGTGTTTGCAGTGCCGAGATCGATGGACAGGTCGTTCGAGAAATATCCGCGAAGGTTCTTGAACATGGTTTGTTGTGAGTCGAACGACGGGGAGGGGGGCAAAAAAAGTGGCGGTACTCTAACAACGGGTAGGACTTTGCACAAGGCGAGGTGTATGATTGCGCGCGCTTTTTTCCTAGGTTTTCCCCGGTTTTTCTAATCAGTTCGGAACTCGTCAATGAGCCTTACCCGCAAAGACGTCGAGAACATCGCTCATCTCGCGAGGCTGGAGATCACAGAGTCGCAGGTGTCTGTGTATGTCGACAGTCTCACGAAGATCCTCAACATCGTCGAAGAGCTCAATGCCGCCGATACCAGCACCGTCGATCCGATGGCCCACCCGTTGAAGGACCAGGTGCAGCGGATGCGTGCGGATGAAATCGCGGATTCCGATCAGCATGAGAAGTATCAGCGCAACGCCGCCCGCGTCGAGGCGGGTCTGTATCTCGTGCCGAAGGTCATCGAGTGAGACGGCGATCACGCTGCCTTTGCTAAACCGCGATCCGATGCCTGGGTTCATCTGCCAATCGAACGACTGCAACGCTACATGACCGAACTTCATCATCTGACGCTTGCCGAGCTGGCCGACGGCCTGCGCGCACGCCGATTCTCATCCGTGGAAGTCGCGCGGCATTTTCTGGACCGTATCCAGCGCTTCAATCCCGATCTCAACGCGTTGATCACGGTCACCGCCGAGCGAGCATTGCAAGCTGCCGAGCAAGCGGATCGTCAGCTCGCATCGGGAGCGGCCGGTCCGCTCACCGGATTGCCCATCGCTCACAAGGACATCTTCTGTACCGACGGGGTTTTGACTACCTGCGGATCGAAGATGCTGTCCAATTTCGAGGCGCCCTACGATGCCACCGTCGTCGAGCGGCTGTCGCAAGCCGGTGTGATCACGCTGGGCAAGGCGAACATGGATGAATTCGCGATGGGCTCCTCGAACGAGACGAGCTGGTATGGGCCCGTGAAGAATCCGTGGGATCTGAAAAAAGTCCCTGGCGGTTCCTCCGGCGGATCGGCTGCGGCTGTGGCTGCTCGCATCGCGCCGGCGGCGACCGGCACCGATACCGGCGGCTCGATTCGCCAGCCCGCAGCGCTCACATCGCTGACCGGCATCAAGCCCACCTACGGCCGCGTCTCGCGTTACGGAATGATTGCGTTTGCCTCGAGCCTGGATCAGGCAGGCACGCTCACCTTGACGGCGCAGGACTCTGCGCTGTTGCTGCAGGCGATGGCGGGATTCGATCCGCGCGATTCGACGAGCGTCGACGTTCCCGTGCCGGACTACTCAGCGGCGCTCGATCAACCGCTCGCCGGCCTTCGAATCGGCCTGCTCAAGGAGTTCTTCGACAAAGGGCTCGATGAAGCGAATGCCAAGCTGGTCCGCGATGCGCTGAAGGTGTACGAGGCGATGGGTGCGAAGCTCGTGGAAGTGAGCTTGCCCAATCTGCCGCTCTCGGTGCCCACCTACTACGTGGTCGCGCCAGCCGAATGTTCTTCTAATCTGTCCCGCTTCGACGGTGTGCGCTTCGGTCATCGCTGCGAGAACCCGCGCGATCTGCTCGATCTCTACAAGCGTTCGCGTGGCGAGGGCTTCGGTGCGGAAGTGAAGCGTCGCATCATGACGGGCACCTATGTGCTCTCCGCGGGTTACTACGATGCTTATTATCTGAAGGCGCAGAAAGTGCGGCGTCTGATCGCGGATGATTTCGAACGCGCGTTCAAGGATGTCGATGTCCTCATGGGGCCGACCTCGCCGACGCCGGCATTCGATCTCGGCGCGAAGGTCGACGATCCCGTGACCATGTATCTGAACGACATCTACACGATCGGCGCCAACCTCGCGGGTCTGCCTGCGATGTCGATTCCGTGCGGTTTCCTCGGTGGCTTGCCGGTCGGCCTGCAGATCATCGGGCCGCATTTTGCGGAAGCGAAGCTGCTCAACGTGGCTCATCGCTACCAGCTGGAAACGCAGTGGCACAAGGAGATTCCTTCGGGCTACAAGTAGCCTGAAGGAAAGGCTGAAGGCTCTAGGCTGTAGGCTGTAGCCAGAGTCTTCTCCTGCGGCGCCATCTGTGGCGCCGTCATCATGTTTTGTTTCAGAACCTACAGCCTACAGCCTACAGTCCACAGCCTATGCCTTCTTTCGAAACCGTCATCGGCCTTGAAATCCACGCGCAGCTCGCGACGAAGACGAAAATCTTCTCGAGCGCATCGACTGCCTATGGGGCCGCGCCCAATACGCAGGCCAATCTGGTGGATCTGGGGTATCCCGGCGTGCTGCCGGTGCTGAATCTCGAAGCCGTGCGCATGGCGACGAAGTTCGGTCTCGCCATCGGGGCCAGCGTCTCGCAGCGTTCGGTGTTCGCTCGCAAGAATTATTTCTATCCCGATCTGCCCAAGGGCTATCAGATCAGCCAGTACGAGAAGCCGATCGTCCTGAACGGTCGCATGGATATCGTGCTGGAAGACGGCTCGGTGAAGACCATCGGCATCACGCGCGCTCATCTCGAGGAAGACGCGGGTAAGTCCCTGCACGAGGATTTTCACGGCTTCAGCGGCATTGACCTGAATCGCGCCGGCACGCCGCTGCTCGAGATCGTCTCCGAACCGGACATGCGTTCGGCGAAGGAAGCGGTGGCTTATCTGAAGAAGATTCACACGCTCGTGCGCTATCTGGAGATCTGCGACGGCAACATGCAGGAAGGCTCGTTCCGTTGCGACGCGAACGTTTCTGTCCGTCCGATCGGTCAGGAGAAGTTCGGCACACGCTGCGAAATCAAGAATCTGAACTCGTTCCGCTTCATCGAGAAGGCGATCAACTACGAGGTTGCGCGTCAGATCGAGATCATCGAAGGCGGCGGCACGATCCGGCAGGAGACGCGCCTGTACGATCCGGACAAGGGCGAGACGCGCGCGCTGCGCTCGAAAGAAGAAGCGAACGACTATCGCTACTTCCCGGATCCCGATCTGTTGCCGGTCGTGTTCGATGATGCCTTCATCGAATCCGTGCGACGCTCGCTGCCGGAGCTTCCGGATCAGAAAGCTGCACGCTACATGGAGAAGTTCGGATTGTCGGCCTACGACGCAGGCGTGCTGACCGCGAGCAGGGAAATGGCGGATTACTACGAGGCCGTGCTGGCACGGCTGGGCAGCGGCAACGAGAAGCTCGCTGCGAACTGGGTAATGGGCGAGCTGTCGGGCGCGCTGAACAAGGACGGCGTCGAAGTGACTGAGTCACGTGTAGATGCGTCGCGTCTCGCGGGGCTGCTCGTGCGCATCGTCGATGAAACCATCTCGGGCAAGATCGCCAAGGACGTTTTCGAACAGATGTGGGCCGAAGGCAAAGATGCCGATGCCATCATCGAAGAGAAAGGGCTCAAGCAGATCACCGATACCGGTGCCATCGAGAAAGTGATCGACGAGATCATGGCGGCGAATCCGAAACAGCTCGCCGACTATCGCTCGGGCAAGGACAAGCTCTTCGGCTTCTTCGTCGGTCAGGTCATGAAGTCGACCGGCGGCAAGGCAAATCCCGCGCAGGTCAACGATCTGCTCAAGCGCAAGCTCGCGGGCTGAGCAAAGCTTAGCTTAGAGAGGAAATCGAGCAGGGCTCCGCGTCCTGCCGTGGCGTCCTGGCAATGCGGTAGGGCATTGCCCGTCGCGAGGCGCTCGGGCTGAAATCCGTAGCCGCTGTCCCCATACTGAGTGTCCGTTAATCAGTCCGCGGCCTCAGTGGCTGCCATTCGACGGCAGGTTGCCTCATGCACGATCGCGATTCCCTTCATCGATTCCTGTTCGAGCACTATCCCATCCGAGGTCATATCGTTCATCTCGATGCCTCGTGGCGTGCGCTTCTCGAGCATCGCCAGTACCCGGCCTCGATCCGCGACACACTCGGCGAAGCGGTTGCCGCTTCAGTGCTGCTGTCCGCGACGCTCAAGTTCGAAGGCAATCTGAGCCTGCAGCTGCAGGGGCAAGGGCCGATGCATCTGATGCTCGCTCAGTGTTCGAACGATCTCGGTGTGCGCGCCGTCGCCAGATATAAAGAAGAGGCGGTGGCAGGATTGCCTGCGGACCTCAATGCCTTGTCGGGGGACGGGCGTCTCACCGTGACGCTCGAGAACGAAGATCTCTCGCAGCGTTATCAGGGCATCGTGCCCATCGAGGGTTCGAGCCTGGCCGCTTCGCTCCAGGGCTATTTCGAGAATTCGGAGCAGCTGCCGACGCGGCTATGGCTCTACGCGGATGAGAAAGGCGTGTCCGGCATGCTGTTGCAGCGATTGCCCGACGACGCCGTGGCTGCCAGGAAGGGTGCGCCGCTAGAACGCGAGACTCACCCCGACTTCGATGATGCGTGGCGCCGGGTCCAGATGCTGGCCGATACGCTGAAACCTGACGAGCTCCGGGGCCTGGCCGATCGCGAGATCCTGCGCAGGCTGTTCTCCGAAGACGATGTCCGGATGTTCGAGTCGGCCCCCGTGTTCTTCCGTTGTCGGTGTTCGCGAGAGCGCGTCGTGGGCATGTTGCGCGGTTTGGGGGCTGGCGAGATTCGCTCGGTACTGGCCGAACGCGGCAGCGTCGAAGTGCGCTGCGACTTCTGTAACCGGGCTTATGAATTCGACTCGGTGGACATCGAGCAGATCTTTGCGGCCGAACATCAGGCCGAGCCGGGGAGCACGGTGCACTGAGGGGAAGTGATGGCGGTGATGGCGGTGATAACAGTGATGGCGGTGATAGTGATGAGGTCATCGGGTGACTGGGGTCAGGTTGGGCCACTAACGCTTTAGTTTCAATCGATTATGGGTTGTTGCTCAGACCGATTCTGATGCATCTCCCATGCCGACATCACTTCCATCACCCCATCACCGCCATCACCTCCAATCACCGCCATCCCTCGTTTCTCATACGGCAACGCCGCATAAACCCTGGCCGACTTGCCTGCTCGGTCCTGAGCGCCTAAGGTCGCGACATAAGCATTTCTTTATGTGTTTAAGTCTGTGGCACAGTCCTTTCTGCCTGTTGTCGCCGCCCTGAGAGCCGCTGCCGAGCCCACTCGGTTGCGGCTGTTGGCGTTGCTGAATCGGGGGGAGCTCACGGTCGGAGAGCTCTGCGACATTCTCGGGCAGAGTCAGCCGCGGATCTCGCGCCATCTCAAAGTGCTGAGCGATGCCGGGCTTCTCGATCGCTTCCGGGAACAGAGCTGGGTCTATTACCGCACCCCGACCACGGGCGAAGCGCGCGAGACAGCCGGTCGGCTGCTCGAACTCATCGACGAACGTGACGATGTCCTGCAGCGGGATCACCGACGTCTCGAGGCGGTCGTGGCGGCTCGTCGACGTCAGGCTGAGCAATCCGCGTCGCCTGCGGCGCTGCCTCGCGAGATCGACGAGGCACTGCTGGCTGAGATGGGTCACGAGCCGATCGGTGCGCTTCTGGATGTAGGCACGGGCTCGGGCCATCTGCTGGGTCTGCTCGGCCCGAAGGCCACCCGTGCGGTAGGCATCGACATCTCTAGCGAGGCTCTGCGTCTCGCGCGATCCAACGTTCATGGCGCCGGACTCAGTCATTGCGAGCTCCATCATGGCGACATGTATGACCTGCCGTTCCCAGGGGCGCTGTTCGATACCGCGACCATTGATCGCACGCTCGCGCAGGCAGAGCGACCCGACGCCGCACTCAGTGAAGTGGTGCGCACGCTCAAAGCTGGCGGACGGATTCTCGTCGTCGAAGATTTTGATCGACTGAGCGAGCGGGGCGACGCCAACGCGCTGGCTGCATTGCGCGGCTGGTTTCTGCAAGCAGGCGTCGATTGCGAACGCATTCATCCCATCGACACGGAGCAGGGCCTGCTCCTGATCGCGTTGGGACGCCGAGTGGCCGCGGCACACGCCGCAGCCTGATCACACGAACTCGAAGAGGATCACATGTCCGCGGAGCATTTGAAGGATCGCATCGGAACGGGACTCACGAATCTGCGCGGCCGACCGACCGTGTCGTTCGAGTTCTTCCCGCCCAAGGACGAGCAGATGGAGAAGACGCTGTGGGAATCCATCGAGCGCCTGTCGCCGCTGCAGCCGCGCTTCGTCTCCGTCACCTACGGAGCCGATGGCTCGACGCGTTCGCGTACGCACAACATCGTCACGCGCATTCAGGAAAAAACATCGCTGACGGCTGCGCCACATCTGACGTGCGTGGGTGCGCCGCGTGAAGAGATTCTCGATATCGCCCGCAATTATTGGGCGCATGGCATTCGCCACATCGTCGCGCTGCGCGGGGATCCGCCGCAGGGGACGACAAAGTACGAACCCCATCCCGGCGGGTTCGCGTACGCCGTCGATCTCGTCCAGGGACTGAAGTCGGTCGCTGATTTCGAGATTTCCGTGGCTGCCTATCCGGAAGTGCATCCGGAAGCGCCGAGCGCACCGTTCGATCTGGACAACCTCAAAGCGAAGATCCACGCCGGCGCCGATCGCGCGATCACGCAGTTCTTTTTCGACACCGAGCGTTTCCTGCGCTTCCGCGATCAATGTGCGGCAGCGGGCATTCAGGCCTCGATCGTCCCGGGCATCCTGCCGATCACACGCTTTCCGCAACTGCAACGCATGGCCCGCACGTGCGGCGCGAGTGTGCCCGACTGGCTCATCCATCGATTCGACGGTCTGGAAGAGGACATGGAAACGCGGCGCTTGATTGCAGCGGCCGTCGCGATCGAACAGGTGCAGGCGTTGGAGCGCGAAGGCGTGAATGAATTTCACTTCTACACCCTGAACCGCTCAGAGCTCACGTACGCGATCTGTCACGCGCTCGGCGTTCGCCCGGCCCAGTCGCTCGCGGCTGCGAGCTGAAGCTCTGGCCAGTCGCCGCAGCCAGTTGCCCATATCCAAGAAGTTAAGAACATGAATCGCACCGAACGTATTGCCGCCTTCCGCCGCCTGCTCACCGAACGCATTCTGGTGATCGATGGTGCGATGGGCACCATGATCCAGAATCGCAAGCTCACCGAAGCCGACTATCGCGGCGAGCGTTTCAAAGACTGGAAATGCGATCTGAAGGGCAACAGCGATGTGCTGGTGCTCACGGCCCCAGATGTCATCGGCGACATTCATCGCGCATATCTCGAAGCGGGCGCCGATATCGTCGAGACGAACACGTTCACAGCGAACTACTCGTCGCAGGCCGACTACGGCATGGAAGATCTGGTGGCGGAGATCAACTTGAGCGGCGCACGCGTCGCGCGTCAGGCGGCCGATGATCACTTTGCGAAGACAGGTCAGGTGAAGTTCGTCGCGGGCGCCCTTGGACCTACGAATCGCACCGCGTCGCTGTCGCCGAGTGTCACGGACCCCGGCTTTCGCAATATCGACTTCGATCAGCTCGCCGCGACCTACACCATTGCCGCGCGCAACCTGATCGAGGGTGGTGCCGATCTGTTTCTGATCGAGACCATCTTCGACACGCTGAATGCGAAGGCGGCGGTGTTCGCCGTGCAGCGCGCAATGGCGGAAACCGGAGTCGAGTTGCCGATCATCATCTCTGGCACGATCACCGACGCGTCGGGCCGCACGTTGTCGGGACAGACAACGGAAGCCTTCTGGAACTCGGTGCGTCACGCCAAGCCGATCGCAATCGGGCTCAACTGCGCACTGGGTGCGAAGCAGTTGCGTCCTTACATCGAAGAGCTCTCGCGCATTGCCGATACCTATGTCTGCGCCTATCCGAACGCTGGCCTGCCGAACGCGTTCGGCGAGTACGACGAGGCTGCCTGCGAGACCGCGGATCTGATCCACGATTTCGCCATCAATGGTTTCGTGAACATCGTCGGTGGCTGCTGCGGTACGACGCCCGATCACATTCGCCATATTCGCGAACACATGGAAGGTGTGACGCCGCGCAAGCCGCCGGTGCTCGAGCCCAAATGCCGCCTGTCCGGACTGGAGCCGTTCAACATCGGCAAGGACAGCCTTTTCGTGAACGTGGGCGAGCGGACGAACGTCACGGGCTCCGCCAAATTCCGCAAGCTCATCGAAGCCGACGATTACAACGCAGCGCTCGACATCGCACGTCAGCAGGTCGCCAACGGCGCGCAGATGATCGACATCAACATGGACGAGGGCATGCTGGATTCGGAAGCGGCGATGGTTCGTTTCCTGAATCTCATCGCCTCCGAGCCCGATATCGCGCGCGTGCCGATCATGATCGACTCCTCGAAATGGTCGGTGATCGAGGCGGGGCTGAAGCGCATCCAGGGCAAGGGTGTCGTGAACTCGATCAGCCTGAAGGAAGGGGAGGAGCTGTTCATCGAGCACGCCCGCAAGGTGCGCGCGTACGGCGCGGCAGTGGTCGTCATGGCGTTCGACGAAAAGGGTCAGGCCGACACCATCGAGCGCAAAGTCGAGATCTGCAAGCGCTCGTATGAAGTGCTCACGCAGAAGGTGGGTTTCCCGCCCGAGGACATCATTTTCGATCCGAACATTTTCGCGGTCGCGACCGGCATCGAGGAGCACAACAACTACTCGGTCGATTTCATCGAAGCCACGCGGCAGATTCGTGCGGCATGTCCCCATGCGCATGTGAGCGGCGGCGTCAGCAACGTTTCGTTCTCGTTCCGCGGCAACGATGCAGTGCGCGAAGCCATGCACTCGGTGTTCCTCTATCACGCCATTCAGGCGGGGATGACGATGGGCATCGTGAATGCAGGCCAGCTCGCCATCTACGAGAACATCGACGCCGAGCTGCGTGAGCGCGTGGAGGATGTGATCCTCAATCGCCGTGCCGATGCTACGGAGCGACTGCTCGAGATCGCCGGCCGCTACAAGGGCGAGGCCGGCGCAAAGAAGGTCGAAGACCTGGCTTGGCGCGCCTTGCCCGTGGCCAAGCGTCTGGAACATGCGCTGGTCAAAGGTATCGACGAGTTCGTCATCGAGGACACCGAGGAGGCGCGATTGCAGTTCGAGCGCCCGCTGCAGGTGATCGAAGGTCCGCTCATGGATGGCATGAATGTGGTCGGCGATCTGTTCGGCTCGGGGAAGATGTTCCTGCCGCAGGTCGTGAAGTCTGCCCGAGTGATGAAGAAGGCGGTGGCGCACCTGATTCCCTTCATCGAGGAAGAGAAGTTGCGCGCTGGAACGACCTCGCGTTCGAACGGCAAGGTCGTCATGGCGACGGTCAAGGGAGACGTGCACGACATCGGCAAGAACATCGTCGGCGTCGTATTGCAATGTAATAACTTCGAGGTGATCGACCTCGGTGTGATGGTGCCGTGCGAGCGGATCCTCGAAACGGCATTGCGCGAAGAGGCCGACATGATCGGACTGTCCGGCCTGATCACACCCTCGCTCGATGAGATGGTCCACGTGGCGCGCGAGATGCAGCGCCAGGGGTTCGACAAACCGTTGCTGATCGGTGGCGCAACGACTTCACCCGCGCATACCTCAGTCAAGATCGATCCGCAGTACAAGGGTGCGGTCGTCTATGTAAAGGACGCCTCGCGCTCGGTCGGCGTATGTCAGCAACTGATGACGCCGCAGACGCGCCAGGAGTTCGTGGCGAAACTCAAGGCCGAGCATGCAACGCGTCGCGAGCAGCATCACGGTCGCAAGATCAAGGCGCCGCAGTTGTCGATCGGGCAGGCGCGCGACAACAAGTTCAAGGGCGGCTGGGACAGCTACGAGCCGCCGATTCCCAAGTTCTTAGGCATCCGCACCTTCGAGGATTATTCGCTCGAGGATCTGACGCGCTACATCGACTGGATGCCGTTCTTCAATGCTTGGGAGTTCGCCGGCAAGTTCCCGGACATTCTCACGGATTCCGTTGTCGGCGAGCAGGCGAGCAATCTGTACGCGGATGCGCGGCGCATGCTGAAGCAACTCATTCGCGAGCGCTGGCTGACGGCGCGCGCCGTGTTCGGGCTCTTTCCGGCGAACAGCGTCGAGGACGACGACGTCGAGATCTACGCCGACGAGTCGCGCTCGCGCGTGCTGCATCGATTGCATTTCCTGCGTCAGCAGAAGGGCAAGCCGGAAGGTCAGTCGCACGATGCGCTCGCCGATTTCATCGCGCCGCGCGATTCGGGTCGACGCGACTACATCGGTGCATTCGCCGTGACCGCGGGCATTGGCATCGAACCGCACCTCGAGCGCTTCGCAGCGGCGCACGATGACTATTCGAGCATCATGCTCAAAGCGCTGGCCGACCGCCTGGCTGAAGCGTTCGCCGAGCGACTGCACGAGCGTGTGCGCCGCGAGTTCTGGGGTTATGCGCCGGACGAGCGGTTCAGCAACGATCAGTTGATCAAGGAGGAGTATCGCGGCATCCGACCCGCGCCCGGCTATCCCGCCTGTCCGGATCACACGGAGAAGGCGACGCTGTGGAGCCTCATCGATCCGGAAAAGAATGCCGGCATCAGGATCACGGAATCGTTCGCGATGTATCCAACCGCCGCGGTGAGCGGCTGGTACTTCTCGCATCCGAAGTCGCACTACTTCGCCGTCGGCAAGATCGATCTCGACCAGGTTCAGAACTATGCCGCGCGCAAAAAGATCTCGCTGGAGGAAGCGCAGCGCTGGCTCTCGCCGAATCTTGGATACGATCCGGATTCCAACGCCGACGCGGCGTGAAACCTCGGATGGCCGCAAAGACCGCAAAAAAGAGAATAGCTAAGGACGCAAGTCACAGGTGAGAAGGCTCAAAGGCCGCAACTGATACGAGTTCCATGCGTAGCTCGGCAGCGGCTACGCATTCGCGCTCGTGTCATTTTCCGCAGGACTGGGACCCGGACTTCCATCCTGTTTGTATACGCTTCTTTTCTGCGGTCTTTGCGGCCATTCTTTTCTCGGCGCGCTAGCTACAATCGCAAGCCTCGATACAAGAGCGGGGGATTGCGATGGGCGCCTCTTCCAAGGTTTACGCTGACGCGAAAGCGGCGTTGGCCGATGTCATACGCGACGGCATGACCGTCATGTCCGGGGGCTTTGGGCTCTGCGGCATTCCGGAGAATCTGATTCTCGCGTTGCGCGATTCGGGCGCGCGCGATCTCACGGTGATTTCAAACAACGCCGGTGTCGATGAGTTCGGCCTCGGGCTGCTGCTCAAGACGCGGCAGATCCGCAAGATGATCTCGTCCTACGTGGGCGAGAACAAAGAATTCGAGCGGCAGTACCTCGCAGGCGAGCTCGAGCTGGAATTCAATCCTCAGGGCACGCTCGCCGAGCGCATCCGTGCCGGCGGCGCCGGGATCTACGGGTTCTACACGCGTACCGGCGCCGGAACGCTCGTTGCCGAAGGCAAGGAACAGCGCGTCGTCAACGGTGAGACTTTCGTGCTCGAAACTGGCCTCACCGCAGATCTGTCGATCGTGAAAGCATGGAAGGGCGACACCGAAGGCAACCTGATCTATCGCAAGACGGCGCGCAACTTCAATCCGATGATGGCCACGGCTGGGCGAGTGACCATCGCCGAAGTCGAAGAGCTGGTGGATGCCGGCGAGCTCGATCCCGATCAGATCCACACTCCTGGAATTTTCGTGCAGCGAATCTTCCAGGGATCGAACTATCGCAAACCGATCGAGCAGCGCACGGTGCGCAAACGCGTTGCCTAATTACGTGTAACCACACTGATTACGAAGAACGCAAACGAGCAAGCGCTCACTGCTTCTCTGACTTTGTGATCTTTGTGTTCTATGTGGTTACTCCTGGTTCCGTTGGAGTCTTTATGCCTTGGACAAGAGATCAGATGGCGCAGCGGGCCGCACGAGAGTTGCGGGATGGGTTCTATGTGAATCTCGGTATCGGGATTCCCACGCTTGTGGCCAACTACATTCCTGAAGGAATGAAAGTCGTGCTGCAGTCGGAGAATGGGATGCTGGGGATGGGCCCGTTTCCGTTCGAAGGTGAAGAGGATCCGGATCTCATCAACGCCGGCAAGCAGACGATCACGGAGCTGCCGATCTCGTCGTATTTCTCGTCTGCCGACAGCTTCGGAATGATTCGTGGCGGCCATATCGACCTGTCGATCCTGGGCGGCATGGAAGTGAGCGAAACAGGCGATCTCGCGAACTGGATGGTGCCGGGCAAGATGGTCAAGGGCATGGGCGGCGCCATGGATCTGGTCGCGGGTGTCAAGAAGGTAGTGGTCGTCATGGAGCACACCTCGAAAGACGGAGCCGCGAAATTCAAGCCCCAGTGCGACCTCCCGCTCACGGGAGCCAACGTCGTCGACATGATCATCACGGACCTTGCGGTGTTCGCTCGTGACGATCGCAAATCGAGATTCAGGCTGATCGAGATGGCACCTGGCGCGGACAGCGAACAGGTGCGCGAGAAGACCACAGCCGCTTACGATCTTCCGTAAGCAACAACAAGAACAGCTGAGGGCTCTGCGCGTGCCGTCGCGCGCCGAGCCCGCACGGCGAGCCCGCCAACGCGGCGAGCTGTCTATTTGACATTGGTCGAAGATCCTCGCGCGGCAGTGCCCGGACTCCAGCGTCAATGCGGACGCTCAGGTGTGATAGGTTAGCGTTAACACACACAATCAAGATCCGGGGGGATGCTCACGCATGGCGAAGCTCTGGGGCCTGCGCTGGTGGATGATCGGTCTGCTCACCATCGGCACCATTCTCAATTACCTGACACGCGGCACGCTTTCCGTAGCGGCTCCGACCATGATGGAGGAGCTGCACATCACCGAGCAGCAGTACAGTTGGATCGTCGGCTTTTTCCAGGCCGGCATCATGATGCAGCCCGTGGTCGGCTACATCCTCGACTCCATCGGGCTCAAGATCGGGCTGGCCATGTTCGCCTCGGGATGGGCGGTCTTCACGATGGCGCATGGACTCGGCAACAGCTGGCAATCCTTCGCCGTCCTGCGCGGCCTGCTCGGTTTCGCCGAAGGCACCACGCACACCGCCGGCATGAAGGTGGTGGCCGAATGGTTTCCCGCGAAGGAACGCGGCTTTGCGAGCGGCATCTACAACATCGGTGCCGCCGTGGGAGCCGCGGTCGCCCCGCCGCTCGTGGCAATCGCCATCTACTTCTACGACTGGCGCGCTGCCTTCGTGATCATCGGCGCCATTGCCTTCATCTGGGTGGCGATCTGGCTGCGCTTCTATAACGCGCCGGGTCAGTCCCGGCTGCTGTCGCCCGCTGAGCGCGAGTACATCGAATCGGGCCAGGAGCAACACCTGAATGCCGGTGTCGGTCGACCGTCGGTCTGGAACATCATCACCCAGCGTAATTTCTGGGGCATTGCGATTCCGCGGTTCCTGGCGGATCCCACCTGGGGAACGCTGTCATTCTGGATTCCGCTGTATCTCACGAAAGTGCACGGCTTCGATCTGAAGCAGATCGCGATCTTTGCCTGGCTGCCGTTTCTGGCCGCCGACGTCGGCAGCCTGTTCGGTCCCTATCTGGTACTGACGCTCCAGAAGCGTGGCATTTCACTGATCAACGCGCGCAAGGGCGCATTCACGATCGGTGCGCTCATGATGATCTCCATGATGTTCGTCGGACAGGTGCAGAGTCCCTACGCAGCGCTTGCGTTGATCTGCCTCGGCGGCTTTGCACATCAGACCCTCTCGGTCACCGTCATCACGATGTCTTCGGATCTGTTCAAGCGTAACGAGATCGGCACTGTCGCAGGCCTCGCGGGCACGCTCGCGAACCTCGGCGTACTGCTGTTCTCGCTGCTGATCGGCGGTCTCGTCGCCACCGTTGGCTACAATCCTTTCTTTGTCGCGCTCGGCGTGCTGGATCTGGTCGGAGCCGTAGTGCTCTGGACTCTGGTTCGCGATCGCGTCAGTCCTGCTCCGGTCCTGGCAGTCTCACCGTAATCCCATGTCGCAGCTCATTCACAATCCGATCCTCAAGGGCTTCAATCCAGATCCCTCCATCGTGCGGGTCGGCGATGACTACTACATCGCCACCTCGACGTTCGAGTGGTATCCGGGCGTGCAGATTTTTCACTCGCGCGATCTGGTGAACTGGCGCCTGCTGACGCGTCCGCTGCGGCGGCCGAGCCAGCTCAACATGCTCGGCGATCCCGATTCCTGCGGCGTCTGGGCGCCGTGTCTGTCGTACGACAACGGTCTGTTCTACCTGATCTATACCGACGTGAAGCGCTACGGACGCACGACGGTGGGCGGTGCATCGGGCGCATCGCTGCGCGACTTCCACAACTATCTCGTCACGTGTCCCACGATCGATGGCGACTGGTCCGACCCGGTGTATCTCAACAGCAGTGGCTTCGATCCTTCGCTCTTTCACGACGATGACGGTCGCAAGTATCTGGTGAATCAGCTCTGGGATCATCGCCCCGGACACAATCGATTCGCAGGCATCGTGCTGCAGGAGTATTCGCCCGCGGCGCGACGGCTGGTCGGCGAACGCAAGAATATTTTCCCGGGGACACGTCTGGGGCTGACCGAAGCACCGCATCTGTACAAGCGCAACGGCTATTACTATCTGATCACGGCTGAAGGCGGCACGGGGTGGGGCCATGCGATGACGATGGCGCGCTCACGCTCGCTCACCGGTCCGTACGAGTTGCATCCGGATGCCTACATCATTACTGCGCGGCACCGGCCGGATGCGCAGCTCCAGCGCGCAGGTCACGGCGATCTCGTCGAAACCCAGAGTGGCGAAACCTATGCGGTCTATCTTTGCGGTCGTCCGATTCCCAATCGCGGCCGTTGCACGCTGGGGCGCGAAACGGCCATTCAACGCATGGTCTGGGGCAAGGACCATTGGCTGCGGACCGAAGACGGGCAGGGCGTTTCGACGCTGACGACGCCTGCGCCGGATCTGCCGAAAACAGAGTTCTTCGCACCGCCCATTCGCGAGGACTTCGACAGCGAGCAGCTGCCGATCGACTTTCAGTGGCTGCGCTCGCCCTGGCCGGAGCAGTTGTTCAGTCTGAGCGCACGCCGTGGCTATCTGCGCCTGTTCGGTCGTGAAACGCTCGGCAGCCTGTTCAAGCAGGCGCTCGTTGCGCGCCGCCAGCAGGCGCACTGCTACAGCGCCTCCACGCTGATGGAGTTCGAGCCGGAGCATTTCCAGCAGGCGGCCGGGCTTGTCTGCTACTACAACTCCTCGAAGTTTCACTATCTCTATGTCTCCACCGACGAAACCGTCGGCCGACACATTCGCGTCATGACCTGCACGCCGGATTCGCCGCAGAGCGATGCGTTCACGGCACCGCTGCCGATTCCGTCCGGTGCCATCGAGCTGCGCGCGGAAGTGGATTTCGAGCGTCTTCGCTTCGCTTATCGAATCAAGGGCGAGCAGACATGGACTTGGCTCGTCGAACAGTTCGACGCGAGCATTCTGAGCGACGAAGCGACTCAGCCGGGCCAGCCGAACTTCACCGGTGCCTTCGTCGGTATGGCGTGTCAGGACATGTCAGGCTCAGGAAAGCCCGCGGACTTCGACTACTTCGAGTATCGCGAGCGGGACTACGTCGCGGACGTCACCCGCTAAGCGCTACGAGCGGCGGATCATGTGGTCTGCCGTTCGTACAAGCGCTGCATCTGCTCTTCCGTTAGAGCCTGCAGCCGCTGCAGTTCGCGCAGCACGGCGCGCTGATTGGATTCGGCGAAGGTGATCCTGGGATCGCTCATAGGCACCGAAGCGAGCATCAGACCTGCGGACGCATGCTGGGTGATGTTGCACATGTGTCCAAACTCGTGCTTGACGACGTTGATGTAGGCCGTTTCGATATCGGTGGCGCGTGAGCTGATCTCATCCACCTTGATGAAGCCGAGCTTGCGGTAGCCTGATAGCGGCTGAATGCCCAGTCCTTCCACGGCCTTCGAAGCCCAGCCCTCGTCGGCTGCCTTGAATTGCTGTGCGGCCTTGCCAGCGTTGCGGATGCCATGTGCCTGCATGCGCTTGGTCACCTCGCTCGAGGGGAGGTTGTCGCTGGTATGCGCCTTCTCGAAATACAAAGGGAAGTCCCACTTGTCGTAGGCCTCCTGCTGCGCGGCGCTCGGCATCTTCGATTCCCAGCGCACCTCGAAGCGCAGTCCCTTCGCTTTCAAGACGTCGGGTTCCTTGTTCACGACGCCCAGCGCATTCAGGTCACGCGTGAGTCGCGTCTTGATCGTGGTGCGTGCGCCGTCGGACACGAGACTCCGCCGATCGATCAGGATGACATTGATGACTTCGATCTTCGCGGGAGCAGCCTTGGCGGGAGGCACCACCGATGACTGGGTTGCGACCTTGCCTTGCTCGACGGCGACGTCGCCGTACGACAGGACGCGGTCGTTGAGTGTTGCTCCCTTGTCGTTGTCAGGCATCGCGGCTCCTTGAGAGTGTGCACAGTAGTAACAAAGTGCACGCGCAAGCAGAACGTGACGAAAGTGCGATTGAGGCGGGCTCGACGCATCGCACAGGATCGGATCCTCCAATCGATCACGGCATGCAGGAGCAGCGATGGCGCAGGAACCGATGGTGAAGCTGGATCCGAATGGCAAGGCGCCCATTCTCAGCTACAACGTACCCGAGCCGACCTCGTACGCGGGTCGTCATGTCGTAGAGCTGAAGTTCGCGCCGGAAATCTTCACGGCTGCCGCGACGACGGTTCCGCAACCGCCGGCACCGCCGCCGCACACGACGATTCCGCCGATTGTCGTGCGTCCGTTTCCGGATGTTCGCGTACTCGCCAGTGCGATTGCGCAACCGGCCGTCGCGCTCGCAACTCCGACAGCTGCCATGGCACTGGCGCAACCTGCAGTCACCGAGCGCACGATCGTCGCAGGCGAGAGTGCCGCGCTGAAGTCGAAGCAGGACGATGCGGTCGATATCTCGACGAAGGTCACGGCCGGCTTTCGGCTTGCACGGTATCGCGACATCGGCGGTCAACCCGCCGTGAAGATTCTGCCCCCGATTCCGCCGACACCACGACCACGACTGCTGCTGATCGAGACCTATCGTCTCTCGTCCTATCTGGGCTCCTACGGTGCCGGCCGGGTGCTCAAGACGTTCTCGCTGCTACCCGGCGAAAAAACCAAGATCAGCGTGAAGACCTATACACGGCGAACGGAAGACGCCAAGGCGGCCTCGAGCATTCTCGATTCATTCACGCAGGAAAGTGCGGACGATTTCGAGAAGTCCATGTCGGCCGAACAATCGGACAAGCGCAGCGAGTCCGAGAACTTCGAGTATCACGCGGAGGCTGAGGCGAGCGCCTCCTGGGGTTTTGGCAGTGCGAAGGTCAGTGGCGGCGTCAAGGGCGGCACGGCTTCGCAACGCGAGGAATTCGCGAAGAACATCTCGAGCGCCGCGCAGAAGCACACGTCGAAGGCCTCGGCCAAGCGCGATGTGCAGATCAACACGAGCACGGAAGTCAAAGAAGAGACAGGTGAGGAAACCGCCACCGAGCGCACGATCGAGAACGTCAATCTCAGTCGCACGCTGAACTTCGTCTTTCGACAGATGAATCAGCAGTTCGTGACGATCCTGCAGCTTGCAGACGTTCGCGTCGCCTTCTTCAATGGCATTGCCGGATCCACGAAGGAAGTGCCGCTGCCGCAGCTGAACGAGTTGCTCGAGGAATACGTGCAGCCCGCGAAGATTGCGGAGGTGCGCGAGGCGATTCTTTCGCAGGTGCGCACGGTGCGTGACTATCAGGGCCAGGAGCACCCGTTCATCGAAACGATCGATCTGGGCAATGGCGACAGCTACATCCGCGTTCGCAAGGATCTGGAGTTCACGTACACGGAGCCCATCACGCAGCAGACGATCCATTTTACGGGCGTGCCGCTCGCGATCGACAAGTACACGATGCGCACGGACGGTGTGATCGTCGAATCGATGCTGGGTCAGGCCAGCTCGCTCGATTCCTATGCAGAGGAGCTGCAGCAGTTGGAGGTGCGCAAACGCACGGCCGAGGCATTGAAGCTCGAGGCCGAATCGGCGCGTGTGAAGCTCATCAACGAGATCGGCGAGAGCGGTGATGTGGACAAGGCCCGTGCCATGGCGAGCATGATTTGCCCATGCACCGCGCCGACGCCTGTGACTCCCGCACCTGCTCCCACACCGACCTGACATGGACGATCCGGGTTCACGCGCGCTCGAGTACGGCCAGCGCGCCGCGGACGATCCTGCAACACGTGTCACGCAGGATCGGGTCACGAGCGAAGGAGCGTTGGCGTACGCGAGCATCAACGCCGATGGTGAGGAGAGTCCAGGTGGCGGCGGCTCCAGCGCAGCGTTGCCATTGCCATGGCCGCCTGTGCTTGATGCCAGGCTCACTGCCGTGCCCAAGTCACATCTGCTGCAGACAGCGCTGGATGTAGTCGCGGCAGGCACAGCCAAACGCAAGAACATCGCGTTTGCCATCGTAGATCTGACCGAGGCTGGGACGCGCTCGTATGTCGGCGCGCACGACAAGGAGCAGCGCTTCATCGCCAGCACCGGCAAGCTGGCGATCCTGTTTGCCGCGTTTCAATTGCGAAAATCGGTGCGCGAGGCGGCGGCACTGATCACGGACAAGGCGATCAAGACCGACTTGCAACTGTTCGCTGCGATTCTGCGTCCGTGGCGTCGCGAGATTGCGCGCTTCTTCAAGGGCGGAGAGGGCAGCCAGAATTCCCTGCCGTCGTTGGCCGAGATATTTACGGCCACACCGCGACCTGCTGGGGGCTGGCAAGTGGAGTTCGCAGACACGCCCCGAGGCGGAACGGGCATCGCCTTCACTGATCGCTTGCGAAGCGCGGTCAAGGATTCGGACGATCCAAACGCGGGGAAGTGCATCAGCCTGCTCGGGTTCCCCTATATCCATGGGTGCATGGTCAAAGCGGGGTTCTGGGCGCGCGGCAAAGGACTGTGGCTATCGCTCAACTACTGGGGCGTGTTCTGGTGGAAGGACGCCGTGAAGGAGTTCGGTACCGCACAAGGTTCGACTGCGCACGTCCTGGCCCAAGTGCTGACACTCCTGGAGTTCGATGAGCTCGTGCCGGGCAATCGAACCGAGATGATCGAGTTGTTGGCAGGTGCGCGCGCCGGCCGCACAGTTCCTGCTTTGTCGTTCGTGACTCAGGGTCTGCTGGGGTACCTGCCTGAAGCGGAGAGGGGGACGCTCGATGTTCGCTCGAAGGTGGGATTCATCGATAAACCCGATACCAGCTGCGACGCGGCCATCGTCCGCCATGACAGCGCGGGGACTGCCCTGCGCTATGTCGTTGTCATTCTGAATGCCGAGGATGACGAGGTGGCGAGGGATGCCGCACGCGCGCTGGATATCGCGATCGCAACCCTTCACAAACCTCCGTCGCCACCTTGAGGCGCGATTTCCAGTTCGAATCAGCAGCGGTGCGGGCGTCCGAGATACTCCTGCGATTGCATTTCGATCAGGCGGCTGCTCGTACGTTCGAACTCGAACTTGAGTCTCGATCCCTGATAGATGGCATTCACCGGCGCGGCGGATGAGATGACCAGCTTGATGCTGCGATCGTAGAACTCATCGACGAGCGTCACGAAGCGACGCGCCTGATCTTCGTGTGTCTGGGTGAGAACCGGAATGTCGCTGAGGAAGACGGCCTCGAAGCTTCGGGCGATCTCGATGTAGTCCGCCTGGCCGCGTGGTCCATCGCACAGTTCCTTGAAGTCGAACCAGACCGCTTTCGAGGCCAGTCGCTTCGTGTGCAGGCGGCGATGGTTCAGTGTCAGATTCGCATTGACCGTTCCCGGTTCACCTGCGACGGCTTCGAAGAGTTCCGTTAGCGCTGCGATTGACCCTGGGTCTTTGGCGTCGAAAGCGGTCGATGCTTTCTCCAGTGCTCGCAGGCGATAGTCGACGCCATTGTCGACGTGCACGACGTCCGTGTTCTCCTTGAGCAACCGGATGGCGGGCAGGAATCGTGCGCGTTGCAGACCTTCCTTGTAGAGACCATCCGGCGGCACGTTGGAGGTGGCCACCAGCGTCACTCCGCGATCGAACAGGCTGCGGAACAGATTGCCCAGAATCATCGCATCGCCGATGTCGCTCACGAACAGCTCGTCGAAACAGAGGATGCGCGCCTTGCGCGCAATCTTGTCGGCAACGAGGTCCAGCGGATCGGCGCGGTCTTGGTGCTTGCGCAGCTCATCGTGCACCGATTGCATGAAGCGATGAAAGTGACTGCGCTGCTTGTCCTTGAACGGCAACGACTGGAAGAACAGATCCATGAGCCAGGTCTTGCCGCGACCGACGCCGCCCCAGAGATACAGTCCCTTTTCCAGTTCCCGAGGCTTGCGACTGAGCAGCGCGGTCAGCACGCCTTTCGGCTTCGGCCGCGTCAGTCGCGCGCGCAGATCATCGAGGAGGGCAACGATCCGCAGCTGGACCGGGTCCTCCTGGTAGTCGTGGCGAATGCATTCGCTTCGATACAGCTCGGCAACCGAGGGAGAAGGCGAAGGGACCAAAAAGAAGCTCCGGGGCGAATGAGAGATGAGGCAGGGATGGGAATCTACCGGGATCGAGCTTCCACATCACCCCATCGCTCATCGGTCCCGGTCACAAATTCTGATAGTTCGGGCCCGAGCCGCCTTCGGGCGTGGTCCAGGTGATGATCTCGTACGGGTCCTTGATGTCGCAGGCCTTGCAGTGGACACAGTTGGCCGCGTTGATCTGCAGACGGCGGCCGCCGTTGCCGTCGTCGACCATTTCATAGACACCTGCCGGGCAGAACCTTTCGCAGGGGTTGCCATACTCGACCGTGCAGCGGTTCACGCAGATGCTGGTGTCGTGCACTTTGAGATGGACGGGCTGCGCTTCATCGTGCACGTTGCCCGCGAAGAACACGAATGCAAGCCGGTCGCGCGGCGGCAGGGTGCGATCGCTCCAGCCGCGGTCGGGCGAGGTGTACTCGTCGAGTTTCTTGAGCGCCGACCAGTCAGCGGTGTTCTTGAGGGTCCAGGGCGTCTTGCCTTTGAGTATCGATTCGATGCCCGCATTGAGCATCGCGAAGTAGAGGCCCTTCTTGAAGGCCGGTTTGAAGTTGCGGACCGAGTGCAGTTCCTGGTGGCCTGGCGATGCACGCCAGCGTGCATCGAATCCGCTCACACTGCCTTTTTCGATCAGATGTTCCGCGGCGAGCACGCCCGAGCGAATCGCCTGATGAATGCCCTTGATCTTGAAGACGTTCAAGGTGCCACCCGCATCGCCGACAAGCAGCGCGCCGGGCATCTCGAGCTGTGGCAGAGACTGATAACCCCCGGCCGCAATCGTGCGAGCACCTGCCGAGAGAATTTCGCCGCCTTCGAGCAGCGGCTTGATGCGCGGATGATTCTTGAATTGCTGGAAGACCTCGAACGGCTTCAGTCGAGGATCTTCGTAATTGAGCCCCACGACATAGCCGACGTACACGCGATCGTTGTCCAGGTGATACAGGAAGCTCCCACCGTACGTGCTCGTGTCGAGCGGCCAGCCGAAGCCATGCTCGATGCGGCCGGGCTTCACGCGACCCGGCGGCAATTGCCAGAGTTCCTTGAAGCCGAGGCCGTAGGTCTGCGGATCGGCCTTCTGATTCAGGCCGAAGCGCTTGATGAGCTGCTTGGCGATCGATCCGCGCGCGCCTTCGGCGATCAGCGTCGTGGTCGCGTGGATCTCCACACCGGGTGTGAAGTTGGGGCCTGGCTCGCCATTGCGTTCCAAGCCCATATCGCCGATGCGCACCCCTTTCACGGCCCCTTGCTCCGTGAACAAAGCCTCCGCAGCCGAGAACCCCGGAAAGACATCGACGCCGAGCGCTTCGGCCTGCTGCGCAAGCCAGGGCGTGAGTTGACCGAGCGAAATGATGAAGTTGCCGTGATTGTTCATGGGCGTGAGATTCACGGCCCAGCCCGGCACCTTGTATGAGCCGGTGCGCGTCATCAGTCGCACATCGTCTTCCAACGCAGGCACTTTCATGCCCGTGTATTCGCTGCGCCAGTTCGGCAGCAGTTGCTCGAGCGGTCCTGGCTCGAGGACGGCGCCTGAAAGCGAATGCGCGCCGACAGCAGAGCCTTTCTCGAGCACGCACACGTTGAGGTCGGGCTTCAATTGCTTGAGACGAATGGCAGACGCAAGTCCCGCAGGTCCTGCGCCGACGATAACGACGTCATATTCCATGACGTCGCGTTCAATGGGCGTTGCACTCATATGATCGAAGGGACGCTTACTTCTTGATCTGGGCTTCCGGCAAGCCGGGGACGGATTGCAACTGCGGTGTGACGCTCGCGAGATCGCCCACGACGACGACCGACATCTTCGATGGATCCAGATTGGCCTTGGCAGCCTGCGAGACCTGCTCGGGTGTCACGGCGTACAGACGCTGCGGGAAGGTCGTGAGCCACTCGGGGGGCAAGCCCTGGAGGTTCATGAAAGCGAGTTGCCCGATGAGGCCCCCGCGTGTGGCCGTCTGCATGACGAAGACGCCATTGCGATAGTTCTTGATCGCAGTGAGCTCGGGCTCTTCCGGTGGCTCGCTGCGCAGCTTCTCGATCTCTTTGAGGACCTCGGCAATCGACTCGCCGGTGTTCGCGGCCTTGACGTCGGCATTCTCGGTCCATGCGCCCTGATGATAGTAGGTCGACAGCGAACTGTTCGGCGAGTAGGCCCAGCCACGCTTCTCGCGCAGATTCATCGTGATGCGCGAGGTGAGCACGCCGCCCAACAGCGAATTGGTCACTGACATCGGCATGAAATCCGGATCGGTAGGACCGATCACGCGAGTGCCGATGCGCAGCGTGGACTGCGGCGCACCCGGCCGGTCGATGAGTTTCACCGTGCGCGGTTGCTGTTCAGGGGGTGGGAGCATCAACGGCTCGGGTCCTTCGCGCCAGGAGCCCAGATCTTCGCGAATGGCCTGCTCGATGGCAGCGCGATCGAACTTGCCGGCCACGTACACATGAGTGCGCTTGGCGCCGAAATTGGCGTCGTAATAATTGCGCACATCCTCGATGGAGTAATTGCTCAGCTGTTCCGGCGTGGGATAGCTCTTGCCGTATGGATGCGAGGGATATAGCAGTTCAGCCATGGCCGCGCCTGCGATGGCTTGCGGCTGCGTGAGCTGCACACTGAGGTTACGCAAATAGTCCTGCCGGATGCGCGCGAGCTCGGTCGCCGGCAGCTTCGGCTGAGTGAGAATTTCCGAGAGCAATGCGACTGCCTCGGCGCCGTATTCGGACAGCACATCGATGGACAACGAGGTCTCGTCCGCACCCACGCCGATGCCGACAGCGCCGCCCATCTGAGTCGCGGCGTCCGCGATCTGCTCGGCCGTGCGCTTTTGCGTGCCTTCCTTCAACAGATCTCCCGTGAGATCTGCGAGCCAGACGTTGTCGCCTTCATTGAGGTTGCCGGTTCGCACCGTAATCGCGATCGTGACCTTTGGCACGACACCGAACTCGATGAAGGTGGCTTGGATGCCATTGGGCAGCGTGATGGTCTGCGGCGTCGGCAGTTGAAACGGACGCGGGGCCGCCGGCTTCGGCGGTGCCTGCTGAGCCTCGGCGCCGTGGGCCATGACCGTGAACGCAAGCAGCGTTGCGGTGAAGTATTGCAAGCGATTCATTTCGCGGCTCCTTCGGCCGGCACGTTGCCGGGTTCGATCAGCAGTACCGTGCGATTCTCGGGCCGCAGATACTCCTGCGCGGTCTTCTGCACGAGCTCTGGCGTGACCTTTGCGAATTCCTCTTCGAGGCGGTTGATGCGGCCCGGGTCGTCATCGAACAAGGCGAAACAGGCGAGCAGGTCCACGAGTCCCACGCGCGTACTGGAGCCGACGAGGTCGTAGAGCTGCGAGCGGATGGTGCGACGTGCGCGATCGAGCTCTTCCTGCGAGACCGGCTCGGTGCGTAGCTTCTGAATGTTCTCGTCCATCGCGGCGAGAATTTGCGCGTCGGAGGTCGTGGGATCGTGCAGCAGCGATGCGGACCAGAGCATCGGACCGCTGTAGTTGAACATGTTGCCGAGCAGGTTGATGCCGCCGGAGACCTGATCCGTATAGCCGCGCCGCTGGACCAGATCGCGATGCAGACGCGACGAGTCGCCCTGCAACAGGATCTCGTCGATGAGGCCGAACGCGAAATGCTCGGGCGTCCAACGCTCCGGCACGTGATAACCGACAGCCAGCGCAGGTCGCGGTGCCAATGGATCCTTCACGGTCACGACTTTCTCGGCGGTCTGTCGCGGCTCCGAGATGTCGGGCAGCTTCGGTGCCTTGCCGCCGGGAATGGGGCCGAAGTATTCCGAGATCCACTTCTTGGTCTGAGCGGAATCCAGATCGCCTGCCACGACCAGCACGGCGTTGCTCGGAACGTAGTAGGTCTCGAAGAACGAGCGCGCATCTTCCAGCGTTGCGGCATCGATGTGCTCGAGATCGCCGTAGAAGTTGTGTGCGTTGTACCAGTTCGTGTTGGCGTGCTGCGGCAAGGTCAGCCATGGAAAGCCGCCGTACGGCTGATTCAGCACGTTCACCTTGACCTCTTCCTTGACCACGCCCTGCTGGTTCTCGAGATTCTCCTGCGTGATCGCGAGGCTCCGCATGCGATCGGCTTCGGCCCAGAGCATCGTCTGGAGCGCGTTCGATGGAAACGCCTCGTAGTAATTGGTGAAGTCGAAGCGCGTCGAGCCGTTCAGTGTCCCGCCGAGACCCTGCACGAGCTTGAAGAACTGTCCCTTCTCCAGATTCTCGGAGCCCTGGAACATCAGATGCTCGAACAAGTGCGCAAAGCCCGTCCGATCCTTGGGCTCGATGCGAAAACCGATGTTGTAGTACACGCCGATCGTGGTGACCGGAAAGGAATGATCGGCGGAGAGCACGACCTTCAGGCCGTTCGGCAGCTTGTAGTACTCGATCGGTACGTTCAGTGCGGCCGCCGGAGGTTTGGCGGCGACCTCGGTTTTCGCGCCCGTCTGGGCGCAGCCCGCAACGATCGCCAGCGCCATGGCGCACAGGATCGAAGCGACTTTGCGATGAATTGAATGGATCACAGTCTCTCCTGTTCGCCTTGCGAAGTTCAGCGTGTTCGCGTGTGCGTGCTCAACGATCGACCGCGCTTTCCGTGCATCTTCATGCAGTCGTTGTGCAAGTCTTCATGCGCATGACGCATGACCATTTCTCACTTACTTGGGCGTCATCCGGATTGCCCCATCCAGTCGGATGCACTCACCGTTCAGCATGACGTTCTCACACAGATGAGCGACGAGGGCGGCATATTCGTCAGGGCGCCCCAGCCGTGAGGGGAACGGAATCTGACGGCCGAGCGAGTCCTGAACCTCCTGCGGCATGGCTGCCATCATCGGCGTTCTGAAGATACCCGGCGCGATGGTCATGACGCGAATTCCGGAGGAGGCAAGATCGCGCGCCATCGGCAGCGTCATTCCCACGATACCTCCCTTGGAGGCGGAGTACGCCACCTGTCCGATCTGACCGTCGTACGCTGCGACCGACGCGGTCATCACGATCAGACCGCGTTCGCCTTCTTCATTCGGCGCGTTGGACTGCATGGCGGCCGCGCTGGCCTTGGCCACGTGAAGCGTACCGAGGAGATTGATCTCGATGACCTTGCGGAAGAAATCTCCCGGCATCGGACCTTCCTTGTTCACGAGACGTCGTGCCCAGGCCACCCCGGCACAATTGACGGCGAGATTGATCTCGCCCATCGCCGCGCGCGCAGCGGCAATTGCATCGTTCACCGCCGTTTCATTCGTCACATCGGCGCTCTGGAAGCGTGCGGAACTGCCGAGCGCCTTGGCAGCAGCGGCGCCGGCTTCCTCATTCACATCGAGCAAGGTGACCTGCGCACCTCCAGCCACGAGTCGGGCCGCGGTGGCGTTGCCAAGCCCCGACGCGCCGCCGGTGATCACCGCACGAACCTGCTGCAATTTCATGAATCTCTCCGCTCAGAGTCGTTGTGCGCCGTCGAGCTCGACCACGCGTCCCGAGAAGTAATCGTTTTCTGCGATGAAGATGGCAGCTTGCGCGATCTCGGCGGGCTCCGCCATCCGTTTCAACGGCACCGCGGCCACCATCTTCTCGATCATTTCGGGCTTCATCGCGTCGAGAATATCGGTGCGCGTAAAGCCCGGTGCGATCGCGCCGGTGCGGATGCCGAAACGTGCCAACTCTTTCGCCCAGACCACTGTCATCGCGGCCACACCAGCCTTTGCGGCTGAATAGTTCGTCTGCCCCATGTTCCCGGCGCGGGAAATGCTCGAGACGCTGATGATCGCGCCGCCGTGTCCCAGCGCGACCATGCGTTCGGCAGCCTCTCGCGCGCAAAGAAACACGCCGGTCAGATTGACGTCGATCACGGCGTTCCATTGATCGAGCGACATCTTGCCGACGACCTTGCCGTCCTTTTCCTTCACCAGTAACGCATCCTTGGTGATGCCGGCATTGTTGATCATCACATCGAGCCGACCGAGATCGCGTACGACCGCATCGAGTGTCCGGGCGACCTCGTCTTCGCGAGTCACATTGCAAAGGTACGTTCTTGCCTGCACGCCGAGCGCTGCGCAGGCCGCGGCTGTGCTCTCGAGATCGGAAGCGTTCAGATCCAGCAGCGCCAGGTTCGATTTCTTTTCGGCGAACGCGAGGGCCATGGCACGGCCGATGCCGCGACCGCTGCCTGTGATCACGACGACTTTTTGTTCGAGCTGCATGGCGCTCTCCGAGTCGGCAGGGGCGCAGGATGTTAGCCGCTTTCTTGCGACGCACAAAGCCTGCGCGCGAAGTGAAAAGAACGGGCGGCTGCTATTTCCGCCAGTTGGGATTGCGACGCTCGAGAAATGCGCTGAGCCCTTCCTTGCCCTCCGCACTGACACGCAACGAAGCGAGCAGGGCTGCGGTTTCCTGCGCGAGTCGACCGCGATCCTCGATATCGGTCACGTCGCGCACGAGCTTCTTGGCCGCCGCGAGTGCGTTCGGTCCGCCGCGCAGAATCAGATCGATCTGCGATTCCACTTCCGTGTCCAGATGCTCGGACGCAGTGACCAAGTGCACGAGCTGCACGGCCCGTGCTTGTTCCGCGGTGATCGCCGCGGCGCTGAGAAACAAGCGTCGTGCCTGCCGCGAACCCACTGCGCGCACCACATAGGGAGAGATCACCGCAGGCACGAGCCCCAGGCGTACCTCCGTCAATGCGAACTTTGCGGAGTCCACGGCGATTGCGATGTCTGCACATGCGACCAGCCCGACACCGCCGCCGAACACGTTGCCATTGATACGCGCAATGACCGGCTTCGGCAGCTCATCGAGCGTCCGCAGGCAATTCGCGAGCAGCAGGGCATCGTCGATGTTCTGCTGTTCGGTGGCGTCGAGCATCGAGCGCATGTGGGCAATGTCTGCGCCCGCACAGAAGCTGACGCCAGCGCCGGTCAGCACGAGCGCGCGAACTGCGGCGTCCTGCTCGATCCGCAGTAACGCTTCGTGAAGCTGCGCGAGCGTCGCGCCGTCGAGCGCGTTGTGCTTCTCGGGGCGATTCAGCGTCAGCGTGGCAATGCCGCGAGCATCGATGTCGAGTGCGATCATGCGGTCACATCCTGAAGATGCCGTAGTGCTCGTCGCCGGGTGCCGGGCCGTTCATCGAGGCGGCAATGGCACGTCCGAGGACCGCGCGCGTGTCGACGGGATCGATGACGCCGTCATCCCACAGTCGCGCGGTAGCGTAATAGGGGCTGCCTTGCGTTTCGTACTGATCGCGAATTTCACTCACGAACTGTGACTTCTCGTCCTCGGGCCAGTTCTCGCCGCGAGCCTTCAGGCCATCGCTGCGGACAGTCGCAAGGACCTGCGCGGCCTGCTCGCCGCCCATCACGGAAATGCGAGCGTTCGGCCACATCCACATCATGCGTGGACTGTACGCGCGTCCGCACATCGCATAGTTTCCCGCGCCGAACGATCCGCCGATGATCACGGTGTATTTCGGGACACGCGAACAGGCGACCGCGTTCACGAGCTTGGCGCCGTCCTTTGCAATGCCGCCGTGCTCGAACTTCTTGCCGACCATGAATCCCGTGATGTTCTGCAGGAAGATCAGCGGCACGCCGCGACGATTCGCGAGCTGGATGAAATGCGCGCCCTTGAGCGCGGACTCCGAAAACAAGATGCCGTTGTTGGCGACGATGGCGACCGGATATCCGTGCAAATGCGCGAAGCCGCACACGAGCGTCTTGCCATACAGAGGCTTGAACTCGTGGAATTCCGATGCGTCGACGATGCGCGCGATGATCTCGCGTACATCGTAGGGATAGCGCGTATCGCGTGGAATCAGCCCATAGATGTCCTCGACATCGTGCACGGGCTCGCGAACTTCGACGCGTTCGAGCCAGGGCTGCCGCTGACGAGCGAGATGCTTCACCGTATCCCGCGCCAGCGCGAGCGCATGCTGATCGTTGTCGGCGAGCTGATCGGCCACACCCGAGATGCGCGTGTGTACATCGCCGCCGCCGAGTGTTTCCGCGTCCACGATTTCCCCGGTCGCCGCGCGGACGAGGGGAGGGCCGCCGAGAAAGATCGTGCCTTGCTTGCGCACGATGATGGCTTCGTCGCACATCGCAGGCACGTAGGCGCCGCCTGCCGTGCAGGAGCCCATCACGACTGCGATCTGCGGAATGCCTTCGGCCGACATGCGCGCCTGATTGAAAAAGATGCGCCCGAAATGCTCGCGATCCGGGAATACTTCATCCTGCAGTGGCAGAAAGGCGCCTCCCGAATCGACCAGATAGATGCATGGGAGCCGATTCTCCGCGGCAATCTCCTGCGCGCGCAGATGCTTCTTGACCGTCATCGGGAAGTACGTGCCGCCTTTCACTGTCGCATCGTTGGCGACGACGACGACATCCAGGCCGTTGACCTGTCCCAAGCCCGTGATGATGCCTGCGCCCGGCGCGCCGCCGTCATACATGTCGCCGGCAGCGAGCGCGGAGAATTCCAGGAAGCGCGACCCTGGGTCGAGCAGTGCCTCGATGCGATCGCGGGGCAGGAGCTTGTTGCGCGAAGTGTGTTTGCGTCGGGCATCATCGCCGCCGCCTTGTGCGGCGAAAGCTACTCGATCGTTCAGTTCGGCCACGAGCCCGCGCATATAGACGGCGTTCGTGTGGAAGGCTTCGGAATCGCGATCGACGCGCGTGGGAATCATGCATTTGCCTCGAACAGTTCACGACCGATCAACATGCGGCGGATCTCACTCGTTCCCGCGCCGATTTCATACAGCTTGGCATCGCGCAGCAGACGGCCCGTCTGATAGTCGTTGATGTAGCCGTTGCCTCCCAGCGCCTGAATGGCTTCGAGCGCCATCCAGGTGGCGCGTTCGGAGGCCTGGAGAATGCAGCCTGCGGCATCGAAACGCGTGATCTGCCCGCGATCGCATGCGCGTGCGACCGCATACACGTACGCGCGACACGCATTCATCGTCGTGTACATATCCGCAAGCTTTGCCTGCATCAGCTGAAACGTGCCGATGGGCCGGCCGAACTGTCTGCGTTCGTGCACGTACGGCATCACTTCGTCCATGCAAGCCCGCATGATGCCGAGCGGTCCGCCCGCAAGAACGACACGCTCATAGTCGAGGCCGCTCATCAGAACCTGCGCGCCGAGGCCCTCCTTGTGCAACACATTGCCTGCGGGCACGACGCAATCCTTGAACACCAGTTCGCAAGTGTCCGAGCCTCGCATCCCCAGCTTGTCGAGCTTTTGCGCCGTGCTGAATCCGGGCATTCCGCGCTCGATGATGAAGGCGGTGATGCCGCGAGCAGCGAGGCCGGGATCGATCGTGGCGTACACGACGAGCGTGTCTGCAATCGGTCCGTTGGTGATCCACATCTTTGTGCCATTGAGCACGTACTCACCGTCCCGCTTCTCAGCGCGCGTGCGCATACCGACGACATCGGAACCCGCACCGGGCTCGCTCATGGCGAGTGCACCGACATGCTCGCCGGAGATGAGCTTCGGCAGGTATTTGCGTTTCTGCTCCGGGGTGCCCCAGCGGCGCAGCTGATTGACGCAAAGGTTGGAGTGCGCGCCATAGGAAAGACCCACAGCTGCCGAGGCACGGCTGATTTCCTCCATCGCAACCACGTGCGCGAGGTATCCCATGCCGGCACCACCGAGTTCCTCTTCCACCGTGAGACCCAGTAATCCCATCTCGCCGAGCTCGTTCCACAGCTCACGCGGGAAATGATTCTCGCGATCGATCTGTGCGGCGAGCGGGGCAATACGCTCGCGAGCGAAATCAGCGACCGTGCTGCGCAAAGCGTCGACGTCGTCGCCGAGCCCGAAATCGAAATCGTTCACGTTGTCCTCCAGAGAGAGGCGTTCGCATTTCCGCCGGTCACGTGAAAGCAAATCGAGCACGAGGTCTGAAGTGCTCGTCGGTTTCCGCGCCTCATGCTGCGGTCTGCGACTCTCTGCTGTTGATCCAGATGTCCCATTGTCGGACAATCCGGCAGCATGTCAACGCGTACGAAAACTGTATCCAGGGACCGCGCGCGACGCGGCGGCGCAGCGTCGGGAACGACGGAGAATTCGGCGTCTGCTGCACCCGGCAATATGTTCGAGCCGGTGGAACGCGAGCCTGCGTATACCAGGGTCTCGGCAGCGATCGAGGCGAAGATCCTTTCGCGCGCATTGAAGGATGGCGATCAGCTGCCGGCTGAGCTCGATCTGGCTCAGCAATTCCGCGTGAACCGTTCGACGGTGAGAGAGGCTTTGCGACAACTCGAAAGCGCCGGCCTCGTCATGCGCCCGCAAGGTGCCAAGCGCATGGTGGTGAGTCGTCCGCATGCCAACAAGATCGCGTCCGGCATGCGTCAGGCACTCGTACTGCACGAAGTGTCGTTCGTGGATGTGTGGGAAGCGATGATGGTGATCGAGCCTGAAGTCGCGGCACTGGCGGCGACGCGACGTACGCAGGCGGACATCGAGACGCTCATCCGTATCAGTCAGGCTTTCGCGAGCGAGAGCGATTCCGACGATGCGGTTGCACTCGTGACGGATTTTTTCGAGTTGATCGGTGCCTGCGCGCGCAATCAGGTGCTGGTGCTGGCGAAGCACTCGCTCGCGCAAGTGCTTGCCCCGTCGCTCGCGTTGATGATCGATCGAGTTCAGCAGGCGCGCTCACGCATCATCGGTGCGCAGCAGAAGATCATTAACGCGCTTCAGAACAAAGACGCCGAAGAAGCCCGCAAGTGGATGGCCAAACACGTCCGCGACTTCAAGCGTGGCTATGAAGTCGCGGGCATTCCGCCGGATGCGGTGGTCTCGGTGTGAGCCTGTAGAGCGGCCGCAAAGACCGCAAAAGGAGATCTTGATCTCGATCCCCGTCTGCGATGAGCTCTTTTATGCGGTCTTTGCGGCTCTCTGAATCGTGTCTGATCAGACGAGTTCGATCGCAATCGCCGTCGCTTCGCCGCCGCCGATGCATAGCGAGGCGATGCCGCGCTTGGCGCCGCGATTCTTCAATGCATGAATGAGGGTCGTCGTGATGCGTGCGCCGGTGGCGCCGATGGGATGGCCCAGGGCACATGCGCCGCCATTCACGTTGACCTTCGCGCCGTCCAGGCCGAGGTCGTGGATGGCAGCCATCGCCACGCATGCGAACGCTTCATTCACCTCGAACAGATCCACATCGCTTGCGCGCCAACCGGTTTCTTCAAGCACACTCTTGATTGCACCGACCGGTGAAGTCGTGAACCACTCGGGCGCCTGTGCGTAGCTGCTGTAGGCCACGACTCGTGCAAGCGGTTTGAGATTGCGGCTTTTCACGACCGATCCGCTCGCGAGAATCGCCGCGGCTGCGCCATCAGAGATGGAGGATGAGCTGGCGGCGGTGACCGTGCCATCCTTGTTGAAGGCTGGCTTGAGGTTTGGAATCTTCGCGATGTCGCAGGTGAATGGTGTTTCATCTTTTTCGATGAGGCGTTCGCCTTTGCGATCCTTGACCGTCACCGCGGCGATTTCATTCTGGAAGCTGCCGGCTTCGACAGCGGCCATCGCGCGTCGAACCGACTCCGCGGCGAAAGCGTCCTGCTGCTCGCGGGTGAATCCGTACTTGGCTGCGGTCGCATCGGCGAAGTGGCCCATCATCTTGCCGTCGAATGGACTCTGGAGTCCGTCGAAGAACATGTGATCGAGTAGCTCGCTGTGTCCCATGCGCAGCCCGCTGCGCGCCTTGGGCAGCAGGTACGGTGCGTTGGTCATCGACTCGATACCACCGGCAAGCACGATGTTCGCTGAGCCGGCACGGATTTGATCGCTCGCCATCATGATGGCCTTCAATCCGGATCCGCACATTTTGTTGATCGTCGTTGCCGGAACGCGCTGCGGAACACCGCCAGCGAGGGCTGCCTGGCGCGCCGGCGCCTGGCCGATGCCAGCGCTCAGTACACAACCGAGAATGGTTTCTTCGATCTGCTCCGGCGCCAGACCCGAGTCCTTGATGGCGGCCTGAATGGCGGCCGCGCCGAGTTGAGGTGCAGTGGCACTTGCCAGCGAGCCTTGAAAGGCGCCGATCGGCGTGCGTCGGGCAGCAACGATAAAAACTTCTTCGCTCATGAATCCCCCAAAAGGATCGGTTGAGAGTGAAACGATCGGCGAGGTGCTTGCATACAAGAGTCTTGTATGTGCGCGTCGCTCGCATCGCGGGTGTCTGCAGATTCCCCGATGGTGCGAAGCAAGGTCAAGCGCGACCTGCAGCAACGACGCTCGAACGAGCCGTCAGTTCCTGCGCGCAACCTCGAGCGAAGTCTCTTCTTGCGCGGTGAGATCAGGCTCATCGAGCGCGCCCAGAATCCGCGCGCGCGCCTGATCACGAGTCATCGTGGCGATCGCCGCCGAATCAACCCCGGATGGCACGTCGATCACAGGAAGGATCTCGACTTCGATGCGTCCCCAGCGCGGCAGAAAGTGTCCGCTCGGGAGCACGTGTCGAGTTCCGCGAATAACGAGCGGCACGACCGGTAACTGAGCTCGCGAGGCAATCGCGAATGCGCCCGTATGAAATTTTCCCAATCCAGGCTGCTCGACGAATGTGCCTTCAGGGAAGAAGGCAAGCGCCTGTCCGGCATCGGCGGCTTTCAGAAGCCGTCGCGTGTCCATGGCGCCCGCATGCCGATTGAAGCGGTCGACGAACTCCGAGCCAATTCGACGCAGCAGCACGCCAGCGAGCGGCACGCGTGAGACCTCTTTCTTGATCACGAAGCTGAAGCGTGCGGGCAGAACGCCTTTGAGCAGCGGACCATCGAGATAGCTCGCGTGATTGGCGACGACCACGCAGGGTCCTGCGGGCAGTCCGTGCAGATTGATGACGCGCACGCGCAGACCGACACACAAGAGAAACAAGTGTGCGCTCCAGTGCGCAATGCCGCGACGTGTGTCCAGCGAAAGTCCCGGCACCAATGTCACCAGCACCAGCGCGACGGAGCCCAGGATCAGAAAAATACTCACGGCGTAGATGCCGTAGATCGCGTCGAGGAGACGTCGGAGAGCTGACAATGGATTCAAGGACATTCGAGTTGCGTTGCTTGCAAAGCGGCGGGACTTGCCATGATTAAGCCGATGCCAAGGGCAGGGGATGCCTCAGCGGGGTCAATTTCTGTGAACTGGTTCTCTTTATGTAAACACCAAAAACGTTCTGTGATAACTGTCACTCCGCCGCGATGAACCCCCTACGCATACTGCTGACACTGCAAGTCCGGCCAGGACTCGACGTTCGAGACGTGCCGGCCTGCGCCAACTGTTGAAGGCGATGAGCACCGTTACGAAAGCATCAGTTTACGCGAGGACCGGCGAAGGAACTGCGGAGACCACACCGTCCCTCGCAGCGATCGATCGATTTCTGGATGCCGTCTGGATGGAGCGTGGTCTTTCGCCGAACACGCTTTCCGCCTATCGCGCCGATCTCACTGCGCTCGATCGCTGGTTGCAGGCTCGTGGCAGCTCGAGCGTTGCCGCCAAGCGCGCTGATGTTCTCGCATTCATTGCCTGGCGCGTCGAAGCCGGCGCTCGTCCTCGGTCGACGGCGCGTCAGTTGTCCAGTTTCCGCCGCTTTTATCGCTACCTCGTCCGCGACGGAGCGATCAGCGAGGATCCGACCGCGCAGATCGCCATGCCCAAGATCGGCCGATCGCTGCCGAAGTCGCTGACTGAGGAAGAGGTCGAGGCTCTGCTCGCGGCCCCCGAGATCGATCAGCCGCTCGGCCATCGCGATCGCACGATGCTCGAGGTGCTCTACGCCACGGGACTTCGGGTTTCTGAGCTCGTCAACCTGAGGGCCGGTCAGGTGAACATGAACCAGGGCGTGCTGCGCATCGTCGGCAAGGGCGACCGCGAGCGTCTCATTCCGCTCGGCGAGGAAGCCGTGGACTGGCTGCAGAAGTTCATCAGCGGCCCGCGTCTGGAAATCCTGCTCGAACGTCAGACCGATTTTCTCTTTCCGACCCGCCGCGGCGATCGTATGACGCGTCAGGCGTTCTGGCACATCATCAAGCGCTACGCACAAAAGGCCGGCGTTCAGAAGGCGCTGTCGCCGCATACGCTGCGTCACGCGTTTGCGACACATCTGTTGAATCATGGCGCTGACTTGCGTGTCGTACAGATGCTGCTCGGTCATAGCGATCTTTCCACCACACAGATCTATACGCATGTCGCCCGCGAGCGTATGAAAGAGCTGCACGCGCAGCATCACCCTCGCGGATAGTCATCCCGCGAGACGGCTCCCGGGTAGGCGGTTGGAACCGCCTTACGTCCTTACCTGATTGATGGGTTCCCAGCTCTCGTGTCGGGCGTCTTTCGGCGCAGTGGACACCCTGCGCGCAGGTTTTTAGACTCACTGAACCTAAGCGGCAGCAGCGCACTCCAACCGTGCTACCCGCTCATTCCCATGGAGTTTCGATGAAACGATCGATCTGGACCCTGTGTGCGCTGGCGCTGGTGGCCGTGGGCGCTCATGCCGCTGAGCCCGCCAAGACCGAGGTCAAGAAGGCCGACCCGCGTACGGTGATTGCCGCGCAGTTTCCCGGGGTAAAAGCTGATCAGATCAAGCCGTCGCCCGTGGCGGGTGTGTACGAGGTCAGCCTCGGCGCCGACACGGCGTATGTCAGCGCGGACGGTAAATATCTTTTCAGCGGCGATCTCTACGACGTTTCGAGCCGCACCAACCTCACTGAGGCGGGTCGCACGACGGCGCGCAGTCAGGCGCTCGCCAAGCTCGATGAAAAGGACATGATCGTGTTCGGTCCTGCGAACGCGAAGTACACCATCAATGTTTTCACGGATGTCGAATGCGGGTATTGCCGCAAGCTTCATGGCGAAATCGAGCAACTGAACAAGCTCGGTGTCCGCGTGCGCTACATGGCGTATCCCCGCGCCGGTCCCGGCACGGACGACTGGGCCAAGATGGAGGCGGTGTGGTGCTCGAAGGACCGCAATGCGGCGATCACCAAGGCCAAGCAGGGTCAGTCCGTCGAGGCGAAATGCGGCGCGACGCCGGTGGCCAAGCAATATGAGCTCGGCGAAGAGATGGGCGTGCGCGGGACGCCTGCCATTTTCACGGCGAGCGGCGACTACATCGGCGGCTATCTCGCGCCTTCGGAAATGGTGCGTCAGCTCGATCAGCTGAAGGTCGCGGCCGCGAAGGCAAACTAAGGCCGAATCGGACCTCCAGAATAAGAAAAAGCCCGCATCGCTGCGGGCTTTTTTCATTCAGTGGCTCGAGCGACTCATCGTTCGAGCAGCTTCAGCTTGTCGGGCTTGCCGTCCCATTCCTTCGCATCGGCCGGAGCTGGCGCGCGCTCCGTGATCACGGGCCATTGCTTCGCAAGCTCCGCGTTCAGCTGCTTGAAATGCTCCTGACCTGCAGGCAATTCCTCCTCGGAGAAAATGGCTTCAGCAGGGCATTCCGGCTCGCACAACGTGCAATCGATGCATTCATCGGGATCGATCACGAGGAAGTTGGGGCCCGCATGGAAGCAGTCGACAGGGCACACCTCGACACAATCGGTGTACTTGCACTTGATGCAGTTCTCTGTGACGACAAACGTCATTGACGGCTCCGTGAGATCAAAGGCGAGGGGCCCATTTGCGGGGCGCGTATTGTGCCAAAGCGGGCAGGGCGATTGAAGCGCGCTGCGGGCGATTTCGAGATCGTGTGCAGTCTGTCCGGCGGCAGATTGGTTATGAGGACATGCAATCCTGCGCGCGAGCGGTGCTAACGATCGCGCAGCAGAGGCTTGCCTTCCTGCCAATCGATATCGCGGAAATGGACGCCTTCACGCCCCGCCTTGCGATCCTCGAAGAATCGGCGCAAGGCGAAATCCACGCTCAGAAAGGCGATGTCGTCCCACGGGATCTCGTCTTCGCGATACAGGCCGACTTCCAGACTCTCGGGCCCGACACCGAAGTCGTCATCGAGAAGGGTCGCACGAAAAGTGATGTGCACCTGATGGGCACGGATCACATTCACGATGCTGATCAACGAGCCGATCTCCACCCGGGCGAGCGCTTCTTCCATCGCTTCGCGTGCGGCACCGTCCTGCACCGCCTCACCGTTCTCCATGAATCCCGCAGGGAACGTCCAGTATCCGAGTCGCGGTTCGATCGCGCGCTTGCACAACAGCACCTTGTCGCCGCGTACGGGGATGCAGCCGGCGATGATGCGCGGGTTCTGATAATGGATCGTGTGACAGTTCGGGCAGACGAAGCGCGGCAGATGATCGCCGTCCGGGATTCGGAACTCGACCGGTGAACCGCAGTTGGAACAGAACTTCATGAGGGCTCGCAAGGCAGATGCCTGGGCGACAGAGTATGTGCTTCGCCCGAACTCTCAAGCCTTGCAGACCCGAGCCGCCCGCACTCGCGCTACCAGTCGAACATCGTGCCGTCTTCGAGGCGATTGATCGGCAGGCTTGCCGGCTTGTACGGATACTTCGCCGCGAGTGCCTCGTCGATGTCGACGCCATGACCGGGCGCCTCGCCGGGATGCAGCTCGCCTTCCTTGAAGAAATATGCGTGGGGGAAGACGGCATCCGTCTCGGCCGTGTGCCGCATGTACTCCTGGATGCCGAAGTTCGGTACCCACAGATCGAAGTGCAGTGCCGAGCCCATGCAGATCGGCGATAGATCCGTCGCACCGTGAAAGCCCGTGCGAACTCCGTTGATCTCGGCGAGATGCGCGATGCGGCGCACGTGAGAGATGCCGCCTGCATGAACGATCGTCGTGCGGATGTAATCGATCAGACGTTCATCGATGAGTTGTTTCGCATCCCACACGGAGCTAAACACTTCGCCCACCGCAAGCGGCGTGGTCGTATGCTGGCGGATCAGCCGGAATGCGGCCTGATCTTCCGCAGGCGTGCAGTCTTCCAGCCAGAACGGACGGAAGGGCTCCAGATCCTTGCCCAGTCGGCCCGCTTCGATCGGTGTCAAACGATGATGAACATCGTGCAGCAGATGCACGTCCCACCCGAGCTTCGCGCGTGCAAGCTCGAACAGCTTCGGCACCGTAGGCATGTACTTTGCCGTCGACCAGACATTCTCAGTCGGCTTCGCTGCATCGGCAGGCTCATAGAACAGCTTGTCCTTCGACACGCCGTAAGTGGACTTGAGGCCCGGCACGCCGCTCTGCAAGCGGATCGCTTTGTAGCCCTGTTCCTTGTACTTGAGTGCCTGCTCGATCGTTTCATCGATGGTGTTGCCATTCGCGTGTCCGTACACCATCACGCCTGTGCGACTTGCACCGCCGAGGAGTTGGTAGAGCGGCATGTTCGCGCTCTTCGCCTTGATGTCCCACAGCGCCATGTCGACTGCCGCGATGGCTGTCATGGTGACGGGACCGCGGCGCCAATACGCACCGCGATAAAAGTACTGCCAGATGTCTTCGATCTGCTGCGCGTCGCGACCGATGAGACACGGAATGACGTGATCCGTCAGATAGCTTGCGACCGCGAGCTCGCGACCGTTCAACGTCGCATCGCCGATGCCATAGGCGCCGTTCTTCGTTTCGATCTTGAGTGTGACGAAGTTGCGACCGGGACAGGTGATGATGACGCGTGCCGCGACGATGGTATTCATGAAACCTGCGAAAAAGAGTAGGAATTATTGGTAAGGCCAATTTGGCCTAGCCAGTTGCAGCTTGTCAATGCTGCCTCAGTCGAGGTGCTGCGCCCGTCACGAAGCGTGCACGCAGCGAACGCGCCGGCTTTTCACGAGCGCGTTCGATCCTAGCCAATGATCCAATCTGCAGCCAGTCGGGCGCCGCTCGGCGCTTGCGAACTCAATGACTCATGCAATCTCAACAGACGCGCCTTCGACTGTCCGTTCGCGCGATGCCGCCGTAGATGGGATTTATCTTCAGCTGTCGGAGCAAAATTCCTGCGCGCCAGACGGGCGCCTTCAGCGGCAGACGCTCCTCCATGACTGTGGCAGGGAATTGCGCCGACTCGGATTTCGATGTCGGCGCAGGGTTTGCCCGAGCTCAGTCGATGCGCTGCTGAATCGTCACTGCCGTGCTGTTCCCGGCTCGGCCATCTTGCGGTGCTGCTCCGCGAGCGCGTCCTTGGGTACGACGCCCGACATCGCGACCTGCAATTTATTCTTCATGCCGTGAACGACGCTGCTTTCGCCGCGCATCATGGCGTCGAAACCCGTCTTGGCCACATCCGCGGGATCGTCTTTCTCCTCGGTGCCCACCTTGGTGTCGAGCAAGTCGGCTCGTGCAAAGAACTCCGTATCGGTGGGTCCCGGCATCAGGCAGGTCACCGTGATATCGGTGTCCTTCAGTTCGTTACGCAACGCTACCGAGAACGAATCGATGAAAGCCTTCGTGCCGTTGTAGACGGCCTGGAAAGCACCGGGCATGAATCCCGCGATCGAGCCGGTGAACAGGATGCGACCACTGCCGCGTTCGAGCATTTTCTTGCCCACACGATGCGTGAGATAGATCGTGCCCGTGATGTTGGTATCCACGACGCGCACGATGTCGCCGAAATCCTGGTCCAGGAATGAGTGACCCAATCCGCGGCCTGCGTTGGCGAGCAGCGCATCGACCGGGCGATTGAGTTGCTCGATGGCGAAGACGAGCTGGTCGACACCTTTCAGCGTCGAGAGATCCGCAATCACGGGTGTCACCTCGACACCGTGACTCCGCAACGACATGGCCGCGCTTTCGATCTCCGGTTCGTCGGCGGCAATCACAAGATCGAAATCGTTCTGTGCGCACTGTCGCGCGAGTTCCAGGCCGATACCGGTGGAAGCGCCCGTGACGACAGCGAGTGGGCGAGCTTGAGCGTTCATGAGGGGCATGCTCCGTGTGTCAGAAGGAATCGCAGGAAAGCGACGAAGACATGCAGTGCCAAGCGCATGCGTGCGCGTATTGTTCCTCGCTAAAGGATCGTCTCGACATTGTGAGTAATGCGCCGTCCGATGCTCACCCGCGGTTTGCATTGTGCCGGTGAAGTGTCACGTAAGTTGGAACTCATCGATTGCCGATTCACTTAAGTCCTCACTTCACGTGCACTCGGAGGACTTCACCATGGCGGCCGCGCGCGAATCGATCAGGCACCGGGACTCGACACGAATGCAAAGGACGCACGCGAAGGTGCCGCGATTGCGTCAGGTCGTCCCGCGCGATGGACAACTCAACCAGGCGCTCGGGTGGTTCAGCCTCGGACTCGGTGTAATGGAAGTTATGGCACCGAAGAGTCTGACGCGCATGATCGGCGCGCCGGAGAACGACGGACTCGTCCGTCTGTGTGGCGTCAGAGAAATCGCTAGTGGCCTTGCCCTTTTATCGCAACGCGCTCCGGCGACGGCCGCGTTCTCGCGCGTTGCAGGGGATGCAATCGACGTCGCGCTGCTGGGTGCCGCATTTCGCTCTCCCGACTCCGATCCGCGTCGATTGATGGTCGCGACCACTGCGGTACTGGGCGTTACAGCGCTCGATGTCTATGCGTCCCAGCAGCACGCCGGTACATCGCTCGCAGAAGCGCCCGATACGGAGACGGCTTCGGTCAGCGTGGGCATCAACAGCACGCCCGAGAAGCTCTATGCGTTCTGGCGCAACTTCGAGAATCTGCCGCGCTTCATGGATCATCTCGAGCAGGTGACGTGTCAGGACGAGCGGGTGTCTCACTGGGTCGCGCGAGGGCCCGGCAACGTGCGTGTCGAGTGGGATTCGGAAGTGACGCACGATGAGCCCAATCGCGTCATCACATGGCGGACACTGCCCGACTCCCAGGTGCGCCATCACGGGAGCGTGAGTTTCAGGCCCGAGAAGAACGGTCGCGGGACCATCGTCCATGTGCGCATGCATTACGGTGCGCCGGGATATCTCAGCGCAAAGCTTGCTCAGATCCTGGGTCAGGATCCCAAGGCGCAGATCAAGCGCGACCTGCGCGCGCTCAAGCAGCTTCTCGAGACGGGCGAGATCTCGACGACGCGCGGGCAGCCCACTGGCGCTCGCAGCTTCCTGGGCAAGACTTTGACGCGGAGGGAGTCATGAAAGCAGTGTGCTGGCAAGGTATCCACGAGGTCGGCGTCGAGCAGGTGCCGGACCCGCACATCATCAATCCGCGAGACGCCGTGATCAAAGTGACGAGCTCGGCGATCTGCGGTTCCGATCTGCATCTGTATGACGGTTACATTCCCACCATGTATCGCGGCGACATTCTCGGCCACGAATTCATGGGCGAAGTCGTCGACATCGGTGCTGGAGTCACGAACCTGTCGATCGGCGATCGCGTGGTCGTGCCGTTTCCGATCTCGTGCGGCAACTGCTTTTTCTGCGAGCGCGAGCTCTACTCGCTCTGCGAGAACTCGAACCCGAACGCACATATCGCTGAGAAGCTCTGGGGTCATTCGCCCTGCGGCATCTTCGGCTACTCGCACATGCTCGGCGGTTACGCGGGCGGACAGGCGCAATACGTGCGCGTGCCGTATGCCGATGTCGGACCGGTGAAAGTCCCGGATGATCTGTCAGACGAGCAGGTGCTGTTCCTCTCGGACATCCTCCCTACGGGTTATATGGCCGCGGAGAACTGCGACATCCGGGAAGGCGATACTGTGGCTGTCTGGGGATGCGGTCCCGTCGGGCAGTTCGCCATCAGGAGCGCATTCATGCTTGGCGCGGGACGCGTAATTGCGATCGATCGCTTTCCCGAACGGTTGCGCATGGCGCGCAAGAGCGGTGCTGAAACGCTCAACTATGAAGAGTTGAGCGTGCTCGAGGCGCTGAAGGAAATGACGGGCGGTCGTGGCCCGGATGCCTGCATCGACGCAGTAGGGATGGAGGCGCATTCGACGGGCGTGCAGGGCGCCTATGACCGTGTAAAGACCGCCCTCAAGATGGAGACCGACCGTCCGAGCGTACTGCGCGAAGCGATTCTTGCCTGTCGCAACGGCGGAACGCTGTCGGTGGCCGGCGTGTATGGCGGCTTCCTGGACAAGATTCCGTTCGGCGCCATCGTGAACAAGGCGCTGACGGTTCGCAGCGGTCAGACGCACACCCATCGCTACATGCGGCCCTTGCTGGAGCGCATCCATGCGGGCGATATCGATCCCTCGTTCATCATTACGCATCGCGTGGGATTGGATGACGTTCCGAAGGCGTATGACGTCTTCCGCAACAAGGAAGATGAGTGCGTGAAGGTGGTCATTCAGCCCTGGCATTGAAGCAATGAGCCAAGCGAGCAGGGAATGCTCGCCTGGCTTTCCAAAGAAAAGGGGCGAAGCGTTCAGCGCTTCGCCCCTTTGTTCGTGTCGCTTCGATCAGCCGGCGCGACTCTGATCGCCGCGGCCTTGCTGCTCACCGTTACTGCGCAGCGCAGACTTGACCTGATCGTAGCTGCGCTCGCCGATTTCCTCGGCGCGGGCAACGGCACGATCGCGCAGGGGCCGCATCGTCTGACGCTCATATTCAGTAGCGGGAAGCAGCGCGCCCGCGATCGCACCGGTTGCCATGGCCAGAGCGCCCAGCGCCAGCGGCTGTTCACGAACCAGATCGTGCAACTGATTGTTCATTTGCCGTGAGCGCCCGCGTGCAGAGTCCATCGCGTTATGGAGTCTTTCGCTCGCGTGCCGCTTCATCTCGCTGGCCCGAGCCCGGAAGCCTTCGCCGACTCCTACGGTTTGCGCGTATCCATAGTCATAGTCGTACTCGTACTCGGAGGGCTCATAGTCCGAATCGTCGTCCAGGAACTCAGTGCGGCTTGAGTTCGAGGATCGCGAGCGCAGGACCGATGTTGCCAGCCATGTCAGACCGACGGCGGTGAGCAGCAACGGCACCGGATGCTCGCGAACCGCGGAAGTGATCTCGCGCGAGATCTCGCCGCCGTGTTCGCGCAGGAACTGCATCGAGCGATCCATGGCACGACCCGGAGACAGTTTCTCCTGCAAGGCATCGAGTGTTTCGTCCATGTCGGCACGAATGTTCTCGCCGTGGCGCTCGAGATCTGCCGGATCATTCACATTCTTCGCGTTCATCATGTTCTCCTCGCGATGACTTTCGCGTCGCGTTCAAGGGATGCTTTCGTTCGATTCAAACCGGCGGAGGCCAGTCGCTTGCGGGCCGCGCTCAACATGATTGCTCCGATCCCGGCGAGCACGACACCCACGATCAGCGCGGCAAGCCAGGGGGCGACGACTTCTGCGAGCGCCAGGACTGCGGCAGCGACGAGCACGAGTCCGCCCACGGCCAACAACACAGCCCCTCCAGCCAGTGCGGTGGCACGGCTCTTCATTTCATCGGTGGTGTTCAGGAACTCGGCTTTCGCGAGCTGCACCTCGTTGCGCACGAGTGCCGTCGCGTCGTCGAACAATCGTCCCAGCAGCGCGCTCATCGAGGCGCCTGTATTCGAGCTGTTCGTGGAGTGCATCGAGGAGAGTGGTGCGCTCATGATCGTGTCTCTCAATGAATGCCCCGCGAGGCCGTGCTCGCAGGCTCGCGCGCGGCGTTGGCGCCGTCGTCGCTGGCATCGATCGCATCGATTCCCGACGATGGCGAGCGACTGCCCTCGTTCGTGAAGTCGCCGGCGGATGCGCGGGTCGATTCCTTGTCGGTATCGATCGACGCTTTCAGAAAGCGTGCGAGAAGAAGACCGACGGCGGCACTGCCAAGCAGGAAGGCGCCGGGATTGCGAGTTGCGAGCGTTCGCGTGTCGCGAGCCAGGTCTTCGAGGCTGCTCTCGCGCAGTCGTCCGGCAAGCTGATCGAGGCCACCTGCAAGACGGGACGCATAGGATGCGAGCGTGGGTTGTCCGTCATTCAAACGCGAGCCGGCCTCATCGAGCGCGCCTGCAATCTGCTCGACCTGATCGGCCGCGGCTTGTTTGCCTCTCTCCACACGTTCACGGCCGTCCTGCTGGATCTTGTCGGCGAGGGAAGAGCGAGAGCGTGCAGTGGTTTCATCGGATGCTTTGGCGCTGGAATTTTCCATGGTGGACTCCGCGGGAGCTGACAGCAGTGAGGGGACCCACTTCTAATGCATCTTCGCCGCACGGTTGTTCCGCGCTCATCGCAATCCGCCCCCGTTTCGTTGCAAGTACAACGAGAGAAATGTGCGATGCAGTCATCGACGTACGGTGTGTAAGTCTTTTGTGGAAGATTTGCGGTCGCTGTCTTGCGAAGCGCCTATCGAGGTCGCTATCAGCTCGAGCGCGCGAGCTGTCTGGGTGCGCGCACCCATTGGCGCTATCACCTGCGTGCCGCCTCGTCGGGTGCTCTAGCGCAATCGGTTGTTCGCGTCATTTACGCGCGCTTTTTGTTCGGTCTGAGCCCAGAGAACGAGACGGGCTGCCTCGGTAGCAGAATTTCGTGAGCTGGCGCGGCGTCTGCCGAGAATCTTCCTCGAGTACATCGGCGGCGGCTCCTATGCCCAGGTCACGCTGCAATGCAACGTCTCGGATCTGGAACGGCTGGCGCTACGACAACGCGTGATACGCGATATGGTCCGGGCTCGATGCGAGCGTGACGTTGCTGGGTCGGCCGTTTCGCATGCGGCGGTCGCAGGCTTGCGGCAGCAAGGCAGTCATTCTCACGGTCGATCTTCCCACGCCCGGCGCTCGCTATCGCGACGTGCGGTCGGGGTTCAGTGGGCTTTCCGGGTTGGCGCGCGTTCGTGAAATCGGGGCACGAGGGCTCACGCACGGTCGCTGGCTCTGGAACGTCGGATGGGCGCTGGAGGCGGGCGTGCCTTCGTGCGGTGCTTGCCGAGATCGAGGTAACCTCTGATCAATTCGCCACTCGCAACCATAGTTGCTTCGCCCACCGAAGCATTTCAACCAGTTGCAGACTTGCGAAGGTCAGGGAAGTCGATAAATCAGAGCTTCCCTAGGTCGCGATGATCTGACCGGGCGCAGCTCCTTGAGTCGTGCCGAATTGAGTCGTGCCGAACGAGGTTTGGTCGACATGGGCTGAGGTGCCCGACGCTCGCGGTACGCGACGAGGGCGTCCGATCCGCGATCTCGCTTTGCCAGCCCGAGAGGCCTTCTCTATACTCGCGGCCCGTCGTCGTAGCCGTACCACCAGACGGCCGGCCCTTACGGCCAGCTCCACAAGCGACGACAAACCTTAGCCGGTGTGGCGGAACTGGTAGACGCGTCGGACTCAAAATCCGATTCTGGCAACAGAGTGTGGGTTCGATTCCCTCCACCGGCACCAATGTTTGAGTCCAGGCACGTTCATGCGTTGATCCGCGATCGCGAAGGTCCGGAAAATCAGCAGATTACGATGATCTCGGCACCACTGACCGTCAGGCTGTTCATCGCCAGCCGCGGACAATGTCGCGCCTTCTGAGCCCGCCGGTGCGAGCAAAAGAGCTGGCGTTGCTCGACTCGCCATACCCTAAAAACTCGATGCTGCGCTCTCGAAGCGGATGCCTCATCGAAGGCCGTGTGTCTTTTTGATGATCTCTGCGGCCCGCTCGCCGATCACGACGCACGGTGCCATCGTATTTCCGCCGGGAACGTCGGGCATGATCGAAGCGTCCGCGATCCTCAATCGATCGATGCCATAGACCTGTAATCGGCCATCCACGACCGACATCTGGTCGCGCCCCATTTTCGCGGTGCACGCCTGGTGCCAGAACGTCACTGCCGAATCGCGCACGTAAGCTTCCATCTCGGATGCGCCCAGCTTGCCCGGCATGGCTTCACGTTTCAGCAACCCGCGATACGCCGGTGCGTGCGCCATCTCTCTGGCGATCTCAATGGTCGCCATCGCGCTTCGCACGTCATCGGGATGAGAAAGCGTATTGGCTTCGATGCGAAGGGGGTCGTGTGCATCCGGCCCTGTCAGGTGCAATGAGCCTCGACTCTTGGGGTGTGACAGTCCGGCGAATACCATCCAGCCGTTCTGAGGCACCCCGCGATGTGTAGTTTCGGGAGTCGCGACCGGGAACTCGAGCTGGCAATGAAAGACGTCGGGGACTTTGAGTGTCGGGTCGGTCTTCCAGTACAGCGTGGCTTCCGATCCGCCGGCACCGACCGCGAGCGGCTCATTGGACTCGAGGATGCAACCGAACGACACGTGATCCTGATGATTGCGTCCCACGCCCGGCAGGTGCTGGACGATAGCAATGCCGTGCGAACGCAGTTCCTCTTGCGGACCGATCCCGGATTGCATCAATACTTTCGGAGTGTTGATGGCGCCCATCGACAGGATCACTTCGCGATCCGCCATGATTCGCGTGCGCTGCGAGCCTTCAATGATTTCCACGCCGACAACCGTCGTGCCGCTGAATAGCAACCTCGTGACTTGCGTGTGAATCAGCACCGTGAGGTTGGGCTGGTTGATCTTCGGCAGGACGTAGGACCGAAACATGGATGAGCGTTGGCCGTCTTTCACGATCAGATCGTTGATTGCGGCGCCACCGCGTCCTTCCATCATCGATCCGTTGGGACTATCGAACGCAGGAATGTCGAGCGACCGCGCCGCCTCGATCATGGCCATTGCCACAGGTTGTGGATTGCGAGCCGTGGCGACATGCACGGGACCCCCGATACCGCGCCGGCCGGCATCGGGTGCGCCCTGCCAATCTTCGATGCGACGATAAGTCTCGAGCACCGAACGATAGCCCCAGCTTTCGTCATCTGCCTCTTGCGCGAAGTGCTCCCAATCATTCATGTGACCGCGTGCCCACAGCATCACGTTGATACTGGAGCCACCGCCGAGCACCTTTCCCATGTTGAGTGGAATCGAGCGCTGATTCAGATGCGGGTTCGGTTTTGCGGCGAACTGCCAGTCGCGGTCGGACCCGAGGTTGAGCGGCCACTGCCCGGGCGTGAGCACTTCGGGAACGTCATCGCTCCCGCCTGCTTCGATCAGCAGCACGCTCACGCCGGGATTCTCTGCAAGCCGACCGGCCAGAGCGCAACCGGCGGATCCCGCGCCACACACGATGAAGTCGTAGCGTTGCGGAAGATGCGATCCATAGCGACCGAATGGCAGGGTGGAAGATGTCGGCATGGTGATGGCCTGTCTGGTGACGTGATGGAATGATTTGCGAGATGGTTGGTAAGTTCGCGCAGCCTTTGCGACTGCGCGGGCCGAAGGTCCTGCGTTACTGTTTCGCCATCTTCAGCCGTGCCTGGTTCGCGGCCTGATCGATCGTGCCTGCGACCACCTTCGGCTGCGTGATGAACACCGCATGGCTCGCGGAAACCTTGGTGATGTTTGCCCCGATGCGCTCGGCCATATGAATCAGCATCGCCTGATCGAATGCTTTGTCCTCGGTCGCGATCACCGCCCAACTCGGCTTCGTGCGCCATGCGGCGTGCTGGACCTTGGTTGCGAACGCCGAGAGGCTGATAGGCACCTGTGAGTCACGCAGGAATGCCGCGTCCGCATCGCTCAGGTCGTTGGCGAATCCGGCTTTGAACTTCTGCAGGCTGAGAAAACCGAATCCGTCCTTGTGCGTGTCGATGACGAAATCAGGCGTCCCTGCGAACCCCTGATACTGCTGCGCCGTCGACTCACCTGAGTCGGGTGCGAGTGCGGACACGTACACCAGGCCGACAACGTTCGCGTGCGTGCCGGCTTCGGTGATGACGGTGCCGCCCCAGGAATGGCCGACCAGAATCGTCGGGCCGTCCTGTCGATCGAGCACGCGCAGCGTGGAGGCGACATCGTCGGCAAGCGAGGTGAGCGGGTTCTGCACGATCGTGACCCGGTATCCGCGCTGAGTGAGCTCGTCGTAAACCCCGCGCCAGCCGGAGCCATCCGCGAAGGCGCCATGCACCAGTACGACGTTCTTGGCGGGGCGGGTCTCGGTCGATGCTGTCTGTGCGTGCGCCGGCGCAGTCAGCGTCGCTGCCGTCGCCACGGTCGCGAGGATGGCCTGGGTGTTCTTGATCATAAGAGTTCCTCGGTTCGGTCAGTGGAGTCGTAGTGGACAGGCCGTCATGCAGCCAGCGCTGCTCATCGTCGAAGGCATGCCGGTCTCACAGGCGGTTCTCGAAAGTCGCCGTGGTCCGGCGTGACGAGAAGGATGACGAATCAACCGAGAAATGTGCTTTCTAAATGCGATCGAAGAAGATCGCGAAATGCCATTTTCCGTGGTTCTGTATATGATCTGTTTCGTCAGAACCGTTCTTTACGGAAGATCCTTTCATGCAAGAACTCGACGCCATCGATTTGAGGATCCTGCGCACCTTGCAGTCCGCAGGGCGACTGACGAACGCCGAGGTGGCGGCACGCGCGAACATCAGCGCGGCCACGTGCCATCGGCGAACGCAGCGCTTGTTCGACGAGGGCTACATCACAGGCACGCGCGCAGAGATCGCCCCGGCCGCGGTCGGGCTGGGCGCGCTGGTGATGGTGGGCGTCGTGCTGGATCGGTCAACGCCCGAGAGCTTCGCCGCTTTCGAGAAGATCGTCCTCAAGCTGAAGGAAGTCCTCGACTGCGTTCTGGTCGCGGGTGACTTCGACTATCTGCTCAAGATTCGCGTACGCGACATGGCGGACTTCAACAAACTGCATGGCGAGAAACTGATCGCTCTCCCCGGTGTCCGGCAGACGCGAACGTTCTTTGTAATGAAGGAAGTGAAGGAGAACGCGCGCTTGGCTTTCTAGTGTCGTTGTTGCGAACGTCTCTCGGTCATAGTCGCAGGTGCGGTTCGTACTGCCAGCTCAGGCGTTGTATCGCCGTCGATGATGTACTTCGTTCTTACTACGCCCCTGATTGGCAGCGCTGTAATGACAGCAGGCTGCTAGGCATGTCAGAGGCGCGGTTGGGTGACGCAAAAAGGGAGTGGGTAGATTCACGGGAGATTCGGCGGAGTGAGCCGGCGAAACTCTAGCCGACTAGCCGATCATGGTGGGCTGGGACGAAGCTTGAGTTCGCTGATTCGCACGATCTCGTTCCGAGCGTCTCCCATCGCGCGTTGATCAGATGCCACCCGATGCTTGCCTATAATTTTCTCCTCGACTTGATCCGGCGGAGATCCAGCCACGGATCCGAGCAACGAGTAGTCTGGTCTGCGCGACCGAACGCGCTGCAGCAGGAGTCAGTGGAGGATCCCCAGCCCCATGACCCACCGCACACACTCCTGCCCCCGCGTCCCCCGCCCCGTCTCCCGTTGCCCCGTTTCTGAATGCAGCGTGCCCTTCACAGCTCTGCGACCTTTTTCCCGCCAGCCGCATCTATAGGGCAATGTCGCAGTTCCATGCCATCGAGATATCGCCCGAGGTGATCCGCGCAGCCGCGGCCGGCCAGGCTGCGGCTCATGAGGCGATCTATCGATGCTGCAGTCGGCCGGTGTATTCGATCATCCGGCGACTGATCTCCAATACCGCCGTGGCGGATGATCTTCTGCAGGACGTGTTCGTCGAGATCTTGCGGAGCATCGGCAGCTACACGGGCCAAGGACCGTTCGGCGGCTGGATTCGCACTATCGCAGTGAACAAATGCCTGATGCATTTGCGTTCGCCCTGGCAGCGCAGCCGTGCGTGGATCGACGCCGAAGACGATGAAGCGTTGGCTCCGGGGCTAAGTGCGGAGCCGCTCTTCGATGGGCTGGCTGCGGCGAACGATCTGGAACGCGCGCTCGCCACGCTGCCGGCACTGACTCGTAGCGTGGTCTGGCTGCACGACGTCGAGGGTTACAAGCACCACGAAATCGCCCAGCTGCTTGGCCGAACGACTGCATTCTCCAAAACACAGCTTTCGCGCGCGCACGCGCGTCTGCGCCAGCTACTCGATCCTTCTCCGCCTGAAGAGACCGGCGGGAGTCTGCCATGCACACGCCTATCCACCAGCTATTGAGCATTCGCGACGGTGAGCCCGTCGATATCGAGGTGCGCCAGCACGCGGAAACCTGTGCGACGTGTAGTGCGGAGCTGAATCGACTGAAACGCCTGCAGGATCGCTTGCAGGCACTCGAGATGCCTGAGCCGCCCGCCGCGGCCTGGGAGCAGATTCGGGCACGTGTGCCGGACGATCGTGCGGCGCGTGGACGACGCATTGCATTTGCAACCGCCGCGGCGATTGCGAGCCTCGCCGTTCTCACCGGGTTGTGGCTGCGTCAGCCGGATTCGCGTGGCGCAGTCGAGATCGCGAAGCGCGCAGGGGAGGAGATCGTCCCGCAAGCCTCCGAGGTGTCGTTCGACCATCTGGTGGCGCAATCGCGCGAGCTCGATGAGCTTCTGAGCTATCTGCCAGCCCGGCCCGCGGTGGAACGCGTCGCGGTGGCGGCCACGATCGACACGATCGAGCAGCGTGTGCAATGGCTCGATCAGCAGCTGACGTATGCGCCTGCGGCGGGACTCGACGATTCCTCGACCTACCAGCTCTGGCGCGAGCGCGTCGATCTCATGGATTCACTCGTCAAGGTCCGCTACGCCGAGGGCGGGCCACTCTCATTCTGAAGCGGAGAACGCAAATGAAACTGTTCGGAACCCGGTCCGGCTCGACCCTGCTGGCAGCCGTCATGATTGGCGCATTGATGTCCGCGCAATCTTTGGCAGCCGACGACCGCAAGTCGTCGGGCGACGAAGCTTCCCGGGCGGAGATGGAGCAGAAGCTGCAGGATGCTCAGAAGCGGCTGAACGATGCGGCGCGCGAAGTCGCCGAGCTCAGCATGTCGCTCTCGGGCGATGTCATGCCGCATATCACACGGCTGCAGACACTGCGTGCGCCACGCGCAGTACTCGGCATGGTGATCGGTTCAGCGGCTAATTCGCGGCGGGACGACGGAGTGGAAGTCCTGAGCGTGAGCCCGGGGGGCGGGGCGGCGGAAGCTGGCCTGAAAGCGGGCGATGTGCTCACCGAGTTCAATGGCAAGTCGCTGAAAGCCTCGAAGGAGGAGAGCCCGGAGAAACTGTTCCTGGAGGCGATGCGCACCTTGAATCCCGGCGACAAGGTGACGCTCAAGTACCTGCGCGACGGCAAGTCGGCCAATGCCACCGTCGAAGCGCAGCCGGCGCCGGTGCGCGGATTCAGCGGATTCAGCATGAGCACGCCGCCCAGGCCTCCAGTACCGCCGATGGGATTTCCGAGCTTCGCATTCAGTCGGGCCGAGGGTGTGTTCGGCAGTGCGCAGCTCGTATCGTTGACACCGAAACTCGGTCAGTACTTCGGCAGCGATAAAGGCCTGCTCGTCGTTCGAGCTCCCTCGGATGCGCGACTCAAGCTCGAAGAGGGCGATGTCATCGTCGACATCGACGGTCGGGTGCCCTCGAGCCCCTCGCATGCGTTGCAGATCCTGGGTTCCTATCAGGGTGGCGAGAAGCTGAAGCTCAATGTGCTGCGTATGAAGAAGCGCATCACGTTCGATGTCACGATTCCCAAGGACAGCGAGTGGAGTCGAATGGAAGCGCCGCAGCCTCCGGACGTGCTGATTTCCACGCCACCGACCTCAGGGGTCGCGCCGATCGCGCTGGACCCGGCGGACCTCGAACCGGTGACGCGCACGCTGTAAGCAGCTTTCGGGCAGGAGGGCATTCCGAGCCAGCCTGCCTTTCAGTCTCGCGCGGCTTTCATGGTCGGTATCGGGCTGCTACCTTGCGCGGCCCATGCGACGCAGCGACTTTGCCTACGAACTTCCGCCCGAGCTGATCGCTCAGCATCCGGCTCCCGAACGGACGGGCAGCCGGCTGCTGCGCGTCGATACGGCTCATCGGACCTTCACGGACCTGAACTTTCCCGACTTGCTGGAACTGCTTCGGCCCGAGGATCTGCTCGTCTTCAATGACACGCGCGTGATTCCGGCGCGCGTGCTGGGCGTCAAGCCGACTGGCGGGCAGGTGGAGATCCTGCTCGAACGCATCCTCGAAGGTCGCCGCATCCTCGCACACGTGCATGCGAGCAAGGCGTTGCGAGCGGAAGTGCCGGTTTTGCTGCCGGGTGGGGTCGAGGCTCGATTCATCGGACGTCACGACGATCTGTTCGAGTTGGAGCTCAGTGCAGATCCGCTCGACTATTTCGAGCAGCACGGATCGATGCCATTGCCTCCCTATATTGAGCGCGATGCGGCCAGCGAGGACGCAGCCCGTTATCAGACCGTCTACGCGCGCGAGGCTGGAGCAGTCGCAGCCCCCACCGCGGGGCTGCATTTCGACGATGAGCTTCTTGCACGATGCCGCGAGGCCGGCGTGCAGATGGCCTATGTGACGCTGCATGTGGGCGCTGGCACATTCCAATCCATCCGCGTCGAAGATCTCGATCAGCACCGCATGCATCGCGAGCGCGTGGTCGTCAGCGAAGCCGTCTGTGAAGCAGTACGAGCGACGAGAGCGCGCGGTGGGCGGGTCATCGCCGTCGGCACCACCGTGGTGCGCAGTCTCGAGTCCGCCGCACAGTCCGGCGAGCTCAAGCCGTTTGCGGGCGAGACTCAGTTGTTCATCCGGCCCGGCTATCGGTTTCGCGTCGTGGATGCACTGCTCACGAATTTTCATCTGCCCGAATCGACGCTGCTGATGCTCGTATGCGCGTTTGCCGGCTTCGAAACGATGATGGCGGCGTACCGGCATGCGGTCACGCAGCGTTATCGCTTTTTCAGCTATGGCGATGCGATGTTCGTGGAGAGACACGAATAGGAAGGGCTCGCTGTCTTGCGCCGCTGGATCTCAATGTCGAACGAGAATCTTCCGATCGATGTGAACTGTACCTACTAGAATCCATCTCATTCCCCATTCCATTTCCGCTTTACTCCCATGCCTCTGCAATTCGATCTGCTCACGACCGATGCGACCGCGCGACGCGGCCGGCTTACGTTTCCGCGTGGAGTGGTGCAGACACCGGCCTTCATGCCCGTGGGGACCTATGGAACCGTGAAGGCGATGACGCCCGAGGAGCTCACCGGCATCGGGGCGCAGATCATTTTGGGAAACACGTTCCATTTGATGCTGCGGCCGGGCATGGAGGTGATTCGCGCCCATCAGGGGTTGCATCGCTTCATGCATTGGGAGGGCCCGATCCTCACCGATTCGGGCGGGTTCCAGGTGTTCAGTCTGGCGACGTTGCGCAAGATCACGGAGGAGGGGGTGAGCTTTCGTTCGCCCGTCAATGGCGATGCAGTGATGCTTACGCCGGAACGTTCCATGCAGGTGCAGCGCGATCTCGACTCCGACATCGTGATGATCTTCGATGAGTGCACACCTTATCCAGCGACTGAAGCCGAGGCGCGCAAATCGATGGAGCTTTCGTTGCGCTGGGCCGCGCGCAGTCGCGCCGAGTTCAACCGGCTCGAGAACCCGAACGCGTTGTTCGGCATCGTGCAGGGCGGCATGTACGAAGCCTTGCGTCACGAGTCGATCGACGGTCTCGCCCACATCGGTTTCGATGGCTATGCCATTGGCGGGCTTGCGGTTGGCGAGCCGAAAGAGGAGCGCGAGCGCGTCCTCGAAGCCCTCGAGCCGCACCTGCCCGCGAACCGACCGCGTTATCTGATGGGTGTCGGGACACCTGAAGATCTGGTCGAAGCCGTGCGTCGCGGCGTCGACATGTTCGATTGCGTGATGCCGACGCGTCATGCGCGCAACGGCCATCTGTTCACCACGAATGGCGTGGTGAAGATCCGCAACGCGAAGTACGAAGCGGATACCTCGCCACTGGATGAGCACTGCGGGTGTTACACGTGTCTTAATTACACCCGCTCGTATCTGCGCCACCTGGATCGCTGTGGTGAAATCCTCGCCGCGCGCCTGGGCACCATCCACAATCTCTACTATTACCTGCACCTGATGCAGGAGATACGCGATGCCATCGAGGCGCATCGGTTCGAAGCATTTCGGCGCGACTTCTATGGCAAGAGGAGCGGTGATGCGAGTGAGGTCGGTGATGTCGTCGATGGCGCAACATAGAATGCCCTGCATCGCATTGCAGTCCTAACCCTCACCACTGTCACCACCCGGATCATTCATGCTTGCGGATCTGCCTACGGCTCCCTGGTTCCGACGTGTCCTCGTTGCAGGCCTGATCCTCGGCATCGTGCTGCTGACGTTCAGCGTCCTGCAGCCGTTTCTGGTGCCTTTGATCTGGGGAGCGATCCTCGCCTACGTCAGCTGGCCGTTGCATCAGCGCATGATCCGACTGTTCGGTGGACGCGCGAGCGCCGCCTCACTGGCAACGACGTTGGTCGTCACGCTCGCCATCGTCGTCCCGCTGGTGTGGCTGCTGTTGATGCTGAGAGGCGAGGCGATGCATGCCTACGCGGAAGTTCAGGCGTTCCTTGCCACCAAACCGACGTTGCCACCCGTGCTGCGCGATCTGCCATGGATCGGTCACAACGCACAGACGATACTCGACCAGATTTCGCGCGATCCGGCGGCGTTGCGCGAGCAATTCGTCCTGTCGCTGGAGGAATCCTCGGTTGAGGTAACGCGACTGATCGGCGGCGTCGGACGCAACATCGCGAAACTGTTCTTTGCAGTGTTCTCGATGTTCTTCCTGCTGCGCGATGGTGCGCGATTGCTGCGTGAGGCGAGTGCCATTCTGGAAGGCATTCTCGGCCCAAGTGTTCGCGATTATCTCGAAGCGGTGGGCGCGACGACTCAAGCGGTGGTGTATGCGCTCATGCTCGGTGCGCTGTCGCAAGGCATCGTTGCCGGGATTGGCTACGCGATTTTCGGTATCCAGGCCCCCGTGCTGCTAGGTGCCGTCACGGCGCTCATCGCACTCGTGCCCTTCGGCGCGCCGATGGTGTGGGGGAGCCTTTCGATTTGGCTGCTCGTCACGGGCCATATCCTGCCTGGCGCAGGCCTCATGCTCTGGGGGCTGTTGCTCGTGAGCTGGGTGGACAACATCGTGCGCCCGCTCGTCATCTCGAACGCCACGCGCATGCCATTCCTGCTCGTCGTGTTCGGCGTTCTCGGCGGCGTTCTTGCCTTCGGCCTCGTCGGACTTTTCATCGGACCGGTGTTGCTGGCCGTATCACTTGCGATCTGGCGCGAATGGCTGGCGCAACACCAGACGCCGATGACGAATTAGTAGTTAGCAGTGAGTAAATGAGTAATTAAGGAGTCTTCATTGCTCATTACTCATTTCTTGAGCAGCACTTTATCGATCCTCACTCCGTCCATATCGACGATCTCGATCTTGAGGTCGCGCCAGGTGAGGGTGTCGCCAGCTTTGGGGATGCGGCCGAGGCGTGAGAGGACGAAGCCCGCGACCGTGTGATAGTCGCGGCCGACCATGTCGCGGCGGTTCAGGCGTTGCTGCAGTTCTTCGATGGAAAGATGGCCGTCGATGAGCCAGCTGCCGTCGGAGCGCGGCAGGGCTTCAGGACGTTCACGGCTGCCCAGTTCGGGAAGCTCACCCGCGATTGCCTTCAGAATGTCGATCGGTGTGGTGATGCCTTCGATCTCGCCGTACTCATCCGTGACGATCGCGAGGTGCGAGCTCGATTTTTGAAACTGGTCGAGCAGCTGCAGAACCGAGAGCGAATCAGGGATGTGCAGGGGCGGTTGCAGGTCCCGATCGGCATCCAGCCGGCCCCGATGGACCGCTTCGCTCAAGTCGGCCAGCGAGATCATTCCGAGCAGATTGTCGAGCTTGCCGCGCGCCACGAGAAAGCGCGCATGGCCACTTTCCTTGGCCTGGTGCCACAGCGTGGCGAGCGGCTCTTCCAGATCGAGCCAGATCACGTCCTGGCGCGGAATCATGATCGAGCCGACTTTCCGATCGGCGAGTGCCAGCACCCCTTCGAGCAATCGGCGCTCCGAGGCAAGGAACACGCCCGCGTGCGTACCCTCGGCGACGAGGGCGCGCACATCGTCTTCGGTGACCGCAGCCTGCGGCGCGGAGGAGACGGGCACGATCTTCAACACCAGATTCACGGAGTTGCGCAGCAGCCAAACGGCCGGTGCCATGATTCGTGCGAACACCCGCATCACGGGCGCAACGAACATGGCGAGCGTTTCTGAATGGCTCAGGGCAACCCGCTTCGGGACGAGCTCGCCGATGATCAACGAAACGAAGGTCACCAGCACCACCACCACGCTGAACGCGATCTCATCGTTGTAACGCGTTTCCAAACCCCAGCCGCTGATGATCTGTTCGAGCCAGGTCGCGAGCGTGGCGCCGCTGTACACACCGGTCAGGATTCCGATGAGCGTGATGCCGATCTGGATGGCCGAAAGGAATGTGGTCGGGTCCTCCAACAGGGCCAGGGCCGACTTGGCGCCAGAGCGCCCTTGCTGAGCCGCAGCCTGCAGCCGCGAGCGCTTGGCTGACACCAGCGCCATCTCGGACAACGCAAAGAATCCGTTCAGAAGAATCAGCAGGAGGATGACGAGGACTTCGCCGGTCGGCATACAAAACCAATGCAGGAACACACGTGGCGCAGTCTACAGGTTTGCGGAGCGGTCCCGTCGCGCCGGCCGATCAGGTCGGGATCTCCTGTCGGCGGACCGCATGCGGCGGGGCTCGGTATGTATAATGCGCCGCTCATTTGGGGCCGGCGATCGATTCCGAGCCTTGAATTTTCCGAACCTACTACAGGGGATTCGTTAGATGGATTGGCTGATTTCAACGGCTGCCGCGCAGGCCCAGGGTCCGGCTGGACAACCCAATGCGCTGATGCAGTTCCTGCCTCTGATCCTGATCTTCGTCGTTTTCTACTTTCTGCTGATTCGTCCGCAGACCAAGCGCGCGAAGGAACATCGCGACATGGTCGCAGCGCTGGAAGTGGGTGCGGAAGTCGTGACCAACGGCGGCATCCTCGGCAAGGTGACCGCACTGAGCGACCAGTTCGTGACCGTGGAAATCGCCGACGGCGTCAATGTGAAACTGCAGCGACACACGATCGCGCAGGTGCTGCCGAAGGGCACGCTGAAGAACGTATAAGAGCCCCTGCGGGGCCCCGCTAGAGATCGCGCATGTACCATTTCCCCAAGTGGAAGTACTGGCTGGTCATCATTGTGATGCTGGTCGGGACCCTGTTCGCACTGCCCAATCTGTACGGCGAAGGCCCTGCGTTGCAGCTCTCGCGCAACGATCGACAGGCCATCGATCAGGCTGGGCTAGAGCGTCTGGAGGGGGTGCTGCGCGAGCACAGCATTCCCTACGAGGCGGGCTATTTGCAGAAGGATCGCGCCGTGCTGCGATTCTCGACGCAGGAGCAGCAGGCCGCGGCGCGGGAGGCGATCACCAATGCGACGAATGGCGAGTACCTGATCGCTATCGCCAACGTGCCGCGCACGCCCAAGTGGCTGCGCGCCCTGGGCCTGAAGCCGATGAGCCTGGGACTCGATCTGCGCGGCGGCGTGCATTTCGTGTACGAGGTGGACGTGGACGGCGCGATCACGCAGGCGCTCGAGCGCATCGAACGCGATACGCGCGCGACGCTGCGTGACAAACGCATTCCTTATGTAAGTGTCTCGACCTCCGGCGATGCGATCGACGTCGTGCTTCGCAACAGCAGCGATCTGCAGGCTGCGATGAATGCGCTCAGATCGCCCGACGGCGCGCTCACCATGACGTCCTCTGCGACAGGCGAGGGCGCCGTGATCCAGATGCGCATGACGCCTGCGGAGATCAAGCGTCGGCAGGATCAGGCCGTGCAGCAGAACATCACGACCCTGCGCAATCGCGTCGACGAACTCGGTGTTTCCGAGCCGGTCATCACCCGCCAGGCGATCAAGCGAATCGTCGTCGAGCTGCCCGGCGTGCAGGATCCCAACGAAGCGATCCGCGTGCTGGGTGCGACGGCAACGGTCGAGTTCCGTCTGGTCGACGAGAACAACGATCCCTACGCCGCGGAATCGAGCAAGCGCGTGCCCATCACTTCCCGCCTGTACAAGATGTCCGACGGCCGGCCCATCCTGCTCAAGCGCGAGATCATTGCCACGGGCGAGCAGCTCGCGGATGCGACCTCCGGCTTCTCGCAAGGCGAGCCGGAAGTGAACGTGACGCTGGACAGCCGCGGCGGTCAGGAAATGTTCAATGCGACGCGCGAGAACGTCGGACGCCGCATGGCCGTTGTGTATCAAGAGAAGAAATATCTTGCCAAGGGCGAGCGTTGCGACGGCACACGTCGTGGCGACATCTGTACGGAAGAGCGCGTCATCAGCGCGGCGACGATTCAGAGCGTGTTGTCTTCCCGGTTCCGTATCACTGGCCTGCAGGCCACCGAGGCACGAGAGCTTGCACTCTTGTTGCGTTCAGGCGCTCTCGCGGCACCGCAGACCATCGTCGAACAGCGTTCGGTGGGTCCGAGCCTCGGTCAGGACAACATCGATCGCGGTATTCGCGCGATGCTGATCGGTCTGGTGCTGACCTTCATCTTCATGGCGATCTACTACCGGGCGTTCGGCTGGGTGGCGAACGCGGTGCTGGCGGCCAACCTCGTTCTCACGGTCGGTCTGCTCTCGATGCTGCAGGCATCGTTGTCCTTGCCTGGTATCGCGGCCGTGGTGTTCCACCTGGGTATCGCGGTCGACGCGAACATTCTGATCTACGAACGTATCCGTGAAGAGCTGCGTGCCGGCAACTCGCCGCTGTCTTCGATCAACGCGGGCTTCGAGCGCGCGTTCGCAACGATCGCGGATTCGAACGTCACCACGCTGATCGCGGGCGTCGTGCTGTTCGCATTCGGCACCGGCACGATTCGCAGCTTCGCCATCGTCATGACGCTGGGCATTCTGACGTCGCTCTTTACCTCGATCGTCGGCAGCCGGGCATTGGTCCATTTCATCTGGGGACGCCGCAAGCGCCTCACGCATCTGTCGATCTAGGGCAATCCCTGGCTCCTGAGGATCCGTCATGGAATTTTTCCATCGCGTCACCAGCTACCCCTTCATGCACACGCGCCGTCGGTGGTACGGCGTGTCGATCGTCGCGCTGATCGGCTCGGTCGTGCTGCTGTTCTGGCATGGCCTGAATCTGGGCATCGATTTCACGGGCGGCGTCGTCATGGAGTTCGGCTTCCCGCAGAAGGCGAACCTGGAAGAAACCCGCGCGGCGCTCGAAAAACTGGAGTACTCGCATCCGCAGGTGCAGAGCTTCGGTGACGACCGCACGCTGCTGGTGCGTCTGCTGCCGCAGGCGAATCAGGATGTGAACCAGGTCAGTGCCCGCGTGCAGGAGGCGCTGCGGCAGGTCGATCCGAACGTCGAGCTGCGGCGCGCGGAGGTGGTCGGGCCCCAGGTGGGCGATGAGCTTGCCAATCAGGGCGGTCTCGCGGTGCTGTTCACCTTTGTGCTCATCGGCATTTACACCTGGTTCCGCTTCCAGTGGAAAATGGGCGTGAGCGCCGTGATCGCGACCCTGCACGATCCGCTGATCATTCTGGGATTTTTCGCCGTCACGGGCATCACGTTCGATCTCGCCGTGCTCGCGGCGATTCTGGCGGTCATCGGTTATTCGCTGAACGATACGGTCGTCGTGTTCGATCGCGTGCGCGAGAATTTTCATACCATGCGCAAGTCGACGCCCGAAGAGATCATGGATGCGTCGATCAATCAGACGCTTTCCCGTACGGTGATCACCTCGGGTGCGACATTGCTCGTGGTCGTCGTGTTGCTGCTCGAGGGCGGCGAAACGCTGCGCGGATTCTCCTGGGCTCTTACGATCGGCATCCTCGTCGGAACTTACTCATCGATCTATGTCGCCGGCGCACTGGCGCTCGACATGAAGCTGTCGGCGCGCGATCTGATGCCGCCGCAGGAGAAGGCCAACGAAGTGGACGCGCTACCCTGAAGATTCTGTCGGAGATTCGTTCTTGAGCGGTTGCGAAACTCCGGCAACTCGGCGAACGTTTCAGCTCACCGGATGTACCGCGCAGTCCGCTGGGCGACGAGGCGGTAACCCCATCCACGGCGCTGCCGCATGAATCTCATCGTCTGGTTAGGCTTTTTCGCAATCTTCCTCAGCGTGCTGGTGCTGGACCTGAGCGTGCTGCACCGGGAATCGCGCGTCATGAGCGTGCGTCAGGCGCTCGGCTGGTCGGTTGTCTGGGTCTGCGTCGCCATGTCCTTCGGCGCGCTCATTTATGGGCTCTACGAGTATCACTGGTTCGATTGGCGCCTGGCACCGGATGCGCCGAGGGGGCGTGAAGCCACCCTTCAGTATGTGACCGGCTATCTGCTCGAATGGTCGCTCTCCGTCGACAACATCTTCGTGATAGCCGTGATCTTCAACTACATGAAGATTCCGGCCCAGTATCAGTATCGCGTCCTGTTCTGGGGCATCGTGGGTGCAATCGTGCTGCGCGGCGTGATGATTGCGGCAGGTGCGGCGCTCATCCATCAGTTCGACTGGATGTTCTATGTGTTCGGCGCGATCCTGATCTTCTCGGCCGTGCGCATGCTGAAGAGCGACGATGAATTCGATCCATCGACCAGCGTCCTGGTGCGGATCGCACGGCGCGTATACCCGCTGACCGATCAGCTCCACGGCGAGCGCTTCTTCACGGTCGTGAACGGCGCCAAGGCGGCAACACCCTTGTTCGTGACGCTTCTGCTGGTCGACTTCGCGGACGTGGTGTTCGCCGTCGATTCCATCCCTGCGATCTTCGCGGTCACGCAGGACCCCTTCATCGTGTTCACGTCGAACGCATTTGCGATCCTGGGACTGCGCGCACTTTATTTCGCCATCGCGGGATTGATGGTCATGTTCCGCTACATCAAGTACAGCCTCATCTTCATTCTGGCCTTCGTAGGCGTGAAGATGATGCTTCATCACCACTACCAGATCCCGCATGTGGCGTCGCTCGCAACCATCGTGGCGTTCCTGCTGATGGGCATCATGGCATCGTTGTGGGTGTCGAGACACGAGCGGACGAAGGCATAGAGCCGCCGCAAAGACCGCAAAAAGGGCGCAGAGGATGGCAGAGTCAGGTTTATCCTCTTCGGGGACCCAGGCTATGTCCCTGCGAATCGTTCTCACCGTCGCCCGATCTTTTTTGCGGTCTCTGCGGCAGTTTCTTAAATCGGAGAGCTTGAATGGAATTGTTGTCTGATCCGCAGGTGTGGCTGGCGTTTGTTACGCTCACTGCGCTCGAAATCGTTCTGGGCATCGACAACATCATTTTCATTTCGATCCTGGTCGGCAGGCTGCCAAAGGAGCAGCAGGCCAGAGGCCGCACCATCGGTCTGGCATTGGCGATGCTGACGCGCATCCTGTTGCTGCTGTCGATCACTTGGGTGATGAGCCTGTCGGCGGACCTGTTCACGGTCGCGGGCTACGGGGTGTCCGGCCGCGATCTCATTCTGATCGGCGGCGGCCTGTTCCTGCTGGCCAAGAGCACACTCGAAATACATCACGGCCTGGAGGGCGGGACCGAGGAGCACAAGGCCGGCGCAGTGCGCGCGACCTTCGTCGGGGTGATCACACAGATCGCCATCATCGATATCGTGTTCTCGCTCGACTCTGTCATCACCGCGGTCGGTATGGCCGATCATGTCGAGGTCATGATCGCGGCGGTGATCGTCGCGGTGCTCGTGATGATGTTCCTGGCCGGGCCCATCAGCGATTTCGTGGACAACCACCCGACGATCAAGATGTTGGCCTTGTCGTTCCTGATCCTGATCGGCATGGCGCTGGTGGGAGAGGGAGTCGACTTCCACATTCCGAAGGGCTACATCTACTTCGCGATGGCCTTCTCGGTCGCAGTGGAGATGCTGAATATCCGGGTGCGCAAACGGCAGCAGATCAAAGCCGAGCCGGTGAAACTGCGCAAGGACGAACTCTGAGAAAAAAATGAGCTCAACGCCTGTGGTTGAGCTCATTCCCTGATGGGTATGTGCTAGGGAATTACTTTCCCTGCTTCGCCAGCCGGCTGTTCTTGCGGCTGTAGGTGAAGTAGATGATGAAGCCGACGACGATCCAGATGCTCATCCAGAGCCAGTTGTCGCGGAACGCACGCAAGAACAGATAGAGGCAAGCGATGGCGCCGGCCGGGCAGATCAGCCACGCCGCCGGTACGCGGAAGGGACGCGGCAGATCGGGCCGCGTGTAACGCAGGACGAGTACGCCGACGCACACCGTCGCGAAGGCGAGCAGCGTTCCCATCGAGACCAGATCGCCCAGCACATCGAGCGGCAGAAGCCCCGCAAGAACTGCTGCGAGGCCACCGACGAAGATCGTGCCGAGATAGGGCGTCTGGTATTTCGGATGCACACGGCCGAAGAATTTCCCGATCAGCCCGTCCTTTGACATCGCGTAGAACACACGCGTCTGACCGATCATCATCACCAGGATCACTGAGCTCAAACCCGCGATCGCGCCGATCTCGACGAAGATTTTCAACCAGGCGAGATCGGGATAGGTCTCGAGCGCCGTGGCTACCGGCTTGGCCGTGCCCAGCTGGTAGTAAGGCATGATTCCGGTGAGTACACCCGAGACGGCGATGTAGAGCAGGGTGCAGAACGCCAGCGAACCGAGAATACCGATCGGCATGTCACGCTGCGGGTTGCGCGCTTCGGATGCGGCGGTGGAAACCGCGTCGAAGCCGATGTACGCGAAGAACACGACGGTTGCACCGCGCACGACGCCGTCGATGCCGAACTTGCCGGGACCTTCGGCCGGCGGAATGAACGGGTGCCAGTTCTCCGGGTTCACATGGCGGATGGCGAACAGCAGGAACATCGCAATCACCGTCAGCTTGATGGCCACGATGATCGAGTTCACGAACGCCGATTGAGTGATGCCGCGATAGCACAGCGCTGCAATTGCCACGACGATGATCATCGCGGGTACGTTGATCAATCCACCGGTCGATACCAGCGTGTGCTCCGTGTATCGCAGAGGCGCATTGGCGAGCGCTTCCGGCAATCCAAATGGCACGCCCAGATAACCGCCGATGGATTGCAGCAATCCATTGAAGTATCCGCCCCATCCGACGGCCACCGTCGCAACCGCGACCAGATACTCGAGCACGAGCATCCAGCCGATGAACCAGGCGACGACTTCGCCAAGCGTTGCGTAGGCATATGAATAGGCGCTGCCCGACACGGGCATCATCGATGAGAACTCAGCGTAGCACAGACCCGCGAGGGCACATGCGAAGCCTGCAATGACAAAGCTCAACGTGATGGCGGGCCCTGCATGATTGGCGGCCGCTTGACCGGTCATCACGAAGATACCCGCTCCGATGACTGCACCGATGCCGAGCAGCACGAGCTGCCGTGCGGACAGCGCTCGTTTTAGCTCGCGCGCCTCGGGTTGTGGACTGTCGGCGGGCTCACCCGCATCGACATGAGGATCGCCACTGAGTGCTTTCGTTCTGAACAAATCCACGCAACCCCTCCGGAGACAGTTTCTTGTGACGACTGTTTTTCGAGGAGTGCCCGTCGAAATCCGTTTCGAATAGATCCGTTCGATCTCGCGCACTCGTCGAGAACTTGGCGCCAGACTCTAACGGAGCACCTGCGCAAAAGCGAGGCAACTCGTTGAGTTGTCGCGGGTGCGCGCTGATCAGTGCGCTGTCATTGGACGATCCATTGGTCCGCCTGAACGCTTCGAATACACCTTCAGCGTCGCGGACTGGATACCATCGAGCGTGCTTCCGCTTCGCGCGTGCTAGTCACGCAGCGAATCTGGCAGGTGGGGACGCAGCAGTTCCAGCAGCGGCGTATACACTTTGGGGGACCCCGCCAGGATGTGCGGCTGCAATCGATACTCGGCACCGTTCAGTGTTCCGACCATTCCACCGGCTTCGGTGATCAGCAGACTGCCTGCCGCCGTGTCCCATGGCGAAAGCCCGATCTCCCAGAATCCATCGAGACGGCCGGCTGCGACATAGGCGAGATCGAGTGCGGCTGCGCCGGGACGGCGGATCCCTGCGGTTTGCTGCAGGACCGATTTCATCATCGCCATGTAGTTGTCGAGCCAGTGCAGGTTGCTGCGATAGGGGAATCCCGTACCGATCAGCGCGCCTTCAAGCCCGACGTGCGTGCTCACGCGAATGCGTCGGCCATCGAGCTGAGCGCCTTCGCCGCGCGAGGCGGTGAACAGCTCCTGACGCAGGGGATCGTAGACGACGGCATGTTCCATGCGGCCGCGTCGCTCGATGCCGATCGACACTGCGAACTGAGGAAATCCATGAAGAAAATTTGTGGTGCCGTCGAGGGGGTCGATGATCCACACGAACTCGTCGTCGCCGGACCTGCCGTCCGTTTGCCCGCTTTCCTCTGCGAGTACTGCATGACCCGGATAGCTCTTGCGAATCGTCTCGATGATGTCGCGCTCGGCGGCGATATCGATCTCGGATACGAAATCGTTCTGGCCTTTCCTGTGTACCTCGAGGCGATGCAGGCGATTCATGCCGCGAACGATGATTTCTCCGGCCCGACGAGCCGCACGGATAGCAATATTGAGCAGGGGCTGCATTAATACCTCGACACAGGAAATGGCTTAAAGAGCGCACGGCACACAGAGGACGCCGCGAAGGGGGCGTAGAATACCAAGGTCGAGTGATGACAGTGAGGGCAGTGATGCCGGTGATACCGGCACAGGTCCGATTCTCATCACTGCCATCACTGCTATCACTTCCATCACGCTCTCTATGTCCATCCGCATCGTCCTCGTCGAACCGCAGCATCCAGGCAATATCGGTGCGGTCGCGCGTGCCATGAAAAACATGGGCCTGCGCGAACTGCACCTGGTACGACCCGCGCAGTTCCCGCACCCGGAGGCGATCGCGCGTGCGTCCGGTGCCGACGATGTGCTGGAAACGGCCGAGGTGCACCAGGAGTTCGAATCGGCGATAGCGCAGTGCGGGCTGGTCGTGGGAACCAGTGCGCGCAAGCGCCACCTGCCCTGGGAATTGCACGAACCGCGCGAATGCAGCGCACAGATCGTTCAGGCGTCGCGAGCCGGCGGAGCCGCGGTGGTATTCGGAGCCGAGCGCACCGGATTGACCAACACCGAACTGCAGCGCTGCAACCTGTTGCTCACGATCCCGACGGATGCGCAGTACAGCTCACTGAATCTCGCGATGGCGGTTCAGGTCGTGACCTATGAGCTGTGGCTTGCGATGCGGCCGGGTGCGCCACCGCCGCCCGAGCGTGAAGTGCCTTTGGCAAGCGCCGAAGAAATGGCGAGGCTGTATGAGCACCTGGAGCAGGTGCTCGAGCTGATCGATTTCAAGGATCGCACTGGTGGCGGACATTTGATGAATCGCATCCGACGTCTGTTCAATCGCGCACAGCTGGATCAGAACGAAATGAATATCCTGCGCGGAATTCTCACGGCAGTGCAGGGCCGGCGGCGTCCTGCGGCAAACAGAGCGGAGCAAAATGGCTGAGACACCCATCTATCTGGACTATGCGGCCACGACGCCGGTGGATCCGCGCGTCGCTGACCGCATGATCGAATGCCTTCGGCCGGAAGGTCCTCACGGCAACCCGTCGTCGATGAGTCACGCCTATGGTCACCGCGCTCGCGCGCTGGTGGAAAAGGCGCGTGCGCAGGTCGCGCGCACCGTCGGAGCAGCCCCGAATGCGATCGTGTGGACTTCGGGGGCCACCGAGTCGAACAACCTGGCCCTGTTCGGTGTTGCAAGGTTCAACGCCGATCGCGGCAAGCACATCATCTCGGCGCGCACAGAGCACAAGGCGGTGCTCGATCCGCTGAAGCAACTCGAGCGTGAAGGGTTCGAAGTCACGCTCCTCAAGCCAGATTCGCACGGCATCGTGCATCCGGAGCAGGTCGCGGACGCCATGCGCAGCGACACCGTGCTGGTGTCGCTCATGCATGTGAACAACGAGATCGGCGTGGTCCAGGATGTGGCCGCGGTGGGGCAGATCTGCCGCCAGAAGAACGTGCTGTTCCATGTCGACTCGGCGCAGAGCGTCGGCAAGCTGCCGATCGATGTGGTGAAGATGAACATTGATCTGCTGTCGATGACCGCCCACAAGATCTACGGTCCGAAAGGCATCGGCGCGCTCTATGTGCGGCGTACGCCGCCGGTCGGCTTGCGTCCGATCATCATGGGCGGCGGACAGGAGTCGGGCTTCCGCTCCGGCACGCTGCCCACTCATCAGATCGTTGGCATGGGGGTCGCATTCGAGCTGGCCGAGGCGGAACGTGAGAGCGATGTGGTTCGACTGACTGCGCTGCGTGACCGGTTCTGGGAGGGGTTGAGGCAGCTCGGCGATATCGAGCTGAACGGTCACCCTGAACAGCGCGTTGCGAACGTGCTCAATGTGACGTTCCGCGGGATCGAAGGCGAGACGCTCCAGTTCGCTCTGCGTGAGCTCGCTGTTTCCGCCGGCGCGGCCTGTTCCTCGGCGTCCGAGGAGGCATCGTACGTGTTGCGCGCGCTGGGTCGTTCCGATCAGGAAGCGCAGAGCTCGCTGCGGTTCAGCTTGGGCCGCTTCACCACCGAGGAAGAGATCGCGACTGCAGTCCGCGTCATCGATCGTGAGGTGCGCCGGTTGCGGCAGCTCGGTACGGTCTGAACGTTCGTGACCCCGTGACGCGCCGCACCTATTCGCCGCTCGTGATCGACCATTTCGAGCGTCCTCGAGGAGTCGGCGCGCATGCTCCGGGTCCCGATGTAATCGTGGGCGAGGCCGGTCGGCTGGATCAGGGGGCGGTGTTTCACTTATCGGCAAGGATCGCTGGAGTGCGGCTCGCCGAGGTTCGATTCAGGGCTTACGGTTGTCCGCATTGCCTCGCCGCCGCTTCGTGGCTGACCCAGCGTCTGGACCAAGCGACGCTCGAGGACGTGCAACGCTTCAGGTGGCGCGAGGCGGCCCAGGTCCTGGACATTCCTGCTGAGAAAGCGGGACGGCTGCTCGTGCTCGAGGATGCTGTGGCTGCGCTGGCGGCGCATTGGGCGCAGCGCACCCGAAAGCTTTGAGCGCCATGCCGGATTGGTATGCTGCTGGCCCTTGACTTGGAGGGCGTCTCGCCTCAAATCTTTGTCCAGCCCGGTCGCTAGTTTTACCTCCCTATCATGTCTATTTCGCTGACCTCCGCCGCTGCCGATCGTGTCCGCACTTTCCTGTCCCGCCGGGGCCATGGCTTGGGCCTGCGCCTGGGCGTGAAGAAGACCGGCTGTTCGGGTTTTGCCTACGTCGTCAACTATGCCGATGACATCGGGGCGAACGACCTGGTGTTCGAAGATAACGGCGTGAAGGTGATCGTCGACCGCGACAGCCTCGGCTACATCGACGGCACGCAGGTCGATTTCGTGAAGCAGGGTCTGAACGAAGCCTTCCGTTTCCGCAATCCCAACGTGAAGGGCGAGTGCGGTTGCGGCGAGAGCTTTACGGTCTGAGGCAGGCTCGCGCGGCCATTTCGCCGGCTCGAAGCGTAGAGATTAGTGGCTAGCAGCTGGTTCTAACTCCTCGTCCCCATTCATTTTCTTGCCGGGGAACACCTCGGCGGGTAGACTGCGCCCCGCGCAACCCCGGCCCCCTCGCAACATCACCTTCGCAGCGATTGCGGGGCTGTCCTTAATTCATTGTTTCACCGGGCAATTAGCCCGCAGAGGATGACGATTCCATGGCGCTCGAACGCACGCTTTCCATTGTCAAACCCGACGGTGTCCAGAAGAACCTGATCGGCGAGGTCTATCGTCGCTTCGAGCAGGCCGGGTTGCAGATCATCGCCGCCCGCATGATGCAGCTGAGCCAGGCACAGGCTGAAGGCTTCTACGCCGTGCATCGCGAGCGCCCGTTCTTCAAGGATCTGGTCAAGTACATGAGCTCCGGCCCGGTCATCGTGCAGGTGCTGGAAGGTGAGAACGCGGTTGCCAAGAATCGCGAGCTGATGGGCGCGACCGATCCCAAGAAGGCCGACAAGGGCACCATTCGCGCGGACCTCGCTTCGAGCATCGAAGAGAACGTCGTGCACGGCTCCGACAGCGTGGACAACGCGAAGATCGAGATCGCGTACTTTTTCGCAGCTGCCGATCTCTGCCCGCGCACTCGCTGAGGCACTGGCGGGAATCGGGAAGAGGAATCGGGAATTAAGATTCAGGGCCACGGTCTAGACTCGCTGGTTTCCCGATTTCCTCCTTCGATTCGCGGATTGCGCCAATGAACGCTCCTGCTCCCAAAACCAATCTGCTCGGACTCACGCGGTCCGAGCTGGAAGCGTTCATCGCGCAGATGGGCGAGAAGCCCTTTCGCGCGCGACAGCTGATGAAATGGCTGTACAAGCGTGCCGAGAGCGATTTCGACCAGATGACCGATCTGGCGAAGTCCTTTCGCGAGCGTTTGAAAGAAGTGGCCGAAGTGCGCACGCCCGAGATTCGCATGACGCAGGTCTCGGCAGACGGCACCCGCAAATGGCTGCTGACCATGCCCGCACGGGCGAATGGCACGTCCGACCCGCAGCCTGCTGACTACACCCCGCAGCCGGATCTTCAGGCGATCGAGATGGTGTTCATCCCGGAGCCGGGTCGCGGCACGCTGTGTATCTCGAGCCAGCTGGGCTGCGCGATGGACTGCACGTTCTGCTCTACGGCGCAGCAGGGGTTCAATCGCAACCTGAGCGTCGCCGAGATCGTGGGTCAGGTATGGCTCGCGAACAAGGAGCTCGGTTACGAGCCGGGCGGCGACCGCGTGATCACCAACATCGTGTTCATGGGCATGGGCGAGCCGCTGGCAAACTATCGCAATGTGGTGCCGGCCACCGAGATCCTGATGGACGATCTCGGCTTCGACATTTCGCGTCGACGCGTCACGGTCAGCACCTCGGGGCTCGTCCCCCAGATGCTCAAGCTCGCCGAGGAAACGAACTGCGCGCTCGCAGTGTCGCTGCATGCGCCGAATGACGAGTTGCGCGATGTGCTCGTGCCGATCAATCGCAAACACAAGATTGCCGAGCTGCTCGATGCCTGCTGGCAATACGTGAACAAGCAGAACGCCCGCAGCATCACGTTCGAGTACGTCATGCTCGATGGTGTGAACGACACGCCCGAGCACGCGTTCGAGCTCGTGCGGCTGCTCAAGGGCCAGCCCGCGAAGGTGAATCTGATTCCCTTCAATCCGTTCCCGGGAACTCAATACAAACGCTCGACGCCGCAGGCGATCGAGCGATTCCGCGACATTTGCAACTCGCACGGAGTCATCGCCACGACGCGTCGTACGCGCGGGGATGACATCGATGCGGCCTGCGGTCAGCTCGTCGGTCGCGTGCGCGATCGCACGACGGTACGTCTCGGATCCAAACTCATCTCGGTGGCGGTGCAATCGTGAAAGGACTTCTGCTGACTGCGGCGTTGCTCTCGTGCGTGGCGTGTGCGCCGTCTCAGAATCTTTCCAAGCCGCAGCCGGAGAAGGCGTCGGATATCAATCTGGAGCTCGGCATCGACTATTTCCGCAAAGGAAATCTGTCGATGGCGAAGGACAAGATCGACCGTGCGCTCGAACAGAATCCGCGTAATGCGAAAGCGCAGGCGACTGCGGGACTGCTCTACGATCGCCTGAATGACGGTCGCAAGAGCGAATCGCATTTCGACAAGGCGCTCTCGCTGGAACCAAACAATCCCGAGTTCCAGAACAATTACGCGGTCATTCTCTGCAAGCGCGGCAAACAGGCCAAGGGCGAGAAGCTGTTCCAGCAGGCGGCTGCCAATCCTCTCTACAAGACGCCCGAAGTCGCCTATCTGAATGCGGGCAACTGCGCGCGCAGCGCCAACAATCTCGAGCATGCGGAAGAGAATTTCCGCAAGGCACTCGCGATGAAACCGCGGTTCAGCGAGGCGCTGCTGCAGATGGCGGATCTGGAATATCAGCAGAAGAACTATCTCTCGGCGCGCGGATTCATCGAGCGCTATCTGGACGGCGGCAAACCGGGTGCGCAGATCCTGTGGCTTGCCTACCGGATCGAAAAAGGGCTCAGCAACGCGAATGGTGCGGGTAACTACGCGCAGCGGCTGAAGGTCGAATTTCCCAATGCAGCTGAAACCCGCCAGCTGCTCGAAGATGAGCGGAACGCCGGATGAGTGTGAGCGAGGGCCGGGCAACGATCGCCGAGCCAACATCCGCAGCTGCGACAGCCCGCACGCCTGGTCAGGCGCTGAGGCTTGCGCGTGAGCAACGTGGCTTGACACTGCAACAGATCGCGGACGAGCTGCATCTGGACATGCGCATGGCGCAGGCGATCGAGTCCGATGATTTTTTCGCGCTCGGCGTGCCGGTGTATGCCAAGGGTTATCTGCGCAAGTATGCAAGCCTCGTCGGTCTAGAGCCGGACGAAGTCATCGCTCTGTACGAGCGACTGACGGACGTGCCCGCGATACCTGTCGTCACGCCGGTCTCCAGTACGTATCAGCCGCCGTCTCGCATTTCATTGCGCGTGCCGCTGTTGCTGATCGGCACTCTGGGTGGTGCTGCGCTCATCCTCTGGCTCGGTTTCTTTTTGTACGAGCGATTCAAGCCTGAGCTGACCGCTGAGCCGGCTGCCTCACAGGTCGAAGTCCCGGCCGTCGTGCCCGCGCCGGCCACCTCTGTTGCGCCCACAAGTATTCCGCTTGCGCCCTCCAGCGATCCGGTGCCGGAGGCACCCGCAGCGGACCCGGCTGCTGCAAACTCGACAGCGGACGTGAACGTGCGATTGCAGTTTTCAGCGGCGTCGTGGGTGGAGATCTACGACGGCGCAAATCAACGATTGATCTATGAGATCGGTCAGCCGGGCCAGACCCGGACGGTCACGGGCAAGCCTCCGCTTCGCATCACGCTTGGCGTTGCCTCTGCGGTGACCGTCGCAGTGAACGACCGCACGGTGCCCGTCCCGCGACGCGCCGATCGTGACGCTGCGAATTTCACGATCACCGCCGACGGCGCGGTCCGCTAACGATTTCCTCATCCAGATTGCAGATGTCCACTCAGCCTTCCTCAGCTCCTGCTCAGAATATCCAGCCCGTCCGCGGCATGAACGATGTCTTGCCGGCGGACATCGCTGCCTGGCAACGGCTTGAGTCCATCGCACGCGAGCTGTTCGCGTCCTATGCGTATCAGGAAATCCGCGTGCCGATCGTCGAGCACACAGGACTGTTCAAGCGCTCGATCGGCGAATTCACGGACATCGTGCAGAAAGAGATGTTCACGTTCGAGGATCCGGGTGGCGATTCGTTGACGCTGCGTCCCGAAGCGACTGCCGGCATTGTCCGCGCGATGATTTCGAACGGCCTGCTGCACAACCAGAAGCATCGGGTGTGGTGTGCGGGGCCGATGTTCCGCCATGAAAAGCCGCAGCGCGGTCGCTTCCGCCAGTTCTATCAGCTCGATGTCGAGGCGTTCGGCTACGCAGGTCCCGACATCGACGCCGAGCTGATCATGCTGAGCTCGCGCCTGCTTCAGAAGGCAGGTGTTCAACGCGTCGAGCTCAATCTGAATTCACTCGGGACTCCCGCGTCGCGCAAAGTGCATCGCGAGAAGCTCGTCGACTACTTTTCGGCTCACAAGAGCAAGCTCGATGCAGATAGCCTGCGTCGTCTCGAGGGCAATCCACTGCGCATCCTCGACAGCAAGAATCCCGAGCTGCAGGAGCTCATCGCGGGCGCGCCGTTGCTCACCGAATATCTCGACGCGGAATCGCGGCAGCATTTCGATGGCCTGTGCCGTCACCTCGATGCCGTGGGCATTCGCTACGTCATCAATCCACGACTGGTTCGCGGTCTGGACTACTACAGCCACACGGTATTCGAGTGGCTGACCAACGAGCTGGGCTCGCAAGGTGCGGTCTGTTCGGGCGGTCGCTATGACGGACTCGTCACGCAGTTGGGCGGCGAGGCCACTCCCGCGATGGGCTGGGCCATGGGACAGGAGCGCATCGTGGAGCTCCTCAAGGTGCAGGGCATCACTGCACAGGCGAACATTCCGGATGTCTATTTCGTGATTGCGGGAGCGCGCGCCGAAGCCCAGGGTCTCGCGCTCGCCGAAAAACTGCGCGAGCAGGTGCCGGGACTCAAGATCGAAGCGCATTGCGGCGGGGGCAGTTTCAAATCGCAGCTCAAGCGGGCCGACAAGAGCGGCGCACCCTGGGCACTGATCCTCGGCGACGGTGAAACGGATCGCCGCGTGATCGGTCTCAAGTCGTTGCGCGTGGAAGCGCCTCAGGTGGAAATCTCCTGGGACGCCATCGGCGCAGAGCTGAGCGCACGGATCGACACCATCTGACCTGCGCTGCGAGCAGGATTCGTAAGTCACTTTCAACGACTCATTTCAACATCATTACAAGATCATGGTCGACGAACTCTTATCCGACGAAGAACGCGCAGAAGCCTTGCGGGATTGGTGGCGCGACAACTGGGCCTGGATCATCGGGGGTGTGGTGCTGGGCATCGCGGTCCTGTTCGGATGGCGTTATTGGAGCGTCCATACCGATACGCGCGCCGAGCAAGCAGGCGTGCTGTTCCAGGATCTCGAAACCGCGGCCCGTTCACAGGATGTCGCGAAGGTTCAAGAGACGCTCGACAAACTGACGGCCGACTTCGCTTCGACGCCGTACACGCAACAAGGCCGGCTGCTCCTCGCGAAGCTCGAGGTCGATGCGGGTAAGTTCACCGAGGCGGAAACACTGCTGCGCGCCGTGGCTGCCGATTCGAAAGACAAGGAGCTCGGTGAGATCGCGACGCTCCGGCTCGCACGCATTCAGATCCAGCAGGGCAAGTACGACGATGCGCTGAAGCTGCTCGAGCCGCTCACGAAGGGTGGATTCGCCGCTCAGGCGCGTGAAATCCGCGGCGACGCACTGTTTGCCAAGGGCGATACCGAAGGTGCGCGCGCCGAATATGCAGCAGCGCTTGCCGATACGAGAGCGCAGATCGACCGCGCGACAGTCGAACTCAAACTCCAGGATGTCGGCGGCGTCGCGCCCGCTGTATCGAAGACGGGGCAACCATGAGAGATTCGTTCGGGCGCACACGGGCGGTCCGCCTCGCAGGCTGGCTCGCGCTCGCGTTCGCCTTCGTCGGTCTGACGGCGTGCGACAAGGACAAGGATCCCGATCCGCCCGCCAAGCTCGTCGACATCGTTCCCAAACGCGATGTCAAACAGCTGTGGAGCGTGGGTCTCGGCGGCAAGGCCAAGGCGCTGCGTCTCGCATTGCGTCCGGTCGTGTCGGAAGGTGTCGTCTATGCCGCCTCGCACGACGGCGAAGTCATTGCGCTCGACGCGTCGAGCGGCAAACGCAAATGGAGCATCAAGACCAAGCTGCCGCTCGCGGCAGGCCCCGAAGTCGGCCAGGGACTCGTAGCGCTCGGGTCGAGCGACGGCGACATCATCCTGCTCGATGCTGCCACCGGTCAGGAACGCTGGCGCAAGTCGGTGAACAGCGAAGTGCTTGCGCGTCCGCTGATCGCGAACGATCTCGTGATCGTGCGTACCGTCGACGGACATCTCGAAGGCCTGGCAGTGAGCGATGGCGAGAGGCGCTGGGCAGTGGATGAACAAGTGCCGCGTCTGACGCTGCGGGGCACTGCGCCGCCCGTGCTGGCCGGCGAGAAGGTGATTGCCGGCTTCGACAACGGCCGGGTGATCGCCGTCGATGTGCGCAACGGCGACATTCTGTGGGACACCATCGTCAATGCGCCGCATGGTCGTACCGAGCTCGAGCGTCTCTCCGATATCGATTCGGCGCCGCACGTTGCAGGCGATGACATCTTCGTCGTCGGCTTCCAGGGTCGCGTGGCCATGCTCGCGCTCGATTCCGGACAGATCTGGTGGGCGCGCGACGCGTCGAGCTATCGCGGCTTCACCATGGACGAGAACAATCTTTATGTGACGAGCGCCGATGGCGTCGTGATGGCGATGCGCCGCAACGATGGCGCGGTGGTCTGGGAGCAGGCGGCGATTCGCCGTCGCGGGCTCACGGCCCCCACGATCGATGGTGATGCCCTGATCGTCGGCGACTTCGAGGGCTATCTGCATTGGCTGGATAAGGACACCGGTGAGATCGTCGCCCGACGCAAAACCGATGGCGATCGCATCAGCAACTCCGCCGTGGCGGACGACGGTCGCACCTTCGTGCAGACTGATTCGGGCAAGCTGATCGCGTTCAAGTCGGACACACGAGCCGCGCAGACCGCTGCCGACTCGGCCGACTCTGCCGGCTGATCGGATCGTATTGTCATGCACATGGAAGGCCTGCCTTCGAAATCCTCGCGATGCGTCATGCGACGCATCGCGCATTAGCAGGTCACTGACATGCTCCCCGTCATCGCACTCGTCGGCCGGCCGAATGTCGGCAAGTCGACCTTGTTCAACGTCCTCACGCGCAGTCGCGACGCACTGGTCGCAGATCTGCCGGGCCTCACGCGTGACCGCAACTACGGTTACGCAAAGCTGGGTCCGATTCCTTATCTCGTCGTCGATACCGGCGGGCTCGTCGAAGACGCGCAGGGCATCGAAGAGCTGATGGCGCGGCAGACGTTGCGTGCGGTCGAAGAAGCCGATCGCATCCTGTTTCTCGTCGACGCTCGCGATGGTTGCACGCCTTCCGAGCATTTCATCGCGCAGACGCTGCGCAGGCTCGGCAAGGATGTCGTGCTCGTCGCCAACAAATCGGAAGGGCTGGACAGTGCCAGCGCTGCCGCCGACTTTCATCAGCTCGGCCTCGGCGAGCCGTTGACGATCTCGGCCGCGCACGGCGAAGGCATCAAGCCGCTGCTGGATCGGGCGCTGCAGGGCTTCACGATTGCGCCGGGTGCGGGCGCAGTCGAAGACACGGGCATCCGGGTTGCCGTCATCGGTCGACCGAACGTGGGCAAGTCCACGCTCATCAACCGACTCATCGGTGAGGATCGTCTGATCGCGTTCGATCAACCTGGAACTACGCGCGATGCCGTCTTCGTTCCCTTCGAGCGCGATGGACAGCAATACACGCTGATCGACACCGCCGGTGTGCGGCGTCGATCCCGTGTCGAGGAAGCGGTGGAGAAGTTCAGCATCGTGAAGACGCTGCAGGCGGTCGACGATGCGCATGTGGTGATCGGCGTAATCGACGCACACGACACCGTCGCCGAACAGGATGCGAGCCTCTTCGGACTCGTCGCCGATCGCGGCAGGGCATTGCTCATCGCGGTCAACAAGTGGGATGGCATTCCCATGGACAAGCGTAACGAGATCCGCGCGGGCATCGACCTGCGACTGCCGTTTCTCGATTTTGCCCCCGTCCATTTCATTTCGGCGTTGCACGGAACCGGTGTCGGCGAACTGATGCGCGATGTGGGCAAGGCCTACGCGGCATCGATGCGCGACATGGCTACGCCGGATCTGACACGCGTGCTCGAAGACGCGATGCAGCAGCATCAACCGCCGATGGTTCGCGGCCGACGCATCAAGTTGCGCTATGCGCATCAGGGCGGCCGCAATCCGCCGATCATCGTGATCCACGGCAATCAGGTGCAGCATGTACCCGATGCCTATCGCCGCTATCTCGCCAACGTCTTCCGCAAACAATTCCGGCTCGAAGGCACACCGGTCCGCATCGAATTCCGCTCCGACGAAAACCCGTTCAAGGGCAAGCGCAACCCGCTGACCCCGCGCCAGGTACAGAAGCGCAAGCGCCTGATGCAGCGGGTGAAGAAAAGATAGACGGAGAGGGGCCGCAAAGACCGCAAAAAGGAAGGGAGCGGCGGGCGGAATCGTCGCGACAAATTTACCCGGCAGCGACTGACATGATCACATGCTCGCCAGGAGTGGGCAGGTAAGGGCAACGCCACTAGACTGCGTACGTCATACCATCCTTTCTTTTTTGCGGTCCTTGCGGCTCTCCTTTGTATGCCCTCAGCAAGAAAAATCCTGAAGCTCGACAAGCCCTTCGAAATGCGACGCGGTGGAGCGTTGCACGAGGTTCAGATTGCTTACGAGACGTGGGGCGATCTTGGCTTTTGTGCCGATAACGCGATCCTGATCTTTACTGGGTTGTCGCCCTCGGCGCATGCGGCGTCCTCGACGGAGGATCCTTCGCCGGGCTGGTGGGAAGACATGATCGGACCGGGCCGGCCGATCGATACACGTCGGTTCTTCGTCATCTGCGTCAACTCACTCGGCAGTCCCTACGGATCCACTTCGCCGATCTCGATCAATCCTGCGACGGGTAAGCCGTACCGGCTGACGTTCCCGGTGCTGACGGTCGAAGACATCGCGCGTGCCGGACACGAGGTGGCCCGTTCGCTCGGCGTGCGGAAGCTGGCTTCGGTGGTCGGTCCCTCGCTGGGCGGCATGACGGTGCTGGCGTATTGCGCGCTGTTTCCGAATGCGACGCGCAGTGTGGTGTCGATCTCGGGCGCCGCGCGTTCGTTGCCGTTCTCCATCGCGCTGCGCTCGCTTCAGCGCGAGATCATTCGACGCGACCCCCAATGGCAGGAGGGCAACTACGACGCGGACACGATTCCGGTGTCGGGCATGCGACTGGCACGCAAGCTTGGAATGATCACTTATCGCTCCGCAAAGGAATGGCAGCAGCGTTTCGGTCGCGAACGAGCGAACGTCGAGCGCAAGCCGGGGGACCCGTTCGGTATCGACTTCGAAGTCGAAGCGTATCTCGAGAATCACGCCGCCAAGTTCACCGGTCAGTACGATCCGAACTGCTATCTGTACGTGTCACGTGCGATGGATCTGTTCGATCTGGCCGATCATGGAGGCACGGTGGCGGACGCCTTGAAGCGCTTCACCGTCGAGCGCGCGCTGATCATGGGGGTGGAGACGGATCTGCTGTTCCCGATCGATCAGCAGCAGGAACTTGCGGATGGCTTGAAGGCGGACGGTCGCGAGGTGAGATTCGCGCGCCTGCCTTCGCTGCAGGGGCACGATTCGTTCCTCGTCGACATGGATCGGTTCCGGCCGGTGATCGGCGACTTCCTGGAAGGTGCGCTGACCTCCTGATCGGTTATTTCTTCACTGGCTTCGGCGACTCGTCGAGAAACAGTGCGGGATCGACCATTGCGCGATTGAGCGCTACACCCCAATGCAGATGCGGACCGGTCACGCGACCCGTCGCACCGACTTTGCCGAGCAACTGGCCGGCTTCGACCTGATCGCCGCTTTTCACATCAATGCTGCTCAGGTGACAGTACATCGTCACCAATCCAAAGCCGTGATCGATGTACAGCGTATTGCCGTTGAAAAAGAAGTCGCCCGCTTCGACGACTGTGCCGCCCGCAGGCGCATGGATCGGTGTGCCTGTTGCCGCCGCGATGTCCATGCCGGAATGAGGATTGCGCGGCTGGCCATTGAACACGCGTCGTGATCCGTACGAGTCGGAGCGAATCCCCTCGACGGGAGAACGTAACGTGAGGGTCGGAGTGCCCGACGCCGTATAGCGCGACAGCGCCGCGCTCGATCGCTCCTGCTCCTGCGCGATGCGCTTCAAGTCGTCGGGATTGGGGTCGACCTGCCGCTGGTTCTTGATGGTCAGATGCTGGGTCCGATACTGCTTGTCGCGCACCTCGAAAGCGATCTCGCGTTTGCTCGTCCCGTCGAACACCTGCACTGCATGCGAACCCGGTTTCGTCGCGAGAGGGATGCCGACGACGGCGATCCATTCGTCACCGTCGCGAACCACCGCCGTCTGATAGCCCCCGAACAGCACGCGTGGCGGCTGCTCGCCGCCCGGGACTTCGACGTAAGCAATGCCGCCGGGAACGCGCGCTTCCCGAGGAAGATCGAGCGCGAACACCGGGGACACCATCAGTACCAGGAACAACAGACTCAGCGGTCGAATCATCAGCGATCCTCTAATTTTCTTGAGGCTTGGGTTTCGTGTCCTGCGTGGACTCGACTCTGGCGCGAAGGCGACCACGGGCGATGCGTGCCTCGATCAGATCGCCCGCGTGCAGCTCACGCGCATCCGTGATCACGTGTCCTTCGCTGTTCGTCACGATCGCGTATCCGCGATCGAGCGTGGCCAGCGGGCTCACTGTGTTGAGCTTTCCTGCAGCGAGTTGCGTCTGTGCCTGGAGCACGTGAATGCGCCTGAGCAGGACGGCTTGCATCGTCTGCGACGAGGCGGTCAAACGGCTCCTGGCGGATGCGAGGCGCAGGGCAGGGGAGGCGTGCCGCAGATGTGCCCATTGCTCGGCGACGATGTTGCGGCGGCGCGCGATCTGAGAGGTGACGAGCCGTGCGATGCGCTGCTCGAGTTCATTCAGGCGCTGCGAGCGTTGGCGCAGCAGCGTGCCGGGATGCTTCTGATCGAGCCGCCGCTGCAGCCAGACGACACGCTGGGCGCGATGCGCAAGGGAGCGCTTGAACATGTTCGTCATACGCTGCTCCATTTCATCGAGGCGCTGCGATCGCTGGCGCAACTCGACGCCTGGGTGCACCTGATTCATGCGGCGCTTCAACCATTCGAGCCGCTGAGCACGTTGCTGCAGGTGGCGCTGCCATCCATTCGCAAGGCGACGTGACCAGGTCGCAAGGCTGCGTTGCCATTCATTGCAATCGGGTGCGACCAGCTCGGCTGCGCCGGACGGGGTCGGTGCGCGCACATCCGCAACGAAATCGGCAATCGTGAAATCGACTTCATGGCCGACGCCGCTCACCAGCGGAATCTCGCAGGCCGCGATGGCGCGAGCGACCACTTCCTCATTGAAGGACCACAGGTCCTCGAGCGAACCGCCGCCCCGCGCGAGAATGAGGACGTCGCATTCGGCCCGAGCGGATGCCAGTCGAATGGCCGCCGCGATCTGCGCGGCTGCCGCCGCGCCTTGCACGGGCACTGGATAGATGAGCACCGGCAGGCGGCAGAAGCGACGCTTGAGGATATTCAGGATGTCGCGGATCGCCGCTCCGCTCGGGGAGGTGATGACGCCAATGCGCTTGGGCAGACGCGGCAGCGGCCGCTTGCGGGAGGTGTCGAACAATCCCTCCGCGGCAAGCTTGGCCTTCAGCAATTCGAAGCGTCTGCGTAGAGCGCCTTCGCCCGCTTCCTCGATGTAGTCCACCAGGAACTGGTAGTCGCCGCGCGGTTCGTAGAGGGTCACGCGTCCGCGCAGGAGAACGCGCTGGCCGTCTTTCGGGGAGAACCTGGCCAGAATGTTTCGCTGGCGGAACATCGCGCAGCGCAGCTGGGCAGCGTCATCCTTGATCGAGAAATACCAGTGCCCCGAGGACGGCCTGGACAGATTGGACATTTCGCCCTCGATCCAGAGCGCAGCAAAGCCGCGCTCGAGCAGGGTCCGCGCCTCGCGGTTGAGGCGCGTCGGCGTATACACATCCCGCTCAGGCTGAGGGGTGGCCTCGACTGTGGAGAACAAATCGGTCATGGGCCGGGAAGGCTACCGCGTGCGAGCGGTGGGGGACAGGGCACATTCCTAAGGCAATCGCTGATCGGGCGGAAAGCATACGGATGCGAGCGCCATCGCCGTAGCCAGCAGGTCGCAGGCGGCGTACAATGGCGCGCTTTCATCGACAGGCCGTGGCCCAAGCACCATGCGTATTCTCGAGGAAGCGCTCACCTTCGACGACGTACTTCTCGTCCCGGCTTATTCCGACTTTACGCCGCGCGACGCTGACCTGAGTACGCAACTCACCCGCTCCATCCGTCTCAATCTGCCGATATTGTCCGCCGCCATGGACACCGTCACCGAGGCGCGCCTGGCGATCACGATCGCCCAGGAAGGCGGGATGGGCATCGTACACAAGAACATGAGCATCGAAGCTCAGGCCCGCGAAGTCGATCGCGTGAAGAAGTTCGAAAGCGGCGTCATTCACGACCCCATCACGATCAGTCCTGACAAAACCATCCGCGAAGTTCTCGAGCTCACACGCGCCAAGAACATTTCGGGCGTTCCGGTCGTGGTCGGATCCAAGGCGGTCGGCATCGTGACCCACCGCGATTTGCGTTTCGAAACGAAGCTCGATGCGCCGGTCTCCACGGTGATGACCCCGCAGGATCAGCTCGTGACCGTTCGCGAAAACGCACCGAAGGAAGAAGTGCTCGCGCTGCTGCACAAGCATCGCATCGAAAAGGTCCTCGTGGTCGATCAGCAGTTCAATCTGAAAGGCATGATCACGGTCAAGGACTTTCAGAAGGCGACCGAATTCCCCCGCGCCTCGAAAGACGAGCGTGGCGCTCTGCGCGTAGGCGGTGCTGTCGGCACCGGCGCCGATACCATGCAGCGAGTCGAAGGTCTGCGAGCGGCAGGCGTCGACGTGATCGTCGTGGATACTGCGCACGGACATTCGGCAGGCGTGCTGCAGACGGTGCGCAAGATCAAGAAAGCATGGCCGGATCAGCAGGTGATCGGCGGCAACATCGTCACGCCGGAGGCGGCGCTGGCGCTGGTGGAAGCCGGTGCGGACGGCGTGAAAGTCGGCATCGGGCCCGGCTCGATCTGCACGACGCGAATCGTCGCGGGTGTCGGCGTGCCGCAGATTTCGGCCGTCGCGAATGTCGCAGCGGCGTTGAAAAACACCGGGGTGCCCCTCATTGCTGACGGCGGTATTCGCTTCTCCGGCGACATCGCGAAGGCCCTGGTCGCGGGAGCGCATTCGGTCATGATCGGCGGCCTGTTCGCAGGCACGGAAGAATCGCCCGGCGATGTAGAGCTCTACCAGGGCGCTTCCTACAAGTCGTATCGCGGCATGGGCTCGCTCGGCGCGATGTCGCAGCAGCACGGCTCGAAGGACCGCTATTTCCAGGATGCGACGGCTGATCTCGAGAAGCTCGTGCCAGAAGGCGTCGAAGGGCGCGTTCCTTACAAGGGTTCGGTGGTCACGATCCTGCTGCAGCTCGCAGGCGGTCTGCGTGCCGCGATGGGATACACCGGCTGCCGTTCGATCGAGGAGCTGCGCACGCGTCCATCGTTCGTTCGCATCACGAACGCGGGCATGCGCGAAAGCCACGTGCACGACGTCAGCATTACCAAGGAAGCGCCGAACTATCGTGTGCGATGACCGGCTCACGCCGGTCGACTCTCGAATCCGGGTCTGAGCGGCCGGTGCCGGTCGGACCATCGCATCCCTCTCACAGAGACTTCACGTGAACGCACAGTCGTCCACCGATACCCCGACCCTGCATCCCGCCGATATCCATGCGCACCGGATTCTGATCCTCGATTTCGGCGCGCAATACACCCAGCTCATTGCGCGGCGCGTACGTGAAAGCGGCGTGTACTGCGAGATTCTTCCCTGGGACATCAGCGATGAAGACGTTCGCGCCTTCGGTGCCAAGGGCATCATCCTGTCTGGCGGGCCTGAATCGGTCACCGACGTGACGCCGCCCGTCGCGCCGCAATCGGTGTTCGAGCTCGGTGTTCCCGTACTCGGCATCTGCTACGGCATGCAGACGATGGCCAAGCAACTCGGCGGCCGTGTCACCGCATCGAGCCATCGCGAGTTCGGCTATGCGCAGGTGACGGCATCGGCGCCATGCCGCTTGTTCGACGGGTTGCGGGATCACACGGACGATCAGGGCAGGGCGCTATTCGATGTCTGGATGAGTCATGGCGATCGTGTCGAAGAGCTGCCGGACGGTTTCGTCGCGACGGCATTCACCAGCAGCGTTCCGCTTGCCGCGATGGCTGACGAAGAGCGTCGCTTCTACGGCGTGCAGTTCCATCCTGAGGTCACGCATACGTTGCAGGGCACGCAGCTGCTCGAACGCTTCGTGCGAGAAATCGCCGGCTGCGAGGCGCGCTGGAGCGCGGGCAACATCATCGCGGACTCCATCGCTCGCGTTCGTGAGCAGGTGGGTCAGAGCAACGTGCTCCTCGGATTGTCAGGCGGCGTGGATTCGTCCGTCGTCGCAGCGTTACTTCATCGTGCGATCGGGCAGCAGCTCACTTGCGTGTTCGTCGACCATGGTCTGTTGCGACTGCACGAAGGTGATCAGGTCATGGAGACGCTCGGCCGCCACATGGGCGTGCGCGTCATCCGCGTCGATGCGGAAGATCGTTTCATGAAGGCGCTGAAGGGCGAGACCGATCCGGAACGCAAGCGCAAGATCATCGGACGGCTGTTCGTCGAAGTGTTCGAAGAAGAGGCGGCGAAGCTCAAAGACATTCGCTGGCTCGCGCAGGGCACGATCTACCCGGACGTGATCGAGTCGGCCGGTGCGAAAACGGGCAAGGCGCACGTGATCAAGAGTCATCACAACGTGGGCGGCCTGCCCGAGAAAATGAACTTGAAGCTGCTCGAGCCGCTGCGCGAGCTGTTCAAGGATGAAGTGCGCCGACTCGGCGTCGAGCTCGGTTTGCCGCGCGAAATGGTTTACCGCCATCCGTTCCCCGGTCCCGGTCTCGCCGTGCGAATCCTGGGCGAGGTGACCAAGCCATATGCCGATCTGCTGCGACGCGCGGACGCGATCTTCCTCGAAGAGCTGCGTCGTCACGATCTCTACGATCGCACCAGCCAGGCATTCGCCGTCTTCCTGCCCGTAAAATCCGTCGCGGTCATGGGCGATGGCCGCCGCTACGACTACGTGATCGCGTTGCGCTCGGTCGAAACCGTGGATTTCATGACGGCGCGCTGGTCGCGGTTGCCGTACGAGTTTCTCGATCTGGTCGCACGCCGCATCATCAACGAAGTCGAAGGCATCTCGCGCGTGACCTACGACATCTCGGGCAAGCCTCCGGCGACGATCGAGTGGGAGTGAGATCAGTTCCTTAGTCCTGCATGGGGAGAAGGTAGACGCCCCGGCGGCCGACGTGGGCGCTGCGTTGAATGCGACCCTCGTGCCAAAGGACTGCGCCTTGTCGCCGCCGTAGATCCGCTTGATGTCGCGGCAGATGAAGTCGTGGCCACCTGTCCGGCCATTCGGCTCGCGTTGCGAATGATCGTGCTGACTGGGAGCTGATAGAGGCTACCTAGGACGAGGTCGACTTCGAGAACGCGACCTGGCCGTCCCGAAGCAGCGGATGAAGGGCGCACCTGCATGTGGTCTACCTGTCGCTCAGGCGCTGACATTCTGGTGGCACTGCACACCTTCGCAGCCGACTCGAAGTTTCGTGCTGCCATTGCGCTACGACTCTGTCCATTGACATATCGCACGCGACCCTGAACCGGGTCACGCAGATCGTGGCGCGCCAAGCCGCAGCCTGCCGCTGTGGTCGTTCACCGTCCACGATCTGCGTCGCAAGGGTTCGACGTTGCTCAACGAGCGCCAGCCCGCCTGTCGGCGTGGCCGTTGCCTGGTGGGTGATGAGCGGCATGAGTTTCGTGCTGGGCAATGCGTCGACGGCATTGCTGCAGACGACAATTCCGAATCGGCTCCAGGGCCGTATGCTTGCCCCGATGACCACGATCATTGCGCTTGCGGCTCCTGTGGGAGTGGCACTGCCCGCACCATCGGCTGGATGGGTCGGCATCAGGAGTGTCTTCTTCGTGGCAGGCTCGCTCGGTGCGCCGGCGAGTCCGGCCCGGTTCTTTCCCTCGTCGCTGCTTGCCTTGGATCGCCAGCCGAGCCGGTATGTCGACGAGAGCGAGTGACAGGACTGATCAGAGAGGAAGCAAATGGAAGTCATTCAAACCGAACGCCTTGTTCTGAGGCGATTTACCAAGCGGGACGCCGCGGACCTTTTCGAGTATCTGCACGAACCCGTGGCGAGCTGCTTCCTGTCGCTCGCGCTCGCAGACATCAGAGACGCCGAGCGCGAAGCGCTGGAGCGAAGCATGCACGACAGAAGTATCGCCGTGTGTTTGCGCACATCCGGCAAGCTCATTGGCGATCTGTTCGCGGAGCCGGAGGACGACACCTTCTCGGTGGGCTGGAACTTCAATCCTCGCTTCGGCGGGAAAGGCTATGCCTATGAAGCTGCTGCGGCGCTGTTTACCCACCTGTTCACACAACGGGCGGCGCGGCGACTGTATGCCTACGTGGAGGAGACGAACACATCCTCCCAGCGGCTTTGCGAGAAACTAGGGATGCGGCAGGAGGGGCTTTTCAGGGAGTTCATCTCCTTCCGGAAAGATGAGAGCGGGGTTCCGATCTATGAGAACACCATGCAGTACGCCCTTCTTCGACGCGAGTGGCTATCCAAACGCGACGGCTCACACGCTCGGATGGAGCCCAAGTGTCCATGACAACGTGCTTTCCTTGCGGCGACAGCAGGAAAGCATCTTTTGTTCAAGGTGACACGGGCGCCAGAGATGCTGGTCTGTCACCGAGACCGGGCCACTTCGTACCGTCTGAAGCTGCGTCCGCTCCGGCTATGGGCGGTGTATGTTCTTGCCATCCCTCGGCCGAGCGGCTGCGCAAGGCGCCGTAGAGGCGCGCCAAAAAACGTCTCTGGCGACTCGTGCTCCACCACCCAGCGGTTCGCCACCCAGCGGTGCGCGCCTAAGCGGTACGCTCGTCCCAGGCAAGAAAAACAAACTTCAGATTGGTTCAAACCTGCCTTGCTCCTTCCCGCGACTCAAGGCTTGATTCGCGCGTAGACAACGGAACGCGTGACTCACCCTGACACCGGCGCGATACCTGCGTGCTCGGGATTCGCGATTGAGCGATGCACATGAAAGGACCCTATACAGGTGGCAACTGGAGGACTGTGCTGGTTGCCGCACCAGATCGAAATCAATGCAGAGACGTTGCGCGTCGCTACATTCTTGGCGTCGCGCCGTCGATTCCTGAATCGATTCTGGAGAATATCGCTGAGACAGCCGTCTGGAATCTCTTTGCGACTCGCGATGATCCCGAGATAGAGGTGCTCTGGGATCACAGAGCGTGGATGTGGCCAGAACTGGAAGCACACTGTGCAAGGCATGCGCAGTTCGCACCCTGCATCGATCAACATCAGTTTCAGTTAGCTACTCTGTATCGCACTAAGGTCTTGCAGACCACGTTCGACGAATGGCTGTTGATGCAATCGATGACCACCTTGAGGGGCTGGGCACGAGCTCACGGCATAGAGCCCGCCAGAAAGAAGCGCGAGCTTGCAAGTGCGATCAGGGATTCGTGTCCAGTGCCCACCGGTATCAGCGACGCGTACGCTGCCTGGCGATCCCAAAAGCTCTTCGAAGCCGAGAGACGGTACGCTGATTGCAGAGTGATTCCGGTCTACCGACTTCTGGAACTGTGCATGTCGAGGATCAGAGCATGGGTCTACAGATCCTTGTCCAACAGTGCGCCCGAGCATTCGTTCGCCGAGAGAGAGGCGAGTGATTGGCAGCGCGCAGAAAACAGATTCGAACGCGCAAAAGCACTGGATCCGGTGTCCGAGCGACACGAGATCGCACGGGTCTTCGCAGCGACCTTCGGGCCGCAGTGGCAGCAACGCGAAGCCGCGCGGAGAGTATTCGATCGTCTTGCCAAGAGTATCGAGCGTGAAGCCAATGCTTCGGTGGAGGACTTCTGCGAGGATGCCTCGTCCTTCATGCGCGACGTTATCCAGCTAGAAGTCGAGCGTTGCGTGCTTTGTGCCCACCTCGGAAGGCCCACACTGCTCAGCAATGATGATGAATCCGCGCTGCCGCCTTTTCACCTTTCCTGTACGTGCACGCTTAGTTGGCGGCACAGGTGGGAATTTACGGCGAACCCTGCACCTGGCTCGAACTTCGACCGGATTGTTTCGAAGTGGTGCAAGAGCAATATCAACGGGCTCTCAGTCCGGTTGCCATCCATCGCCGATTTGGTCTCATGGGAGGAAGCCAGGATGCGTGACGAGGACTCAAGCTCCGTCATCAGGTAGGCATCTGCGGGTCGCGTGACCGAAGAGGTGCGCGCCTGCTGCAACCGATAGCTACGGTATGTCCAGCAACGGAGCCGGGCCGCTAGCTACGTGCTCCTGTCCGGCGAAGAGATTGCCCCAGCGATGCGGCAGGCGGCCATTTCGATGAATTCAACCACGGCTGCTCATGATTCACGGCCGCCACTTTCTCGATAGAGCGCGCATCCAGCTGGCTCCAGCAAGCAACTCGGGCGACCGGGCACCGCGCGCCGCAAGAAGCGCGTCTAGCGGGTAAAATGAGCGCGCTGCTGCGCGGATCTCGGCGAGACCCGGATAGTTGCAGCTCGGGAAAGTATGGAGTGGGAACGAGTCGATGAGTGAAGAGCAGGTCGAGCCGGTACTACCGCCGACGCTGCCGTGGACGACCGAGGATCAGGCGTTCATGGAGCGGGCAATGGACCTTGCGCGCATGGCCGAGGCGGCGGGCGAAGTGCCGGTCGGTGCGGTCGTCGTGAAGAATGGGCAGATCGTGGGCGAGGGCTGGAATCGCCCGATCAGCACTCGCGATCCGAGCGCACACGCCGAGATGATCGCCATCCGTGCTGCGGCAGCGACCCTCGACAACTATCGATTGCTCGACACCACGCTCTACGTGACCCTCGAGCCTTGCGCCATGTGCGCCGGTGCGATGGTGCACGCTCGCGTGAAACGCCTGATCTACGCCGCGACCGACCCACGTGCGGGTGCGGCAGGCTCGATCTTCAACATCGTCCAGCACGCCGCACTCAATCATCGAATCGACACCCGCTCAGGTCTCATGGCGATCGAATGTGCTGGGATGCTGCGCAGCTTTTTTGCTTCGCGGCGTCGATAATCCTGGAACACCACGAGCGGGAAGTTGCTGAGAATGCCGCGATGTTCCTGTGAACAATTAAAAGGCATGGCGGGCATGACCGCCATGGGGATGGACTCCCGCCTCCGCCACGCCTCCGCGGGAGTGACGGGAGTCGGAAGCAGACTTCGGCCGTCGCGAGCGTCGCGTTGCCTCTCTCATTTCTCCGCTACTACGCCAGTTCGCGCTCATGCATTTTGCGCACGACCCGCAGCGACGACTCGAAGGCGCCCGCGATCCAGCCGGTGATCCAGCTGGCGTGCTCGCCGGCGAAATAGAACGGTCCGTCGGGTTCGCCGATGACGTCCAGTACTTCCGTGCGTGTCGCGGTGGAGTCGTAACGCGCGTTCGCGCCGTTGTTGTACTTGAGCGCTTTCCAGGAGACGGAGAAGGAATTCTCGTACTCGGCGCGATACTGCGGGTGGATCTTCTCGCCGGACGAGAGCGCGAGCTCGAGGCGTTCAGCGAGCGTCATCGCAGTGATGTTGGCGCCGTTGCGCTCATCGCCGGTGTCGCCTGCGTAGTAGCCGACGATTACGCCCTTCTTCCCGAAGTAGCCGTAGTTCGGATACCAGATCTGGCGGATGCTCTGGTCCGTCCAGCTGATACCGCCATAGATCCAGTCATCCTGTTCCCAGAAGCGGCGACGGAACTGCAGGCCGATCTTGTTCGACGGCACGTACTGGATGCGGCCGAGCGCCTCCTTGTGTCGGACGCCGAAGTCGGCGGGCACGCCCGCCAGCACCGAAGCCGGCAGGGTGCAAATGCAGTAATCCGCCTCGGCGCTTTGCGGCTTACCGTCGACGACGTATTCGATGCGTGCGCCGCGCGCGCTTCGGCGAATCGCGGTGACTTCGGCACCATAGGTGATCGTACGATGCAAACGCTTCGCCATCGCGTATGGCAGTGCATCGATACCGCCGACGGGCTGAAACATGACCGGCTGTTGCGTGATGTTGTGCGCGTGGGCGAGATAGCGTGCGAAGCCCGAGCCGATCATGGTCTGCAGATCGTCGGTCGGAGTCAGCGTGCCGGCCTGGCCTGCAGCGGCGGGCCAATCGATGTAACCGCGCCGTGACGAAGCCTTGTACGCGAGGTCCGGGCTCAACCCCGCAGTCGTACGCAGATACTCGAGCAGCTGCTCCTTGTCGCGCGCCGTCAATGGGGCATCCAGCTTGTCCGTCGTGATCGCTTTGGCGAGCAGTTCGCCCACGTGGCCGTCGTAGTCGGAACGCGCTTCGCGAATCCGGATCTTGCGATTCGCGGTACTGCTGTGCACGTAGGCCGAATCGTTGTAGTTGTTGAACACCTCGACCGCAACATTGAACTCGCGGCAATAGCCGAGGGTCGTGTAGTGATGCTGCGGGATTCGCGCGGGGCCTGCGTTGTAGTAGTGACCCTCGTCGAACGAACAGACCTGAGACTGACCCGAAGTTTCCGTTTCGCGAGTGCCGCGCCTGATCGTCCAGATGCGTCCGCCGGGACGCTGTCTGGCTTCGAGAACGCGACAGCGGTAACCAAGCTTGCCGAGCTCGTATGCAGCGCCAAGCCCGGCGGCGCCGGCTCCGAGGATCAGCACATCCTTCGGCTGCTTGAGTTGGGGCAGATCCTTCGGTAACCACGTGGCGCCGTTGTCCTGAGCAAAAAGATCGAGGGCCGTCATCGCGCCGAACACGGAACCGCCGAGCCGGCCGACATCCAGGAGAAATCTGCGTCGCGTGTAAGTCATGGCTCGACTCCGCGGGGCGAGGCGGCGACCACGTCGACTGCGATCTTCCAGTCCGGATTCGGCAGAGACTGGACGGCGATCGTCGTGCGTGCCGGCTTGTGCGGCTGCGATGCATTGTTGAAGTACTGTCCGTATGCCGCGGACCAGCCGGCGCGATCGATGCGGCCATCCTTGTCGGGGACGACATAGGCGCGGAGGAACACGACGTCCTTGAACGATAGCCCCGCTTTCGCGAGTCGTTCTTCGAGCGTGGCAAGTGTCGACAGGGCTTGCGCTCGGAGGTCACCTTCCTGCGCCGGTACGGCCGCCGCGGAGAAGAGCAATGAAGACGGCGCGTTCACTGCGATGCCCGAGGCGATCATCGACTTCGCATCTCCGTACGCTTTCAGCTGGGGATTCGCGGCCGCTTTGTCGAACAGTGCAGGCGGAGCCGGATACGCTGCGATGATCTCGATCTCGATCAGCATGCTGGGATCGCCGAACGTGGGCGTCGTCACCGTGGTGCGTGCGGGCTTGTGAGGCATGTCGGCGGTGTTGAAGAACTCGCTGTACGCCGCGTTCCAGCCGTCGTAGTCGAAATTGCCTTGCAGATGTGCGTCGGGTGCGAGAAACGCACGCAGGTAAACGACATCCTTGAACGACAGTCCAGCAGCGGCGAGGTTCTCCTGTAATCGCAGCAGCGTATTGCGTGCCTGGGTTTTCATATCGCCGCGATAACCGCGATCGGTCGACGGCAATTTTTCATCGAGCACGGGCGGAGTGATGCCGGCAGTCCAGTACATCGCAGTGCCGGGCAGCACGCCGATGCCTGCGTAGATTCTGCCTTCCTTCGTGCCGTACGGTTTGACGCGCGGATTGGTTTGCGGCAGGCCGAGTTTGTCGGAGCTGGCGAACAGTTGAGCGCCGCTCGCAGGAAGACAGACGAACTCGATCTCGATCAGCGTTCCTGGTCGGCCCAAGAGCGGCACACCGACCGTGCTGCGTGCGGGCTTGTGGTCCTTGAACGTCTCCGACCATGCGGCATTCCATCCCGCATAGTCCGTAGAGCCATCGGGGCCCGGCGTCAGATAGGCGCGCACGAACGCCACGTCGCGCAGAGTCAATCCCGCATCCGTGATGTTCTTTTCCAAACGCTTCAGCGTGACGAGCGCCTGACTGCGCATGTCAGCAGGCGGGTTCTCGCCGGGCGTGTTGCCGGAGGGGAAGTAGAGCGCGCCGCCAGCGCTGCCCTGCGCCGAGGCCGAGTACAGAGCCGCGGGTATGTCGATCAGCTCATAGGGTGGCGCCGTTTGTGCTCGAAAAGAAAACGTGAGCAGCAGCGTCGCAAGCAGAAGTGTGTGATGTCGAATCATGTCTGGTCATTCCCAAATTCAAGGGCGCATCTGCGCAACGACGTCGGCCAAGATCTGAACCGACCTCTCGGCTTCAGCGCGATCGACGGTGACATCGGCGTTGTTGTAATCACCCCGGGGTTGCGATTGGACGATGATCCCGTCGCGTCGGGGGACCATCGAGACCTGGTCGAAGCAGGTGAGTCCGTACGTGATCTCGGGCTGCGGAATGAGTCGCAACAGCTGACCGCGCACCGGAACGATCGATTCATCGCCGAAGAGCGCGCGCGCTCCATAGCCTGTCGCGTGAATGACGGTCTTCTCCTTCAGCTTCGCGATGTCGCTCGGACTGTGGAATTCGCGCGTCTCGATCACACCGCCTGCAGCAAGAAAATCAGCCACCAACAGGCGGCTGTAGGCAGTCAGGTTGAAGACCATGTTCGTGTAGCGACGCACGAACGGAGCGGCGAACGGATGCGTCCCTGGCGCGAGCTCTGCACTACGCGGCATGACATCGCGCAGGCGCTTGTCGAGGTCGGCGTAGGCGGGCTCGCCTTCGTATGTACGGTGGCGGTTCGCGTCGAACGGTTCCTTCGCGAGCGAATATCCGTCACGCCATTCGACCGGATCGCCGGGCAGGCCGAGCATGTTCTGATACGTGCGATAGCTGATGCGAGCCATCTCTTCCCAGCGCTGCGCGATCTCAGGAGTGACAGCGGCTTCCGTGCAGAAGCGCGATGCGGGTGTCCAGCTGCCGGTGGCGAGCGATGAACGCACTTCAGGCGGACGGTCCTTCGCATAGATGCGCACCTTGAGTCCGGCACGCTGGGCGAGCAGGGCGGAGGTGAGGCCCAACGCGCCGCAGCCGATCACCGCGATCTCGGGCACGCGCGTGGCGAGCGCGTGACGCACAGCCAATGTGCTCGAGCCCCACGACAACGACCAGCCGCTGCCGCCGTGACCATAGTTGTGCACGATGGTCTTGCGCCCGAGGCGCTCGGTCTCGATGCGCGGGCCCTGTTCTCTGCAGGGGCGCGTGCATACGGTGATCGAGATGATGCGATCCGTCTGCGCGCGCACTTTGGGAAGATGGAAAGGTGGTGGGTCCACCGCAGATCTGGGGTCGAATGCCTCGCCAGCGATACCAGGTTGGGGCTCTGCTCTTGTGAGCGAGCTTGCCAGCGTAAGTCCGGCCAATCCGAAGCCCACTTTTCGTAGCACTTCACGTCGTCGCACTCGATCCCCCTTTTCATGTTCGACATTCACGGCCCCTTGCCGCGAATCGAGTGCGTCGAAATGCAATTGGCATGCCTGTCATCGCTCATCGAGACGATGAAGCGCGTCGCGCTTGTCTTGATCTGCAGGCAGGCGAGGTCTGGCGCACGCTCGCAGATGGCGCAGGTGCTGTTATTTACGAGAATTCACAAAGGGACTCTCACGGGTGAGCGCGACGTTGCGTGCACTTCGATCGGGCAATGAGCTGTGCTGTTCGTGACTTGCGAGCGGACGGTCAGGGCCAACTCGGTGCAGCGCGCAGGCCGTCGAGTGCTCCATTCGGACGCGCGTGCGCATGCGTTGCACCTCATTTTGCAGCGTGCATCTGTTGACGTATTACGTTGTGAAGTCACCAAAGGCGCTGATTCCGGGCATCAATCCGCAACCTGGGCAGAGTTGGTACTGCACTTGCACATAGTGCTGTCAGCCGTTGTCGACACATCAGTAACAACGACGGATCAAAAATGGGGCAGAGAATCTTTGGGAGGCGCACGATGTCCATGAGTTCTGGAAAACAATGCCGTGTCTCGCTGGTAGCAGCTGCGGTGGCAACTGCACTGGGTTCGTCGATGCCAATGATGGCGGAGGCGCAAGAGAGTAGTGGAGTGACGATCGATGAGGTGATGGTGACCGGCACACGACGCACAGGCATGAGCGTCGATGACAGTCCGGCGCCGGTTCAAATCGTGACTGCCGATGCGCTGGGTGAATCCGCCGCGCCGGACCTCATGAACCAGCTTGCCTTTCAGGTACCCAGTTTCAATGCCAGCCAGCAAGGCACGGATATGGCCAGCGCAACGCTGGTAGCCAGCATGCGCGCGCTGTCGCCGAACCATACGTTGGTGCTGGTGAACGGCAAACGCCGTCACTTCACGTCCAACGTTGCGGTTCTCGGTGCGTATGCCGGCGCTGCATCTGCCGACCTCAGCTTCATTCCCACCAGCGCGATCGCCAGCACTCAGGTGCTCACGGATGGCGCAGCGGCGCTCTATGGATCGGATGCAATCGCGGGTGTGGTCAACGTGATTACCCGCAAGGATTTCAATGGCGGCGGGATACGCGCGACGGTGTCGGAGTACGACGAGGGCGGCGGCGCCACGCAGAACTACCAGGGCAACTTCGGCGTCGGCAGCGAGGCGGCTTACGCGAACTTCGCCTTCGAGATGGAGCGTCGCGAGACAGTCAACCGTCCGGGTTCGGTCTACGGCGCGGCGCAGTGTGTGACTGATCGTCTCGCAAGTCCCGATGGCTGCCCGCCCACGGGCTCGGGCCTCACACCGAGTGGCTTTCCGCGCTCCACCGGAAATGCGGCGCTCGCGCGTGAGAACGAATACAACATGATCGATCACCCCTGGTACCCGTACAACTCTCACCAGGGCGATCCGCCGGATATCGATCGCTATGTCGGCTTCCTCACGGCGGGTATGTACCTCGCCGATGGCACCGAGCTCTACACCACGGCCAGCTACGGAAAGAAGGAAACTTCCAGCACGCAGAGCTATCGACGGCCCTCGCAGGATGGTGGCTACGATGCCAATGGCGACGGCGATCGCACCGATCCCATTGGCGGAATCGGCCCCCGCAGCGGTCAGCCGCTGACGGAGGCAGACATCAACAAGTATCCGCTGGGCTTCAATCCCAACATCGAGACGGACGAGCGTGATTGGGAATTGGCTGGCGGCGTGAAGGGGACACTGGGCAGCTGGAGCTACGACGTGTCCACCAACTACGGCCGCAACGAGATGGACATCTACAACACGAATTCGATGAACTTCACGTTGTGGAACACGACGGGACAATCTCCCGAGAACTTCTATGTCGGCAAGTTCGAGGCGTCTCAATGGACGATCGGCGTCGACTTGAGCCGCGAGTTCGAGCTTGGACTGCCAACGCCTGTGACTTTCGCGGCAGGCGTCGAGTACCGTGAGGACACCTACGCGATCGGGGCAGGTGAAGAGGCGTCCTACGTGGGAGCAGGTGCAGCGGCATTTCCTGGTTACAGCCCGTTGGCCGCCGGCGAACACGAGCGCGACAACACGGCTGTGTTCGCGAACGTGATCTTCACTCCGACCGAGGACTGGCTGGTCGACATTGCCGGCCGGTTCGAGGACTACAGCGACTTCGGTAGCAAGGCAGTCGGCAAGATCACCACCCGTTACGACATCAACAGTGCGTTCGCCGTGCGTGGTACGTACAGCACCGGTTTCCGCGCGCCGACGATGGGCGAGAACTACTACACAGCCATTCAGGTGGGCCCGACGGCTGCGACCGCGACACTGGCCGCGGCGACGGTCGGAAACGGTCTGCAACCCGAGACGAGCGAAAACATCTCGATCGGCTTCGTTATCAAACCGCTGCCCAACGTCACTACGACCGTGGACGCGTACCAGATCAAGATCGATGGCCGTACGCGCATGGGCAACTTCGATTACTCGGATCCGCAGGCGCCCAACACGCGTACAGGACGCAACGGCGGCATTCCGGATGCAACGCTGCCCGACCCAGCGGACAGCGACGGCAACGGCGTTCCAGACGACGAGTACAACCGCATCCTCGGCGAAGCTCTGGTTGCAGGTGGCTTCATCTCGGCGTGGAACGATCCGACTGCGCCGGGCGGCTCGTTCGACGCGAGCGCGCGCGCAAACATCGGCCTCGGATTCTTCACCAACGTGCTCGATACCAAGACCACCGGCGTGGACGTGGTGAGCACCCTGAGCAATACCTTCGGCTGGGGCAGCGTCGAATGGTTGCTGGCGGCGAACTACAACAAGACCGAGGTGACACGTGCCGGCCGCGCGGCGGGTTTCGAGAACATCGCGTTGTTCGGCATCGGCGATATTTTCAGCATCGAGGAGGGAAGCCCGGAGTACCGCATCAATCTCGGAGCAACGGTGCGTATCGGGCAGAAGATCACGCTGAACATCCGCGAGAACATTTACGGTCCGCACTACCAGCCGGGCTCCACGGCGATTGCTTCAGCGTCGGCTTACACCAACTACCCGCAGGTCATGGACACGCTCAGAATCGTCAGTCCTGCGAAGGTCAATGCAGTCGCCGACTTCCTCGGCATCTCGCATCCGACCACGCCGTACTACGAGCAGAGGATCGGCGTCCTCGCCACCACGAACGTCGAGTTTGCCTACGAGCCCAAGGCAGGACTCAGAGTGGCGATCGGCGCGGACAATCTGTTCGATCAGTATCCTGACAAGCGGCCTTCCGGGATCATTCAGTTCGAGCAAGAGCGTTACGCCGTCACGGCACCGCGTGACTATCTGCTCGGCAGCCCGATCGGCTACTTCGGCCGGCGCTTGTTCGCGAGGGTCAGCTACGACTGGTGATCGTCGACTGCGACAAGTAACGCGAGGTGCGGCGGCCGCAGGCCGTCGCATCTCGCGTCAGATCTAAACAGAACATGACGACTGACAGCCACGACTCGTCGCTCTTGCCTGGCGCTTCGCAGTGATGCAGTGATACAGGTGATGACAGTGATGCAGACCAGAGCGCCACGTACGCGGCCATCGCTCTTGCCGTCATCACCATATCACCGCCATCACCGTCATCACTGGCACGTGAGTTCAAGAACGTGCGCTGTCGAAGCTCGCGTGAATCGTCACGCACCTAACTGATTCGGATCACGCCACACGCGTTCGAAGGGCAGACGCCACGCACGCGGCGCCACGAGCTGATGAATGGCGTTGGGACCCCAGGATCCAGGCGCGTAGAGACGAACCGGCGGGGGCGCTTCGAGCAGCGGTGTCGAGACTTCCCATAGACGCTCGATACCCGCGGCAGTGGTGAAGAGCGTGTGATCGCCGCGCATCGCATCGAGAATCAGGCGCTCGTAGGCCTCGAGCACATCGCCGACCATGCCGGTATCGCGCATCGCGAACTGCAGACTCAGCTTGTCCAGCCGCATGCCGGGACCCGGACGCTTGCCGTAGAAGGACAGCGACATCTTCGATTGATCGGCGAGATCGAACGTCAGATGGTCCGGGCCTTGCGAGCCCACGCCCGAATTGGCCGGGAACATGCTCTTCGGCGGCTCGCGAAATGCAATCGAGATGATGCGCTGACCTTCCGCGAGGCGTTTGCCGGTGCGCAGGAAGAACGGCACGCCTGCCCATCGCCAGTTGTCGATCGAGCACTTGAGCGCGATGAAGGTTTCGGTTTCCGACTCGGCGGCAACGCCGTCTTCCGAGCGATAACCCGTGTACTGTCCGCGCACCACATCGGTCGGCGCGATGGGCAGCATGCTGCGAAACACCTTGTTCTTTTCTTCGCTGATCGATGCAGGCTCGAGCGCGGTGGGCGGCTCCATCGCAACGAACGCCAGGATCTGAAACAGATGCGTGACGACCATGTCGCGGAACGCACCGGTCTGCTCGTAGAAGCCGGAGCGCTTGCCCAGCCCGATGGTTTCGGGAACATCGATCTGAATGTGATCGATGAAGTTGCGATTCCAGATCGGCTCGAACAAGCCATTGGCGAAACGGAAGGCGAGAATGTTCTGCGCGGGCTCCTTGCCGAGGAAATGATCGATGCGGAAGATCTGATCCTCGCTGAACACTTCATGCAGCCTGGAGTTCAGCGACACGGCGCTCGCGAGATCAGTGCCAAACGGCTTCTCCATGATGATGCGCGAGCGTTCGACCAAGTTCGCCTCACCGAGCATGCGCACCGCGGACAATGCAGCGCTCGGTGGCACGCTGAGGTAATGCAATCGGCGGCTTTCGGTTGCCAATGCCTGTTCGCTGCGCTCGACAGCAGCGCGCAGCGCGGTGGGCCCGGCCGAGAGCGGCACATACTCGAGATTGCCGACGAAGCCCGCCCACTCTTCGTCCGTGAATTTGCGCAGTGAATGCTGATCGAGCGCATCGCGAGCGATCTTGCGGAATTCCTCGGCGCCGATGTTATCGAGCGAGACGCCGATGATCCGGCAGGCAGGGATGAAGCCCGCGGTGGACAGATGGAAGAGTCCCGGCAGCAGCTTGCGCCTGGCGAGATCGCCCGTCGCCCCGAACAGCACGACGACTTGGGGAAACTTGGGACCGACGCCAGGGGGAACCTTGCTCACCGACACATCTCCTCACGTGATTGGCGATCCGTCTAAGAACGAACGACAGCCTGTTCAGAGAATAGTCCGCGCCTGAAGGTGTTTCCACCGAATGGCGTCCATGACGTGCGATGAGGTTTCAACCGGCCTCACGCACCGAAATCGTACAACTGGGGTAGAGCTGCTTGATCCCTCCGCAAGGCGCGCGCATCGCCTTCGGACGGTATCCTGCATGCGCCTGCCGAGCCTGGATCCTCGATGAACGAAACAGCGTCTGAAACCTCGTTGCGCGATGAGCGCGATTTCCTGCTCTATCTGCTGGCGCGCTGTCTGGGCACGCTGGCCGTGCAGATGCAGACAGTGGCGGTCGGCTGGCAGGTGTATGCCGTCACTCGCGATCCGCTGCATCTCGGGCTGATCGGGCTGTCGCAATTCCTGCCCTTCATCGTGCTGATCCTGCCTGCGGGACATGTGGCTGATTTTTACGACCGGCGCCGCATCGTGACGGGTTGCTATCTGCTCAACGCCATCTCGGCGGCGAGCCTGCTCATGCTCTCGATCCGCGGATTGGAGTCGGTAGGTCCCGTCTTTGCGGTCATGACCTTGCTCGGCATCACGCGAGCGTTTGCCATGCCCGCCTCGCAGGCCTTGATCCCGAATCTGGTACCGCCAGCCAAGTTTGCGCGCGCCGTTGCCGTCAATCAGTCTGCCTTTCAGGTGTCGACGATCGTGGGGCCGACGCTCGGCGGACTGCTGTATCTCGCCGGCCCAGTCGTCGTCTATGGGCTCGTCACGGTGCTGGTACTCACGAGCACGATCCTCATGTCGCGACTGCGGCTCGGCGGTCGGCTGGCGGGTCAGGCGCCCGCGATCACCGTGCAATCGCTGCTGTCCGGGCTGCGTTTCGTGAAGTCGCGACCGATCGTCTTCGGCGCCATCTCTCTCGATCTGTTTGCAGTGTTGTTCGGGGGTGCCACTGCGTTGTTGCCGGTCTACGCGCGCGACATTCTCCATACTGGCTCGGTCGGACTGGGGTTGCTGCGGACTGCGCCTGCAATCGGCGCGATGGCCTGTGCAGTGTCGCTTGCGGTGTGGCCGTTGAGGCGGCATGTCGGCCGGTGGCTGTTCGGAGGCGTACTGCTCTTTGGCGTGACCACGATCATCTTCGGGCTGTCGACCAACATGGTGGTCTCGTTCGTGGCGCTGATACTGCTTGGTGCGGGCGACATGATGAGCGTGTATCTGCGCCATCTGCTGGTTCAGCTCGAAACACCGGATGAGATCCGCGGAAGGGTGAGTGCGGTCAATGCCGTATTCATCGGCGCCTCGAACGAACTCGGCGAGTTCGAATCGGGCGTCACGGCCGCATGGTTCGGGACTGTACGTGCCGTGGTGATCGGCGGCGCGGTGACGGTTACCGTCGCTGCCGTGTGGTCGCGTCTGTTTCCGCAACTGCGGACGATGGATGAGCTGCCCCGGGCGCAACGCTGAGGGCAATTCTCAGTCTCGGTGCAACCTTGCGAGCGCCTGCGGCGTCGCAAAGAGACCTTGGGATAGGAGAATAGCAATGAACGTACGGTGGCTGTTGCTGACGGTGGGGCTGGCATTTGCAATCAATGTTTCAGCTGCCGAAAAGCGACTGGATCAGAGCTTTAGCGTCCAACCCGGTGGCACGCTGACCGTCGATGCCGACGGCGCGAACATCACGGTGCGAGGCGAGAACACGGATCGTGTGCATGTCGTCGTGGTGTTCGAGGGTTCGAGCTCTGCGATCGAGAACGCGCAGCTCTCGGCGCAGCCCAAGGGACGCGGTGTTGAAGTCGTTGCGAAGCGCTCCGAGGGCTGGCTCAGCTGGTTGAGTGCCGGCAGCGGCTTGCGTGCGAATGTGACCGTCACAGTGCCGTCGCGCTATGACCTCGATCTCAAGACCTCCGGCGGCGGTATTACGGTCGAGGCTGTGCAGGGGCGTGCCATCGGTCGTACCTCTGGCGGCAGTGTGAATGTGAAGTCGGTCGTCGGGAACGTTCGGATGCACACGTCGGGAGGCAGCATCTCGCTCGCGGAGATTCGTGGCGACTCACAGGTGGAAACGTCCGGCGGGCGCATAAATGCAAGTCGTATCACCGGCAAGCTCGATGCGGAGACCTCGGGCGGCGGCATCGAGCTCACCGATATCCGTGGCCCGGTGGATGCCCGCACGTCCGCCGGTCGGGTCGTCGCACGCAATGTTGCCGGCGATGTGAAGTTGTCCACGTCGGGCGGTGGCATCGTGGCTGAAGTGGAGGGTGCGATCTACGCACGCACTTCCGGCGGCGGGATCGACATCGCTCTCACCGGTGCGAATCGCGGTATCGATGCGTCGACGTCAGGCGGCGGCATCTCGATCAAGGTGCCGCGCGACACGAAGGCCGACTTCGACGGCGCGACGAGCGGCGGCTCGGTGAGTTGCGATCTGCCGATCAAGCTGACGAGGAGCGAAGGCAAGCATCTTTCAGGAGCCGTCAATGGCGGCGGCCCGCTGATCAAAGCGAAAACCTCCGGGGGCGGCGTACGGCTTCAGGGCGTCTGAACGGCGTGCGGCCCTGCGACAGTCCTGACGAACTGTTCGATTGCCGGGTAATAAGTGCTGTCGTGATCGACATCGTTGTGTCCGACATTGCGCAGCAGCTCGAAGTGTTTCTCGCCGGCCCAATGCTCGGCGAGAACGCGTGCGTGAGACGCCGGCACAATGGTGTCGAGTTCGGCCGCCAGAATCAGGGCCGGTGCGCGTGCATTCTTCGCCCATTCGTCGGAGGGGAACGGATGTCGCAGCAGCAAGCGAACCGGAAACATCGGGTAATGCCCGGCCGCGACGGCGCTCAGACGATCGAATGGTGTGACGAGAATTGCGCCGGCAACCGTGCGGCTGGCAGCCAGCATCGTGGCGACACCCGAGCCGAGGCTGCGTCCGAACACGATGATGCGATGGGGCTCGGCGCCGTGCTCGATTGCGTAGTCGTAGATGCGTAACGCGTCGTCATAAAGCGCCTGCTGGCTCGGCGAGCCAGAGCTTGCGCCATAGCCGCGATAGTTGACCGCCAGCACGCTCGCGAAGTCCAGATCGGAGAGCTGATTCGCGGAGTACAGAACGTCCTCGGCATTACCGCCGAAGTAAATGATCAAAGGCAGCGGCTTGTCTTTTCCTAACCACCAGCCCTGCAGCTGCGCGTCCCTTCCGACGATCTCGATTTCATTGCGGCGATGCTGCTGCTTCAGGAGCGGATCGTTCTGCACGCGATAGAAGATCAATTGCTCCTGCCTCCATAACAACAGCAGGCACGCGATCACATAGACGAACAGCAGCAGCGCCGACAATCGCAGCGCGCCGACACCGAAGGAGTAGAACAGGGGATGCACGCACGCATCATGCCTGACGCGCGACTGCATTGCCGAGCATGCGGTGCAGAGCTGATCGCCGCGAGCGCGGCGATCAGCATCACATGGATCGTAAGGGCGGGATTACTCGCCGTCGCGCGGCTGGAAGTTGTGCATACCGTCCGGACGCGGATTGATCGCAAGCCGGGTTGCCATGCCCGTGCCGCCGAAGCTTGCACGATGCCAGCGACCCTGCGGTGCGTAGACCACATCGCCCGGTTCGGCGGTGAAGAACGGCGCGCCTTCGATCTGGTAGTCGATCTTGCCCTCGAGAACCAGCCAGAACTCCCCATACCCGATGTGGAAGTGACCGAGGTTCGATGGAGGCGGAGGCGGCGTTCCCTTGCCGCGAATGATGTTGGCGAAGGTCTTGTCGTCCTTCACGAAGGGACCGCCGCGCCCGTTCGCTTCCACGACGTCCTTGTTGAAGTCGAGATAGGGCTTGTTGACGTCGTCGTAGGCGCCGCGACCGGTGTAGGTGGCCTTCACGTAGGTCTTGCCTGCGACCGGCGTGGGCGTCTCGCTCAGCGGGTACAGCGGCACGGCTTGCGCGCCGGTGACTTCGAAGCGCAGCGACGGTTCGCTGCCTACCGACTCGAGGCTGTAGGGCGTGCGATAAGGGACCTGAACCAGGAAGCCCTTGCTCGCCGTGAACGACGGCTGACCGTCGATGTTCACTTTGATCTCGCCTGCCTGGACGATCCAGAACACGCGATCATCCGCGAAGAAGTGCGTCTTCGTTTTCTCGCCCGGCGCCATCGAGATATAGCGCGCGACGAAATCGCGATCGCTCACGATGTCTTCCTGCCAGGAGGTTTCGCCTTTGTGCTTGGCAAGGACTTCGGACAGTTTCCAGTGGGGCTTGTGAGGTGCCACCCAGGGCGTCTGTTCGACGGGCTTCGCGGACCACGCAGTGATCGGCTGCGGACGCGGCGGCGGAGCAGGGGACTGCTGCGCCAGCACCGGCCAGACGGCGAAAGAGGACAACATCACAAGCAGCGAGCGGTGGATCGTGGGCATGGTCGTGTCCTCCGGGGACATCAAAAGCGAGAGTCGCGTGCGAGAAGCTTGCGGAACTGCCGTGCGTTCTCGCGGTAGTGTTCGCAGGTGTGGCGGATCATGGCGAGGTCCTCCTGCGTGACTTCGCGCACGACTTTGCCCGGTACACCCATCACGACGCTGCCGTCGGGAATGACCTTGTTCGGTGGAACGAGTGCGCCGGCCGCGATGAGACAGCGTCTGCCGATGCGTGCGCCGTCGAGTACGACAGCGTTGTTGCCGATGAGGCTGTCTTCCTCGACGACGCACCCGTGCAGCAGTGCGCGATGACCGACCGCCACATTCGGTTCCAGGATCGTCGGTGTTCCCGGATCGGCGTGAATCACGGTGGCGTCCTGAACGTTGGTACCGTCGCCGATGACGATCCACTCGTGATCGCCGCGCAGTACGCAATGAAACCAGATGCTGGCTTCACGGCCGATCCGCACGCTGCCGATCACGTCCGCACTCGGGGCGATGTAGAAATCATCGCCCGAGGTTTCGATCCTGCGATCACCCAACGTGTAGATCATCGTGGCACCCGGCTCATCATCGATACAGCGTTCATCGTCGATACAGCGGCAGAGTGCCCGAAGTCTTCGTCTTCAGGCGATAAACGGAAGTCGAGGCCGTGATGTACACGGTCTTGCCGTCTTCCGCGAAGGCGAGATTGGCCGCGACTTCAGGCAGCACGATCTGGCCGAGCACTTTGCCTTGCGGAGTCACGATGCGAATGCCTCCTGGGCCCGTGGTCCATACATTGCCTGCGCTATCGACCTTCAAGCCGTCCGGGCCGCCTGCGCCTTTCTCGGTTTCAGGGTACTCGATGAATGTACGTGAGCGCGTGATCGTGCCATTGGTACCGACCTCGTAGGCATTGACGAATCGCTTCGGTCCGAAGTTCGCGACATAGAGGATCTTGCCGTCCGGTGAGAAGGCAAGACCGTTCGGCAGCGTCAGATCCTTGATGACTGCCTGGAGCTTGCCGTCGGAGTAACGGTAAACACCATTGAACGACAGTTCCTTGCCGGGATCGGCATCGAGTTTCGGCAGTCCGAATGGCGGATCGGTGAACCACAGCGAGCCGTCCGGCGCAAAGACCAGATCGTTCGGGCTGTTGAGCTTCTTGCCGTCGAACTTCTCGATCAGCGTCGTCGGTTGCAGCGTCGCATCGAGCCGAACGATCTTGCGTCCGCCTTGCTGAACCAGCAGCACCGAGCCGTCCTTGTCCGTCACCATGGCGTTCGAGCCGAGGTACGAGTTCGCAGGGAAGGGATTCAGTCCGCCGGCATGCTCGATCAAGGTCTCGACCTTGCCCGCAGGTGTCACGGCGAGCACCTTGTCGTCCGACAGATCGGAGAACCACAGGCGACCTTCGCGCCACATCGGTCCTTCTGTGAACTTGAATCCGCCCGCAACACGATCGATCTTGGTATCGGGAGCAATCACGGCATCGAGCGCAGGATCGAGTCGAACGATACGCGGCGTCGTGCTTTCGGCGGCGGCGCTGGTAGTAGCGGCGCATGCGACCAGCGCGAGCGCTGTGCTGATGAGTCCGGCCTTCATGGGATGATCCTTCAGACAGCGTCGGTGAGCAGGACGAGATAACCTTTGTCGGTCACGGTGTTCTCGATCATCGGCCAGTACTTCGCATGATCGGCCGAGGCGATCCATTTCTGGCGCTGTGCTTCGCTTTCGTACGTCAGCTGAAATCGATAGTTGATCTTGGCGGCCGGTGCCGGTCCGCCCTGGATCACTTTGTTGATCTTCAGCATCTTCAGGTCGATGTAGCCATCGTGCTTCTGCGCGACCGGCTTGAAGTGATTGTGAAAGGCATCGAGCATCTCCTGCTCGCGTGCAGGATCGACGGCGAGGTCGCAGTACAGAACGATCGGCTTCCTGGTGGCGGCCGTGGTATTCGCCGCTTGTGCGAGCGTCGTGCCGGCCACGCTGCCCGCGGACAGCCAGGCAAAGCATTTCATCCAGTCTCTGCGGTTCATGGGTGCTTCTCCGTTTGTTGTGAGAATCAATGAGTCGAGTCGGCGCCTGAACCCGAAGCGAAGTTCGTCGACAGATACTCCTCGAGGATCTGCATCTCTTCGGGCGTAATTTCGGCACCACGATCCGCCATGATCCCGACGACCGCGGCCCATTCGTCGGGTGTCTTGCGCTTGGTCGTGATCATGTAGATGTCGTGGCAGTTAATGCAGCTGCGTTGAATGATCTCGAGACCTTCCCCGGGCGGAGGATCGCTCGGCGCCTGTGCAAAGAGCGGCGCGGTGCCGAGCGCCAGCGGCGCGAGCGGAAGCAGCGTGAGGGCTCGCAAGTTCAGCGCGCGCAGTTTCATTGCGGCAATCCGAAAGCAATCACGCTGTCGCTGTCGACCGCATCGCCCTGGAACCCTCCCGTCGCGACCACAGCGACGTACTGCTTGCGGTCCTTGGTGAGATAGGTGATGGGCGTGCCGTAATTGGACGCGGGCAGTTTGAATGTCCACAGTTCCGCACCGGTCCTGGTGTCGAACGCGCGGATGCGTCGATCGTCGGTCGCACCGATGAACGTCAGTCCGCTGGCTGTGACGATCGGACCGCCAGCGCTGATCCGGCCCGTGTTCTTCAAGTGATCCGGCAGGTTGTCACTCACGCCCAGCGTGGATCGCCACGCGACCTTGCCGGTGTTCACATCGACCGCGTAGAGACTGCCCCAGGGCGGCTGCTGGCAGGGCAGGCGTGTTTTTGGATTCCAGAAGTACACGTAGCCGTCCTTGAGTCCGTACGAGCCGTCCGGTCGCTTGGCGAGCTGTTGCGGGCCTGCGAGATCGTTCGTGTTGACGAGGAAGTAGCCGAGCTTCGGATCGAATGCGCCGCCGCCCCAATCGACTCCGCCGAGGCTTCCCGGGAAACTCGCCACCGCGGAATCGGCACGCAGCGGTTGAAACAGCTTGCTCTCCACGATGTTCTTTTCTTTGATGAGCTGTTCGCAGAACTCGCGATGTTCAGGCGTCAGGTCCGCGAGATCCGACATCTTGAACTCCACTCGCGCGAGCGGCGGTGGCGTCACTGGCATCGGCTGCGTCGGCCAGGGCTGCTCATCGGGAATGTCGGTGTCGGTGGGGACAGGGACTTCCTTGATTTCGTAGATGGGCTCGCCGGTGACGCGGTTGAGCAGGAACAGCATCGCCGTCTTGTTCATCACCGCGATGGCGGGGATGGTCTTCCCATTCTTCTTCACTTCCACCAGCGTCGCCGAGGGCAGATCCAGATCCCAGATATCGTGATGCACGGTCTGGAAGTGCCACAGATACTTTCCGGTCAAAGCGTCCAGCGCGACGATCGAGTTGCCAAACAGATTCGCACCCTTGCGATCGCCACCCCAGCGATCAAACGTCGGCGCGGCGACCGGCAGATACACGATCCCGCGTTCCTGATCGAGCACGAAGAAAGTCCAGACGTTCACGCCGGAACGGTTCTTCCAGCTGTCGCCTTCCCACGTGTCGTGACCCAGCTCGCCGGGCCGCGGAATCGTGTGGAAGGTCCACACGAGCTTGCCCGTGCGCGCATCCCACGCACGCACATCGCCCGAAGCGCCGATCACGGGCATCTCCTGCACGCGCGAACCGGTGATGATCACGTTCTTGTAAGTGAGCGGCGGTGAGCTCATGCCGAGCGGCGCACGTGGCAGTCCGTTCATCACCTCGGGCGTTTTCATGTCAACGATGCCGCCTTCGCCGAAGGTTTCGATCGGCTTGCCCGTTGCCGCGGACAATCCAATCAGCTTGCCGCTGCGAGTGCCGAAGAAGATGGCCGGCTCGGCTCCATCCATGCCCGGCCAATACTCGACGCCGCGCATCGAGGCCTGATCGCGGTTCGGCACTTCATACACCCACAGCTCCTGTCCGGTCTGCGGATCGAGTGCAACGACACGACCGTAAGGGGTCGGCATGAACATGCGCCCATCTGCTACGAGAGGCGTTGCCTGCGAAATCGAGTAACGGCCGCGTCGCATCGGCGGTGCATCGCCTGCCTCCGGCGGTGGTGCGTCAGAGGCGCCCGTTTCCGGACGCATGTGATAAGTCCAGGCAACCTCGAGCTTCGCGACGTTCTCAGGTGTCAGCTGCTTCAGGGGCGAGAACCGCGTTCCGCCCGCGTCATGATGATAAGTCGGCCATTCGACGGACGAGGAGGGGACACTTGCGCAAGCGCTCAGCAATGCACTGGCTACCGCTACACAAACTCGATGCTTCATTCGTTATTTCCGCAGGAATCGGGGTGCGGTCTGCAATGCTGTCTTCGCCGCCATGTCGCGTGCGACACCGATGACCAGCAGTTCCAGACCGGCAGAACCTTCTGCCTCTATTGACTTGGTTTGACGAACATCGACCGCGACGGCATCGCCGGCGCGGATCGGGGCCGATTGCGAATCCACGGTGATCGAGCCGTTGCCGGCGATCACGTAGTACGTCTCGCTCATATCTGCGAGCTTCTCGGGTCCGACCGAGCTGCCAGCCGGAATGAACAGATGATCGACGTACGACCATGTCGTGCCGAATACGCTCGGCTCGAGCGCGCGGCGGTACTGCACATCGCCTTTGCCGCCGTTCATGCGCGCAACCGGCTTGAGCAAGGCGCGATCGAAACGCACGGACATGAACTGCGGGATGGGATCGAGCGGTACATCCACGCGCGGATCACCGAGATTGAAAGCATCGTAGGTCTTCGACGTCCCGACGTTGATGTTCAGCCATTGCAGTGGTTTGTCGGTTGCGTTGTAGATGGCGTGGGAGTGACCGAGCGTGTTGGGGACGGCGGCGGGACCTTTGATCGTGGCTGTCCGGCCATCGATGGTGAACTGCGCTTCTCCGTCCAGGATGACGAACATCTCTTCGCACGCGTTGTGGAAGTGCTGGCCGATGCCGCTACGCGGCTGAATCACGCCTCGGTGCAGAAAAATGAAGTTGGTACTCACCGCGTCGGCGCCGAGCAGTACCGCGAAATCCATGGAGCCCGCGCCGTCGTGTACGGCTTCGAGGCGTCGATAGGCGGCGGGGTCTGTGTGCGCTACGCGATTGGCAAGAGGTTGTTGTGCATCGACTGCGAACGTCGCACACAAACACGCAACACTTAGTGGTGCGATCGAAGATCGAGCCATGCAACTCACTCCCCCTTATGCCCAAGCCATGTGCCGATAGAGATGTCATCGGCGTTGTTCGGTCAGACCATATCAGATATCGTATACGATATGGGAGCCGAAACGCACAAGGTACGCGCCATTGCGCCGTCCACACCAATACCCGTCCGCTGGCTTCTGGTCTTCTGGCTATTCGTACTCAGTACGATCGCCTTCCTGGACCGAACCAACATTTCCATCGCCGGTGTCGCGCTCGGTGAGGAGTACGGACTCACCAAGGTCGAGCTCGGCTGGGTTTTCAGTGCATTTCTGATCGGCTACGCCGGCTTTCAGGTTCCGGCCGGATGGCTCGCAGTACGTCTCGGCCCGCGCCGTGTACTCACGATGGCGGTGATCTGGTGGGGCATCTTCACTGTGCTCACGGCAGTCGTGTCACCGCAGTGGCCGAATGCGCTCGCAATGTTGATTCTCGTGCGTCTGCTTCTGGGCGTCGGCGAGTCGGTCGTCTATCCCGCGGCGAATCAGTTCGTGGCTCACTGGGTTCCGGTTCAGGAGCGCGGTAAAGCGAACGGCTGGATCTTTGCCGGCGTGGGAGCAGGTGCGGGACTGACGCCTCCGTTATTGATCGCGATTATCGAATCGCACGGTTGGCGAGCCTCGTTCTGGTTCTGCGCGATCCTCGGTGGCATCGCAGGACTCATCTGGTACATCGCAGCTCGCGATCGTCCGCAAGATCATCCGCGCGTCTCGAGCCTCGAGCTGGCGCTCATCCGCAGCGAGACCGCTTCAGTGTCATCGACCGCCGCGACTTCGTCGGCCAAGGTGCAGATTCCCTGGGGGCTGATCTTTTCGAACCGCAATGTGTGGGCGCTGACCATCAGCTATTTCACGTTCGGTTATGTGGTGTGGATCTTCTTCAGCTGGTTCTTCATCTATCTCGCGGAGGTTCGCGGGCTGAATCTGAAGACGAGCGCGCTGTACAGCATGCTGCCGTTCATCGCGATGACGATCTGCTGTCTGGCGGGCGGTGTGATCAACGACTTCATCGTTGCACGTCGCGGACTGCGTGCCGGGCGTTGCGGACTGGCGGCTGTTGCATTGTTCGTGACCGCAGTGTTCCTCGTGCTGGGCTCGATGGCCGAAAGCGCAGGTGCAGCGACCGTGATTCTCGCGGGCGGGGCCGGTGCCATTTATCTGTCGCAGAGCGCGTATTGGTCGGTCACTGTGGATGTCGCCGGGACCCACAGCGGGGTAGTCTCCGGTGTGATGAACATGGGTTGTCAGATTGGCGGAGCGATCACGGCATCGCTGACGCCCTGGATCGCGACGCAGTTCGGCTGGACATCGGCCTTCTTCGTCGCTGCCGCATTGGCCGTGATCGGCGCGCTCGCGTGGCTTCTGGTCGATCCGAATCAGCAGCTCGCGACCGCGCAGAAGTAATTTCCTCATCGAGGCTATCGTGACTACATCGAACCGCCCGCAGCCCCTCTCGGGCATTCGTGTGCTGGACATTTCGCAGGTGATGGCGGGGCCCTTCTGCTGCATGTTGCTCGGTGACATGGGAGCGGACGTCATCAAGATCGAGCCGCCGAAGGTCGGCGACTCCACCCGTCACTCCATGGGCTTTCGTTTGAAAGGCGAGGACAGTCCGGGGTTTCTGGCGCTCAACCGCAACAAGCGCAGCATCGCGCTCGATCTCAAGAATCCGGCAGATCGCGAGGTGCTTTACGCGCTGGTGAAGACCGCGGATGTGCTGGTCGAGAATGCGCGCCCCGGTGTCGCCGAGCGGTTAGGGATGGGCTATGACACGTTGAGCGAAATCAATCCCCGGCTCATTTACGCGAGCATTTCTGGGTTCGGTCACACCGGTCCCTGGTCGCAACGTCCGGGATTCGATCTGATCGCACAAGCCATGTCCGGTGTGCTGAGTGCGACCGGACTGCCGGGGTCCGAGCCCGTGAAGAACGGCATCCCTGTGGGAGATCTCGGCGCCGGACTCTTCGCGGCCTACGGCATCCTGAGTGCCATCATCGGGCGCGAGAAAACCGGGCTCGGTCAGTTCATCGACGCATCCTTGCTGGAAGCAGCGTTGGGTCTGTCGGTGTGGGAGACCACCGAGCTATGGGGCACGGGGCAGTCGCCGCAACCGATCGGCTCGGCCAATCGTATGTCGGCACCGTATCAGGCCGTGCAGGGCTCGGACGGCTGGTTCGTCATCGGTGCCGCCAATCAGAAACTGTGGCTCACGTTTCTCGAAGTGATCGGCCGTTCGGAGCTCAACTCGGATCCGCGCTTCTCGAGCAATGCCTTGCGCGTGGCGAATCGAGTTGCGTTGATCGAGCTGCTGAAACCGACGTTCGCCACACGCACCGTGCACGAGTGGGTCGAGGCCTTGCTTGCGGCAGGTGTGCCGGCGGGTCCCATCTACAACTATCAGCAGGCGCTCGCGAGCGACCACGTGGCCGCGCGCGACATGGTGATCGACATCCCGCATCCGATCGAAGGTTCGTTCCGCGCGCTGGGCTTTCCGGTCAAGATGCACGGCACGCCTCAGCAGGTGCGTCATCCGCCGCCCTTGCTGAACGAGCATGCCGATGAGATTCGCCGCGAGCTCATCGAAAAGGGTCTGTTGAACGATGTGAAGGCGACGTCATGAGTCAGGGCAGGCTCGTCTACAACAAGGTCGGCAAGGTTGCGCACATCCTGTTCGACAACCCGGCTGCGTATAACGCGCTCACGCATCAGATGTGGTGCGACCTGCGTGATACTTGCCGTCGCATCGCGCAGGACCCGGAGATCCGCGCTGTCGTGTTCCGAGGTGTCGGTGGCAAAGCCTTCATCTCGGGCACCGATATCGCAGGATTCGCAGACTTCACGTCGGGACAGCAGGGCATCGAATACGAACGGCACATCGACGAATGCATGGCGGCTGTCGATGCGCTGCCGATGACGAGCATCGCGGTGATCGAAGGCTGGGCCGTCGGCGGCGGGCTCAATATTTTCAGTGCCGCAGATTTCCGGGTTGCGACCACATCGTCACGCTTCGCATCGCCGCTCGGACGCACGATCGGCAATTGTCTGTCGATGAGCAGTTGTGCGCGCATCGCCGGCGCGATCGGCGTGGCTGCAGCGAAGCGGATGCTGCTGCTGGGCGAGACTGTGTCCGCCGAGGAGATGCTGGCGAGCGGTGTGCTGTATCGGCTCGTCGAACCGGCAGATCTCGATGCAACCGTTCAAGCGCTGTGCGAACGTGCTGCGGAGAACGCGCCGCTCACCACCCAAGCGAGCAAGGAAATGATCCGGCGCCTGCGCAACGCCCAATTGCCGGACGTCGACGATCTGATTGCACAGGTTTATGGGAGCCGGGACTTCAATCGCGGCGTGCGACACTTTCTCGATAAGAACAAATCGGTGCCCGAATGGAGCGGTGACTGAAGGTCATTGCAACGAGGCAGCGGCGGCTCAGACCGCGTAACCTCTGTGAGTACGGGGTAGGTCTGATTCGTCAGGTCTTCGCAGGTATGACGCGAAACGAGCAGTTGGTGCACCAGGCCTCTGTTCTTTCAAGACCCAGTGCACCCCGTGTGCCCTGTGGAATCTTTCAGGACCTCTTCCAAGAGCAGAGGTCACCACTCCACAGCGATGTATTTCGCTTCGGTGAACTCGCGTATGCCGTGATGCGAACCTTCGCGTCCCAATCCGCTTTGCTTCACACCGCCAAACGGTGCGGCCGCATCGGAGACCAGCCCGCGGTTGAGCGCAATCATGCCGCTCTCGAGCTGTTCTGAAATGCGCATGCCGCGCTTCAGATCGTTCGTGTACAGATAGGCAACCAGGCCGTACTCCGTATCGTTCGCAAGCGTGACGGCTGCGTCGACCGAATCGAACGGCACCAATGCGGCCACGGGTCCGAAGATCTCCTCTTTGAGAATCTGCGATCCGGGTTGCACGTCGGCAAGGACGGTCGGCGGATAGAAGAACCCGGGTCGCTTGGGAATCTCACCGCCCAGCAGGACGCGCGCACCGCGTTTCACCGCGTCGGTGACGAGGCGCTGAATCTTGTCCACGGCTTCCTGATTGATCATGGCGCCGCATCCGGTGTCCGGCGAGCAGCCATCGCCCAGCTTGACCGCGCCCATCTTCTCCACGAGCTGGCGGCTGAACTCCTCGTACGCGCCGCGTTGAATGTAGAAGCGATTCGCGGCCGTGCAGGCTTCGCCGCCATTGCGCATCTTCGCGATCATGGCACCCGCGATCGCATCGGCAATGTTCGCGTCATCCAGCACGATGAAGGGTGCATTGCCGCCGAGTTCCATCGACGAGTTGATGACCGTATCGGCGGCCTCGCGCAGGAGCAATCGACCGACCTCAGTCGAACCCGTGAACGAAAGTTTGCGAATGCGGCCATCGTGCAGCATGGCTTTGACGACTGGCCCCGGATCTTTCGTGGTGATCACATTCACGACCCCGGGCGGAATGCCTGCTTCGAGCAGGATCTGCGCGACGGCATACGCGGTGAGCGGCGTTTCTTCCGCAGGCTTCAGGATGCAGGTGCAACCGGCGGCGAGGGCAGGGGCGATCTTGCGAGTCGCCATAGCCGCTGGGAAGTTCCAGGGTGTGATCAGCAGCGAGACGCCGATCGGCTGATACAGCACGACGATGCGGTTGGCGCCGCTGGGCGCAACGCTGATCTCGCCTTCGAGACGCACGGCTTCTTCCGCATACCAGCGAAAGAATTCCGCGGCGTAGAGCACCTCGCTCCTGGCATCGGCCAACGCCTTGCCGTTCTCGAGCGAGATGAGCTGCGCCAGCCATTCGCTGTTCGCCACCATGCGATCGAAACACTGGCGCAGCAGCTCCGCGCGCTTGCGCGGCGCCGTCGCGGCCCAGGACTTCGCAGCCTGCTGCGCGGCGTCGATCGCCTGAATGCCCTCGGCCACGTTCGCGCTTGCTACGGACGTCAGTGTCTCTCCGGTCGAAGGGTTCACGACATCGATGCGCGTCTTGTCGCTCGCTTCCTGCCAGTTTTCGCCGATCAAAAGATCGGTTGGAATCGAATGCGGCGCGGGTGCACCGGCGAGTGCATAGTAGTTGGCGGATTTCATAGTGGTTCCGGAAAGAGGCTCAGACGGCGCGTAGCGCAGCTCGATCGCCCGAATAAGCTGCGGCCGTGATGGCTTGCATGGCCTTCAGATCGAGAGGACGCGGATTGTTCTTGACCAGTCGCGCAATGCCGATCGCGCTCTCGGCCGTCCAATCCTGCTTGTCCATGGGCAGCCCGAGATCCTTGAGCGTGCGCGGGATGCCGACGGAAGCGAGCAACGTTGCGACTTCGTCCACGAGGATGTGTGAAAGCTCATCGTCTGTGCTTGCAGGCGTGCCCAATGCGAGCGCGCGGGCAATCTGAGCGAAGCTCGCGACACATGCGGGACGGTTGAACTCCATGACGTACGGAAGCAGCGATGCTACGCCATCGCCGTGCGCCGTATGCGTGAGATTGCCAACGGGATACTGCAACGCATGTGCGGCAGCGGTGCCCGCTGTTCCGAACGCGCAGCCAGCCGCCAGCGCGCCCATCATCAGTTGTTCGCGGGCTTCGATGTCCGCGCCGTTCTTGAAGGCGCGGTACAGACTCTTCCATATCGATGTAATCGAAAGCAGCGCAAAGTGATCGGACAGTGCGTTCTTGCCCACGAACACATGCTGCAAGGCGAGCTCGGGTGATGGTGTGCGCGCCAGCGCGGTGAACGATTCGATTGCATGGGTCAGTGCATCGCCGCCCGAGCATGCCGTGAGTCCAGGCGGGCAGGTCAGCGTCAGCTCCGGATCGCACACTGCGATCTGCGGAATGATGTGAGGACTCGCCACACCGATCTTCATGCCGCGCTCGATGTCAGCGACGACTGCGACCGGTGTGACTTCCGATCCGGTGCCGGACGTGGTCGGTACCGCGATCAGCGGTAGCACCGGACCGGGTACCTTGTACTCGCCGTAGTACGCGCTGATCTCGCCGCCATGAGTGAGCAGTACGGCTACGGCCTTTGCCATGTCCATGCAGCTGCCGCCGCCGATGCCGATCACCGCTTGAGCCGAAAAGCTACTCGCCGCTCGCACGCAGTCGATGATCGAATCCGTCGGCAGATCGGGCTTCGTCTGATCGTAGATCAGCACTTCCAGTCCCTGCTGCTTGAGATCAGCGACGATGGCTTTGAATTGCAGGTCCGCACCGAGACGTGCATCGGTACAGATCAGGATGCGCTTGCCGAGCTGCGCTGCCACTGATCCGAGCGCCTTACGCTGGCCGCAACCGAACAAGACCGAACGAGGCAAACGCATCGCACCGAATAGGTTCATGAATCAGTCTCAGTAGGAGGGAGCGGCCGCGGCGATCATATATCATATATTATTAGATACGCCATACATGCTTGTGGGACACTCACCACAGGAATAAGTGGTGGCCGACTGCAATGGAAAAATCTCCCAACGCGTTTGAACCTGACACGTCGTCGACGGAGGCGCGCGGGCGTATCAAGCGCAGCGCGGGCCTGGTCGAGGATGCGTACAGCCGCATTCGCGAAGACATCATGTCGCTCAAGATCCCGCCGAACACGCGCATCTCCGTGGACAGCCTGGTTCGTGAGCTCGGCGTTTCGCAGACGCCGATTCGTGAAGCACTCAGCATGCTCGAAGCGCATGGGCTCGTGACCAAGCAACGTTTCATCGGCTACTGCACGGCTGCGACCTTGAACCGTCGCCAGTTCGAAGAGCTGTTCGAGATCCGGATGCTGATCGAGCCATACGCCGCGCGTCGGGCTGCAGAGCGGATGAGCGATAAAGCCCTGATCGATCTGTGCGGCCTCGCGCTGGAAATGAAGCCGGATCAAGCCACGCAGTCACGTGCCTCGTACGATCATTTCGCCGATCAGGACGCGGAGTTCCATTCACTGATTGCGCAGGGCAGTGGCAACGATCTCATCAACGAGTCGCTCAGCCGCCTTCACATTCATCTGCACATTTTCCGACTGCGGTTTCATCGCGAAGTCACGAACGAGGCTTTCGCCGAACACGCGCTCGTGACGCGGGCTTTGCAGCAGCGCGATCCCGCTGAGGCCGAAGCCGCGATGCGCGCCCACTTGCAGAAGTCGTATGAGCGGCTGGTGAAGTTCACGCGCGAGTAGCTTGCGTGGTTGACTGGTCTCTTCCCTGATTCTTGCGGCTGCGGCGCCATCCCCCTTCCTTTCGATCGCGCCTTCCTGTCACCTTTCGATCTCGACAGCGCCAGAAAATTTGACACGCCCGGCGTGTTCAACCAATCTGTCGCCGGTCCGATATGCTATAGGATATAGGCGTGCCTCCTTGCCGAGGCTCCTAACAACCTAACAAGAGATCAGGGGGTTCGATGTATCAGCTGTCGCTGCCAGGCGGTCTGGCATCACGGTTCAATCTGCCATCGCGGTTCAGCATCGAACGCCTGTGTACCCGCACGCTCCGCCGTTCCGGCGAAGCCATTCTCTCGACGATTCGCCAATGGTCTGTGCATCGCGCGACATGCAGTGTGATCGCACAACGTTTCGCGCCGATGTGAAAGAGGGCAGGTCATGCATCGAATCGCCGTTTGTCTCGCGCTCATTGGTTTCTCGATCGCAGCAAACGCTGCGACGGTACTGAAGAATTTCACGCTGATCGACGGCACCGGCCGTCAACCCGTTGAGCAGTCAGCGCTCATCATGGATGCAGGCCGTATCACCTGGGTCGGACCCGCGGCTCAGGTCAAGGCCCCGGCCAATGCGAACGTGGTCGATCTCACCGGCAAGTATCTGTTACCGGGACTGATCGATAGTCACGTGCATCTGGGGCTCGTTCATGACGTCGCGCAGGACATCAAGTTCTACACGCGCGAATCGGTCGAGGATCAGCTGCGGATTTACGCTGCCTACGGCGTCACGGCCGTACAGGTGCTGGGTACGGACAAGGATGTGATCTTCGGCGTTCGTAACGCCCTGCGCGCAAAGCCGAACAAGATGGCCCGCCTGTTCACCTCCGGTCAGGGTCTCGTCTTCAAAGGCTCCTACGGGGGTGTGCCCAATCTGAACGTGCCGGTCGGCACCGTTGAAGAAGCCCGCAAGGCGGTCGACGAGCAGGCGGCCAAGGGTGTGGATTTCATCAAGCTGTGGGTCGACGACGAGTTCGGCGACATTCCGACGCGCATGCCGGCGGACATCAGCAAAGCGATCATCGACCAGGCGCACAAGCACAAGCTGCGCGCCATCGCGCACATCTTCTATATCGACAACGCACGCACACTCGTTGCTCAAGGTGTCGACGGCTTCGCGCACAGTGTTCGCGATCAGCCGGTCGATCAGGCATTGCTCGATGCAATGAAAAAGCAGGGGACTTCGCAGGTTGCCTCGACGTTGAGTCGGGAAGCCTCGTTTACGTATGTCGAGCTGCCCTTCGTGGACGATCCGTTCTTCAATCGCGCGATCACACCCGCTGCGCTTGCGACGCTGAAGAGCGATGAACGTCACAAGAAGCTCGCCGCCGGCAAGCACTTCTCTGAGTACCCCGGCGTGCTGAAGACCGCGATCGCAAACGCGGGACGTGAATACAAGGCAGGCATCGACATGGGCGTTGGCACGGACAGCGGTCCGTCGGCGCGATTCGCCGGACATTTCCTGCACTGGGAGCTGCAGTTGATGGTGCAGGCGGGCATGACTCCGCTGCAGGTCCTGTCCGCGGCGACGGGCAACAATGCGAAGCTCATCGGAGCGAAAGACCTGGGCACGGTCGAGGCCGGCAAGGCAGCTGACTTGCTCGTGCTGAACGCGAATCCGCTGGCCGACATCAAGAACACGCGCGCGATCCACTCGGTCTATGTTGCGGGCGAGTCGGCACCGACGATCTGGTCGGTCTGCGTGGGACGCCAGGCTGATCAATGCGGTGGTGACGCGAATGGCGTCCGATAATTCGACGGTCGAGACATCGGTTGCAGGGGCGGCGTCGCAGGTGACGGCAATGCGTCCGACGCGCGTGCGGCACACGGTGCTGTGGCTGACCGTCGCGGCGTACATGATCACGTACATCGATCGGGTCGTGATCTCCGCGGCGGTGCCATCGATCCAGGAGGAGTTCGGCTTCTCCATGGAAACCATGGCCTGGATCCTCGCCGCTTATCAGCTCTCGTATGCGCTGTTCCAGATTCCCGGCGGATGGCTCGGCGATCATTACGGACCGCGCCGCGCGCTGCCTGCGATCGTCGCCTGGTGGTCCGCGTTCACGGCCGCGACGGCGCTGACCTGGTCGGCAACCTCGATGATCGTGTGCCGCTTTCTGTTCGGCATGGGTGAGGCAGGCGCGTTTCCGATTGCGACTCGCTCGCTGTCGCGCTGGATGCTGCCTTCGGAGCGCGGCTTCGCGCAGGGCATCACTCACGCGGGATCGCGACTCGGCGGCGCTCTGACACCGATCGTGGTCGTGTTCCTGATCGCGCATTACGGATGGCGTGCGCCGTTCTACATATTCGCTGTGCTTGGACTCATCTGGGCCGCAGTCTGGTACTGGTTCTATCGCGATTCCCCCAACCAGCACTGGAAGGTGAACGATGCCGAGCGGCAACTGATTGCGAATGCGCTCGGCAACTCCGTGAATCGTCCGAAGATCGTGCCCTGGCGGCAGATTCTCAGGAGCCCGCAGATGTGGCTGCTGTCGGCCATGTATTTCTGCTACGGCTATGACATCGGCATCTTCCTCACCTGGTTCCCGAAGTATCTGCATGCCGAACGGCAGTTCGAACTGACGCAGATGGGCATCTACGCAAGCCTGCCGTTGTTGGCGGGCGTGGGCGGTGACATCTGCGGCGGATGGTTATCGGATCTCGCGTTGAAACGCACCGGGAACCTCAAGATGGCTCGCCGTGTCGTAGCGATTCCAGGATTCCTGATCGCTGCCGCTGCGATTCCGATGGCATGCCTTGCCGCTGATCCGCTCGTGAGCGTCGGTTGGTTTGCGCTGGCTGTGTTCGGCATCGAGCTGACGGTAGGCGTGTCCTGGGCCGTGACACTCGATATCGGTGGTGTCTATGCAGGTTCTGTATCTGCCGTGATGAACACGTTCGGCAACATCGGCGCAGCGGCCGCAGCCGCGATGACCGGCTATATCGTGACGGCGAGTGGATGGACGACGGCGTTCTTCGTGCTCGCAGGCTATTCGACGGTTGCGGCGATCCTGTTCACCAGGATCGATGCATCGAAACGCGTGTACGACGACAGCGTACCTGCGTCCTGATCGGAGACGAGACGACATGAGTGACGAGCATAAGACAGATCCTTCCAAAGTGAATCGACGCGCATTGCTGAAACTCGTCGGTGCCGGCGCGGCCACGGGAGTGCTGCCGATCGCGGCTCCTGCCGCAGCGGACGCGATGGAGGGAATGCACCATGCGCCGGCGGCGAACGCGGCTGACGAACTTGCGCCGGTCTACGAGTTCCTGAACGGCGACGAAGCAGCATTCATCGAGGCTGCAATCGACACGTTCATCCCGCCCGATGAGGTGGGGCCGGGAGCGCTGGAGCTCGGCGTCGCCACGTTCATCGATCGTCAGCTGAACTCAGGTTACGGCCGCGGCGATCGTATGTATCTGCAGGGCCCGTTCATCGAAGGCACGCCGCAGCAGGGTTATCAGCTGCGCATGACGCCGAGCGAGCTCATCCGCAACGGCATTCTCGATGTGAATGCTCATACGAAGCAGGCCTACAAGACGACGTTCGATGGTCTGTCTGAGGAGGACCGAATCAAGGTGCTCACGCAGCTCGAGCGACGCGAGATCGAGTTGCCCACCGTTCCTGCCGCGATCTTCTTCAACCTTCTGTACGACCTCACGATGCAGGGTTATTTCGCCGACCCGCTGTATGGCGGCAACAAGGGCAAGGCCTCATGGAAGATGATCGGCTTCCCCGGCATCGGCGAGATGTACGCGGACAAGATCGAGGCGTATCGCAACAAACGATATATGACCGAGCCGATGAGCATTCAGGATCTGCTCTGAGCGCGACGACGATTGCAGGTTATTGAAGAGCAGACTTGGGGGATGATGTGGCGACCAAACTGAAGCCAGTAGACATTGCAATCGTGGGGCTCGGATGGGCGGGAGGCATCATCGCCAAGGAACTCGCCTCCACGAACTTGAAAATCGTTGCATTCGAGCGTGGCGCGCCGCGGGCAACCAATCCGGATTTCATGTCGCCGCAGGTTCATGACGAGCTGCGTTACTCGCGCCGTCATGAGCTCATCCAGAATCTGCGCAAGGAAACACTCACGTTCCGCAATGACCCGTCGCAGCTCGCACTGCCGATGCGGCAGCTCGGATCGTTCATGCCGGGCGAAGGTGTCGGCGGAGCCGGCACGCACTGGTCGGGCCTGCATTGGCGCTGGACCGAGTGGGAACACAAGATGTACTCGGGCACGGTCGCAAAGTACGGCAAGTCGATCATTCCGAAGGATATGAATCTTCAGGACTGGCCCATCGACTATCACGAGCTCGAGCCTTACTACGACAAGTTCGAGAAGGTGTGCGGCACTTCCGGCAAAGCCGGCAATCTGCAGGGGCGCAAGATTGATGGCGGCAACATTTTTGAAGCACCGCGTGCGAACGAATTTCCGAATCCGCCGCTCACGCAGTCGTACAACATGGTGCTGTTCGAGAAGGCCGCGCGCGAGCTGGGCTATCACCCGTTCCCGGTGCCCGCATCGAATGCTTCGCGTCCGTATGTGAATCCGGATGGCGTGGCGATCGGACAATGTCATTACTGCGGTTTCTGCACGGCCTACGGATGCGAGGCGAATGCGAAGGGCAGCCCTCACTTCACCGTGATTCCGCTCGCGTTCAAGAATCCAAACTTCGAAGCGCGTACCAACTCGTACGTGATGAAGATCAACCTCGATTCGCGCGGCAAGCGCGCCGTAAGCGTCACGTATCTGGACGCGGGCGGACGCGAGTTCGAGCAACCGGCGGATCTGGTGATCGTGGCGGCTTACGTGTTCGGTAACGTGCATTTGATGCTGCACTCGAAGATCGGCAAGCCTTACGACTACAAGAGCAACACAGGTGTCGTCGGCCGCAACTACTCGTATCAGTCGATGGGCGGCGTATCCGCAGTGTTTCCGCAAGGCACGGCGTTCAATCCGTTCATGGGCTCTGGCGCGCTCGGCACCTGGATCGACGATTTCAACAGCGACAATCCCGATTTCGCCACGCTCGGGTACATCGGCGGCGGCGGAATCAGCACCGGCAGCAACAGCGGTGCGCCCATCAGTCGTCGTCCGGTCCTGCCAGGCTCGCCTCGATGGGGGAAGGGCTGGAAGAAAGCCGTGGTGGATGCGTATCACCGCTTCACTGCGGTCGGCAGTCAAGGCTCGGTGATGTCGTACCGACAGAACTATCTGGACCTCGATCCGACCTACACCGATTCGTTCGGTCGGCCGATGCTGCGACTGACGTTCGATTGGCAGGAGAACGAGTTTCGGCAGCTCGAACATGCACGCGGCATCTGTACTGAGATCGCGAAGGCGATGGGCGCGGAACAGGTCTTCAGTCGGCGCGATCGCAATCGCTATTCCATCGTGCCGTATCAGACCACTCACAACACGGGCGGAGTGGTGTTCGGCGACAATCCGAAGACAAGCGCGCTCAACAAGTATCTGCAGTCGTGGGATGTGTCGAATGTGTTCGTGGTCGGATCGAGTGCATTCCCGCAGAATGCAGGGCGCAATCCTACGGGACCCGTCGGTGCGCTCGCGTACCGGCTGGCCGATACTTTGAAAGATCAATATTTGAAACGACCCGGTCGATTGGTAGACGCATGAAGAACTCGAACAGGGCAGGCCGTGCGGCCTTGGGATTGATCGGCGCGCTGGTGCTGATGTCCTCGGCGCACGCGGCAGGCGATGCAGCTGCGGGAGCGAAGCTCTTTACTCAATGCTCCGCCTGTCACGCCGTGGGGCCCGACGCGCAGAACAGCGTTGGGCCGGTGTTGAATGGTGTGGTCGGACGCAAGGCGGGAACGTTTCCGGCTTATCGTTACTCGTCCGCCATGCGCAAGTCCGGACTCGTGTGGGATGAGGCAACGCTCGCCAAGTATCTGCGCGCGCCGGGGGAACTCGTGCCGGGCACCAAGATGGCGTTTGCGGGACTGACCAGCGAGCAGGATCTCGCGAATGTCATCGCTTATCTCGAGCAGCAGACTCAGCAGTAAGCTGAAATTCCCGAGCGATGGCGCGTATTACGTCGCGGACGACGCGCCGTAGTTGCGTAGTGCAACCTCGTGCGAGGGCAGGGGCTGCACGAACTCGTTCATTGCACGTCGCAGCAACTGCAGTTTGCGTTCGATCTCCGCCACCGGTACCGACGTGATGAGCGGATCGATGCTGCGCGGTATCACGCCTTGTCCCAGCATCACTGAAACCCAGCTCGCACTGGGAAACAACTCGCCTTCGTTGCGCAGGTAGCGTCCGCCTTCACGGAAGAGCGCGATCCTGCGCTGCAGGCTCTCCGGAATCGTCATGTTGCGGCAATGACGCCAGAACGGCTCGTCACGACCATTCATGTAATAGTGAAATACGAGCAGATCGCGAACCTGCTCGAAATCCTTCTGCATCCACCGGTTGTACTCGTCACGCATGATCGGGGGGATGGATGCGTCGGGGAAGAGGGCGAGGAAGCGGCTGATCCCCTGACGGATCAGGTACAGCGAGGTCGATTCCAGCGGCTCCAGAAAGCCCGACGAAAGGCCGATCGCTACGCAGTTCTTTTCCCAGAACCTGCTGCGATGTCCGGTGGCGAAGCGAATGAGTCGCGGCGTACCGAGCGCCTTTCCGCCCAAGGATCCCATGAGCAGCGAGCTCGCCTCGTCCTCGCTCATGAACTCGCTGCAGTAGATGTGGCCATTGCCGGTGCGTTGCTGGGTCGGGATGGCCCATTGCCATCCTGCCGATCTCGCTGTGGATCGCGTGTACGGACGCATTGGACCGTCATGCTCGCACGCCACGGCGAGTGCACCGTCGCACGGCAACCAGTGACGCCAATCGGTCCAGGGCACTTCGAGCGCGCCACCCAGCAGCAGCGATCGAAAACCGGTGCAGTCGAAAAAGAAATCTCCCGTCACGCTCTGTCCCCTGACGAGCCGCACACCGGTCACGTTGCCGGACTCGGAATGACGCAGCACTTCACAGACCTTGCCTTCGACGCGTTTCACGCCGCGCTGCTCGGCGTACTGACGCAGGAAGCGCGCATAGAGCGTCGCATCGAAGTGGTAGGCGTAGCGCAGGTACGAGGCAGGAGCACCGGGCACGCGAGTGTCGGGGAATGCAAACCTGTTATTGCGCGCGACGATCTCGGTCAGACAGTAGTCGCCGATCTCGTGCGGATGGCCGTTGGCACGGCAACGTAGCCAGTACTGATGGAAATCCACGCCGTCGATATCGACACCATGGAAACCGAACGGGTGAAAGTAGCGTGATCCGGGGCCGGACCAGTCGAGGAATTCGATACCCAGTTTGAACGTGGCCTGGGTGGCACGCATCAACTCGGACTCGGGAATCCCGAGAAACAAGTTGAACTGAAGCATGTCGGGAATCGTGGCTTCCCCGACGCCGATGATGCCGATCTCGTCGGATTCGACGAGCGTCACCGACACATCGTGCGGCTTCAGCAGTCGGGAGAGAGCGGCGGCGGTCATCCATCCGGCGGAGCCGCCGCCAACGATCACGAGCTGTTTCAAAGTGCCGACCATCGATCGCGTCCCTCAGATCTGGGGTCGTAGATCGTCAGAACACATCGCTTCGACACCTTTAAGACAGGTCCGCCCCGCTTCGCAGCGGGGCGGACGAAGCGAACAGAGCGATCAGAAGTTCGCCCGGATTCCCAAGGTCACGAGACGGCCGATGGGGTTGGCCGTGTAGTTGTCGTAGCCCCAGGCACCGCCCATGAATCCACCCTGGTTGCCGTTGAAGAACGGTGGGTCTTTGTCCGCAAGGTTACGCACGTCGAGCGACACGTTCACGTCATCGAAGACCGGCCCGAGGGACATCTTGTACGCGAGGTGAAGATCGAACGTGTTGGTGGCCTTGACCGTGTCGCCACCGCCGTTCGGATTGCCGTTGGCATCGCGAGTCAGCGGTTTGAAGGTCGTGGCAATCCAGTTCTGGTAGTCGCCGATGTGATTCCAGAACAGGTCGGCCGAGAACTTGCCGACGTCGAAGCCCATATACGCGCGGGCCTTGAACTGGATCGACGCGAACACGCCGTTGAATCCGGACGTGTTGAGCACCGAGAACACCGGGTTCGTACCGAAGTTCTGGTCGAACTTGGTGAAGTACGTGCCGTTCGCACCGAATCTCGCGCGGACGCTGTCGCCCACGTTGAAGTCGTAGTCGAACTGCGCGTCGTATCCCTGAATCGACAGATTGAGCCAGTTACGAGCGCTCTGGTCGATCAGGTAGTAGACGTTCGGCGGAATGGAACCACCGATCGTCGAACCGTTGGCGACGTTGGCGAACTCGAGGATCTGCTGCTGCGTGCATCCCGTCGGGCAGATGGTGAGCAGAGGCGATCCCGAAGCCGTGATCGACGCCGGCGATGGCGAGTTGACGCCGCCCGTGAACTCGTTGCTGAAGAACGTCACGGCGCTGCGGAAGCCCGGCAGGAACGACGGAATGAAGTCGATACCGATCGAGTAGCTCTCACCGAACTGCGGTCCCATCTGCGAGAAGCCGCCACCCAGCTGACGACGCATTGCCGTGCCGTTCTGTCCGATCGTGCACGACACCGAAGCCGCAGTACACGGATTGTTGGTGTTCGCCTCGACCGCACCCGGCACGCCCACGACCTGCGGATAAAGCGCGACTGGCACGTTCAGCGTACCCGTGCCGCCGACGCTTCCCGAGGAGTACAGATAGCCCTGGCTCGGATCGCCCATGACTGCGATCGGCGGTGCAACGAACGACTCGGCGTAGTTCGCACGCAGACGCAGACCTTCGATGATGTCCCAGTTGATGCCGTACTTCGGATTGGTGGTGTCACCCACGTCCGAGAAATCGTCGTAACGGACCGCGAGGCTCAGATCCACCTTGTGAAGTGCCGGAATGCCCCACTCGGGCGAAATCAGCGGCACGACAGTTTCGGCGAAGGCCGAAGCGACGTTTCGGTCGTAGTTATACACGCGATAGCCGGAACCGAGCGTGGTTGGACCCGTGTTGTTCGGTCCGCTCAGCTTCTGCTGCTGCTCGCGCCACATGTACTCGCCGCCGAACGCGACTTTGATCGGACCTGCAGGCAGATCGAACAACTCACCCTGCACGACGGCGCGTGTCTGATTGAACGTGTTGTAGTTGTTGTTCTGGGTGTTGTTCGTATACAGCGAGTTGAGCACCAACGGGTTCGTGCGGTTCGCAGCGCCGCCTCTCCACACGTCGAGCGCGTTGTCCACCGTCAGCGGGAGCTGCAGCACCACCACGTTCTTGCCCGGAACGCTGGTCGCCGTCGTGCTGCCGCCCGACTGAGTGGTTCCGTTGAGCGCGAGGTTGGCGCAGACCGTGCAGAACTGGTTGAAACCGTCCAGCGACGAACGGTTCCAGCCCAGGGAGTCGGCCAGGGTCAGCGACCAAGTATCGGTGATCTCGTAGTCCAGTACCAAGTTGGTGTAGATCACGTCCTGCTGAGAACGCGTAGAGCCGTACTTGCCGTCCTCACGCAGGGCCAGCCAGCTGATGATCTCGGTGGTGGCATCGGGTGCGCCTACAGGGGCCGTGAAGAAGGGATTCTGTTGGCCCGGAGCGCCGGCACCGACTCCGTATGCATTGACGTTGTTGAGCTGGCCGGGCGCTGAGGCCTGACGCGTTTCGTTGCGGTTGTAGATCATCGAAGCCGTCACCGAGAGCTTGTCGGTGAAGTCGTTGACGACCTTGATCATGCCGTTCAAACGCGTCTGCGACGGAATGAACGAATTGTAGATCGAGGTATTGCAGTTGCCGTTGATCGCTGCGTTGTTAGCGACCGATGTAGCTGCATCAGGCGACAGGAAGATCTGACCGTTGCCCGGCGCCGTGCCGCTGCTCACCCCGGTGACGCGGATCGTGGCGGGATCGCAGGTAAAGCCGTTGGTGTTCGAGCCGCCCTGATCGCGGTAGTCGCCTCTGGAGGCCCAATCGCGATCCTTCACGAACAGCTCCGATGCCTGGCTGAACTGGGCCGCGACATAGACACCGCCCGTATCCCAGGTCGTGCCCCAGATACCGTTCAAATCGAACGTGTCGTAGTTGTCGGCAAAGCCGTATTGCGTGTTGACCTGCGCGCCGTTGTAGGTGCGGCGGGTCACGAAGTTGACGACGCCGGCGACCGCATCGGAACCGTAGACCGACGAAGCACCGTCAGCCAGCACGTCGATGCGTTGCATGGCGGAGGTCGGAATGATGTTCGGATCGGTCTGGTCGAACTGCGCACCGCCGCCCGGTGAGCGCATGCCGTCGATGATCACGAGGGTCGTGTTCGATGACGATCCGCCGAGCTGGTGAATCTGCGGGGAGTAGAACGACCAGAGGTTCTCGCCCTGCGCCAGCGAGCCGTTGGTGGACAGCGCCGGGATCGTGTTCACGAGCGTCGACAGGTTGGTGGCTGCAGTTTTCTCGAGGTCGACCTCACCCACGGACACCAGACTCGAGCCGACAGGCGCGACGCCTCGGATGCTGGTTCCGGTCACGACCACCGTCTCGAGCTGCTGTGTCTGGGCCGTGCCCGCCGTCGCGGTGCCCGGCTCCGCGCTTTGTGCCAGCACAGTTCCCGACGCGAGAGAGGTGGCTGAGACGAGCGCCGCACGCATGGCCCATTTCAGAGCTTGGGCGCTGTGTGCCCTGGGTGCGGCAGTCTCGATGGAAGCGCCAAGCAAGCGCGATGTATTCATTGAATCCCCCTGTTGTTCTTGCGAATCGTTAAGCGCGCCGAAGCGTTTCGTGGGTCTTTCCCTTACGAAATCGCTGAGTACAACCCTCATTGGTCGTACAGATCCTATATCCGATATGTCGGACCAGTGGCTTGTACTTTGCTCGCTCAAAGGCTGTCAAGCAGCGCCAATCGTCCAGTTGACCAATGACAGCGGTGGCCGTTGATAAGTCCCGATTCGTACACCGATGTTTGCGCGCAACGCATCTGAGGTGCGCCGTAACTCTGGACGTACACAGGCGTTCGCGTCCCTGCGGGCGCTCTGCGCGCGAGGGGTAGTGTTGGGGGAGCAACAGTGGCGTGCTGTTACGCAGAGCCCGATAACGACAGGGAAATAATCGCCAACGACAGTCGCAACGACTGCCTGGCGGCCGTCGAACTCTCGACGCTAAGTGCCCCAAACCAACGGTACTGTCCTTGGCTTCCGCGTCGACGGCCGCCAGGGCCCAGCGCCGACGCCGGCCGGATTGACCTGTCTACGTCGCTGCCGACATGTACACATGTCCAGCGCTGGTCATCACGACATCGTTATTGAAGTGCGCAACAGTTTTTCGGGCCAGGCCGACCCAAGCTGCTGCCGCGCCGGCGAGGCGAGGCCGAGGGGCGTCGCGGGCGGTCGATATTGCGTCACTGCGTCAAATATGTAGGAGTAATGGTGCGTCCGTTCCGGCCGAGCAGCAGGGGGAAGGACTACGTGACGTTCGGGGTTAGCCCAAGCGGGGAAGCTGCGCTTTGGCATGGCTGAGCAGGGTGCACTGGTTGAGAAGTCAATGGGTGGACTCGATCACATGAGTACATATGAGGAGAACGATCGATGAAGCGTCTGATGGGTTTACTGATGGCGTGTATGTCAATAGCCGCATGGGCGGAATCTCCTGGCGACTTCAAGCCAGCGACGACCAATGTCTGGGGTGCGGAGTATCCGCGTATAGATAGTGCGGGGCGCGTACAAGTCCGGATCAAGGCGCCCGATGCGAATAAGGTGAAACTGAATTTCTGGAGCGGCCCGAAAGTCGATATGGAGAAGCAGGCGGACGGCTTCTGGACGGCGACCACGCAGCCGCTCGTGCCCGGACTCCACTATTACGTCTTCAACATCGACGGTGCGGATGTGAGCGATCCGGGCAGTCATGCGTACTTCGGTGGCACGCGCTGGACGAGCGCGGTGGAAGTGCCCGATCCAACCGCGACGTACTACGCGATCCAGGACGTGCCGCATGGTCAGGTTCGCGAGATCTGGTACGACTCGAAGGTCACGGGCGGCTGGCGGCATGCGCTCGTCTATCTGCCGCCTGGTTACGACACGAATCAGAAGGAGCGATATCCCGTGCTGTATCTGCAGCACGGTGGGGGCGAAGACGAGACCGGCTGGATCCGTCAGGGCAGGGCGAACTTTATTCTCGACAATCTCATTGCGGCAGGGAAGGCAAAGCCCATGATTATCGTGATGGCGTACGGTTATGCGCGCCGAGCCGGGTCCCCTGCGCCCGATTTTTCGAGTCGGCCGTTTGGCTCGCCCGAGGCGTTGAAGGCGATGCAGGACATGGCGAGCACTTTCGAAGACGACGTGACGCAAGTGCTCATTCCGTTCGTCGATAGAACCTTCCGCACCAAAGCCGATCGCGATCATCGGGCGATGGCGGGACTTTCAATGGGCGGTATGCAGACATTCCAGATCACCTTCAATCATCTCGATCTGTTCTCGCACATCGGTGGCTTCAGCGGCGCCGGCGGTATGCAGGTGCTCGGGAACCGCAAGCTGGACACGGCGACCGATTACAACGGAGCGCTCGCAGATCCCGCGTCGTTTGCGAAGAAGGTTCACGTGTTGTGGCTCGGAGTGGGCACGGCAGAACCCGAGAGAATGCGCGAAGGCATTCGCGGGTTTCACTCCGCATTGCTGGAAGGCGGCATCCAGCACGTCTATGTGGAATCGGATGGGACCGATCACGAATGGGAGACGTGGCGCAGGGCGTTGCACGACTTTGCGCCGCGGCTGTTCAAGCAATAACAGTGGCAGGTGCAGGCGCGAGTCTCGGTTTCGAGCCTGCACCTTGTATGCAATACGCGAGAGCGCTTCCCAATCTGATGTGTTGTACGTCAGAGTTCACGACCTTGGGTGTCAACGGCGGTGAATGCGGGCGCCTGCGCCCTGCTTGCGCGTAAGGGAAACGATGATGGGATGGTTGTCTTCTGTGAACCAATCAACAGAGGAAGCGTCAACGGGCTTGAAAGTTCTGTTAGAAATAAGTCTGAGTATTGACCTGGCGACTCGCTCGATGGTTAAGTACGCCAAAATTAGAATTGCCATCGATCGATGGTGTTTAGGGGGTCCATAGATGAATAGGAAGATCAGGCGCAGAGCGCTCTCGAGCGTTCCAGGGTTGTTAGCGCTAGCAACGGCCGTGCCTGCGTTGGCTCAAACTGCAACGCAGAACGCGCAGGAATTGGAAGAAGTCATAGTTACCGGTATCAGAGGATCGCTCCAGCGCAACCTGGACGTGAAGCGCGAATCCTCAGGCGTGGTGGACGTCATTTCGTCCGAGGATATCGGCAAGTTCCCCGATTCGAACGTGGCTGCCTCATTGCAACGCGTACCGGGCGTGTCGATCCAACGCTCCGGAACTCGTGGCGAACCCACTGGCATCACGGTCCGCGGCTTCGGCGGCGACTTCAACGAAACGCTCTTCGATGGCCGTCGTATCTCGACCGCCAGCGGCGGTCGTTCGGTTGACTTCAGCACCGTCGGTGCGGATTTCGTCGGCGCGATGAGCGTCATGAAGACGCCGGATGTGACGCTTTCATCGAGCTCGATCGGTGCGACGATCAACATCCAGTATCCAAAGCCTTTCGATCAACCCGGCCCACGCTTCGTCGCGAGCGCTTCCAGCTCGATGCAGGACGAGTCGGGCGAGGCCAAGCCGACGGCCGGCGTTCTGTTCAGCGACACCTTCGCAAACGACACCATGGGCATCCTGTTCGACGCGATCTATACGGAGCGCGCGACCGATACCAACCGCGTGTTCGTGTCCGGCTGGGAGGGCGGCACCTTCGCTCCCTGTCAGTTCACGGCGAACTGCGCGCCAGGCGAGCTGGCGAACAAGACGACCGTCGGCTGGTGGCAGCAACAGTACGGCGCGGAACAGTCGCAGGTGGAGGACAACCGCATCGACGCCCGCATCGCTTTTCAGTGGCGCCCGGCGGACAACATGCTGCTCACGATCGATGACAACTACTCGCGTCAGAAGATCGAGACGCAGACCTACGGATTTGCGTTGTGGTTCGGTAAGGATGACCTTCGCAGCCTGAAGCTGGATGAGAACGGTACTGTCACCGACTTCGTCCAGGCCGGCACGCCGATGGATCTGAATGCCGGGTTCAACACGCAGCTGGTGGAGACCAATCAGACGGGCATCAACTTCAAGATCGAAGCGTCCGATAATCTGAGCTTCGACATCGATGCCTCGTATGCGAAGAGCAAGCTCAACCCGAACGGCGAGACCAACGACGGCGCGAATATCGGCTACGGCGGGGCTCTCGGCACGGCTCTGGGTGTGCGGGTGCTGGGTGACAGCAGCGATACGCTGCCGCAGCTGACGACCTACGGGCCTTCGGGCGACAAGTCGCGTTATCTCGATCCCAGTGTCATCGGTTCTCACGTGCTCGTGCGCACAGGGCAGCAGAACACCGACACGATCAAGCAAGCGCGCTTCACCACGACCTGGAAGCAGGATGATCTGCAGTTCGACGTGGGCGCCGGCTACCTGGACGATAATTTCACTCTGGAAGGCAGGAACACGTTTGCCAACAATTTCTGGCAGGCGTTCTCGGGCTACGGTGCGCCTTCGGGCCGTACGTCCGGTGTAGCCATCCCGACGAGCCTGTATCAGGGAACCATCAGCACGAGCGGCTTCATCAAGGGCTTCTCGGGCGCTGGTGCTCTGCCACCTTCGCTGCTGGTGTACAGCCCGCGGGCTTTGTACAGCTTCCTCGAGGGGCTGGGTAATCCACAGGCCCAGAACATCCCGGGTTTCAACTACGGCTGCTGTAACTACACCGGCTCGCTGGATCTCGCGCTCGACCCGGGCACCGTCCAGGACATCTCGGAGAAGACGCTCACAGCATTCGTCCGCGCAAAGTTCGATATGACGATCGGGGACATGCCGTTCCATTTCAGCGCCGGCGTTCGTGAGGAGCGCACTGAAGTGTCTTCGTCGGGCTTGGGCCGCGTGCCCGTCGCGTTGACGCAGAGCGAGGCGGATCCGACGCTGCTCACGACGACGTTCTCGGCCACTCAGCCGATCACCACCGAAAGCAGCTACTCGTTCATGCTGCCGAGCGTGGATATGAAGCTCGAGCTCACGGACCAGTGGCATCTGCGCTTCGACGCGTCGCGTACGCTGACACGTCCGCAGATCAACTTCCTGAATCCGGTGTTGAACGTCGGTTCGTTGCCGCGCGTCGGCGCGTTGACCGCCAACGGCGGCAACCCCGCGTTGCAGCCTTATCTGTCCGATAACTTCGACTTCGCAGTGGAGTGGTACTACAAGCAGAACTCCTATGCGGCGGCCAACCTGTTCATCAAGGACGTGACGAACTTCATCGTGCAGGGTACGCAGCGCCAGACCATCAATGGCGTGATCGATCCGACCACGGGCCAGCCTGCCGTCTATACGGTATCGCAGCGCGTGAACGGACCGAATGCAACCGTGAACGGACTGGAGCTCGCGTGGCAGCACATGTTTGGCGACAGCGGCTTCGGCTTCAATGCCAACGTGACGCTCGTCGATACGGATCGGCCGTACGACCGCACGGATATTTCGCAGAGCGGCTTTGCAGTCACGGGTCTTGCCGATTCTGCCAACCTCATTGCGTTCTATGACAAGAACGGCTTCGAGGTCCGTGTGGCGGGCAACTGGCGTGACGAGTATCTGCTGCAGTTCGGTCAGAACCAGAACAATTCGGAGTTCGGTGCTGAGCCAACGTTCGTCAATTCGAGCCTGCAGATCGACGTGAGCACGAGCTACCAGTTGACCGATCAGATCAACGTGTTCTTCGAGGCCATCAACGTCACCGGGGAAACGATGAGCACGCACGGTCGCTTCGATAACCAGCTGCTTGATGTGTTCGACTACGGTCGGCGCTATGCTCTGGGGGTACGCTTCAGGATGTAAGCGCGTCACGAAGGTGCCGGGGTTTGCCCGGCACCTTCGTCGTTCCCCGAATCACCAGACGTGCCGTTCATGACCCATCCCGTCAAGCACATTGTCATCGTCGGTGGCGGTACCGCCGGCTGGCTCACGGCCGGGGTCATTGCCGCAAAACAGCGTGCGCGCATTGCGAACGGAACGTTCACCGTCACTCTCATCGAGTCTCCCAATACTCCCATCATCGGCGTGGGCGAGGGCACGTGGCCGACGCTGCGCAGCACTCTTTCACGAATCGGCGTGTCGGAGACCGAGTTCTTTCGCCAATGCGACGCGGCCTTCAAGCAGGGCGCGTATTTCGCGCGTTGGACCACTGGCGCACCGGATGATGGCTACTACCATCCGTTGATGCTGCCGCAGAATTTTTCGCAGCTGAATCTCGCTCCGCACTGGCTGGCGCAGGGAAGTGAGCAGAGCTTCTGCGATGCCGTGACGCCGCAGGGAAAACTCTGCGACGAGGGGCTTGCGCCCAAGACGATTACCACCGCGGAGTACGACGCGATTGCGAACTACTCCTATCATCTCGACGCCGGAAAATTCGCCGCCTTCCTGCAGAAGCACTGCTGCGACACGCTCGGTGTCCGCCATGTTCTGGCCGACGTGCGCCGGGTATGTCTCACGGAGAATGGCGATATCGGGAAGCTCGAAACGGAACAGGCAGGAGCCATCCAGGGCGATCTCTATGTCGATTGCACCGGCTTCAAGGCGCTCCTGATCGGAGAGACCCTCGGTGTCGGATTCAAATCCTGCGCCGACGTGCTGTTCTGCGACACGGCGCTTGCCGTGCAGGTCCCTTACGAGAGCGATACTGCGCCGATCGCATCGCACACGATTTCCACGGCTCAATCGGCCGGATGGATCTGGGATATCGGTCTGCCGACGCGTCGCGGCGTGGGCTATGTGTTCTCCAGTCGGCATACGACAGCGGAGAAGGCCGAGGAGGAACTGCGGAACTACATCGGTTCCAAACATCGGGATCTCAGCGTACGCAAGATCCCCATCCGCGCGGGCTATCGCGAAACCTTCTGGAAGCGCAATTGCGTCGCCGTCGGCCTGGCTGCAGGTTTTCTGGAGCCGCTCGAGGCGTCGGCCATCGTGCTGATCGAAATGTCGGCGAAGCTGATTGCGGAACAGATGCCCGCGTGTCGCGAAGTCATGGACATCATCGCGGCGCGTTTCAATGCGACGACTCACTATCGCTGGGGTCGCATCATCGATTTCCTGAAGCTGCACTATGTGCTCACTCAGCGAACCGACAGTGCGTTCTGGCGGGACAATCTTCTGCCGGAAACCATTCCCGAGCGGCTGCAGGATCTTCTCACCTTGTGGCGCCATCAGTCGCCCTGGTACCACGATGAGTTCGACCGCATCGAGGAAGTGTTCCCTGCGGCCAGCTATCAGTATGTGCTCTATGGCATGGGTTTTCGGACAGAAGTCGACCCGCAAACGCTCGTCGGCGATGCGCGCAGCGCGGAGCGTGCGATGCGAGACACGCGTGCACTGGCGGATCGACTGCGCGCCACGCTGCCGCGGCATCGCGATCTCATCAGGACGATCGTCGAGCGCGGCATGGCGACCGTCTGAAGCACCATCTATATAACGAACAGCCTTGGTCTGGAGAACACGATGAACGCGAAGGTGCAGGCGGAAGAATCCTCGACGCCGGCGGTCGAGCCGTTGACGCCCGAGAAGCACGGGAACCTGCAGTTGCGCAGGCAGCCGCCGAAGCCCTCGCATTTCGTTCAGATCGTGACCAGTGAATTCGTCGCTGCGTCCATCAGCTGCCCATTGCTGCTGAGCAAGCATCCCGCCACGGGAGCGTTCTATGTCGGAGCGATGTTTGGTCTGCGTCCGGGCGAATGCCTGATCGATACGCACGAACATTTCCAGCCGCTCATCGTGCGTCGTGATGGATTCTTCATCGCAGGTGAGGCTATCGCCATCGATGCGTCGAATCCACGCTTTGTCACCACCGGCGGAGAGCCGCTGTTCGATGCATCGTCGCAACCGGCACCTGCGCTGCGGCAGATTCAACGGACGCTGGGTCAGCTGCATGATGGGATGGAGAAGACCGAGCAGTTCATCCGTGAGCTCGTCCAGCTCAAGCTGATCGAACCGATCGAAGTCTCTTTGAGCTTCGATAGCGGGGAACGGCTTGCATTGCAGGGGCTCTACACCGTGAGCCAGGATCGATTGCATCAGCTCGCCGACGCCGACGTCTTGCGTCTGTTTCACGCGGGCTATCTCAAGCTGATCTACATCCTTGCAGCGTCGGTCAATCAGATTGCGGTATTGGCCAATATCCGCAACCGCACGGTACCTGCTTAGCAGCCGCTTCGAGCGTCGCGACGCGCTCCGACGCGGCCTCGTTGTTCATCCCAGATCCATGGCCGCGTTCGCGGCGGAGTACGAATGAAAGCAGCATTCTCGATCGGTCTGACCGTTCTGCTGGTCATGGGCGGCGTGGCTGCGCAGGAGAGCCCTGAATCTGTTTCCGCAGAACGCGCGCGGACGAACTTCGCGCGGCCAATCGAGCTTGCAAGCGATGACATCCGTGCGTTCGCGGAGCCGCCACCGGGTTTCAACTCCGTGCGACCCGGGACTGCTCACGGGCGCGTCGAGCTTTTCGAGTACGACTCGAAGGTGACGGGAAGGCGTCGCAAGGCCAACGTCTACTTGCCGCCAGGTTATTCGCCGAAGCAAAAGTATCCTGTCGTGTATCTGTTGCACGGGATCGGCGGCGACGAGTCGGAATGGCTCAACATCGCTTCTCCCAACGTGATCGTCGATAACCTCATGGCCGATCGCAAGGCGGTACCGATGATCATCGTGATGCCGAACGGCCGCGCGCTGCCGGACGATCGTGCGATCGGCGATCCGTTCACGCCCGAGAAGGCGGGGAGTTTTGCCACCTTCGAGCAGGATCTGTTCGGTTTCCTGATTCCAGCCATCGAAGCGAAGTATTCGACGTATCGCGATCGTGACCATCGGGCACTTGCGGGGCTTTCGATGGGAGGAGGGCAGACGCTCAACTTCGGCTTCGGAAATCTGGATCGCTTCGCCTGGATCGGCGCATTCTCCTCGGCGCCGAACACCAAACCGCCGCAAGCGCTCATTCCCAATGCAGATGCAATTCGCGGCAAGCTGAAGCTCATCTACCTGTCCTGTGGCAACAAGGACGGGCTGATCAATTTCTCGCAAGCCATCCACGTGTTCCTGAAGGAGCACGATATTCCTCACATCTGGAATGTGGATGACCACGCGCATGAGCCGGCCACGTGGGCGAGCAACTTCTACCAGTTCGCTCAGCGTGTGTTCGCGTCGACAGAGTAAGCATGCCCGGGCACAAATGTGCCTGTGGCTGTTTAATTGTCATACAAGAGATGGCGTGGATGACAGGTCGCGAAGCGTCGCGACGCGAACGGTCTTCCCTGAAAATACGCGGCTAGTAGCTCTGTCGGCGCGCATCCTCCACAGTGCTGTGGCATCCTCTGAACGCGAGTGCGGCTCTGGCGCATTTGCAATTGTCCGACTAATATACTGACGTTCATTGTTCTCCTCTGCTTGCGGCGCGACTCCCGATCGCGCCGCTCTTTTCTGAAGAGCAGACCGCAGCCCCATCGCGTCAAGGCGTGGGGCTGCGTTCGCGTTCAGGATCGCGCACTCGCTTGCTTGCTCACAACGTCCATGCTCGGCATCGAAGTGACAGTCGCATGCGAGCGCTCCTGCCTGTGACTGCCTGCATCCTGGCATTCAGTATCGCCCGACGACGCGCAAACCGTTCGATGGAACCCGAAGAGCGTGATGCGACGGCGCGGCGCCGCGTGCTGACGAGTGTCGCAGTGCGAGTGAGATTCGATCCGTATCCAACTGCGGATGCGAATGTGCAGTGCGCATCTGCGGCGCGTCGAGGTAGTCGTGCTCGTGAAATGTGTGAGCGCAACCGCATCATGAGCCAGACGCGTAAACCTGGCTGAAGATGACGAGTCAACAGGACATGAAACGACGGCGATAAATAGTCTGAGTATTAACCCGGAGAGTTGTGCGAGGGTGGGTGAGCCAGAATCGGGTCTGCCATCCGCTCACGGTTCTAGGGGGGTCCAATGTCGATGAACAGGAAGACCAGGCGCAGAGCACTTTCCGGCGTTCCGGGGTTGGTAGCGCTAGCAACAGCCGTGCCCGTGTTCGCTCAAACTTCTACGCAGAATCCGCAGGCGTTAGAGGAAATCATAGTTACCGGTATCAGAGGATCACTGCAGCGCAACCTCGATGTGAAGCGCGAGTCCGCCGGTGTCGTCGATGTCATTTCGTCGGAGGACATCGGCAAATTCCCCGACTCGAATGTTGCGGCCTCATTGCAGCGCGTACCGGGCGTTTCGATTCAGCGCTCCGGTATGCGCGGTGAACCCACCGGCGTCACGGTTCGCGGCTTCGCCGGCGACTTCAATGAAACGTTGTTCGATGGCCGTCGCATCTCGACTGCGACCGGCGGGCGTTCAGTGGATTTCAGCACGGTGGGGGCCGATTTCGTTGGCGCCCTCAGCGTGCTGAAGACACCGGATGTGACACTCTCGTCGAGCTCCATCGGTGCGACGGTCAACGTCCAGTATCCGAAACCTTTCGATCAGGAAGGCCTGCGTTTCGTCGCGAGTGCCTCGGGCTCGCTGCAGGACGAAGCTGGGGATGTGAAGCCCACCGCTGGCATCCTCTTCAGCGACACCTTCGCGAACAACACGATGGGCATCCTGTTCGACGCGATTTACACGGACCGCGCGACCGACACCAATCGCGTGTTCGTCTCGGGCTGGGAGGGTGGCACCTTCGCTCCCTGCCAGTTCACTGCGGCCTGCACCGATGCAGAGCTGGACAACAAGACGACCGTCGGCTGGTGGCAGCAACAGTACGGCGCGGAACAGTCTCAGGTCGAGGACAAACGCATCGATGCCCGTATCGCATTTCAATGGCGTCCTTCGGATAACACGCTGCTCACGATCGATGACAATTACTCGCGTCAGAAGATCGATACGGATACTTACGGATTCGCATTGTGGTTCGGCTTGAACGATCTGCGAAACGTGCAGCTCGACAACAACGGTACGGTCGTGGATTTCATCCAGCCCGGCACGCCGATGGATCTGAATGCGGGCTTCACCAAGCAACTGCTGAGGACCAATCAGGTCGGCCTCAATTTCAAGATCGACGCATCCCAGAATCTGCGTTTCGACATTGACGCCTCTTATGCGAAGAGCGACCAGAATCCGGGCGGCGAGGGTGTGAACAACGCGGACATCGGCTACGGCGGCGATCTCGGTACAGCACTGGGCGTGCGCGTGCTGGGCGACAGCAGCGACACGTTTCCGCAGCTGACCACGTTCGGCCCGGCAGGAGATCAAGCGCGGTACCTGGATCCGGCCGTGATCGGGTCCCACGTTCTGGTGCGTCAGAAGCAAAAGAACTCCGATACCATCAAGCAGGCGCGCTTTACCACGACCTGGCAGCAGGAAGGGCTGCGACTGGATGCGGGCGCGTCTTACCTGGAGGATGAGTACGAGCTCGAAGGCCGCAACACGTTCGCGAACAATTTCTGGCAGGCCTTCGCGGGTTACGGTGCCCCGTCGGGACGCAACGCGGGCGTCGTGATTCCGGCGGATCTCTATCGGGGAACCATTGGCACGTCCGGGTTCATTCCGGGATTTTCGGGCGGCGGTACGCTGCCACCGTCACTGCTCGTCTACAGCCCGTTCGCTATCTATTCGTTTCTCCAGGGTCTCGGTGATCCGTGGGTACAACAGATCAACGGGTTCAACTATCCGGGAAACGGAGTCGAAGGCGAGGTGCCCACGCTTGGCAACTCGCTTGCGGCGTGCGCGTCGGCCGATCCGCCGCAGCTGTGCAATTACCATGGCCTGCTCGACCTGGCGCTCGATCCGGGGACGGTTCAGAACATTCGTGAGAAGACCCTCGCGGCGTTCATCCGTGCCGGCTTCGACACGGATCTTGGCGGCCGGCCGTTCCATCTGAGCGCGGGCCTTCGCGAAGAGCGCACCGACGTCACCTCGGCCGGCCTGGGTCAGCTGCCTGTGCGGTTGACGATCAACGAGAACGATCCCACGTTGCTCACGACCAGTTTCTCGCCCACGCAGCCGATCTCGACGGATAGCAGCTATTCGTTCCTGCTGCCGAGCGTGGATATGAAGCTGCAGCTGAGCGACGAATGGCATTTGCGATTCGATGCGTCGCGCACACTGACTCGGCCTGCGATCAACTTGCTGAATCCGGTGTTGACTGTCGGCAACCTGCCTCGCATCGGCGCACTGACGGCGAACGGTGGTAATCCAGAGCTCAAGCCATATCTATCCGATAATTTCGACTTCGCTGTCGAGTGGTACTACCAGCCAAACTCCTATGCTTCGGCGAACGCCTTCGTCAAGGACGTAACGAACTTCATCGTGCAGGGCACGGAGCGCCAGACCATCAACGACGTCATCGACCCGACGACGGGCGAGCCTGCCATTTACACGGTATCGCGGCGCATAAACGGCCCCGAAGCGACCATTTACGGAATCGAGCTTGCATGGCAGCACGTGTTCGGCGACAGCGGTTTCGGTTTCAACGCCAACGTGACATTGGTCGATACCGATCGGCCGTATGACCGTACCGACATCTCGCAGAGCGGATTTGCCGTCACGGGCCTGGCGGACTCGGCGAACTTCATCGGTTTCTACGACAAGTATGGCTTCGAGCTGCGCGTCGCGGCCAACTGGCGCGACGAGTATCTGCTGCAGTTCGGACAGAACCAGAACAATTCGGAGTTCGGCGCGGAACCGACGTTCGTCAATTCGAGCCTGCAGATCGATGTGAGTACGAGCTATCAGCTGACGGAGCAGGTCAACATCTTCTTCGAGGCATTGAACGTCACGAACGATACGCTGAGCACGCATGGCCGCTTCGACAATCAGCTGCTGGATGTCTTCGCGTACGGCCGCCGGTACGCTTTAGGAGCACGCTTCAGGATGTAAGCGTGTCACGAAGGTGCCGGTTCGCCAGCACCTTCGTTGTTCATCGTTTCACTGCGATCACTCGCTCAACTTGCTTGTTCGCACATCCCGCAAGCGCTCAGCCGCCTCGCAGTAGCTGCATGATTCGCGCGCGGATGCGACTGTAGTTGCTCGGCTGCAGCGGACCGAGGATCCCGTGCATGGACTCCGGGAGATGGGCCAGCGGGTGACCCGAGCGCCGAAATACGTAGTGGTCGAAGAACGCTCTCCAGGCCTCTCGCTCTGCCGCCGGGCGTTCGCAGAGTGTGATCATCGCCAGAAGCAGGGCGGTCGACGGCGAATCAGGGCCGGCCTGGAACGCATCCCACCAGTAGTTCACCAGAACATTGAATGGATCAGTCGCTTCGACCTGATGCCACCAGAGTTTGGGCACGTAGATGGCATCGCCGGGTTCGAGCTCGGCGGTGAGCGCGCGCTCGCGGATGTCGCGAAACAACGGGAAACGTTCGTCGTCGGGCGGCGAGGAGGCCGCGAGGCTTACCGGTTGACCCGCCATCGTGTGATCGAGCGGCCCCACGTACAGCCGATCGATGAACTCCGGAGCGAACAGCGTGAAGCGGCGGCGGCCGGCGACGACGCAAGCCACGTTGTCGTAAGTGTCGTAATGCGCCGAGACGTTCGAGGCGTGTCCGAGCCAGATGCGAGGAGCAACGTTCGGATTGAGGATTCGCAATGTGTTGTCGGCGCGAAAACCCGGAAGACAGTCGTCGAGAACGACCGAGCCCACGTACATCGATCGGGCTGGCGTGTCCGCCTCCGCGATGATCGAGCGAAGCGCATCGCCGAAAGGCATGCGTCTGCGTTCGAAGTTGAAGCCTCGCAACTGCTCGTCGTAGTAATACTTCCCTGCGATGCGCGGTTCGCCGACGAACACCTCCACTTCCGCGCCGCGATCGAATCGATTCACATACTCGTGAAACCGAGCTGCGGAGTCCCGTGCAGCAGCGATTGCAGGCCATTGCGTTGCAATCTTCCGGATGACGACCGGCTTGCAGGGCTGCGCCACCGTATGCAGGAACGTCTCTGGGTCCTTGAGTCCTTCCGCGCCGATTTCCGGGATCGGTTGAGACATGCGCTTACATCCGTACTGAGCTAGGTAACCTCTGATCAATTCGCCACTCGCAACCATAGTGGCTTCGCCCACCGAAGCATTTCAACCAGTTGCAGAACTTGCGAAGGTCAGGGAAGTCGATAAATCAGAGCTTCCCTAGAGCGGCACGGACTGTTCCGCGTCGATGCTCAGCTTCGACGATTGAACTGCCACACCCGTTTCGGGCTGCGCTGAGCCTACGCTCACCGAATACTCGCCGGTCATCACTTTGCGAATGCCGTCGCGTGTCACGAAGCTCAGGTCTCGCGGCGCAAGATCGAACGTGATCTCTTTGCGTTCGCCCGGTTGCAGGGCGAAACGCTGGAATCCACGCAGCGCGATCCGCGGCGCACCTTCGAACTCGGGCGGATCCAGATAGAGCTGTGCAACTTCTTCGCCGGCGCGATTGCTGACGTTGGTGACGGTGGTCGTGACGCGCACGCCTTCGCCAGTCGGCGTATCGATACGTGCGATCTTCAGCGGCGAGTACTCGAACTTGGAGTAGCTCAGGCCATGTCCGAACGCATACACGGGCGTGCCGGAAAAGTAGCGATAGGTGCGGCCGTCCATCGCGTAGTCACCGAAGGGCGGCAGATCGGCCACGCTGCGATAGAAAGTCAGCGGCAAGCGTCCCGCCGGATTGGCCTTTCCGCTGATCGCGTTTGCAATCGCAAGTCCGCCGGACTCGCCGGGATACCAGGCTTCGATGATGGCGGCGGCATGATCCTTTGCCCATGACAGATCGAGCGTGCTTCCGTTCATCAGCACGACGATGAGCGGCTTGCCCGTGGCATAGGCCTTCTGCAGCAGGGCACGCTGATCCGCAGGCAGATCGATGGAGGTCTTGTCGCCGCCAGAGAATCCTTCCAGCTCGACTTTCATTTCTTCGCCTTCGAGATCCGAGGTGAGGCCGACGGCCGCGACGATGACGTCGGCGTTTGCCACCGCGTTAGAGAATTCAGTGTCCGGATCTGCAGCGACACGCTTCCAGAGCACTTCGATGCCGGCCAGCAGTCGGGCTTCCGTGGTGACCTCGATCGGATAACGATGACCCTTCTCGAGGGTGAGCTCGGTGAGCTCCGAGCGATGACCCCACGGTGCGCCGTACTGCTCGGCGATGGTTCTGCCGTCGATCTTCAGGCTGCCCGTGGGACCGCGAATGCCGAGGCGATAACGACCGGTCTCGAGGGGAACCAGAAAGCCCGTCCATACGACACGGTAGTAATCCGAGAGCTCGGGAAATTCGTTGCCGCGGATGGCGACGCCGGGCTCGATGCGAGTCACTGTCGGCTTGGTCTTGAACCTGACTGTCTTGGCCTGCGCGAAGAACGACTCGGCCGGCCGATAGCGCGCGGGCATCTTCTGTTCGGCATCGTAGTAAGTGGCGCGCAGGCCGGGCTTTCCATCCGGCGTGCGAAGCACTGCCGTTGGAATCGGATCGCCATCCGTGATCGAAGGTGCGCCCGCGGCCTGCGTGATCGTCGACTTCGGCAACGCGGCGCGCAGACCTTCGAGCAACGAGATCGGCGGATTCGACAGCTGCGAAGAATAGTTTCCGCGCAGAACCCGTGTGGCATCGGCATGCGGACCGATGAGCGCAATCCGTGTGCCGTCCTTCAACGGAAGGACGCCGTCGTTCTTGAGCAGTACGAGGCTCTTCTCCGCACTGTGAAGCGCAAGCGCCGTGTGCGCCGGTGTGATGACCGCCGGCAGGCTGCGGGGCTTGACGGAAGGCAGATCGCCGACGCGATAGCGCGCGGCAAACAGGCGGACGAGGGCGCGATCGATGTCTTCCATCGAAATCAGTCCGCGCCGGTACGCTTCGTGATAGCGGTCGCCCAGGTCGCCTGCATCGAACAGCGTCGCGTTGTTGCATTCGCTGTCGACGCCCGCCTTCAACGCCGTGGCGACGGCTGAGGCGGCATCGGGCGAATATTTGTGATGAGCGCTGATGTCGCGCACGGCGTCGCAATCTGAGACCACATAACCCTGGAACTTCCAGGCATCGCGCAGCAGATCCTTGAGCAGCGGATCGCTCGCACAGGCTGGCTGGCCGTTGACGCGGTTGTAAGCGCACATGATCGAGCCTGCCTGACCTTCCACGATGGCGGCTCTGAACGCGGGCAGGTACGTGTCCTCGAGATCGCGGGGAGAAACGAAGACATTCGCCTCGTGACGCGTGGACTCCGGACCGCTGTGTACCGCGTAATGCTTCGGTGAAGCGATCACGTTCGGGCGCGACGGATCGGGACCTTGCGTGCCTTGCACGTAAGCCACGCCGAGCCGTGCCGTCAGAAACGGATCTTCGCCGAAGGTTTCCTGTCCGCGTCCCCAGCGAGGATCGCGAAAGATATTGATGTTCGGCGACCAGGTGTCGAGACCGGTGCCGATGCGGCCCAGTTTCCCGGTGACGCGTCCGCGATCATGCAGGGCACGTACCTCATCGGCGATTGCATCCGCCACGTCGTGCACCAACGCGGTATCGAAGGTCGCGGCCAGACCGATCGGTTCGGGGAAATTCGTGGTGGGCAGCGGACCCAGCGCGCCGTGCAACGACTCCGTCCACCAGTTGTAGGCGGGAATCCCCAGCCGCGGAATCGCGGGCGCGGTATTCAGCAACTGTTCGATTTTTTCATCGAGCGTCAGTTGCGCGACGATGGCCGCCGCCTGCTGCTCGGGCGAGCCCGACGTTGCGGTCGAAGCCGCGGCCAACATGGATGCCATGCAGCCGAGTGCGGCGAATGACAAGGTGGAGAGCTTGCGCATCGAGTCGCCCCTGAGAATCCTGAATATCTGTTTATTTGAGTGCCGGACGGCCGTCCGGCACCGATGCGGTACGGTCGCATGTTTGCTTATGTCTGACAATATTGGTTTGTCAGACAAATACAGATGTGACATGGTTGCCGCTACGAAATGATGATCAATAAGGGGGACGAATGAGAGCGTTGCGCTACGTGTCGGTGGCTGCCGTATTCATGGCGGCAGCGATTGCCCAAGGTCAGTCGAGCGATGTGGTTCAGCTCAGCCTGGATGCCGGTCAGAAAGGCGCCAGGATCGATCGACATATCTTCGGCCAGTTCGCAGAACATCTGGGTCGCGGCATTTACGAAGGGGTGTGGGTCGGTCCGGACTCGCCGATCCCGAATACGCGCGGCATCCGTAACGATGTCGTGGCTGCTCTTAAAGAAATCCGCGTGCCCAACGTGCGATGGCCGGGTGGCTGTTTCGCCGACGAATATCACTGGCGCAAGGGAATCGGTCCTGCCGATAAACGTCCGGCGACGCTGAATCCCAACTGGGGTGGCGTGATCGAACCGAACACGTTCGGCACGCATGAGTTCCTCGACTTCGCACAGCAGGTGGGCGCGGATGCCTACGTATCAGTGAATGTGGGCTCGGGTACGCCGCAGGAAGCCTCCGAGTGGCTCGAGTACATGACGGCAGGCACGGACGATGCGCTCGGCGCGGAGCGCGCAGCGAACGGACATCCGGAGCCTTACAAGATCCCATTCGTCGGCATCGGCAACGAGGCGTGGGGTTGCGGCGGCTCCATGACGCCGGAGCACTACCTGTCGCAGCTCAAGATCTACAGCCGCTATACCCGCAACTACAACAAAGATCAGCAGATGCAGCGCATCGCGGTGGGCCCGGATGGCGCCGATACCGGCTACACCGAAACGATCATGAAGGCCTGGAAAGACAAGGTGTGGAGCTGGGATATCGAAGGTATCTCGCTGCACTCGTACACGGTCGGTGGCGGTTGGCCGCCCAAGTACGTGGCCACGGGCTTCGGCGAAGCCGAGTATGCGGCGCTGCTGAAGGACACGCTGAAGATGGATGATCTGATCAACACGCACAGCGCGATCATGGACAAGTACGACCCGGAGAAGAAGATCAGCCTGGTCGTCGATGAATGGGGCTCGTGGCTTGCGCCGACCGAAGGCAGCCAGGAAGGATTCCTCGAGCAACAGAACAGTCAGCGCGATGCCATCATTGCGGCGCTCAATCTGAATATCTTTGCGCGCAATGCCGAGCGCGTTCGCGGTGCCAACATCGCGCAGATGGTCAATGTGCTTCAGGCCATGATCCTGACCAAGAACGAGAAGATGCTTCTGACGCCCACGTATCACGTGTTTCACATGTACGTGCCGTTCCAGGACGCGACTTTCATTCCTGCGAAATTCGATGCGGGAACCTATACGCACGGCTCTGTCACCTTGCCGCGAGTCGACGCCATCGCGGCGCGCGACAAGCAAGGCACGGTGTGGGTTGCGATGACGAATGTAGATCCGAAGCGTCCGGCGCCGTTCGAGATCGCCGTCACGGGTGAGAAGTTCTCGCGAGCCGCAGGACAGACCCTGTCTGCACCGAAGTTCGACAGCGTGAACACGTTCGAAGCCCCGAACACCGTGGCCCCGAAGCCGATCTCCGCAAAGGCCTCGGGCGGAAAGCTCAAGCTCACGCTGCCACCGCACTCCGTCATGGTCGTCGCTCTGGAGCGTTGAACACCGTGTATTTGCGCCATCACGGGGAGATGCCGCGAGGCATCTCCTCGTGATGTGCTTCCCGTCACCGATTGAGATCGAACCATGAGCTTCCGCATCAACAGACGTGAGCTTCTGGCAGGTGCTGCCGCGATGGCCGTGAATCGCACGGTACAAGGCGGCACGGACGGGCAATTTGTGCCCAAGCCGCTGGCGCTTTGGTATCGCAAGCCTGCGAACGAGTGGGTCGAGGCATTGCCCATCGGAAACGGGCGACTCGGCGCGATGCTGTTTGGCGGTGTCGCACTGGATCGCGTGCAATTGAATGAGGACACGTTCTTTTCCGGCGGACCGTACAACCCGCTCAATCCGGAAGCGAAGGCCGCGCTGCCCGAAGTCCGGCGGTTGATCTTCGAAGGTAAGTACGCCGAAGCGCAGGCTTTCGCGAATGCACACGTGATGAGCCGCCCGCTGCAGCAGATGGCCTATCAACCGATAGGCGATGTGTTGATCACTCAGTTCGGTGTCGAGAACGGCGCCGACTACATCAGAGAGCTGGATCTCGAGACCGCGGTGGCTCGCACGAGCTTCACCTCCCAGCGCACGCGGTTCACGCGCGAGGCGTTCGCCTCGGCCGTCGATCAGGTCATCGTGGTGCGACTCACGGCAGAAGGGCTCGGCAAACTGCACGCCGCAATCTCGCTGACATCGCCGCAGTCGGCGAGCATCCAGGTCGAAGCAAACGATGAGATCACGCTCACGGGTAGCGGCCCTTCCGATCGCGGCATCGAGGGTCGCGCCAAGTTCCAGGTTCGCCTGAAGGTCGTGACGCGCGACGGTACGGTGCGCGCAGGCGAAGGCGGCATCAACATCGCAAGTGCGCAGGAAGCGATCGTGCTGATCGCGATCGCCACGAACTACAAGCGATTCGACGATCTGTCTGCCGATCCTGCGGCCATCACTCGTTCGCAGATCCAGAATGCGATGTCGCGACTCGCGGATCTGAGAGCCCGACACGTCGAAGATTACTCGGCGTTGTTCAAGCGTACCTCGCTCGATCTCTCCGGCAATGGCGCTGCCTTCACGCCTACCGACGAGCGGATTCGTCATTCACCTTCGACGATCGATCCGGCGCTCGCAGCCCTGTATTTCCAGTACGGGCGCTATCTGCTCATCTCCAGCTCTCGGCCTGGCACGCAGCCTGCGAACTTGCAAGGCATCTGGAACGACCGGCCGCGCCCGCCGTGGGAAAGCAAGTGGACGATCAACGTCAACACGGAAATGAACTACTGGCTCGCCGACGTCGCAGGACTGGGCGAGTGCATCGAGCCGCTGACTCGCATGGTGAAGGAGCTTGCGATCACGGGTTCTGCCGCGGCTCGCGACATGTACGGAGCACGTGGCTGGGTTGCACATCACAACACCGATGTGTGGCGTGCCGCGACGCCCATCGACGGCGCGCAGTATGGACTGTGGCCGATGGGCGGTGTCTGGCTGCTGCAGAACCTGTGGGATCACTGGGAGTTCACCCGCGATCCGAACTATCTGCGCGAAATCTATCCGCTGATGAAAGGCGCAGCAGAGTTCTTCTTCGATACGCTGGCCGTGCATCCGGCCGATGGTTCGCTCGTGACCGTCCCGTCGATGTCGCCCGAGAATGTTCATCCCTTCGACGCAGCCATTTGTGCCGGTCCTGCGATGGACCGACAGTTGCTGCGTGACCTGTTCGATCATTGCGCGCGCGCCACCGAGATTCTCGATCGCGACGCCGAGTTCCGGACGCAGTGCCGGGAGGTGAGAAGCAAGCTGGCACCCGATCGGATCGGCAAGGCAGGGCAGCTGCAGGAATGGCTCGAGGATTGGGATCTCGAGGTGCCGGAACTACGTCATCGTCACATCTCGCACCTCTATGCACTGCACCCTTCGGATCAGATCACGATCGAAGACACGCCGGAGCTTGCGAACGCGGCGCGTCGCTCGCTCGAGCTGCGAGGCGATGAAGCCACGGGTTGGGCCATCGCCTGGCGCATCAATGTCTGGGCCCGTCTCGCGGATGGCGATCATGCGCATTCGGTGTTGCAGCTGCTGCTCGCACCGGAGCGCACCTATCCGAACATGTTCGATGCGCATCCGCCGTTTCAGATCGACGGCAATTTCGGCGGCGCGGCCGGAATCGCCGAGATGCTTCTGCAATCGCATCGCGAGCGCATCCGCCTGCTGCCCGCACTGCCGCGAGCATGGAAACAAGGAACGGTGAGCGGCTTGCGGGCGCGAGGCGGATTCATCGTCGATATGCGCTGGTCCGAAGGACAGCTCGAACGTGCCACGATCACGAGCCTCGCCGGGGAGCCGGGGACACTCATATATAAGGGGCAGAAGCTCGATCTCCGCCTGAAGAAGGGCGAGCGTCGGGCGATCGATTGGGATGGGCAGGCGCTCAAGGTCTCACGCACGGCCTGACGGGCGCCGCGGACGCTCGGTAGCCCAAGGCCATTCTCGGTGAGGCCGGTCCATGAAGGTCCGTTGTGACCGGATGTGACCGCCTTCACGCGACGTTGAGCCGGCAACAGTGCAAATACCTATTCGTTGGAACGTAAGCGAGACCTCGCTGTCTCAAGCCTGGAGTGGTTGTTGCCGGCTGCGAATAACAACTTCAGGAGGGAATCGTCATGGCCATGAGCTCGACGGGAAGGGGCGAGGGCGAGCCGATCATCGAGATGAATACGACTCCGTTGATCGATGTGCTGCTGGTGTTGCTGATCATGTTCATCATCACGCTGCCCCTGATGACGCATTCGACGATGTTGCAGATGCCCGGCGGCCAGCCAGCGCGCCTGGCAAAAGTCCCCGAAGTGGTGCGGGTGGCGATCGACTTCGACGGGCTGGTGCTGTGGAACGGAGTGCCCGTGGAAATGGGAGAGCTCGAACGCTACTTCGCGGCGGAAGCCGGAAAGGCGGAGCAACCGGATGTTCAGATCAGCCCGGATAAGCGAGCTCGGTACGACACGGTGGCACGCGTACTGGCGATCGCTCAGCGCGCCGGCATGAAGCGCATCGGCGTCGACAGCCATTTCGATACGGCGATCTGAGGACGCTTTGATTTATCGACTTCCCTGACCTTCGCAAGCCTGGTTGAAATGCTTCGGTGGGCGAAGCAACTATGGTTGCGAATGGCGAGTTATCTGAGTCGAGTCTACGCAAGCGGCGGCGGGCAACGGTCATCGCCGTCGGCCGCTTGACCGGCTGATGCATTGCCGCCAGAGTCTGGCCCCCTTGTCGCGCCGGACAGCTCGCCATGTATCACGCCGATCCGACCCGCTATCAGCAGATGACATATGCCCGCAGCGGACGCAGCGGGTTGAAGCTTCCCAGGCTGACGCTCGGGTTGTGGCACAACTTCGGCGGTCCGGCACTGCTCGACAACCAGCGCGAGATGATCCTGAAGTCGTTCGATCGGGGCATCACACATTTCGATCTCGCCAACAATTACGGTCCGCCGCCAGGATCGGCAGAGGAGAATTTCGGTCGCATCCTTGCCACGGATCTCGCGCCGTATCGCGACGAGCTGATCATTTCGACCAAGGCCGGGTATCTGATGTGGGACGGACCCTATGGTGAATGGGGTTCACGCAAATATCTGCTCGCGAGTCTGGATCAGAGCTTGAAGCGGATGGGGCTCGACTACGTCGACATCTTCTATTCGCATCGCGTCGATCCGGACACCCCGCTCGAGGAAACCATGGGCGCGCTCGAAACGGCCGTGCGCAGCGGGCGGGCGTTGTATGTGGGCATCTCATCGTACGGTCCGCAGAAAACGCGCGAAGCCGCAGCCATGCTGCGCGAGCTCAAGGTCCCGTTCGTGATTCACCAACCCTCGTACTCGATGCTCAATCGCTGGGTGGAAGAGAGCTTGCTCGATGTCCTGGATGAAGAAGGGATCGGCTGCATTGCATTCTCGCCGCTGGCGCAGGGCTTGCTGACGGATCGCTATCTAAAAGGTGTCCCCGCGAACGCGCGGGCTGCGCAGGACGGATCCTTCAGCAAGGGAATGCTCACGGAGCAGAATCTGGCGAACGTGCGGGCACTGAGTGAGATCGCGCGCCGACGCGGGCAGACGCTCGCGCAGATGGCGATCGCCTGGGTTCTGCGTCGGCCGACCGTGACGAGCGCGTTGATCGGAGCCAGCCGCTGGGCGCAGATCGAGGATTGCCTCGGTGCGCTCAAGAACACGCAATTTGACGAGGCCGAGCTCGAGGAGATCGACAAGTACGCGCTGGATGGTGGGCTCAATATCTGGGCGCGATCCAGTCAGGAGTAAGCGGAAGGCCCACAGATTGCCGTCTTTGAGGGCCTGGAAGAGCCCCGATTCAGGCCCTGTCTGCCGTTATCGCTGAATTCCAGCGCGCCCCGAGCGGATCAGTGCGTTAGCATACGCACCACGGCGCTCAGGCGTCTCCCAGTGTTCAACCATCTACCTCGCTGCAAATTGCGGCCGCGGGTTCGCTACGCACATGCTTTCGACGTCCAACGTATCCATCCAATTCGGCGCCAAGCCGCTGTTCGAGAACGTCACGGTCAAGTTCGGTGACGGTAACCGCTATGGGCTCATCGGTGCCAATGGCAGCGGCAAGTCCACGTTCATGAAGATCCTGAGCGGCGAGCTCGAGCAATCGAGCGGCGAGGTCATGCTCGAAGCGGGATTGCGCATGGGCAAGCTGAATCAGAACCAGTTCGCCTACGAGGACGAGCGCGTGCTCGATGTGGTGCTCCAGGGCCATCGCGAAATGTGGCATGCGATGAAGGAGCGTGACCGGATCTATGCCGACCCGAACGCGACCGACGACGACTACATGAAGGCTGCCGAGCTCGAAGCGAAGTTCGCGGAGTACGGCGGCTACGATGCGGAATCGCGCGCCGCGAGCATTCTGGTGTCGGCAGGCATCGAGGAGTCGTATCACAACGGACCGATGCGCGAAGTCGCGCCGGGCTGGAAGCTGCGCGTGCTGCTGGCTCAGGCGTTGTTCTCGAATCCGGACGTACTGCTGCTGGACGAGCCGACGAACAACCTGGATATCAATTCCATTCGCTGGCTCGAAGGGATTCTCAACGACTACAACGCGACGATGATCATCATCAGCCACGACCGGCACTTCCTGAATCAGGTGTGCACGCACATGGCCGATCTCGATTACGGTCAGATCAAGATCTGGCCGGGCAACTACGATGATTTCATGCTTGCCGCGACGCAGGCTCGCGCCCGTGTGGAAGCGGCCAACGCGAAGGCCAAGGATCGCATCTCCGATCTGCAGGAATTCGTGCGGCGGTTCTCCGCCAACGCGTCGAAAGCCCGCCAGGCGACCTCGCGTCTGCGTCAGATCGACAAGATCAAGATCGAGGAGATCAAGCCGTCCTCGCGTCAGAATCCTTTCATCCGCTTCGATCAGAACAAGAAGCTCTATCGCAACGCGGTGGGTGTGGAGCATCTGAGCTTCACCTACCCGGGCACGGACACACCCGTGCTCACCGATGTGAACTTCAATGTCGAAGCGGGCGAGCGCATCGCCATCGTCGGTGCAAACGGCATTGGCAAAACGACTCTCATGCGATTGCTCGCGGGTGATCTGAAGCCCACGAAGGGCGAGATCACCTGGGTGGAGAACGCCCAGCTGGGTTACATGCCGCAGGATCCGCAGGCGGAGTTCGCGCAGAAGGTGGACCTATTCACCTGGATGAGCGAATGGCGCGCGAAATCGGATGACGATCAGGTCGTGCGGGGCACGCTGGGCCGTCTGCTGTTCTCAGGCGATGAGATCCGCAAGTCCGTGCATGTGCTGTCGGGCGGCGAGAAGGGCCGCATGATCTACGGCAAGCTCATGCTCACCAAACCGAATGTCATGCTCCTGGACGAGCCGACCAACCACATGGACATGGAAACGATCGAGTCGCTGCAGATCGGCCTGGAGAAGTATCCAGGTACCATGATTTTCGTCTCGCACGACCGCGAGTTCGTCGGCGGGCTTGCGACCCGCATCATCGAGATCAAGGCGGGCGGTCAGCTCGTCGACTTCAAGGGCACCTACGACGAGTATCTGCGCTCGCAGGGAATTGCGGCGTAAGCCTGCAAGTGCTCTGGCGCAAGGAAGCGCAAAGGCTGAATGTAAAAAGGCCCGACCGAGTCATTGCTCGGCCGGGCCTTCTTCGTTGATGGAGGGTGAGTTTGAGTCTGCCGCGCCGTGGACGAACTGTCAGCCCGTCAGCGCCAATGCGAAGAAAGCCAGGGCCAATAACAGCGCAGCAATATTGATCAGGCGTGACAGAAACATGTCGGTACTCCCTTGGAATTTGCCGGCACTTTAGGGAGGCGACCGACATTGACCAAGCCGTCTGGGCGAATGAGATTCATGAACGAAAGGAAGTAGTGACGGGCAGGCATACCCCGGCCTTAGAATGGTGCGCGACCGCCGAGACGGTCGAGGCAGATTCGAACCGCAGGGGAAGCCGATGCGCTCGATGGGATTCGCAATCGTCGCGGTACTGAGTGCGGCATCGGTTCACGCCGACGCAATCAGCGAAACGGATGCGGCCTTTCGCAAGGATCTGCAGCTTCGCCTGATACAGGCAAAGCCGGGCGAGGTCATCGAGCTGCCCGCCGGCCGATGGACCTTGAATCGTTCCCTGAGCCTCAACAAATCGAACGTTACGCTGCGCGGTGCAGGTCCCGATGCGACCGTGCTCTCGTTCAAAGGGCAGACTCAGGGTGCCGAAGGTCTGCTCATCAATGCGGCCTCGCACGTCACCATCGAGAATCTCGCGATCGAAGATACGAAGGGCGATGGTCTCAAGGCGAACGGCTGCAAGGACCTCGTGTTGCGCAATGTGCGTGTCGAATGGACGCGCGGTCCGAATGAGAGGAACGGAGCCTACGGTCTGTATCCCGTGCAATCGGAGCGTGTGCTGATCGAGCACTCGGTAGCGATCGGGGCCTCGGAGGCAGGCATCTATGCAGGACAGTCGAAGTACGTGGTCCTGCGCAACAACCGTGTCTCGCGCAATGTGGCCGGCATGGAAATCGAGAACAGCAGCTTCGTCGATGTGTATGGCAATGAGGTCGAGGGCAACGCGGGCGGCATTCTCGTGTTCAACGTGCCAGGCGTACCGGTCAAGGACGGACGCAGAACGCGAGTGTTCGACAATCGCATTCACGACAACAACACCGAGAACTTCGCGCCGAAGGCCAACCTGATCTTCGCGGTCCCAGCCGGCACGGGCGTCATGGTGATGGCGAATGCGGAAGTCGAGATCTTCAACAATCGCATCGAGAACAATCAGACGGCGAACGCGCTCGTCGTAGCGTTCAATGTGACGGGCAAGCCCTCCAACGATTCGCTGTTCACGCCGTATCCGCGCGAGATCTGGATCCATCACAATGACTTCGCAGGCGGCGGCGATCGTCCGGAGCCGCAGGGCGTTCGCACGCTGCGCCTGAGCACGCTCGTGGACAAAGGCGCATTAGCGGACATTCTCTGGGATGGCATCGCTCGCAAGAGCGAGTCAGCGAAGATCTGCATTTCCGGAAATGGCGACGCAGACTTCCTCAACTTCGATTTCCGCGGTCGCGGCAAGGATGCGTCGAAAGATCTCGAGCCTCACGCGTGTACGCTCGCGCCGTTGCCGGCAGTGAGCTGGCCGGGACTCGACGGATCTCCTGCAGGCTGAGGCATGTGGCGCAGGCTTGCCGTTGCTTGTGTGCTCGCAGCGCTGCTTGCGTGTCAGCACTCGCCGCCGCCGCCACAGATCACGCTCGACACGTTGCCTGAGCGCTTGAGCGATTGGCATGTCTTCGATGCGCACGACACCGTGCTGAAGCTGAATCCACAGTTCGTTCCTTACGATCTGAATTCCGCGCTCTTCAGCGATTACGCGCACAAGCTGCGTGCCATTCGGGTGCCCGAAGGCGAGCGCATTCGCTACGGCGCGGAGGACTTCCGGTTTCCGGTCGGCACGGTCATTGCGAAAACCTTCTATTACCCGCGCGCCGAAGACGGCTTGGCCGTTCGGAAGGTCATGGAGCACGGCGAGGGCGATGCGCTCGACACCCGGCTTCATCGGCTGATCGAAACGCGCCTGTTGATCAATACGCGGCAGGGCTGGATTGCCGCGCCGTATGTCTGGAACGAGGCCCAGAGCGAGGCGACGCTTGAGCTTGCGGGAGAGTCGGTCGTGCTGGATCTGATCGACGATGCGCACCGCACTCGCTTCGAATACTCGATTCCGGATGCGAACCAGTGCGCCGGGTGTCACGCCGTCGATCACCATCGTCAGATTCTCGCGCCGATCGGCGTGAAAGCACGGCATCTGAACAAGGACTACCGCTATCCGTCCACGACGGAAAATCAGCTGACGCATTGGACGCGACTGAGAATGCTATCGGGCAGTCCGGTGCAGGCGCCGCGCAATGCGCGTTGGGACGGCGAGGCCGATCTCGATGCGCGTGCCCGTGCGTATCTCGATGTGAACTGCGCGCACTGTCATAGCGACAGGGCCGCCGCGAACACTTCGGGTCTGTTGCTGGATTCACATCAGACCGAACGCGGTGCCTTGGGCATCTGCAAGATTCCTGTCGCCAGTGGCCGCGGCTCCGGAAACGGGGTTTACGACATAGTGCCTGGCGAGCCCGATCAATCGATCCTGCTCTACCGCATGCAATCGACGGAGCCGGATGTCGCCATGCCCGAGCTCGGCCGCTCTTTGGTCCACACAGAAGGTGTCGCGCTCATTCGCGCGTGGATCGATTCGCTCAACGGCGAGTGCGCGGCGGAAAACCAATAAGGTCCGAGCTCACCGGTGAGTGCCTGCTGGGAGCAGGTGGATGCTGGCTGAGCCAATACAAACAAGGCGGCGCCCTGGCTGATAATGCGTGCGGGTCGCGGAGGAAACACATGACGGCTGTGATCGTGGCAGTGATCGTGCTCGTGGCGATCTGGGGGGTGTTCAGCTACAACCGGCTGGTTCGATTGCGCAATCAGGTGCGCACCGCCTGGGCCGATATCGACGTGCAGCTCACTCGACGGCACGATCTGGTGCCGCAGCTGGTCGCTTCGGTGCGCGGGTATGCAGATCACGAGCGCACAGTGCTGGAGGCCGTGACCGAGTTGCGCTCGCAGGCGGTGAAACTCGACAGCCCGGCGAAGCTGGCGCAGGTGGAGAATGCGCTCGAGCAGGCGATCGGACGGTTGTTTGCGCTCAAGGAGGCTTATCCGGATCTGAAAGCGAGTGAGAGCTTCGCGCAGTTGCAACGCGAGCTCGTGGAAGTCGAGGAGCATCTGCAGTACGCACGACGCTTCTATAACGGCGCGGTTCGCGACTACAACGACACGGTTCAGCGGGTCCCGGATATGTTCGTCGCCAATGCCGGGCTGTTTCGCCCCGCGGAGTTCTATCAGGCGCGCGATGAAGAACGTCCGGCCGTTCAGGTGGGAGCGCTGCGATGACACGCTGGTTCTTCGCGCTTCTGCTGACCCTGTGTGCCGTTGCCGCAGATGCGCAGGAGGCCATCCGCCGCTATGACATCGATATTGCGATCGAGCCGAGCGGGGCGCTCGAAGTCGTCGAGCATCTGACGGTTCAGGTCGAAGGCAATCAGATCCGGCGTGGGATCTATCGCGACTTTCCGACGCGATATCGCGATCGGTTCGGCAACCGCGTGGTGGTCGATCTCGAGGTGCTCGGCGTGGAGCGTAACGGACAGCCCGAGCCGTGGTTCACCGAAAAACTCGGCAACGGAATCCGGATCAACACAGGCAATGACGATCTGCTGCCGGCGCCTGCGCAATACACCTTCACGATCCGTTATCGCACAACACGCCAGATCGGCTTCTTTGCCGATCATGACGAGTTGTACTGGAATGCGATCGGTACCGGTTGGATATTCCCGATCGAACAGGCGAGCGTCGATGTGCGTCTGCCCGTAGCGGTCCCTGCGGCGCAGCTCGCCGTCGAAGCGTACACAGGCCCGCAAGGTGCGAAAGGCACTGCATATGAAGCCTCTATCCCCGCCGACGGTCGTGCACACTGGGAGCTCACTTCGCCGCTGGCGCCGCTCGAAGGATTGACGATCGTCCTGAGTTTTCCCAAGGGCGTGATCGAACCGCCTTCGATGGCGCGACGCCTGCTGTGGTTCTTCAAGGACAATGCCGGAGCGCTGATCGCGGTGCTCGGTCTGATCGCGCTCATCGTCTTCTGCGTGCGCGAGTGGCGACGTGTGGGCCGCGATCCGCGCAAGGGCATCATCATTGCCCGATATGAGCCGCCCGAAGGTCACACGCCCGCGAGCCTGCGCTTCGTGCAGCGCATGGGCTACGACACGCGATGTTTTTCCGCTGCCGTGCTGAACCTTGCGGTGGAAGGGTGCCTGCGCATCGTGCGCGAATCGAAGCTGCTGAAGGACGAGTGGCGCCTCGAGCGCACGACACAGCCGCCGCCAGCCGACGTGGCTGAAAGCGCGCTGCTCGATCGCCTGTTCAAGGGAGGGCAGGAAACGCTCGTTCTCAAGAAGACTCATGCGACGACGATGCAGTCTGCGCGCACGGCGCACGCGCGCGTGCTCGGCAGTGCCAGTCAGCCGCGCTATTTCCAGCTGAACGGATGGAGTCTTGCGAAGGCGATCGGAATCGCAGTCGCCTCGTTCGTGCTTGCGCTCATGGTGGGACAAGGCGCGGGCGCCTTCGTCATCCTTGGCTCGGGCGCGGTGATGGTCATTACGCTCATCGTCTTCGGCAAGGTCATTCGCGCGCCAACGGTGGAAGGCCGCAGACTCATGGACGAGATCGAGGGCTTGAAGCTGTACCTGAGCGTTGCGGAGCGCGACGAGCTGGCGCGAATGAGCGGTCCTGATGCGCCGCCCATGTTGGACGCGCAGCGCTATGAGCGCTTGCTGCCGTATGCGGTTGCGCTGGAAGTTGAGGAGGCCTGGACCAAAAAATTCACGCTCGCAGTCGGTGCAGCTGCAGCGGCCGCAACGGCCAATAACATCGGGTGGTATCACGGCGGCAGCGTTGGAAACCTGAGCAGCCTGACGCAGGCCGTGGGCAGCAGTCTCAGCTCGCAGATTGCATCGGCTTCATCGCCTCCCGGCAGCTCCTCGGGCTCCGGCGGCGGAGGTTTCTCGGGTGGCGGCGGCGGCGGTGGTGGTGGCGGCGGGCGCTGAAGGTCTCATCCTCGTTTCAGCCACTTGCGAACCTGCCGCGCTCGAGGCACGTGGCACGGCTGCATCTGGCCTGCGGCGTGCGCAGGGAGTGTGAGTCTGTGTACTCTCTGTCCATTCGGCTTTCTGGAGGCGATCCGCGATGAGCAGTGCAGCAGCAGATGTGGGCCTGATCGGTCTGGCCGTGATGGGAGAGAACATCGCGCTCAACATGGAAAGCCGCGGCTTTCATGTGGCCGTGTACAACCGTACGACCTCGCGAGTCGATGAGTTCATCGCAGGTCGTGCGGCGGGCAAACGCTTCACGGGCGCGCACAGTCCGCAGGAACTCGTCGCTGCGCTCAAGACACCGCGCAAGATCGTGATGCTCGTGAAGGCAGGCAAGCCCGTCGATGACCTCATAGAGCAGTTGCTGCCCTTGCTCTCGCCCGGCGACATTCTCATCGACGGCGGCAACAGTCTGTTCACGGACACCATTCGCCGCACACAGCGTGTCGAGCAGGCAGGCATGCTGTTCGTGGGATCAGGTGTTTCCGGCGGTGAGGAAGGAGCCCTCAACGGCCCGTCATTGATGCCGGGTGGCAGTCCCGCTGCCTGGCCGCACATCAAGCCGATCTTTCAGGCGATCTGCGCACGCACGCCGGAAGGCGATCCCTGCTGCGACTGGATGGGCGAGAACGGTGCCGGACATTTCGTGAAGATGGTGCACAACGGTATCGAGTACGGCGACATGCAGCTCATCGGTGAAACCTACGATGTCATGAAGCGCGTGCTCGGCATGAACAACGACGAGATGCACGCGGTGTTTGCCGACTGGAACACGCGCGAGCTCGACAGCTACCTGATCGAGATCACACGCGACATTCTCGCTTTCCGCGACGAGTCGGGCGCTGCGACGCTCGATGTGATTCTCGATGCTGCGGGACAGAAGGGCACAGGCAAATGGACCGTGGTCGAAGCGCTCGATGAAGGTGTGCCGCTCACGTTGATCGGCGAGGCAGTGTTCGCACGCGCGTTATCGGCAGCGAAGGAGGCCCGCGTCGCGGCATCGTCGCAGCTGCAAGTGAAACTGCCGCCGCTGAATCTGGAACGGGCGAAGCTCATCGACGATCTGCGCCAGGCGCTCTATGCAGCGAAGATCGTGAGTTACGCGCAGGGCTATCTGTTGCTGCGCGCCGCGGCGAAGAACTTCAACTGGAATCTGAACTACGGCGGCATCGCGCTCGTCTGGCGTGGCGGCTGCATCATTCGCTCGGCATTCCTGGGCGACATCAAGAAGGCCTTCGATCGCAATCCGCAGCTCGACAATCTGCTGCTCGATCCGTTCTTCCGCGACGCGGTCGTGAGCCGTCACGAGGCCTGGCGGCGAGTGATCGTCGCGGCGGTTCAAAGCGGCATTCCCGTGCCATGTCTCAGTGCCGCACTCGCGTACTTCGACGGTTATCGCTCGGGGCGGCTGCCGGCGAATCTGTTGCAGGCGCAGCGGGATTATTTCGGCGCGCACACGTACGAGCGCATCGATCAGCCGCGAGGGCAATTTTTCCACACCGACTGGACGGGGCACGGCGGGTCGACCACGTCGCGCTCTTACAGCGCCTGAACCGCGGAAATCAAGCCGTGCGCGCTGGCATGGCTAACGAAGTCTTCAGCGATCGTCGTACAGAGGGGCGCGAACAAAGCCGGTATGCTGCCGTTTCCGTCCCAATGCTGCCGAGACCCTTTGCCTTGCACGCGACGCTCCGAGCCGTACGGCGAACCGCCTTCTCTTCTCTTTGTGCCTTGTTTCTTGCGGCCGCCGCGCAGGCCGGCTCGCCCGACGAAGGTGCGAACAATGTCCGCCTGAACTGGGGCAAATCCTCCGAAACCGATCTCACGACCGCGATCTTCGGCGACTACAAAGCCTCGAAAGAGTCCAACTACATGTGGGGCGGCAGCTGGGGTCATCGTCTCACGCCCACGATGTTTGGCTTGCCGTTCGAGCTCACCGGCAACGTCGGCCTGCAGTGGTTCAACGAGCGCGGGCTGCAGGATGACAGTTATGGCATCAATGCCTACATCAAGGCCCATTACCTGTGGCAGCTGCCTTTGACGCAGAAGCACGTGCGGATCGGTCTGGGCGAGGGCTTGAGCTATGTCACCCGCGTGCCTTTGAGCGAGGAGCGCGACTTCCAGAAGAAAGGTCCGGGCATCCATTCCGAGAAGCTGCTCAACTACGTCGAATGGACGATCGATGTGCCGCTGCGTCAGTTCGGGACCATGGATCGCCTGATCGGCAAGAACATCGACGAGGTGTATGTCGGGTTCTTCATCTTTCACCGTTCGAGCATCTTCGGTCTCATGGCCGAGACCAAGGGCGGTGTGAACTTCATGGGTCTGGGATTCGAAGCCCGTTACTGAGCATCTCCCGCGCCCGAGGCGCTATCTACCAAGGCCGCATCGCTTCTGCGGATCCTTCTGAGTATCGTTGCACCCCAAACACGAACGAGATGGGGGCGATATGCATAACGTCGGCAGAGCGGTCGCATCGATCGCGCTGATGGTCACGTCGGCAGTGGTGTTCGCAGCCGAGCCGTCCACGATCGCTCAGATCAAGCAGGCCTCCGAACAGGATCATCGACGCGTCCTGGATGCGCTCGGAATCGACCAGCTGCGCCGCGGGCCCGACGGCGATCCCACCTCGCCGCGTGCCGCGAATTTCGACGAAGCGAAGGTCGATCAGAATCTGAAGCTGCCGCCGTTGCTCACGCTGGCCAACGGACAGCCCGTGACTACGGCCGATCAATGGTGGAAACAACGTCGCCCCGAGATCGTCGAGCTCTTCGATCGCGAGATCTACGGCCGCGTGCCCATGCAGATACCGAAGGTCACGTGGATCCTCGCAGAAACGAGTTCGGACCTCAGCGGCGCGGTGCCGGTGATCAGAAAGCGGCTGGTCGGCCAGGTCGACAACGCGGCGTATCCGGCGATCGACGTGAATATCGATCTGACGCTGGTTACGCCGGCAAAGGCATCGGGTCCGGTGCCTGTGATGATGCAATTCAGCTTTCCCGGCACCTTGCCCGGAATGACGGCAGAACAGCAGCAGCAACGTGTGCAGTGGCGGCAGCAAGCCCTCGATCACGGCTGGGGCTATGCGCTTCTGGTTCCGACCAGCGTGCAGGCCGATAACGGCGCGGGACTCACGCAAGGGATCATCGGTCTCGTCAACAAAGGGCAGCCGCGCAAGCTCGACGATTGGGGCGCGCTGCGCGCCTGGGCCTGGGGCGCGAGTCGTGCGCTCGATTATCTGCAAACGGACAAGGCCGTCGACGGCCAGCGAGTCGGCATCGAAGGACTGTCGCGCTATGGCAAGGCCGCGCTCGTGACGATGGCATACGACGATCGGTTCGCGATTGGCTTCATCGGCTCATCGGGTGCCGGCGGCGCGAAGATCTGGCGACGCAATTTCGGCGAGCAGCTCGAGAATGTCGCGTCCAGCGCCGAGTATCATTGGATGGCGGGCAACTTCGTGAAGTACGCGGGGCCGCTCACCGTGCAAGATCTGCCCGTCGATGCTCACCAGTTGGTCGCACTCGCCGCGCCGCGGCCGTTGTTCATCAGCGTGGGATCGCAGGCGGTGGAAGGTGGCTGGGTCGATGCCAAAGGCATGTTCATTGCCGCCGTCGAAGCGGGGCCGGTCTATGCATTGCTCGGACGCAAGCCGCTGCCTACCGTCACGATGCCGCCGATCGATACGGGGCTCCTGCAGGGCGATATCGCCTGGCGCCAGCACGCAGGCGGTCATACGACAGCCCCGAACTGGCCGAGCTTCATCGAGTTCGCGGACCGGTACTTCGGCGGCGCCGGGTGCTCGAAGCCCGCTGCTACGCCAGCCAGCGGCTGTCATCGCTGATCGATCGCAGGGACGCGGAGGCGATTCTGTAAAGTCGCGCGGAATTACGTCTTACTTCTCGCAGACATCCTTCCGCGCACCGCAAAGTGTGCTGCACGCACGGCTCGCATTTGCCTGCATTCTGAAAGACTTACCGGAAACAACCAGAATTTTCCGGAACCGATGCTCTCGTCAGTCTCGCTCATCTGCCTGGGGTTACTCCTGGGTCTCACCGGCTGGACATTCATGCTGCGCAGGCAGATGCGCAAGCTACGAGACCGTGCGGTCGAGGCCGAGGCTCGCTACCACGAGTTCATGGATCAAGCCGAGCATGGCGGGGCGGTACGTCGCAAGATCGAAGCGCAGTTGCTCGAGAAGCAGCAGCGCCTCGATCGCCTCGCTCACCACGATCAGCTGACGGGGCTGCCGAATCGACTCTTTCTTGCGGCGCACCTGCCTGTCGCGATGGAAGAGGCCAGGCGCAACAAGCTGCCGTTGGCTGTTCTGTTCATGGATCTGGACCGCTTCAAGCACGTCAACGACACCTACGGTCACGAGACCGGGGACAAGTTGCTGCAAGCGGTCGCACAGCGCGTGAAAGAGGCCGTGCGCGCGGACGACATCGTCGTGCGAATGGGCGGCGACGAGTTCGTCGTGATCCTGGGAACCTTGCGCACGGCCGACCAGGTCAATGAAACGGCCTCGCGCATCACGGCTACGCTCAACTCGCCGATCGTGATCGACGGTAAACCGCTCGTCACCACGGTGAGTGTCGGTGTGAGTCTCTATCCGCGCGACGGCGAAGACGTCGGCTCGCTGCTGCGTCATTCGGACACGGCCATGTATCAGGCAAAGGAACGTGGCCGCAACAATTTCCAGATCTTCAATCCGGTCATGGATCGCAAGCTCAAGGAGCGTGTGGCCATCGAGGCGCGCATGCGCGATGCGCTGGAAGCTTCGCGATTCGATGTTCACTATCAGCCGCTGATCGAGATCGAAACACGCCGCGTCGTCGCGCTCGAAGCGCTGATTCGCTGGAAAGATCCGGAGGAGGGCTTCATATCGCCGGCGCGGTTCATTCCCGTCGCGGAAGAAACCGGCCTGATCGTGCCGCTGGGCGATTTCGTCCTGCAGCGGGTGACGGCGCATCTGGCGGAATGGCGTCGTCAAGGCGTACCGCTCGTGCCGGTCGCTGTGAACGTCTCGGCGGGTCAGTTACGGCGCGCGAATCTGCCGGAGCGCATTGCGGAGCTCACGCGCGCAGCGGGGATCTCACCCACGCTGCTGCAGATCGAGCTCACCGAAGGCGCAATGTTCGAACAGCTCGAGTCGCGACAGGGCGAATCCAATGAAGATGCCATCAACGCTCTGCGCGCGATGGGCTTGCAGATCGCGATCGACGATTTCGGCACCGGCTATTCGAGCCTGAGTTATTTGAAGCGCTGGCAGGTGGACTGTCTGAAGATCGATCGCAGCTTCGTGCGCGATCTGGTCACCGATACGAACGACGCGGCCATCGTGGGTGCGATCATCGCCATGGCACAGCATCTGAAGATCAAGGTGATCGCAGAAGGCGTCGAAGCCTGGTCGCAGCTGGAAAGTCTGCGACGGCTCGGATGTCGATATGCGCAAGGTTACTTGTTTGCGGAGCCCGCGCCGGCCTCGGTCGCCCGTGAATTCATCAGCGGGCGACGTCTAGGACTGTCGGATGTGGATACCGACGTGTTCAAGGTCGCCAACGGATAAGGCCAGGGAAGCGCCGACTGAGCCACTTCCCTGACTCACGATCAGTCGGCGCCCGCCGGGCTTGCCGAGCTTCGCGGACGACGTGTGAACCACACCAGTCCGATCATGGCGATACACAGCCATGCGCAAATCCAGAAGTAGTCGAGTGCCGACTTCAGATACGCCTGACTTGCGAGCGTGCGCGTCAGCGCGCCGATGGCCTGCGTCTGATCGAGTCCCAGGTTCTTCAGATTCTCGACGGCGAGCTGCAGTCGCAGATCGTACGCACTGGTCGCCTCGGCCAGATGCGTCTGGTGCATCGCTGCGTGGCGATCCCAGAACGTCGTCACGATCGAAGTGGCGAACGCACCCGCGATGATGCGCAGGAAGTTCGACAGACCGGACGCTGCAGGAATGCGCGCCGGCTCGATGCCGTCGAGCAGGATGCTCAGCATGGCGATGAAGAACATCGACATGCCGATGCCCTGGACCAGGAGTGGCGCAACGAACGCCCCGAAGCTGGCGTCGGCGGTATAGAGCGAGCGCATGTAATAGGAGATCGCGAACGCCACGAACGAGATCGACGCGAAGATGCGGGCATCGAAACGATCGAGATACTTACCGACGAGTGGGGAGAAGAGCACCGCCACTACGCCGCTCGGTGCGGCGACGAGGCCGGCCCAGGTCGCGGTGTAGCCGAGAAAGCTCTGCATCCACAGCGGCTGCAGTACGACGGCACCGAAGAACACGGCGTAACCCACGCAGAATGCGAGCACGCCGAGCGTGAAGTTGCGGCTCTTGAACAACGACAGATCGATGATCGGATGCTTCTCGCCCAGCTCCCAGATGATGAAGGCGATGAAGCCGACGACGGCAATGATGGCTTCGGCCACGATGACCGGCGAGGAGAACCAGTCGTGATCCTTGCCTGTGTCGAGCATGATCTGCAGCGCACCCACCCAGATCACGAGCAGACTCAGCCCGATCGCATCGATAGGCAGCTGGCGCGTCGGTGTCTCGCGATTCTTCAGGCCCTGCCAGCACACGGCTGCACAGAGCAGGCCCACGGGCACGTTGATGAAAAAGATCCAGGGCCAGGAATAGTTGTCGGAGATATGGCCGCCGAGAATCGGTCCGGTGATCGGCGCGATCAGTGTCGTCGCCGACCAGATCGCCAGCGCCAGACCTTTCTTCTGCGGAGGAAAGATCGACAGCAGCAATGCTTGCGAGCCGGGCACCATCGGGCCCGAAACCAGGCCTTGCAGTACGCGAAAGAGCACGAGGCTCGACAAGCTCCATGCGACGCCGCAGAGGAACGATGCGATGGTGAAGAACAGCACGGAGGCGACAAACACCTTGACCACGCCGAAGCGCTGCATCAGCCATCCGGTCAGCGGCACCGAGATGCCGTTCGCGACGGCGAACGAGGTGATCACCCACGTTCCCTGATCGCTCGACACGCCGAGATTGCCGGCGATGGTCGGAATCGACACGTTCGCGATGGTCGTGTCGAGCACCTGCATGAAAGTGCCGAGTGCCAGCGCAGTGGCAATAATTGGACGCGAGCTGCCTAGCTCGCCCGCCCGAGCAGTGGCGGCCGTTGCGCTCACGGTGCGCCGTGCCCCGAAGCCCCACCTGCGTTGGCGGCAATGATGCGATTGATTTCCTGCGTGGCCGTCCGCTCGAAATCGTCGCTCGCCACGATCGACTGCGGCTCCTTGCGCACTTCAGTGGAGACGAGCGGGCCGGAGGTATCGTGCAGGTCGATCTGTGCCTTCATGCTCAGTCCGACGCGCAGGGGATGTTCGGCAAGCTCTTTTGGATCCAGTGCGATGCGTACCGGCACGCGCTGGACGATCTTGATCCAGTTGCCGCTCGCGTTCTGCGCAGGCAGGAGTGCAAATGCGCTGCCGCTGCCGGCGCCGAGTCCCGCGACCTTGCCGTGATACACCACATCGCCGCCGTAGAGATCCGCATGCAGTTCGACGGGCTGACCGATGCGAATGCGATCGAGCTGCACTTCCTTGAAGTTGGCATCGACCCAGGCGTTCGACAGAGGTACGACGGCCATGAGCGGCGTCCCCGGCGCGATGCGCGCGCCGATCTGCACGCTCCGTCGCGCGACGGTGCCGTCGATCGGCGCAACGATTCGTGTGCGCTTGAGTGCCAGCGCTGCTTCGCGAACGCGCGCGGATGCTGCGAGCACTTCCGGATGATTCGACAGCGTCGTGTCGTCGATGCGTGCACGCACCGAACGCAGCGATTCGCTCGTCGATTGCAATGCGGCGCGCAACTGCGTCACCTGATCGCGTGCATGCTGCAGCTCTTCGACTGAGACCGCTCCGTCCCCTGCGATCTGCTCACGTCGCGCGAGATTGGCTTCAGCGGTCTTCAGCTGCACTTCACGTTCGCGGATCTGCGCACGCAATCCTTCCGCCTGCGAGAAGAGTCCGCGCACCTCGCGCACGCTGCGCGCGAGCTCCGCTTCGGCCCGCGCCATTGCCACTTCTGCGTCTGCACGATCGATCTCGACGAGCAGCTGGCCGCGTTGGACGAACTGGGTGTCGTCGACATGGATCGCCGTGACCGCGCCAGCTACTTCGCTTGTGATCTGCACGAGATCCGTGGCGACGTAGGCGTCGTCGGTTTCTTCGTAGTACTGCGCGTGCAGCATCCAGTAGGCGCCATAGGCGATACCCGCAATCGCCACCAACGCCGCGAACACGATCAGACGTTTGCGGCGCGTGCCGTTGGGCTGCGCGGCAGTCACAGGATCAGGCGTGTTCATCAGAGAGCTCCGTTCGTAACGGGTGTGGCAGGATCGAAGCTGCCACCCAGGGCCAGAAGTAGATTGACTCGCGCGGCGATCCGCCCCGCGTTGGCGTTGACCAGCTCGCGTCGTGCGTCCAGCACGCGCGATTCGGCATCGAGCACCACGAGCTGTGTGCTCAAGCCTGCGGAATAACGTTTGCGGGCCAGCTCGAATGCCTGAGAGGCCGCCTGCAAGGTCTGTTCGGCTTCGCCGATCTGACGCGCGTATGCGTCCTGCAATGTGAGCTGATCGGCGGTCTGACGCACGGCATCGAGCACCGTCGAGTTGTAGCTGGCGACCGAGGCGTCGAGTTCGGCCGTCGCACGCTGGTATCCGGCGCGCAGTCGACGCGCATCGAAGATCGGCAGATGCAATGCAGGGCCTGCGCCATACACGAGGCTGCCGCCCTCGGTCAGGTTGTCGAGACCGATGGCCTGCGTGCCGACGAATGCTTTGAGGCTCACGTCCGGAAAGAAGGCGGCATGCGCCGATTCGCGGCCGGCGCCGGCTGCTTCGACGCGCGCACGAGCCGCCAGCACATCCGGGCGGTGCGAGAGCAGATCCATCGGCAATTGCTCGGGCAGCGGCAACGCGGCGTCGAGCGTCAGTTGCGGACGGGCGATCTGCGCATAGCGATTCGCGCCGTCTCCGGCCAGCGCCGCGAGTCGATGCAGTGCGAGATCGCGTGCGCTCTCGGCCTGGAGTTTCGCGACTCGCGCCTGGGGGAGGGCGGCCTCGGCAATACGCTGGTCGATCTGGCTCTCCAACCCCGCGCTGACGCGATCGCGTGTGAGCTTGAGCAGTTGCTCGCGCTGTTCGATCAGCCGGTCGGCAATGTCGATCATCTGCCAGGCGCGATACAGATCGACATAGGCCTGTGTGATCGAACCGGCGAGCGCGAGCCTGGCTGCGGCAACATCGAGATCGCTTGCGATGTTCTGCGCGCGCGCCTGAGCGATGAGCGCGGACTGTCGACCCCAGAAATCGAGATCCCAGCTCAGATTCGCGCCGACCTGTCCGACCCAGTAGGTGTGTCCGCCGAAGGGTGGCGGGATGTAGTAGTTCTCGGAAAAGCGCTGCCAGGTTTCCTCGCCATCGAGGCTGAAAGATGGGCGCGTCGCAGCACCTGCCGCCTGGAGCTGAGCCTGCGCGCCGCGCACGCGTGCGAGCGCTTGTGCGAGTGACGGGGAGTTGCGCGTCGCCTCTTCGATCAATGCATTCAGTTGCGGATCGCCGAGCGCCTTCCACCATTCGCTCTCGGCAGCTTTGACCGAATCGCCTGTGAGTCCGAGCGACTGCGTATCGAGTGCAGTCCCTCGCGGGTCTTCCACTTGAGGTGTCACGCAACCGGCGAGCAGAAGCGTGGCTGCGACGGGTGCGAAGATTTTCATGTCGATGCGCCTCCGGAGCGCGCCTGTTCCTGCGACTTGAGCGTGTCGATGAACTTGTTCAGCAGGCGGGTGAGCTCGGCGATCTCCGTCTTGGTGAACGCGGACGTCGCCGCATTCAGTACGTCGACCATGAGCGGCAGAAGCTCGGCCACCTTGCGTCGCCCGGCGGTGGTCAAGGCAAGATTCACCACACGACGATCTTCGTTGCTGCGCTGACGTTCGACCAGGCCGCGTTCCTCGAGCTGATCGATCAGTCGCGTGAATGCGCCGTTGTCGTGTCTCATCTGCCGGCACAGATCGCTCGCGCTGATGCCGGCGCCCTCGCGCAACTTAAACAGCACGATCCATTGCACGAAACTGATGTCGTGCGCGGCGAACGCGGCGGCCTGCGCATCGTGGATCAGAGAATGCGACATCTTCACCAGATAACCCACGTTCTGGCTCGTGCTGAAGGTCTTCGGGTCGTAGTGCTTGACGGTCATTGCAGTGCGATCGAAACCTTTGCCGAGGCAAGTATTGCCGCGGCAGAAGGTGCCGGGGCAAAGATGAGGTGTCAATCAGCGAGCGCCGACTCTGGCAGGTCAGGCGAGCACTTCGATATCCTCGACGGAAATATCCGGGAAGGAGAACGCCATGGCGCTCGTGCTGTACGGCATCAAGAATTGCGACACGATGAAGAAAGCCCGTCTCTGGCTCGAAGAGCAGGGCGTTTCTTTCGCCTTTCATGATTACAAGAAGGCAGGAATCGATTCTGATGCCCTCGAGCGCTGGGCGAGACAGGTGGGTTGGGAGGCGCTGCTCAATCGATCCGGCCGTACTTTTCGTTCCCTGCCGGAAGCCGATCAGCAGGATCTCGATGAGGCCCGCGCCTTGCAACTGATGCAGTCGCAGCCTTCGATGATCAAGCGGCCGGTGCTCGAAGGCGAAGGCAAGTTGATCGTCGGCTTCAAGCCGGACGTCTATACCCGCGAGCTGCTGCCACGCTGAACGTTGTGCCTGCGGCCATCACTGCCATCACCTCCATCGCCGCCATCACTGCCATCACCGCCATCACCGCCATCACTTCCATCACTCCGATCCCTAATCCATGTCGACGATCAGTCTGTTTCCCACGCTCGTGTATTCGGCGCCTCTGGATGGCGCGAACTGGCGAGCGCTCAACAAACGATTGCTGCAGGAAAGTCTGCAGCTGCGTGAAGACGATGGCGCGGGGCGGCACTGGTCCGCGACGAACTATCCCGGCGGCTACACGTCCTACAACTCGGTGTCGCGCATGCACGAGGTGTCGCCGACATTCGCGACACTGGCCCGGCACCTCGATCGACACGTGCGCAAGTTCGCGAGGAAACTCGAGCTCGACGTCGAGTCGCGTCCGCTGTCGATCACCGACTGCTGGGTGAACATCATGCCGCACCAGGTCGTGCACGGATTGCACCTGCATCCGCTGTCGACGATCAGCGGCACGTACTACGTTCAGACGCCGCGCGGTTCATCGGGCATCAAGTTCGAAGATCCGCGGCTTGAGCGCATGATGGCCGCGCCGCCGCGACGTGCCGATGCCGACCCGAGGCGGCGGCCCTGGTTCGTGATCCCGGCAGAGGCTGGCCACGTCGTGCTGTTCGAGAGCTGGTTGCGACATGAGGTTGCGCCCAACCCTGTGGATGCCGAGCGGATCAGCATCAGCTTCAACTACAGCTGGTTCTGAAAGAACGTCGGCATGTGCGGCAAGACGTCGAAATCCATAGACCGATCGCGGGACGTTCGTGCAAAGATCCGCGATCTAAACGAATCGAGCGAGGCTTAGGAATATGAATCGAGTGGCACGATGGGCGGCGGCGCTCACACTTTCAATCGTGAGCCTTGCAGTGTCGGCACAAACGGCACCTGCCGAGCCCGAATGGGTGTTGACGAGCAACGGTCATGCGGAGCTGCTGCTGCAGATCAACGCCAAGTACAGTCCCGAGAGCGCCTCATCGCTGGGCATCGAGGGCTATGACGACCAGGTGCTCGATCTGAATCCGCAGTTTCAGCAACGCTTCGAGTCCGATCTCGAGAAGGCCACGCGGCAGCTGGAGCGCGCACGCGCCGAGGCTCAGGACAAGCGGATCCAGCAGGATCTGGACATCATGATCAAGGCGGCGAATCAGCAGCGCCGCAGCTCCGAGCTGAACCGCAAATATCTGCTGACGTTCTTCGACCTGCCCCAGACCGTCTACTCGGGCTTCCAGAACCTGCTCGATTCGCGCGTGCCGAAGCAGCGCCAGCAGGCGGCGCTCGCACGTCTGCATCGCTATGTCGGCGCGGAAAAGGGCACCACGCCGCTCACGGTGCTCGCTCGTCAGCGCTACGAAGAAGACGCTGCGAATCCGGCATTGCTGGGTCCGTGGATCGTCGAGGCGCAGCAGTATCTCGACAACCAGAATCGCTATATCGATGGCATCGAGGCGCTGCTCAAGAACAGCGGCCTCAAGGGTTGGACGAAGGACATGAAGCTGCTTCGTCAGCAGATGAATGAATACGGTCAGTGGGTAAGGTCGGAAGTGTTGCCGCGTGCCCGCAAGACGAGTCAGCTGCCGGTGGAGCTGTATGCCAATAACCTGAAGGCCTACGGCGTGGACATGGATCCACAGGAACTCATCGAGCGCGGACTCGCCAACTATGTGCAGACGCGCAGCGAGCTGCAGATCACGGCGAAGGAAGTCGCGGAGAAGCGCAACTGGAGTGCGACCGATTACCGCACGGTCGTGCGGCTTCTCAAGCAGGAGAAGATCCCGAACGACAAGCTCCTCGATCTTTACTACGGCCGGCTCGATCAGATCGAGGCGATCGTGCGTCGCGAGAACATCGTCACTTTGCCGAATCGCAAGGCGGTCATCCGCCTCGGCACGGAAGCCGAATCAGCGGCGACCCCTGCGCCACATATCGATCCGCCGCGGCTGGTGGGCAATACCGGCGAGCCTGCGGAGTTCGTGCTGCCCACCTCGAATCCGAACGCGAAACGGGGCGTGACCATGGACGACTTCAGCCACGACTCGATCGCCTGGACGCTGACGGCGCATGAAGCGCGTCCGGGACACGAATTGCAGTTCGCGGGAATGCTCGAGCGCGGCGTATCGACCGCTCGCATCGTCTACGCGTTCAACAGCGCCAACGTCGAAGGCTGGGCGCTGTACGCGGAAGCATTGATGGTTCGCTTCATGCCGCCCGAGGGCAGGCTGGGCGCCTTGCAGATGCGCATGATGCGCGAGGCCCGCGCGTTCCTCGATCCCATGCTGAACCTCGGCATGATGCAGCCCGACGACGCGCAACGCTTCCTCATGGAGGAGGTAATGCTCTCGGAGCCGATGGCCAAGCAGGAAATCGACCGCTACACCTTCAACTCTCCCGGCCAGGCGACTTCCTACTACTACGGCTACACCAAACTGGATGCGCTACGCACCAAGGTCGAACTGCTGCTCAAAGACAAGTTCAAGGAACAGCCGTATCACGACTTCATCATCGGCCAGGGCCTGCTGCCTTTCGACCTGCTCGAGAAAGCAGTGCTGGAGGAGTTCGTGCCTTCGGCGCAGGGCGAGGGGTAAGAACGAGAACGAGAACGGCCGCAAAGACCGCAAAAAAGAAAAAAGATTGTCAGGAGGAAGTCTGTTGATAGTGCACTGCACCGGCGGCCACTTTCTCCTCAATTCTGCGGTGTTGGCTTTCCCTGATCGTCCGATTTTTTGCGGTCTTTGCGGCTACAGACGTCCGGTCCGTCAAACCGTCCGGTTGCGCTTCCACAGCACTTCCTGACCGCTTTCGTGGGGGGGGGGGGGGGGGGCGCCCGCCCCCACGCACCCAGCC
>JAFAEQ010000024.1 GCA_023423935.1 Pseudomonadota bacterium | reverse complement strand
ACCCACGCAGACCGCTCCTTGCGCACGCCGCGCCGCGCGCGCGGCGTCGTCGTTTGCGAGATCACAAATGAACATTTTCCGCATCTTCACCATCGAGGCGGCGCACCGGCTGCCGAACGTCCCCCCGGGTCACAAGTGCGCCCGATTGCACGGACATTCCTTCCGTATCGAGCTGCACGTCTCCGGCGCAGTCGATCCACATAGCGGATGGGTGATGGATTTCGCGGACGTGAAGTCGGCGTTCCAGCCGATCTATGAGCAGCTCGATCATCACTACCTGAACGAGATTCCAGGTCTCGAAAATCCCACGAGCGAGAACCTCGCACGATGGGTCTGGAATCGGACGAAAAAATCACTCCCACAACTGAGCAAAGTCGTCATACACGAAACGTGTACGAGCGGATGTGTGTATGAGGGAGACGAGTGATGAGTGATGAGTGATGAGTGAGGAGTAAGAAGGCCGAGCGAGTCCTCTGGCGCATCACTCATCACTGATCACTCATCACTTCTCGATCAAAGAAAGTCCCTCATCCGATACCACAGCATCGCGAGAACCAGCGCCGGGGTTCGGAGCAGTTTTCCGCCGGGGAAGTTGGGGTGCTTGAGCCGGGTGAACAGGTCGAAGCGTTCGGCGTGACCTGCGATGGCTTCGGATACCAGTTTGCCGGCCAGGCCTGTCAGTGCGATGCCGTGGCCCGAGAATCCCTGCAGGTAATACACGTTCGGTGCAAGGCGGCCGAAATCGGGTGCGCGTGACAGGGTGATGTCGACATATCCGCCCCACGCATAGTCGATGCGTGCATCCGAGAGCTGCGGAAAGACTTTGGTCATGCGTTTGCGTGTCGCGCGTTTGGTGTCGAACGCATCCAGGCCCGAGTAGCTGACACGCCCGCCAAACAGCAGTCGATGGTCGGCCGAGCGGCGAAAGTAATCGAGCACGAAGTTGATATCGGTGATCGCGATGTTCTCGCGCATCAGTCGCGTGATGCGTTCTTCACCCAGCGGTTCGGTGGCAACGATATAGGTGCCGACCGGCATGATGCGACCTGCGAGCTCCGGTGCGAGGCCGCCGATGTAGGCGTTGCAGCACAGCGCGACGAAACGGGCTCGTACCTGACCCTGTGCGCAATGCACGATAGCTCGGTCGCCATGATCGATTCGGATTGCAGCGCTGTTCTCGAAGATCTGTACGCCTGCTGCCTGCGCGGCGGCAGCAAGTCCGAGCGTGTAATTCAGAGGGTGCAGGTGGGCGCTGCCGGCGTCGTACAAGCCCGCGATGTAGCGGTTTGTGGCGACCAGTTCACGCACCTCGTTACGATCGACAAAGCGCAGCTGTCGATAACCGAATTTCTCGGAGAGCTCTTCCTGCTCGGATCGCAGTGCCGCTTCCTGGCGCGGCTTGATGGCAACCTGCATCTGTCCCCAATGCAGATCGCAGTCGATCGAATGCCTGGCGACCCGCTCGCGCAGCAGCGCCATGGCTTCGACCGTCAGATCCCACAATTTGCGCGCGTCATCGAGGCCGACTGCATTGATGAGCTTCTGTTGTCCGCTTGCGTAGCCGACGATGGCCTGGCCCCCGCTGCGGCCCGATGCGCCCCAGGCGATCCGATGCGCTTCGAGCAGGACGACTTTGTAGCCACGTTCCGCGAGGTGCAGCGCTGTCGAGCAGCCTGCGATGCCGCCGCCAATGACGCAGACATCCGCATCGATGACACCTTGAAGAGATGGGTGTTCGGGAGCGGGGTTGGCAGATGCGGCGTAATAGGAATCGATATGGTTCATGAATCGTGAAGCAGATCCGAGGACGAGGCCGGCCGACTCAGGAAGTCGTCACGTACCAAGCGTACTCGAGCGTGGAGATATGCGACTCGAAGGCGTGCATCTCGCCGCGGCGTGTGGTTGCGAACAGTTTCTGAAATCGTTCGCCGAAGTACTCGGCAATGAAGCTGCTGCGCTCGAATGCAAGGGCGGCCTCGGGCCAGGTGATGGGCAGCGATGCGCCCGCGTTCTTATATGCATTACCCGTCAGTGCGGCTCCCGGATCGCTGGAGCGAGTCAGTCCGCGATGGATGCCGGCGAGCACGGCTGCCGTCAGCAGGTACGGATTCGCGTCGGCGCCTGCGACGCGATGCTCGATGCGACGATTCTCGCGTGAGCTCGCCGGAATGCGCAGAGCGACGCCGCGATTGTTCACGGCCCAGGTCGGATTCAGGGGCACATAGGATTCGGATCGATAGCGCCGATAGGAATTGATGGTGGGCGCGAAGACGAGCATGGCGTCCGCCATCGTCTCTTTCAGTCCGCCGATGGCGTGCTTCAAGCGCACGCTGCCGGCAGGATCGGCGGATTCGAAAATGTTGTGACCTTCGGCATCGAGCACGCTGACGTGCAGGTGCGCGCCGCTGCCCGCCATGTCGGCATAGGGCTTGGGCATGAACGTCGCTTCCATGCCATGGCGAGTCGCTACGCCTCGCACCAGGCGCTTGAAGCGGATCGCTTCATCGCACGCGCCAAGCACATCAGCAGAATGATGGAGATTGACCTCGAACTGGCCGGGGCCGTATTCCGCCAGCGCCGTGCCGGCAGGGATGCGCTGCGTCGCGCACGCCGCGCTGATGTCGGCGAGCACCGCAGCGAACTCGTTCAGATCGGACATCGAATTGATCTGCGTGCGGTACTCGCGTCGTCCTGTCTGAGGCAGTCGCGGCGGGCGGATCCTGCCGTCCTCCGTGCGCTCGACGTCGACGAAGTAGAACTCGAGCTCGATCGCTACGACGGGTTGCAGGCCGAGCGCCTGAAACTTCTGCAGTACGCTCGCCAGCACGTGTCGGGGATCGCCATGGAAAGGCGAGCCATCGTGCTCGTGCATCGAGACCTGGATCTGTGCCGCGTCTTCCTGCGACCAAGGCATGCGCAGGAGTGTGCCGGGAATCGGCAGACATGGGCGGTCCGCATCGCCTTCATCGAATCCGAGGTGGGTTTCCTGGATCGTCGCACCCAGCACGTCGATGGCGAACATCGAACCCGGCAGCAGAAATCCTCCGTCATAAACCTGCGCGAGCTCATCGATGGTGACGCGCTTGCCGCGAGGGATTCCGCACAGGTCCGCAAGCAATACATCGACGAAGCGCGTGCCGGGAAATGCGCGGCGCAGGGCAGCGATCTCATCGATCGAGGCAGTCGATGCCATGCGGCGGGTCCTGTTTAAGATTTAATGGCGATCGGGCGAAGGATCGCTGCCGGGAGAATACCGGTCCGGCTCGCCGGGCGGCAAGCGCGCCAGCGTCGTTCGCAGGTCTGCAAGCCCTTGTAAGGCCTGAAAAACAGCCCCTGCCGCAGCTTGGGGACAGGCCAGACGCTCGGAAGTGTGGTTAAATGCCCCGTCGATTGGACGCCGGCTCCTCTGCCGGTCGTTAAAGATCTTAAACGTTATGTCGGGCAAACCGCTCATCGGAATCCCAGCGGACCGTCGTTTGCTGGGGCATCACTACTTCCACTGTGTAGGTGAGAAGTACATCAACGCCGTTGCTGCCGGCGCCGATGCTGTGGCCGTTCTGATCCCCTCGCTCGGCGAAGCGCTGGACCTGGATGATCTGCTGACTCGCTTCGATGGAATCCTGCTGACGGGAAGCCCCTCGAATGTGGAGCCGCATCGTTATGGCGGCCCGGCGAGCGCGGAAGGAACGCTGCATGACCCGTATCGTGACGCGACGACACTGCCGCTGATTCCGCGCGTCGTCGCGGCGGGGATGCCGCTGCTGGCGATCTGCCGCGGCTTTCAGGAAATGAACGTCGCGTACGGCGGCACGCTCTGGCAGAAGATTCATGAGGTGCCCGGATTCAACAATCACCGCGAGAATATCGAGGCGCCGTTGGACGAGCAGTACGGCCCGGTTCACGACGTCGAACTCACACCGGGGGGATTCCTGCAGCGGCTGGCGGGCGGGGCGTCACGTCTTCGAGTCAATTCGCTGCACTCGCAAGGTGTGCAGACATTGGGGCGCGATCTGGACATCGAGGCTCGCGCGCCTGACGGAGTGATCGAGGCGTTTGGCGTCCGGACCGCGCCTGCATTTGCCTACGCCCTGCAATGGCACCCTGAGTGGAAGTTTCAGAACAACCCGTTTTCACAAGCACTCTTCGCTGCCTTCGGTGCGGCGGCTCGCCACTACGCGATCACCAGAGTGCGCTAAGGATCATGTATGAGCGCCATCCAACAATTCTTCAAAGAACATGGAATCTCGGAAGTCGAAGCGATCATCCCGGACATGGCCGGTGTGCCGCGAGGCAAGATCATGCCCGCCGCCAAGTTCGCGGAAGACGAGGGCATGCGTCTGCCGGAGAGCATCTTTCTGCAGACGGTCACCGGCGAATATCCCGACGACGATCGTGCGATCAGCCCATCTGAGATCGATATCGTCCTGAAAGCGGATCCGAGCACTGTTCGCGTCGTGCCCTGGACTGCCGAGCCGACTGCCCAGGTCATTCACGACAGCTTCTATTCGGATGGCCGGCCCGTGACCATGGCGCCGCGTTATCTGCTCCAGCATGTGCTCGAGCTGTATGCGCAGCACGGCTGGGAGCCTGTTGTCGCGCCCGAGCTCGAGTTCTTCCTGGTCGAGCCGAATGTCGATTCCGACTATCCGCTGAAGCCGCCCATCGGTCGCTCGGGCCGCCCGGAAATCGGTCGCCAGGCGTATTCGATCGCGGCCGTCAACGAATTCGATCCCCTGTTCGACGACATCTATGCGTTCTGCGAGGCGCAGGACATCGCGATCGACACGCTGATCCACGAAGACGGCGCTGCGCAGATGGAGATCAATCTGCTGCACGGCAACGCGCTCTCGCTTGCCGACCAGGTGTTCCTGTTCAAGCGCACCGCGCGCGAAGCGGCGCTGCGCCACAAGATGTATGCGACGTTCATGGCGAAGCCCATGGCGCGCGAGCCGGGCAGCGCCATGCACATCCATCAGAGCGTGCTCGACCGTCGCACGGGGAAGAACATTTTCAGCGATGCGGAAGGCAAGCCTTCGCCATTGTTCTTCTCGCACATCGCGGGCCTGCAGAAATATCTGCCCGCAGCCATGTCGCTCTTCGCGCCGAACGTGAATTCGTACCGGCGCATCACGCGACATCATTCGGCGCCGATCAACACCCAGTGGGGCTACGACAATCGGACCGCGGGCCTTCGCGTGCCCGTGGCGAATGCTGCCAACCGCCGCGTCGAGAATCGGGTTGGCGGGGCCGATGCGAACGCGTACATCGCCATCGCCGCGTCGCTGGCGTGCGGCTACCTGGGCATGGTCGAAGGCCTGAAACCCACCGAGCCCGTGACGGGCAGCGCATACGACCTGCCATTCGGTCTGCCGCGCAACATCGAAGAAGCACTGCGCCTGCTGCGCGACTGCCGCCCGCTCATCGACATCCTGAGCGAGCGCTTCGTGCTCGCCTACGCGGCGGTCAAAGAAAGCGAGTACGAAACGTTCCTGCAGGTCATCAGCTCCTGGGAACGAGAACATTTGTTGTTGAACGTTTGAGGAGACAGTGATCCGTGATGAGTGAAGAGTGACGAGCAGGAGATTTCGAAGCTTTCCCCATCACTGATCACCCATCACTCATCACTCACATATGCCCTACCACCGCCGTTTCCGCTGATCAGATGAGCGCGCGCAGCTCGTTCATTCCTACGCGATCCACTGCCGAATGGCAGGCGCTGGATGCTGCTCATTACATGCATCCGTTCACCGATCATGCCGCGCTCGGGCGTAAGGGCACGCGCGTGATCGTGCGGGCGGAGGGCGTCTATTTATATGACTCCGACGGTCGGCAGATCCTCGATGGCATGTCCGGGCTGTGGTGCGTGAATCTGGGGTACGGTCGGCGCGAGCTGGCGCAGGCTGCCTACGAGCAGCTGCTCGAGCTTCCGTACTACAACAGCTTTTTCCAGGTGGCTCATCCGCCCGCCATTGAGCTGGCGCGTCTGCTGGTGGAGGTCACGCCGCCGCAGTTCAAGCACGTGTTCTTCACGGGGTCGGGGTCCGAGGCGAACGACACCGTGGTTCGCGCCGTGCGCCGCTACTGGGATCTGATGGGACAGCCCGAGCGCACGGTCATCATCAGCCGCAAGAACGCCTATCACGGCAGCACCATGGCTGGCGCAAGTCTCGGCGGGATGGCGCCGATGCACGCGCAGGGCGGTCTGCCGATTCCCGGCATCGTCCATATCCGGCAGCCGTACTGGTTTGGCGAAGGCGGCGATCTCTCGCCTGCCGAGTTCGGAGTGCTGGCGGCGAAGGCGTTGGAAGACAAGATTCTCGAAATCGGGCCAGAGCGCGTGGCTGCGTTCATCGGCGAGCCGATCCAGGGTGCCGGCGGGGTGATCATTCCCCCGCAGACGTATTGGCCGGAGATCCAGAAGATCGTCGACCGTTACGGGATCCTGCTCGTGGCAGACGAGGTGATCTGCGGTTTCGGTCGCACCGGCGAATGGTTCGGCTCGGATCACTTCGGCATCCGGCCCGATCTGATGCCGATCGCGAAGGGCATGTCGTCGGGTTATCTGCCAATCGGTGGCGTCATGATCGCCGAGCGCGTGGCGCAGACGTTGATCGAGCGCGGCGGCGACTTCAATCATGGCTTCACCTATTCGGGCCATCCGGCCGCCTGTGCCGTCGCGTGTGCCGCGTTGAACATCATGCGCAGCGAAGGGATCGTCGAACGGGTGAAGTCCGATATCGGCCCTTATCTGCAGCAGCGCTGGCGCGCGCTCGAAGATCACCCGCTGGTGGGTGAAGCGCGCGGCGTCGGTCTGATCGGCGCACTCGAACTGGTCCGCGATAAGGCCAGTCGCCAGGGCTTCGCCGATCCGGGTGAGATTGGCACGGTGTGTCGCGATCTTTGCATCGCGAATGGCCTGGTCATGCGAGCCGTGCGCGACACCATGATCATTGCGCCCCCGCTCGTGATGACGCGCGCGCAGGTGGATGAGCTGATCGACAAAGCGCGTATCGCGCTCGATCTGACGCTCGAAGAGGCGCGCCGGCAAGGCAAGCTCGCTTAGTAACGGCGAGCGGCAGGTCGCTGCAGCGATGTACGAACGTCATCGGTGCGCAGCGAGCGAAGCTTGCACGAGCATGGCGCAAGCGCAGTTGCAGTCGCTTCGGCCAGCAGCCACTCGCGACTTGCAACGTTCCGAGCTCTATCGCGACCCTCTCCCGTAGCCCCTTTCCCTCGTTCTGCGTTACCCTCGCCCGAGTCGCCGGTACCGGTGCGGGCCGGTTCGTACAACCACACACACGGGAGATGTGTTCCGATGATCAATCCATTGCGTGTAGCCGTTAGTGCGACGGTGATGGCCCTGGCACTGACTGCCTGTGGCAAGAAGGACGAAGCACAGCAGGCGCAGCAATCCGCCGAACCCGGCGCCGAAGAGAAGGTGCTGCACGTCTACAACTGGTCGGACTACATCGCCGAAGACACGATCGATAAGTTCCAGGAGCAGACGGGTATCAAGGTGACCTACGACGTGTTCGACTCCAACGACACGGTCGAGACCAAGCTGCTTGCCGGAAATTCGGGGTTCGACGTGGTGGTGCCGTCGGCTTCGTTCCTGGAGCGTCAGATCAAGGCGGGCGTGTTCCAGAAGCTCGACAAATCGCAGCTGCCGAATCTGAAGAACATGGATCCGGACATCATGCAGCGGGTCGGCCTGCACGATCCGAACAACGAATACGCCGTTCCTTATATGTGGGGCACGACGGGCCTCGGCTACAACGAGGAAAAGGTCAAGAAGATCCTTGGCGACAAGCCGCTCGATAGCTGGGATTACCTGTTCGATCCGAAGCAGGCTGCCAAATTCAAGGACTGCGGCATCGCCGTGCTCGATGCTCCGGATGAAGTGCTGAAGCTCGTGCTCGCCTGGATGGGCCGCGATCCGAACAGCCAGAAGGAAGAGGATCTGGCCGCCGCTCAGGAAAAGCTCATGGCGATCCGTCCGTACATCCGCAAGATTCATTCATCGCAGTACATCGACGATCTGGCAACCGGCGAGCTGTGTCTCGCGCTCGGCTGGAGCGGCGACATATTGCAGGCACGCGACCGCGCGGCTGAAGCGAACAACGGCGTCGTCGTGAAGTACTCGATTCCGAAGGAAGGCGCGATCGTGTGGTTCGACATGCTCGCCATTCCGGCCGATGCGAAGCATCCGAAGAATGCACATGCCTTCATCAATTACCTGCTGGACCCGCAGGTCGCCGCGAACAACTCCAATTTCGTGAACTACGCGAACGGCAACAACGCGTCGCTCCCGATGGTGAAGGACGAGGTGAAGAACGATCCGGGCATCTACCCGACGCCGGAAGTGAAGGCCAAGCTGTTCCCCTCGCTTGCCTACAACGAGCAGTTCCAGGGACTCATGACACGCATGTGGCAGAAGTTCCAGACCGGACAGTAAGTCAGGCTTTCCATCGATGCGGTCGAGCCGGACGGACGCGAGGTC
>JAFAEQ010000077.1 GCA_023423935.1 Pseudomonadota bacterium | reverse complement strand
CACTCATCACTCATCACTCATCACTCCCTCAGAACAGCTCGATTTCGCCGGCCTTGGCGGAGGCGGCTGGGCGGGCGGGAGGGGCGGTGGCATCGACGAACGTGTTTTCTTCGCTGTCCATCACCATCTGGAAGACTTCGCGCTCGGCTTCGGTGCGGTACAAGCGTCGCAGCTGTGTGAGCAGGCGTTGCCATTGCTCGGGTTGATGCATTTGCGTCGGATTGCAGACGAACAATGCGAGCGCGGAGAGGCTGTAGCGCACGTGTCCCATGCGCTGGGTGAGCTTGTCGTAGAACTGAAACGCGATGACGGCAGAGGCCATCTGTTTCGAGAGGGAGTCGAGCTGAGCCTGGAGCTCGGTCGCTTTGTCGGCCGCGTGGGTCTGGCTCGACAGGTCGGCGGCGAGAGTGCCCACGCCGCGTGTGATGTCGTTCAGGCTCGTGAAAGCCTGCACGAGCGCATCGACCGCACGATCCGACTCCTGCATGGCCGAGTCCATCTGCGTTTCGCACAGGCCCAGCATCTTGGCGATCTGGCGCTCGGCACTGAAGTTCTCGTCGAGCTCCGCGTCGGACATTGCGGGTTTCTCTGCCGGGCTGGCGGCCATGAGCGTGTATCCGGGGCGGCTCAGAGCACGCGACCGATGGTTGCGAGCAGTTGCTCGGGATTGAACGGCTTGACGATCCACCCGGTGGCGCCAGCCTGTTTGCCGCGCATCTTCGTTTCCTGCCCCGATTCGGTGGTCAGCACCAGCATCGGCACGAACTTGTAGGTGTCCAGCGAGCGTAGCTCGCGGACCAGGGAGATGCCGTCCATGCGAGGCATGTTCACGTCCGTGAGCACGAGATCTACGCAGCCCTGCCGGGCCAACTCGAGTGCCTCGACGCCATCGACGGCCTGCACGACCTTGTAGCCTGCGCCTTCGAGTGTAAAACGGACCATCTGTCGCATCGATGCAGAATCATCTACGGCCAGGATGGTTTGCTGATGTGCGCTGGACATCGCTCTTCGCTCCAGTTTTGATTGTTGCCGGCAGGCGCGCAGCGACTGCCGGACGGGCGGTTGAGTTCGATAACGGCAGCACGGGAGCGGCTTTGAGGCTCTTCGTCACGGATGGGGAAGCAGGTCGCAGTTTTACGGAATGAGGTTGCAATGTGCCGTAGGGTGTCTCTGATCAACTCGCCATTTGCAACCACAGCTGCTTAGCCCACCGAAGCATTTCAACCAGTTGCAAACTTGCGAAGGTCAGGGAAGTCGATAAATCAGAGCTTCCCTAGGTCACGCCCTGCAGGAAGACGACTGAGAGTCGTTACGGCGGATGGCCCTCACAGTCGCCGTCAGCACGGCGAAGCGGACGGATCTAGGCGGCCGCCGCTTGCCTTTGGCTTTTGACTTTGAGCGGCAGGTCGTACGTCACCGTCGCGCCGTAGGCTTCCGGCGCCTGGGGATCGTGACGGCGCTTGTCGAACACCAGCAACCGGGTGCCGAGCTGAAAGCTCTCCTTCAGATCGTGGGTGATCATGAAGATCGTCATGCGGTTCATCGCCCAGAGCTTGAGGATGATCTCGTGCATGTCGGCGGTGATGCCCGGATCGAGCGCACCGAACGGTTCGTCGAGCAGCAGGATCTTCGGCTCGCAGATCACGGATTGCGCGATCGACAGTCGCTGCTGCATGCCGCCGGACAATTGCGACGGAAACTTGTCACGCGCCGGATAGAGGCCGATAGAGTCGAGCAGCTGGCGGGCCTTGTCGAGCGCCGCTCGCCTTTTCGCACCGAACAGCCGTCCGAGAATCGGCGATCCCGAGAACTCCAGGCCCAGCATCAGGTTCTGAGTCACGGTGAGATGCGGAAACAGCGAGTAACGCTGGAACACGATGCCGCGATCGGGGCCCGGCTCGGCCGGTACGGGTTTGCCGTCGATGAGCAGTTCGCCGCGCGTGGGTTTCTCGACTCCGAGCAGCATCCGCAGAAACGTGGTCTTGCCGCATCCCGACGCGCCCACGATGGTGACGAACTCGCCGTCCGCCACCGTGAGATTCACGTTCTCGAGCACGACCTGCTGGCCGTACTCTTTCCACAAGCGCCTGACCGTCACGCTCGCCATTACTTCGTCACCACCCAGGGAAACAGACGATCGCGCGCGATCCGCAGCGACGCATCCATCAGGAAGGCCAGCAGCGTGATCCATACGACGTACGGAAGAATCACATCCATCGCCATGTAACGCCGCACGAGAAAGATCCGGTACCCGAGACCTTCCGTGGATGCGATCGCCTCCGCAGCGATCAGAAAGAGCCAGGCACAGCCGAGCTGCAAGCGAACCGCATCGATCAGTCGTGGCCACAGCTGCGGCAGGATCACGCGCGAGGAGAGGAGCCAGCTCGAAGCGCCCAGCGTCTGGGCTTTGATCAACTGTTCGCTGGGCAGCTCTGCAGCGCGCAGAGCGACATCGCGCGTGATCACCGGCGTAATGCCGATGATGATCAATACGACCTTCGCGAGCTCACCGAGCCCCAGCACGATGAACAGCACCGGCAGCAGGGCCAATGGCGGAATCATCGAAATCGCCGCCACGAATGGCGCCGCCAGCGAGCGCATGTAGGGAATCGAACCGATCGCAAGCCCCGCGCCGAGTCCGATCGCAGCACTCACGCCGAGCGCCACCAGGATGCGCTTCAGACTCGCCCAGGTGTCGACCCAGAGCAGTACCTGGCCGCTACGCTTGTCTTCCTCGAACGCATACGTGTGAATCGTATCCGCCAGCGTCGCAAACGAAGGCAACAGCTTGTCATCCGGATTCGCCGCCAGCCGCGCATCCGAGCCGAACAGATAAGCCGTGACTAACAGCACAAAAGGCAGCGCCGCAAGAAACACCGCGGCGCCACGGCTGGGACGAAGATTGACGAGACGGGGCATGAGATAGAGAAGGTTCCAGGCGCTAGGCTCTAGGCGCCAGGTGAATGGATAGAGGCATGATCAGCTCTCGCGTTCGTGCCTGGAGCCTGGTCCCTGGCGCCTAGCGCCTCGATTACAGTTTCCCGTCCGCCGCCATCTTCATGTAGGTCGAGTCGAAGCGCATCTTGATGTTCTTCGCGTGGCCGAGAGTTTTGCCGCCGGGGAATTCGATGCCGACGACGTCGGCTGTCCTGGCGCCTTCGCCGAGCAGGCCGTGATCGAACGAGAATTTGCGGACCAGATCCATCGTGGTCGGAAGCGCGGGGCTCGTGACGAACGACACGGCTTCAGCGGGCGTCCAGAACATCTTGGTCGTGGCGAGCTGGCTGTTGAAACCTGCGAGGTCGGTGCCGGAGGCCTTCGCCATTGCGCTCAGTGCCTGATTGGCGGCGGCGTCCTTCTTGCTCATGAGTGCGAGCGTCTCGTACCACGCACCGACGAGCGCCTTCGCGAACTTCGGGTTGTCTTTCAGCGTCGCGCTGTTCACGACCATGAGATCGAGAATCTCGCCGGGGATCTTGCTGGAGTCGAACACGAGCTGGGCATCCGGCGCTGCGAGAATTTCGCTGAGCTGCGGTTTCCAGGTCACCGTAGCTTTAGTGGTGCCAGCGGAGTAGGCGGCGACGATGTCGGCATCCGAGGTGTTCACGACCTTGATATCGCGTTCCTTGAGTCCGACCGACTCGAGCCCGCGGGCGAGCAGGTAATGCGATACGGACAGCTCGACCAGATTGACCGGCAGTCCCTTGAGATCTGCGAGCTTCTTGCCTTTGCCCTTGATGACGACACCGTCGTTGCCGTTCGAGAAGTCCCCGACAATGAGCGCCGTCGAATCGACTCCACCGGCCGACGGAATGGTCAGCATGTCCATGTTCGTCATTACGCAGCCGTCGAACGCGCCGGCCGTGTACTGATTGATCGATTCGACGTAGTCGTTGATCTGCGTGAGCTCGATCCTGATGCCGTACTTGTCGGCCCACTTCTTGAGAATGCCGCTCTGACCAGCGTAGTCCCACGGCATCCATCCGACGTAGATGCTCCAGGCGACTTTGAAGTCTTTCTTTTCGGCGGCGCTTGCGGTGTGCGCGAAGCAGAGCAGGGTACAGAGCAGGATCGAGGCACGAGTCAGAGACTTGAGTATCGATTGCATGCGGCGACTCCTTGTTTGCGGTGACTGGACTTGAAGCCAGCTGTCACGGCACCGCAAAGCGTCTCCCGGAGGCTCGCCGCTATTGAAGCGCCGCGTTCCAGGGAAGCGCCTGCGTTGGTGCCTCCCGACCTCCCGGGCTTTTATCCCGCCGTGTATCCAGTGCGACTCTCAATCGTCTGGACTGCCTCTCTCGGACCAGCACCGCGCAATTCGCATCTGCGCGATCGGAACCCTAGACGCACATTTTGCGAATCGAGGTTGCAAGGGACGTGCCGAGGCGATGACGCAGCCAACTAGTCAACCAGCCATAGGCAACTAGCCAGAGGGAGTAGCGCGAGAATGCGCGCGAGCGCTTCGTTGCAGTGCATGTCGCGCGTGTGGTGCTCGATCACGGAGCAGTTCGTGTCGGGCTGACAGAGCAGTTGCTCTCATTGAAGCTGGGGCGCAAAACAATGTGCACCAACATCTCTCAGCCTCTTGCTGGCTAGAGACAAGTAGCCAGTGGCTAGCCGCCTTTCAGTTGGCCCTTTTCTTGCTCTGTGGATGGCGAACAGCGGACGCAGGATCGGAAGTCGATGGCTGAAGGCGCGCCCTATTGGATGTTGTGGGAAGAGCTGGTGACTGCAGGCGGTCACTGGTCCGGCCTGCTGCGTCGTGGGACTACGCTGCGACTGACGGATGTTGCGGGCGGCGCGAATGTATCGGCGTTGTTCTTCAACGACGACGATCGACTCGAGCGCTACAACATGCCCGACACGCTCAAGGCGCAGCACACGGCATTCCTCACGCGCAACTGTGTCTGTTACTCGGACATGGGTCGCATTCTCTGTTCGATCACCGACGATACCTGCGGCTGGCACGACACGCTGTGCGGTCTCATGGGGCCTCAGCTCACGAAGGAGAAGTTCGGCGAGGCGCGCTATCAGGAACGCCGCAACAACTGGCACCAGAATGCTCGCGATGGCCTGCTCGTCGAACTGGGCAAGTACGGCCTCGGCAAGCGCGATCTGAGCGCCAACATCAACTTCTTCAGCAAGGTGACCGCGGACGATGCGGGTGACCTTCACTATCACGTCGGCAACTCGTCACCCGGAAGCTACGTGGATCTGCGCTTTGAGATGAACGTGCTGGTCGCGCTCTCGACTGCCCAGCATCCGCTCGATCCCTCCACTCAGTACGCGCCGCGCGAAGTTCGTCTGACCGCATGGCACTCACGTCCCGCCCCTCGCAACGATCCGTGTCGCACGCGTTGTCCCGAGAACGAACGCGGATTCAAGAACACGGAAGTGTGGTTTAGGTGAGGCGGAAAGGTGATGGAGGTGATGGAGAGATGGCGGTGATGGAAGTGATGGCGGTGATGGCGGTGATGGCGGTGATATCGGTGATGACGGTAAGAGCGATGGTCCGCGCTCGCGGCGTTCTGGCCTCCATCACTGACATCACTGTCATCACCGGTATCACCGCGACGCATGTGCGGAGCGCCTTATGCCGCTAGTTGAAAGCAAGCTCGATCCGCGCGATGCGGTATTCCGCGAAGTGATCGCGGCGGGTGAGCCGTGGATGGGTACGGTGAAGGCGGGGCAGTACTTCCGCATCCTCGATCTGGAAGGCAATCAGGCGGTGGATACGCTGTTCTATCGCGCGGACACGCTGGAGGAGCGCTACAGCGCACAGGACACGATTCGCGCGCAGGGCAACATCTATCTCACCGCGGGCACTGCGCTGCTCTCGAGCGAAGGCAACACGATGCTCACGATCGTGGCCGATACCTGCGGTCGCCACGACACACTGGGCGGCGCCTGCTCGGCCGAGAGCAACACCGTTCGCTATGCGCTCGAGAAGCGTCACATGCACAGCTGCCGCGACAATTTCCTGCTCGCGCTGTCACGCTGGGGCTCGAAGTACGGCAAGGATTTCAGCAAGCGCGATCTGTCGAGCAACGTGAACTTCTTCATGAATGTCCCCGTGACGCCCGAAGGCAAGCTCACGTTCGCCGACGGCATCTCCGGTCCTGGCCGCTATGTCGAGATGCGCGCCGAGATGGATGTCACCGTCCTGATCTCGAACTGCCCCCAGCTCAACAACCCCTGCAATGCCTATAACCCGACGCCGGTGGAAGTGATGATTTGGGAGATGAGGTGATGAGGTGATGGAAGTGATGGAAGTGATGCAGTGATGGAAGTGATGACGGTGATGGAGGTGAGGTGAACTGACGTTCTCTAAATCTGACCGTCATCACTGTCATCACCTCATCACCCCATCACTTTTCCTCACGGGACGACCCGTGAGCAGAACGAACAACGCCGGGACGACCCGGCACCTTGGAATCGTGGGTCATGTTCAACAAGGTGCTGATCGCCAACCGCGGCGCGATTGCTTGTCGAATCATTAGAACGTTGCAGCGATTGAACATCCGGTCGGTGGCTGTGTACTCCGATGCGGATCGCCATGCATCGCATGTGCTGCAGGCGGATGAGGCTGTGCGGCTCGGGCCGGCCCCTGCTTCCGAAAGTTATCTCCGTCAGGACCTGATCATCGCGGCGGCGCGAGCTACGGGTGCGCAGGCCATTCATCCTGGCTATGGTTTTCTGAGCGAGAACGCCAGTTTTGCTGAGCGTTGCGAGGAGGAGGGCATCGCATTCGTCGGGCCGACGCCGCAACAGATGCGTGACTTCGGCCTCAAGCACACCGCGCGCGCACTTGCCGAGCAATACGACGTGCCGCTTCTCCCTGGCAGCCCTCTGCTCGACGATGCAGGGCATGCGTTGAGCGAAGCAGCGCGTATCGGCTATCCGGTCATGCTCAAGAGCACGGCAGGCGGCGGTGGCATCGGCATGCAGCTGTGTCGCTCGGAGCAGGAGCTCGCCGACGCATTCCATTCGGTGGAGCGATTGGCGAAGAGCAATTTCAGCCAGGGCGGAGTGTTCCTGGAGAAGTATGTCGAGCGCGCGCGGCACATCGAGGTGCAGATCTTCGGCGACGGCCGCGGCAACGTGGTCGCGCTCGGTGAACGCGATTGCTCGGTTCAGCGCCGCAATCAGAAAGTCATCGAAGAGACACCGGCACCGCATCTCGACGAGCACACGCGTGCTCAGTTGCTGCGCAGTGCTCAACGGCTGGGACAAGCAATTGGTTATCGCTCGGCCGGCACAGTCGAGTTCGTCTACGACGATCTCGCGCGCCGGTTCTACTTGCTCGAGGTGAACACGCGGCTGCAGGTAGAGCACGGCGTGACGGAGCAGGTGACGGGCATCGATCTGGTCGAGTGGATGATTCGGGTTGCGGCGAATGAGCCGCCGGATCTGGCGAGCTATGTGCACTCACCGCGGGGGCATTCGATTCAGGTACGCCTGTACGCCGAAGATCCTGCGCACAACTTCCGTCCTTCGAGTGGATTGCTTTCTCATGTCGAACTGCCGGAGGGCGTTCGCGTGGATTCGTGGATCGAGACGGGCAGCGAGGTTTCGCCGCACTACGACCCGATGCTCGCGAAGATCATCGCGGACGGCGCCGATCGCAACGAAGCCTTGCGAAATCTCGATCATGCATTGAGCCGTACGCGCATCTACGGCATCGAAACCAATCAGGCTTATCTGCAGGCAATCGTGCGCGACGCGGTGTTTCGCGAAGGTCGGCAGTTCACGCGCTATCTGACGAGCTTTCGCTATGAGCCTCCGACGGTCGAGGTACTTCAACCCGGCACGCACTCGACGATCCAGGATTTTCCGGGGCGCGTCGGTTACTGGGATATCGGCGTGCCGCCCTCCGGGCCGATGGACGATCTCGCGTTTCGGCTCGTCAATCGCATCGTCGGCAACGATCCGGATGCACCAGGACTCGAGCTGACGGTCAGTGGCCCGACGTTGAAGTTCAATACAGGTGCGGTGATTGCGCTCGGCGGCGCAAGAATGAAGGCCGAGCTCGATGGAGTGCAGGCAGACTACTGGACGCCGCTCCTCGTGAAGCCAGGCAGCGTGCTCAAGCTGAAGTCGATCGAGGGAGCCGGTCAGCGTACTTACCTTGCGATTCAAGGCGGATTCGATGTGCCGAGCTACATGGGCAGCGCATCGACCTTCACACTCGGGCAGTTCGGCGGACACGCAGGTCGCGCGCTGCGCGCGGGCGACACATTGCGTATCGCCGCGGGTGACTCCCGGTCCGTGCGGCCGCTCCCAGCTTCGCTGGTGCCGACATACTCATCGCACTGGGACATCGCGGTGATGTACGGCCCTCACGGCGCACCGGAGTTCTTCCTCGAAGAGGACATGGCTACGTTTTTCGCCAGTGACTGGGAGGTGCATTACAACTCCAGCCGCACGGGCGTGCGACTCATCGGTCCGAAACCGAAGTGGGCGAGAGCCGACGGTGGCGAAGCGGGACTGCATCCGTCGAACATTCACGATAACGCCTACGCGATCGGCGCCATCGACTTCACCGGCGACATGCCAGTGATTCTCGGTCCGGACGGTCCGAGCCTCGGCGGCTTCGTGTGTCCCGCGACGATCGTGCGCGCGGAGCGCTGGAAGATCGGTCAGCTGCGACCGGGCGACAAGGTGAGATTCAGGTGCATCGGCGTCGAAGAGGCGGTCCAGTGGGAGCGGAAGATCGACGAGGCGATCGAGCGGCTGAGCGACAACGGCAGGAGCGATGCGAGCGGAACGCTAAACGAAGAGCTTCACTCGGGTGCGAGGGAGCGCTGGAGCAGGGATCGCTACTTCGCCATCCTTCCCTCTGGATCGCACCACGCGCCCAACGCGCCCCCCGTGTGTTATCGCCAGGCGGGCGATAAATATCTGCTGGTCGAATACGGGCCGCTGGTGCTCGATCTGGAACTGCGTTTTCGCGTGCATTCCCTCATGCAATGGCTGCAGCGCGAGCGCATCGAAGGTGTGCTTGAGCTGACACCAGGAATCCGCTCGCTGCAGGTTCACTACGACAGTTGCGTAATCTCGCAGTCGCAGCTCCTGCATCGTTTGCATCGTGCGGAAACCGAGCTGCCCGCGGTCGATGACATCGAAGTGCCCAGCCGCATCGTGCACCTGCCGCTCTCGTGGGACGATCCGCAAACGAAACTTGCCATCGACAAGTACATGCAGTCGGTGCGCAAAGACGCGCCGTGGTGTCCGAGCAATATCGAGTTCATCCGACGCATCAATGGGCTTGCATCGATCGAAGAGGTGCAGCGAATCGTGTTCGATGCGAGCTACCTGGTGATGGGTCTCGGCGATGTCTATCTGGGCGCACCGGTGGCGACGCCGCTGGACCCCCGACATCGCCTGGTGACGACCAAGTACAACCCGGCGCGTACCTGGACGCCCGAGAATGCGGTCGGCATCGGCGGCGCGTACCTGTGTGTGTACGGCATGGAAGGGCCGGGCGGCTATCAGTTCGTCGGTCGCACCGTGCAGATGTGGAATCGTTATCGGCAGACCGCCGACTTCACTGACGGTAAGCAATGGCTGCTGCGTTTCTTCGATCAGCTGCGTTTCTATCCGGTGAGTGCGGACGAGCTGCTGCGGATGCGCGAAGACTTCGTGCGCGGACAGTTCAAGCTTCAGATCGAACCGAGCACGCTGAAGCTCAAGGACTATCGCGAGTTCCTCGATACGCACGCCGCCTCGATCGCGCAGTTCAAGGCACGGCAGCAAGCGGCGTTCGAGGCCGAGCGCGAGCGCTGGCGGGCGAACGGTCAGCTGACTTTCGACAGCGAATCCGGCGCGAGCCAGGAACGCGAGGTCGAGCAGGCGCTGCCGGCCGGCACCACCGCGATGACCTCGCCCATCACTGGCAGCGTATGGACGATCGCTGTGAAGCCGGGTCAGCGCGTCCGCGAAGATGACGAACTGCTCGTGCTCGAAGCCATGAAGATGGAGATCCCGATTCGCGCTGACGAGGCCGGCGAGATCGTCGAAGTGCGTTGCGAGCCAGGCAAGCCCGTCACTGCCGGTGATGTGCTGGTGGTTCTGAAGACTTGAACGAAGAGCCGCAAAGACCGCTGAGAAGAAGAACTGAATGAACTCGCATCCTCAACTTTGGCGACGATTTCAATGCAGACACTGACGATCCAGGCGCTGCTGGCGGCGTATCGAGCGAGAGCGCTCACTCCGGAGAGCCACATCGACGAGGTGCTGACACGCATCGATCAAGCGCCCGAGCGCAACGCCTGGATCACGCGTCTCACGCGCGAGCAGGTCATGGGCTACGTGCGGGCGCTCGAGGGGAAGTCGCCCGATGATCTGCCGCTCTATGGCGTGCCGTTTGCGATCAAGGACAACATCGATCTGGCCGGCGTGCAGACCACGGCCGGTTGTCCCGAGTTCGGATATGTCCCTGAGCGGTCCGCGACAGTCGTGCACAGACTGATCGAGGCCGGCGCAGTTCCCATCGGCAAGACCAACCTCGATCAGTTTGCGACCGGGCTCGTAGGGACGCGCTCGCCCTATGGAGCGGGCATGAACAGTTTCAATGACGCGTACATCTCAGGTGGATCGAGCAGCGGCTCGGCCATCGCTGTCGCGAGCGGCCTCGTGAGCTTTGCACTGGGGACCGACACGGCGGGGTCGGGGCGCGTGCCCGCGGCCTTCAATAACATCGTCGGACTGAAACCGAGCTGCGGGCTGATCAGCGCCCGCGGTGTCGTCCCTGCATGCCGATCGCTCGATTGCGTCTCGATCTTTGCGCTGACCTCGGGCGACGCGGAACGGGTGCTGGACGTCGCGAAGGGGTTCGACGCCGACGATGAGTTCTCGCGAGATATCACTCTGACCCGCGGCGTTGCGCCACGGATCAGGATCGGTGTTCCCAATGCAGATCAGCTCGAGTTCTTTGGAGATCGACAGTACGCGCGACTGTTCGATCGATCGATCGAGCGGGCAGGCCACATCGGCGCGCAGATCGTCGAGCTGGACTTCGAACCGCTGTTCGAAGCCGCGCGGCTGCTTTACGAAGGACCGTGGGTGGCGGAACGCTACGCAGCCATCGAAGCCTTCATGGCGGATCACAGCGATGCGCTTCACCCCGTGACACGGTCCATCATCGGCAAAGGCAGCGAGACGTCGGCCGTATCGGCCTTCAAAGCGCAGTATCGTTTGAAAAAGCTGCAGCGCGCCTCGCAAAGCCTCTGGCAACAGGCCGATTTCCTGATGGTCCCAAGCGCAGGCACGATCTACACGATCGCGCAGATTAATGCCGATCCCATTGCGCTCAACTCGAATCTCGGCCGCTACACGAACTTCGTGAACCTGCTGGATCTCGCAGCGATCGCAATTCCCGCGGGGTTCAGAACGGATGGTTTGCCATTCGGCGTCACGATGATTGCGCCCTCAGGTCGCGACTACGCGCTCATCGACATCGGCGCGCGACTTCACGAGTCGGCAGACCTGCGCATGGGCGCGACGTCGCAGGAGCTGAGGGCCAGCAAGACACTGCCTCGGTTGCCCGCAGGCCATGTCGCGGTCGCCGTGTGCGGCGCTCATCTGAGCGGGTTGCCACTCAATTCGCAGCTCACGTCGCGACAGGCGTTTTTGCTACGTGCCACGCGCACTGCGCCTGCTTATCGCTTCTATGCACTTCCGGGCGGTCCGCCGAAGCGGCCTGGATTGATTCGGGTAGAGGAGGGCGGCGCAAGCATCGATGTCGAGGTGTGGGCGGTTCCGGAATCGCAGCTCGGCTCGTTCGTCGCGGGAATTCCATCACCGCTCGGCATCGGCAAAGTCGAGCTCGAAGACGGCTCCTGGTGCAGCGGCTTCATCTGCGAAGGCTGGGCCGCAAACGGCGCGGAGGACATCACTCGCTATCGTGGATGGCGTGAGTTTCTTGCCCGATGAATCGGACTGAAGAGTAACCACATAGAACACAGGAGGACGAAGAGTAACCACATAGAACACAAAGATCACAAAGGTCGGAGCGCGAGTTGCAAGATGGTCAGCGCTCGGTGCTGTCTCAGAGAAGTCGGCAGGGAACGACGAAGAGCGAGAGAGACACGAGTCAACGGCACCAAATTCGAGGCTTAGTCTTTCTATGTGTGTTCTTTGTGTTCTATGTGGTTACTCTTCCTCCTGCTCCTTCCTTCCGCCCCCAAATAGCACGACCGACGATGCTCGATGTCCGATGATGGTGCGCTTTCGCTCACGGCGCGCTGTCGGAGTGGGGGCGAATGCATGCACGAAATTTGCACCGCGATACGCCATTCACTACTAGAAACGGAACGGTGCCAACGATGGCCACACCACTCGTGTCGCTCGAGACCCCAGCCGACGGCGAACGTGCAGTCGCACGCGAGGACGATCGCACGGCGTTGACGAAGGACGCTTTCAAGCACGCCTTTCTGGACAATCTTTTCTATGTGCAGGGCAAGTTTCCCGGCCTTGCGACCAAGAACGATTACTACCAGGCGCTCGCCTATGCGGTGCGTGATCGCATGCTGCGTCGCTGGATCAGTACGGCGGCTGCGTACACCAAGCAGGGTTCGAGGACGGTGGCGTACTTCTCTGCCGAGTTCCTGATGGGACCGCACCTCGGCAACAACCTGATCAATCTCGGCATTCACGATGAAGTGCGTCAGGCGATCACCGAGCTCGGGCTCAACTTCGATGAGTTACTGCAGCAGGAAGACGAACCGGGACTCGGCAATGGCGGTCTCGGTCGTCTGGCCGCATGTTTCATCGACTCGCTCGCAACACTTGAGATTCCCGCGCTGGGCTATGGCATTCGCTACGAGTTCGGCATTTTCCATCAGGAGATCGTCGAGGGCTGGCAGGTCGAGCGCACGGACAAGTGGCTGCATTTCGGCAATCCCTGGGAGATCGCACGTCCTGAGTGGGCGGTGCAGGTGAAGCTCGGTGGGCACACGGAGCAGTATCGCGACGAGCAGGACCGGCTGCGCGTCCGGTGGGTGCCGCACAAGCTCGTCCAGGGCATTCCGTACGACACGCCGATCCTCGGCTATCGCACGAATACGGCGAACACGCTTCGGCTCTGGAAAGCCGAGGCGCCGGAATCCTTCGACTTCGCCGTGTTCAATCGCGGCGACTACAACGGCGCCGTGTATCAGAAGGTCTCGTCGGAGACGTTGAGCAAAGTGCTCTATCCGAACGACGAACAGATCCAGGGCAAGGAGCTGCGACTCGGGCAACAGTATTTCTTCGTGTCCTGCTCGCTGCAGGACATGTTGCGCATTCTCAAAGTGCAGAAGATTCCGATCGAGAAGTTCCATGAGAAGTTCGCCGCACAGCTGAACGATACGCATCCGGCGATCGCGGTCGCCGAGCTCATGCGTCTGCTCGTGGATGAGTATGTGCTGCCCTGGGACGAGGCCTGGCAGATCACGCGCAAGACTTTCGCGTACACCAATCACACGCTGCTGCCGGAAGCGCTCGAGAGCTGGCCGCTCGATCTGTTTGCGCGAGTGTTGCCGCGGCATCTGGAGATCATCTTCGAGATCAATGCCAGGTTTCTGGATGAAGTTCGTATCCGCTTCTTCGGGGACGAAGAGCGGCTTGCTCGCTTGTCGCTGATCGATGAGCGCGGCGAGCGGTATGTGCGCATGGCGCATCTCGCGTGCGTGGGCAGCCACACGGTGAACGGCGTGGCCGAGCTCCATTCGGAATTACTGAAACAGGAAGTGCTGAAAGACTTCTATGAGCTGTGGCCCGAGCGTTTTGGCAACAAGACCAATGGCGTGACACCGCGGCGCTGGATGGTGCTGAGCAATCCGCGTCTTTCCAGCCTGATCACGACGAGCATCGGCGAAGGCTGGATCAAGGATCTCTCGCAGCTACGCCGTCTCGAACCACTCGCCGATGACGCCTCATTTCGTCAGCAATGGCGTGAAGTGAAACGGGCCTGCAAGGTCGATTTCGCCGCGGTCGCGCTCAAGAAAACAGGCGTGACGATCGATCCCGACTCCCTGTTCGACGTGCAGGTCAAACGCATCCACGAATACAAGCGCCAGCATCTGAATATTCTGCATGTGATCGCGCTGTATCACCGCCTGCGCTCGGCGCCGAATGTCGAGATGCAGCCGCGCACGTTCATTTTCGGCGGCAAAGCCGCACCCGGCTATCACATCGCGAAGCTGATCATCAGATTGATCACCGCAGTCGCAGATGTGGTGAATCGCGATCCGGCGGTGCGCGATCGCCTCAAGGTCGTGTTCCTGCCGAACTTCAATGTCAAGAACGGTCAGCGCGTGTATCCAGCCGCGGACCTGTCGGAACAGATTTCCACGGCCGGCAAGGAAGCCTCGGGTACAGGCAACATGAAGTTCTCGATGAATGGCGCGCTCACGATCGGCACCATGGACGGTGCGAACATCGAAATCCGAGAAGAAGTCGGCGCCGACAACTTTTTCCTGTTCGGCCTCACGGCCGAAGAAGTCGCGAAGGTGAAGTCCTCCGGATATTCGCCGGCCACGTATCTCGACGGTGAGCTCAAGGAAGTCATCGACCTGATCCGCTGCGGCTTCTTCTCCCGCGGCGACACCGAGCTCTTCCGCCCGCTGATCGACGGCCTGGTCTGGCACGATCCCTATCTCGTGTTCGCCGACTTCGCATCGTACGTTGCGTGCCAGCAGCAGGTCGCCAGCACCTACGCCGATCCCGAGCGCTGGGCCCGCATGTCGATCATCAACAGCGCCCGCTCCGGCAAGTTCTCATCCGACCGCACCATCCGCGAATACTGCGACGACATCTGGAAAGCCCCGCCCGTCCACGTCCGCCTGCTGTCTCAGGAAGATGTGAAGGTCGGGTTCATGCAGTGAAGAGGGAGCGAGGCAGGGACGGCCGCAAAGACCGCAAAAAAGAGGGATAACTGTGGGGCCCGACTTCACCGGACTTCCCAAGCCTGTTCGGCAAAAGCTGAACCCAGCAGCAGCAGGCGTGCTTCTCTGGCTAACAGACTAGCGGACTGGTTCGCTAGCTCGCTCTTCCCGTGGGTCCGACTTCAGTCGGACATCCCTTGTTCGGCTAAAGCCAGGCAAAAGCCGAACCCACAATGGATGGGAGCCATCGCCGATGGCGGGGAAAAAATCCCCACTGGGCTCTGTCCTTCTCGTCTCTCACCACGTTCTACGAGGTCCTCTTTGCGGCCAGTCATTCTCTCTGTCTGGCTTTGGGAGAGAAATCCCAGTGGATCCTGTCCCTTCTCATCTCTCGCCGTTCTATGACTCTTTTATACGGTCTTTGCGGCCAATCCGGCTTTCTTCATCGATCAAGTGGCGTTCAGCAACCTGACCAGGAAGATGCCCCACATCACATACAGCACGAAGGTGCTGGCGACGAAGATCTGGAAGCGGCGAATCACTTTGTTGTTGGTCAGCTGGATCCAGGTGTGGCCGGCGCGCAGGACCACATAGCCCCACGCGCATGCGAGGAGCAGGGGAGTGGTGAGCCGGGTGATGGCAAGGAAGGCGCACAGTGCATAGAACAGCACCGGCATTTCGAAGAGGTTGCGATAGTTGTCGGCGGCCTGAGTGTTCTCGAACTTCTCGGCCGCCTGCTTCGAGGTTGCGACCTGCTGCGGATGAATGCGCCGCGCCCGCAACTCGCTGAGGCGAGTCGAAGCCATTCGCAGACACACGAACCCAGTGAGCAGCACCAGTGCGGCGGGCGGCAGCAGAATTGCGTGGTCTGGGATCATGAGTGTTCTCCAGAAGCGGACCGGAGTAGCCGCAAAGACCGCATAAAAGAAGGGATAACTGTGCGTCCGACTTCAGTCGGACATCTCTTGTTCGGCCAAGCCGAATCCACAGCGGATAAGAGCCATCGCCGCTGGCGGGAACAAATCTCCAGCGGCTCTGTCCGTCTCAGCTCTCGCCACGTTCCGAGAGTTCTTTTTTGCGGTCTCTGCGGCCCTCCTGAATCTCAAACCACCCGAACCGGGATCTTCCCGATCCGCTGCTGCCATTCGGCAGGGCCGGTCTCGTGAACTGAGGTGCCGTTGGAATCGACGGCGACGGTGACCGGCATGTCTTTCACTTCGAATTCGTAGATGGCTTCCATGCCGAGGTCGGCGAATGCGACGACGCGGCTGGACTTGATGGCTTTGGACACCAGATACGCGGCGCCGCCGACGGCCATGAGGTAGGCGCGCTGATATTTCTTGATGACCTTGATCGCTTCGGGGCCGCGCTCGGACTTGCCGATCATGGCGATGAGGCCGGTCTTGCCGAGCATGAGCTCGGTGAACTTGTCCATGCGCGTCGCAGTCGTGGGGCCTGCGGGACCCACGACTTCGTCGTTCACTGGATCGACGGGGCCGACGTAATAGATCACGCGATTGGTGAAATCGAGTCCTTCGGGCAACGGCTGGCCCGATTCGATCAGTGTCTGCAGTCGTTTGTGAGCGGCGTCGCGTCCGGTGAGCATCTTGCCGTTCAGCAGCAGGCGCTGGCCGGGTTTCCAGGATGCGACTTCTGCAGGTGTGAGCGTGTCGAGATTCACGCGCGTTGCGTCCGCGGAGGCCTGGAAGGTGAGCTTCGGCCACAGGTTGAGATCCGGCGGATCGAGCTTCACAGGGCCTGATCCATCGAGCACGAAGTGCGCGTGACGCGTGGCGGCGCAGTTCGGAATGACGGCGACCGGTAGTGATGCTGCGTGGGTCGGATAGGTCTTGATCTTCACGTCCAGCACAGTGGTGAGGCCACCGAGTCCCTGAGCGCCGATGCCCAGCGCGTTCACCTTATCCATGATCTCGAGGCGCAGCGCTTCGAGCTTGTTCTGCGGGCCGCGCTCGCGGATTTCGTGAATGTCGACGGTTTCGAACAGTGCTTCCTTGGCGAGCACCATCGCTTTTTCAGCGGTTCCGCCAATGCCGATGCCGAGCATGCCCGGCGGACACCAGCCCGCGCCCATCGTCGGCACGGTCTTCACGAGCCAGTCGACGATCGAATCGGACGGGTTGAGCATCGTGAGCTTGGATTTGTTCTCCGAGCCGCCGCCTTTCGCGGCGAGTGCGATCTCGACTTCGCTGCCGGGCACGACTTCCATGTGGATGACGGCAGGCGTGTTGTCTTTCGTGTTCTTACGATCGAAGTACGGATCGTTCACGATGGAGGCACGCAGCATGTTGTCGGGATGGTTGTACGCGCGGCGCACACCTTCGTTGATCATGTCCGTGAGGCTCATGGTGGCGTCCCAGCGAACGTTCATGCCCACCTTCACGAATACGGTCACGATGCCGGTGTCCTGACAGATCGGACGATGACCTTCGGCGCACATGCGCGAGTTCACCAGGATCTGCTTGATCGCATCCTTGGCCGCCGGGCTTTCCTCGAGCTCGTAGGCCCGCGCCATCGCGGTGATGAAGTCCGGCGAGTGGTAGTACGAGATGTACTGGAGCGCGTCGGCGACGCTCTGAATCACATCGTCCTGGCGAATCACTCCGCCCGGGGAAGCTGGGGAAATTGGCTTGGCTGACATGTCTGGACACAGGCGAATCGGGGGCGGGGAATCTAGCATCCGGGCGAGGTCGGGTGAAAGCATGCGAAAGCCGTGGCGCAACCGTATGCCGTCTCAGCAGAATGGCTTGCATCGACCGGGGGAGGGCTTATGCGACAGAAGAAAAATGGGCGCGGTCGCGGCGTTGCCCGACGCTTTCGTGCGATGGCACAAGCCATGAGGTCCGTACTCGCCTCGTTCGCTTGCGTATTGCTTGCAGGCTGTGCGCCGCGCGCCGACGTTGCCTCCACACCCCAAGTCCTCGCGGGGACCTGCGAGTCTGCTTATTTCTGCGACGACTTCGAACAGCATGCGGCGGGTCAGCTGCCCGGTGCGCCGTGGCGAGAGGAGACCTATCGGTCAGGCGCGGTGATCGAAGTGAGTCGTGCGCGCGCGTACTCCGGTACGCAGTCGTTGCATGTGCTTGCACCGAAGGATGCGAAGCGCCGCGGGTATGTCGCGATCCACGAGGCGCCGGTCTTTCCTGCGGCGGCGAAGCAGATGTACGGCCGCGCCATGTTCTGGCTCGACGCGGCGCCGATTGCGGTCGATGGCGGCAGCAGTGTGCATTGGACGTTGCTGCAAGGTGAGGGTCGATCGGCGGACGATCGCTATAACGCCATTTATCGGCTCGGCGGTGAATTCGATTCGGGACTGCGATTGAAGTCGAACTACGAGACGACACCACCCGCCCGAACCGATTGTCGGCAGCATTCGGCGCAGCGGCTGCCGGTGCAGCGCTGGACCTGCGTCGAATGGCACTTCGATGGCGAGCGTAACGAGCTGCAATTCTGGCTCGATGGCACAGAGCTCGCCGACGCGCACGTGATCGGGCGTGGCGTATCCCCCGACTCGCACTGTGCCCGTCACGACGATCTGCAGGGCGAATGGCGTGCGCCCCCTGCGTTCCAGAGCTTCTACGTGGGGTTCGAGCGCTACGAGGTGTCCTCGAACGATCAGAACCTGTGGATCGACGATGTTGTCATATCGCCCCAACGCGCCGGCTGTCCGCAGGGATTCACGCCTACAGGATTCCCCTGAACGTAAAGCAGTGCTTCTGCTGTGGCGATCATTCGCGTTAAAGTCCGACGGTCCACTCAGGGGTGAGCATGGAAAACAATTCGTACGACGCCATCGTTGTAGGCACGGGCATCAGCGGCGGATGGGCGGCTAAAGAACTCACGGAAAAAGGCCTGAAAACGCTCGTGCTGGATCGCGGGCGGATGGTGAAGCATGGGGAATATCCCACTGCGACTTCAGCGCCGTGGGAGATGCCATACGGCGGACGTCTGTCCCGGGATGAGCAGGCTCGACAGGACGTGCAGGCCCGCACCGGCTACACGATCACCCAGGCGAGCAAGCACTGGTTCGTCGATGACGTCGACAATCCCTATACCGAGATCAAGCGCTTCGACTGGATGCGCGGTTATCACGTGGGTGGACGTTCGCTCACCTGGGGCCGCCAGAGCTATCGCTGGAGCCAGATGGATTTCGAGGCGAACGCGAAGGATGGGGTCGGCGTCGACTGGCCGATCCGCTATCAGGATCTCGCGCCCTGGTACGACCATGTGGAGCGCTTCATCGGTGTGAGCGGTACGGCCGAGGGCCTGCCGCAATTGCCCGATGGACAGTTCCTGCCCGGCATGGACCTGAACTGCGTCGAGCTGCAGCTCAAGTCGCGCATCAAGGAGAAGTTCGGTCGCACGCTGACCATCGGTCGCACCGCGCATATGACAGCGCCGCTCATGCACAACGAGAGCCCTCAGCGCGCGACCTGTCAGTACCGCAACATGTGCATCCGCGGCTGTCCGTTCGGTGCGTACTTCAGCAGCAACTCGAGCACGCTGCCCTCCGCCGAGCGCACCGGCAACATGACGTTGCGTCCGAACTCGATCGTCTACGAGATCATCTATGACGAGAAGAATCAGCGTGCTTCGGGCGTGCGAGTCCTCGATGCCGAGACAGGTGCAACGACCGACTTCTTCGCGAAGGTCATCTTCCTGTGTGCTTCGACCTTCGGTTCGGCGTTCATCATGCTGAACTCGCTTTCGAGCCGCTTCCCGAATGGCTTCGGCAACGACAGCGGCGAGCTCGGCTGCAACATCATGGATCACCATCTCAACGCGGGCGCGACGGGCCGCTGGGAAGGCTTCGAGGACATGTATTACTTCGGCCGTCGGCCGAACGGCTTCTACATTCCCCGTTATCGCAACATCGGCAACGACAAGCGCGATTATCTGCGTGGCTTCGGCTATCAGGGCGGTGCAAGCCGCGGAGCCTGGACATCGTTGCTCAACGACGAGGCGCTCGGCGAGTCTCTGAAACAGCAGGCGCAGAATCCCGGTCCCTGGTACGCCAACATGGGCGGGTTTGGCGAGATGCTTCCGAATCACGATAATCGCGTGACGATTGATCGCAGCCGCAAGGACAAATTCGGACTGCCGGTTCTGGCGTTCGACGCGGAGCTGCGCGAGAACGAGATGCGCATGCGCAAGGACATGGCAAACGATGCCGCCGAGATGCTGGAGGCGGCCGGCTGCAAGGATGTGAAGTCGCACGATCGATTGGCCGGCGTCGGCATCGGTATCCATGAGATGGGCACGGCGCGCATGGGCAAGGACCCGAAGACGTCCGTACTCAACAAGTGGAATCAGGTTCACGCGTGCAAGAACGTGTATGTCACCGACGGTTCCTGCATGACCTCCTCGGCATGCCAGAACCCCTCGCTGACCTACATGGCGCTGACCGCGCGCGCCGCGAATCACGCGGTCGAAGAACTCAAGCGCATGGACATCTGAAGGCTCATCCCATGAATCGTCGCGAACTCCTCCAGCAAGTTGCGTATCTCATGGGCGGTGCGGTCTCCGCGCCCGCCATCCTCGGACTCATGAGCGGATGCTCCGCGAAGCAGAGCGCGCCGGGATGGAAGCCTGCTTTTCTGAGCGAAGAGCAGGGCGCTCTCGTCGCCGAAGTCGCCGAGATCATCATTCCGCGAACCGATACCCCAGGTGCGAAGGACGTCGGCATTCCTGAGTTCATCGACAAGATGCTCAACGACGTCTATGACAAGCAGGCACAGGAGCGCTACATCAACGGACTGAAGATTTTCGATGAAGCCGCGAAGGATTCGTACAAGAAAGCATTCATCGAGCTCGATCCGTCGCAACGGACCGAGCTGGTACAGAAATTTCACCAGGAAGCGCTCGAGCGGGAACGAGCGGACACCGAGCCCAATCCTGCCGCGCGCCGTCCTTTCATTCTCATGACCAAGGAAATGGCGCTGCTGGGTTACTTCACCTCCGAAGTCGGCGCTTCCCAGGTGCTGCAATACAACCCAGTGCCAGGCGCGTGGCGCGCATGCATTCCGCTCGCAGAGGCCGGCAACGGACATACCTGGGCGCCGGAAGGGCCGCCAAGGTTTTAGCTCACTAGGCAGCTAGCCAACTGGTCGGCTGGGGCGCTAGCCAAGCCGAGAAAAAGTGGCCGCAAAGACCGCAAAAAAGAACTCGTAACGTGGGGAGAGATGGGAAGGGCAGGAGCTGTGGGGTTCCCAGCTAGCCAACTAGTTGGTTAGTCCGCTAGCCAGAAGAAAGACTGGCCGCAAAGACCGCAAAAAATAATTCGTAGAACGTGGGAGACGGGGAGGGCAGGACCCACCGGAAGGTTGCTCTCCCGCCAGAGGCGGTGGCTCCCCTTCACTGTGGGTTCGGCTTTAGCCGAACAAGAGATGTCCGACTAAAGTCGGACCCACAGGAGATTTTCTTTCCTCGCCCTCGGCGGTTGATGCATCCATCCGCTGTGGGTTCGGCTTTAGCCGAACGAGAGATGCCCGACTAAAGTCGGACCCATAAGATTCGCTCCTTTTTGCGGTCTTTGCGGCAGTCCGTGTTCTGTCAGCGAGTGAGTTGCCGCACGCGCTCGAGATAGAGCGTTTCGTCCGGCGGCAATCCCGCGCGCTGTGCTTCCCACAGCGTCTCTGCCAGACATTCGATCAGTTGATGCTCGGCGTCGTGTGCATCTCCGGTGCGTTTCACCACGTTCTCGAACGCCTGCCTGATGCCGAAGGGCCGGTTGGTGGCGAGCTGATCGCGCACGGCCAGATGCAGTCCCATGTGCAGGAATGGATTCGATTGGCCGCCTTCCGGGGTGTAGTCGCGATCGAGCACGCTCTCGCGCTTCGTCAGCGCCGCCTGATACTCGGGATGCAGTTCGATGACATCCGCTACCTGAGCCTCGACCGGCTCCATCGGCAGACCTTCGCGCCGCTTGCGCCACGCCTCGATGTAGACGTTGCGGAGTTGGTCTCTGGATTGTGTGTCGAAGAAGGGCATGGGTTGAAAGAGTAACCACAAAGATCACAAAGAACACATAAATCTGTCGCGTACTGATCGTCGGCGAGTTCTTAACTTTTGACCTGTCGCTTGCGTGCGCTCTCTCTGATCTGTTTTGCGATTTTGGTTTTCTTTGCGGTGACTCTGGATGTCTCCTCCGGCTTCGTTTTTTCCTTGAACTCGCACAGATCCACGATCGGACACTCCGGGCAGCCCGGTTTGCGCGCAAGGCAGATGTAGCGGCCGTGGAGGATGAGCCAGTGGTGGGCGTCCCGCTTGAATTCGTCGGGGACCACCTTGAGGAGTTTGTCTTCGACTTCGCGGACGTCTTTGCCGCGCGCGATGCCCGTGCGATTGGCGACACGGAAAATGTGCGTGTCGACCGCGATCGTCGGATGGCCAAAGGCGGTATTCAGGATCACGTTGGCCGTCTTGCGGCCGACGCCGGGCAGCGCTTCGAGTGCTTCGCGCGATTCGGGGACTTCGCCGCCGTGACGTTCGATCAGCAGCCGGCAGGTCTCGATGACATTTTTTGCCTTGGTGTTGAAGAGCCCGATGGTACGGATGTACTGCGAAAGGCCCTCGACGCCGAGCGCGAGAATGGCTTGCGGTGTATTGGCGTGCTGATAGAGCACACGCGTGGCGAGATTGACGCTCTTGTCGGTCGCCTGCGCCGACAGGATTACCGCAATGAGCAGTTCGAAGGGCGTGCGATATTCGAGCTCGGTTGTCGGATGCGGCCGTGCCGCGCGCAGGCGGCGGAAGATTTCTTCAATCTTTTGTCGATTCATGCCGATGCTGTTCCCACCAGTTGCGAGCTGCGAGCAGAAATCCCGTGGCGATGAAGGCGCCGGGCGGCAGCATCGCAAGCAGAAAGCCCCGATCCGCGCGGAAGAACTGTATCTCCAGGCCGCTCATCCAGGCACCGAGCGTTTCCGCGGCGCCGCTCAGGAACGAGCCGTGCCCAACCGCTTCGCGCACGATTCCCAGCACCAGAAATGCGAGCGCGATGCCGATGCCTGCGCGTACGCCCTGAGCGATGGATTTCGAACCGTCGACGGATTCGCTGTGAATGGCCAGATTCGCCGCGAACAGCAGCACGAACACGTTGAGCACGGCATAGAGCGGATGCCACAACGCATTGATCATGAGTGCGATGCAGCTCATCAGAGCGACAGAGATCATCACGCTCAGCGGCCAGCGTGCTTCGAGCGGCAACCGCACGACGGCCACGCGGGTAATGACGGCCACGATCGAGGCGGCGAGCACGCTGCAGGCGAGGCTGACAGCATTCACCGTCCAGTCGCTCACGGCAATCGCGGGCACAAGTGCAATCGCAAGCCACTGCAGCCGGGACGCACGTGTTCTGATGTTGAAGACGGGCATGGGTGCGCTCAATCCGCCGAAGGCGTTGCGAAGATCGAATCGCGACGCGCCGCATGGTATTCGAGCGCGCGTCGCGTGGCTCGCACGATGGCCCGCGGCGTGATCGTCGCGCCGGTGAACTCATCGAAGTCGCCGCCATCCTTGCGTACGCTCCAGCGCTGTTGCGGCGGATCGTTCAACGACAGGCCTTTGAAGGCGCTCAACCAATCGGCGCGGCGGTTCTCGAATTGATCACCCAGCCCCTGGGTTTCGCGGTGCCGCACGATCTGTACGCCGATCAAGGTGCCGTCATGCGCGATCGCGACGAGCATCTCGATCGGTGCCTGATAGCCATCGGGCGCGACCGTGTACAGCACGGCGGCGACCGGCTCACCGCGCAACCGCGCACGGAAGATCGTCACCGGTGCGTCCGTGCCGAGCATGTCGGGCGAGCTCACCACGATTCGGTCGGTCAGCAGATCGTTGTCGTGCATCGTCGGTGCGATGAGTGCATCCAGACGTTGCTGCAACCACGCCTGCTCGTTGCGCTGGATCCGCTCGCGCGTTGCGCCTGCCACGAGCGAGATGATGGCGGCGAGCACGACGGCTGCTGCGATGATGATCGCCGCTACGCGCAGGCGTTCGCTGCGTGAAGCTTCAGCGCGAGTGACCATAGATACGCGGCACGGTGAAGCGATCTATGAGCGGCACGGCCAGATTCATCATCAGCACTGCAAAGGCTACCCCGTCCGGATAACCGCCCCAGGTGCGGATCACATAGGTGATGAAGCCGATACCCGCGCCGTACACGAGCTTGCCTCGCTCACTCGTGGCGGACGACACCGGGTCCGTCGCGATGAAGAATGCACCCAGCATGGTGGCGCCGGCCGTGAGATGAAACATCGGCCCTGGGTATGCTCCAGGATCCACGGCATACATGACCGCAGCCGGAATCGTAAGGCCCGCGAGCATCGCTACTGGCGTATGCCAACGCACGATGCGCAACGCCATGAGCCACGCTCCGCCCGCAAGGATCGCGACGTTGATCCACTCCCAGCCGCGTCCGCCCAGAACGCCGAACACGGGATTGTCGATGGCTTCTTCCATCGTGTGGCCCATCGCAAGTCCGGTCCGCAACGCATTCAGCGGCGTGGGCGAGGTGATTGCATCCCACTGCAGCCGGTCAGGCAGATGGCCCGTGAAGATCGTCTGGAGCGTCTCCGCAAGGCTCAGCGACTGCGATTGCAGTTCCGCGATGTGCGGTGCCGTCCAGCGCGTGAGCTCAGCCGGGAATGACACGAGCAGCACCGCATAGCCGACCATGGCGGGATTGAACGGATTAGAGCCAAGTCCGCCGTAGAGATGTTTCGCGAGCAGAATCGCAAAGGCCGTGCCGCTCACGACGAGCCACCAGGGTGAAAGCGGCGGCAGGCACATCGCAATCAGGATGGCAGTGATGACGGCGCTGAAGTCACTCAGATATCTGGCGATCGGCTGACCGCGTAAACGCAGCGCTAAAGCTTCCGAAGCGAGTGCCGCGACGATCGCGAGCAGGATCTGGATCGCAAGCCCTGGGCCGAAGAACCAGAGATGCAGAGCAATCGCGGGCAGCAATGCATAGATGACGGTGCGCATCACCTGGCCGACACTGCTCGGGGCTACGACGTGCGGTGGCATCGCATTCACGGAACCGGCCATCATGATTTGCGCCCGACGAGTTGCCGCCGCTTCTCTTCGAGTCGTGCGCGCTGTTCCTGTTCGAGTCGCGCCAGTCGCTGCTGTCGCGACTCGAAGCTCTCGCGCCAGCGTGCGGCATCGTGTCGCGCGTCGAAGCGCGCAGCCACGGCAGGCTTCGCTTCCCGAAAGCGCTCGGCCAGCGGAATCTGGCTTGGGCAGACGTAATCGCAGCAGCCGCACTCGATGCAGTCCATGAGACCGAGCCGTTCGAGTTCAGACACGTCGCCGGCTTGTGCGTGCCAATGCAGCTGCTGCGGCAGCAGGTATGCGGGACACACGACCGAACAGTTGCCGCAACGGATGCACGGCATCTCCGCGCCTCGCGGATGCAGATCGTCGCTTGCGGCCAGGATCACGCAGTTGGTGCCTTTCACGAGCGGGTTCGTATCGCTTGCGAGCGCAATGCCCATCATCGATCCACCCATGATGAGCTGGGCAGCTTCCTGCGCATAGCCGCCGCAATCTGCCACGAGACTGGCAACCGGTGTGCCGATGCGTGCTTCGAGATTGCAGGGTTCGCGAACTGCGCTGCCTGTCACCGTAACGATGCGGCTGATGAGCGGTTGTCCGTCGCGGACCCAGCGTGCGACTGCAGCTGCCGTGCCGACGTTTTGGCACACGATGCCGATGTCCTGAGGCAGCCCGCCGCTGGGGACCTCGCGACCGGTCAACGCCTTGATCAACTGACGCTCGCCGCCTGCGGGATAGATGCTGGGTACGACTGCGAGTCGCATGTTCGTCCCTGCAATCGCTGTTTCAAGCGCCGCGCGTGCCTGTGTCAGATCGTCTTCGATGGCGATGGTGCATTCAGCGGCATTCATCGCATACGCCAGGACCTGCGCGCCCAGAACCACGTCGATGGCGCGCTCACGCATCAGCATGTCGTCGCAGCTGATCCACGGTTCGCATTCGGCGCCGTTCAGGATCAGGTGCGGTTTGCTGCCGGCTTGGAGAAGTTTCGTGGCGGTGGGAAATACGGCGCCGCCCAGGCCAACGATGCCGCCTCGAGCGATGTGCTCGCATAGGGCGAGTGGCGTCAGCGCGGTGTAGTCGATGCGATCGTGCTCAAAGTGTGCATCGCGGCCGTCGTTCTCGATGGCGATGTAAGGATGAGCTGAGACTTCTGGGCTCGGCTGCTGCTCGATCGCCGCGACGCGACCCGACACCGGGGCATGGATCCATGCGCTGATCTGTCCGGCCGGCTTCGCAATGGGTTGGCACATGTGCACCAGATCGCCGACGGCGACGATAGGCATAGCCGCATCGCCCGCATGCTGATCGAGCGTGACCCGCAAGGTTTGGGGAACTGAAGCTGAGCGCACCGGCCGGGCTGTCGAGCGCTCTTTATGGCCATCGAGTCGAAGTCCGCCGCGCAGCAACGACCACGTGACTGAACGGGCCTGCATGCTCACGCCGTAACTGCAGCGCGTCGGACCTTAGCCGGCGCGGGACGCATCTCGATGCAATCGACAGGGCAGGGCGGAATGCAGAGCTCGCATCCCGTGCAGTCATCCGCGATGACGGTGTGCATGAACTTGGACGCGCCGACGATGGCATCGACCGGACACGCCTGGATGCATTTCGTGCAGCCGATACAGATCGATTCGTCGATCCACGCGACCTCGGCACGCGCGGGCATTACGCCGAAGGCCGGATCGACGGACTTGGGCTCAAGGCGCAGCAGCTGCGCCAGCGCTCGCGCAGTCTCATCCCCGCCCGGAGGGCATTGATTGATGTCCGCTTCGCCGCGCGCGAGTGCGCTTGCGTACGGCTTGCAGCCATCGAAGGTACAGCGACGACATTGCGTCTGAGGAAGCATTGCGTTGATGCGCTCGATGACTGCGTCCTCGCTCTGCGCGCGCACGGAGGGCAGCGCGAGGCTCGCGACATACGCGGCCGCGAGCACAGCAGCGATGAGGAGTGCCGTGACCATGTCAGTCGCGCACCAGTCCGGTGAATCCCATCAACGCGAGCGCCATGAGCCCCGCAGTGACGAGTGCGAGTGGCACGTCGCGAAAGATGACTGGCACGTTCGCCTGCAGCATGCGCCGGTGAAGCGTATGAAAGCTGAGCGACAGAACGACGAAAGCCGTGGCACTGCCGAGACCCATCCAGAATGCCTGTCCGAGGCTCGCTGTACGCGCGGCCAGCAGTGCGACACCGAAAACGCCGCAGTGCGTGGACATCAATAGCGCGAATGCAGGATCGACCGGACGAAACCCCCACACCGGCATCACGCGCGCGAGCAGCTGCACCAGCGTCATGATGATCAGCAGCAGCGCGAGCGCATGCAGGTATTCGACATCCAGATCCGACAGCACCGAGCGCAGCCCGAAGCTCACGGGAGTGACCACGATCAGCAGCACCGCAGAAGCCACGGCAATACCGATCATCCCGCGAAACTCGTCCGTGTCATCGAAGATGCGCGCACCCAGCATCGTCGGTGCGTAATGGCACACGAGAACGGCGCTGAGCAGGATGACGAGGAGGGAGGACATCGGAAGCCGCTAGCCAACTAGCCTGTTAGTCCGCTAGTCAGAAACAGCGCGACTCGCTCGCGATCATTGAGCTGGATTGCTGCCATCGTTCTTCCTCTGGCTAGCGGACTGAGGGACCAGTCGGCTAGTTGCTTCACTTTACTTTCATGCCGGGCAATGCGCCGGCGTCGGGCGAGAGCAGGAAGATGTCTTTGCCGCCCGGGCCTGCGGCGAGGACCATGCCCTCGGACGTGCCGAAACGCATCTTGCGCGGCTTCAGGTTCGCCAGCACGAGCGTGAGTCGACCGATGACCTGTTCCGGCGTGTACGCGGAGCGGATGCCGGCGAACACCGTGCGCTGCGCATCTCCCAGGTCCACAGTGAGCTTCAGGAGCTTGTCGGCACCTTCGACATTTTCAGCTGCGACGATCTTTGCGATTCGAATGTCGATCTTCGCGAAATCCTCGACGGTGATTTCGGCAGGGTTTGAGGCCTGGGGCTCGGGGCTCGGAGTAGAAGCTTTGGTCTTTGCAGCCGCGGGCGCTGCTGGTGGCGCAGATCCACTCACGGAGTCGAACAACGCATCGAGCTGTTTGGGATCGACGCGTGTGATCAGCGGCTTGAAGGTGCCGAACTCGTGACCGGCGGGAAGCACGCCATCGCGGCCTGCGTCGAACAGGTTCCAATCGAGAGGTCCGCTGCGCAGATAGGCTTCGGCTTCGCTCGCGAGCGTCGGCAGGATCGGCTTGAGAAACAGCGTGAGTGCCTTGAAGGTGGCCATCGAAGTCGCGCAGATCTCTGCGAGCTTTTCCTTGTTCGCAGCATTCGTGTTCGCATCCTTCGACAGGATCCACGGCTTGTACTGGTCGATCTCGGCGTTCACGACATCTGCGACGTCCATCGCGAGGCGAATGGCCTTGCCGAACTCACGCTCGTCGAAAGCGGTGCGGATGGCGCTGGCTTGTTCGAGCGCGGCCTTTACGCCTGCCGACTGAGCGGGCAATGCAGGCATCCGGTTCTCGAAGAACTTCGCGATGAACGGTGCGATGCGACTCGCGATGTTCACGTACTTGCCGACCAGGTCGCTGTTCACGCGCGCGATGAAATCATCCGGGTTGAAGTCGATGTCCTCGACGTTCGAGTTCAGCTTCGCCGCAATGTAGTAGCGCAGCCATTCCGGATTCATGCCGATATCGAGATAGCGCAGCGGACTGATGCCCGTGCCGCGCGACTTGGACATCTTGGCGCCCGACACCGTGATGAACCCGTGGACGTAGACATGATCGGGCACCTTGCGGCCCGCAAAGTGCAGCATCGCCGGCCAGAACAGCGTGTGAAAGTAGATGATGTCCTTGCCGATGAAATGGATCTGCTCGACATCAGCCGCGCTGACGAACTCATCGAAGCTGCGTGTCTCGCCGTTGCGCGCGGCCTTGCCCGTCTCGAAGTAGTTCTTGAGCGAGGCGAGATAGCCGATCGGTGCGTCGAGCCACACGTAGAAGTATTTGCCCGGCGCATCGGGAATCGGAATGCCGAAGTACGGCGCATCGCGCGAGATGTCCCAATCGCCGAGCGGACGATCGCCTTTACCTGTCAGCCATTCGCTCGCCTTGTTGGCCACCGCAGGTTGCAGGCGTCCGGGCGCACCCACCCAGTCGGTCATGAACTGGACGCATTGGGGCGCGGACAGACGGAAGAAGAAATGATCGGAAGACTTGCGTACGGGCTTGGCGCCGGTGAGCGTGGAGTAGGGGTCGATCAGGTCGGTCGGCGTGTTGACGATGCTGCAGTTCTCGCAGGCATCCGCGTACTGATCCTTCGCGTGGCAGTTCGGACATTCGCCCTTGATGTAGCGATCGGCCAGGAACATGCCCTTCACCGGATCGAAGAACTGCTCCACCGGCTTCACATAGATGAGATCCGCTTTCCGCAGAGCGCGATAGATCTCCTGCGACAGCTCGGTGTTCTCCGGCGAATGCGTCGAATGCCAGTTGTCGAAAGAAATGTGGAAGCCTTGAAGATACTTGGGCCGATCCGCGGTGATGCGGGCCAGCATCTGCTCCGGAGTCACACCTTCGCTTTCCGCCTTGAGCATGATCGGTGCGCCGTGCGCATCGTCGGCGCCGATGAAATGCACCTTGTTGCCGAGCATGCGCTGGAACCGCACCCAGATGTCGGCCTGGATGTACTCCATGATGTGACCGATGTGAAACGGTCCATTGGCGTACGGCAGTGCGGTCGTGACGAAGAGATTACGGGCGGGCATGGCGGCTCGAGGGACGGAATGAGCGCGCGATTATGCCATGCGGGATCGTGATGACAGTGATGCGGGTGCGGTCAGACCAGCCTTTCTACGGCCTTCATCACTGCCATCACCCATATCACCGACATCACAGGATCGTCGAGGCAATCACCGGCTTCTCCGGCATCACCCTACATCTTTCAGATGCTCGAACTTCGCTTTGTTGATGGCCTTCTTGTAGGCCTCTTTGCCGGCAATGATGCCCTTATCGAGCAGATCCTGGATGGCCGAATCCATCGTCTTCATGCCGTGTGCGGCACCGCTCTGCATGGTGTTTTCGAGCTGATCGAGCTTGCCCTGACGGATCAGGTTCGCGACGGCGGGGGTGTTCACGAGAATCTCGAGGGCGGCGACGCGACCCGGCTTGCCGGCGCGGGGGATCAGCTGCTGCGAAATCACGCCCCGCAGCGAGGTCGAAAGCATCGCGCGAACGTGCGACTGCTTGTCCGCGGGGAATGCATTGACCATGCGATCGACCGTCGGCGCGGCGCCGTTGGTGTGCAGCGTGCCCATGACCAGGATGCCCATCTCGGCGGCCGTCACCGCGATGCTCATGGTTTCGTAGTCGCGCAACTCGCCGACCAGAATCACGTCGGGATCTTCGCGCAGGGCAGAATGCAGCGCGGCCGCGAACGACGGGCTGTGATTGCCGATCTCGCGCTGGCTGATCAGACAGTTCTTACGCGGATGCACGAACTCGATCGGATCTTCGATCGTCAGGATGTGTCCCTTCATCCGCGCATTCATGTCGTCGATCATGGCCGCAAGCGTGGTCGATTTTCCCGAGCCGGTCTTGCCCGTCACCAGGATCAGTCCGCTGTTCACCTTGCACAGATTGCGCACGGCATCGGGCATGTTGAGCTGATCGAGCGAGAGCGCCTTCGAAGGAATGGCTCGGCACACGCAGCCCAGGCCATAGAGATGGCGCATGACGTTCACGCGGAATCGCGACACGCCCGGGATGATGTACGCGAAGTCGGCGCCGTGCTTTTCCTCGAGCCGCATCTGCGCTGCGCGCGGCATGATCTCCATCAGCACTTCCTGAACGAACTCGGGCTTGAGCGGCTCCGGTCGCAGCGGGTGCAGTTCGCCATACAGACGAACGCGTGGCGGATCGCCCGCGATGAAGTGCAAGTCCGAGCCGTTACGGCTCAGCACTTCTTTCAGAAACTCATCGATCTTCCGCGGAACGTACGCCGATGACGTCGCGGCGGTCGAAGTTCCTGTCTGGGTCGCGTCGGTGCTCATGGAGTGATCAGTGATGACGGTGATGGAGGTGATGGGGTGATGACGGTGATGGACCCGAGGATGCACGGCGCGGTAGCGCGAATCTTGCCGGCATCACCTCCATCACTTTCATGACTTCCATCACGGCGATTAGCCCGGCGCCAAATCCAGCTTCGGCAGCACGCTCGTGTCCGTGACGTAGCGGGCGAAGAGTTTCTTGTCCGTGGCGTAGACGTAGGCGTCGTCGGCGTCGATCTCTTTCGCCTGGACGGCGGCGAGCAGGGCCTGGTCGAGCATCTGCATGCCGAGCTCTCTGCCAGTCTGCAGCTGCGAGGGGATCTGATGCGTCTGATCGGTCATGATCAGTTTGCCGATCGCGCGGGTGACCACCATGATCTCGCACATCGCGCGGCGGCCGCGCTGATCGGGCGTTTTGACGAGCACTTGCGTCACGACCGCGATCAGACTTTGCGACAGGAAGCTCTTAGTCTGTTCGCGCTCGTCGGCAGGCAAGGCATCGACGATTCGGTCGATCGTTTTCACCGCGCCGGTCGTGTGCAGCGTACCGAGCACGAGATGGCCCGTTTCAGCGGCGGTCATCGCCCATCGAATCGTCTCTGCGTCACGCAATTCGCCGACCAGGATCACGTCGGGATCTTCACGCATCGCGGCGCGCACGCCCTCGGCGAAGGTCGGCAGGTGAGTGTTCAGCTCGCGCTGGATCACCTGGCTCTGCTTGCTCTTGTGGACGAACTCGATCGGATCCTCGAGGCTGATGATGTTCAGCCGTCGCGTCTGATTCAGATGGTCGATCATCGCGGCAAGCGTCGTCGACTTGCCCGTGCCGGTCGAGCCGGTGACCAGGATCATGCCCTGATGGTTGTCGCAGAGCTTCTTGATGATCGGCGGCAGATTGAGCCGATCGAGCGTGGGCGCTTCGGAGGGGATCGCGCGGAAGGTCGCTCCGACGCCGGTTTCCTTGCGGAACACGTTGACTCGAAAGCGACCGCCGTTGGCAGACACATACGAGAAATCCACGTCGTGACCGCGGCGCAGGGCGTCCTGATTCGGCTTGCTCATGATCTCAGCGACATAGCCTTCGAGCTCGGCCTGGCTGAGATCGCGGAATTTGATGGGCAGCAGATCGCCGTACATCCGCAGCATCGGCGGCAGGCCGACGGCGAAATGGATATCCGAGCACCCCTGATCGGTGCCGAGCTTGAGAAAGGCGTCGATGCGAGCCATGTGAGCCTACTGGCGGCCGGCGACTGGCCCCTGGCCAGCAGCGGCATAGTGCGCCGTCAACGAGATGGACGAAGTCAGCTGCATGAGAATTCTGGCGATCATTTAACTAAAGCCTACAGTGTATCCGCCGGGGCTCGCCAGACTGTGCGGCAGTTCACCTGAGGAGCCCCGAGGGCCTTTTGGTCTGGGCATTTTCTGGCCAGCAGCCCGACTAGCGCTCGGCGATCGGTAGCCGCAACTCCCCAGACTCTCCCAGGCACATGGATGTGCCCGCCGCCGCAGGTGGCGAGCGAGGGGCAAAAGTCACGTCTTTTGACCTGAGCAAAGACGATTGTGACAGGGAGTCCAATCGTCTTTCCTCGCAGCGGTAGCTGCGACGTCGTAGCAGGCACACGGAAGTGCCCGCCGCCGAAGGTGGCGAGCGAAGGGCAAAAGTCACGTCTTTTGACCTGAAGCAAAGACGCGATTGTGACAGGGAGTCCAATCGTCGCTCCTCGCAGCTTCAGCTGCGACGTCGTTTAAAGCGCTTTCTCCAGCGCGGTGCGGAACTCGTCCATGCTCTGGAAGCGCTTCATTTTGTCGACCGCCATGGCCTTCACGACGATGTCCGAGAGGACGGGCGGGAGGGCAGGGTTCACCTCGATCGGTGGTTTGGCCTTACCCTGAACGTGCTGATACATGACCGACATGTGGTCGCCGCGGCTGTACGGGGGCTGGCCGGTGACCATCTCATACAGGATGACGCCCAGGCTGTAGATGTCGGCGCGCTCATCGACCTTCTTGCCCAGGATCTGCTCGGGCGCCATGTACTTGGGCGAACCGATCACATACCCGGTCTTGGTGAGCTGCGTATCGCCTTCCTTGTGAGCGGCGGCAACACCGAAGTCCACGATCTTGAGCAGACCTTCGTTGTTGATCAGTACGTTCGCAGGCTTCAGATCGCGATGCACGATGCCGGCCTGGTGCGCGACCGCCATGCCTGTCGCGATGTCGCTGCCGTACTGGATTGCGCGCGCGAGCGGCAACGGTTTCTCGTTCACGATCTCGGCGCCCAGTGTGTGCGACGGGAAGTACTCCATCGAGATGGCGTAGTTGCCGCGCATGAACAGGAAGTCGTAGATGCGGATGACGTTGCGGTGCGTGATCTTGCGCGAGTAGCGCAGCTCGTGCACGAAGCGCTTCATCATCTCCTCATCCTGCGACACGTTGGGATTGAGGAACTTGAGAATCAGCCGCTCATCGACGACGGTATCTTCGACGAGCAGCACGGTGCCGAAGGCGCCCTTGCCGATCTTCTCGATGTACTTGTAACGACCTTCGAGAATCTCGCCGGGCTTGAGCGCATTGATGTCGAGCTTCTGCGACGCGGCGGCGCTTTCTTCGGCCTTCTTGATGACCGCATCCACATCGCCTTTCTCGATGAGCAGCGTGCGTGCGGGCTCGGCCATCCTCGCGGCTTTGACCTGAGCGGCGATTGCGCTGCTCGAGTAGCGGCTGTCGAGTTCCTCGATGGCGCGGTTGGCGGCCTGCACGATCGTCTCATCGCTCGCCTGCGTGCCGGCCGAATGGATGAAGGCACGCACGCTGTCCGCGCGCTTGTCATCTGCAAGCCGTGCGAGCGCGCTGATCACCTCGACCTTGATTTCCTTCTCGGGCCGCTCGAGCGCCTTCAATAACGGTTCGATGGCCTTCGTCTCGCCGATCTTGCCCAGGGCGCGGACCACCGCGGGCATGGCGCGGGTGTTATCGCTGCCGAGCAATTCGATCAGGACGGGCGTTGCACGCTTGCTGCCGATCTCGCCGAGTGCATCGATCGCGCGCTCGCTCACCCACCAATCCTTATCCTTGGTGGCTTCGAGCAGGAAATTGACCGCTCTTTCGTCCTTCGTCTGGTTGAGGATTTCGATGGCGGCGCGGCGTACATCCTCGTCCTCGTCCTTGATGAGCTCGATGACCGCGTCGACCACGCGCGAACCGCCGATTTTGCCGAGCGCATCGGCCGCGCGCGTACGAACCCACCAGTCGTCGTCCTTGATCACCTGGAGCAGGTGCTTGATGTCCTTCGCGGTGCCCAGGTGGTTGAGCACCTCGACTGCGGCGCGCCGGGCGTACTCGTTTTCGTCTTTGAGTACCTCGATCAGGTACTTCATCGTGTCCGGGTCCTTGGCCCGGACCACGACATCGATCGCACGATTCTGCACTTCGATGTCCGGATCGCGCAGCATCTGGCAGACCGCCGCGACGTTCACAGGGCCATCCATTTTCGACAGCGCATTCAGCGCGGCCTGACGGATCAGTTTGTTCGGATCGCGCAGCTGTCCCTGCAGTGCCACCGATACTTCGGGAAGGTTGAAACGCGCGAGGATGTTGATGATGTGCATGCGCGCAGCGGAATCCTTGCCCTCGATGCGGCTGATCAGCTCGGACAGGCTCGAGGGGTCGGCCAACTCGCCGATGATCCTAAAGAGTGCCGCCTTTTCGTTGGCTTCCTGGTTGTAGGCGTGCTGCAGGAGCTCGCGCACGGTGAAGCGCTGCTTCTGCGCTGCGATGATCTCGATGACCGTCGGTTTCGAGATGTCGTCGCGGGCGAGCAGCTCGATGAGCAGGGAAGGGCTGTAATTCGTACTGTTGGTCATCGCCCAGCCGATGGCCGCCAGTGTGCGTGGGCTGGCATCGACCAGGCCCTGGGCAAACAGCGGAAAGCTCTTGTTATCGAGCAGCTGCGCGAGAATCTCGACGTAGGCCGCGGTCTCTTTCTTGTCGGCGACCGCCGTCGCGTCGATGATCTTCGGAATGGCACTGGGCCCGAGCTTCGCAAGCTTCAGGAACGCTTTCTGGGCGTCCGGATGCAGCGGATCGCCAATACCCCTGATTTCCGCAATCAGGCGTTCGGCTCTCAGGTCGGAAAAAAAACTCATCAAGTCGTCTCGGTATCCAGCTCGTCGTCCGGCTTTGATGCTTGAATCTGAATTTCGTCCCGAAAGATTTCACCGCCGAGGCGTCTTTCGAGCCGCTGTTCGAATGAACCGTGTGAGTCCGGGCCAGCGATCCGCGGCATTATGCCATGCCCATCGCGCGGCTTGGCCGCTGCCCTTAGGCAAATCCCCTCCATCGGCGCAGGTGGCCTCTGTGCCTTGAGGGATCCAGCGCGGCATGCGAGCCGCCCGCAAGATTCCGTTACAATCCGGACCCCTTTTCGCACCTCATCATTGCCGCGCGCTCACATCCGCTCCAGCCAGCGGTCCACGCAGCGGTCAATCGGACACATCATGAGCACGAGTTCGCGAGAGACTGCGATTCGCAGCCGCGTCGAGACATTGCGCGATCCCTATCTGGATCTGGATCTCGGGGCCGCACAGGCCATAGAGCACCTGGGCATTCAGGGCGATCGCGTGGAGGTCCGCCTGAAGCTGGGCTATCCCGCGCGTCATTACGCCTCCGAGTTGGCATCTGTCGTGCGCGACCAGTTGCTCTCAGTGGAGGGCGTCCGTGCGGCGGACGTGGATGTCGAATGGCAAGTGGCCTCGGCAGCGGTCCAGCGCAATCTGCGCCCCATTCAGGCGATCAAGAACATCATCGTAGTGGCTTCCGGCAAGGGCGGGGTGGGCAAGTCGACGACGGCGGCGAATCTCGCGCTGGGACTTGCCTACGAAGGTGCGGCCGTAGGGTTGCTCGATGCGGACATTTACGGCCCGAGTCAGCCGCGCATGATGGGTCTGGGCGGACAGCGTCCCGTCAGTCCCGACCAGCGCACCATGATTGCCCCGGAAGCCTTCGGCATCAAAGTGATGTCGATCGGCTTTCTCGTGGACGAAGAGCAACCGATGGTCTGGCGAGGACCGATGGTCACGCAGGCGCTGGTGCAGCTGCTCGAAACGACGCGCTGGGGCGATCTCGACTATCTGATCGTGGACATGCCGCCGGGCACGGGCGATACGCAGCTCACGCTGTCGCAGCGTGTGCCGGTGAGTGGGGCCGTGATCGTCACGACCCCACAGGACATCGCACTGCTCGATGCACGCAAGGGCCTGCGCATGTTCCAGAAGGTGGAAGTGCCCGTCCTCGGCATCGTCGAGAACATGAGCACGCACGTCTGCTCGAACTGCGGCCATGAAGAGCACATTTTCGGCGCCGGAGGGGGACAGCGCATGGCGCAGCAGTACGGCGTCGATGTGCTGGGCGAGTTGCCGCTCGATATCCGTATCCGCGAGCAGATGGATGCGGGCACCCCCACAGTAGCGGCCGAACCGCAAAGTGCACTGGGCAAGGCCTATATCGAGATGGCTCGCCGTACGGCCGGTCGCCTGGCGCGCGGCGCCTTTGCTGCACCCTCGTTTCCGACCATCGAGGTCGAAGACACCTGAGGCGCGCAGCTCGGCCACCAGACAACAGGCGACTGGCGACCAGCCAGACGGAAGAGACGAGACCCAAGCCGGTACGTACAATTGCGCGCCCGCTGACCAGTCGCAGACAGATATTTCGTTCAGGAAATCACATGAGCATCAAGTCCGATCGCTGGATCCGTCGTATGGCCGCTGAGGGGATGATCGAGCCTTTCGAGCCGGGCCAGGTCAGGATGGCGAATGGCTCGCGCATCGTTTCCTACGGAACCTCGAGCTACGGCTACGACGTGCGCTGTGCGAACGAGTTCAAGGTGTTCACGAACATCAACTCGACGATCGTGGATCCGAAGAATTTCGATTCCGGCAGCTTCATCGACATGCAGCAGGACGTCTGCATCATTCCGCCGAACTCCTTCGCGCTCGCGCGCACCGTCGAGTATTTCCGCATCCCGCGCAACGTACTGACGATCTGTCTGGGCAAGTCCACCTATGCGCGCTGCGGCATCATCGTGAACGTCACGCCCCTCGAGCCGGAATGGGAAGGTCACGTGACGCTCGAGTTCTCGAACACCACGACTCTGCCGGCGAAAATCTACGCGAACGAGGGCGTGGCCCAGATGCTGTTCCTGGAATCTGATGAGGTCTGCGAAACCTCATACAAGGACCGTGGCGGGAAATATCAGGGGCAGAGGGGAGTGACGCTGCCGAAGACGTGAGGGCGGTGATGTGAGGGGATGTGGGTGATGACGGTGATGAAGTGATGTCAGTGATGAAGGCAAGAATCTGGCGCCATCACTGCCATCACCGACGCACTGCGGCCGCAAATTAGCAATGAGTAGTGAGCAATGAGCAATTGAGGAGAGGAGAAAGATTCTCCTTTCTGCATTCTTAGTTACTCATTACTCATTGCTAATTGCTCATTGCCTGATCGCCTTTCTTCAAGGCGATCAATTCCATCACCGTTTCCACTTTGCCTTTGCGTATCTGTTCGGCGCGCACCGGAACGTAGCCGAGTGCGGCGGCGTGCCAGACGCGTGAGACGCGGTTCGAACCCGGGCGTGTGCTTTCGTACACGACGGCATCGTAGGTGCCGAGTTTCGAGGTCATCGATTCGTTCTTGACGCGCGTGTACGTGTAGCTGCGCAGATCGTCTCCGTTGACCATGGTGATCGTGCCGGGCTCCTGGCCGCGCAGGAGCGACATCATCACGCCGAGCTGGATGGAGGTGCGATCGAGTGTGCCGGGTTCGAGCGGCAGATCGACCGCCTTACCTTCGAAGGTGCCCGTGATGCGCTTCGTGTTCCAGTCGAACTCGAGTCGACCATCGCCCTTGTCGCCGGCCTTGCCGTCTTCGGTTTCCCAGAGCACGGGCCGAAGCCCGTCGCCCGAGGTTTCGAATGTCGTTCGTTCGAATGCGTCGCTGCTCACGAAGAACCTGGCAAGCGTGGACGGATGAGCCCGCGTTTCGAAGATATAGCGGCCGCTCTGCGCATCGCGGCGCCAATGCATTTCGAGCGTGCCGCCGTTCAGTCCGCGAAAGGTGACTGCATAGGTTGCCGTGAAAGGCTCCGGAATTCCCGATTGCGCATACGCTGCGGTGCTGAGCATCGCCGTGAGAACGAGCATCGCGATGGGAAAGGCTCGCAGCCATCTTGTCAGCGCTCGGTGCAAATTACTCTCCGCTTTCGATAGCGATCGGCGCCTGCAGAGCCTCGTTGTCCAGCCAGAGACCGTCTGCGGAACATCGCAGACGACCCAGTGCGATCCACTCGATCACCTGCGGATAGATCCTGTGTTCCTGACGCTGAACTCGTGCTGAAAGGCTTTGCTCGGTGTCGTTGGGAAGCACGGGCACACTCGCTTGCATAATGACCGGGCCGCCGTCGAGTTCCTGTGTGACCAGGTGCACACTGACTCCGTGCAACAGGTCACCCGCTTCGAGCGCGCGTCGGTGCGTATGGAGACCGCGGTACTTCGGCAGAAGCGAAGGGTGAATGTTGAGAATGCGGCCGGCGAACGACTGGATGAAGTTTGCCGAGAGAATGCGCATGAATCCGGCGAGAACCACCAGCTGCGGTGAGTAGCTCGCGACGAGATCGGCAAGTGCGCCGTCGTAGAGCTCGCGGGTCGCAAACCCCTTCGGGCTCAGCGTGGCCGTTGGAATGCCGAGCCCGGCTGCGATAGCAAGCCCCGGCGCCTCTTCCTTGTCGCTGATCACAGCGCGCACCTCGACAGGCAGATCGCCGCGCGCTGCGCGCTCGGCGATCGCCTGCATGTTGCTGCCGCGTCCGGAGATCAGGATGACGATCGGCAGTCGTGCGTGGGCAGGCGCGGCAGCGGAAAATGTCATCCGTGAATGACCACGCCGCCATCGCCGCGGCGAAGCTCACCGATGACGCAGGGCGATTCGCCGTGATCGCGCAACAGCTTGAGTGCCTTGTCGCAATGTTCGGCAGCAACGGTCACCGTCATGCCGATACCGCAGTTGAACGTGCGATACATCTCGGCCGGCGCGATGTTCCCGGCCTTCTGCAGCCACGTGAATACTTCCGGGCGTTGCCATGTCTTCGCGCCCAGCAGCACTTCGAGACCGTGCGGTACCACGCGCGGAATGTTTTCGGTCAGACCGCCGCCGGTGATGTGAGCCATGCCGTGAATGGGAACGGCCTTGGCAAGCGCCAGCAGCGGCTTCACGTAGATGCGCGTCGGCGCGAGCAGGGCATCGTAGAGCGAGCCCGAATCGAGCTTCGTGGCAGGCGTCGCTTTCGCGTGCTTGAGGAGCTTGCGGATGAGCGAGTAGCCATTGGAGTGGGGACCGGAGGAGGGCAGACCGATAAGGACATCGCCGGGACGCGTATGACTGCCATCGATGATGGCGTCTTTCTCGACGATGCCGACGCAGAAGCCAGCGAGATCGTAATCGCCCTCGGCATACATCCCAGGCATCTCGGCGGTCTCGCCGCCGATCAATGCTGCGCCCGCCTGGACGCAACCTTCGACGATGCCCTTGATCACGGACTCCGCGACTTCGACGCTCAACTTGCCGGTTGCGTAGTAGTCGAGGAAGAACAAAGGCTCGGCACCCTGGACGACGACATCGTTCGCACACATCGCGACCAAATCGATGCCGATCGTGTCGTGCCGGCCAGTTTCGATCGCAAGACGCAGCTTCGTGCCCACCCCGTCGGTGCCTGATACGAGCACCGGCCGCTTGTAGCGGTCGATCGGGACTTCGAACAGTGCGCCGAAGCCGCCCAGGCCTGCGAGAACTTCGGGGCGCATCGAGCGTTTGACGGCGGGTTTGATGCGCTCGACGAGCTCATCTCCTGCTTCGATATCAACGCCTGCGTCTTTGTAGGTAATCGGATCGGTCGGAGACATAAGGCCTCGGGGTCATGGGCGCGCCGAACGTACGGCGGCGGGGCGGGCGAAAGTTGGACGTATGCTATTTTACACGGCCCTCATGCCATCGCGGGTCGCAACGTTGCCGGGCTGCAAATGACGAAGTCATCAGGTTTCACAACTGGGTTCCTGGCGCGACTCGTGCTCCTCGCCGGGTTGGTCGGACCTGCATGGGCGGCCACCGTTCCCGATCTGTACGAAGTCTCGACCCCGGTCACCACGACGCGCGATGCAGCGTTCGTCGATGCTCTCAAGGCTGTGGTCGTGAAAGTCAGTGGCCGGCGCGATGCCGCAGCTCGTCTCGGGGCCGTGCTCAACGATCCTCGCAAGTATGTGCAGCGCTTCGGCTTCACGGCGGATAACGCGTTGCAGGTCGGATTCGACAGCGTCTCCATCGACAAACTCCTGACCGATGCGGATCTGCCGATCTGGGGGCGCGAGCGGCCGAATACGCTCGTGCTGCTCAATGTGACAGCCAGCGACGGTTCGACCTATGGGATCGATTCGACGGGCATGTCGGCGGAACGCGAGGCGGTCGCACGTGCGGCCAGGGAACGTGGCTTGCCGATCGTCTGGCCCGATCGCACGCAATTGGGTGCGGATGTCAACGATCACGCAGCCGCGCTGGAACTGGCAGCTGGTTACAACGCTAACGCGGTGCTGATCGGGAACGCACGCTCGGATGGCTCAGGCGGAGTGAATGTGAGATGGACGCTGCTCTCGGATAGCGAGAACGCCAATACCAGCGGTTCGCTCGAGGACGGCGTGCATCTGGCAGCCGATGCCTTCGCGCGTGTCTATTCGGTCGCCGGATCCACGCTCGACAGCGTGGCCGTGGAAATTTCCGGCATCGACAATCTCGCGGCCTATGCGGGCGCGCTCAACTATCTCGAAGGCATGACGCTCGTGCGGTCGGTTGCGGTGGAGCAGGTCGTGGGCGATACGATGAGATTCCGGCTGGCGGTGCGGGGCGATGCGAATACGTTGAAACGGGCGCTGGCCCTGGATGGCCGACTGGTGCCGGCGACCACCGCTTCCGCTGAATCCACCGACCGGCTGCAGCTTCGTTACCAGCCGTAGAGTGGGAAAGGACTCGAAGCGCAATGTGGTCCTGGATGCGTTTCATTCCCAATGCGTTGTGCATCCTGCGCATGTTCCTGGTCGTGCCAGTCGCGTGGCTTCTCGTCCAGCATGACTTCAAGTCGACGCTCTGGTTGTTCGCCGTCGCCGCAGCGACGGACGGACTCGATGGGTTCCTCGCCAAACGCTGCGGCTGGACTTCGGAGCTCGGCAAGATCCTCGATCCGCTCGCAGACAAGATCCTGCTGGTGGGCGTGTTCCTGACGCTCGGTCTGATGGGCCTCGTGCCGTTATGGCTTGCGCTGGTCGCGATCGGTCGCGACGTGTTGATCACTGCGGGAGCAATTGCGTACAACGCGCTCTACGGCTATCCGAATGGCAAGCCGACGTGGGTCAGCAAGCTCAATACGCTGTGCCAGATCGTGTTCCTGCTGTTGATCGTGGCGAGCAATGCCGCAGGCGACGTTCCGCAGCACCTCGTCGTCGGCATGGGCGCGCTGGTCTTCGTGACGACGGTCGTCAGTGGGCTCGACTATGTGATCACCTATTCGCGCAAGGCGATCGATGCGAGTCGTGAGCGCCGCGGCGTGGCCGCCTAGAGAGCGAAGATGAGTACGCAATTGGGGTTGGGCGTGCGGCTGCGCGACAGCAGCGTGTTCGCAAGTTTCTATCCGGGCAGTAACGCTCCAGTCGTCGAAGCCTTGCGTTCGATCCGCCTAGGCGCCCCTCCTGTCTGCATCTATGTGCACGGTGCCCGCAATGCAGGGAAGACTCATCTGCTGCAGGCGTTGTGTGCGCAGTCGAATGGCGAAAGCGTGGCGTATCTTCCCCTGCGTGAGCTTCTGTCCCTGGGGCCCGAGCTGCTTGCCGGATGTGGCGAGCTCGATCGCGTCTGCATCGATGACGTCGAAATGATTGCTGGCCGCAGCGATTGGCAGCGCGCGTTGTTCGCCTTGCACCAGCAACTCGATGAGCGCCAGGCCCATCTGATCGTCGGCAGTGCGCTGCTTCCGGCCATGACCGGCATCGAGCTTGCGGATCTGCGTTCGCGGTTGGGCGGCGGGCTCGTGCTGACGCTGCATGCGCTCGAAGAGAACGAGCAGATCGGAGCGCTTCAGCTGCGCGCGAAGCTCCGCGGTTTCGAGCTGCCGGAGGACACGGCAGCGTTTCTACTGCGACGGCTGCCGCGCGACATGACGACGCTCTGCGATTTCCTCGATCGCATCGACGAAGCGTCCATCGCCGCACAGCGTCAGCGTGTGTCGATTCCTTTCGTCAGCAAACTGCTGGAGTGAACAGCTCAAGCTGCGGATCGCGTAGCGCGCAGATAAGCGATCAGGCTCACGAACAACAATAACGACAAGGCCAGACAGGTCCCCGGCCAGCTGCGCGAAACAGGATTGGCGATCGATTCGGTGATGCCGACGATGAAGTAGGGGATCACGCACAGCGTCGCCCATGCATAAGTTCGGCGGTGCGAGCGAATCAAGCCGGGAAGGGGCGCCAGGAGCGGAATCGCGAGCAGCAATGCAATACCAGCGCGCGACCAGTCGATGCTCGCCGTGAACTGCCACAGAAACATCAGCAGGATCAGAGCGAGCGTAAGCGCGATGGTGGATCCGCGCCAGAAACGGGCTGCGTTCGTCACAAGCTTCACCCGCGCACTTTCACGGCGAGCTCGGCGACGCGTCTTCCCAGTAGTTGCGCGAGCGTCTTCTCGTCCTCGGACAAGCGTGGCTGTGTCTCCGCGCCTGCCACGTGACTTGCGCCATAAGGCGAGCCGCCCGTACTCGTGTGATTGAGCGCGGCTTCGGTGTAAGGCAGTCCGACGATATACATGCCGTGATGCAGCAGCGGCAGCATCATGCTGAGCAGCGTCGTCTCCTGACCGCCATGCATCGTCTGCGTCGAGGTGAACACGGCGGCGGGTTTGTTGGCCAGCGCGCCGCTCACCCACAGTGAGCTCGTGCCATCCAGAAAGAACTTGAGCGGCGCGGCCATGTTTCCAAAGCGCGTCGGACTGCCGAGGATCAGGCCATCGCAGGTTCGCAGGTCGTCATGCGTCGCATACGGCGGACCTTCGGCAGGAACGATCGGCTGCGGTTGATCGATCGACGTGACGACGGGCGGCACCGTGCGCAACTTGGCGCTCGCGCCGCTCACGGACTCGACTCCGCGACAGATTTGCCGCGCAAGCTCCGCGGTGCTGCCTTTGCGGGAATAAAACACAACCAGAATGTCTGCCACTCGATGAATCTCCCGGATTGTCCCGCGAATGCACTGTCACGTTCGCGTCGATGCACTGCTGATGTGGGCTGAGAGCAACGCATCGTCAGCCGTAAAGGCGCTGCATTGTATTCGCCGCTGTCTTGACGGTGTAGGCTGGCCGTTGCTACGGTCGGTCGAAAATTACAGCCCGAGTCATGGCTTATCCTCTTTCGCCAGGTTCGATACGCGGCATTCTTCTGATCGTGCTCTGCGCAGGTCTATGGAGTTGCGCAGGCGTGCCGGCGCAGGAAATGAGCAATGCGCGCCAAGCCATCCGGGCCGCACGCGAAGCCGGCGCCGAGCGCATTGCTCCACAGCAGCTGAGTGAGGCGCAGACACTGCTCGAGCAGGCTGAGGAAAGCCTGCAGCGACGCGACTATCGCAATGCCCGTCGCAATGCCGTCGAAGCACGTGGCCGCGCAAGTGAAGCGCTGAGCGCCGTTCGTAAAACGGATCAGAAAGAATCCGGTTGAACCCACCGCGGGATCGTCGCGTTACACGCGTAACGCCAGTCACCGCACGACGTGTTGACTCGCTTTCACCTACGACCTGGATGATCGTCGCTCATGTCCGCCATCGTTGCCCGACGCTGCTTTGTTTCCGGTCGAGTGCAGGGTGTGTACTTTCGCGCCTCCACACGCCAGAAGGCCGCCGAGCTCGGCCTGAGCGGGTACGCCAGCAATCTGGAAGACGGTCGCGTCGAAGTGCTCGCCGTCGGCGACACCCAATCCGTTCACATGCTCATCCAATGGCTGCACACCGGCCCACCGGCCGCGCAAGTCGTCACCGTCGATATCGAAGAGCTCGCACTCGACGCGCTGGGAAAGGTGCCGGTGGGGTTTGCGACGAAGTAGGAGTGGGCAATGAGCAATGAGCAATGAGCAGTTAGCAATGAGTAGTGAGCAATGAGCAAGGAGTAATGCCCCAGCAACTGATCGAGACACGAGAAGCGTTTGACCTTGTGGTCACCATCGTAGCGAGCGACGCAACGACAAAATGTGCTCAGAGGCAGGTGCGTCATCAGTTGCGCGAACACCAACTTCCCGTGTGCATCTGGACCACCGCCAGGTCGCTGGAGAACCCCAGTGTGCCCGGAGCGGCGTTCAAATCGAGACCACCAGAAAAACAACAGTTCATTCGTCAGATCAGTAGCTTGCGCAAGCTGACCGTGAGAACGTTGGGACAGTACTGATGAGCAATGAGCAATGAGCAATGAGGCGTCTTCAATTACTCATTGCTCATTCGTAACTACTCATTTACTTCAGTGGTATTTCCACCGATTCGCCAGCCGCGTGAGCACCAGGTCTGAGTAGTTGCGGCGGCCGACGCTGCCGTTGTAGCGGGCGAGGGCGCGGGTGTAGTCGCCTTTCTCGCGATCGAGATAGAACTTCAGGATCGTGCATCCCATGCGGATGTTCTGAGGAATGCGCACCAGCTGTTCGTTGGTCATGCCGAGCTGACGTGGCCAGAAGGGCATGATCTGCATGAGTCCGACGGCGCCGGCGCTGGAGACTGCCCAACGATCGAAGCGGCTCTCTACATCGATCACGGACATGACGAGCGCAGGCGGCAGGTTCAGGCGCTTCGCCTCGCAGTGAACGTGATACAGGATCTCGGCGCGTTCGATCTCATCCTGCACGATGCGTTTGAGCTGCGGCTCCATCGCGGCATGCCACACCTGCTGCTCGAATTTGTCTTCGAAGCAGCCATCTTCTTTCAGGGCCTGCTGCAGCAGCTTGCCGATTTCCGGATCCTGCTGGCGGTCGGCAAGCACGGGCATCGCGAGTGCGGACAGAGCGAGCAGGAGTAATGTCTTGAGGGCGGCGGACATCGAAGGGAATTTCTGAATTCTGTGGTGCCTATCCTACGAGGTGGCAGGCGGAGTGTGGAGCGGCGTCATCGTGCAGACGCAAGCCTGTGCTCGCCGCGATCTGTGTCACACGAGCCTTCATTGTTGTGCAGGTTACTGAACGCACCCTATCATCCGCCGCCACTCCCGGACCTCGGACGGTCGCAGCACCGGCCCCGACTGCATCCAAAGCTCGAGGAGTTTCAGGTCGGAACCGATGCGAGATCAGGGCATTTCCCTGCCACGGTCTGATCTGATCGGCGCACTCGGCGACGGGGCAGCAGCTCAGACTTGCGACAACCACATCATGAGTGAAGCGGAAATCATTCCAGAGGAAGGCGCCGACTCGGTGCGACGCCGTGGCGTCTATTGGCTGCCGAACCTGCTGACCACGGGCACTCTGTTTGGCGGCTTCTACGCCATCGTGGCTGCGATCGACGGCAATTTCTCGCGAGCGGCCACCGGTGTGTTCCTGGCGATGATCTTCGACGGTCTCGATGGCCGCGTGGCACGCTGGACCAACACCCAAAGCGAATTCGGCAAGGAGTACGACAGCCTCTGCGACATGGTGGCGTTCGGCCTCGCGCCGGCCATTCTCGTTTATCAGTGGGGGATCGAGCGTATCGCGGACTACGGCAGCTTCTGGGCCCGCTTCGGCTGGCTCGCGGCCTTCTTCTACGCGGTAGCAGCAGGCTTGCGCCTCGCGCGGTTCAATTCGCGCGCAGCAGTCGCCGACAAGCGCTTTTTCGAAGGACTGCCCAGCCCATCCGCGGCCGCAACGGTCGCCGGATTCATCTGGCTCGTGAGCGAAGTCGAGGTGACGGGGCTCGCCAAGCTGGTGCTGGCGTTCATGGTTTCGATCGTGGCTGGCGCGCTCATGGTGAGCAAGTTCGCGTACTGGAGCGGCAAGGAGCTGAACGTGCGCGGACGCATCCCATGGATGTATGCGCTCGTCATCCCGCTGTTGTACGTGCTCGTGTCGCTAGCGCCCTTGTCGCTGCTGGTCGCTTTCGGAGCCTACGCGTTGTCTGGCCCCGCGGTGTGGGTCTGGCACAAGACGAGCAAGAAAAAACGTCTGGCCGAGAGCGCCTGACCGGCGCCCGTCCTGCTAGCCTTCGTTCATGGATTCCCGTCGATTGCATTACCTGCGCGCGCTGGACGTCGACGTCTGGCAGCGCCGAGATCTGGTCGCGGCCCGAAAGCAGCGAGAGGCCGAGGCCCACAGGGAAGCGGCAGCAGCAAGTGCTGAGACGCGCGAAGTGAGGCCCCGGGGCATTGAGCCTGGGATCGCCCAGGTCGGGGTGCTAGCCCCCACATCATCTGCTCCCCTTGGAAGGCCGCAGGTGCCCACGCCTCGAGTCCTTCCTCCCGCTGCCAGCGTCCCCAGCCCCAGTTCCCCGTTGCCGGCGTCCGACTCACATGAATCCGCCGTTGCAGCCATGGACTGGGACGCCCTTACGAGCACCGTACGCGGCTGCACTCGCTGCGCGTTGCACGCCACCCGTACTCAGGCCGTCTTCGGTGTCGGCAATCGCAAGGCGACCTGGATGGTCGTCGGCGAAGCGCCGGGGATGGACGAGGACCGTCAGGGTGAACCCTTCGTCGGCCGGGCAGGCCAGCTCTTGAATGCGATGCTGCGTGCCATGGGACTGGCGCGCGAAGAAGTCTTTATCGCGAACATCCTGAAGTCGCGGCCGCCCGGCAATCGGGATCCGCGTCCGGAGGAGGTGCGTGCGTGTATTCCTTACCTTTTCAGACAGATCGAGCTCGTCAATCCCACCTTGCTCCTGTGCGTTGGCCGCATTGCCGCACAAACTCTGCTCGAAACGGATACGCCGATCGGTAAACTGCGTGGCAGGCTGCATCGCGTGGGATCGGGACGGCCGATGATCGTGACGTATCACCCCGCCTATCTGCTGCGCAGCCCCGGTGAGAAACGCAAGGCTTGGGCGGATCTGGTATTGGCCATGCAAACCTATCAACGATTGGCGCAAGAGGCAGGCAGGCCCTCGTGAGCGCAGAGCTCGATCTAAAGCCGGCGCTCAAAGATGTGCGTTTCCGGCCCATGACGATCCCGGACGTTGCTCTGGTGGCGGCCGTCGAGCGCGCGTCTTATCAATTCCCCTGGAGCGAAGGAGTCTTTCGCGACTGCGTGCGCGTGGGCTATCTGTGTCGCGTCGTCGAATATCGCAGCGAAATTTCGGGCTACGGGATCATGTCCTTCGGTGCAGGTGAGGCGCACGTCCTGAACATCTGCATCCGGCAGGAGCTGCGCGGCATGGGTGTGGGCCGCAAGCTCATGGACTATCTGCTCGACCGCGCGCGCGAGGAATACATGCAGGATGTGTTTCTCGAAGTCCGCCCGTCGAACACCGTCGCCATCGGCCTCTACGAATCCATGGGCTTCCAGCGCATCGGCCTGCGCAAAGGTTATTACCAGGCCGTCGGCGGCCGCGAGGACGCGCTGGTCTACAAGCTGCCGCTCGAGCCCAAGAGCGCCGTCCAGAAGCCCTGAGGACTTCTGAGATCTCCACGGGGTTCACGGGGAACCACGGGGAAGAGCGAATACTGTTTTGACCCCGTGCACCCAGTGTCCCCCGTGGAACTCTTCATCTCTGCGTCCTCTGTGATCTCTGTGTGAAACTCCGGTTCTTCCGGCCACAAAGGCTACAATCCGCGGCCTTGCCTTCAGCCCGATCCGAGTTTCATGCCCTCGCTCCAAGACGAAATTGCCCGTCGGCGCACGTTCGCCATCATCTCTCACCCAGACGCCGGTAAGACGACGCTCACCGAGAAGCTGCTGTTGTTCGGCGGTGCGATTCAGCTCGCCGGCACGGTGAAGGGCCGCAAAGCTGCGCGACACGCGACGTCCGACTGGATGGCGCTCGAGCAGCAGCGCGGAATTTCCGTGACATCCTCGGTGATGCAGTTTCCGTACGACGGACGCATGGTGAATCTGCTCGATACGCCGGGACACGAGGACTTTTCCGAAGACACGTATCGCACGCTGACGGCGGTGGATTCGGCGTTGATGGTCATCGACTGCGCGAAGGGCGTCGAGAACCGCACGATCAAGCTGATGGAGGTGTGCCGCCTGCGCGATACACCGATCATGACCTTCATCAACAAGCTGGATCGCGAAGGCCGCGACCCGATGGATCTGCTGGATGAGATCGAGAAGATCCTGAAGATCTCCTGTGCGCCCGTGACCTGGCCGATCGGCATGGGACGCGATCTGCGCGGCATCTATCACTTGCTGGAAGATCGCATCTACATCTACGAGGCAGGCGAAAAAGGGCGCGCCGGCACTCACTCGACGATCGACCGGCTCGATAGCGATGAAGCCACCGAGTTCCTGGGCGACCGCGCAGCGTCCTTCCGCGATGAAGTCGAGCTGGTACGAGGCGCGGCTCCAGAGTTCTCGCGCGAGGAATATCTCGCAGGTCGGCAGACACCCGTGATGTTCGGCTCCGCGATCAACAACTTCGGCGTGACCGAGCTTCTCAACATGTTCGTGAACAACGCGCCGGGCCCGCTGTCGCGTCCGACGACCTCGCGCGAAGTCGCCTCGAACGAAGAGAAGCTCACGGGCTTCGTGTTCAAGATTCAGGCAAACATGGATCCGGGCCATCGCGATCGCATCGCCTTCATGCGCATCTGCTCGGGCAGCTTCACCAAGGGCATGCGTCTGTTCCATGTGCGCTCAGGTAAGGAAATGCGCGTCAATGACGCGCTCACATTCCTCGCCGCCGATCGCCAGCACACGGACGAAGCGTTTGCAGGCGATATTCTCGGTCTGCACAACCACGGCACGATCAATATCGGCGATACCTTCACCGAAGGCGAGGCGCTCACGTTCACCGGCATTCCGAACTTCGCACCGGAGATGTTCCGCCGCGTCGTATTGCGCGATCCGCTGCGCATGAAGGCGCTGCAGAAAGGCCTCGATCAGTTGTGCGAAGAAGGCGCGACGCAGGTGTTCCGGCCGCTGCGTAACAACGATCTCATCCTCGGCGCGGTGGGTCAGCTGCAGTTCGACGTCGTCGCATTTCGTCTGCAGGACGAATACAGCGTGCAAGCCACCTTCGATAACGTGAACGTCTTCACCGCCCGCTGGGTCTACTGCAACGATGCGAAGAAGCTCGAGGAATTTCGCGTCAAGGCATACGAGAACCTGGCCGTCGATCACTCCGGCGCGCTGGTCTATCTCGCGCCGACGCGCGTGAATTTGCAGCTGACGCTCGAGCGCTGGCCCGATATCACCTTCCGCGAAACGCGGGAGCATCTGGCCGCGGCGGCGTAGACGGACGGCCGCAAAGACCACAAAAAAGAAGCGAGAAGGTCGAGCATGAAGAGCCGCAAAGAAGCGCAAAAGGCGCAATGGTCGCGACGGACAGACGAGTCCGCATCGAATCCCATAGGACATGCGCTTCGTCCGCCTTGTGGCTCTTTAATCTTCGCTTTCATATTTCCTTTGTGCGGTCTTTGCGGCTCTCCGTATGAATCGCGATAAAAAGAGCATCGTCGCCTGGGCGCTCTACGACTGGGGTAACTCGGCGTTTGCCACGACTGTCATGGTCGTGTTCTTTCCGGTGTTCTTCAAACAGTACTGGAGCTCGGACGTATCGGCGACGGAGAGCACGTTCTGGCTGGGAATTACGAACGGGTCGGCAAGTTTTCTGCTGGCAGTGCTCGCGCCCCTTCTCGGTACGCTCGGCGATCGCGGCGGCGCGCGGCTGAAGTTTCTCCTCGGCTTCACCATTCTCGGTGTCCTAACCACTGCGGGGCTCGGGCTCGTCGGTAAAGGGGACTGGCAATGGGCTGCCGTCTTGTTTGCCCTCGGCTCCGTGGGGTTCTGGGGCGGGATCATCTTCTACGATTCGCTGCTCATCGATGTGGCTCCGCGTGACCGTCTCGATTCCATCTCGGGTATTGGCTACGCGGTGGGCTATCTCGGTGGCGGCGTTCTGCTCGCGATCAATGTGTGGATGACGCTGCAACCGCAGTTGTTCGGTTTCGCAGATGTGACGGCCGCAGTCAAAGCATCGCTCGTGAGCGCTGCGATCTGGTGGGCGGTGTTCTCGATTCCTATTTTCCTGTTCGTCCGCGAGCGACACGTGGACGCGAGCACGCGGGCCAGCTTCAAAGAAAGCTTTGCGGAGCTGGTGAAGACCGTGCGTGAGGTGCGTCGCTATCGCCCCGTGATGTTCTTCCTGCTCGCCTATTGGATGTACATCGACGGCGTGAACACGATTCAGAAGATGGCCGTGGACTATGGTCTCGCGATCGGCCTGCCGAGCTCGAGCCTGATTCAGGCCATCTTGCTCGTGCAGTTCATCGGTTTTCCCGCAGCGCTGCTGTTCGGGTGGATTGGTCAGCGGCGCAGCCCCGTATTCGGCATCTTCATCTGCATCGCCGTGTACACGGCGGTGACGATCTATGGGACCGTGCTCGACACCGCGACTGAGTTTTTCATCATGGCGGCTGCAACCGGATGCGTGCAAGGTGGCATTCAGAGCCTGAGCCGCTCCTACTACGGCAGTCTCATTCCGCCCGATCGCGCCGGCCAATTCTTCGGCTTCTACAACATGATGAGCAAATTCGCCGCCGTGCTCGGTCCATTCCTCATGGGCGTTACCGCGCTCGTGAGTGGCAGCTCACGGATGGCGATTCTCTCGATCGTCATCCTCTTCATCGGTGGCGGCGCGCTGCTCATCGTGGCAGCACGGCAGAAGAAGGATTAGCGAGCCGCAAGAATGAAATGTCACTCGTCCACTGTTAGTTGGCCATTCTTCTTTGCGGTCTTTGCGGCCTGCCTTGACCTGTCTTACGAATTCCAGCTCGCGGGATCCACTCGATAGTATTTGCGCAGCTGCGCATAGAGCTGCGGATGCTGCGCCTCGAGCTCGCGCGGCTGCCCGAAGAACACTTCCGTGACGACTGCGAAGAACTCGGCGGGAGCTGTGGCTGCGTAGGGATCGAGCAGCGTCGGTAGGCCTGCTCCCAGAGTCGCGCGCATGCGGTGATATTCCTCCCAGAACACATGCGCCCATTCCTGATGCGCGGCGCGTGTGCCGAGCCCGGGCGCGCCATCCATCGTCTGATCTTCCATGTCGAGATAGTGCGCGAACTCGTGCAGGACCACGTTGTGACCGGCATGCGGTGAGTGCTCGATGTCTTCCCAGGACAGGATGATTCTTCGTGAATCCCACGCCTGTCCCGACAACACGCTGTGTCCCTCGCTGATCAGTCCGTTCTCCATTCGCACGGTTTCGGGAACGACGAACGCAGTGGGATACACGAGGATCGACATCAGATCGTCATACAGGCCATCGGACGGCACACCGGGTTGATTGAGCACGAGCAGACATGCGTTCGCCGCGATCACGACTTTCATGCGTTCGCTCACGACCAGGCCGTTGCAGCCCACGAACGTTTTCTGTTTGACGAAGACCTGGATCAGGCCGTGGAGTCGGTCGCGCAGGCTCGCGGGCAGACGGCGATAGGCGAGCACATCCGTCCACAACCACTGCGACCAGAGGGAAGGAAAGGGCTGGCGACTCAATGCAAGTCGCGTGCGCTTGCGCAGAGCCGGCACGCCCAGCCACCAGAAGATGGCGGAGAAGGCGATGACGAGGGCGAGAATCAGGGCCGGCATGACATCTACCGCAACAGTGAATCCCCAGCCGTCGGGGCATTTCTCACAGTTTCAACTGACTGATGAGGAATTTGAGCCGGCTGAGCTGCGACGGCAGTGGCGTGGGCCCATACCTCAGGCTGATGTAAAGCGTCTGAATCTCTGCAAGCGTGGCCGCCAGCTGTGGACGTGCCTGCGCGACGCGCGTCAGATAGTCGCGCGGCCCTTCGTGGTCTGCGCGCGGCAGCTGCTGTTTTGCGAGTCGACGACAGAGTTGACCATAAGCCTGAGTGATGGGATCACGCGCGCGTGGGCGATAACGCCAGGCGAGCCAGCCCGTGAGCAGCGCAAAGAATCCGACTAAGGCGATCACCAGTCCAAAACCGAGCGCACGCCAATCGGGATCTTCGAAACCGAGCTTTTCGAGCAGCGAGCGTTGCTGCCGCTCGCCGAACTCGATGACCTGGTTGTTCCAGAACGTGTTCACCGCGTCCCAGGCAAAGCGCAACTGCGCGAGCATCGTGACGCGATTGAACATGCGGCCGGGCACGGGTTCGTCGTCGCCCAGCGCGCCTTCGATGCCGCGCTCGACGCGCTCAGGTGCGACCGCCGCCGTGGGATCGACTCGCACCCAGCCTTTGCCATCCACCCAGATCTCGGACCAGGCGTGAGCATCGGATTGGCGGACGATGAAATACTCGCCCATCGCGTTGTACTCGCCGCCCTGATAGCCGAGCACGACATGCGCAGGAATGCCGGCCGCCCGCGCCATGAACGTGAACGCCGACGCAAAGTGCTCGCAGAATCCGCGGCGTGTGTTGAACAGGAAATCGTCGACCGAATCCGCTTCCAGGCGCGGTGGCTCGAGTGTGTAGAAATATTCTTCGTCGCGGAATTTATCGAGCAGGGCGCGCGTGAACGATTCTGCGTCGCCGGTCTGCGCATAGAGCTGCTGCGCGAGCTCGCGCGCACGAGGATTGCGCTGAGCAATCTGTGTGTCCGCGATTCGCGTGGACTGTGCGAGCGGTCCGTCGAACGAATACTGCGTGTGCGATTCGAGCGTGAAGCTGCTCAATGCACTGATCTGGTTGTTCGCGAGGAGTTGCCCGTCGAACGTGCGGCGCACACGTTCGCGCGGCCAGCTCGTCACCGTGTCGAGGCCGAACACCCAGGGACGGTTGTGAGGCTCCAGCGTGACCGTGTAGCGATACGCAGGTCCTGCGGGAACCATCTGCTGTTCGGGAAAGAACTGTTGCAGACGTCGCCAGGTGCGACCGTCGAAATCGTGCAGCACAGTTCCGCGCCAGTAACGTTCTCGCGCCGGAGGCGGCTCTCCTTCAAAACGCACGCGAAAGGCGATGGCCGATGAAATGCTGAGCTCCGACACATCGCCGGGCGACATTTCATCGTCGAGTCCCGTGGCAGCTGAGCTGCGTGCCGGCACTGCCCAGAACTGTCCCGGCAATCGCGGAAACAACAGGAACATCAGGATGGCGAGTGGCAGGGCTTGAAGCACCATCTTGCCGGTGAGGCCGAACGCTTCGCGCAGTTTCATCGGCGCGCTCTGGTGCACGCGCATCAAGGTCGCCGTCAGCAGCCAGGCGGTCACGAGCATCCAGGGCAGGCGCACCAGCGACTGGTCGTAGAGAAATCCGGCGAAGAGAAGGAAGTAGGAGACGAACACCAGCACCGTGAGATCGCGTTGATTCTGGGTCTCGAGCAGTTTCATCGCACCCATCAGCACCAGAAATGCCGTGCCTGCTTCGAGTCCATTGAGTGTGTGATAACTCAGCAGCACCCCGATCATGGCCGCGATCGCAACGGCAATGCGCACGATCTTCGGCGGCAGCGACCACTGTCGCCATTCGATCGTGAGTCGTAGCGCCATCGCCGCGAGCGCAAGCAGCACGATCCACAGGTGGACGTCTGCGATATGCGGCGCGATCGCGAGCAGTAGACCGGCCGAAACCCATACGAGTTGCTGACTGAAGCGCGGCAAGGATTCGACCCAGTGCATCACGCCGCGCGCTCCTCGAGACCGAACAGCGCAAGTGCCGTGAGACAACGCTGGCGATGACTGGCCCCGACATTGGCGGGGATCTCGAGCGTCGGCAGCTTCAGCCCGTACGCATGTCCCTGCGCGTGTGCATCCTCAATCCAGCGACAGAGCTGAGACAGCCGTGACTCCACACCGAGCCCGGCGAGCGAATCCCATTCGAAGCGATGCGACGTCACGGCGGTGCCCGCGTAGAGCTTCACGTGCAGTCCCTGTTCACGGGCGAATGCTTTCCAGGCAATGCGGCTCGGTGGATCGCCGGGATGAAAGCTGCGCAGTCCGGCGAAGTCTTCATCACCGCGGCTGGAATCCTGCGCGCCGCCGGTATCGGTCTCGGTCGGCGGAGCCATGAGGCCGCGTGGCGCGGGCCGTGGATAGACGATGCACTTGAGATCCATGTGCACGTACGACCACGCACGGAAGAGCCCGAAAGGATGTCGTGTCGATACTTCGAAGCGATCGAGCATGAGAAGACCGCGCTGCGGCGCCGGCAATTTCACTTCGAGTACCGAGCGCGCACCGGGATCGATGCGTACCGGCTCCGCACGTCCCTGATCATTGCCGATGGTGAGCTCATGACGCGCCAGCGCTGCCTGATTCTCGAGCGCGATCGCGAAGCGGGCGAGATCGCCGGCAAAGACAGGCTCGATTGCAGATGAGGCGATGCACAGATTGGCGAGATTGCGATGCGCGTAATGCATCGCGGTGAGGCCCAGGGCTCCGAGCATGAAGGCGAGCCCGAGCGCGAGATTGTTCGCATAGTTCATCGCGCCCAGGAACATCGCGAAGATCATCGCGGCATACGCGAGACCGAGACCGGTCGGCAGGATGTAGATGCGTCCGCTCCTGAGCGTCATCGGATCCGGATCGCGGCCGTGACGCTTGCGCACCCAGCGTCGCAGGCGAGCTTGCAGCGACTTTTTCAGCGCGCGGAGCATTGCACGCAAGCGCGAAAGCCCGAGGCCCTACATGACCGGCACGGATCTGAGCACGAACTCGCCCACATCCTTTGCCGTGCGCAGCGATGCATCGTCGCGAGGCTTGAGTCGATGACCCACGACGCCGGGCAGGATGGCCTGGACATCTTCCGGCAGCACGCCCTCGTGTCCGTGAATCAGCGCCCATGCCTGCGCGGCGCGCAGCAGTGCAATTGCCGCACGTGGCGACAACCCCGATTCGAAATGCGGCGACTCCCGCGTGAAGCGCACGATGGCCTGCACGTAGTCCAGCAATGCGTCCGATGCATGCACGCCTGGCACCATCGTCTGCATCAACAGAAGTTGCTGGGGCGACAGAACGGGCGCGACGGTTGCGAGCAGGTCGCGGCGATCCTGTCCCGTCATGAGCTCGCGTTCGAGCGCCGGATCCGGATAACCGAGCTCGATGCGCAACAGAAACCGATCGAGCTGCGATTCCGGCAGCGGATACGTACCGATCTGATAGATCGGGTTCTGTGTCGCGATCACGAAGAACGGGGCCGCCAGCGGGTAGGTCTGTCCATCGACCGTGACCTGATGTTCCTCCATCGCCTCGAGCAGCGCACTCTGCGCCTTGGGCGTTGCGCGATTCACTTCATCCGCAAGCACCAGCTGAGAAAAGATCGGACCGCGATGAAAACGGAACTCGCTCGTCTCACGCTCGAATACCGACACCCCAATGACGTCGCCGGGCAACAGATCACTCGTGAACTGGATGCGCTGATAGTTGAGCCCAAGCGTTTCCGCGAGTGCATGCGCCAGCGTCGTCTTGCCCACGCCGGGAATGTCTTCGATGAGCAGATGTCCGCGCGCGAGCAGGCACGCAATACTCAGCCGCAGCTGACGCTCTTTACCGAGGATGATGCGGCTGAGCTGCGCGACCGTTGCGCGGATCAACTCGACGGGGTCCGCCTGCGTGATGAGCGTGGGAACAGAGGAATCCATGAATGACCCTTAGCCTTGATCGCAGGCTAGTGTCGCGGCCCTGACGGGAAACGCAAGCCTTCCGGCACAAAGACATCGGATCGGCCGCAAAGACCGCAAAAAAGAGAACGACGTCACAGAGCTCGGCAGCAGTCCCTGTGCGTCTCCAGGCAGCAAATGCCTGTCAGGGATTGGCGCAACGCTCGCCTGATTCTTTTATGCGGTCTTTGCGGCTCTTCATTGCTTCAGCTGCGCGACGCGACGTTCCTGTTCCTCGATCTGGGCGATCTCGTTGCGGAAGTCGGTGATGCGCGCGCGTTCCTGCTCGACGACTGCGGGCGGGGCGTTGGCCACGAAGTTCTGGTTGCCGAGCTTCGCCTCGCACTTGGCGATTTCCTGCTGCTTCTTCGCTTTCTGCTTGGACAGGCGGGCGAGTTCTGCATCGGGATCATCGATCAGGCTCGCAAGCGGCGCATGGACGGCGTGGCCGTCGATCAGCTGCATCGCAGTCGGCGGCAGCGACGCTTCATTCTCGATGCTCTTGAGCTCCGACACATTCGCGAGGAAGCGAATCAGCGCGCTGCTGCCGTCGATGATTTGCCAGGCTTCGGGTGATGCGGCCTTCACGAACACGGGGATCTGGCGCGAGCGGGCGACATCGAGCTGGCCGCGGATCTGGCGAACGGCCAGAACGGTGGCTTTGATCGGTGCAATCGCGGCGTCCGCCGCTTCATCGAGGGGGAACTCGCTTTGCTGCGGATAGGGCTGGAGCATGATCGTCTCGCCGGTGCGGCGGGTCAGCGGCGCTACGGCCTGCCAGATTTCCTCGGTGATGAATGGCATCAGCGGATGCAGCAGGCGCAGATAGCCTTCGAGCACTTCGAGCAGCGTACGGCGCGCGCCGCGCTTTTGCGCCTCCGTCGAGCTGTCGGATTGCAGCGCGGGCTTGCTGAGCTCGAGATACCAGTCGCAGTACTCGTACCACGCGAACTCGTAGAGCGCCTGCGCGGCGAGATCGAAGCGGTATTCGGAGAGTTGACGGCGCACCTCTGCGGTCGTCGCGCCCAGCCGTGAGCGGATCCAGCGATCGGTCACGGAGAATTCGCATTCGCCACCGTCGTAGCCGGCATCCTGGCCCTCCGTGTTCATGAGCACGTAGCGGGCCGCGTTCCACAACTTGTTGCAGAAGTTCTTGTAGCCGTCGATGCGGCCGAGATCGAACCGGATATCGCGGCCCATCGTCGCAAGCGCCGCGAAGGTGAATCGAAGTGCATCGGTACCGTAGGAGGGGATGCCTTCCGGAAATTGCTTGCGCGTATTCTTCTCGATCCTGGTCTTCAGATGCGGCTGCATCAGTCCGGACGTGCGCTTGGCGACCAGCGATTCGAGATCGATGCCGTCGATCAGATCGAGCGGATCGATGATGTTGCCTTTCGACTTGGACATCTTGTCGCCGTTCTCATCCCGGATGAGTCCGGTGATGTAGATCTCGCGGAACGGCACGTCGCCCGCGAACTTCATGCCCATCATGATCATGCGGGCCACCCAGAAGAAAATGATGTCGAAGCCGGTCACGAGCACCGAGGTCGGATAGAACGTCTTGAGCGCAGGCGTCTGGTCCGGCCATCCGAGCGTCGAGAACGGCCAGAGTGCCGATGAGAACCAGGTGTCGAGCACGTCCTCATCGCGCTTGAGCGCGACTTCGCGACCGAGCTTCTGTTTCGCCTGGGCGAGCGCCTCGGCTTCGGAGCGCGCGACATAGATGTTGCCCGCATCGTCGTACCAGGCGGGAATCTGATGGCCCCACCAGAGCTGGCGGCTGATGCACCAGTCCTGAATGTTATTCATCCACTGGTAGTACGTCTTGGCCCAGTTCTCGGGCACGAAGCGGATGCGGCCGTCTTCCACCGCTTTCGTCGCGGGCTCGGCGAGCGGAGCGATGCGCACGTACCACTGATCGGTGAGCCAGGGTTCGAGCACGGCACCGCTGCGATCGCCGCGCGGAACCTGCAGTTTGTGCGGCTCGATCTTTTCGATCAGATCCTGTGTTTCCAGTTCGGCGACGATTTTCTTGCGGGCTTCGAAGCGATCCAGTCCGCGATAGGGCGCGGGCACGTTGTCGTTCAATGCTGCATTCGCATCGAACACATTGATCAGCGGAAGAGCGTGCCGTTGGCCGATCTGGTAGTCGTTGAAGTCGTGTCCCGGTGTGATCTTCACGCAGCCGGATCCGAAGGCAGGATCGACGTAGGCGTCCGCAATGATCGGGATCTGACGATTGCTCAGCGGCAGATCGATCATCTTGCCGACGAGGTGCCGGTAGCGCTCGTCGTCCGGATGAACGGCGACCGCGGTGTCGCCCAGCATGGTTTCAGGACGCGTCGTCGCCACCACCAGCTGTCCGCTGCCATCGCTCAACGGATAACGCAGATGCCAGAGCGAGCCTTGTTCTTCCTCCGACATCACCTCGAGATCGGACAGCGCGGTGTGCAGCACCGGATCCCAGTTCACCAGCCGCTGGCCGCGATAAATGAGCCCTTCCTCGTGCAGGCGCACGAACACTTCGGTCACGGCACGCGACAGCCCTTCGTCCATCGTGAAGCGATCGCGCGACCAGTCGACGGAATTGCCAAGGCGCCGCTCCTGACGCGAAATCGTGTCGCCGGATTGCGCCTTCCATTCCCACACGCGTTTGACGAACGCTTCGCGGCCCATGTCGCGTCGATGCTGGCCCTCGGCATTCAATTGGCGCTCGACGACCATCTGTGTCGCGATACCCGCGTGATCCGTGCCGGGTTGCCAGAGCGTGTTGTCGCCTTCCATGCGATGCAGGCGGGTGAGCGCGTCCATCAAGGTGTGCTGGAACGCATGGCCCATGTGCAGCGTGCCCGTGACGTTGGGCGGCGGGATCATGATGCAGTACGGCTTGCCGCTGCCCTGAGGGGCAAACCATCCGCGCGCCTCCCATCGCTCATAGATGCGTTGCTCGATGTCGCGCGGGCTGTAGGCTTTTTCCATGATGGAAGCTGATCTGTCGGAACCTGGAAGGCCGGCGATTATAGCGGGGCGGGCGCGCTGGGATCGGGCGGAACGGCATTCGAGCCAGAGTCTCCACGGGGAACACTGGGGTCACGGGGGAAGAGACAGGAATTGACTGCCGCCTCAAGGCGCCGGGAACGCCTCGCCCATTCTTTTCTGTGGTCTTTGCGGCCGCGCTCGTTTCCTGTATCGATGCTCTATGACATCTCTCGAATACGCGTTGGCAGGTGTTGCGGCCGCTGCTGCTGGGCTGGTGAATGCCCTGGCGGGCGGTGGCACGTTGATCAGCTTTCCGGCTTTGCTGGGCCTCGGCGTTTCCCCGATCGCGGCCAATGTCACGAACGCCGTGGCGCTTTCGCCCGGCTACTTCGGCGCGACGCTCGCGCAACGCGCGAATCTCAAAGGGCAGGAGCGAAGACTCTGGTGGTGCATTCCGGCGGCCGTCATCGGAGGCCTTGCCGGCGGGATCATCCTGTTGAACACGCACGAGCGGACCTTTCAGCAACTCGTGCCCTGGATGCTGTTCTTCGCGGCGCTACTGCTCGCCCTGCAGGACCGTGTCCGTACGTTCGTTGCAAGTCGCCTGTCACAGCCTCACTCGCGCGCTTCGAGTGTGGCGGTCGCAGTGCCGGTGCTGGCAGCCGGTATCTACGGCGGCTTCTTCACCGCGGGCATGAGCGTCATCGTGCTGGCCGTCCTGGGTGCAACGCTGGACGACACCATGACGCGGCTGAACGCCTTGAAACAGGCCATCGCCTTCAGCGTAAACATCGCGGCCGCCATCTTCTTCTTGTTCTCCGATCAACTCATCTGGCCCCTGGCCGCCGTGATGGCGATCGGCGCCGCCGCAGGCGGCGCCCTCGGCGGACGCATCGCGAGTCGCATGAAACCCGACGTATTGCGCTGGATCGTGGTGATCGTGGGCTTCTCGCTGGCCGTGTATTACTGGGTCAGGTGAGGTCGGCTAAGAATCGGAAAGCCGCAAAGACCGCAAAAAAGATGAGTCCGCTAGTGCGACAGGAGTGAATGTCGAATGGCCTCGTACGGCAGGCGCTCCTCGGTTCCAACCTTTACGCCTTGTGCGCCTTCTTGCCTCCCCATCCTGACCTTTATTCTTTTGTGCGGTCTTTGCGGCCAGTCTTCTTCCTCAAAGGTTGTGGGTTTCCAGCGAGCAACCGCGCTCGCGATACGCCTTATACCGTTCGCGGGACAGGCGTTTGTTCTCCGGATCCACATCGACGATCTCGGCGATGCGGTCGAAGCGTTCGAGCTCGTTCGGCAGCGCGTTGCTGAGATTTACCAGCAACTGACGATGTGAGGCGGGTGCATCGGTCGAGCCGATGAGCACCATGACTTTCTCGTGTGAGGCGTCGGTGCCCTCGAGCACTTCATGCGGGATGAAGGCGCGATCGTTGAAGGTCCACAGCAGCTCATCGAGTCGCTGCGCGTCAGGTAGCGAAGCGGTCTGCGCATAGACGCGCAGACCGGCATCGAACGCCTTTTCGATCAGGCGACAGGCGACGCGCAGCCGGGCATCCGGCGCGTCGTCCGAGAGCACGTAAAAATCGACGCGACTCACGCGGACTTGTTGATGAGGTAGTCAACGAGCAGCGGAACGGGACGGCCGGTGCTGCCTTTCTGCGAGCCGCCCTGATAGGCCGTGCCGGCCACATCCAGATGTGCCCAGCGCAGACCTTCGGTGAACTTCGCCAGGAAGCACGCGGCGGTGATCGCACCGCCTTCACGGCCTGCGACGTTCGCGAAATCTGCAAAGTTGCTCTTCAGGCCTTCCGCGTATTCCTCGCCGATCGGCATCGGCCAGGCGCGATCCTCCGAGCGCTTGCCGGCTTCGACCAGCTCCTCGCTCAGGGTTTCGTCGTTGCTGAAGAGGCCGGACAGATGGCTGCCGAGCGCGATGACGCAGGCGCCGGTGAGCGTTGCGATATCGATGATCGTGTCCGGCTTGAAACGGCGCGCGTAGGTGATGGCATCGCAAAGGATCAGCCGGCCTTCCGCATCGGTATTCAGCACTTCGATCGTCTGGCCCGACATGCTCTTCACGACGTCGCCCGGTTTGGTGGCGCGGCCGCTCGGCATGTTCTCGCACGCAGGTACGACGCCGACGACGTTGATCGGCAGCTCGAGCTCCGCCAGCGCCTTGAAGGTGCCGAGCACGCTGGCAGCGCCGCTCATATCGAACTTCATTTCGTCCATGCCGGGCGGGGGTTTGAGTGAAATGCCGCCGGTATCGAACGTCACGCCCTTGCCGACGAGCACGACCGGTGCTTCGCCGCGATCGCCGCCGTTGTATTCGAGAACGATCAGGCGAGCGGGTTCGTCCGTCCCTGCGGTTACAGAGAGGAACGAGCCCATCTTCAGCTGCCTGCACTCGGCCTCGTTGAGCACGCGGACTTTGATGCTGCGATGTTCGCGCGCGAGATTCTTCGCGGCGTTGGCGAGGTAGCTCGGGGTACAGACGTTGGCAGGCTGATTGGCGAGATCGCGCATCAATGACATGCCTGCGACGATGCCGCGGCCGTGTTCGAGGCCGCGCTCGACGCTGCTGCGATTCGACCGATCGGTTGCAACGCCGAACTTCGTGAGCGTCGACTTCGGACGCTTGCCGGTCGTCTTGTGATCCGGAATGCGATAGGCCGAGTTGCCGGCGACTTCTGCCGCTGCGCGCGCGAGCGCATAACTGTCGGCATCGCTCACGGTTTCGAGCGAGAGGTAGCTGATCGCATCGCGAGCGCCGGTCTTGGCAAGCGCCGTAAAGGCCGCGTTCAGGGCACGACGATATTGTTTGCGACCGAAGCCTGATTTCGAGCCGAGTCCGAGCGCGAGAATTCGCTCGCACGGCCCGCCGCTCAGATCGGACAGCAGCACGACGTCGCCCGACCGGCCGCGCAGATCGCCTTTCTTGATGAGGCGGGCCAGCCGGCCGCCGATGCGCTGATCGAGCTCGGCGGCTGCGTCGGTCATGACGCCTTTGTCATACACGCCGACGATGGCGCAGTCGGTGCGTTGACGCGAAGGAGCGGTGCTGGTCGCGAACAGTTCCATGAGCAATCCTCTTGAATACAAGGCATCGATGAGTCGCGATTCCGACAGACGACGGCACGATTCGCGAGTGCAGTCATCCGGTGTTCGCGCATGTCGATCGAAGCGTCTCGAAGGTTTACGCGGAATGCCGTGTCGCTTAACGTATGCGGCGCCCGGCACATGCATCGGATGCAAGTTCGCTGTCGGGCGAGCCCTTTTCATGGATCGTCGCAGCGGGTGCGTAGTCTACCCGATTCGAACTAGTCGAACTGCCGACGCATTTCGGGTCCGTTGATTCCCGGTAAGAGGACAGAGCGCTGCGCACGCTGGATCGCTACGTATTTCGCGAGGTCGCGATCACCTGGGTCGCGGTGACGGGCGTGCTGCTCGCCATTCTGCTCGCGAACCAGCTGGCACGCGTGCTTTCGCAGGCGGCTGCGAACGACTTCCCCAAAGAGGTCGTGTTCGCGCTCATCGGGCTCACCGCGACGGGCAATCTTTCCGTGATCGTGCCGATCGGTCTGCTGCTGGCCATCATGCTGGCGCTCGGGCGGCTGTATCACGAAAGTGAAATGGCCGCGATTCAGGCGTGCGGCGTCGGGCCCGCCGGTCTGTTTCGTCCGATCTCGGTGCTGGGGTTTGCCGTCGTGGCGCTGCTCTCATGGCTCTCGTTCGTGGCGATACCGGCGGCCAGCGCGAAAGCGCAGGCCATCCGGGCAGAGGCGCTGCGCGATGCGCAGTTCGGTCTGCTCGAGCCCGGTCGTTTCAGGACCTTCGGCGGCGGCAGCATCGTCTTCTACGCCGAGCGCGTGGACAGCAACGGCATTCTTTACAACGTGCACGTATTCATCGAGCGGCCTGCGGAAGAGCCTGCGGATTCAACGCCCAATCGTTCCGCCGGTGCGGATGCGTCGGCTCCGAGTCGCTATGAGATCTGGACGGCGTCGCGAGCGGAACAACGCGGAGCGGGGCAGGCAGAACAGACATTCGTGCTCTATGACGGTGAGCGTTACGAGGGCGTTCCGGGCGAAGGCGAGTTCCGTCGCATCCGCTTCAGTGAAGGCGGCATTCCCATCCGGCTCGGCGAGACGACCACCAGGGCGTTGAAGGTCGACATGAAGCCGACCAGCGAGCTGCTGCACTCACACTCGCGCGAGGATGTCGCGGAGCTTCAGTGGCGCATCTCCACGCCGCTCAGTGCACTGGTGCTCATGCTGATCGCAGTGCCGCTCGCGAAGCTCAAGCCCCGGCAGGGACGATTCGGAAAAATGGGCGTCGCGATCCTCGTGTACTTCCTGTATTCGCAGACGCTCGTCGCTGCGCGGACCTGGGTGGAGAGCGGCGTGATCCCCGAGTGGCTCGGCCTGTGGTGGGTTCATGGGATCGCGATCTGCGGTGCGATCTGGCTGCTTCTCAAGGACAACCCGCCGGGTCGCCCGCGGCCTGTCGTGCTGGAGGCTGCGCAATGACTCTGCTCGCTCGCTATATCGGGCGCACCGTCATCGGTTACACGTTGCTCGTGGCAGTCGTGCTACTGGTGCTGAACGCCTTGTACATGCTCATCAGCCAGCAGGATGAGATCGGCACGGGTTCCTACAACGCGATGAGCGCGATGATGTATGTGGCATTGCGAATGCCGCAGGCATCCTTCGACATGCTTCCGATCGCCTCGCTCATCGGTGCATTGCTCGCGCTCGGTAATCTTGCGCGTTCGCTGGAGCTCGTCGTCGTTCGCGCAGCCGGTGTTTCCGTGGCGAGGATCTCGCTGTGGGTGTTTGGCGCCGGACTCATTCTGATGGCGCTGACCTGGACGCTCGGCGAGTACGTGGCGCCGCCGCTCGAGCAGTACGCAAACGAGATGAAGACGTTTCAGAAATTCCAGGACTACAGCATGGCAGGCAACCGCGGCGCCTGGGCCAAGGATGGTGACACCATCTTCGCGGTGCAGCGCCAGAACGCGGAAAACAGCTACGGCGGCGTCTACGTGTTCAATTTCAGTCCGCAGAAGCGCCTGCTGAGCGTCGGCCGCGCGAACAGCGCCAGCATCGATTCGAACAAGCGCTGGTCGCTCAAGGATTATCGCGAGTCGAGTTTCGACGGGGAACGCGTCGTAGCATCGCGCGTCCCATCGACCAGTCTGGAAACGAACCTGTCATCCGAGTTCCTGGGCCTGGCTTCGGTGAAGCCGGACGTGATGCCGGTCAGCGGTCTCATCAGTTATGCGAAGTATCTGAAGCGCAATGGCCTCGACGCGCGAAATGTCGAGACTGCGTTGTGGGCACGTATCGCACGCACGGTCGCAGTGGCGATCATCGTCGTGCTCGCGGTGCCGTTCGCCTTCGGGCCGATGCGTTCGACGGGAACGGGCGCGCGCACGGTGGTGGGTATCATGATCGGCGTGGTGTTCCTGCTGTTTGCGCGGTTGATGGATAGCGGCGGAGCCATTTTCGATCTGCCGCCGTTCGTCGTGGGTTGGGCTCCGACGGCGTTGCTCGCAGTCGTCACGACAATTGCGGTGTCACGTGTCCGCTGATCAGTTATCGCAGCCAACACCGAAGGTGCATGCGGGAGTGGGGCGCAGGTTGGGCGCGATGCTCTACGACACACTGCTCGTCATTGCGCTGTTGATGATCGTGACTGCGCTCTTCCTGCCATTCACGGGAGGCGAGGCAATCACCTGGTCGAGCGTCGGTGATTACGAGAATCTCTATCGCGCCGTATTGCTCGGCATCATCGTCGCGTTCTTCGGCTGGTTCTGGACACGCACGGGTCAGACGGTCGGCATGACCGCATGGCGGTTGAAGGTCGAACGAACCGACGGCTCGCTGTTGAGCTGGAGCGACAGCCTGAAGCGGATGGCGGGGGCTTGCGTATCTCTTGCCGCGGTGGGCCTGGGCTACTTCTGGATCTGGATCGATCGCGATCGACTTGCGTGGCACGACCGCTGGACCGACACGAGAGTCGTGGTCCTGCCGAAGCGGAAGAAGAACGCCTGATCGAAAGGGGCTGGAGTCGACGCTCCAGCCCCCGTTGATCACTTCTCTACCAGCGCGGAGCTGGGCTTGAAGAGAGCTTCGTACTTGTAGTCCGGAATTTCGAATACCCACTCCTTGAGCTGATCGTCCGTCGTCTTTGCCGTTTCGGCGACGTTATCTGTCGCAGGCTTTGCGGAAGCTTCGCTCTCGTCATTCGCCGCCTTCTCGGCCGGCTTGGTTTCGACGTGAAAGCGTTTCGCGAGCCCCTCGTCATAGGAGGTTCGCACCGCGATGAAGTGCTTGCCGTCCTTCGTCCAGCCATCGACATCGACGACCAAGCCATCGAATGTGCGCACGGTCGCGTGACTGGAAGGCTTGCCGCCCTCGAATTCCCTGGCCGCATGAACGTCCGAGAGATTCAGATGGCTCAGCGCGCTCGCAAACCCATTGACCGTGAAGGTGTCCGCTTTCTTGCCCTTCGGCACGGCAGTGGTCTTGAAGTCGGCATCGGCCCGCGCGGATTTTTCGACGGTGTAGGGCTTCGCACCCTCCGTCGCGACGGTCACGGATTGAACCCGATCGGCGCCGACATCGATGATGCTGGTGCGCAGCCATTCGCCGGGCGCATCCGATACGTCCAGGTTCTGATCGATGAGCCAGCTCGTCGACTCGCCGGCACGACGAACGTAGGCGCCACGCGTCCCGGCGGACTTGCCTACGATCAGATTCACCGGCGAGCTCACCCCCTGCAATTCGAGCCGTGTACCGCTCGCTGAGGGTTCTTTCAGATCCTCGACGCCGAGGGTCGGATAGTTTTCCGGATTCGCCGTTTTCTCCTCGACCGGCTTCGCCTCGCTCAGCGCGATCAGAAGCTTGTTCACTTTCGAAGTGTTAGCGGGATAGCCGGCGCGCTCCGTGACGACCCATTGATTGTCCTTGCGTGCGAGCTCCACCGTTTGCGCATCGCCGGCCTTGAACACCTGTACCGCGGTGATCGAGGCGAGCTCGCTCTTGAGATCGGGGTACAACACGCTTGCGGGCTTGGTGCGCGAAGACGTTGCGCGTTGAGTCAACAGCAGCGCGACCGCCAGCACGGCAATGGCGGCAACGGCCAGAATCAAAACTTTGCGGGATGTCATCGATCAATCTCTTCGTTGAGGGAGTCGGGCGCTTGCGCGCCCGACTCATGTGGAGATCAGCCAGTATGAGCAGCCGCGCGACCGGCGCGGAGCTTGCGCCGGCGCGTGATGGCCAGAACGATCGCGCCGATGGCGATCAATGCGGGCACCAGCAGGATGTTCAGGAATTTCAGCCTCGTGCCGAGGCTTTCGATTTCCACATCCAGACTGCGTCGCACTTCACGCAGTTCCTTGCGGATGCGGGCGCGTTCCTGCTGGAAGCGCGTCAGCTCCGCTTCCTGCTCCGCCGAGAGCGACAGCTCGTTCTGATTGGCGCGTCCGATCTGTAGCTGCGACAACTTCTGTTCGGTCTCGCGCAGTTCGCTGTCCAGTTCCTTCTCCTTCGCGCGCAACCGATCGTCGGCCTGACGTCGCAGGTCCTCGACCTTCGTGAACGGACGGAAGAAGCTCTGACGACCGCGAATGCTGATCAGATCCGAGCTGCCGGCGAGATTGTCGAGCGAGTTGGCGAGAAAATCGCCGTTGTTTGCCCATGCGATGGCCACTCGCTGCCCGAACAGATTCTGCGTCCGGATCCACAGGGGATCGGCCAGGATGTCGGTGTCCGCGATCAGGATGATGTTCGCATCCTGTGCGCTTTCCTTCAGCGACTGGCCGGCGTCCGCGCCTTCGGGAGCCCCGTTCGGGAACGCCGACTTCACTTTGCCATGGATGCGCGCGGCTACGGCGTAGCGCTCGCCGGTGGCTTTGAAGCCGTCGAGGAGCGATGCGCTGTCGGGCAGGATTGCCACCCTGGCGACAGGCAGTAGTGCCGCATTCGTGCTCGACTCGATCATCGGCTCGAACTCGGTCGTGGCACCTTCTTTCTTCGCCAGTGCGCCGGCGGTCATCACGTTGATGGAATCGAGTGCGGAGGTCACCACGTCCTTGCTGTTCATCGACGCACGATTGAAGCCCACGATCGCAATGTGCTGCGAGGGCGGCTGGCCCGGCTGCAATGAGACGGTGAGTCCGAACTCGCGATCGCCGAGCACCTGGCCGGGATCGTAAGTCACGCCCCATGCATCGAGCAGCGGTCCGAGGGTCGATGAGCGATTCCCCATCATTCCGCCCATCTGCATCATCTGCGCAGCTTGCGGATCGTTCTCGGACTGCGGATCCATGAACGCAATCAGCTTGCCGCCGCGCAGGACGAACTGATCGATCGCGTACTGAGTCTTGGGAGCGAGATCGCGCGGATGAATCACCATCAGCGTGTCGATGTCGGCGGGGATGCTTGCGACATCGCTGGCGAGGGTCTGCACATCGAACAGCTCGCGCAATTGCGAAATGCTCGCCCAGCCCGGACGCATGCCGCCGCTACTCGGGTCGAACGATGCATCGACAGGCAGACTCGACATCAAACCGATCTTGGCGCGTTTCGTGTTCGAGAGCCGATGGATCAGGCTGGCGACGTCGTACTCGAGAAACTCTTCCTTGTCCGGCTGGAAGAAGCCGATGATCTCGCGACCGTCCGTCGAGTTCGTGCCGGCCAGGCCGAAGTACAGCGAATCGCCGCGCGCACCGAGCGGCACGGCCTGCAGGCCGAATTCCGATGCGCGATCTTCGTCTTCGGAGAAAGGTTGCGGATCGATCACCGTGAGCCGGAGCTTCCCCTTCGAGCGCTGAGCCATCTCTTCGAGGAGCTCGCGCACACGCTGCGCATACGCACGGATCTGCGGAGTGTCGCGGCTCGCTTCCTGCGAGAAGAAGAAGTAGAGATTGATCGGTTCCTGCAGGGTTTCCAGAATGTGCTGAGTGCCGGGTGCGATCGAATAGAGCTTGCTCTCCGTCAGATCGAGCCGTGCACCGCGCAGCAGGAAAGTGAACAGGATCGTCAGTCCGATGAACAGCACGGCAAGGGCAATCAACGCGCCCGCGCCATAGGCTTTGCGGCCGGTTGTACCCGGCCTGGTGAGAGTTGCGTTCGTCATGATTAGTCGGCCTTCTTCAGGTCGAGCACGATGGCGTTAGCCGCCAGCCATGCCACGATGAGCGTTGCGAAATAGAGCACGTCACGCAGATCGATCACGCCCTTGGCGATCGAATTGAAGTGCGTGAGGAACGACAGCGACGCGATCGCATCGATGAGCGTTTGCGGTAACCAGCCCGCAAAGACGTTCAGCACCGGCGGAAAACCCGTCAGCAGGAAAAGGAACAGGCAGACGACCGCGGTCACGATGAACGCGATCACCTGATTGCGAGTGGCTGCGGACAGGCATCCGCCGACCGCCAGGAAACCTCCGGCCATCAGGAAGCTGCCGATGTATGCCGCGAGGATCGTGCCGTTATCCGGATCGCCGAGATAGTTCACGGTGATCCAGGTGGGGAACGTGAGCACGAGCGCAATGCCCGCAACGGCCCAGGCCGCCAGGAACTTGCCGAGCACCGCCTGCCATACGGTCACGGGCAGCGTGATCAGAAGCTCGATCGTTCCCGACTTGCGTTCCTCCGCCCACAGTCGCATCGAGAGCGCCGGCAGCAGGAACAGGTACAGCCAGGGGTGATAGTTGAAGAACGGCGCCAGATCCGCCTGGCCGCGATCGAAGAATCCGCCAAGCAGGAAAGTGAACGAGCCCGTCAGCACCAGGAAGATGATGATGAAGACGAGCGCGAGTGGCGTCGCGAAGTAGCTCGCGAGCTCGCGTTTGAAGATGGCCTTCACCTTATCCATTGGCCACCTCCTTGTTCACGCCGTTCGTGGTGATCGAACGGAAGACATCGTCCAGTCGACCGGACGAGGCGCGGCTGGCAAGGTTTTGCGGAGTATCGTCAGCAAGGATCCGGCCGCCTGCGATGATGATCGCGCGGTTACAGACCGCGTCGACTTCTTCGAGGATGTGGGTCGAGATCACGATGATCTTGTCCTTCGACATGGCGTTGATCAGCGTGCGGACCTGATGCTTCTGATTCGGATCGAGACCGTCGGTCGGCTCGTCCAGAATCAGAACGGGCGGATCGTGGAGGAGCGCCTGAGCCAGGCCGACGCGCCGCTTGAAGCCCTTCGACAGGGTCTCGATGACCTGCTCGAGGACCGACCCGAGCGCGAGCCGCGCGATCACATCGTCGAGTCGCGACTTGCGCTGCTCGGCTTTGAGGCCGCGCACGTCGGCCACGAAATTCAGAAAGCCGCGCACGGTCATCTCGCCGTACGCCGGGGCGCCTTCCGGCAGATACCCCATGCAGGTTTTGGCGGCGATCGGTTCCCTGTCCACGTCGTGGCCGCAGACGCTGATGCTGCCTGCGGTGGGTGCCAGGAATCCGGTGATCATTTTCATGGTCGTCGACTTGCCGGCTCCATTGGGGCCGAGAAAGCCGAGCACTTGACCGGGCTCGACGCGGAAGGAGAGGTCATCGACCGCTCGCAGCGCGCCGTATTGTTTGGTGAGGTGATTTATTTCGATCATAGTTTTGGAGTCGCTTCGTAGCGTCGATTCCTTGGAAAAAGCCTGACCTGAGACTGCGTTGTTGGTTCGCAGTTCACGGGAACGATGAGTCGGTGAGCCGCCGGCCGCATTTTTGGAGGTATGGCGGCACCGGCTCGGCTCAGACGGGCGGCGATTTTTCTACGAGCGTCGTCTCTGTTTCAAGGATCGAAGAACACGCGAGACGAAGATGAAGCGGTCTTAATCGCGCATCAGATCTCGCGAAGCGTCCGCGGGAATTCAAGGTGGAGAAGGCCACCCTTTTGCGGTGCCAACCGAATCTGGCATCCGCAAATCCATTAAGGTCTTCTCGCTTGTTAAGTGATTCGACAAGGAATTTTTAAGAATTGTCGGCTTGCGCCGGACACAATGGTTGTGTACATTTGGCACTGCAAAATGACGTCGCGGATGAGTTCCCGCTCACGATGAAGGGAACTAAATCAGCCGCTACGGTCAGTGCTGAGGTTGCTGTACGAAGTGTGTGAGATCGTGCTCCACGCTTCGAGGCTCGAATCCCCCTGATTGGCCGGGTAATCGCAAGGTTCCCGGCCTTTTTTTTGCGTGGGATCAATCCGCCTTCGCTGCCCGTGCCTCGATATCGGCCTTGTTTGCACGTAGGAACTTGCGGATCTCAGGCACCGAAGGTCGATCGGCAATCCGCCCGATCAGCTCTGCCAGTTCGTGCCAGGGCTTACCCCATTTCAGCAGACGAACCGCATCCGCGATCACCTTGGCTTTGAGCTCGGCAGAAAACGGTCTTCCGGTTTCGGGTTCCGACTTTGCCGCGGTGGCTGGTGGCCGGGCAGGGCTGGCTTTCGATGAGGCTTCCGACCGCTTCGCGGCCGCGGGCTTCACGGCTGGAGCCGGCCTTTGTGTTGCAGGCGGCTTGATCCTTGGCATCTCCCGCGTAGTGTCGTCGCCGCCCGATCTTGGACGGGCGACCTCGGGGCGCGGCATTTCACGCGTTGAATCATCCTCGGCTTTGGTCCGGGCAATGGGCGCCCGAGCGACGACGGCAGGCGCTTCCACGGTCTGACTCATGCTGGACGTGGATTCACGGCCGGCCTCGGCCAGCGGAATGAAGCGCTGGATATGCTGGATGCCAACGAGATTGGCCAGAAACGCCATCAACTCCAGTGATTCTGCAAAACGGCCGTCGCCCATGCTCTGACGGGTCTCGCAATGGGACTTGAGCTCGAGGATCTTCTGTCGCGCGACCTCGAGGACCCAACGCGTAGGACGGTCATGCTTGGGCCATTGCTGGGCCCGCGCGTAGGCCGCATCGCTCAGCTCGACGTATTTCAGATGAAGATCGACGCTCGCCAGCCATTTGTCGATCAGTTCTGTGATGCGGCGATCCGCGGGGCTCATGAGGGCTCCAGACTTATATGAGCCGCATTATGCATAGCGCCATTGCGTATTCTGAGAAGGCGCTCCCAGAGAATATGCGCGAGGGTGAATTCGCTGACGCTAACGAGCGCGGAAAGAAAGATGGCGCTCCCACGGGGATTCGAACCCCGGTTTAGGCCTTGAGAGGGCCCCGTCCTAGGCCTCTAGACGATGGGAGCGCTGACCGGGTCGAACGCCGGAAAGGAGGCTGTATTATAAGCGTCGTTTCAACTGTCTCAAGCTGCGTGCTCTATTGAACGACAAAAGTTTTCAAAATAACGACGGCGATTCGAGCAAGCCGCTGGTTGTTTCTCGCGAGAATCATCCGATTTCCCGCGCCAATATCTCGCCCAACGCATTGAAGGTGCTGTATCGGCTGAAAGATGCCGGCTATCAGGCGTTTCTCGTCGGCGGCGCAGTTCGCGACCTGCTGCTCGGGTTGCAGCCGAAGGATTTCGACGTTGCGACCAACGCGCATCCGGATCAGGTGAAGCAGTTGTTCCGCAATTGTCGCCTCATCGGACGGCGTTTTCACCTTGCGCATGTGCGCTACGGCTACGAAATCATCGAGGTCGCGACGTTCCGGGCAGAGCATACGGCGATCGACGAAGACAACAGCGTCGACGAGGCGGGGCATCGCGTGCTCGATGCGCGCGGCCGAATTCTTCGCGACAACCTTTACGGCACTATCGAAGAGGATGTCTGGCGCCGCGATTTCACGGCCAACGCGCTGTACTACAACATCGAGGACTTCTCGGTGTGGGACTACGTCGGCGGGGTAGAGGATGCGCGTAATCGCGTACTGAAGCTCATCGGCGACCCAGAAACGCGCTATCGCGAGGATCCGGTGCGGATGCTGCGCGCCGTCCGTTTTGCGGCAAAGCTCGGGTTCGAACTGCATCCGGATACCGCAGCTCCCATCAGCAAGCTCGCGTGGATGCTCGATGGCGTGCCGCCCGCTCGACTGTTCGATGAGATCAACAAGCTGTTCCTGTCGGGCAGCGCGGTGCGAAGTTTCGAGCTGCTCAAGCATTTTGGTCTGCTGGAGCATCTTTTCCCCGATGTCGCCAAGGCCCTGAACGAGGATCCGGACGGTCCGGGTGCGCGGCTCGTGCAGTTGGGGCTCGCGGGAACCGACGAGCGCGTCAAGGCGGACAAGTCGGTCACGCCGACCTTCTTGTTCGCGGTCCTGCTGTGGCCTGCCATCCTGCGAGCCTATCGGCACAACGTTGCTCAAGGTGCTGCCGGCGGAAACGACATTCAATACATGTCTTATGCAGCTGAGTCGATCGGCACGCGTCAGCAGTCGCGCATTGCCATACCGAAGCGCTTCACCTTGCCAATGCGGGAGCTGCTGAGCATGCAGCCCCGCTTCACCGTGCGTTCGGGGCGGCGTGCCTTGCGCGTTCTGGATCATCCTCGATTCCGCGCCGCCTACGATTTCCTGGTGCTGCGCGCCGCGTCCGGTGAGCTGGATCAGGAGCTCGCGGATTGGTGGACGGAGATTCAAGCGGTTCCCGCCGAGGAGCGCATCGCGAGGGTCGAACAGCGACCCGCGGGCACGGCCGTGGCGCGCACCGATGAACCACGCAAGCGACGTCGCCGGCGTCGAAAACGCTCCACGCCGAGCAGTAATTGATGACTGTCGTCTGGGTGCCGGCCTATGTGGCTCTGGGCAGCAATCTCGACGACCCCGTTCAGCAAGTGAATGGTGCGTTCAATGCGCTCTCCCAGCTGCGCGATACCCGTTTGATCTCACGTTCGCGTCTGTATCGCTCAACGCCTCTCGGTCCTCAGGATCAACCGGAGTTCGTCAATGCCGCGGCAGGGCTCCTCACTCAGCTCTCGGCGCGCGAGCTTCTCACTCATTTAAAAGAACTGGAACGAGCGCTCGGACGAGAAGCGCCAGTCGTTCGCTGGGGACCCCGACGCATCGATCTGGATCTGCTGGTGTTCGGGACGGAGCGAATCAACGAGACCGATCTCACGGTGCCGCATCCCGGTGTGCCCGTGCGCAACTTCGTCCTGTATCCTCTTCAGGACATCGCCGCGGAGTTGAACATTCCAGGCCACGGTTCAGTGGCACAGCTTGCAGCGCGCGTAGGCGATGCCGGTCTCGTTCCCATTTCCTGATCACATTGCCCATGTCCGATAAGACGTCCACACATGCGCCTTACCGCTATATCGTCGTGGAAGGACCGATTGGGGTCGGCAAGACAAGCCTGGCGCGGCGTCTTGCGAAGAGTTTCGGCAGCGAGCTGATTCTCGAACAGGCCGAAGAGAATCCATTCCTCGAGCGGTTCTACCGCAATCCGCGTTCCGCGGCCTTGCAGACGCAATTGTTCTTTCTGTTTCAGCGCACGCGACAGCTGGAAGATATTCGTCAGCATGATCTGTTCGATCGTGTGCGCGTCGCCGATTATCTGCTCGACAAGGATCGGCTGTTCGCCCGGCTGACGCTGGATGACGAGGAGTACTCGCTGTACGACCAGATCTACGCGCGACTCGCGATCGACACGCCCGTGCCGGATCTCGTCGTCTATCTCCAGGCGCCGATCGACGTGCTGATGGAGCGTATCGCGCGGCGCGGCATTCGCTATGAGCAGCAGATCGATCGTGACTACCTCGAACGTCTGCAGGAAGCCTACGCTCGGTTCTTTCATGCTTATGACAGATCGCCGCTACTCATCGTCAATGCGGCGCAGGCCGATTTCGTCGGCAACGATCGCGACTACGAGCAGCTCTTCGAGCAGATCCGGCGCACGCGCCGCGGCAGGCATTACTACAATCCGTTGACGAGCCCGGCCGATTGAAGCGGTATACACCGTAGTTGCAATGCGCACGGCGCGCCCGCAAATGGCGCCTGCAAGTTGATGTTTGCACCCCCGTCGTTCATTCTTGCCGCCCGTCGTAGTCGCGGTCCGTCCGACGAGCTTTCACGTACGACGCAGCTTCATGAGTGACCATGTATAAACATCTGCAAGAGCGATACGCGCCGCGTCCACCCGTGAACGTCGCGACTCTCGAGCGCATGAAGGCCGAGGGCGAGAAGATCGCGTGCATGACCGCCTACGATGCGAGCTTCGCGACGCTCGTCGACGATGCGGGCATCGATGTCGTGCTCGTGGGCGATTCGCTCGGCATGGTGATTCAGGGGCACGACACCACCGTGCCCGTCACGCTGAACGATGTGATCTATCACTGTCGCGCGGTGGCCAAAGGCCTCTATCGACCGTTCCTCATGGCAGACATGCCCTTCATGACGTACTCGTCCAAAGAGCAGGCGCTCGAGAACGCTGTCCGGCTCATGCAGGACGGTGGCGCCAAGATGGTGAAGCTCGAAGGCGGCGCAGGTCAGGTCGAGATCGTCGAGTTTCTCGCAGCTCACGATATTGCGGTATGCGCACATCTCGGCTTGAAGCCGCAGTCGGTTCACAAGGCGGGCGGGTTTCGCGTACAAGGTCGCGAGCAAGCAGCCGCCGAACAGATGATGCGCGACGCCATTGCACTCGAAGGTGCGGGTGCAGACATCGTGCTGCTCGAATGTATTCCGGCAACGCTCGGCGCGGAGATCACCAATGCGTTGCACGTTCCCGTCATCGGCATCGGCGCAGGTCCCGACACCGATGGCCAGATTCTCGTGCTCTACGATGTGCTCGACATCACCGCAGGACGCAAACCGAAGTTTTCGAAGAACTTCATGGAAGGTCGCGGCAGCCCCCTCGAAGCCATCAAGGCGTACACCGAAGCGGTGAAAGCGAAGACCTATCCAGGCCCAGAACACTGCTTCTGAGGTCCGCATGCAAACGATCGTAAGATCCGATGAGCTGCGCAAGATCGTGGCGCAATGGCGCGGCGAAGGTCTGCGCGTGGGCTTCGTGCCTACGATGGGCAATCTGCATGCAGGTCATGGCGATCTCGTGCGCCGCGCGGGCGAGCTCACCGATCGCATCGTCGTGAGCGTGTTCGTCAATCCGCTGCAGTTCGGCCCCAACGAAGACTTCGCCGCGTACCCGCGCACGCCAGAAGAGGATCGTCGGCTTCTGGAATCGCTCAATGCGGATCTGTTGTTCACCCCCACGGTGGAGGAGATGTATCCGCGCGGACAGGTCACGACGGCTCGGGTCGTTGTGCCCGAGATCGACAGCATTCTCTGTGGCGCATTCCGTCCCGGTCATTTCACGGGCGTCGCTACGATCGTGACCAAGCTTCTCAACCTGGTGCAGCCCGATGTCGCGCTCTTTGGCGAGAAGGACTATCAGCAGCTGCTGATCATCAAGCGCGCTGCAACCGATCTTTCGATGCCGATGCAGATCGTAGGCGTACCGACCCGGCGTGAGGCGGACGGGCTCGCGATGAGCTCGCGCAATCGATATCTATCGGCAGAGGATCGGCGAGCGGCGCCGCGCATCTTTCAGGAGCTCGCGAAAGCTCGTGCCGCAATCGAATCGGGCTCGGTCGATTTTGAAGCGATCGAGAAACGCGGATTCGAAGCGTTGCAGCAATCAGGCTTTCGCCCGGATTACTTTTCCGTGCGTGACGCTGAATCTCTCGAGGCGCCCGGGAATCACAGGAATCTGGTGGTCTTGACGGCCGCGCGAATCGGCCGCGCGCGTCTCATCGACAACGTGCTGGCAACGCGTCCCGCCTAATCGGCGAGCAGCATGTGCTGCTGCAATGCCCATTGAACGTGCTCGCGGACGATCTCTGACGCATGGTCCCGCCGTGCGTTCAGCGCGTCGATCACCGGTCGCGAACTCGGTGCATTACCGAGCGCAACCGCGATATTTCTGAGCCAGCATTCATATCCGATGCGTCGGATGGCGCTGCCTTCGGTACGCATCAGAAATTCTTCCTCGGTCCAGGCGAACAGATCGATGAGATGCGGCGCATCGAGCTGATGGCGGACCGCGAAGTCGGGCTCCACCGCCATTTTCGCGAACTTGTTCCATGGGCAGACGAGCTGGCAGTCATCGCAGCCGTAAATGCGATTGCCCATCGCCTTGCGAAATTCGACCGGGATCGAGCCGCGCAACTCGATGGTGAGATAAGAGATGCAGCGCCGTGCGTCGAGCTCGTACGGAGCGACGATCGCCTGAGTCGGGCAGATATCGATGCAGGCCCGGCAAGTGCCGCAGTGAGCGGTCGCGGGTGCATCGACGGTCAGCGGTAGATCGGTCAGGATCTCGCCGAGGAAAAACCATGAGCCTGCGCTGCGATTGATCAGATTGGTGTGTTTACCGATCCACCCCAGACCGGCATTGCGCGCGAACGCTTTTTCGAGAATCGGTGCGCTGTCGACGAACGCGCGGTAGGGCGTGGTCCTGCAGTGCTGTGAGATTTTCTCCGCCAATCGCGCAAGACGTCGGCGCAGCACCTTGTGGTAATCGCGACCCAGCGCATAGCGGGAGATAAAGCCAAGCTCGGGGTCATCCAGCACATCCTCGGCGGGTGCGGCCTGCGCAGGCAGGTAATCCATGCGCGCGGAAATCACGCGAATCGTTCCAGGGACGAGCTCGCTTGGGCGGGCACGACGCATTCCGTGCCGCGACATGTAGTCCATTTCGCCGTGACGCTCGAGCTCGAGCCAGCGCTGCAGGAAACGTTCGTCGTCCGCGAGTTCTACCGACGCAATGCCTATCTGCTGAAAGCCGAGCTCATAGCCCCACTGCCGGATCTGTTCCGGTAGTGCATCGAGCGGAATATCGTGGGCGGAGTGTGACATTGCAGAAGGGAAGGTCGCGGCAAGTATACTGGGGTCATGGTCAGTCTTCCGCTTGCCATTCACACCGCCGCGCAAGTTCGTGCACTCGATCGATATGCCATCGACGAGCTTGGAATTGCGGGCTACACATTGATGACGAATGCTGGCGAGACGGCATTGCGCGTGCTGCGCAGCTGCTGGCCTTCCGCGCAGAAGATCGTCGTCTTGTGCGGGCCTGGAAACAACGGGGGCGATGGATACGTGCTGGCGCGACTCGCGCGTGCGCAGCATCTCGATGTCAGTGTGGTTGCCTTTGCGCCGCCCGACACCTTGCGGGGCGATGCGCTGCGTGCGTGGCAGGACTACCAGGCATCCGGCGGAACCACACAGAGCTGGTCGCAGGACTGTCTCGATCACGCCGAGGTCGTCGTGGACGCCATTTTCGGCACCGGGCTTTCGCGTGATCTCGACGAAGAATTGATTGCTCGCATCGCGCGCATCAACGAATGCAAGGCACCCATCTTCGCGATCGACATTCCCAGCGGACTCAACGCCGATACGGGGCGGATTCACGGCGCCTGCGTTCGTGCCGAGCGGACGTTGAGTTTCATCGGCCTCAAGCTCGGGTTCTATCTGGGCGAGGGTCCGAACTATGTCGGCATCGTGATGTTCGATTCGCTGGATTTGCCTCCCGAAGCGCTTGGTCACGTACCGGCCTCCGCGCTGCGCATCGGTGAGGATGCTCTCGCGCGATTGCTGCCGCGGCGTCGACGCACTGCGCATAAAGGTCAGCAAGGTCATGTGTTGATCATCGCCGGTGGAATCGGCATGGCGGGTGCCGCGCGTCTGTCGGGCGAGGCGGCGCTGCGTGTCGGTGCGGGGCTGGTGACGGTCGCGACGCGTCCTGAGAATGTCGCCGCCATCGTGGCCCAACGTCCCGAGCTGATTTGTCGCGGCGTGGTGCGGGGCGAGGAACTGCAGCCGCTCATTCAGCGCGCAGATGTAATTGCGGTCGGTCCGGGTCTGGGGCAGGACGACTGGGCGCGCAGCATGGTGGCCGAGGCGTTTCGAACGGACCGGCCTACCGTGATCGACGCCGACGGATTGAACTTGCTTGCCCAGTCGCCGTGTCATGCGGAACGCCGCGTCCTCACGCCGCATCCAGGTGAAGCGGGTCGATTGCTCGGGATCTCCAATGCCGAGGTGCAGAGCGATCGGCTGCGGACCGCGCAGAGCATCGTCGAGAGGTACGGCGGTACGGTCGTGCTCAAGGGCGCCGGCACGCTGGTGGTGGAGCGCGATCATCTGCCGACGGTGTGCGATCAGGGCAATCCGGGAATGGCATCGCCCGGCATGGGTGACGTTCTCACAGGTGTGATCGCGGGAATTGCCGCACAAACATCCGACCTGGGAGAGGCGGCACGAGTCGGGGTGCTGGTGCACGCCATGGCAGGTGACATGGCAGCGCGCCGTGGCGAGCGAGGTCTGCTGGCGAGTGATCTCTTCAGCTACCTGCCCACGTGCGTCAATCCAATGCAGCGTCTGTGAATCCTGATTCGTTGAACATCGAAGGCGCTGAGCGCATGCGCGAGTTCGGGCGAGCGCTTGGACAGTCGCTGCTCGCTGCGCTGTCAGAGCCGCTCGTGGTTTATCTCCAGGGCGATCTAGGCGCGGGCAAGACGACGCTCGTGAGCGGAATACTGAACGCCGCAGGCGTGTCGGGCTTCGCGCGCAGCCCGACCTATACCTTGATCGAACCCTACGAAACCGCGTCGAAGCGTCTCTACCACCTGGATCTTTATCGGCTCGTCGATGCCTCCGAGGTGGAGCCGCTCGGGTTGCGAGAGCTGCTCGTGGACGATGCCATCCTCCTGATCGAATGGCCGGATCGTGGTGAAGGCGCGCTACCCGCTGCAGATGTGACCGTGGATCTCGCGTATTCGGCCGATGGCGAGGCGCGGCACGTCCAGCTCAACGCTCGGACGGCTGCAGGGCAAGCCGTGCTGCAGGGCCTGCCGAAGAGCTGAAAGTAAGATCTGTATCTCCATAATTTGCTTGAAAATCCTCAACCCCCGCGCGTACATTACGACGCATGGGTTGGACCGGCATTTCCAAGCTTCGCTACGTGCTGTCGATCGGCACGCTGCTCGCTGCCTGCATTGCCTGGAGCGCGCCATCGGTCTTCGTCAAAGAAGTTCGTCTCTGGGCAGGGCCTGATTCCACTCGCATCGTCTTCGATCTGACGGATCGCACTCAGTACACGCTCACCACGCTCCAGAATCCCGATCGCGTCGTCGTGGACATCGCTTCGGCCCGGCTTGCCCAGCAGGATCTGCAGATGCCCGCGGGCCGCGGATTTGCGAAGCAATTGCGCGCAGGCATGCAAGGTGCGGATCTGCGCCTCGTCGTCGATCTGACCGCGGCGGTGAATCCACGCGCGTTCGCGGTCGGTCCCGAAGGCGAGCGTGGACATCGTCTCGTGCTGGATCTCTTACCGGGCGGCGGATCGAGTCCGGCTCCCACCAAGAGTGCACCTGCGACGCCTCCTGCAGATCCGGCGCCCAGCCGTCCGGTGGTGGTGAAAGCTGCACCGAATACGGGTCGCGACATCATCGTGGCCATCGATGCGGGGCATGGCGGCAAGGACCCAGGCTCGTTGGGTGCGTCCGGAACGCGCGAGAAAGATGTGACGCTTGCGATCGCGCGGCGCCTCAAGGATCGCATCGACCGCGAACCTGGCATGCGCGCCGTGCTCACACGCGACGGCGACTACTACCTGGCCCATCGCGTGCGCATCAAGCGTGCCCGCGATCAGCAGGCGGACATGTTCATTTCCATCCATGCGGATTCCTACACGGATCGCTCGGTGGTCGGCTCATCCGTGTACACGCTTTCTGCTCGCGGAGCGTCGGACGAAGCTGCGCGGTGGCTGGCCGAACGCGAGAACGCGACGGACCTGATCGGCGGTGTGTCGCTGGAAGGCAAGGGCGATGTCCTCGCCTCGGTGCTGCTCGATCTGTCGCAGGGTGCCAGCATGAGCGCCAGTCTGGAGGCGGCGGACCGGGTGATGGACGAGCTCTATCGCATCGGCAACGTGACGCGTCGCGGTGTGAAACAGGCGGGCTTTCTCGTGCTGAAGTCGCCTGACATTCCTTCGATGCTGGTCGAGACGGCATTCATCTCGAATCCGACCGAAGAGGCGCGGCTGAAGAATGCATCGCATCAGCAGCGTCTCGCCGATGCGATCCACTCGGGCGTGCGCAGCTATTTCTATACGAATCCACCGCCCGGCAGCTACATCGCGCAGCTGCGTCAGCGGGACGACGGTCGCATCGCTGCAAGCGGTGGTCCTGCGGAAATGAAGACGGCCCGCTGACCGAACTTCCCGATTCGCTCTGGTATCCTCGCGGCCTTTCCGCTGGCGGTCGCGTATGCCGATTCGAGTCCTCCCCGATCAGCTCATCCATCAGATCGCCGCCGGTGAGGTGATCGAGCGCCCGGCGTCCGTGATCAAGGAACTGATCGAGAACAGTCTCGATGCCGGTGCGCGGCGCGTGGACGTCGAAATCGAAGAGGGCGGCGTCAAGCTCATCAAAGTGCGCGACGACGGCGGCGGTATCGAGCGCGACGAGCTGGCACTTGCGCTGTCGCGTCATGCGACGAGCAAGATCAGCAATATCGATGATCTTGAACGCGTCGCCACGCTGGGTTTTCGTGGCGAGGCATTGCCCAGCATTGCGTCCGTCTCGCGCATGCGCCTGGTATCGCGCACACAGGGAAGTCCCACCGCCTTTGCGGTCGCGTCCGACAACGGAACGCTGAGCGAGGTGGAACCTGCGCCTCATCCCGCGGGCACCACGATCGAAGTTCGGGATCTGTTCTTCAATGTCCCCGCCCGCCGCAAATTTCTGAAGGCCGAGCGCACCGAGACCCAGCACATCACGCGCATGATCGAGCGGCTCGCGCTGTCGAAATTCGGCACGACGTTCTCCCTGTCGTCGTCTCGCAAGGTGCTGGCGGACTTTCCCGCCTGCTCGAACCAGATCGAACGTGAGCGACGTGTCGCTCAGATCGTCGGCGATGAGTTCATGGCGAATGCGCTGTACATCGAGCACGAATCCGCCGGCTGCAGGCTCACCGGTTGGCTGTGCCAGCCGACGTTCGCACGCGCGCAGCCAGACTTGCAGCATTTCTATCTGAATGGCCGCACGCTGCGCGATCGCCTGATCGCCAGCGCAATTCGCGTCGGTTTTCGCGATGTGCTGTTCGGTGGCCGACATCCTGCGTACGTGCTCTTCATGGAGATCGATCCGACGCAGGTGGACGTCAACGCGCATCCCGCAAAACTGGAAGTTCGCTTCCGCGATGGCCGGCACGTGCATGATTTTCTGTTTCGAAGCGTCGAGCGCGCCTTGCGCGAAACCTATGCCGGCAGCCAGGTCTCTGCAGCCGCGCCGACGAACATCGAGACGTTCATGCCGGGCGGCCCGACGCCGAATCCAACGATGTGGCCGGCGAGAGGTCCGCACGAAAGCAATCACTACCGTTCTGTCTACAGTCAATCCTCTCTGGGATTACGAGTGGCGGACTCGCAGGTCGCGAGCTTTACGCCGCAGTTCGATAGCTCACCGGTCGAGCAACCGCAGTCCACGCCGCAGGCTGATACACCGCCGTTGGGTTTCGCGATCGCGCAGCTCCATGGCGTGTATATCCTCGCGCAGGCTCCCGATGGGCTCATCCTCGTCGACATGCATGCTGCTCACGAGCGCACGACGTACGAGCGGATGAAGGCAGCCCTGGCCGAAGGCAGCATGGCAAGTCAGCCGTTGCTCGTACCGCTGCATGTGAATGTGTCTGCCGCGGAGGCCGACGCGCTGGAAGAAAGTGCGGCTCTGCTACGTCAGGTCGGGCTCGATCTCGAACGCTCGGGTCCGAGCGGCGTTCTCGTTCGCGCGCTGCCCGCATTTCTGAAAGCGTCCGGCATCGACGAGCTCGTCGCACGCATCGGTGCCGACGTGGTTGCGAACGGCACGAGTCGCGGAGTCGAGGAGGCGGTCAACGAAGTGTTGGGCACAATTGCATGTCATGGCGCAGTGCGCGCCAACCGCAATCTTTCGATCCTTGAGATGAACGCCTTGCTCAGGGAGATGGAGCGCACGGTACGCAGCGATCAATGCAATCACGGTCGCCCGACGTGGACCTACGTGAGCATGGGCGATCTCGATCGAATGTTCCTGCGCGGACGATGAGCGATTCTGAATCCACGCCAAGCCGGTCCGTCATTCTTCTGATGGGGCCGACCGGTGCGGGCAAGACCGATCTGGCGCTCGAGCTCGCAAGTGCACTGCCGCTCGAAATCGTGAGTGTCGATTCGGCGATGGTGTATCGCGGAATGGATATCGGCACCGGCAAGCCGTCGGCCGAAATTCTGCACAGGCATCCACATCATCTCGTCGACATTCTCGATCCTGCCCAGGCGTATTCGGCCGGTCAGTTCATTCGCGATGCGCGCGCGGCGATCGATCAGATCTACTCGCGCGGCAAGCTGCCGTTGCTGGTGGGCGGCACGATGCTTTATTTCCGTGCATTGCGGCGCGGGCTGGCGGAGTTGCCGGAAGCGGATCTTGCGATACGAGGTGCCATAGATGCGCAAGCAGCGCAGGAAGGCTGGCCAGCATTGCATCGCGAACTCAGCACGATCGATCCGGTGGCTGCCGCCCGAATACAGCCCAATGACAGTCAGCGCATTCAGCGCGCGCTCGAAGTATTTCGTATCTCCGGCAAGACGCTGACGGAACTTCAGGCCGCGACGACGATTCCGGATGCGTCATTGCGGTTCCATACCTTTGCATGGGTGCCGGGCGATCGTGAGCGTCTCTACGAAGGCATCGCGCGTCGTTTTGATGCAATGATGCAGGCGGGGCTGCTCGACGAGGTGGCAAGGCTCCATCGGCGCGATGATCTGCACGCTGATCTGCCTTCGATTCGCTCCGTGGGCTATCGGCAACTCTGGGAACACCTCGAAGGGGCGGTGTCGCTGGAGGAGGCACAGAGGAACGCCATCCTGGCGACGCGTCATCTCGCACGACGACAACTCGTATGGCTTCGAGCAGAAGAGAAGATTCGTTGGATTGATGCCCTTGAATCGAGTGCCGGTGCCCTAATCCAGCGAGAGCTTGCGCGGTTGTGCAACGAGCAATGCTGACGGCTCCGTATTAAACGAAACGCGGTCAGGACATTGAATCGCTATGCTAGACTGCGGCGCTGCAACGAGCCTTTAGGAAGTGCTCGAGAGCTTTCCTCCGGCGGCAAGGAAGAGTCCCTGCCGGAGCGTGCAATACACAAGAATTCGGTGCAATAACAAGGAGATAAATGATGGCCAGAGGGCAATCATTACAGGATCCGTTCCTGAACACACTGCGCAAGGAGCGCGTTCCAGTCTCCATCTATCTGGTGAATGGGATCAAGTTGCAGGGCCAGATCGATTCGTTCGATCAGTTTGTTGTCCTGCTCAAGAACAGCGTGAGCCAGATGGTTTACAAGCACGCCATCTCGACCGTCGTACCGGCACGAAGCATTCGTGTGCCGACGGGCGACGAAGAGGGCGGAGAGTCTGCGGCGCCTGCGGAGTGATCCGCGGTCGTCGAGTTACTGAAAGTACCTTCCCGTTGTTGAACTCATTTACGCGTTGCATAAGACGAACAACAGTGCGCAAGGAGACGGCTGTTGTTTGAACGTCCACGCAGTGGCGAACGTGCGCTGCTGGTACGCATCGGTTTGGGTCACGCACCCAGTCAGGACGAGCTGAACGAGCTCGAATCGCTGGCCCAATCCGCCGGTGCGGAAGTATTGGGTCTCATCACCGGTACGCGTCGCGCTCCCGATCCGAGGCTCTTCGTCGGCAGTGGCAAGGCCGAGGAGATTCATGCGGCGGTGAAGTCGCTCGCAGCGGACCTCGTCGTTTTCGATCATTCCCTGTCGCCGAGCCAGGAGCGCAATCTCGAAGCGCTGCTGCAATGTCGCGTCATCGATCGCACCGGGCTCATCCTGGACATATTCGCGCAGCGTGCCCGCAGCTTCGAAGGACAGCTCCAGGTGGAGCTCGCTCAGCTGCGTCATCTGTCGACCCGACTCGTACGCGGTTGGACGCATCTTGAACGTCAGAAGGGCGGTATCGGTCTGCGTGGCCCGGGTGAGACTCAGCTGGAAACGGACCGCCGTCTGCTCGGCAATCGGATCAAGACGCTCAATGCGCGTCTCGAGAAGGTGCTCACGCAGCGGGAAACCACGCGACGCGAACGCAAGCGGGCGGAGATTCCGACCGTCGCATTGGTCGGCTACACCAACGCAGGCAAGTCCACTCTTTTCAATCGCATGACCGGGGCAGGTGCGTACGCGGCCAATCAACTGTTCGCGACACTCGATCCGACGGTGCGACGACTCGATCTGCCCGATGCTCGCTACGCGTTGCTCGCGGACACGGTCGGTTTCGTGCGCGATCTGCCGCACGAGCTGGTCGCAGCCTTTCGTTCGACATTGCAGGAAGCGCGCGAGTCGGCGCTGCTGCTGCATATCGTCGATGCCGCCGACGCGGAGCGAGGTGAGCGCATCGAGCAGGTCAATCGCGTGCTCGATGAAGTGGGGGCGGGGTCACTCCCGCAAATCGAGGTCTATAACAAAGCGGATTTGCTCGGCGAGGTACCTCGCATTGAGACATCGGAAGAAGGACGAGTACGTCGCGTCTGGGTGTCCGCGCATACCGGGGCAGGCATCGATCTGCTGATCCAGGCGATAGCGGATTTCCTGGGCCCGGACCTGGTACATCGACACATTGTGTTACCGCCATCCCAAGGAAGAGCGCGGGCTCGCTTCTTTGCAGCGGGCGCGGTACTGGCCGAGCGCACCCTGCCGGACGGAGAAACGGATCTGGAGATCTCGATGCCGAGGCAGGCATTCGAGGATCTGTGTCGCACCGAAGGGCTGGAACTTCTGCTGGACGAATCGACCCAACCTTGTGCCACCGGCGAGCCATTCCTACAATCGCGCCTCCCGACCGGCTGGTACGGCTGATTTTTTCTCCCTGCGAGAGTTCGATCACTATGGCCTGGAACGATTCCGGCGGTAATTCCGGCGGCAAACGCAATAACCCTTGGGGCGGCGGAAACAAGCCGGAACAGGGCCCGCCCGATCTCGATGAAGTAGTACGCAATCTGCAGCGACGCTTGTCGTCGCTCTTTGGCGGATCCGGCGGCTCCACACGTAGCTCAGGCTCGTCCTCGGGCAGCGGGCGCGGTTTCAGCATCGGCACGATTGCGCTGGTGCTCATTGCCATCTGGGCGTTCACCGGCCTGTATCAGGTCGACGCCGCCGAGCGTGGCATCGTCCTGCGCTTCGGCAAGCATGTCGCCACCACCATGCCTGGTCTGCGCTGGCACATGCCGTGGCCGATCGAATCGCGTCAGTTGATCAACATTCAGAGCATCGAGAGCTTCAACGAAACGACGCGCATGCTCACGGCCGACGAGAATCTCGTCGACATCAATCTCGAAGTTCAGTATCGCCGTGCCGTTCCGCTCGACTATGCATTCAACGTCGAGGCACCCGACGCCACGCTGCGCGAGGTGAGCGAAAGCGCGATCCGCGAGATCATCGGCCGCAGCAAGCTCGATTACGTGCTCGAATCAGGTCGTCTGGACATCGTCGTGCGTACCAAGGAGCTGATCCAGCGCACCATCGATGCGTACAAGACCGGTATCGAAGTCACTTCCGTGAACCTGCAGGACGTGAGAGTTCCGAGTGAAGTCGCAAGCGCGCAGGCCGATGCCATTCGCGCGCGTGAAGACCGCGATCGTTTCTCGCTGGAAGCGCAGGCCTACGCGAACGACATCATTCCGCGCGCCCGCGGCGCTGCGGTCCGACAGGTCCAGGAAGCGCAAGCCTATCGCGCCCGCAAGATCGCGGAAGCGGAAGGTGAGACCCAGCGCTTCACTCAGCTGCTCGGAGAATATGAACAGGCGCCCGCCGTCACGCGCGAGCGCCTGTACATCGAAACGCTGGAAGCCGTGCTCGGTTCGAGCAAGAAAGTCGTGCTCGATGCCAAGGGCAATGGAAACCTGGTGTATCTGCCCATCGACAAGCTGCTCGAGCAGCGTCGCCCCCGTGTAGAGACTTCCGATGTGACCAGTTCTATGGAACGACCGACGTCGACCAACTCCCCGGCGCCCGCCGACCGCCGCTCGCGAGGATCACGCTGATGGCCAATCGCGCATTCATTGGATTGATCGCACTGGCCGCGATCCTGTTCGTCATTGCGATGTCGGCCTTCACGGTGCGTGAGACGGAATTGGCGATGAAGTTCCGCTTCGGCGAGATCGTTCGCGCGGATTACACGCCGGGTCTGCATTTCATGGTGCCGCTGGTGAACAATGTTCAGAAGTTCGATCGGCGTGTGCTCACAGGCAACGTGCCGCCTGAGCAGTTCCTGACCAGCGAAGGCAAGATCCTGCGCATCGACTTCTATATCAAATGGCGCATTGCGGACGTCTCGACCTTCTATCAGGCGACTGCCGGTGGCGATCCGCGGATTGCAGAAGGTCGTCTCGCCGCTATCGTCAAGGACGGCATCAAGGGCGTGATTGCCCGGCGCACCATTCAGCAGGTCGTGGCAGCCGAACGCGCCGAGTTCACCGGCGAGATTCTGAAAGTTGCCGAGGCGAGCTCGCGCGGACTGGGTATTCAGCTCGTCGACGTGCGCGTGAAGAAGATCGATCTGCCGGAAGAGGTCAGCGAGTCGGTGTTCAACCGCATGCGTCAGGACTTCGATCGTCAGGCCAAGCGCCTGCGCGCAGAGGGCGATGAGAATGCCGAGAAGCTGCGAGCCGAAGCGGAGCGTCAGCGTACGGAAATTCTGGCCGAAGCCTATCGCGAAGCCGAAGGCATTCGCGGCGAAGGCGATGCCCGCTCAGCTGACATCTATGCGAAGGCGTATGGTCGCAACGCGGACTTCTATTCCTTCTATCGAAGCATGCAGGCTTACCTGAAGTCCGTCGGCACCGACAGCGATGTGCTGGTCATTTCGCCGGACAGCGAGTTCTTCAAGTACCTGAACCGTTCGGGCAAGCGCTGACCAGCAACGTTTCATGAATTGGACCGATCTGCTGGCGGCCTTGGCGCTGTATCTGGTGCTGGAAGGCATTCTGCCGTTCGTGAACCCGCAAGCGATGAAGCGCTTCCTGCTGACGATGGTCAATTTCACCGATCAGCAGTTGCGCGTGTGGGGTCTCGTCAGCATGGTGGCCGGTTTGATCCTGTTGTACGCAGTTCGCTCCTGACCCGAGTGGTCGATCGTCTGGAATTTTCCCGCGGATGAATCCGCGTTCGAACGAGCATTAGGCTATGAGCAAGAATGTGGTCGTGATCGGTGCCCAGTGGGGAGACGAGGGCAAGGGCAAGATCGTCGATCTGCTGACCGATCGCGTCTCGGGTGTCGTCCGTTTTCAGGGCGGCCACAACGCCGGGCACACGCTCGTGATCAATGGTCGCAAGACCATCCTGCGGCTGATCCCGTCCGGGATCCTGCACGACCACGTTACGTGCTTCATCGGCAACGGCGTGGTGCTCTCGCCCAAGGCACTGTTCGAAGAGATGGGTGAATTGGAGCGTGCCGGCATCGAGGTGCCGAAGCGGTTGCGTATCTCCGAAGCGTGTCCGTTGATCCTGCCGTATCACATTGCGCTCGATCAGGCGCGCGAAACGGCCGCGGGTGCCGCCAAAATCGGTACTACCGGTCGCGGTATCGGTCCCGCCTATGAGGACAAGGTCGCCCGGCGCGCCATCCGCGTTCAGGACCTGTACGCGCGCGAGCGCTTCGCATCGAAACTCGGCGAAGTGCTGGACTATCACAACTTCGTCCTGCGTCATTATTTCAAGGCTCAGACGATCGATTTTCAGCAGACGCTCGATGAAGCGCTGCAACTCGCCGACCGGCTGCGCCCGATGGTCGCGGACGTATCGGCGGAAGTGAATGCCATGATCAAGGAAGGCAAGCAGCTGCTGTTCGAAGGTGCGCAGGCCGCTTTGCTCGATATCGATCATGGAACCTATCCCTTCGTGACCTCGAGCAACTGCGTTGCGGGTCAGGCGTCGGCGGGCGTCGGAGTAGGACCGCAGCAGTTGCACTACGTGCTCGGTGTGGCCAAGGCCTATGCGACGCGCGTTGGCAGCGGACCCTTCCCGACCGAGCTCGACGATGAGGTGGGCGAGCATCTGCGCGTGAAAGGCAACGAATACGGTTCGGTGACGGGCCGGCCGCGCCGTTGCGGCTGGTTCGATGCTGCAGGTCTGCGCCGCGTCGTGGAGCTGAACGGTGTCTCCGGTCTGTGCATCACCAAGCTCGACGTTCTCGACGGACTCGATACCGTGCGAGTGGCGGTCGGCTACAAGGTGAGGGGCGAGCGGCGCGATATTCTGCCCGTCGGTGCCGAGGCACTTGCGATCTGTGAGCCCATCTACGAAGAGCATCCTGGCTGGAAGGAAAGCACATTCGGCGTGAAGAGCTTCGACGCATTGCCGAAGAACGCGCAAACCTATCTGAAGCGGCTCGAACAATTGGTCGGCGCACCCATCGCCATCATTTCCACGGGGCCTGATCGCACCGAAACGATCGTGTTGCGCAATCCGCTGGATTGATCGGCGACGGTTCATCCCGCACCCGAGACTTTCGAACACGCAAGCCGACCAACCGGGAATTGTCGGTAATGTCAGGGCTTTGCTAGTCTGACCGCGGGTGGCCGCTTCCTCCCTCTGCAATCCCACGAGCAAGCGGCTATCGAGTCTGTCCCGGACTGGCGGCCGTTGTCCCGTTCTTGATGAACGTGGCGACGGCCGCCGCCCATCTCCCTCAATCCGGTTTCTTTGCCCTGTGACGCTGACGCGCGAAGCGAATGCTGCGCGCTGGGATTACACGCGCGCCGGCTGAACGTTCCAGGATGAACAAAGCATGCCGAGTCTCGGCGGGCGTACTGGACGCCACGCAATCCGAAGGGATCGTGAGCTCGTACCGACGCACGTGCGCATCCATTGCCGTGAAGAGCACACATTGATGCGCGGTGAGACCCGTCACGATCAGCGACGACAATCCGAGTTGCTGGAGCAGCTCGCTGAGCGAGGTGGCGTAGAACGCAGAGTGCCGAGGCTTGAACAGAAAGTAGTCGTTCTGTTCCGGCATCAAAGTACGCACGATCCAAGCCGCGTCGTCGGACGCTTCGAGACAGCGCTCTACGAATCGCGCCTGATCGCTTTCCCAATGGCCGCGGGTGTCGTTGACGTAGATCACCGGAACGCCAGCTCGCACCGCGCGGGTTTTGAGTGCAGCTATCTGCTTTGCAAGACGTCGCGCTGCCGGAATGATCGTCTCAGCATCCGGGTACTGATAGTCGGAGATCAGATCCAGGATCAGCAGGGCCGCGCGTGAGCTTGTCATGCTCACGCGTTCCGGTGTCGGTGTGCCGGCGGATCGACCGGTATGTCAGTGCCGCCGAATCCTGAGAGCGCGGCAGCCGCGCGGGCGGAACCGGACCTCAACGCAGCGATCGCGGCGTTGGCCACCTCGGCAGCAGCCTTTGTTCCGTCCGGTGGTACTTCGGCTTCTGCCTGAGTGAGAAGGAGCATCGCGACGTTGACGCCTGTCTCCTGCAGTTCCTGACGAATGGCCTCGCCAAAGGAATGCAGGAACGCCTGACTCGCTGCGTACACGGCCATGAAAGGACCGGGCATGCGGCCTGCCGGTGACGAAGTAATGAGAATGTCGCCGCGTCCACGCTCAACCATCTCGAAGGCGATGAGCTTGATGAGATGAACCTGCGAAGTGACGTTGAGATGGATGAGCGCAATCTCGGCATCCAGATCGGTCTGCGTGGCAAACCGGCCAGTCACTGCGAGCCCTGCATTTGCGGCGAGCACATCGACAGGCCTTGCCATGGCTCGTACTGCCCTGTGCACCAGCGCTACGCCTTCGGGTTGAGACAGATCCGCGGCGATGATTTCCAGCTCGACGTTCTCGTCTTCGGTGCCGAGCAACTGAGCGGCCTGCGTCAGGCGATCGCGATCATCGGCAACGAGTGCTACGTCGTAGCCCTCGGCAATAAATCTTCGCGCGAGCTCGAAGCCGACGCCGCCCGATGCGCCGGTGATCAAGGCCAGAGGACGAAGTGCTTCGTTGAGCATAGAACGTGCCGTCAAATCCACCGCCAATGGAATCGTTGCTGCAAGCTTTCGCGTCTGTCGTTTGTTCCGGAACGTTGTTCCGGAACGTTGTTCTTTCGGGAGCGCTGAGCGCCGCGAACATGAAATGAACTCGCTGAGTGAATCGTCGACTCCACGCCAGTGCAATGCTACGAAGTCCGACAGACATCGAGCGGAACTGCATGAGTTGCCATCGCATTACGAATGCGCAGGTATCGAGAGCTCGTCGCCGAGCAGCAGAAGCGGGCGTAGGGCGGCGACGGTGGAAGTATTCGCTGAGGACGAGCGTGGATGATCGCGGGTCAGGTGTCTGGAAAAAATCCGACGAACATCTGAGCGGCGCTCAGCATTCGCGTAAGTCGCGCGCCAATGATGCATCGAGCGCACAAGGCATCTGCGACGGTAATGCGAAGGCGTCTGATTCTGCGGACGCAAGTCACTATCAAATTTTGCAGCGATGCCTTCTTCGCTAGTGGTTCGCTGTGACAGGAGCATTGGCACCTTCCGGGGCCGTGAGTGGTGATGGATCAGAACTATCGAATTCAGGTTGTCGAAGATCAGTACTTCGTCGCTCTCGATTGCCAGCAGGCGTTGGAAGAGGCGGGACTCGTCTGCTCCGGAGTTGCGGCTACGGCGGAGCAGGCAATCGAACTGGCCCGACGCGATCACCCGGATCTCATCCTGATGGACATCCGACTTTCCGGACCGATGGATGGCGTCGATGCCGCGCTGCGCATTTTCCGCGACCAGGGCATCCGCTGCGTGTTCTCCAGTGCGCATTCAGACCCAGGTACGCGTCAGCGTGCGGAGGAGGCACGGCCGCTCGGGTGGCTACAGAAACCTTACAACTGCACCCATGTGGTGGATGCGGTGAGAACTGCGCTCGCCAGGCTCGAGGAAGAGGCCGCTTACTCGATGGCTCAGCGGCCTGCGGCACGTGGATCTGTCAATGGGAACGGGCGCTGAACGCTCGATGAAATAAGTGTGTGCGCAGGCGGCGACGGGAACCGCCGACACACAGCATGCATTGCACCCGGGCATCGCCGAAACGCAAGCCAAAGGAGCCAGCCATGGCCAGAGCCACGCCGAGTCGTAATGGGGACAAGACACTGGATGCGATTGTCCTGCTCAAACAGGATCATCGCGAAGTCGAGCAGCTCTTCGAGCAGTTCGAGGACACCGAAGACGGTGAAGGAATTCCGATCGCGCAGCGCGTATGTCAGCTGCTGACGGTTCATGCCCAGATCGAAGAGGAGATTCTCTATCCCGCGGCGAAGGAGGCATTCTCCTCCGAGGATGAGGAAGAGGAGATGGTCTACGAGGCGGAAGTCGAGCACGGCTCTGCCAAGGAGCTCATCGCCAAGATCGAGGACATGACCGAGCAGAACGAGCAGTACAACGCGACCGTCAAAGTGCTGAGCGAGTACGTCAAGCACCATGTGAAGGAAGAAGAAACCGAGATGTTTCCCGCGCTGCGCAAGACCGAGCTGGACCTGAAAGAAATGGGTGCCCGCCTGTACGAACGTAAGCAGCAGCTGATGACCGCCATGGGCTTGTCCGGGCAGGAACCTGCGCCCGCTGCACCGAAGAAAAAGTCAGCCTCACCTGCGCGCCGTTCGACCAAGGCGCGGGCACATGTCGCAAGCCGCGCCAAATCGAAGTCCAAGTCGTCTGGCCGCGTTGCACGACATTGAGTTGTCCGTGAGGCCGAAGCGCCGGCTTCGGCCTCATCCCAGCAAGCTTCAATTGCCAGGCTCAGTGCTGCATACCCTGCCATAGGGTCCGGGCAGGTTCCTTGCCGAGTGCCTGTTCGATCTCCTCATGGCCTGGCGTGTCCTCGTCCAGCGCCTTGCGCAGGTTGGCCACGTACTTCGGGAAGTGCTTGGGCGGCAGCAATGGCTCGTTCGGATCGATGGGCGCTTCGATCAGGGCCGCGGCGCGTCCCGACATGGCTGCGTCGAATACCTCGGAGCACTGTTCGGCCGATTCGACACGGAACGCACGGATGCCCATCGCCTCTGCGACCTTCGCGAAATCGATGGGCTCGAGCGCGCATTCATACTCGGGATAGCCCAGGAACATCATCTGTTCCCATTTGATCTGGCCCAGCGTGTTGTTCTTCACCACGATGATCTTGATGGGCAGCCGATAGCGCGCGATGGTCACAAGCTCTCCGAGTTGCATGCTGAGGCCACCATCGCCGACGAACGCGAACACCGGCCGGTCGGGCTGCGCAATGGCAGCAGCAATCGCATAGGGGATCGCGCAAGCCATTGACGCCATCATTCCCGAGCCGAAGAACACCTGGCCTTCCTGTGCCTCGACATAGCGGGCGCAGAGTCCAGTGTTGTGACCGGAGTCCCAGGCGACGATCGCATTCGACGGCAGTCGACGTCCGAACTCTCTCGCGACACGGCCAGGCTTCAGCGGAAACTCGCCGGCCTCGTCGACTTGCTGCATGAGCTCGCGCCACTCGCGCGCGCGTTGCTGAATGCGGGTGAGAAAAGACCGGTCCGCTTTGCGCGCAAGCTTGCCTTCGAGAAGCTCGAGTGCTGCGCTTGCATCGCCGACGACAGCCACTTCCGCAGGGGCACGCAGTCCGATGTTCGCTGGATCGATATCGATCTGGATCGTGCGCGCCTGACCAGGTTGGGGGTAGTACTCGATATAAGGAAAGGTGGAGCCCACGATGAGCAATGCATCGCAGGTATCCATGGCCTCCTGCGAGGGTCGGGTCCCCAGTAGTCCGATGCCGCCGGCCGAGAGCTCATTGCGATCGTCGATGACGGCCTTGCCCAGCAAAGCCTTGACGATCGGCGCGCCCAGGCGATCCGCGACCTTGAGGAGTGGTTCGGTTGCGTGAAGCGCGCCCGCGCCTGCAAGGATCGTCACGCGTTTGGCGTCATTCAGCAGGCGCGCGGCCCGCTCGATCGCATCGCTCGACGGAATGCGGCGGGCCTCGCCCATGGCGTGCGAGCCATGACCTTCGACGTTGCGCATGGAGCGCGGCGAGTCCTCGACTGTCTGCTCCTGTACGTCCGTCGGCAGTGCCAGATGTGCGACCCCGCGCCGCGCGAGTGCCAGTCGACAGGCAAGATTGGCGACGTTCTCGATGTGTGCTGCGCTCATGACGCGAGCAGAGTAGACGGCGACATCGCTGAACACTTTGCAATGATCGACGTCCTGCTGTGTAAATGTGTCGATCAGGTCGTGATAGGGCATGCCCGTCAGCGCGAGTACGGGTGCTCGATCTGCCTTTGCATCGTAAAGACCATTCAGCAGATGAATCCCACCGGGTCCGCTGGTTGCGAGGCAGCAGCCGAGCTTGCCGGTCAGCTTGGCGTACGCACACGCCATGAACGCTGCCGATTCTTCATGGCGCACCTGCACGAATCGGAGGGTCTTCGGATGCTGCCGGATCGCCTCCATTACGCCGTTAATGCCATCGCCGGGCAGTCCGAAGATCGTGTCGACGCCCCAACGATGCAGAATGTCGACGAGCAACGTCGATGCGTTGACGCTCATGAAAACCTCCGGAAGAGAGTTCAGCGCGAGAGCACGGAGATCATGTGTTCCGGCGAGCTCACGCCGTAGGGATCGTCGTCCTTGCTGGCCGCGTCGATGCCGGGTTCTTCGAAGAGGTGCTCGATCACCTGATCGTTGACGACCATCGAGTAGCGCCAGCTGCGATAGCCGAAGCCCAGCTCTTCGCGATTCACCAGCATGCCCATGCGGCGGGTGAAATGACCCGAGCCGTCGGGCAGCAAGCGCACCTTGCGGATGTTGAGATGGCGTCCCCACTGGAACATGACGAAGGCGTCGTTGACGCTGATGCAGTAGACCTCGTCGAGTCCCAGGCCGCGCAGCTCATCGTACTTCCGCTCGTAAGCAGGACACTGTTCGCTCGAACACACGGGCGTAAAGGCGCCCGGCAAGCTGAAGACGGCGACGCGTTTGCCGGCGAAGACATCCTCGGTGGTCACATCCTGCCATCGATAAGGGTTGTCGCCGCCGACGGACTCGTCGCGCACGCGGGTCTTGAAGACGACATGGGGGAGCTTGCGGCCGATCATGGGAATGCGTCGTGATAGCGCAGTGCGCGACACAGACCAAAGACACAGGCGGAAGCAGAGTTCCGTCGATCAGACGGACCCGGCGGGCGCCGGATCCGTCACGGTGAGATCAGGCAGGAATGCCCAGCGAAAAATCCCCACGCGAATGCGCCGCGCGGGTAACGCTGCGCTCGGCAGCAAGCCGCGCGCGTGAGTACGCATTGAGCTTGTTGTACAGCGTTTTGAGGCTGCAGCCGAGAATCGACGCAGCGCGACGCTTGTCGCCGTCGCAGTACTTGAGCGTCACCTCGATCAGCGACTGTTCGGCCTCATCGAGTCGCGAGCCCAGCGGTACGTGCAGCGTTTCGACATCGCGACTCTCCGCCGGGCTGGCGCTCGCGGCCAGTGTCGGTGAAAGCCTGATCGAAAGATCCATCTGCAGAATGTCGTCCGCAAGAATGAAGGCACGCTCGATGGTGTTCTTCAGCTCGCGCACATTGCCGCTCCAGCGATGATGAGTGAGGTTTTCCGCGAACACGGGCGAGAAGGTCTTCTGAGTGCCGGAAGCCTTATTCAGTGCGTCGAGGAAATGTTCTGCCAGCAGCGGAACATCGCCCAGCCGCTCGCGCAGCGGAGGAATTTGCAACGGGAACACGGCGAGACGGTACATGAGGTCTTCGCGCAGCTGCTTGTTGGCGACGGCTTCGAACACATCGCGATTCGTGGCTGCGATGACGCGAATGTCCGTCTTGATCTCCTGCGTGCCGCCCACGCGATAGAAGCGGCCCGTTTCGAGTACCCGCAGCAAGCGGGTTTGCATGTCGAGCGGCATCTCGGTGACTTCGTCGAGGAACAGAGTGCCGCCGTTGGCGCGCTCGAAGACGCCGGCGTGGCTGCGTGATGCGCCTGTAAAGCTGCCTTTTTCGTAGCCGAACAATTCTGCTTCGATCAGCGAGGCGGGAATCGAGCCGCAGTTGATTGCGACCATCGGGCCGCGCACGCGTCCACTGAGCAGATGGATGCATTCAGCGACCACTTCTTTGCCCGTGCCGCTCTCGCCCATGATCATGACGGTTGCCTCCGTCGGCGCGACGCGCTGAATGAGCTGGAAAACCTGCCGCATTGCTGGCGACCGCCCGAGCAGATTGCCGAGACCTTTCTCGTGCAGAGCAATTGATTCATCCACTAGATTGGCTCCCCAGAAGTCACATGACGCTTGTGCCGATGCAAATAGTTCAAGAGCGATTTAGGTTCCCTTTGTAAAAGTGTTTTTTTCCAACGTCGGCAGAGCTACAGCGCTGTGATCGAACTTCTGACGCGAGTTGCTGTATTCCCGCGTGTGCGACGCTTGCTCGAGATTTTTTTCTTTCGGCACAGAACTTGCCCCTGTGTCTTGTGAGTTGTCGCATCGCGACGATTCGAGCGCATGTCCAACAGCCAGGGGTAGTCATGTCTTTGCGGAGCGATTCAATCAGTGCGGGAGCGGTTCGGGCGACGTATCCGTGGGCGGAGCCGAACGACGAAACAGATATCTCTACCAGTCAGAGGAGGCGCATCAGCATCTTCGGCCTCGGATACGTCGGCGCTGTGTCGCTCGCGTGTCTCGCCCGCGATGGTCACGAGGTCACCGGCGTCGACATCGACCCGACGAAGCTCTCGCTTCTGCAGTCTGGACAGGCACCGATCGTCGAAGCCGGCATTCAGGAGCTGACGCGTGCGGTCATGCGCGGCGGCAGCGTTCATGTCACTGAGAACGTGCGGCACGCAGTGCTGACCACGGATGTTTCGTTCGTCTGCGTCGGTACCCCTGCCGCGCGCAACGGCAGCCAGGATCTCGGTGCAATCACGCGGATCGCCTCGCAGCTCGGCGCCGCACTTCGCGAAAAGGACACGCGCCACGTCATTGTCATTCGCTCCACTGTGCAGCCCGGCACCGTCGAAGGCGTGATCCAGCCTGCGATCGAGGAAGCGTCGGGTCTCAAGGCCGGCAGGGATTTCAGCCTCTGCTTTCAGCCCGAGTTCCTGCGCGAAGGCACGTCGATCCGCGACTACGACAATCCGCCCTTTACGGTGGTGGGCTCCACCGACGACTACGGCTTCGAGATGTTGCAAAGCGTGTTCGGCGATCTGCCGTGCGAGTTCGTGCGCACCTCGATCCGGACTGCCGAAATGCTCAAGTACGCATGTAATGCTTTCCACGCATTGAAGATCACTTTTGCAAACGAAATGGGTCGCATCGCCCAACCTCTGGGTGTCGATCCGCACGAAGTGATGAAGCTGCTGTGCATGGATCGCCAGCTCAACATCTCTTCGGCCTACCTGCGGCCGGGCTTTGCGTTCGGAGGTTCGTGCCTGCCGAAAGATCTGAAGGCGCTGTGTCACTCGGCCAAGGTGAACGACGTCGAGGTGCCGATGCTCAGCAGCATTCTCGCGAGCAACTCCGCGCACATCGACATGGCCGTCGATCGCATCCTCGCGTCGGGCAAGCGCAGGGTCGGTCTCATTGGCCTGAGCTTCAAGCCGGGTACTGACGATCTGCGTGAAAGTCCGCTGGTCATCATGGCGGAACGGTTCATCGGCAAAGGACTGCAGCTGCAGGTCTTCGATCCGCAGGTGAACGTGGCGCGGCTGATCGGCGCGAACCGGCGCTATATCGAGGAAAGCATTCCTCACATCGCCTCGATGATGACGACCGATCTGGATGAGCTCGTACGCGAGAGCGATGTGCTGGTCGTAGCGATGAAGAATGCGAGCGTGCTCAATGTGCTCGAGAACCACACCCGACCCGATCAGCTGCTGCTCGATATCGCCGGATTGCCGGACCCCACGGCGCAGCGCGCAAACTATCAGGGAGTGTGCTGGTGAGTGTGGAGCTCAAAGAGCCGGTTCCGGCGCCTGCAGTGATCGCTCGCAAGGCGCGGCGCATTCTCATCATCGTCGAGAATCTGCCCTGTCCGTTCGACCGGCGCGTCTGGCAGGAGGCCAGGACGCTCTCCGCGGCGGGCTATGTCGTTTCCATCATCTGCCCGAAGGGACATGGTGCGACAGCCAGTTACGAGGAGATCGACGGCATTGCGATCTATCGTCACTCCATGCCCTTCGAGGGTGGCAGCGGGGCCATCGGATATCTCGGCGAGTACAGCTGGGCGCTGCTGTGCGAGTTCTGGCTGTCGCTGAAGGTGCTGTTCTCGCGCGGGTTCGATGTCATCCACGCATGCAATCCTCCGGATCTGATTTTTCTGATCGGCTGGATCTACAAGCCCTTCGGCAAGAAATTCCTGTTCGATCATCACGACATCAACCCTGAGCTGTACGAAGCCAAGTTTCAGCGGCGCGATTTCTTCTATCGCCTGATGGTCACGCTCGAGCGGCTGACCTTCCGCACCGCCAACGTCTGTATCGCGACCAACGAGTCGTATCGCCGCATTGCAGTCGAGCGCGGCGGTCGTAATCCGAACGATGTGTACGTGGTGCGCAGCGGTCCGGATCTGCGGCGTCTGTCGATTCAGCCCGCAAGGCATGAATTGAAGCGCGGCCGCCGCTACCTCGTCGGATACGTTGGCGTAATGGGCCAGCAGGAGGGTATCGATGGACTCCTGCGTGGTGTCCATCACATCGTGCACACGATGCAGCGCACGGATATCCACTTCGGATTGGTAGGCGGAGGCACGGAGCTTCCCGCACTGCAGGCGCTCGCAAAGGAATTGCAGGTCGATGACTACGTGACGTTCACCGGACGGGTCTCCGATGCGGAATTGCTGGCGATGCTCAACACCGCCGATGTCTGCGTGAATCCCGATGTCGCCAACGACATGAACGACAAATCGACCATGAACAAGATCATGGAGTACATGGCGCTGGGCAAGCCCATCGTTCAGTACGACCTTACCGAAGGGCGGGTGTCCGCGCAGGAGGCGTCTGTCTATGCGCGACCCAACGATCCCATCGACATGGCAGAGCGCATCGTCGAGCTCCTGGACGACGAGCCGCGCCGTGAGCGAATGGGACGTTTCGGCCACGAACGCGTGCGCACTACGCTCTCCTGGGAGCACGAGGCGCCGCGTCTGCTCGCCGCCTATGAGCGGTTGTTCGCCTCATGACGATGTTCTAGGAATGCATTACGTCGCAATTGCCGCAGGGTTCGATGGCACTCTCGCGCAGGAGGGCGCATGCGATGCGCGCTGCATTCATGCATTGCGACTGCTGAGCGCATCCGGCCGCCGACTGATCCTGGTCTCCGGCCGTGAGTTGCGCGACTTGCTCGAACGCATGCCCGAGATGGGCGTGTTCGATTTCGTCGTCGCAGAGAACGGGGCCGTGCTGTATCGCCCGTCAACCCGAGAATCCGCCATTCTCGGTCAGGCCCCATCCGAGCTTCTGTTGCACGAGCTGCATCGCGAGCGCATCGGTCCGCTGTCGGTCGGCAATGCGGTCATCCGCACGCCGCGCAGAAATCGGGAGCGCGTATCGCGCACGCTGCATCGCCTGGAGCTGGACATCCAGCTCGTCGAAGATCGTGCAGCGCTCATGATGGTTCCGGCCGATGTGAGCCCGGTGTGCGGCGTGCAGGCCGCATTGAGCGAGATGGGCGTGTCGCCGCGGAATCTGCTGGCCATCGGCGATTACACCGCCGATTCCGGACTGTTCCGCTTCGCGCAGTGTTCCATCGCCGTCGCCCATGAGGGCACCGAGGCGAAGACGATCGCGGATCGCACGACGCGCGCACAGAGGTGCGATGGCTTTCTGGAGGTAGCCTCCGAGCTTCTCTCGGGCGAGGCCGGTGAGGTCCCGCGGCGGCATCGCATCAGCGTCCATCTCAATGACGACGACAAGCAGCTCATGTTCGCGCCAGGTAACGATTCGCTCGTGATCTGCGGCACCAACCCGGCGGCTAAAGCCTGGCTGTGTCAGCGTATCGCGGCCGAGATGCTGTCACGCACGTATCAGTGCTGCGTACTCACCGATTCCATCACTGATCTGGGGGCCGAGATCGCCACGCTGCGCGCCAACATGACGGTCGTCGGCAGCACGCTCGTTGCGCCGCGTGTCAGCGATGCGATTGCGGCGCTCGATATGCCGGAGATCAGCGTCGCGGTGGACATGGCGGCACTCTCGGATCGCAAGCGCATCGCCTTCGCTCAGGAGTTGTTGCGGCAGCTGCGCAATCTGCAGCACGGCTCAGGTCGTCCGCATGCACTCGTGCTGCATGACCGGCGGCAGATTCACGCCTCGCAGCCCGAGCTTGCAGCGCTGGCGCGCTCCAAAGGCCTCAGCGTGGTCTATCTGGCCACCGAGGTGATGAGCCTTCCCGATGATCTGCGTCGTGCAGCGACGCATGTGGTCACGCTCGATCAGGCTTCTGCGGAGCCTGCAGCCACGGCCGCTTCTGCGGCCCCGAGCGTGAGTATTTCCTCCGGTTCGGAATCGGCGGACATCGGCCAGGCCGATGCCGCCGAGCCCGCTCACACTGCAGCGGCGGCGGGCGGTACGCTGGCCCGCTTGTCACCTTCCTTCGACAACGGTGCACCGTCGGTTTCGGACCGCACGCTCGTCACGGGATAGTGCACCACCGTCTCGACGCGATAGTCCTTCACGCTACGCGCGTGGGTGAAGATGATCAGCTCGCCGAGCAATCCCAGCGCGAAGATCTGCAGGCCCAGCACCAGCAATAGCGCGGCGAGCAGCAGGGCAGGGCGATCCGCGAGTTGCTGATCGAGGAATACGCGCTGCGCTCCGAGCAGCGTGATCAGCAGCGCACCCGCGCCGAACGTGCCGGCACCGACCATGCCGAAGAATCGTAGCGGACGCTTCGTGAAGCGCGCGAGGAAGAACACGCTGAACAGATCGAGCACATGGTGCATGTACTCGCGCGGGCGATAGATGCGCTGACGCCGATCCTTCGGCGACTGACGCACGTCGATCTCGCGTACGTTGAAGCCGAGCCGCGTGGCCAGGATCGCGAGGAAGCGGTGCTGATCGCCGTACAGCTCGATCTCCTCGAGCACCTGACGGCGCATGGCGCGGGCGCCGCATCCGAGATCGCGATAGCGCGCGCCGGTCGCGAAGGTCACGAGGCCGTGATACACGGAACGACGCATCCGATCCAGGTGGCTGCCGGAGCGCGGGACGCGGTTCGCAATCGCCATATCCGCGACACTCAGTGTCTGCACCAGACGGCCGATGTCCTGCGGATCGATCTGGTGATAAGCCGGCAGCGTGACGATGTAGTCGCCCTGAGCGCGTTCGAAGCCCGCCATCAGCGCCGAGGATTCACCGAAGCAACGCGTGAGGGACACGATGGTGAGATCCTCGCCGTCACGCTGCAGTTGCAGCAGATCGCGACTGGCATCCTGCCTCGGACCGTCCAGAACGAAAATGAACTCGAAGGACTGGCCGGTGGCAGTAAGGCCTGCCTTGTATTCGCGATACAGCGCTTCGATGGGGGAACGTCGTGAACCGACTGGAATGATGACCGAGATCATGAGCATGTCCTTGGGTATCGTGGAGCCTTAACGCGTCACTCAATGCGTGAGGTGCGAGTTTCGTGCCGGAAGTACCGTGCGCGTCAGTTTCAGGAATTCGCTGGGACGCAGATCGCCGCGTGCATAGATCAGCTCAGCCAGTACTCCGCTGCAGACGAGAGTGACGGCGCATGTGAGAAAGATGACGCCGCTGCCGGCGAGCACGATCCAGCCTTCGCTTTCCGGAGAGAACAGATTCAGGAGGGTTTGCGCGAAGGCGAGTGTGGCGAGCGTAAGCGGTACGACGGCGAGCAACGCGAACCAGCGCAACGGTCGCGATGCGAACGTGGCGACGGTCTTGATCACCATCAGATCCAGCAGCACTTTGTAGATCCGCGACAGTCCGTACTTGGACTGTCCGAAACGGCGCGCGTGATGGCGCACGCGGACTTCGGCCACCTTCGGTCCTGCGATCGAGGCCATGGCTGGAATGAAGCGATGCATTTCCGAGTAGAGCGGAATCTGCTTGATCAGATCCGCACGAAACGCTTTCAGCGAACAACCGTTGTCGTGGATCGGCACGCCGGTCACCTTGCCGATCAGCCAGTTCGCAATCTTCGATGGAATCTTGCGCGTCACGAGCTTGTCCTGGCGGCGCTGACGCCAACCCACTGCGATGTCGTAACCGGAATCGATCTTCTCGAGCAGCAGGCCGATGTCCGCGGGATCGTTCTGCAGATCGCCGTCCATCGTCACCAATGTCGTGCCGCGTGCGTACTCGATCCCCGCAGCCATCGCAGCGGTCTGGCCGTAGTTGCGACGGAACTTCACGATGCGCAGATACGGATCCTTGCGCGCAAGGCCCGACGCAACACGGAAGGTGTCATCGCGGCTGCCGTCATCGACGAACACGATCTCGTATGTCCGTCCGAGCGGCTGTACGGCTTTCACGATCGCAGCATGCAGAAGCGCCACGTTGTCCTGCTCGTTGTACAGCGGCACGATCACGGAAAGCTGCGGTCGTTCGGCGCTATCGGTCGCACCTGCAGTGACTTCAGGCAGCGGCCGGCCAGTGCTTGTAAACATTTCACCGGGCATCTGACGCCTCCTCCCTTCTTACAAATATTTCGGCCGAAAACAGTGTGCAGATGCGTGCTTCACGCGCGGTCCATGCGCCGCGCCGTCGTACGCAACCCGCATAGGAGCTATGTACTGAGTCCTCGACGATCAAAGAGCCGCGTTTCATTGAAAGCATCTGCCTGACAGCGGCGAATCGCCGCGTTGGCATGTGATCTGCAAAGGACAGGCCAACGCGAGGCGAATGCCTCAGGACTCGAGGAGTGTTCGATGCATCTTTGGCGGCGTGGTTTGTGGTCGCTCTGTTTGTGGATGGCGGCATTCGGTTACGCACATGCACAACAGGCTTCGTATCTGGTGAAGCCGGGCGATGTACTTGAAATTTCCGTATGGAAGGAACCGGACCTGCAACGGGAGGTGTTAGTACGTCCCGATGGGGCGTTCTCGTTTCCGCTCGTCGGCGAAGTCGATGCGCGCAACAAATCGGTGAGCGATCTGACCAAGACCGTGAGCGAACGTATCTCCAAGTACATCGCGGATGCGGTGGTCACGATCGCAGTGAAGCAGATCAACGGAAACAAGATTTACGTGCTGGGACAGGTGAACAAACCAGGCGAGTTCATCGTCAATCCGAGCGTCAATGTGCTGCAGGCATTGAGCATGGCCGGAGGCACCACCGCGTTTGCTTCCGTCAATGGCATCGTGGTGCTGCGCGGACGAGGCGGTCAGCAGAGTGCGTTGCCGTTCAAGTATGCCGAGGTGCTGCGCGGTCGCAGTCTCGACAGCAACATCGAATTGGTAGCGGGAGACGTCGTTGTCGTACCGTGATGCAAAGAAGCGTTGTGCTGCACGCCCGAGGGCGCATGCGCTGGTGATCGCTTGCGGCCTGCTGATGGCGGGAGCCGCCTCCGCAGCGAACTGGGAGTTCGCGCCTGTGATCGAGGGCGGCTGGCTCACGAGCGACAACTACCGCCTTGGGTTGCCGGGTACGGAGATCGATGTCTCGGGCGCGCAGCTCGACGCCGCGCTGACCATGCGGACGGTCGATCCGCGTTTGCAGATCGAGCTCACGCCGCGCATCGTCGCGACGAAATTCCCGGGCGATGATGACGAAGACAACACGAACTATTACTTCACCGGGCTGATCGCGGACAGCACGCCGCTGCGCGATATGGGTTTGCGCGGGGATTTCTCACGCGAAGACGTCGTGCGCAGCGAGCTGCCGACCTCGCAGGACGGCGGCGATCTGGGATCGCCGGAAGCGGGCGACTCAGGCCGCGCGCTCGAGCGCAGCAGGCGCGATCAGATTCGCATGTCACCCTTCTTCTACTATCGGCTGAGCGAGCTCAATCGCCTGGAGTTCGACGGCCGCTATCTCGATGCGAACTACAAGAACGAGACCGGTATTCAACTGCAGGATTTCAGTCAGGCCGATATCTCAGCCGGCTGGCGCCGCCGATACTCGGAGCGCTCCTCGTTCGTGGTGCGCGCCGTGGCCTCACAATTCGAGACCGCATTTACGACCGATGCCTATGGGCTCGACTTCCAGTGGGACCGCGAGTTCTCGCCGGTGTCACGGATGTACGCCCGCCTCGGCGCACGCGAGATCAGCTCCGATCGCCGGGGCGATCAGACCAGCGTCATCGCCGGTCTGGGCGGTCGATGGGTGAGTCAGCGCAATCACTTTTTCCTGGATTTCACCCGCTCGGTCGAACCCATTTCCGCAGGTACGGTGGTGGAGCGCTATCTGCTGCGGATGCGTCTCGATCACGACATCTCGCCGCGGGTCGCACTCGTGTTCGGCGTGCGCGGAGCTCACGATGAGGACGTCGATGACAACTCGACGTATCCCACCCGCAAGTTTGCCTCCGGCGAAGTCGGATTCGAGTGGCGTCTGTCGCGCACGTTCGCACTGAGCGCGACGTACAACCGGTTGTGGCAGGAGTACGAGGATGAGCCTGCCGACCGCAATGCCAATGGCTTCCTTCTGTCACTGATCTACGAACCCAAGCGTACGGACTGACTATGCCTAACCAAACGACTGTGGCCGCGAAGGATGATTCGCCGGATCTCGGCGAGTACTTCGACATCCTGCGCAAACGTCGCCGCCTGATGCTGATGGTGGCGCTGCCAATCATCGCGCTCGGCGCCGCGCTCGCCTTCCTGTTGCCGGACGTCTATCGGGCCGAAGGCAACATCGAGATCGAAGGCGCGCAGGCGTCGAAGAATCTGATTGCACGCACTGCCAAGGACGACGATCCGTACGCGGACCAGTACGTCCAGAGCCTGAGCACCGAAGTGCTGAGCACCGCGAATCTCAAGCGCATGCTCGCAGCGCATACGCTGTACGACGATCAGGGCCAGGATCCCGAAGGCGCGATCCTCAAGCTGCGCGATGACATCAGCGTCGATATCGTCACGGCCAACATTCTCGACCCGCAGACGGGACGCGAGCGCGCCATCGTGACGTCGTTCAACGTCGGCTACGAGAATCGCGATCCGGAGCGTGCCCAGCAGGGAGCGGCCTGGCTCGTCAATGCGTTCATGGAAGGCAATCGCAAGGATCGGGAGCGGCAAGCGTCGACCACCGCGAAGTTCTTTGCCGGTGAAGCTCAGCGCATGGCCAAGCGCGTTGCGGATCTCGAAGGCAAGCTTGCGACCTTCAAAGCGAAGAACGTCGGCGCGCTGCCCGAGCTCACCGGCTCGAACCTCAATGCGATCGACCGTACGGAGCGCGACATTCAGGACATCGAAACGCAGATGCAGTCTCTGCGGCGCGAGCGAGTGTTCCTGGCAAGCCAGTATGCGCAGGCCCGCGCTGCTGCGCCGAGCGGTGGCCCCAGCATCGGGCAGCTGCAGGCGGAGTACGATCGCAAAGCCGCGCAGTACGATCCAAGCCATCCCGACATGGTTTCGTTGCGTCGGCAGATCGACATGATGAAAGCCGGAGGCGGTGCAGGCGGATCGCTCAGGGCGCAGCTGCAGACGCAGCGCTCCATCCTCGCGGAAGTGAAGCAGCGCTACAGCGCCGATCATCCGGACGTGCGGCGCATTCAACGCAACATCGACACGCTCGAGGCGCGCATCGCCGCTGGAGAAACCGCTGATACGCCGACGGAGGTTTCGCCGGTTGCCATGCAGCTGCAGACGCAGCTCAACGCTACCGACACGCAGCTTGCGTCGCTGCAGGCGCGTTCGATGGAGCTGCGCGCCAAGCTCAGCGATCTGGAAAGCCGTCTGAACACGGCGCCCGAAGTGGAACGCGAGTTCCAGTCCGTCACGCGCGATCTGGTCAGCGCCCGGACGAAGTACGACGAGCTGCTGAAGCGTCAGATGGACGCCGAAGTGGACGAAGCGGCCATTTCCGGTGGCACTGCGGACAAGTTCACGGTGAAGAGCCGTCCGTCCATCCCGGAGGACCCGGCCAAGCCGAACCGGCTGTTGATCTTCGCGATTGCACTGGTGGCCGCCGGAGTGTTTTCGCTGACCGGTGTGTTCATCGCACAAGTTCTGGATCAGACCGTGCGTGGGGCACGCGATATCCGCGACATCCTCGAGGTGTCACCGCTGACGACCGTTCCGGTCATTCGGCGCGGGGCCCGGCATGGCGCATTGATGGCGCGATGAACCTTCGTGTCGGTTGAGTCGTTCTGAGACCTGATTAGCCAAGGAAACCGCTCATGAGCATTATCGAGGAAGCTGTACGCAAGGTCGCACAGCACTCACCCCGGCCTGGCAGGACAGCGCGCGAACCGCGACCTGAGGCCCCGCGACACGTGCACGAAGCCCCGCGCTCGGCACCTGTGGACACCACGCAGGCGTTACGATTTCAGCCCGTATCGCTCGATGACGATGTGCTCGAGGAAAACAACATCCTCACGCGTCTGTCCGATCCGGCTGCACTGCGGTCCTACAAGATTCTGCGTACCCGCGTGCTGCGACGCCTCGAAAGTCAGAACTGGCAATCGTTGGCGGTTACAGGCTCCACGGCGGGCGAGGGCAAAACCCTCACGGCCATCAATCTGGCCTTTGCGCTCGCTCAGGACGTGAACACCTGGGTTTTTCTGGTGGATCTGGATCTTTCCCACCCGACCATTGCTCATTACCTGGGCATGGGCGCAACGCGCGGCGAGCGCGGCCTGAGCGACTATCTGACGGGCGAGGCGACGCTCGACAACATCGTCTATCGCGTCGAGGGTCAGCGTCTGGGAGTCGTGCCGAATTTCAAGGCGCTACCGCATTCCTCGGAACTGCTGACTTCGCCACGAATGGGTGAGTTGCTTCAGGCACTTTCCGCAGAGTCCCCGCGTCGCATCATCATCTTCGACATGCCGCCCGTGCTTGCCGCGGACGATGTGCTCGCATTCTCACCGTACGTCGATAGTCATTTGCTCGTCGTCGCGGAAGGGACGACCGGACGCGACGCACTGCGCAGTGCGAAGGAAGTGCTGGCAGAGATGAACCTGCTCGGGGTGGTCCTCAATCGCTCGGCTGATCGCGGCGAGAATCCATACTACTACGGCAGCGAAGCGACTCGCGCCTGAACATTTTCGAGCGCGAGTTCTCTCGAGAAGGAGCTCGCGCCACACACAGCCTGCGTCCCTGCGCAGGCCGTGTGTGACTCTCTCAGAGTGGTTCGACCGCGGCCGCGGTTGGCGACGCACCCATTGAACGACTCGGACTTGCGCGTTCGGCGAGCAGATCACGCCGCAGCTCCTCGCTCTTCTGGCCGTCGATCATGACCCGATACCAGAGCTCTGCGTTGATCAGGAGCCACAAACGATGACCGTGATCGGCGCGTCCGCGGGTGTGCTCCTCGATCAGTCGTTCCAGGGTTCGCGGTTCGAGGATCTTTTCTTCGACCAACCGCGAGTCCTTCAAGCATGCACGATGAAGTTGTGAGAACTCGCGCTGGAGCAGATAGGGGAGTGCCGAAGCGAACCCCTGCTTGGGTCGGCGCAACACCGATGGCGGCAGATATCGCTCCGCGAGCTTGCGCTGGATGAAACGCAACGTCGTGCCGCGAATCTTCACGGAGTCCGGCAGTCGGCTCGCGAACTCTACGAGCTTGTGATCCATGTACGGGCTGCGTGCCTCGAGGCCATGCGCCATGCAGATCCGATCCGTAATCATCACCGGATGATTCGGCAGGCGAACTTCGCGATCGGCGCGCAACATACGATCCAGCGTGTCGCCATCGCCGGAGTCATACGGAATGCGTACCGCGGCTTCCGCATCGAGTGATTCCCACCGATCGCGTATCGGCGCGGCGAAAAGCTCGGCACGTCGATGCCGATCGAAGTAGAAATAGTTGAGACTCGCTGCGTAGCGCGCGCCGCCTTCGTGCGAAGCGAGATGCTGAAGCCAGCGCAGCTGATGACCTGCACTCTTGTACCAGCCGGACTCGGGTAGCAGCGCGAGAGCAGGTGCGAGCATTCCGCGGCGAATAATGCCTGGCACCTTGCCGAAATGACCTGCGTACAGATTGCCGAAGTAGCGATCGTATCCGCCGAACAGCTCATCGCCGCCATCGCCACCGATGACCACCTTGACGTCGCGGCTGGCGAGACGTGCCAGGAGCCAGGTGCAAAGCGACAGCGGGTCCGAAGGCTCATCGAGCGCGCAGATCAGGTCGGGCAGGGCGGCCGTGACGTGCGGCGAGACGGTTTCGTCGCGATGATGCGTGCCGAACAGCTCAGCCACCTCGCGTGCGGCGGGGGCTTCATCGAAGCGCCGATAGTCCAGGCCGATCGTGAAGGTCTGAAGGTCTTTGGCGCCGAGCTTGCGCGACATCATCGCGACCAGCAGGCTCGAATCCAGGCCGCCGCTCAGGAAGGCGCCCACGGGCACGTCGCTGACCATGTGGAGTTTCAGCGATTCTTCCAGCTCGGCCTCCAATGCATCGACCAGTTCGTCGAGCGATGCTGCCAGCTTCGGCAATGGCGACGCGCTCCAGTATCGCTGTATCCGCGGTGCCTCGCCGTACTCAAGAACGAGTGAGTGTCCCGGCGGCAGCTTGTGGATACCTTCGAACATCGACAACGGCGCATCGATCACGCGCAACGCGAAGTACTGATCGAGTGCCGCGAGATTCATCTTCGGCTTCGACGGTTCCAGTGCGAGCAGCGCCTTGATCTCCGATGCGCACGCGAATCCATGACTGCCGCGGCTGTAGTACAGCGGCTTCTGGCCGAGATGATCGCGCGCCGCGAGGAGCCTGCGGCGCCTGGAATCCCACAGCACGAACGCAAACATGCCGCGCAGGTGCTGCAGCAGATCGTCGCCGTACCGCTCGTAGAGGGCGAGAATCACTTCGCAGTCGCTGCCGGTGCGGAATGTGTAGCCGATCTCGCGTTTCAGTCGCTCGCGATGTTGCTGGTGATCGTAGATTTCGCCGTTGCAGACCAGCCAGACGGTGCCGTCGGCGTTGGCGAGCGGCTGGTGACCGCCGGCGAGATCGATGATGGAGAGACGTCGATGACCGAGCGTGGCGAAGGCGTCGTGGTGAATGCCTTCTCCGTCGGGACCGCGATGGCGCAATCGACCCAGCATGCGCTGGACGAGCTCATCGCGTCGGGGATCGTCGCTGACGATGGCCGAGATGCCGCACATGAATCGCGTCAGTTCCTCAGTTGGTCGAGCTCGTCCGCAGCACGGCGCTGCGGACGCGACCGGCGCGCTCGATCGCCTCGGTGAAGACCTCTTCGTATCGCGTAGCGCAAGTGTCGATGAAGAACTGCTCGACGCGCGTCTTGTTCTCGCGGCCGAGCCGACCGCGCAGGTCACGATCGTGCTGCAGGTCGACGATCGCCTGCGTGAACGCGTGCTGGTCATTGAGCGCCACGACCGTTCCGGTCTGGCCGGTGGCGAGAAAATCCACCTGACCGCCGCGGTCGTAGCAGACCACGGGCAGCGAAGCGGCCATGGCTTCGAGGAACACGAGGCCGAAGCCCTCGTGCTGACTGGCCGAGACGAACAGGTCCGATACCTGCAGCGCAGCTTGTTTGATCTCTTCTGGCACGGCGCCGAGCCAATGCACACGATCGCGAATCGCCGGATCCTGACTGATCCGACGCAGCTCCGGCGCTTCAGGACCGCCGCCCACCACGATCAGATGCGCTGTGCTCAGACGCGGATCGCGCATCATGGCGAGCAGTTGTTGCGTCGCCTTGCGTGCGACGAGTCGGCCGATGGTGATCATCGTGAATGCCTCGTCCGGAATGCCGAACGATGCGCGCGCCGGATCTCGCACGAGCTGCGGACGCTCGATGCCGAGCGGGATCAACTCGACCTGGCGCTTCACGCCATACAACGATTCCACGTGACGCACGGTATCGCGCGACTGTCCGACGACTGCGTCCGCACTTCGCAGCATCGAGCGCACCGCCGCACGGAAGATGCCGTGGCGATGAGGCGAGCTCGCCTTGCTGGGATCGAACAGATCGCCTCCGTGAACCGAGAGCACGTTCGGCACGCGATACAGTCGCGCGAGCGCGTGGCCGAGAGGCCCCGTCGGCACTGCGAAATGCGTGTTCACGACGTCGAATCGATGTGACCGACGCAGGCCCATGCCGCGCACGAATCCCGTCGGCAGATAGGCAAGCATCGAAGGGAAGTTCGCAACAGCGAGATCTTTTCGGAAAAAGACAGGCACGCGCAGGACTTCGACGCCCGCATCGTCATCGCGCGCGGCAAGTCCCGGACCTTGCGAAGTGAGCACCGTGACGTGGTGCCGTCGCGCCAGGTGCCGCGCCAGTGCCGCCATGACGACGCCACCGCCGCCGCCGAGCGGTGGATACTCGTAGTTACAGAACAGGATTCGCATCTTCGCTTATGACTCGAGGGATTCGTTCGATGAGGACATGTCAGCAAGTTCTATGCCCGCAAGCCGCGCTCCGCCGACGCCAGGGAGATCAACAACCGCTCGGCCTCGGAATCCGGCACGACGAATGCAAGGAACTCCACCGTGTCCCGGCGCCTTTAGGTGTGCGGAATTTCCACACAAGCGGCGGCTCGCCCGCAAAGTTCCGATTGTGATGGGAACGTAACGGGACGAAATTTATCTGTCGGACTTCGTGCCAAAGTGCATCGCAGCCAGGCCAACTTCGAGGTTTCACGCGAATGAACGTTCAGCCATTGATCAACGAGCGCCCGTCCCAGGAGCGCGTGCTTGCAGCGCGACTCGAGCCGTTCGATTCCTATTGGCAGGCGCCGCGCGACATCGAAGCGGGTTTCGATTCATTCACCGCGTACTACCGCGCCAATTACCTCTCGCATCTGCCGCAGGATCGCAATGCGCGCATCCTGGTCATCAGCTGCGGACCGGGCTATCTCGTCAACGCGCTTGCACAAGCCGGCTACAAACAGGTCGTCGGCATCGATTCGGACCCGGTCAAAGTCGAGTACGGTCGACGACGCGGCTTGCCTTGCGAAGCTGCGCGTGCGTTCGAGTACCTGGAGCGTTGCCGATCACAGTTCGATGTGATCATCCCGGAGCAGGAGCTCAACCATCTCACGCATCAGGAGACAATCGACTTCCTGCAACTGTGCCGCGCAGCGCTCAAGCCCTCGGGACGTGTGATCGTCTATGCGATGAACGGCGCAAATCCGCTGGTCGGATCTGAAAACCTTGCGCACAACATCGACCATTTTTACAACGTCACCGAGTACAGCCTGACCCAGCTGCTCGAGCTCGGCGGCTTCAAGGACGTCAAACCCTTTGCCTTGAAACTCTACGTGTTCTGGAAGAACCCCCTGAACTACGTCGGCCTCGCCGTCACCACGGTGCTCGAAGGCACCATGCGCATCATCTTCATGCTCTACGGCAAGAAGGTGAAAGTGCTCAGCAAGAAAGTGGCTGCGATTGGGTATAGAGAGGGATGACGGTGATGTCGGTGATGGAAGTGATGGAAGTGATGGAAGTGATGGAAGTGATGACAGTGATGAAAGTGATAACGGTGATGATGGTCCGACTTTCTCTGTTCTGACCGGTATCACCGGCTCGAAGGTGATGAGGGTGATGTAAGTGATGACGGTGATGACGGCCAGAGTTTCGTCCGACCATCACTGTCATCACCGATATCACTGGTATCACTTTCCTTGAAGTGATGACGGTGATGAAAGTGATGACAGTGATGACGGCCACAGGTGCATTCGGACCATCACCGCCATCACCGATATCACTGGTATCACTGCCTCGAAGATGATGACAGTGATAAGGGTGATTGGCTCATCACCCATCACTCATCACTCATCACTCATCACTCAATCTACCTAAACCACAAAAGCACCATCACCACCGCACAGGCGGCAGCAAGCAGCCAGCCCCAGTTTCTCTTGGGCCAGATGTCTTCGCTCAGTGGTTGCACGGGCAGGGCGTGCGCTGCGGCGATGGCTTGGGAGTCGAATCGATTCGGTCTGGGCGGTGTCTGGGGTCGTGGGATGGCGGGTTTCGTTTCCAGCAAGGTCTTGAGCAACGCCTGGAGAGTGATGCTGCGATCGTTGCGCTTCCAGGCGAGTGCTGCGATCAGTGCGAACCACTGCGGCGCGGCGAGTGAGCCAGAGCGCGGCGGTGTGAGCTCGCGGTCGCGGGCTTCGATCGATGATTTGCGCTCGAAGGGATGTCTGCCTACGAGCAGCTCATAGGCGAGACAGGCGAAGCTGTAGAGATCGTCGCGCGGATCGGGCGGCAGTCCTGACAGAACCTCGGGGCTTGCGTAGGCGCGTGTTCCGGCGGCTGCGTGTTCTGCATCGCGCGAGGAGGCGATCACGCCGGAGCCGAAGTCGAGAACCTTGACCTGTTCGTCGCGCGTGATGAACACGTTGCCGGGCGTGAAGTCTCCATGCACGACGCCGCGCTCGTGCGCATGAATCAACGCGCGTCCGGTCGCTTCGATCACGCGATAGGCCAGTGCGGTGGGGAAGGGGATCCATTCGCGCTGCAAGTTGGCCAGCGTGCGGCCTTCGAGCAGTTCCATGGTCATGAAGCTGCTGCGCTCGTCGCAATGCAGTTCGTAGCTCTTCACGATGTTCGGATGGGACAGCGCCTGCAGACACTCATACTCACGACGCAGACGTGCGGCGTCCTTCGCACGATCGGTTCGATCGGGATGCGGCGTCTTCAATGCCAGCCGCACTTGGGCACCTGCCCGGGATACGGAGTGCATGTCGCGCGCGGAGAACACGAGGCAATGACCTCCCGCGCCGAGTTGTCGTTCGATCAGAAACCGATCATTGACGATCGCTCCCGGTTCGATGCGAGACACAGGCTCGACGACGTCTGATAGCGTGACCGCGGCCGTCAGTGGAATCTCCGGTATTGCGGGTTCCGTGCTGCGGTCATCAGCGGTGCTTGCGATGGGCGCGCGCGGAGGCGCAGGACGCGTGACGGGCGCCTCGCGAACAGCCGCAGCAATCGGCGTCTGTGCAGGAGACTCGACGAGATCTGCAGTGTTTTCCGCGGCAAGATCGCAGGTGACTTCCAGATCTTCGGTCACGGGCTCGATCAATGAACGCCGCGCGGAACCTGGAAATGCGGAAGCGTGAAAGCTCGGCATGTGACTTACCCTGAACAGAACACGATCGAGCGCTTCGCGGACGCGCGGGTCAGACCGACTGCGTCGGCGCGAGAGCGGGGGTGACTTCCTTTGGCAGATCGCCCCGGCCGCAATACCAGGCGGCGGTATCGACGGCTCCCTGAGGGAAGTCGATCTCCGCACGAAAACCCAGCAGCGCCTCGGCTTTGGAGGTGGAGAAGGTCAGCGATTTACGGAAGAAATCGAGCCGGCGCGTGTTGAGTGGCGCAGGCAGATGCAGCGGCGGCAGCACCGTTTCCATGACTTTGGCGGTAGCCAGAAACGGCCACATCGGGACGTGACGCTTCGAGGGCGCAACGCCGATCGCCTCGGCGATAGCGTTCACCATCTCGCGAGTCGTGATGGCACGCGGGCCGGCGAAGATGAAAGTCTCGCCGGCAGCTGCGGGATGTTGAGCAGCCAGGAGCAACGCGCGGATCAGATCCTGGACATGAATACACTGACGCTGATTGAGCCCGTTGCCGATCATCACGAAGCGATGGCGCGCGACGGAACGGAAGAGTTTCAGCAGACGAGAGTCGCCGGGGCCGTAGGTTTCACCGATTCGGGCGATACATGTCTGCATGCGTGAGTGATGAGCACGAACCACTCGTTCCGCTGCGGCCTTGCTGCGCGTGTACATGTTGTCCGGCTGTAGCGGACTCGATTCGTCGAGAGGCTCCGAGCCCGCATCGCCGAAGCCGCTCTGGCCATAGACACCGATGCTGCTGCCGTACACGAAGCGGTGGATGCCGGCAGCGGCGCACTGCTGCAGCAGTCGCTCCGTCACATCCACGTTCGTCGCATGAAAATAGGCTTCGGGCATGTTCGACTCATGCTGTGCCGCCGCCAGGTGAATCACCACGGTGCGTTCATGCAGAAGCGACTCGACGAATGATTCGTCCTGCAAGAGGCCAGCGTGGAATTGCACGCCGTTGCGTCGCAGCTCATCCCCGCGAGCATGTTCGACGGGTGATTCGGCTCGACCGGTTGCGACCACATCGAAACCGGCGCGGTGCGCGTGCAAGGCCAACCGCGATCCGATGAATCCGGTGGCTCCAGTCACGAGCAGGCGCGGCAGCTGCGATGCAGTTTGCGAGTTCATGCGTGATGGGTACCCAGAATAGCCATGGCTGGCACCGGGGGCTGCGGCGATGCAGTCGTTTCCAGGGCCGGCTGACGTTGTGCACTGTGAATTGCCGGCTTGGCCAGATGGTTCCTCAGGACTTGTTCCGTTGCCGCCACTTCATCCGCAGTGCGCTGAGCGGACCAACCCAGTCGCTTGGCCATCTCGGTTGCAGCATCACGCAACGCCTGCGATCCCGGATGACAACCGGCAGCCAGATCCGTGCGGCGAAGGACCACATCTTCCAGGCGCATTGCCATCTCGTGCTCGACGGCATGCGCCACTTCCGCGAGCAGGGTGGTCGTGTGGGGAAGGAGTGTCGCGGCGGACGGATCCTTGTGGATCCTCGCGAGCAGCGCCCGGTGCTCCGTGCCGAAGTTTCGCAGGATGCCTGCGAGTGCGCTTCGGCTGACATGCGCAGGCCAGACGCTGTAGGCATCGCGGGAGAAGCGTGCGAAGTCGGCAATGTCGCCGCCCGTCACCGGCAACGATTCCGTACGCGGACGATGGGTCGCAAGACTCGCCTGCTCGAGCAATAACTCCAGCGCCTTCCGCGAATCCGCGCGCGCGGTCGTGTAGCGAATGCCGATGAGCGTGACGAGGCCCGACACGCCATCGCGCGCGCGATGGTCGATGATGCGCGATTCCTTGCCGAAGCTGAGCTCCGACTCCGTCGCTGTATCTCCGAACGGGACCAGACCGCAGTTTGCAAACGTGACTTCGGAGGGCTGCAGTTCGAGCGGCGGGTGAACGTGATTCACCTCTGCAATCCATTGCTCGATCTCCTCGGGGCCGACCTGTGCGAGATCGGGATTGCGATCGAAGTAGCGATGCCACACACCGACGAGCGTCTTGTCGCGCCAGGGCGCCATGAACAGGTGACGCGTCGATCGACCGAGAATCGCATCCTTGTCGCGACTGAGTCCCTGCACGGCGAGTGCGTGATCGTGCGCAGGCGGGCGATCGACGATGAAGTACGCATCGCGCGAGAACGGTTTGCGTTGATGCTTGCGGAAGCGCTCGTCCTTTAGACACAGATAATCCGCCCAGGGACCCGAAGCATTGAGCGTGAGCTTGGCGCGGATGTCGAACTCATCGCCCGTGAGCGTGTCGCGCACGCGTGCGCCGATGATCGTGTCGCCCTTCCATAGATAACTGACGGCTTCGACGCGGTTGGCCACGTCGGCACCGGATGCCGCAGCGGAAGTCACGAACGCGAGCACGAGACGCGCAGGGTTGTGCATCTGTCCGTCTTCGAACACGACGGCGCCGCTGAGTTGCGGATCGTCCACTTCGGGAAACATTGCGAGGACTTCATCGCGACGCAGGACCCGCGTGCCATCGATGTGGCGTTCGGGATCACGAATGCCGGCGTTACGACCGTACGTGAGTGCGTCGTAGAGCCTGGCTCCAGTGCCGAGGAAGAACGCGCCGCGTCGGCCGTAGCCGTAAGTCGGGATTGCGATTGGCAACGGATGAACGAGATGCGGTGCGATGCGCAGGAACGCCGAACGCTCATGACAGGATGAGCGCAAGCGTTTCAGATCCGCATGCTGCAGATAGCGAATGCCGCCATGGACCATCTTGAAACATTCGGCAGACGTGGCGCCACCAAAGTCGTTGCGCTCGATCAATACCGTGCGCAGTCCGCGCATCGCAGCATCACGAGCTGCGCATGCGCCGAACGCACCTGCGCCGATGATCAGAACGTCGTATTGAGTGTTGTCGAGTTGGTTGAGATCGCGTCGCATATCTATGTGGAACGAACGAGGGCGCCGGAGCGATGCATGTTCGATGCCGATCGCAAACTGTCGCCGAATGCGTGCAGGTGATTGAGCCACCACGCTGCGTTTGAACTAACTGGAAAGTCAGGGCTTAGCCGATGTAACGTTTGCATCGCGCTCTGTAATGTTTGTCGACACCGTTGCCTGCGGCATTGTGTGAGCAGGGCGGCTTCATTGGGAGCTCGTTGATGAACCAAAGCGAACGAAAGGAACAGAGCGGAGTGTCTGTAAAAAGAACGCCTACAGCGCGCGCAGGAGTACTGGCTGCCCTTGCCCTAGCTGCTGTGGCGGGTCCTGCAGTCTCCTCTGCAGCGATTCCCGTCGTTCCGGGTCTTGTCGGTTATGGCACCACGACCCCCGCGGGTCGGGGCGGTACGGTGTATCGCGTCACTACGCTCGCGGAATCCGGCGCGGGTTCGCTCAAGGCATGTATCGATCAGAAGGGCCCACGCGTCTGTGTGTTCGAAGTCTCCGGCACGATCAAGCTCAGCGATCATTTGCGCGTGCGTAATCCTTATCTGACCATCGCGGGTCAGACGGCACCGTCGCCCGGCATCATGCTGCGCGGTGCTTCGTTGATCATCAAAACTTCCGACGTGTTGGTTCAGCACCTTCGTATTCGCCCGGGCGACGATCCCAGCGGTCCGAGTCCGGACAATCGCGATGCATTGCGCATCGAAGGCGATTCGGGCGCTCCGATCGTGAAGAACGTGGTCATCGATCATTGCTCGTTCAGCTGGTCGATCGACGAGATGGCGAGCGCCTGGCAGAACTGGGACAACATCACGCTGTCGAACAACATCTTCTCTGAGCCGCTCAACGATTCGCTGCATCCGAAGGGTCCGCACGGCTATGGAATCCTCATGGGGCCGGTCGATGGCCACTACACGATGTCGTCGAATCTGCTCGCTCACATGGTCGAGCGCAATCCGCTCACCAATGCGACGCATGCGGTGATCGTGAACAATGTCATCTATAACTGGAAGAACATGGCGGTCGATCTGCAGAGCCAGAGTCGCAAGCCGACGAACAATACGATCATCGGCAACGTGTTCATCAAAGGTGCGGATTACAAGTCGAACAGTCCGGTGGAGCTGCGTGCGGATTCCACCAACGGCGTCCCGAGCGGCACCAAGGTCTATCTCGAAGACAACAAGGCGGTCGAAGCGACCAACGATCCGTGGTCGGTCGCCTCCGCCATGTTCGGCACGCTGACGCTATCCAACTACAAGGCCAACACACCGCCGAGCTGGCCGTCGGGCATGACGCGACTGCCTACCTCCGGGGACGTGACGCTGAATCAGGTGCTCAAGTACTCCGGCGCGCGTCCTGCAGACCGCGACGCAGTGGACAAGCGTGTCGTGAACGACGTGCGCAACGGCACTGGCCGCATCATCAACTGCGTATCGGACGACGGTTCGGCGCGCTGCAAGTTGAACGGGGGCGGCTGGCCTTCGATGGCGAACAACAAGCGCACACTGACATTGCCCTCGAATCCGGACGCGGTGACCTCGAGCGGCTACACGAATCTCGAGCTGTGGTTGCAGCGCATGGCAGCGGAAGTCGAGGGTCGTTCGCCAACGACACCCAAGGCACCGGTGCTCGCAACGGGCACAGAGTAAGTTCTACATCCCTGCCGTGTAATTTGCGCCCGCGCTGCGATCCGTAGCGCGGGCGCTTTGCTATGTGCGGCTCGCTCCCCCACGTTCTCCGAGCAGACATGTGCGCGATCAGGGAACTCGCGAGCTGGTACACATCTTGCTCCATCTGCTGGCGCATTAGCATGAGGAGTTGGGATGAGTGCAATCATCGATGGCCGCAGGGATGCAGAGCCAGCGAGTAGCAGCCGGACGAGCGGCAGCATTCTTCGGTTCCCGAACAAGGCGGTCGAAGAGTCCGTTGCGTCCGATGATCTTTCGTACGAGATCACTCAACCGATCCTGTTCAAGGGCCATTCACTGCTGACGGCCTCGATTCTCTCTCTGCGTGCAGCAGCGCCCGCGGCACTTGCGAGCCTGATGCTGTACGGGCTCGCGCGCCTGTTCGGTGTTCCGGTCAGCGCGTTCTTCAGCAAGCTCACGATCCTGGTGACGGTCCTGTCGATTCTGCTGCTGCAGCCCTCGCGCAATACGGCGGGCGAATTGCTCGCGCCCCGATGGAAGATGCCGCTCGATCTGATGCTGCGCTGGTCGATGCTGCTGATTGCGCTGGCCGTCATCGCGTACACGACGGGCTATGCGCCGCATTATCCGGGCACGGTCCTCGGCGTCTGGGCGGTGACGACACCTATCGTTCTGGTGCTTGCGACACTGGCGTTGCAGCAGCTTGCGCGCAGCGTCCTGTGCCGGCCGCAGAACGCGCGCAACATCGTATTCGTCGGGTTCAACAAGACCAGCCTGCATCTGGCCAAGCGCCTGAAGAGGCATCCCGAACTGTGCATGAACGTACAGGGCTTCTTCGATGATCGCAGCCTGCAACGACTGCACGTGCCCGAGGACATCGAGCTGCGCGGCTCGCTCACCGAGCTGCCGGCGTTCGTGCGCCAACATGCCGTCGAGGCGATCTTCATCTGTCTGCCCTTACGCCACATCCGGCGTGTGAAAGATCTGCTCGATGATCTCGGCGATACGACGGCGTCTCTCTATTACGTGCCCGACGTGCTGCTGGCCGGCAACTACGCGACGCAGACGCGCGAGATGTTCGGTGTGCCCGTCATTGCGATGCGCGAGTCGCCGTTCTACGGCACGCGGCTTGCGATCAAGCGCATCATGGATGTGGCAATCGCCTCCGTCGCACTGGTCATCCTGAGTCCCGTGTTTCTCGCCATCGCGCTCGCGATCAAGTTCACCAGCAGCGGCCCGATACTGTTCCGCCAGCGCCGTTACGGCCTCGATGGCCGCGAGATCGTCATCTACAAGTTCAGAACCATGTATGTGACCGAAGACAAGGGCTGGATGGACCAGGCTCGCAAGGACGATCCTCGTGTCACGCCACTCGGCCGCCATCTGCGGCGCTGGTCGCTCGATGAGTTTCCGCAGCTCATCAACGTATTGCAGGGACGCATGAGTCTCGTAGGACCGCGACCGCACGCGGTCGCGCACAACGAGGAGTACCGCCGGCTGATTCGCGGATACATGGCGCGCCATAAGGTGCCGCCGGGCATCACCGGCCTGGCGCAGATCAAGGGATTTCGAGGCGAGACGCGCAAGCTGCAGGACATGCAGGGTCGCGTGCACTGGGATCTCAAGTACATGAGCGACTGGTCGCTCCTGCTGGATCTCAAGATTCTGCTGATGACGATTCCGCGTCTGCTGCGCACGGACAAGGCGTACTGAACCCATTTGCGTCCGAAAGCCCAAGGCGCCGACGATCGTGGCGCTTTGCACGGATCGCGTTGCCGCAGGAAGCAGCGCGGTGGTGTGTAGTTCGAGTTCGATCGATGTTCGGGCCTGCGATCGTGGAGTGTTCGCAGCGTACGAATGACTAAGCGGGGAGAACATGTTCAACGTAGCCAGCCGTGCGCGCCAATGGCCCTCCGGTCAGATCCCGGTACGCATCGACGTCGAGATCGCGACCATGCTCGCGAGTCTCGTGCGCCCGACGCTACCCTTGCAGAGCGCGGTCGCTACGCATCGCCTCGTGCTGTTCGCCATCGTGTGCGTGGGTGCAGTGCTGCGATTCTGGGGCCTCGGGAACGTCGGACTGCATGGCGACGAAGAAACGATGGCGATGGCCGCGAGGGGGATCCTGCACCAGGGGGCGCCCATCCTGCCGAGCGGCATGTTCTATCCGCGTGGACTCACCGAGCTGTATCTCATGGTCGCGTCGATGTCCGTGTTCGGGGAAACGGAGTGGGCGATGAGGTTGCCATCGGCCGTGTGCGGCGTGCTGTTGATTCCGCTCACGTATCTCGCCGGCGCTCGTTATCTGCGACCCACCTGGAATCTCGCGCTCGCTGCCTGCGTCGCCATGTTGCCGGAGTTCATCGTCTACGCGCAGACGGCGCGCATGTATGGCTTTCTGCTCGTCGCGATTGCGGGATGCATGGCCTGTCTGAACCTCTGGGAACGCAACGGCAAGATCGGCTGGCTGGTCCTGGCCTGCATCTCACTTCTGATCGGCATCGAACTGCACGCGCTCGCCGTGACTGCGGTCATGCTGTTCGTCGTACCGGGCGTGGTCAAAGGCGACAGTCGCACGCTGCTGCAGGGGATCGTCGCCGCCGTCGTCTTGATGATCGCTTTCGCCGTGATCAACAACTGGGTCAATGCTCAATATCCCGAGCCGCCGGCGGATTACGGTGCGGGGCTCGGCGCCATGCCGGGTGAGCGCGGAGACATCAGTCCTACCCTGGCTTTGCCGTTGCAGGCGTGGCTCGGCTTTGCGGTGTTGATCGTCGCGGCGCTCGCACTGCGTGTGAACCGCGTGATCACATCGAAGCCCGCCGCAGTGGCGGCCGTGTTGTTGCTGATCGCAGGGCTGGCGGCGCAGTTCTTCCTGCATTACCACGTGGCCGCAATCCTCATGGTCATCGGCATCGTCGTCGCACGGCGATTCGCAGGTCCGGTGGTGTGGTCGCGTCTCGGCCTGTTCCTCGCGGGTAGCGGACTGCTGGCGGTCGCGCACATCGCGTTGCTGAAGTCCACGGCCGGTTCGACGATGAAACTGATCGGCCTGCTGGTCGGACAGCCGAGCATCTGGCCCTACTACAAGGTGATGCAGTTCTCGTATGTCGCAGGTCTCATCGCTGCGGTGTGTCTGGTGTGGGGCGTGGTGAGGCTGGCGCGCGGCAAGCGCGTGCCGGATTACTGGGTGATGATGCTGGTCGGCGTATGGGTGCCGATGTTCATGATCGGACTGTTCCTTTGGAACGTGCCGTCGCGCTACACCGCAGCTTCCATCCTGCCGCTGCTCATTGCCGCCTTCGCGTTCGCTCAGCACGGGGCGGACAGATTGGCTCTGCGCACCTATCGATCTTCGCAAGGCTTGATGCAGGGACTTCTGGCGCTTGGCCTCACGGTGCTCGTAGTGGATCCCGCGGCTGTTGCACGCGTCACCAATGCGGGCTATGAGATGAATCCCGATCACAAGGGCGCGGCGGAGTTCATCCAGCAGCAGAACATCCAGCCCGGTGACGTGCTGATTGCAGAGGACGTGCTGCAGCAGACGTATTATCTGGGCAAGGTCGACTACTGGATGATGACCCGCAACTTTGCGCGCAAGTTCGTGATCCGAGTGGACGGGCAGATCCGCGACTTCTATACAGGGACACCGGTCATGAGCGATGCGGGCATGCTGGATGAGGTGCTGCGAGCTCATCCGAACGATCGGATCTTCGTGATCGGCAGCGGTGAGAACCGTGAGGATCAACGCCGCAGCATGCGTGGCGATATGGACCCCGTACTTCACTCGGATCGCTTCAAGGAGGTCTTCCTCGGTCGCGACGGATTCACCCGGGTGTGGCTCGTCAATAACGCAGGCGCAGCGACGAAGGAGTAGCCCATCGCAGGGTTCGCGCGACGTTCGGCGCTGATCTCGGTCACGCGCCTGCTGAATCAGGGGCTGATGCTGCTCAGCCCCGTCGTATTGGTGCGCCTGCTCACCGTCGAGGAATTCGGCCGGTACCGCGAATTCCTGCTGTACGCGGGTCTGCTCACGACCATCTGCGCCTTCGGCATCAACAACAGCCTGCTGTACTTCATCCCGTCGCGGCCTGCGAACGTGAAGCAGATGCTGCGGCAATCGGTCGTACTGACGTTCGTCTGCAGCGTGCTCGTCGTCGCGCTCGCCGTGGTCGCCAATGTGTTCACCGGCGGCGCGGTGCTGGGAGACATGGCCTTCACTGTCGCCGTGTACGTGCTGCTTTTCGTGAACATGGATTTCTGGGAGTTCTACTGGCTCGCCGGCAAGCGCACGATGCCCGTGCTGGCTTATACGTCGGGGCGTCTCGTAGCGCGCATGGCGGTCGTGATCGTCGCGGCCAGCATCTCTTCGGACGTGCAGGTCATCGTCTGGTCGTTGATTGCGCTGGAGGCGGTGCGATTCGTCGGCTCGTTCATCGCCTGGCAGATGCAGAAGGGCACGGTCGACGGAACGACGAACTGGCGTGAACAGATTCGCTACTGCCTGCCGGTCGGTGTCGCGCTGGTGCTCGTCACGCTGAACAAATCGATCGGCAATCTGTTCGTCGCGAAGGCGATGGGTGCCGTCGCCCTGGCGCATTACGCCATCGGTACGCAGGTACAGCCGATCATCACGGTCCTGCGCAACTCGTTGTCGGATGCGCTGCTGCCGGAAATGGCGGCGGTGTCGCAGCCCTCGGACGCATTACGCTTGTGGCAACGCTCGACCGTCATGTCGATGCTGCTGCTCCTGCCGGCGGCCGTGATTCTGTTCGAGTTCGCCCATCCGCTCGTCGTCACGCTGTTCTCCGCCGACTACGCGCCCGCCGTACCGATCTTCCAGTTGTATCTGCTGGTGCTGTTGCGCGAGGTCTTCGACTTCGGCGTCGCGCTGCGCGCGCTCAATCGCAATACTTCGATCGTTCACAGCAATCTGCTGGCGATCGTGCTGAATGTCGGACTGCTCGCTGCGGCCGTGCCGTTCATGGGCGTGATCGGCGCAGCACTTGCGTTCGTGGTGTCCCGATTCCTCGAAGGTCTCTATCTCGGAGCACGCACCGCGCAGGCATATGAGGTAGGAATACGGTCGATTGCCGCCTGGGGTGACCTGGCGAAAATCGCAGTCGCGGGCGTTATTGCAAGCGCGGTCTTCTACGGCTCGTTCTGGACCGGCCATTTCGGACTCCTCGGGATTCCGCTGGGCAGCCTCGCATATCTCGCCGTCTTCGCGGCACTGCTGTATCTGTGGCGTATCCCCGAGGTCGTGCGGCTGCTGCAACACGTCGAAGGCAGATGGCTCGCCGCGTGAGGCGCGAATGGATCTGACAGAACATCGTGCTTTGTAATCGGTCCGTGAGTCCTTAGGAACAAATTACAAAGACATGCATTTCGCACCGCCTGAATGTCGCTGCTGCGCATCCGGCAGAGGCGAGGAGGGCTGGTATGTAACTTGCCTTCCCTACAGGCATCGTTTGTCCGAGTACGAACTCATTCCATGCGTCTGCTCCTGATTCTGCTGACGATGTTCCTGACGCTGAGCAGCGTGTTCGCGTGGGACCCGGGCCCTGCGCCGGGCGTGAACATCAAGAATGCGCTGCTCTACATGCTCACACTGAGCCTGGTTGCACGCTTCGCGCTGCTGCGACGTTTCCAGCTGCAGCTGCCGGCGATCACGATCGCGTTCATCGTGTGGATCTCCTACTGCATCGTCACGTACGTGGCGATCGTCCTGTACATCCACTATCCGCATTACAACTACCTGCGGCATGGGTTCGATCTCAAGAACCGCATGGTCGACCAGATGCTCTTTTTTCTGGTGTTCTTCTACGGAGCCCAGTCCCGCGAAGATGCGATCGCATTGATGAAGGTCGTGCTGGCGGCGTGGGTGATCTCGCACGCGAGCGCCATTCTCGATGCGGCCGGCATCGTGCACTTCGGCGATATCGAGCGGCGATCCGACGGCCGTGTACAGGGCACGCTGGGCGAATCGAATCAGTACGGTGCGTTCGCAGCGCTTACGCTTCCGGCGGTCGCAGCGCTTGCATACGCGAGCAGGGGCTTCATGCGTGTCTTCTGGGGCGGTGCGACGCTGCTCACTGCTGCCACGTTGCTGATGACGGTGTCGCGCGGCGCGTTCGTTGGTACGGCGGTCGCCTGCATCGCAGGGGTGTGGATGTTTCGCAGATATGTCTCGGGAGCCGCGCTACTGAAAGTCGGCGCCAGCTTGTTTGCGATGTTCCTGGTGGTGGGTGTCGTCGTGAGTATCTGGTACGGCGATCTGTTGCATGAGCGTCTGGTGGGCGGCAGCGCCGGCGACATGACGACTGCGTCGTCGGGACGCACCGAGATCTGGGCGACGGCGCTCGCAGCGATGGCGCAGAAACCCTGGACGTTCATCACGGGCTTCGGCTGGAACTCCTACTGGTCCATGCCGTTCCGTTACTCCCCCCACAACTACTACATCAATCAGTGGTTCAACCTCGGACTCGTCGGGCTCGTCTGCAGCATCGCGCTTCTGGCGATCCCGATTCGCGTGGCCAAGGCAGCGGCGTTCAAGGCAGATCCGCAAGCGCGAGCGCTGCTGATCGGATTCGTCATCTCCACGCTGGCGCTCGCCGTATCCACGTTCTTCGTCGATCTGTACGACCCCTGGCTCTATTTTTGGGCCTACGCGGGTGTCGTGATGCGTCTTGCAATGCTGCAGCAGGATCCACAGCCGGTCGCTGCGGCAGAAGAATCTCCGCAATCTCCAGTGGCACGACCCGACCCCTTCGGTTGGGTGGCTGTGCCGCGTTCGTGACGAGGCAACCTACGCAATGAAAATCTGCATCATCGGTCTGGATGACTATCCGCAGCTCGCGGGCGACGAGGAGATCCAGTACGTCGGCGGCGAATCCGTCCAGCATGTGTTGCTTGCGCGCGCGTGGCGCGACCTGGGTCTGGATGTCTCGATCGTCGTGGAGGATCAAGGGCAGGGCAGGGTGCGTATGGTCGACGGCATCCGCGCCATTGCGGCCTACAAGCGTGACGAGGGCATTCCGATCGTGCGCTTTGCTCATCCGCGTCTCACCGGTCTCATCGGTGCGATGCGCGAAGCGGATGCGGATGTCTACTACCAGTCGCCTTCAGCGGCTGCCACGGGATTCACCGTGTGGTATTGCCGTCGCTTCGGCAAGCGCAGCCTCATTCGCATCGCTTCCGATCTCGGCTGCATTCCCGGCAAGCAGCTCATCCGCTACTGGCGCGATCGACGCATCTATGAGTACGGACTGCGGCACGCCGACATCGTCGTCGCACAGACGGAGCATCAGCGCACGCTGCTCCAGCAGAACTATGGCTTGCAGAGCGAGGTGATCAACATGATCGCCGACATTCCGCCGCCGCCGACGGTCAAGCAGGACATCGATGTGCTCTGGGTTGCGAATCTGCGGCCGGTGAAGCGACCCGAGATTCTGTTCGAGCTCGCCAGCCGCTCGCCGGAGCTGAAGTTCGTAGTCGCCGGCGGCGCGCTGCCCGGAATGGAAAGCTACTACGAGACCATGATGTCGGAAGCGGCCAAGCTTCCGAATCTGTCCGTGCTCGGTGCGGTGCCGTACGCACAGGTCGGCGCATTGTTCGAGCGCGCGCGGCTGTTCGTGAATACCTCGAGCATGGAAGGTTTTCCGAACACCTTCCTGCAGGCGTGGGCTCGTGCAGTGCCGGTCGTGTCGTTCTTCGATCCGGACTCTCTCATCAAGCGTTTGAATCTGGGCCGCGCCGTCGCGACGACGGAAGAAATGTCGCAGGCGATTGAGGATCTGATTCGTCACGAGGCGCAGCGCCGCGCGATGGGGCAGCGCGCACGCGAGTTCTGCGTCGGACAGTTCTCGGCTTCGCAGGTGGCCAATCGCTATATCGAGCTGCTGCGTAGCGAACCGGCAGCACAGCTTCGTTTCGGAACCGCCGGATGAGTGCAGCGGTTGCACCGCTCGCCGAGACGACAGGCTTGCCTCGTGAAGCGGGGCAACTCGCGGCCTTGTTCGTGCTGAACAATCTTTCGGTCGGCGGCTCAGAGGTGAAGATCGTCCGGCTCGTCAACGATCTGCAGCAACGCGGCATCAATGCGGGCGTCTGCTATCTGAACGAGCCGCATCAGCTGCGCGACTCGCTGCACCCGGACGTGCCGGTCTGGTGCCTCGAGCGTCGCGGAAAATTTTCGCTTGCAGCCACGCGTGCCCTGCGTCGACTGATCGTCGAGCGCGATGCGCAGGTGGTTTTTGCAGTCAACTCCTATCCGACGCTCTATGTCGCGGCGGCGACCCGCGGCCTCGCTCGCAAGCCCCGCACGGTCGTCCTCATGAACACGACGGACTATCCGGCAGGCGAAGAGTGGCGTCGCCATGTGTATCAGCGGGTCATGCGTCTTCTGGATCTGACGGTCTACGGTTGCGAGCTTCAGCGCGATCGATGGGAAGGGCAGTCGCCGCGCACCACCAGCATCGCCGTCTACAACGGTGTCGATGCGGAGCGCTTCTCCGTGGAGGCCGTCGGCGATGCGGGCCATCGTTTCCGGGAGAAGCTCGGGATTGCGCCCGGTACATTCCTGATCGGCGGCATCGGCCGGCTCGTGCCGGAAAAGAATCACCGTGTGCTGATCGACGCATTGATCGAGTTGCGTCGTCGCGGCATCGACGCGCATGTGGTCATTGCCGGCAAAGGCCCGTGTCGAGAGATGCTCGAACAGCGCGCAAGCAACGTGCAAGAGCATGTCTCGTTCACGGGGGTCCTCGAGGACGTGCGCCCGTTGCTGGCTGCGCTCGATGTGTTCGTGCTGCCTTCGATCGCCGAGACATTCTCGAACGCGGCGCTCGAGGCCATGTCCATGAGCCGACCGGTCGTGCTGAGCACTGCGGGAGGCTCAGCGGAGATGATCGACAGTGGATGCGAAGGCTTCCTCATCGCGCCCTCGACGGATCCAGATGAGCTCATCCGTGCGTTGATGTCCCTGCATGGACAGCCAGCGCTACGTGTACGCATGGGCGAGTCGGCACGTGCACGCGTGCTGCGTCAGTTCTCGTGGCAGACCATGGTTCGCTCGTACGAAGAGCTGCTTCATACGCGGAGTGTTACCGCGCATGGCTGAGACACCCACCATCCTGCAGATCGGTCCTGCTTTGTCGGTGCGTGGCGGCGTATCCGCGGTAGAGCAGCTGATCGTCAGTCATGTCGGCGACGACTTCGCGGTGAAGCATGTCGCGACCATGGAAGACGGCTCCGCCGTCCGCAAGATCGTGGTGTTTCTGGGGGCGATTCGCCAGCTGTCGCGCGAGCTG
>JAFAEQ010000039.1 GCA_023423935.1 Pseudomonadota bacterium | reverse complement strand
CGCGGGCGGGTGGCGCCGCCTATTCCAGCGGCGCCGGCCCAATCAGGGACACGCATCTCGGCTGTTTCGGAAGCTGGGTGTTCCGGATTCCACCGCACTGCACACGCCTCACTCGCTTCGCGGCTTGCATCACCGATCACGCAATTGAGTACTGAAGGTTCTGCGCGTGCGGGAAGGATCAACGGTTCGGCGAGTTTATGCGGCTATCAGTCATCCTCATGCGAAGGCGTCATCTTGTGCGACTTGCTTGCTGACTGCAGGAGCGGTAGGTCCGCTATTGTTTCCCCTGCTGCACGACGCTCTGCAATAACTGCCTCTTGTTGTGCTCGAAGCGTATACCAACGTTCGTATTGCTTCTTCTTGTTCGGATCGGGGTCCTCTCGACCATTTAGCCAGAAGTCCATCCAATCCACCGTGCCCTCCTGCGAGAAACGCTTCTGGTTTGGAATCTGCAGAGGATGATCGCCGTGCTCAATCTGCGGAACGAGGGCCAGCTCTACCGGTTTCCTCATATGACGCAGCAGATGATACATCTCCCAGCTTCCGAGCAAGCCGATTAACCCCCCGGAAGAGCGCTCCATCCGCAAAGGCGTACGCACATGATGCGCGTTGAAGCCCGGAGACTCTTTCAACCAGGCCGCGAGTCCACTGCCGAAGGGCTCACCGCCGATCGGTCTAGTCACCTCGCCACTCATGCCCAATACCAAGATGGCTTGCACATAGCCGTAGTCCACATTATCCGCCGCAATCGCCGCACCGAAGGGCAGAACGGAATGCGTCAGTATGTACTCTACGTACCATCCAGTGCGGCTGTAACCTACGAGTCCCACTCTATGGGGATTCACGAGACCCGCATCTGCGAAATGAGTAACGGCTGACTCCACAGCGCCCATGAACGTCCGTGCCTCCTGCGGAGTATCGGCTACGTCGCTCCGATTCTGGAAACGCGGGAAGCTGAGTACGGCCATACCGCGGTTGGCCAGCACCTGGGCAGCATATCCGGTTCCGCGATAGTCGCCGGCCCCTAGCAGCGAGAACTCTGCAGCGCCAAAAGGTGCGTCAAGCTGTATTACTAGTGGATATCGGCGATCCGGTCGGATGCCTACTGGGTGGTACAACCTACCCCTCCAGACGCGACCCGCCTGATCCGACCATTCAACGGACTCAACTCGTCCAAGGCTGTAGTTCGATCGGAGCCGCGGCTCCACTTCTAAGATCATCCCCTCACGACCTGATGCCACGTCTACCGCGTACAACGCTGGCGGAGTGTTGAGATCTTCACGCAGCTCGATTCGCACCGGTACTTTCTGTTGCTCCACGGAAGCCGCCGCCGCCCTGTCGGAACGCCACTGCCCCTCAACCTTTCTGTAAATTAGACGGACACTGTCATCACTCAACTCAACGGAACCATCCTCATGCCACAACTTTGGACGCAGCGAACCCTGCATTTCTACCGGAATCGGAATATCCCACATTTGCCCGGTGGCAACGTCGAGCTCCACGACGGCCGTGCCAGCAAGTCCCGCCGGATTAGCTTGAGTTAGAGGAAGAAAGGTCGGGCCAATCAACAAGCGTCGGCTGTCGGAGGACCACACTACGCTCGGCTCTACCTCAAATGCGTAGAGCGGCGCATTCCAGAGGGGCCGGAGCTCCGCACGATCCAAGTCCAACAATCCGACCTGCGCTATACGAATCCCATCTCCGTAACTGTTCGGATGGGCTCGTGCAGCCACCAAAGCGTCTCGAAGGCGATCGTGCGCGTACCTATTCCAGTCTTGTGGAAGCGCCGCAGCTGGCACATTGAGGCTTATCGCGTAGCGACCATCGGGCGAGAAGTGTTGCGGAGCCATTGCCATCCACTCGCATCTGACCCGGTTGTCGCAACGGACTTTCCTTGACGATCTGCGCGAGATATCGCTGATGAAGAGTTCCCTCATCAAAGGAGTAGAGATGCCGTCGAAGTTGCCAGATAAGATTGTGTGCGCATCTACTCCAGATACGATCAAACCCTCGCGGGAGGCTGCCTGCTGAAGTTCCCGGCGCACATGCGTCCGGTCCGCCTGGGCAAGATAGGCAATGCGTTCGGCATCTTGTCCGACAGAAAAATCGATTACTGAAGTTGGATGATGAGTCAGCTTGTCCTCTTGTCGATTCTGAATGTTTACCGAAACGATCTGTGTCGGACCTTTACCATCGCTCCACAAAAAAGCGACTCGGTCACCGTGACCCACCCACATCAGCTTCCCTTGAGACGGCTGCACAGGAGAACCGGTACCCAAATCATCGTCACGCTCAGACGTTGTGAACAGCTTGGTCACGCTTTCCAGGCGCATCGCGTTATCGAATGAATCAGTCCTTCCGGCCAGCATCTCCATCCAGGTACCGTTCCGCGCCAGATCATCGTTGACCAGCCGGATCACGTACCGCGTGCCATCCGGAGAGTAGACAAGAGGCGCCTCAAGGTCTGTCGGCGATGGTTTAAGGACTCGCCTCATCTCGAGCGACGCTTCCACGTTCAGTGGAGGCTGATGCGTTCTGGGCGCGACCTTCCCGGGCTCGGCCAACCCGCTCTTCACGACGCCCAACACTGCTACTGTCAGCCCAACCAGCACGCAAGTCGCCCTACGCCCCATCATCCCGCCCACCTATCGCCGTCTTCTGCTATGTGTCGGCACGAGAACTTCGCGCCTCGCTTCTTCCAAGCTGCACTGCTACCAGCGCACTACGACCTGCGCGCTAAGAAACCGACCACGCGGGTTGGCATTCACTCCATCGTAGTAGAGTCCGTGGTAGCTCGCCACGTAAGGAGGCGCGCGATCAAAAACGTTGACGCCACTCAGCGTGAGCGTCGTTTCACTTGGCGATTGACTGGCCCACAGTCGACCGAGATCGTACTGCAACGTAAGATCTGTAGTAGTCCACGAAGCAACCGTGGACCGCCAGAAGGGTTGGCCCACATGGTTGGCGCGGGTATCTCGATATCCATCGATATAGTTGATTGCGGCGACCGCATTGAAACCTTCGCGACGGAACGAGAGTGAGCCACGCAAGCGGAGATCTACCGGGCGATACACGTTGTTCATCTCGCTCGTCTCGGGGCTGTCTGGTACGAACTGCCGCCTATTTGTCAGAAGATGCGAGCCGGAGACATTCAACCCCCAGTCTCCAATCACACCCTCCAAGCGATATCCCAACGAGAAATCGATGCCACTCATGCGAACACCCGCCAAATTCCTCAGGCGTTCATCGACCAATGCCGTGACTTGGGTAACGTACTGCTGAATGTCACATTCGTCGAAAGTAGCGGTGTAGCAATATGCAAGCCCAGATCTCCCAATCAGTTCGTTGACGGCCCCCGGGTCCGGGTTACGGATGACAGCCACGCCATAGGTCGAATCCAACAGTACGTTGTTGTAAACGTCGTATTCACTAGGCCACGGCGTGCTGACGCGCCGCTTATAGTCGATATCGAAATACGTCGCAGATATAGATAGTTCTGGCGCTACCTCTGGCGTGAAGTCGAAACCCGCGGTCCAGTTGGTGGACTCTTCAGCTACTAGGTTTTCTCCACTCCCATATACATACAGCACCGTCGCAGGCCCGTACGAATCCATGAACCAACCCTCGGTGAGGGCTGCGGTTAGGTTCCTGGGATTCATCTGCGACAGAAGCGGTGCCTTGAATGAAGTGCCCCATGTGCCCCGCACGTTGAGTCCGCCCAAGGGCTCCCAGGCCAATCCAATCTTTGGACTGAACTGGCTGCCGAAGTCACTATAGTTTTCATAGCGTGCTGCAACAGTAAGTTCCAGTCTCTCAACTCCTAGCTGACGGTTCTGCGCGCCGACCCAAGGGACGAGAACTTCTGCGTAAGCGGCAGTAATGTCTCGATCCATCCGCACAGGCCAGTCAACGTCTGCGTCGGCAAACCCCTCATGCCGAGCCTGAGCTCCGATTGCGAGACGAAGATCCCCGCCAAACGCGCTCACTAACGGACCGTCGAGGGAAACGTCTACCGCCCACAGACGGGATTCGTTTCCGGCAGCGGCAAGCTGGACTCCAGTACGCTGATCGAACTGTCTAAAGCCGGACTCATTCTGGTCTAGCAAACCCGATATCCTAGCCAGCCAACCCGAGGGGAGATCCACATCAACTCCCAGCGACCCACCGAATTGTTGTACTTCCATCAGCAGATCGTATGGAGTGCCCCTCGTGGAATAGCCGCTCATGCTCTCGCGCTCGCCGTAGAGGAAATTGGCTTCAACCTCGACGTGCTCCGAGAGACGCTGATTCACCACCGCCAGCGCTCCGTGACGCTTCTGTTCCGGTATCAGCTTGAAACTGTAGGAGGTCGAGTCGACGAAATCGCGCTCCGAACTGAGTAGCGACGTCCGCCCGAAGTATTCGTAACTTAGTAGGGCCTGACCTGAATTCCAGGCATGACCAAGCATCTGTCCAACTTGTCGCTCACTATGGCTACCCTCAGTTACGGCGCCGTAACGCACTCGAGTTTCCGCCCCTTCGAAATCTCGTCGCAGAACGAAGTTGACTACCCCTCCGACGGCGTCCGATCCGTAGATAGCTGATGCACCATCCGTGAGTAGATCTATGTGCTCGATGGCGCTCAGCGGCACTAGTGAGAGGTCCACGAACGACCCATTGCCGGCCCCGGCCAATCTCCGTCCATTGAGCAGTACCAACGACGCGTCGCTTCCGAGTCCGCGCAGATTGATTCCCGCACCGTCGTAGGTTTGTGTCCAACCGGAGCCACCATTGGTATTTCCGAGGGTGGAATCTGAAACGCTGTTGAGACTCTGCGGCAAGCTCTGGATGAACAGCTGCGTCGTTGAGAACCCGCTGGCCTCGATATCTTTCCGGTCGAACGTGATTACAGGCGACGAATGATTCTCCGCGCCACGAATATGCGACCCCGTGACGAGCACTTCTTCGAGCTCCACCACGGCTTTCGAAGAAGATTTGTCCTCCTCCATTGCAGCCTGCGCACCGACGTTCTCGCGCCCGATCTCTTGTCTCGACGTCTCCGAGTTGTTCTGTGCAATCCGAACGTAACCCGCCTGCGAGGCTATCCGGGCTGGCCTTTCCGCGACTTCACTCGTCGCCGCCAACCCGATCATCATCGCTCCCGTTCTCGCATCCTCGCTTAACTGAAGTCGCGTTCCTTCCAGCAGTTTCCTCACCGCCTCTTGCGCGGTCGGCGCACCGCTCACGCCCTTGGTCTGCAGCCCCTTGAGCTGCTCCGGCCGAAACACGAGCTCGATATCCGCCTGCTTGGAAATCAACTCGAGTGCGGTAACGAGATCTCCGGCGGGAGCAACGATGGGTTTAGCGACATCGGCGTTCGCGACAGCCGCGAACGACGCTGCACAGATAATGGAAATGACGGTGGACTTGAGAATCTGCGACTTCCGCATGGAGCGGCTCCCCTTTCTTATTCGGCTCGGTGTGTGGCCGTTGCTTACCGAGACGAGGGAGCGCGACGAACTACTTACGTGATTCGATCAGCGCGATGCGCCGCCCTGCTCCGTACCGAGCACGATGCGGTCGGAGAGGTGCACGGCGTGGATGCCGTAGGTTTCTTCGAGTAGCCGCACGAACGTTTCGCAGTTCGTAGAACGGAACTTCCCGCTCAAGCGAATCGCGCCGACGGCATCATCCTCGATCAGGATCTTCCGTTCGTTGTATCGATTGAACTCCGCAGCGGCGTCTGCGAGCGCGGTCTCCTGGAATACGATGTAGCCACTGCGCCAGCTGAGCGCCTGCTCCACACTTGCCACGGGCTTCTCTTCAACTTTGATTTGTCCATCGCTGACACGAGCAACGGCGCCGGCTGTGAGCTGCGATTTTTCCTCGCGCGAATCTTCCACGCGAACGATGCCCTCCGTGACAACCACTTGCACATCTTCGCCGTCACGGCGCACCGAGAACTTGGTACCCACGGCGATGACGCGCTTGTGTCCGACTTGCACTACGAACGGCCGCGTAGGATCGGGAGCCACATCGAAGAAGGCTTCGCCCTCCGCCAGGTCGATTCGCCGCTGCTCCTGCGACATGCGCACGCGAATCTTGCTCGCAGTGTTCAAGGTGATATTGGATCCGTCCTTCAACGGCACAGAAGCCACGCCACCGACCGGCGTCGCATAACGCTCGCCCGCGAGTGGACCGGTGTAGACGAACACGCCGATCGCGAGCGCTGATATCGCGGCCGCCGCACCGATCAGAGTTCGCCGTGTCCGCGGCATATCTGCATGATGACGCTCGCTCACGATCTCATCCGGGTTCGTCGCGAGCTCATTCGCACTCGGCACCGTGCCTCGCGGCAGACCCGCACCGAGTGCTTTCAACCGATTCGCTTGCTCCCATCCCGCTTCAAGCCGCAAGAAGGTGACGCGATGAATGGTTGCACGCTCCAGCCACGCATCCAGTTGCTGCTGATCCGCGTCGCTCCACGATTCGCTTTCGCGTTTGAGGAGCCACGCCGCCGCCTGCTCCTCGATCCGCTCACTACTCTCCATGTGCCCTCTCCTCATCGCTGTCTCTGCCATCCTCCGTCTTGGAATTGCGGGACCGCGAGAAGATCGCGTCGGTCAACAACCGCATTCCTTTCAACAGTTGCGCTTCCACCGTTCGCTCGCTGATCGAGAGCTGCCGGGCGACTTCCTTCGTCGAGAACTCATCGACCTTCCGCAGCCACACCGCTTCACGACATCGTGGCGGCAAGCCATTGAGCGCGGTAGCCAAAGTTCTGAGCTCCTGCCAGGCGCTCAGTCGCCGCTCCGGCGAAAGCTCATCCACCATGACGTTCAACGCATCCGGATCGCCGACTGCTTCGATCGAAACGATCCGCGCCCGCCTCATTCGATCCGCAAGCAAGTTGCGTGCGGTAGCGAAAAGAAATGACTTCGCCGAATGCGGGCGCGACTTCGCTGCCGCCTCGTACACGCGCGCATAAATTTCCTGCCGCAGGTCACGCACTTCGGCGGAATCGCGCCAGACCCGGTTCAAGTAACGCAGCAACGCCGCCTCATGAATGAGGATCTCGCGCTTGAACCAGTCATCGAGGGTGGGCTGCATCCGGGAAACATAGCGTTTGAACGGACGCGCGGACAATCCTCGAGCGGAGGATTTGTCGTGAGTAGAGCAGTTTTTAAAAGCGGCGTACGTAGTCGGACGTGTTGCTTCGTCTTGGTTAGATCGGGGTGCGCTCTCACACCCCTCCCGCATTACCGCATTGAATGCACGTTCGCAGACAGCGATGGCCCGGTCCACAGATCGCGAGGTGTGTACGGCACCGTCGATCCTCAGCGGCGACTGACATTCTCGTGGGCCTGGGCCAGCGAACCAGGCGTGGAAACATCGATAACTGTCGCGCTCACCGCCGATGGAACCGGCACATTGATGCACTTCGACCATTCCGGATTGGGCCACGCGACCAGTCACGATTACGGCGTCGGATGGCGAAGCACATTCAAGAAGGTGCAGCAGCTCATCGAGCGGCGGGACCGCACGGCGGCAGGCGACACAAGCCTATAGGGGGCGGTTCGCTCGGAAAGCTATGGATGGTGAGGCGTGAGCGTGTGAGGAGACGCGTTGATCGCTGTCAAGACGATCCGATGCTTGATGCGTCTGCTAGTGAGTGCGTGCTAGTAAGTGCGTGAGAACCTCGCCCTCCCATGCGTCTCACGCGCAGGCACATCCTTCGGAGGCGCGCGGCAGTTGATATCAAGTTCATCTCGCATGACGAGTGCCCAAGCTTCACCTACATACTGCGTCAGCTCTCCAACTCGGGCGCGATCTGTACCCGACGCAGGAAGAGCGACATGGGGGACGCATGTTATCGACGTTGGAGATCGCCCTGGTCTGTGTTAGGCGTCCGTCACCGCTTGCTACACGCCGCTCCAGATCGGCGTTCCGTGCCCGTAGCTCGCTACTTGGTGGTAGCGGTTACGTCATACAGCATCTCCACCGCTCCCTGCCGCACAGAAGCATCGAGCATGAGCACCATGCGTCCTGACGGAGGCGACATGACGCGGACACCCGCGCGGCGGAAGCCAGAGGCGCCCTCAACCATGTAGCAGCGCTCCCATTTGCATTTCATGATGCCAAGCAAGGCGACACCATCCGGCCCTCCCAGCTGCTGCACGCTCAAGTCCAAGTGGTCAACTCCTGCAGGTACATTGATCTTGACTAGGTGCGGTGATTCTCCACGCCTGAGGGCCAGCTTGCCTTGGGCAATCGATATCACTTTCGTGGGGGTATCAGCATTCGTCTGGGCAGAGTCGGGAGCAGTGCCGTGCTGCTTAAAATCAGAATCCATGAGCGCATCAACGTGCATAACTATCGGAATCGATGCCCCAGGCCTCCAGGAAGCTTGACTGCGGACGCTGAGTTCCCACACGCCGCCCGAGGGCATGAACAACTCCATTGGAGTGGGCGACATGAGATACGCATGGGAGTCACCGAGTTCACCGGATTCATGCCTCACAAATCGTGCAGCGGGCCCGACTGCTAACAGTTTCGGGTCCTCTGCGCCTGACACAGACACACGCAGCAGGCGCGCCTCATCGGGCACGCGGACATAGAATCGCAGCGCTGTGGAGTCCGTCATCGTTCCCTGCAACTCAACGCGGTAGCCGTTAGTCCTCGTCAATGGAATCGCCGCGACAACCGTCGCGCCGATGTCGCGCACTACGCGACCCGACATGGGATCTTCAAGTCTGACGATGATGGAATGAATGCCTGGTGTTTGCGGCGCAATTCGAATCGGTAGCGCCACCTCGCGGCCGAGCGGCAACTTCACCGTGCCGGCGATTGAGAACGTCCCTGGTTCATTGCCGATCAACCGCACGCGATAAGGCGCGGCATCGGCAGTGCCTCCGGTCCGCTTCAGCCGCAATACGCGCGTTCCCTTTGCGCCAGCGACCCATCCCTCTCGTTCGAACAAGCCGCTTCCTTCATGTGCGACTGTGAGTTCGCCGCTTAAACCCGTTCTCACCTGCGCCCGCACTTCCACAGTCACTGGAGCGCTTTTGTCCCAATTGAGCTTCTCCAAGTACTGCAAAGCGGCCGGAACATTCAGCACACCACGCCCTTGGATATTTGCTGGCCAACCGGCTATATGGCGCGCGGTTGCTGTGACTGCTTCTCTAATCCGCTGAGGCGAGACGAGATACCCACGTTCACGCGCAGCACCAATTAGAACGGCCACTGCACCAGCCGCCGACGGTCCGGCAGCGGAAGTTCCCGAAAAGCATCCAGACTCATCATTCAGCAAGACATTCGGACAGGTCTGATCGTGCTTGCCAACGTAGTCCGGGGAAGAGATGTAATCAGGGTAAGGAAGTGGCACGAGCGACGCCGCGAGCACATCTGGCTTAATTTCGCCTTCGTCCGTCGGTCCGGCGCTGCTGAAGCCGCCAGGTTGCTCGGGCCGAATAACCCCCATCAGGGCGCTCTGCACCCGCGCCGAATGGTACTGCCCCACCGCAATAGTCTCCGACGAAGTCGCTTGCGCCGACACAGTCTTGATGAGGTGTTCCGCGTTCGATACAGGACCGATCAAAACTTTGCCGTAGTGCCGAACTAGCCTATCCGAGATCAACGCATAGACATGTGAACTATCAATCGGCGAGGCACTCATAAACCCAAGCATTGGGACGACGATATCGACCCGCCGATCGCGAAAGGCAAAGATGAGTGCCTCGATGCCGACGTGCTGCTCATCCGTCGCGGCAATCGTGAGCACCTGAGCACCCGGTGCGGCCCCGCCGAGTTCTGCCCCCCAAAAACGCGCGCCGGCTGCTGTCGCCGCCACTGCGTGTGAGTGCGGATTTGCAATTGCCACGGCGATACTTTCGTCACTCACACGATCGTTCTGTATGACCGACGAAAGAAAGAATCTAGCTCCGGTTGGATTGCCTTGCGCGTCTCGAAATCTCGCGCCGCTGCCTCCATTGTTGTACGGCTTCAGGCATTGCTCGTCGCGAAAGTCGTCATCGAGGTCAGTATCTATCCAGACACATGAGTGAGCCGCACTTCGCAGTGCAATCGGTTCGACTAAGCGACCATCGCTGTGATCTGCGTTTCGGAACACTCGGTCTCTAGAGAATCTTGCTACACCGACGTCGTACTCACCAACGAGCGGCGGCTGTATCGATTTACCTTGCCACTCGATACGCCCGTCTTGTGCCACGCTGGATCTCGACCACTTCACAACACCGAGATAATCCGGATCAATGAAGCTTGTCGGATCCACGTGATTCGTTTCATTGCTGACAAATGTGTACATGCCCGCGATCTTCGGGACTCGTTCACCGTCTGCGGACCGTGCGCCCGTCATCCCTGGCGCGTCCGCATCCATATGCATTTCGATTACGGCGATGGTCACGCCTCGCCCGTCGTAGACTGGGTCACTGCGCCGCAGATCACCTAATCCCATGGCCTCGAATCCGTCCAACTGCCTGTCACGCGTCACTAGCGATAGGTATTCATCCAGTGAGATTGCCGCACTGGATCGAGTCTGTCCTTCGGATACCCGAGCTTGATTCAGGAAATACTTCGACCCCGCTTCGATATCTATCCCCTCCACGGACGGTAGCGCAGCGACCCGGAGTACGTTCTTTGTGGGCACAGAGGCATGTACGTAGCCCACCTCCTCGGCCTGATAACGAATCTCCCCACCAAGCTCCACAATCGATCGGCGCAGCTCAGCAGTTGCGCCTTGCTTGGCCGCAATCAGCAGCATTAAATGACTGCGATTCTCCGCAACAGCACGCGCAACGAAAGCGCGATCCGGCAGTTTTAGCTCAACCGCGGCTAGCGAGTGACCAATCCAGACTGGCAGTAAACACAACGCGTAGAATCTGGAACGCTTCAACTTGAGCATGAGGACTGTTTCCCCTCTGATCGGAAGAGCGTACGGACTGCGCGAGCACAGCGTTCACATCTAGTTGCGTATGGATACGCCGTGCTTGTACGCGGCGAACGATCGCCACGCGATGCACCCGTAGTGCATCTATCCGTAGTGCTGAGCAAGGCCGCTTTATTAGCAGCGTTCTATAGGCGACCCCAACGCACAGTGAACTGTGCGCTTACGAAACGCCCTAGTGCGCTGGCATTGACGCCGTCGAAGTTGACACCGTATAGGGAACCGACAAACGGTGGATCGTTATTGAGGATGTTGTTCGCCGCGATCGATACCTCGACTTCGTTCCGTCGCTCGCCGAGCTTCCCCGCCAAGTCGTATTGCACGGTCAAGTCCAATGTCGTCCATGACGAAACCGTGTCCCGCTGTAAGGGACCACCGATGATGCCGGTGCGGCGGTCCCTATAGCCGTCGATGTAATTGAGAAATGCGGCTGTCTGAAGCGCCCCCCGCCCGAACGAGAGACTTGCGCGGGCTCGCAAGTCCACGGGGCGCCACACGTCATTCATACGCTCTAGCTCCGGTGTTCCCGGCACTAGTTTTTCCGTGTTGTCGAGTAGGTAGGCTCCATTGATCTGAGCCGACCAGTCACCCAGCGCGTTTGTCCAACTGTAGCCGATCAGAACGTCGACACCGCTCACGCTCACGCCAGCCAAGTTTCTATCTCGCTCATCTACGATCGCGGCAACCCGATCAGCAGCTGACAACAAGTCGCATGGAGCCCATGCGCTCGTGTAACAACCCGTGTTGCGCGCCGCCAGGATAATTTCACGCACGTAAGCGGGGTCCGGGTTGTGAAACACCGCGACACCATCGTACACAGGATCTGAGAGTGCCTGGCCATAGGGATCGTAGCCAGGCGGAAAAGGTCCCTTGATACGATCGACGTAGTCGACGTTGAAATAGGTGGCTGACAGTGAAAGAGCCTCAAGGGCTGGAGGCGCGAAGTCGAATCCGGCCGTCCAGTTTGTGGACTTCTGCGGCCCCAGATTCTCACCGTTACCCTGCCAACGAAGGCCGGTCGCCATCCTCCCCGATGAGTCGACGAACATGTCTTCGAAGATCGTCGCGAATCGATACCCTTGATTCAACTGCATCAGCATAGGCGCTTTGAAGGATGTTCCCCAGGTGCTGCGAATATTCAAACCGTCCGTTGGGGACCACGACAATCCGATCTTCGGATTGGCGGCGCTGCCGAAGTCGCTATAGTCTTCGTATCGTGCTGCGACTGTCATCTCAAGCCGTTGCACACCGGAACGTCTATTGCGCATGCCCACAAAAGGTAAATGAACTTCGGCATAGGCCGACCCGACATCGCGCTTTAGATCGCCAGCATGGTCTTCTCTTCGCTCAATGAAGTACTCACCACGCATCTGACCACCCAACGCAACTCGAACCTCTCCACCCGGAAGTTCGTAGAGCGCGCCATCGACGCCGACATCCGCTGTCCAAAGTCGGTTACTGTTTCCCTCGGCGCTCACCAACTCCCCGGTCGTCATGAACGTCTGATTTCGCTCCGCGTCATTCCGGTTGAATAGGCCGCCGACCCGCGCCTGCCACCCCGTAGCGAGATCGATGTTGAACGCCAGAGCTCCTCCGAGTTGTTTCATGCCGTCGGCCATATTCAGGGGCCAACCAGAATCGGAGTAACCGTTGCTGCTACGCTGGCTGTAGAAGAGATCAGATGAGAACTCCAAACGCTCAGAAATTCGCTGGGTCACCAGGGCGAGGGCACCGTGTCGCTGTTGCTCCGGGATCAAACTTATCTTGGTCAGCATTGCATCTGGCCCACCTGCGCCTCGGTCACTGCCATCCAGTGCGGATCGCTCGAGGTACTCGTAACTCACCAGCGCCTGCCCCGAGCCCCACGTGTGTCCCACCATCTGTCCGGCAAGCCATTCGTTATGATTACCATTCGTGACGGTACCGTAACGGGCGCGAGACTCCGCGCCTCGGACATCTCTGCGCAGCACTAGGTTAACCACCCCGCCCACCGCGTCCGACCCGTAGATAGCCGAAGCGCCATCCGTGAGCACCTCGACACGCTCCACTGCGCTAAGTGGGATGAGTGAGATATCAAAAAAGTCACCCTTCCCAGCTGCTGCCAATCGGCGACCATTGACCAGTACCAGCGTCGAATCGCCGCCGAGTCCGCGTAAGTTCACACCCGATCCGGCGTAGTCGAGCGCACCTGGCCCGTTGAATGACGTACGATCTGAGATGTCGTTCAGATTCTGCGGCAAGCTCTGAATAAGCTCCTGAGTCGTCGCGTAACCGCTGCGCTCAATGTCCTCACGGTCAAATCGAATCACAGGCGCCGAGAAGTTTTGCGCTCCCCGAATATGCGATCCCGTGACCAGAACCTCTTCAAGCACTATCGGTTTCGTATCGCTCGATGACTCATTGGCGTCCATCTGCTGATTGGACGAATTTGTCGCATCGGATATAGACGGATTCACCTGCGCAACGCGAAAGCGCATATCAGGTTCGGTGCTCCGCACGCTCGTACTCTGCACGCTTGCATCGCGCTCGTAACGTATGCCGGTGCTTCTCGGTGCGGGAGCAGTGATCAACATCGCCCCACTCGGATCCACGCGAAGCTCGAGCGAGGTGCCCTCGATGAGACGTTCAGCGGCATCGCGCGGGGCGAGCTCGCCACTCACGCCCTTCGTCTTCACGCCATTGACTTGATCCATTCGATAAACGAGTTCGATACCCGCCTGGCGTGCGAGTGATTCGAGGGCGACTCTGAGGTCGCCGGCGGGAATCTCGATTTTGCGGCTCTCTTCGGCCGCGACGTGCGTCGAGAAGGACACCGAGCAGGCTAGTGCGATCGCTGCAGCAAGCAGCGACTTTCGATTGGACATGTGAATCTCTCCCTCGTCGGCTCTGATTATTGAGGAGGCCGCTATTGACCGGGACGAACGAGGGAGGAGAAGGCCCCCTTCAGTGAAGAACGATTTCTTCGCCGCGCACATCGGCGCTTACGCCAAAGCCCTCCTCCAGGAGGCGCACGAATGCATCGAGATTGGTCGCGCGAAAGTTGCCGCCGATAGGAATCCGTGCGAGATCGGGATCGTCGATGACGACGCGACGATTGTTGTAGCGATTGAATTCTGTGACGGCTTCGGCGAGCGGAGTGTCGCGAAAAACCAGATAGCCCTTGCGCCAACTCAATGCCTCTTCGATCTCATCGATCGGCCGCTTCTGGATGAGCACGCTTTCGCCCGCGCCGCGGGCAATCGCGCCGGCGGTGAGCTCCGCAGGAACCGCTTCGGCTTCGTTCAGTGGCTCGAGTCGCACGCGTCCTTCGGTGACGATGACACGCACCTCGTTCTGTTCATCACGGCGCACCGAGAACTTCGTTCCAACCGCAACGACGCGACGATCGCCGACCACCACGACGAACGGGCGGGCTGGATCCTTCGCAACTTCGAAGAAGGCTTCGCCGCGGTTCAGCTCCACGCGGCGTTCGTGTTCGGACACCGCGACGCGGATGCGACTGTTCGTATTGAGCGTCACGGTGGATCCATCGGTGATCGGGACGGATGTGACGCTGCCGACCATCGTCGAATAGGTTTCGGCGCCCAGCGTGCCGCTGCGCCATACGAACAAGGACGCAGCGAGCAGCACGCTTGCTGCGGCGCTTGCGAAGCAGATGAATTTCCGGCGGCCAGTTCCTTTGGAAATTCGCTCGGCGCTGCTGGAAGCTTCCGTCGCACGTAGCTCGCCACGATCGAAGAACGGCGTGCGCCAGGATTGCTGCTCGGGCACGACACCAGCGGACACACCGGCACCGAGCGCTTTCAAACGATTCGCCTGCTTCCAGCACGCCTCGAGCCGCAAGAACGCGACGCGATGTCCGGTATCAGAGGCGAGCCAACGACCGAGCGCTTGTTCATCGGCGTCGGTCCAATCGCCGCTATCGCGTTTCGCGAGCCATTCGGCCGCGATCGCTTCGATCTCGCGCACCTTACTCATGCCTATTGCCTCCCGTGGCGTACACTGCCTCCTCCGGTTCGTGCTGCTTGCGCCCGCGCCCGAACAATGTTTCAGCCAGCAATCTCACGCCGCGCGCGACTTGTTTGCCGACCGCCTTCTCACTGATTCCAAGCCGCGTCGCCACTTCCTTCTGCGACAGCTCTTCGACTTTGCGCATCCACATCACAGCACGACACCGCGGTGGCAGATCGTCGAACGCATGCGCGAGCACGCGCAGCTCCTGATAGGCGCTCGTTCGTTTCTCAGGCGATAGCTCATCGATCAGGACATCGAACGTGTCCACATCGCCATGCGACTCGATCGATACGATCCGCTCGCGCCGCAAACGATCGAGCATGAGATTACGCGCCGTCGTGAACATGAACGACTTTGGCGCGGTGGGCCGCATCGTTGCCGCCGCCTCGAGCACGCGGATGTAGGTGTCGTGCCGGATATCCTGGATCTCCGCCGCGTTCGACCACACGCGACGCAGATACCTCATGAGCGACGCCTCATGAGGCAAGATCTCGCGAACGAACCATTCATCGGCACTCTCATCCATGACGCGAAATATAGTCGCGCCGACATCGATGCGGATCTATTTTTCCGAATGAAGGGGGTCTTCGTGGAAGTCGTTCGTCTTGGTAGAGATCCGCATGGATTTGGGGACTGTCATAACCGAGCCCGCGGGCGCTCGCGAGCTGTCACTCCTGATGTTCGGTTAAAGCCGAACCCACAAAGAAGCAGCTGGCCAACTGGTCTGCTGGTCTGCTGGCTAGAGTAAGAAAGGCAATCTGTTCGGCTAAAGCCGAACCCACAGTGAGGAGCAAAGCCGAAACCACAAAGAAGCAGCTGGCCAACTGGTCTGCTGGTCTGCTGGCTAGAGTAAGAAAGGCAATCTGTTCGGCTAAAGCCGAACCCACAGTGAGATGCAAAGCCGAAACCACAAAGCCTGCTTCTCCCCTGTGGGTCCGACTTTAGTCGGACAGGTTTGGTGAACTCACAACGGAGCCTGCTCCGCAGTTGTTCGGCTAAAGCCGAACCCACAGTGAGGAGCAAAAAGCCGAACCCACAAAGAAGCAGCTGGCCAACTGGCCTGCTGGCCAACTGGTCTGCTGGACTGCTGGCTAGAGTAAGAAAGGCAATCTGTTCGGCTAAAGCCGAACCCACAGCGAGGCATTTGCTGAGCGCGGATTCAGCCAAACCCCATGCAATGCCACTCGCCCCTAGCGAACTGCATTCGGCATCGTGAACGTCGTCAAGTTTCTCGACGTTGAGCATTGCGTCACATTGCTTCGCTAGGGACCATCGGCGCCTCTTGAGACCGAGCCTGCAACGGGTGCGCAACGAATCGTTGTGCGACAGGCGCGGGCTCACCTGAAAAAGAACATCAACGGTAATCGCCCCGTCGTGCGGGTGATGTGGAGGCAACTCAGTGAAGTGTCAGGTAACGGCGGCCGCCGTGGCTGCAGCATTGTTTTCGTGCGCGTCTGTTGCGTCACCAGGATTTCGCGATGGAGGGCCCAACCTGACGGATGGTGGCGCATCCAATCTGTGGACTTCCTTGTATGCCACGCGCAATCCCGCTGGCGCAGAGTTCGCGATCGCGCCGGAGTCGAGAGTTCGCATGGGCGTTCTCAGTTCAATCGGCGTCGGCATGGAGGTAGGTCCGGTCGATAACTTTGCAGAAGAGATCGACGATCTCATCGATCAACTCGATCGTGACCACATCCCTCTCGCCGAAGGCAACGCGTTGGTCCAACGCTTCAATGCATTGCTCGAGCCGTTCGGCCGGGACGGCTATGTGAAAGTGCATGGCGGCGTACACGTGCCGCTCTTTCCGATGCTCATCCGCAGCGACTTTGGCGTGTTCACGCTCGACGCGAACATCGCGGGCATCGCGCGACTCGGCTTGCTCGATTCGCCGCTGACCTACAACTCGGTCACAGAGACGATCGAAACGGCCTCCGCGGTCTACGTCAAAGGCGCGCAGTTGAGCGAGGCCGCACTTGGATTCAGTCGTCCGGTGTGGAAGCGCGACGCGCGACAGATCACGGTCGGCGGCAGCGTGCGCTACCTGCATGCGGCGTTGAGCAAGCAAGTCGTTGCCATCGAATCGATCGACGATGAGGATGTCGAGGACGTGCTGACCGACGCCTACGATGCAAACGAGCGCACCTCCAGCAACGTCACGATGGATATCGGCGCGATCTACAGCACCGATGCCTATCGCTTAGGCCTCACCGTCGCGAACCTCACCGAGCCGAAGTTCGAGTACGGTGCGATCGGCGTCGATTGCCACGCGCTCAGCGGCAGCGCGCAGTACAACTGCTATACCGCGAACTTCTTCAGCGACCGCATTGCATTGAATGAGACCTGGACGCTGGAACGTCTCGCGACGCTCGAAGGTGCGCTGATGTTTGCCGGCGGAGCCGGTGCGCTGTCTACGGCCGTCGATCTCAATGATGTCCACGATCCGGTGGGCGATCTGCAGCAGAACGTCGTCGTATCGCTCGGCTACAAGACGCAGACCCCGTGGCTGCCGGACGTGCGTGTCGGCTATCGCAAGAACCTCGCAGGCACGAAGCTCAGCACCGCTTCGTTCGGCGTGACGTTCTTCCGTCGCATTCATCTGGATGCGGCTTATGGCCTCGAGTCCACGGAGATCGACGGCAGCTCGATGCCGCGCAACCTGGCCATCAATCTTGGCTTCGAAATGAGCTACTGAGCTCGGATGCGATGAGAATGGAGAACAGCGAGAAATGATCAAGAAGAACATTCTGAAGTATGCGTTGGCCTCGGTCGGCGCAATGAGCCTCGCCGCATGCAGCGGCGGCGGCGAGGTTGGCAGCCAGGACGTCGGCACGGGTGAGCAAAGCCGCGTGTTCTCGGCGCGCGTCATCGACGGCTATCTGGCAGGCGCAACGGTGTATGTCGATCAGAACGAGAACGGCAAGCTCGACGCGTTCGAGCCACGCGCCCTCACGGACGCGGATGGCTTCTTCTCTTACAACCACATCACCGGCGTCGATTATTGCGCTGCCAACGCCTCCGCCTCGGATGCAGCTCACTGCCTGCGCGGCGCGATTGCGTCGAACGCGTCCGTGCTCATCCGCACCAACGGCGGGTACGACACCATCACAGGGCTACCGTTCGAAGGTGCGCTCAGCTTGCGCTCGAGCGATCTCGATCGGAACGATCTACGCCTCGTGACGCCGCAGACCAGCATGCTCGCCGATGGTTCATTGGCGCAGGAGAAGATCGACGCGCTGATCAATGCAGGCCTTCTGTCGTCGCTCGGCTCACTGGACGAAGATCCGTATGAGCAAGTTCTCAGCGGACCCGCCTTGCGAGCGCAGTTCGCAGCCATTGTCGCGCGCGTCACGGGCGAAGCGGCTGAGCTGGCGACACAGGGCTTTCCCTCCTTCTCCGACGTCGAATCCGGTGCCTGGACCACTGCGTACATCGAAGCCGCCAAGAAGGCGCAGCTCGTGGATGGGCGTGGCAACGGCACGTTCGGTGAGAAGTTCGCCACGACGGCTGATGTCCAGGAGCTGTTACGCCGCGCCGTACACCAGTACCTGAATCCCAATCAGCCGATGCCCGCGGACTACACGCTGCCGAACGAGGCAGCCGCAGCTCCCCTGCTTCAGGCGGTACCTTATCTGGCGCAGCTCAGCGAGATGCTGGCCGGACGCATGGAGTCGGATGTGGCGACCCTTCGGGAGATCATTGCCGCGCAGCGACTGATGGCCATCACCGCCGAGCGCATGATCAGGAATCCCCTGGATCCCGAGATTGCCGACGCGATGGATTGGGCATACAACCAGCTCGCACAGAATGACGGACTCGGCTCCGATCTCACACAGCTCGGCGACGACGACATCGATCCAAGCGTGCTCGTCGATCCTGATTTCGACTTCGATCCCGTGTCCAACTCGATCAGCGCGAGCGCGAAGATTCCGCCGGAAGCCGCCATGGCGTTTGCGGCACTCGCGAACACTTCGTTCGGCATCGAGGTGAATAAGTACGACGAACAAGGCGCCGCGTTGCTCTATATCGGCGGCGATAGCGGCGCGCGCACCGGCAATCTCGACATCTGCGTTCGCTTCCGCGATAACAGCGGAGACTTCGACACCGGCAGCCCCGGCGATCCGGATGGCGCGATGCTGATCAGCGGTCGCTGGAGCCTGCTCAACGATCATTCGCTGGTGCTGAACATCGACGTCGCCGGCGGCGTGCGCTCGATGCTGTTGAAGAGCGTGGGCGTCAACGGCCTCGATCGCGAATACCGCTTCAACTTCGGCAGCGAGTTCTCCGGATGGAGCGGCAGCGCCCCTGCACCACTCGCACCGAGCAGCGTCCCGACGAGCGATGCGGCATGCCGCACGGCGCTGATCGACGCCTTCGGGTCGGTATCCGCGAGCTAACGACACTCTGACAGCACTCGCCTGGACACGCATCGATCGTTGGAGATCCTCCAAAGATTGATGCGTGTCCTCGCGGCTCGCGCGGCCTCACTCACCAGTATCGTCAACGACACCAAGCCCTGAGCGTCACTTCTCTGTTGCTCAGAACTGCTCGAGCGAACTCCGGGTCATCCTCCCCGGCCTGATCAGTCAATTTCACCAGCTCCTGCAGCGCCGACTTCGCGCAGATGCTATTGAGCGGCATGGCAGCCTCTTTGAAGAGATGCCTTTCGTCTCCGCAAGATCTTTGAATCAGATCGCAGCTATGCGGCGGGCGCCACTGCTAGCGTCCCGCCATTCGACTACCACGACGGACCGCCTATGCCGATCTCTATACGCGGCGCTGTTCACAGCGCGCTGCTGATGTTCCTTTGCGTTTTCGGCCTCGCACACGCTCAAGAACCTGCACCAAGCTTCGGCGCGCTCGATGCCTTCGTCGGCCGATCGTTCGTCAATCAGCTCTATACGCTCGAGGTCTATCGCGAAGGCGATGGCTTGGCCCTGCATTTTGGGCATGCCGGCGGCGCACGCTACGGGCGCTATTTCATTCGACCAGGGACAACACCGGGAACCTACGTACTCGCGGAAACCACCTTTCCGACTTCGCCGCGCGACCGCCTGGCCTACTTCGAATCCGGCAGCCTCTATCTGGAATCCACCGCCGACGACTATCGCCACAGGATTCGTGTGAGCGCGCTCAACGACTCGCTGCAGGTAGATGCTTTCGGCGCAGAGAAGCGTTGGGGACGTTTTGGCGCATTCACGCAGATCAACTCGAATCACTATCGACCCGTGACCGACGAAGCGCTGCAGGCCGCCGCTATCACGAATCAAGCTCACTTCGCGCGCATGCACCAGGAAGAACAGGAGCGACGTGAACGCGAGCAGGAGCAGGCACGAAACACGGCCGCCTTGTACAACTCGCTCAAGCAGGCAAATGAAATAGCCGCCGCTCGCGAAGCAGAGTCACGTGCCACCCTGAATGCGACGTTGAACGCGGCGCAAACGCGGACACAGCCTGAACAGCAGGCAAGCACTCACACTGCGGATCATGGCGGCGCGGGTATGCCTACCCCAGCCACCGGTTCGGCACTTGTACCGCCAGCTCCCGGTAGCCCTGCGCCACCTGTCTCGGCTGCGCGCGCGAAAGACTGCGAAATGATTCATCCGAAGGTGAACGACACCTTTCTCACGAGCCGCGGCGAGGCGTTTGCAAGGCAGCACTTGAGCGACAAAGCAACGGAGAGCTGCCGACAGAGAACAGGCAATTCCGCTTTCACTGGCGACATCACGTGCAAGGCGGAAAGCGAGTTCGTCACGAGCTGCGCCATCCTCGCCGACTGCGCGGGACAAATGCGCTCGCCTTCCTGCAGCGGAATGGCGCAGTAACGGCGCCGGCAGCGCTGACGGAACTGCATGCTGCCTCAGGGTGTCGACTGCTCATCCCTGGCGAGTGACTAGCGACAGTACAGCACGCTCGTCGTCACCCCTGCGAAGGCTGGGGTCCAATCTTCCAGCACCCAGATGAATTCCTGCCTTCGCAGGAATGACGACTTCTGGCACCGCGTACAGGCGCATTGGAGTCCTCCTTGCAGATGCCCAGCACGCGATAGCGCGTGCACATCATAGATGCAGCATCCAGCAGGAAGGTCGCATCACCGCGGCAAAGCGAAGAGCAACGAAAGTGCCCTATGAGCTGCGACCGTCCGCGAGAACGATTATTTGCTCGACTCAGCCAGAAGGATTGTGGGCGTCAAAGTGCCGCTGCGTTCAGCACTGGCGCAACGTCGCCGGCAATCGCACAGATGCGCTGAATGAACGCCGGCTTTGGAGTATCGACACGCCCCTGCTCGAATGCGACCACGGTCAGTCGTGGACGCACGCGATCGAGTAGCTCACCTTGTTTCAGCAGGAACTCCGGGTTTGACGGTTTGCCCAGCGTTTCATTGCCAACCATGAAGGTTTCGTAGATCAGCACTCCGCCGGGCTTGAGTGCATCGATCAGCGCATCGAAACGCGGTCGGTGCAGATAATTCGTCACGACGACGCCGTCGAAAGCGGCTGCGCCGTACGGCCATGCATCGCCTTCGAGATCCGCGACACGCGCCGTGATGCCGGGCACCCCATTCAATCCGGCGAGTAGCTGCGCATCGCGATCGACGGCTTCGACGCGATAACCCAGCGCGGCAAGCAGGCGTGCATGACGCCCTGCGCCGCTGGCCACATCAAGGACGGTGCCATGCTCTGGAATCAACGTAGCGAAGCGACGGACCCAAGCGGAAGCGGTGGGCTCAACCATTCAACGATTCTCTTCGGCCGGTCATTCTTGTCATCGCCTGGATTTCTCGACGCGGATTGCGCGTCCTCTTCGCGGCTTAGTGCCTCTGCAAGCCTGCTTACAGAACGTCGCGATAACTCTGCTCGATCAAACCCATCACATAGTCAAGATCATCTGCCGATCGAAGGTACACGCGCCGGTCGAGCGACCAGTTGTAGCTTTCCGGAATCACTTCGACGAGACCTCGGGGATCATCATAATCGACGGGCCGCAACGCGATCTTCAAGTGATTCCGGCCGAACATGACCTCCGCAAAGTTGTTGGCCACGCGATAGGCCACGTACAGCTTCGTCTGCTTCTCGGTGACCGCCTCGTCGAGCGACATGATGCGCTCGCGAAGCTCCTTGTAGAGCTCGCTGATGTCGTGCGACGACTTCTCGGTATGATCGGAGCGATCTGCGGAGATCTGCGGGGCCTCGACGGTGCGAGCTTCGTTTGCTTTGGCAGTCACCGTTTCGGGGACGTTCACAGGTTCAAGCGAGAAAACGTCCTGCTGATAGAACCGATACTTCCAAAGCTCGATTCGCAGCGGAACCACCTCCACGGTGTCGATGTCGAACTTCGAATATGATTCGGCGATGCAGATGACTCTCGGGTTCTTCCAATCGAGCTCGATCTGTTTGCAGACATCCGGCGCCAACTTGTCGGCCATCAACTTCTCAAAGAACTCCTGCTTCTGACTTTTCAGCCATCGTAGGTACGAAAGCCCCTGATTGATGACGTTGTCATTGCGACCGCGCTTGTACTCGATGATCACAGGCGCGCCATTCACGTCCACCGCCAACGTATCGATTCTCCCTCCGAACGTAGTGGCGTACTCAGTCGCAAGAAAGTGCAGATCAAGAACTTCCAGCAGGTTCTGTTCTACTAGCGTCTGGAGCGCCTTTTCCGCCAACAAAGGCGCCGAGCTGAGTTTCGTGAGTTTTTTGTTCTGAACGATGAAGATGGGCATTTGGCCTCAACGATTGACTTGGCTAATGACCTGGTACCACTCTAATACATCGTCACAACTGATCCGTCGACCGCGCTAGTCCCACACCTCATGCACCACACCCGCATCGATCAGCTCTTCTTCTGTTGGGATCCAGATAGATGACGGCGGAGTCTGGTACGCCCGTTCGGCGAACCAAGGAGGCACACCGCTATCCAGAAGCGCGCGTTCGGACTGCAATGCTCGAGGAAGTGTGAAACCGAACGCAGATGCTGCCTGGTGGAAGCCGAGACGCCCCTCTATCGAAATGTAGCGCTCAACCCCTCCGAGGAATGCGAACGCGCAGGCGCTGAAACAGTCTGCTTCCACCAATGTGTTCAATCTGCGCTCCCGAATGAGGCGCTGCAACCGGCTTCCTTCTGCCGCGACGCCCCCAGGACTCTCGAGAATAATCAAGCGCACACTCGGACGCTCGTCCAACGTCCGCTTCAGCAGACGGGCTGCGCCGCGACGAATTCCCCCGCGGACGTAGACTGCATCCGTTCCGCTGACCTCGATCTCCAACGGCGGCAAGCTGGCAATGCGCGCAATCGAACTTGCCACCTCATGCAAGCGAGCCGCAGCCGCTGGGGCTGCCGCAAGAAGAGCGAGCAACACCAGTCCCATCACAGCTTGCGCCATCGTTCCCGCTCTGACAGTCGACCAGCGATGCGTACAGCGGGTCGCGGCACGCCACACTCCGACGGATTGCCAGATCATGAACACGAGGGTGATGCCGGCGAACGCATAGACTGCCAGGCGTGCTATCTGCGGAGAGAATCGCGTAAACACCTGCCCAATCAGGAGAATGCCCAGAGCGCCGAAGCACAGCGTACCCTTCAGTGCGACCTCCCAAAGTGATTGGGCCAGGGGCACCTCGCCTCGCCAATGACGAGCTAGGAGAGATTGTCTCTGGCTACGCACTAGGGTGATACGTAGCGGATGCTGTCCTTCTTGCGCCATTGCGGTCGCATGCCGCGCCAGGTCAAAGGCTTCGTCATGACCGAAGGGCCCCAAGTAGACTTGCCCTTCGGTATGCACCCTCATCATCAATGCCTGTGCGTCGCCTTCTGCGACACTGAATACCGCGCTGAGAATCGCGCTCACCACTGTCATCGGCGTGAAATCATCATTCTGGATGCGGACCCACACCGGCTTGTGACGATCGATCTCCGGCAGCGCCAACTCGACTGTGTCTGGCAGCACGAGCCGGTGACTGATGAAGTACAGGATCTTGAGTTTTGTAAGGTTGAGTCTCTCGATCAGAGGGGCAGTGACCGGTGAGTCACACAACGCAACGAGCACGTCACTGTAACGAAGCCGCTCGAGCGGCCTTCCCGCAGCCGCCGCAAAGCGCGCCGCCCCTTCGATGATTCGATTCGTCTCAGGCGCAAGCGCCGATGTCGATACCTTCTCATCACCCTGACCTGGCTTCGGTAGCTCGGAAAGGTCGACCTTGCAGGCTTTGATCACGTCACGCACCAGCGGTGAACGCCGAGTACGGAGCACAAACTCCGCCAAAGCTTCGGGCTGGATCTCCGCCCACCCTCGCTCTGAAGCGAACATCACCAGTTCCGCTAGAAAAACCTCCAGCCCCGGCGTATCGATGGAGTCCTCAAGACGATATCGGAGTGCTAGCGGAATGAAGGCCATCGCAGGAATCCAAGTAAGTTCAGCTGGACGAAGAAGACAGGAGATGCAACACGTGGGCGTCTCTACTGGCTCTGACCATCACGCCCTCCCCCGGCTCGTCCTGTCTGCCTTCTCAGCCTCTGATTCATCCTGCGTACTCTACAGCGCAAGGCGAGTGCATCGTGAGCTCGCCTATGGCGGGCCGGCATCCACAAGCACGAGCTGGGGTTCATTCTCGACGCCGTCCAGCGCAATCAGCTGACAGGCTCGGAGCATCCATTCTTCAGGTCGAGCAACTCTCCGGCGAGCCAACTGCTCGTCGCACTCGAGCACCAACTAGTGACCTGTAACAGCCGATTCAGTATTGACGTCACCCCGCGAAGGTCCTGAGGGGTCACCCCGGCGAAGGCCGCCCCGGCGAAGGCCGTTAAGGAGTCATCCCAGCGAAGGCCGTTAAGGGGTCACCCCGGCGAAGGCCCTGAGGGGTCACCCCGGCGTAGGCCGGGGTCCAGGCCCTGTGACCAACGCGAATCCCGCAGAAGATCTCAACCTTCGCTGGGACGACGACCAAAGCAGCACTCTCGAATCAGTCGTTACAGTCCACTAGAGCTGAGTGCTAGCGGAAATAGATCTGCACTTTCTGAACTCCTCGACCGCAGATAGTCGGATCACATTGAAACTGTCGAACAATTTAGCGATCCGATGCGGATTTGTAAGGCGCGCAGCACACGAGAATTGAAGGTGAATCTTCGTGTCGCTAGTTGGGAACTCAACGGGTCGATCGCTATTTAGCTGATCACCCGGCAGAGCGGCTGGCCCCGCCCGAAGATATAAGAGCCAGGCATGGTCTCTGCGGTCACGAGCAACGTGTGTGCGTGGTCAAAGGAGCAAAGCCATGGGCACCTCGGTAAGGAGTCTTCATTCCTCGGTTCATTCCGGCGCGATGCCATCGCAGATAGGGCCCGCGCGCGGCGGCAATCCATCAACTCGAAGATCGCAAGCAGCCCTCCTCGCTTCTCTGCTGTTGCTTCCAGGTCTGTCTCTCGCCGCACCTATCGTCGTCGAGGAGACGGCAAAGATCCCACCACCCGATTCGACGCTGGATCTCTTTCCGGTGCGACTTGCCGTGGAAGGCGACACCATCATTGCAACAGGCGTGAAATATATTGGCGAGCGGGAGGACGAATCGACATACCGGGATTGGGAGAATCACTACGCTTTCCTGTTTCGGCGTCAGAGCAACGGCGCCTGGCAGTACGTGAAGACATTGGCTACGACGCGTTGCGATGTTGGCGAGGTGGGAGAAGACAGCTGTCTTGCTTCTGTCGCGATCCGCAACGGTGTTGCGGTGGTCGCTGCCGACAAGGTTCACGTGTACGAGCGACAAGGCACCGGCGACTGGATCGAAACTCCAAGCGACAATTTCTCAGGTCCAGGCGAAGCAGCCGTCGGGACCGGCGTGGTGCTTACAAGCCAGATCGACGGCTGCACCTTCAATGCAGAGGCCATGAGGAAGACAGCGGACACGTGGTCGACCGTCATGACGTTCCCGGGCTATGAGGAGCCAGGTTGTGACAATTGGGGCTACCACGGGGAGGACATCGATATTTCTGCGGGCAATCGGGTGATTATCATCGAGAGAGTGATGGAGGGCGACAGCTCCGCGAATGTTTTCGAACCAAGTGGCTCGACATGGACTCTCGCAGCCCATCTCACCCCTCCGGACAACGGCTATATCGGAGCGGGAGTCGCAATCGATGATAGCCGCGCGTTGATGACCGGCCCGTCGTATCAGCCGATCTATGTATTCAATCGGAACGCAGGTGCATGGAACTACGCGTCCAGCATCGGTGCGCCTGACAGCATGCGCACTGGATCTCCGGGGGTTCTCAAGGTGCGCGATCTCGTCATCGCGGGGCTACCCGGAGATCCGCACCGAGGCGGATCCGTGGCGGTGTATCAGCAGACTTCAACGAATCACTACGAACAGGTCGCAAGACTCGTTGCGAGTGGTTCGACATCGCAGGTCCGCTATCTGGGCTGGGGCGATGTTGATGCCGACGTCAGTGCCTCCACCGCTCGCATCATTGCCGGGGCCGGTGATGGCCTTTACGTGTTCGATCTCAAGCGCTGGGGAACCACGGCCGCGCCGCTACAGGAGAACTTCGAAGCCGGTGCCAGCCATTGGACGCCGATGGCGGGAAGCACTTTCTCGGTGGTGAGCTCAGGTGAATCCAAGGTCTATCGACAATCCTCTGTTGCCGGCGATGCAGGATCGTTTGTTACGAGCGTCGACTGGACCAATCAGGCGATCGAAGCAGACGTGAAGCCCACCGCCTTCAACGGCACGAATCGCTGGGCGGGTCTGGCGGTACGCAGAACGGATGCGAACAACTACTACTACGCAGCGCTGTATCAATCGAACGCTCTAACCCTCAAGCGGATGCAGAACGGCGCCTTCGTCACGCTTGCTTCCGTCTCGCTTCCGGTCACGCTCAATCGGAACTATCGACTGCGCCTGGAGGCGATCGGCACGCTGCTGCGAGTGTATGTCGATGGTCGGCTCGCGCTCGAGAAGCACGATACGGCATTGACTCACGGTCACGCCGGTGTACGCATGTACAAGACGGCCGCGGATTTCGACAACGTGATCGTGAGTCAGAATCCGCATCTGACGTTGCTCGACGAGCACAACTCCCCGTACGTGATCGACAATCACTGGAACTACGGGCCCGGCATCTGGAGTGCCGATTACTCCTCCGGCAACCCGCGCATCCGACAGCAGAATGCGAGCGGCGATGCCAGCGCGGTCACGCGCGTGAATGCCAACGACCAGATCGTCCAAACACGCGCAACTCTCAATAGCTTCGCGTCGGGTAGTGGGAGTCGCTGGTTCGGCATCATGGCGCGCTACGTCGATTCGAGGAACTACTACTACGTGACGGTGCGACGCGAGAACACCATTTCATTGCGCAAGATGGTGAACGGCACGATCACGATCCTCGACACCGCACCACTGACAGTCACGCCAGGCAGCGCATATAACCTGCGGCTCGAGGCGATCGGCAATTCATTGCGAGCCTATGTGAACGGAAACCTGCTTGTCGAAGCGAGCGACACAACTCATAAGAGCGGCAAATATGGACTCGTGATGTATAGCGCAAAGGCCACGTACGAGGATTTTACAGCCTGGGAGCCGTGAGGCTGTTGCGATCGGCATCGCGCGTGATGCGAAGGAAGAGTCTCTGTCGGCTCGGTGCAGGTCGGGCAACTCACCGGCGAGCGAATTCTTCATCGAGGACGCCTGGAGCTGAGCGCTCCTGGAGAATAGCTCGCCCCCTGTGTGCTTCTGTGCTTCTGTGCTTTGGTCTTCCGGCCCCTTTGTGTTTCGGTCCCAGCATCCGGTGGCGATCGCATGCGACTTCACACTCGCGCGCACCGCCAAGCGGATCTGCGGGCTTTGGGCACTCGCTCCAGGCACAATCGCGCAAAACCCTGTAACTTGCCGCCGCGAATCGCCAACTGTGAGATAAAGATTGAGAACTCCCCCGGGCCTGCAACCACTGATAGACGACGGCATCATCGATGAGGTCACACGCCAGCTCAAAAGCGGCAAGGAAGCGTCGGTCTATGTCGTGCGATGCGGATCGGAGATTCGATGCGCCAAAGTGTACAAGGACATGGCGCAGCGCAGCTTTCAAGCACGCGCCCAGTACCAGGAAGGCCGTAAGGTCCGCGGCAGTCGTGACGCGCGCGCGATGGCCAAAAGCTCGAGCTACGGCCGCAAAGAACAGGAGATCGCGTGGAAGAGCACGGAGGTCGACGCGTTGTACCAGTTGGTCGCCGCAGGCGTGCGAGTACCGCGACCGTTTGGCTTCTTCAACGGCGTGCTACTCATGGAGTTGGTGACAGATGCGGAGGGTCAATCGGCACCGCGTCTCGGCGAAGTGACTTTATCGCCAGAGCTTGCGGTCGAGTACCACCAATTCCTGATCGGCCAGATCGTACGCATGCTGTGCAGCGGACTCATTCATGGAGATCTATCGGAGTTCAACGTTCTGCTCGACCCGCATGGACCCGTGATCATCGATCTGCCTCAGGCCGTGAACGCGGCCAGCAACAACAACGCCTTCACGATGCTTCAACGCGATGTCCAGAACATCACTGAAACGCTGGGCCGATTCGCGCCAGCACTGCTAGCCTCTCAATACGCACCAGAGATGTGGGCGCTCTTTGAACTCGGCGAGCTCAAACCCGAAACGCAACTCACCGGTGTATTCGCGAAAGACGAAACGGTCGCGGACGTGAGGGAAGTCATGCTGGCGATCGATGAGGCTCGTGAGGACGCCCTTCGCCGCGAGGAAATGCGGCAGGTCGCTTCGACGGGCGACATAGATGATGTGTCCATACCCCTCAAGCGAGCCCAGTCGTAGATGGAGACTGTTGACGCTGCCAACATGCCTTGAACTCAGTCGGCGGCAGCTTGCCGCCTTTGGGTTGTTGCAGGTGTTCATCGACACTCAGGCGCCGCAGAAGGGCCACTACCCGCTCAGTCCTGGTAACGCCGGCTACATATATATAAGAGCGAGAGGTGGAGGCCTGTCGGGGTTAACTCTTCGAGAAAGAGATCGGCGTCCTGGCAGACCCCGCCAATGATCGAATTTCCGCACGGTTTACGGGGGTTATCCCGGCTTCCCGGCCCGGGAACGGGCAGAGTCGGCGCTTTGAAAGTACTATTCGCACCTTTCCGACACTGAACCCTGAACCCGCTTCATGACCTACACCGCCGAGCCCGCCTGGGGCGTCACCGTCGACGCCGACTTCATCATCTTCGTTGGTCTGGCGACTACGAACACCAACAAGCAGAGCGGTGGCAACCGTCGAGTGGCTGAATGAACAACCGTCCGGTTCTGATCGCGGGCGCCGGTATCGGCGGTCTCAGCGCTGCGCTCACGCTGCACCAGATCGGCGTGCCGTGCCGCATATTCGAAACGGTCGCCGACCTCAAGCCGCTGGGAGTGGGCATCAACCTGCAACCCAATGCCGTGCGCGAGCTCTACGAGCTGGGCCTTAGGCAGGACTCGCTCGCGACGATCGGTATCGAGACTCAGGAATGGGCGCTGGTCGGACTCAACGGCCACGATGTTTACACCGAGCCGCGCGGTTTGCGTGCCGGCTACAACTGGCCGCAGTACTCCGTACATCGCGGCAAACTCCAGATGCTGCTGTATCGCGCGGTGCTCGAACGGCTCGGACCGCAGGCGATCAGCACTGGCGCGAGGGTCACCGGCTATCGCAATCACGCTGATGGCAACGGTGTCAGCGCGCTGTTGCAAGACCGCGCGGGTCTGCGTTCGGAAGTGACGGGAAGCTTACTTATCGCCGCCGACGGCTTGCATTCGGCTGTGCGCCAGCAGATGCATCCTGCGCAGCCACCGATTCAGTGGGGCGGCGCGATCATGTGGCGCGGCGTCAGCCAAGGCAAACCGATTCGTACGGGCGCCTCGTTCGTGGGACTGGGCACGCATCGTCACCGCATCGTGTTCTATCCGATCTCGGCACCGGATCCGGAGACTGGACTCGCCGATATCAACTGGATCGCGGAAATCACCGTCGACAATAAAGACGGCTGGCCCGAAGGCGACTGGAACAAGCGTGTGAAGCACGAGGATTTCATCCATCACTTCACGCAGTGGAATTACGACTGGATCGACATTCCCGCCATGATTCGCGGCGCGCGCGAAGTGTTCGAGTATCCGATGGTCGATCGTGAACCCGTAGACACCTGGCGCGATGGCAATGTCGTGCTGCTCGGTGACGCCGCGCACGTGATGTATCCGACCGGATCCAACGGCGCGAGCCAGGCGATCGTCGACGCACGCGTGCTCGGCGCCGCGCTGCTCGAGCATGGCATCAATGCCGCGGCACTCGCGGCTTACGACGAGAAGCTGCGCCCGGAAATATCGCCCTTGATCCTGCGCAATCGCGGCGCGGGTCCTTTCGGCCTGCTCAATCTGCTCGACGACCGCTGCGGCGGCGTGTTCGACAAGATCGACGACGTCATCCCTAAGTCTGAGCGCGACGAATTCATGCACCGCTACAAGGTGGCTGCAGGCTTCGCAGCGGAGAAGCTCAATACCGCGGCGCCGCTCATCCCCGCCGGCGCGCAAGTGCGCCGAGCCGTCCCGAGCGAAGTGACATGCTGAGACACTTCGTGTTCATCAAGTACAAGCCGGGCACGAGCGATGCGCACATCGACGAATTTCTTCGGATGACGCGCGCCTTGCCCGCTAGCATTCCCACGATGCGCAATCTCGAAGTCGGCCGCGACGTGCTACACACCGCGCGCAGTTGGGACGTCATGCTCGCGATGAGTTTCACTTCGCTCGAAGAACTGCGCGAATACCAGATTCACCCGGCACATCAGGCCTTGATGGCGTTCAACAATCCACAAGTGGCCGAGGTGGGCTCTGTGGATTTTCACGAGAACTAGTGGCCTGTAACAGCCGATTCAGTATTGATGTCACCCCGGCGTAGGCCGCGAGGGTCACCCCGGCGTAGGCCCTAAGGGGTCACCCCGGCGTAGACCCTGTGGTCACCCCGGCGAAGGCCCTGACGGGTCACCCCGGCAAAGGCCCTGAGGGGTCACCCCGGCGAAGGCCCTAAAGGGTCACCCCGGCGTAGGCCCTAAAGGGTCACCCCGGCGTAGGCCCTAAGGGGTCACCCCGGCGAAGGCCCTGAGGGTCACCCCGGCGAAGGCCGTTAAGGGGTCACCCCAGCGAAGGCCCTGAGGGGTCACCCCGGCGAAGGCCCTAAAGGGTCACCCCGGCGTAGGCCCTAAGGGGTCACCCCGGCGAAGGCCCTGAGGGGTCACCCCGGCGAAGGCCGGGGTCCAGCCCCTGACCAACGCGAATCCCGCAGAAGATCCCGGCCTTCGCCAGGCCTTCGCCGGGATGACGGCCAAAGCAGGCGCACCCTAATTTGAACAGGTGAGCGAATCGTTGATGACAGGCGGTAACGACGAAAGGCGGATCGGCGTTGGATTGGACTTCGGTACATCGAACTCAGCTGCGGCGTGGTTCGATGGGACGACGCTGCGCTATATCGCGCTCGAAGGTGTTGATCCTGTGATGCCGACGGCGATTCACCTGGATCGCAGCTACAGCGCGATCACAGGGTCTGACGCGATCGATCAGTACGTCGAAGAGAATCGCGGACGTCTGGTCGAGTTGGTGCCGGAAGTCATTGGCGAGATGTCGACCTCGCTCGGCGGCGGAGATCTGGGTAGTGACAATCCGCAGCTCGATACCGAGCGCAATCTCGTCTATGGGCAGCTCGTTGATCGAACGTTACCCGGTCGGCTCTTTCACGGTCTGAAGCGCTTGCTCGGCGATCGGAGTATCGATCGGTTGTCCGTCTTCGCGAAGCCGTTCCGATTGGTCGCACTGATCACGCCGGTGCTGGTGCGCATGCGAGAAGCGATCGAGCGTCAAACGAAACAACGTGTGCAATCCGTTCACGCCGGTCGACCTGTGAACTTCGAGGGCAGGCATGCCGACGGCAACACCATCGCGACCGAACGCCTGCTGGAGGCTTATCGGCATGCGCGGTTCAAGGATGTGCACTTCTATCCAGAGCCGGTGGCGGCGACGCTGAGCTATCTCTGGCGTGCGCGCCCTTCCGAACAAGGCATCGCACTCACCGTCGACTTTGGTGGCGGCACGCTCGACATCAGCGTCGTCAGATTTGACGGTATGCGATTCGAAGTACTGGGCACCGACGGCATTGGCCTTGGCGGCAATCGCATCGATCAACTGATCTTCCGACGCGTGCTGTTCCCGTTGCTCGGTGAAGGCGAGTGGTATGCACGACGCGTCGAGGGTCGTCTGATCGAGACGCCCTTCCCGTTCCACGAGTTCGAAACGGGCCTGCTCAACTGGCCCATCACGCACATGCTCAACGAGAACCGGACTCGCGCGATGGCTGTAGAGGCAGTGGCCGCGGGCGGGCCGTCGGCAGTGAAGTTCGAGCGATTGAAAGATCTGATCTCGTTCAACTACAGCTACAACTGTTTCCAGGCAATCAAACGCGCCAAGGCGGAGCTATCCGAGACGACCGCCACCGTCATCGATATCCCCGAGCTGAACCTGCACGTGCCCTTCACACGAGCACAGCTCGACGACATTCTGAGTGACGAGCTCGAGAACGTACGTCAGCTCATTGACAACTTGCTTATGCACGTTGGGCTGCAGCGCACTGATATCAACGTCATCATTCGCACGGGTGGGTCATCGTTGATCGTCGCGGTGAAGACACTGCTGGACTCCATGTTCCCCGCCAAGGTCGCCATGCATGATCCGTTCACGAGCGTGGCCGGTGGTCTGGCGATCGCCAACTACTTCGGCCATGGGTTTAATTGGGCGAAGGAGTAGACGGACGTAGAGCGGGATGGGCATCCGTGAGAGTCCTGGCTGCCCTATGTGCGTGATCGGTGACTCGGCTCAGTGACAAGGACTCGAACCGATGAGCAACAACGCCTGACACCGAAGTCTGCTTCTGTTGAGCATCGGATCGGTTCACCAGAGATCAAGGCTTCATGGCGATCTGGCTTTTTTAGCGAATGGTCGCGGGAGTTCATGCAGCTCTCCGTTTCTGCTCCACGCGAAGCTCGTCGAGCGAACCTGCCCAGCGGGCGATCCAGACAGGCATCGGCGCTGCTGGCACCATCACGCCCAAAGCGTTGGCAACGTCTCGGGTCGCGACGTTTCCGGCTGAGCTGCGGATCACGGCGCGCACGACCGCCTCGGCGCTCAATGTCCGACTTGCGTCGTTGCACACCACTCGGTGGCGCACGAAGAACGTGGTCTCGTCCCAGCCGATGAGCTGGGTTTCGATCGCGAATCTGCGAAACGGCAGCAGCGCGCGATGGAACTGAATCGTCGAAGCCACGACCACCGGCCACCAGGCTCGGCGCCGGAAGACCGAGACGTAGCGGGAGCGAATCGCGTGATCGACGCGTGCGACATCCATGAGGGAGAAGTACTTGCCATTATTCACGTGTCCCAGCGCGTCGAGATCGCTCGGCATCACGATGAAGGGTGTTGAGCACTGCCCGATCACATGAACTCGCGAGCGGCGCCAGCCGATCACACACGTCAGCAGCAGACGGAACCACAGATTCACGGAAGACCTCGCTCGCGACGCTGCCGTAACTTTGCGATCGGCGTGACGCGGCATATGCACACGTGATGGCGACATGCCGGCGAAGTCGTGAACAGAAGGAATGCATCGATCATCTGGGCACCCTACCTTTGAGTCACATGCAATCCGACGCCGATACCGCGCGATCCGGAGAGCGCAGCCGTACGATGTACGACGGCGGTATCGAGACCCGGCGTCACCGTCAGGATGGCGGTAGTACCGGCGAAGGCGAGAAAATTCTCAGGACTCATGTGAAGCCAGAGCTGTTGGAAAGCGGCGCGTGTCGAGCGCCACGTGGCGGACACGAGCGAACATACGACCGTCTCGCCGCAGCAGGTGTTAAGAGCTGCAGCGAGGCGCAGATCGAATAGCGCAAACTTCACAACCGTTAGCGCGATCCGCGCGGATCATTTCAGCCCGTCGCACTCGAGTGCGGAGAAAGGAATCGAGGGTTGACTACTTACGACGTGTTGGATCATGTAGCTGACAGCGTGAACCCGACGTTGGCCTTGCTGGCCCTGTCATTGCCATGGCTGCGGGCTTATCGGTCGCGCTCGCCGTCGCCGTGGCTGCGAGTGTCAGCAACACTGTTATGCGTTGGCGTAGCGTACGCGGGGCAAGCCTTCGATGCCCTCACCGGCATCTGGCCCGCGTACTCGCTCGACTACAGCGGCCACACGGCCGTGTGCGTTGCATTGTTGTCGTCGCTTTGGCATCTCGGTCGCCCATGGATGCTCGCAAGCATTGCGATCGGCTCTGCCTATGCGGCGTTGATGATGTATCAGGGCTATCACACGCTCGCGGACATCATGACCACGGCCATTCCAATCGGGCTTGGCTGCATGGCTGTGTGGCGCTCGATGTTGGGGAGCACTCACAGCGGAATCACTTCGTCGACGCGCGCAGCAGATGAATGAGTGATGCTCGCCTGCTCACGATTGCGGCAAAGCCTCAGCGATGAGCAAGCGTCGACTGCTCCCTCTCATTCGCCAGTTCGGTAGTTCACGAGTAGTGCGGGCCGGGAAACCGGGATAACTCGATCGACCAAGTACATCGCATCGGGCACATGAAGACGAAGAGCTCGCGGCATACGTGTCCTAAGTAATGACACAGGAAGCGAAGCCTATTAAGTAGCTGCTTACATCGCTGCAGCAGTTCGGATGTGTTCATGGAGCTTCCCCGATTTCCAGGCCCTGCACCGAAAATGCGAAAGCCGCGGCGCGGGCCCGCGGCTCTCGAACTCGACCTCGACTCTCACTTACTCGCGCAGGAATTTCAGCAGATCCTGGTTCAGCTGATCCTTGTGCGTGTCGGTGATGCCGTGCGGGGCGCCCTTGTAGATGATCAGCTTGCTGCCTTTGATCAACTTGTTGGCGGCGCGTGCGCTGTTGTCGACCGGCACGATCTGGTCGTCATCGCCATGCACGATCAGCGTCGGCACGTTGAACTTCTTCAGGTCCGGGCGGAAGTCGGTCGCCGAGAACGCCGCGATGGAATCGAAGGTGTTCTTGTGGCCGCCCTGCATGCCCTGGCTCCAGAAGGAGTTGATCGAACCCTGCGACACTTTCGCGCCCGGCCGGTTGAAGCCGAAGAACGGGCCCGACGCAATGTCCAGGTAAAGCTGCGAACGATTGTCGAGCGAGGCCTTGCGCAGGCCGTCGAACGCATCGATGGGCGTGCCCGTCGGGTTGTCCGGCGTCTTCAGCATCAGCGGCGTCACCGCGCCGACCAGCACCACCTTCTTCACCCGGCTCGTGCCGTGCCGACCGATGTAGCGCGCCACTTCACCGCCGCCGGTGGAGAAGCCGACCAGCGTCGCGTCCCGCAGATCCAGCGCCTCGATCACCGTCGCGAGATCGTCCGCGTAATGATCCATGTCGTTGCCTTCCCAGGGCTGGCTCGATCGGCCGTGACCGCGTCGATCATGCGCGACCACGCGATAACCCTGGTCGGCCAGGAACAGCATCTGTGATTCCCAACTGTCCGAGCTCAACGGCCAGCCGTGGCTGAACGTGACCACCGGGCCGTTTCGCGGACCCCAGTCCTTGTAGTAGAGCTGCACGCCGTCGCGCGTGGTGATGTAACTCCCCGTACGTTCGATCGTCGGCTGAGCTGCTGAAGCCGCATCGGCGGCCGTGGCCAGGGACAGACTGGCTACGACGCCCGTAGCAGCGTTGCGAATGGACTCGTACATCATGATCTCCTCGTGTGTTTTGGTCTTGCCGCCGGCGCCTCGACCGCGCCGCTTGCGTGGAATGAACTATGCCGCGTCGATCGAGACCATTTGCTACATTCCGTCCATCAAACTTGATTCGGAGTACAACCGCATGTCCGACCGCCTGCAGGCGCTGCTCAGCCACTTTTCACTGAGCGCACGCACTTTCCAGGTGGGCGCGTTGTGTGGCGTGACGACGATCGACGGCAGCGGTGAATACGGGCAGTTGCATCTGGTGCGCTCCGGTGATGTCGATGTCCGCCATGGGACGAAGATCGCCGCGCGCATCCGCGAGCCCAGCCTGCTGTTGTATCCCCGGCCGATGGCGCGACGCTTCCTCACCGACGCCGAGCGCGGCGCGGATTTCGTTTGTGCGAATCTCAGCTTCGAAAGCGGCAGCGCGAACCCGATCGCAGCCGCGCTGCCGTCGTTCATCTGTTTGCCGCTGTCGAAGCTCGAAGGCAGCGAGGCGGTGCTCGAACTGCTGTTCGCCGAAGCCTTCGGACAGAACTGCGGCCGTCAGGCCATGCTCGACCGCTTGTTCGAAGTCGTACTGATTCAGGTGCTGCGCCAGTTGATGGAAAGCCACGGCGTGCGCGCCGGCATGCTCGCCGGCCTCGCCCACCGGCAACTGCGGCTCGCGATCATCTCCATGCACGAACATCCGCAGAAGGAATGGTCGCTCGAAGATCTCGCGCGGGTGAGCGGCATGAGCCGCAGCTCATTCGCCAGCGGATTTCGCGACACCGTCGGCGTGACGCCCGCTGCCTACCTTCAACAATGGCGCGTCGGGCTCGCGCAGAAGGCGCTGCTGCAGGGAAAGAGCCTGAAGCACATCGCGATGGACGTGGGCTACGGCAGCGAGGCCGCTCTGTCGCGCGCATTCAAGGCACAAAGTGGCAAGTCGCCGCGCGAGTGGCGAAATGCACAGGCAGATGTTTCCTGAGCTCTTCGAGTCGCGCGGCAGCTCGTGGAATGTTTGTGATCACGCAACGTCACGTGATACGTCGTACCGGGCACGTGAAGACGAAGAGTTCGAGGAGTACGCGCGGTCCTGAGTGATGACACAGGAAGCGAAGCGTATGCAGTAGCTGCTTACATCAGTGCAGCTGTTCGGATGCGTTCGTGGAGGTTTCCCGGCTTGCCAGCCCTGGCACCGTTGGCCAGATTGACGCACCCTCAGGTAGATGATTGCGAGCTCTATGGGAACTGAAGCCGAAGCGGTGCCAGCTTTCTCGTCGCTTGTTGCAACTCCCGGGAGATATCCGAAAGGATCCGATGAACTCCGGCATCGCCTTGAAAATTGCTCCCGAAGCCTGGCGATACTTCCCTACTACTCCTCATGATCGAAGTGATCTGCTCAATGCAAGATTCAGTTTCGTGTTCGTCGAAAAGAACCGAATCGACAGAAGCCGGGTCGTAGTAGATCACTGATCGAGCACTGGGGGGGCCTCCCGATGCCTTTCACAGGCTCGCGACACCACGCCAGTCGCGCCGCTACGCGCAACTTGCCTTTCTGACCCTGAGGAGTTTTGAACGCCCATATGAACTCGGGCTTCTCAGCCGCAAGCTTTCCGAGCTTCTCACGATTAGATTGAAACCATCCGATCCGTCCGGACTTCAGATCTGAAGCAATATCTTTCCAGTAGTAAAACAGGTCCATGATTACCTCCCACAGAAACGTCGACAGTTCTTCAGGGCACGCTACCGAATGAAACTGCCACCTTCGCAAGCTCCCTTTTGCGGCCTTGCGGCGATTCGTTGCTTGCATTGATAAAGCTATTGAAGTGGCCATTTCCAGGAGAAGGGTGAGCTACATGCACCCAAACGACGTGGCCGGTCCGATGTGCAACCTCATTCACTCGTTCATATCTGGCCTGGTACAACTCACGGAGCTCATCTGCGACGGTGGCAATGTATTGCTCCGCATTCCCCAGTAGAACTACCGTTCGAGTACGATCCGGCAGACGAGCTAAGAAGCGCCTCATACAACCACGCAGAAATTCGCGCGCCTCGGGATGCTTGAATGCCGGAAGGACATCAGGTGTCCCTGCGCCGAAGTCATCGCTTTTGGAACGTCGTCCTGAGAGGCTGCACCTCACAAGTGATCCCCACGCAAATCTCTCCTCATGACTCGACATCATCCGGTCGATCGATGCACCTGCATCAGTCAGGCCCGCAGCAGAGAGAATTAGCCCCAGTCGCCCTCGGCAATTCTTGAATGGCACAGCGTCGAAATCACCGCTGGCGAATTCATTCGCCTGCGTGAATCCCTTCGAAATGCCCAGGACTAGAACCTCTGGATTCTCCGCACCCCATGAACCCGGATCGTTCACTACGCGAAACCGTTCATCGCTGGTTGTGATTACCCTATCAAAGCTGTTCGCCGGCCAACATGCTCGACAACTAATCGGACCATGCTTTGGAAACATTGATTGCTCTCCCGCTCGTCTGCTACGGGAGAAACATACCAGCGCCACATTTTCTTGTACTTGGCGATTTCTAGGAGATTTATTGACTAGCACGCATCAGATTAGAAGATCAAGCCGGCAAGCACATCTGACCGTGCGCTGATCGTCGACCCAGACGACCAGGCCGAGAACATCGGATTCCCGATGAAGCGCCTCGCGGGTAGCCACACACGCGAAGAGTCAATCGCCTCGAGCGTAGGACAGACATCAGTTGGGGAGGTCGATTGATGTACGTGAAGACGAAGAACTCGAGGCATACGCGTTCCGGAGTGATGACACGGGAAGCGAAGCGTATGCAGTAGCTGCTTACATCAGCGCAGCTGTTCGGATGCGTTCGTGGAGTTTTCCCGGTTTTCCGGCCCGGGCACCGAGAGGGCAATGGAGCGATATGCCGATGCCGCTTCAAAATGACATCTTGCAAACTGACACGGAAGGGTCCGCAGAGCAGGCCCAAACCCGCCAAACCAGCCTCGAGATAGGCATTGCCGTCGTCGACGGCCAAGGCGTAGCGTCCATGCACGTGATCGTTTCGTCGTCCCGGCGCATGGTGTACGGAAAGGGCTTCCCGCTGCGCGACCACAGGAAGCCGACGATGCGGTGGTCCGTATTCTCCAGATCCTGCGGATGTGTCGGTACCCCTGGCGCTGCCGACAACCGGGCGCAGCGAAGACGCCAAGCTGCAAACCGCCGACGCATCGCGCGACCACGTGATAGTACGGCGTGTCTGGAGTGAGATGAGTGACTTGCGCGCGAGTGACTTACGCGCGTAGGTGTCATGCATCAAGCATGACTGTCACCGCGTGAAAGGGTCAGCGACTAACTCCGCCTTGACCCAGAAACTCGATGGATGTCCCAAGGGCTTGCCGCCAGTGAGTTGCCGCTCGGGGCTCTCACTTGACATCGTGCTCGTCCCGTTCAGTCTTGAGCATATCCTCGACGGACAATTGCAGTGGCTGCAAGTGTTGCCCGATGACGGAAGCGACGGTCAGCGGGTCGATATTGCCGAGGTAGTTATGCACGAGGATGTTGCGGAACCCGCTGATCTGCCTCCATGGGATGTGGGGATATCGATCCTTCAGCGCTTGCGGAAGAAGTTGAGTCGCCTCAGAGAGCGTCTGCAGGTTGCGCAAAGTGGCGTCGTACAGAATGTCGTCATTCGTGATGTCGCCTCGTGCTTCGATTCGGCGAATCTTCTCGATCGCATCAAGTACAAGGCGTGCGTACGGCTGCCAGGGCTTAGTCATAAATCGATCGCCTCTCGAAGAACTCGCGTCCGAATGTGGGGACTGAGCTCATGCTCGGGCACGACCTCGACCCGGCGACCGAGCAGATCAGCTAAATCATCCATCAGTGGCAGGCGCTGCTCGAACAAGTCGTAACCACGGGGAAAGTCGACTAGAAAATCGATATCGCTGTCGGGCCGATCCTCACCGCAAGCGACGGAGCCAAACACGCGCACGTGCCTGGCGCCGTACTGCCGGCCGAGCGCGAGGATGGCATGACGCTGCGCCTTCAATGTGTCCAGAAGCATCTCGACGCTCCCCTACGGCAATCTTCCGCTTTGCGCCTGCAGGCGGCGCTGGTTCGTCCAAAGATAGGCGCACGGTGGCAATTTGTCGACGGCAAGCGCGCTAAGCCGCGCCAGCGCGATCCGTCGCACGCTACTCGTATCCTCTGAACACATCGAATCCTCTGAACACATCGAATCGCATGGCCAACCGATCACGATCTGGCAGATCGTTCTCCCGCTCGGGCAAGCGCCGTTTGCCACCGCGCATCGTCTTCAGCAGCTCAAGCATCGGGCCGTCGTCCCCGAAGTCAGGATCGATGCCGAGCAGATGCGCATCGAACGGGGCGTGATGAATCTTTGAAAGCGGCAGCCCGTCCGTTCGGAATGACAGGCTGGGCAAGCATCTCATGCATGTCAGCGATGATATGCGCTGCATCAAGCAGACGCTTTTCAGGCAGTCCCTTAATTGAGCAGCGACCGCTGTAAGAAGCGATGGAACACCCCTAGGTGTCAGGTTTGCAAGACTGCAAAATTCGCTGGATGACTATCAATTGAGCGACTTCGTTATCGCGCCGCTCACGAAGAGGATCGTGCGCGCTCGCTGTACAAGGCTTTGTCGAGGAGCGCATCGGCGCGGAACTCGAGACATTGGATGCGCATCCACTCGAGCGGCGCGTGCTCGGCGACGATTCGTTCTTGAACAAGCTTTCGATCCCCCCGCTCTAGCGACTTCCGAAGAGAACGCTGGAGGATGTCATCGCGGAGATCTGCGCAACACACAACCTAACCGACGCGCAGCTACGCTCCAGCAACCAACATCGCAAGCTGACTCAGGCCCGTGCGCTCATCGCCACCCGTGCGATCGAAGAGCAGATCGAAAATCGCAACCCTTAGTGAAGTTGCGCGGCACCTCAATAGAAGTGCATCTGCCCTGTCCCGAGCAATGGAGCGATATGCCGATGCCGCTTCAAAATGACATCTTGCAATCTTGCAAACCTGACACGGAAGGGTTCTCACTCACGCTCACCGTGTCCTCGTGGAGTTCTTATTCAAAGAGAAATCGAAAGCATTGATTCATATCGCTATACGCGAAATGCCCTTCCTGCTCCAATGCCAACACGATGCCCGCGAGTACCTCGGGCCTGTGCCCGAGCCCATGAAGCTTGTTGTTCAGGGTCGCCTCTCGGTTTTGGTTCTCTGCAAGTCCGGCTGCAAGCTCCCCGACTCGCAACAACTCGCGCTCTACGCAGTCGCGGGCGGCACCACTGTGGAGCAGTGCTCCTTCCATGGTAGTAGACCAAACGAACACGCCAGCCTTCTCGAGAAGTTCTCTGGACTGTCGCCTCCGATTGTTCGAGAGCGCGCTTCGCAACGCGGCTTGTTCCTGCTGTGTGAGCGTAGCAGTCCTGGAGATCAGAGTGCGCAATGGCGAACCTTCGAGCACCTGCGGCACGGGCCGCTGCGACGTCAGTTCAGTGCGCATCGCATTCAGAGAGTTTGATGCGTTCCGCCCTCTTCTCTTGGATGAGTCCAGGATAGACAGCAATATGTCTGCGGCTTGCACAGCCGCCGCCCGATCCTGAGTCGATAGACCGTCTCTCGTGTATGGAACCTCCGAGGAATAGGCAGCATCTCGATCAAGCAAGCAGCGCCATTCCACGCTCATGCAACTTAGGATCTCACAGAGCAGAACCGCTCGGTCCTTGCTTCCTGCAGGGATGATGATCGAGTCGGTTTGATCAATCGTTCGCCCCTTTCGCTTCTCGAACAAGGCCGCCAACACAATCTTGTCCGTGGGGCCTTCTACAACGATCACCCGGCGAGCCAGTAAAGGCTCCGCCAGCTTAAGACTGAACGATTCGAGGTGCATGCGCACCTGCTTCTCAGTGAACCGTTCGTACAGCTTGACCTTGCGCACCCCGGTTGTGCCGTCGGCCCTAACCGTGAGCGGCCTCAGCGACTTTGGATGGGCGTGAGCGATGAAAATCGGCGAATGCGTGCTGATGAGCACCTGAGCGGCCCCCGCGATGCCTTGAAGATCATCGCAAATGGAACGGATGGTTGACGGATGAAGATGGTTGTCAGGCTCCTCAAAGAGGTACAAGACCTCACCAGCCATTTCACGACCAAGCTGCTTGTAGAGGTGCATGATGACGGCACTTTGGTGGCCGGTTCCAAATGCACTCAGCGGGTGATCCGCGTCGGCAAGCTGGATGCGCAATCCAATATGCTCGTACAGAGCTTCGATGTCCAAGGCAGTTGTATCTAGACTCAACCGGGTCGCACCAAGGAGTCGTTGAACAAGAGCAGTTTGCTCTTCGAGAAGCGATTCAGCCTTCCGCTCAAGCAGGTCTTTTGCTCTTTCCGTCACGGTTCTTATGTTCCCGGGCCCGCGCGCCCTCTGCAGCGCTGTCTTTATGAGCCGTTTGAAAGGCTCTAGTCCGTCGCCATTCAAATCGCGTATCGGTGGCACATAAACCGGCAGGAAGGCTGAGCGAAGCTGCTCAAATTCATCGGCAGTGAGAGTATTCTGCCCAAGCTTCCGCGTGAGCGTCCCGCCTCGTGTGAGACGGAACGAGTAATGCACATTCGACGAAGAAGCCCCGGCAATACCCTGCACTGCGGACGGGACGTCGCGGAAATGGCAATCAACCCAGATTGAGAGAAGAGGACCGCCTTGGACGAGCTTCGACGTCGGAAGATTCCGCTGAGCATCTTTTACGCCGACATCAGATTCAAACGCGAGCTGAATAGCGCGGAAAACATTGGACTTTCCGCAACTGTTGGGGCCGCAAAAGGTCGTGAAGCGATCTAGCGGAAGTCGCAGATCATCGATAGATCTGAAGTTGCGTATTCGGAGCTCTTCTATATGCATGTGTAAGCTGCTCTTCGATCCGCGGCTGGCTGATGATGAAAGAACGTAGTCCGTGTTCTCGGACCGTTGGCTCGGGCGATAATCACCCAGATCTAGGTCGAACCGAGCTTGCTGCGCACGAACTTCGCCAGGATTTCAGAGCTTGGAAAGTCCGCGAGAGAAACCAGTTTGTTCGCCAGCACAACAGGAACCAACGCTTGATCGTACATCGAGCAGCGAAGCTCGGAGATCACGCGCAGCACCTCGGCGGCGTTCTGCAGATTCTCAAATCGATCCCGAACTGTTGGGTCGATCAACGGAACGGTCGCGACGAAGACATCGCCGCGTGCGCTCTTGTAGACAAGCTTGGAGCCGTAATAGGTGTTGAAGCCATAGGGTTGCGGGTTATTCGGATCCCCAGGCAGCACATAGCGATAGATGTACTCATTGGTAAACATCAGGTAATGACCTGGCTTCAGCTTTGGCTCGATGAGCATGGCGTGCTCAACGAAAGCGCCGCTCTTCTCCAACCCGACCAAGCACAACAATGGTTTCCCGGAATCCTTTGCGGATAGAAAGCTCATCAGCTCCAACATGGGTCTGCGCAGCGGAGCCGTCATACCGAAAAACGCAAGCGGCCCGTCTTTGATGAGTAGAACTTCTCGCAGCGTTGATGGCCGCATGCTGAGGAGTGATCGAATGATGTGCACGACCACAAGCTGCTCCAACGTGGTGAGCAGATAGGACATGATTCCGCCCGCACCTTGCTCGTCATCTATCCGTTCGTAGAGACGAAGCGCATCGGAGAGGAATGCCGGCTTCCCGCAGTACAGGCACTCGACCTCGACTGGGCTCGAGAAACTGAATGGAACCTCTCCACCGGGACAATCGGGAGTTGCTGGGCAGCGCGGGACGCTCCACGACGAGCGGTCCGCCTCGGGCAACCATCCGCGAAAGAGCAACCATTGAAGCGCAACGCCCAACTCCTTCTTCTTGCCGAACAGGAAGTCCTGAATCGTCCTTCTCACTCCCTCGGAAAACGTTGTCGCGCCCTTCGCTCGAATCGACTTCGTTGGTACAGATACGCTGAATCGAGACAGGTTCTTCAGCTTCGCCATGTCCTCAGGGCCAATGAACGGCTGATCGTCCAATGCAGATAAGTCCTTCAGATCCAACATCAGCGGCCCGAACGTCATGAAGGTGATCGAAGCGCTGGGGAACTCTTTTCTGATCGCGGCTTCCGTCATTCCCCCATCGATGGCAATGACTGATGAGATCTTCTCGTCAGAAGCCGGTAACGGTCGTTGCAGCGTCTCGAGCTGATTCCCTTCAGGTTCGGAAGGCAGCGAGCACTGCTCCACGAACGCCTGCACGTCCGGGTTGTTCAGGATCTCGGAATGCGCAATCTTGCTGGCGCGCTCGAAAGGCTTGCGACCCTTGAACTGCGAATAGGCCATATCAGGAACTCTTCTTGGCCGAGAACCGATCGATCTGCACAGGCACAATGAAGGCATTGGAGTATGTCTTCATCCTGATGAAGCCGCGGTCGGGTGCGCGGCGCAGGCTTTCAACGAAGTCTTCGAAGTCGTAGAACTTCTGCACTTCCTTCAGCTCATCCTGGTTGTTGAGGTGAGAAACAAACCAGTTCTGCGTGTTCTTCAGAACATTGCCGGAAATCGAGCTGACCTCCTGTGTCGCGTACACCATGCCCAGTCGGAGCTTCGCGCCTTCCTTCGCAATTCGGTTGTATATCTGACTTAGATCTTTGTCGTCCTTCTTCGGGAATAAGTTATGCGCTTCTTCGAAGTACAACTGCACAAAGTTTGCAGCCTCATTCGCAATGAAGCGCTGCATCCCATCATTGAATATCCGCCTGCAGATTCTTTCTGAGTACGTCCCTTGCAGTTGAGGATCGCCCTGCGACAGATCGATGATGACAATCTGTCCTTTGCGCAACTGCTGGACAATGGCGTCCTCGAATGAACTCGCGTTTGAAGGAGAATGATATTGCTTGAATGGATTCAACTTCCGATACCCGGAAACGTTCGCGTCCTTCCCGGGTGTTCGCTTGCGCGTGAGCATGACCAGGACAGCCTTGAGGTCGTCGTCCGCCCATTCTCTACCCTTCTCCTTCTTGTACTTCTCGAAGTAAGCGTGCGAGCTGTACTCGTCCCATATTGCGGAGAACCATGTCGCTGCTTCGTCGTACGTGACGCCCTGTGAAGGGTCGATACCTCCCGCCAACGCGTTCAGCTCTTTGTTTCCTTGGAACTTGATCTTTTTGTTGTCGCTCTTAAAACCGGCCGCATAGAGCGATGCCTTGTAAGCCGCCAACACTCGCGCGCGACGAGTCTTGGCAGACACATCGTCCGCTTCGACATCGCTCAGATCGATCGAAAGAAAGCTCTTTACGTAGTCAGCCCCCTCCTTGGAGAGGAAACTCTGAAGGAGCCCGAATCCTGCCTCGATGTCCGAGTAGAAATTAAGCTTCATCACCTCAAAGCCGGGCTTCTCCTGCAACGAATATCTTGTAGTCTCTTTGTGGAAGAGCTCGAAGATTGCGGTCCCTTCGTCCTGCTGATTGGCATTGGCATATTCACCATTGATATCAAAGATGATCTGGCCAATCGGTTTCAGCGGCTTTCCATCGATCTCAACCGCGCTTGAGGACAGAGCCTTCACCGACTCGAGAATCTTCTTCACCGTGTTCGACTTACCCGTACGCGTCATGCCGAACAGCGCAGTTCGCTTGCCGACGAAGTCGAGTGGAGAAACATAGATCGGAACTTCCGCCCCCTTGTCCGATCGGCGCGACGCGCTGTAGCGAACGCACCCCAGACGAACCTGATCCGGGCCACCTGGTATCCCCTCACCCTCGCGGAAGTTCACTATGTACTCGAGCGCCTTGCCCTCTGGCTTGTAGACGGAGTAGTTGTGGGCACTGAAGAAGTTCTCGACATCCGCTCCGAAACGTGTCTTTGAATCCTGACGATAGTAGGTCCCGAGCACACGACACTCGAGCCCAGAGAACATGAACTCATACCTCGTATAGCTATCCAGTTTCTTTGGGGTTCCAGCGCCGGGCGGTTGATCTTCCTTGTAGTGATCCACCATCGACGCGACGACATCCGAATCGGTGGGAAGGGAGGTCGGTCCGATCACCCGAACGAGCACCATTTCTTCAACGCCCACTTCTCCGTCGTATGAGCATAGAAGAAATGCACCCGCAGGAATGCCACCAACACGATGCTTCCACTTGTCGTTGACAAGCACCTTCACGGTTTCGTAGTCGAAATAGAAAGGTCGTCCAACAAACGTTTCCGGATCTCGGCCGCTCTTGAAGATGTCCGTCGATGCCAGAATCTTGAGCTTCTCTGTGATGTCGCTCATCCGCTCTACACTCCGTAGCAATTCGAACTCGACCAATCGATCTTTGGATACGCCGGCAATCTCGGCGCCTTCGGACCGCCTAGGACGAGAATCCGGTCTGTTTTTGTTGCCTGACCACGAGTCTCACCCCAGATGCGACTCACCTTGTGCTTGACCGGCAGATGGTCATCCAGCACATCGAGAACCCGCAGACCAGCCTGTACAGCGCAGCTATCAGCGACCTCTTTTGCCAAGTTGATCGTCTTCGTTTCTCGCCTTACGTCGCCGATGACAAGGCAGACGTAACCATCGGCCCGAAGACGAGCGCGCATCCGCTTCATTGCAGCGGTCATGAACTCTCGATATCGAGACAGAGAACCCGATGTGAACAATCCAGTATCAACGCTCGTTGGCTCGTGCCCCAGCAGCCAGAGGCGAATCCAATTTAGCTTTCCATACTTCATCACTTGTAGATACGGAGGCGATGCGAAAATGAGGCGTGCTTTGCCTGTCTCTTGTGGCCACGCGATTGGCGATCGCACATCCTGCATCCAGGCTGATCCGCGCTTGAACCCAGACGGCGGCATCTCCAACTGCTCGATTCGGTCCGAGAGAGCATCAAGCACGCTCACCTCCGGAGCCTTCAATCCGTGCCGCTCGATGTACCTCTTCACATAGTTCGGAGCCATCGCAAACGTGTTAGGCATTGCCACTGTGAGTCCACGCGGCGTTCCATCGCTCCGCGCATTCGCATGCAGTATTCCGAGAAGAACGGCGTAGATGAATCGATCTTCTCCTCGCAGGAGTGACATCCGGTCCTGCAGAGAGACCAACTGCGAGAGAGTCGAAGGATGAAATAGCATCTGAATGTTCGCGGGAACGTGAGAAGTGGAGCGAGCCCGCATGCCCCTTCTCAGATCGTCGATTCGACTCTTCAAACGATCGCGCGAGGGTGGATTCGATTTGGCCGCGGTGAGAGTCCACGCCATCGGGTTTGCGTCAGAGCCCAACCCGATGCGACCTAGGAGGCAAGCCTCCAGAGCGGTCGTCCCTCGACCGCTGAACGGGTCGTACACGACATCGCCTGGCTCGGTTAGCCACCGTATAAAGAAATGCGGGATAGATGGCGGAAACATCGCCATGTATGAACATAGCGAGTGTAGTCCGTGCCCCCAACGGCGCGGCGCTTGATGCCAAGGCAGTGTACGCAATGCGCATTCTCTCCCTATTCAGTTGAGCGCAGCGATTGATTGATGTGACGCCGCGTCGCCTCGTCGGAGACCCACACAAAAACACCCCTGATAGCTCTCGTAAGCAGGATCCGATAGGCCTGCCGTACACGCTCCAAGACATTCGCGCCCTTCGGTCCCGCTGGCGCAAGTGGCCCTTCGCGCCGCGCCGCCCTCACTAGCTGACCGATGCCGCTCTCATGCACATGCTCGAGTTGCACGACCCACCTTCCATCTCGCCAGATCAGGTCCTCCAACCATAGGATTCCAACGTAATCGAAATCGAAGCCACGAACTGCGTACGTGCACCCCACTTCACACAGCGGATCCTCATGGATTGGAAGACCTGGTCGCCCAGCAATAAACCCGGTGTAATCGCCGCCGGGAACGAAGTTCCACGGGCGGGACCAGATCTTTCGCTCGCCGTTCGACAGCGTCATGTGTTCGGAGAAGTCGAGTGATTCCGCCGGAAGTCTGTGCGGGTATGTGGAACCTTCGGTCTTCCATTTCCGAGAGTATGTTGAGAGAAGGCGGACGACGTGGCGATCAGCCAGTGCCCGCAAGTCGCGCTCCATCTCGAATGGGTCCGAGTAGACGCGAAAGTCCATCGACAGTCGGCGCGGAGCAGTGAGCACATACGAAACCGACGGTTCCGCAACAGCAACGTCCTCGCCCACCTCCGGTCGGCGGCGTCGCTGAGGAAACGCGACGACATTACCGGATCGCGCACCCTGTGGCGTGGCCCCTGCGTACCATGCTGACGCGAAAACTCGATTCAGTTCCGACGACGCTCCACCAAGCAAAGACTCCGCCCATGCGACGTATTCTGAAGAACCAGCGCAGCGAAACTGCGCCCCATGAAGCGATACGCTTTCAACTGTGGCCCCCAGTTCTCGAGCCCAGGCCTCGATGTCTTCAACGCGAGTGTTCTCGCGCGAGCGGAAACTCTGCTCGGGATCAAGAAAGAACACCGTAACTCGGCTGCAGCGCATGATGTGGTACGCCTGAGGACCAAGGCCCGTCACGAATCCGTACTGCCCAACACCGTACTCACGCTCCGGATTGATCAACGCGTGCGCTTCATCGACCAGCGACACCAGGACGGAATCAGATTCAGCCCCTGGGCGCGGCGCGATGCCACGAGCCGCGAGATCACTCAAGTGTTCTCGCCAGTGCGACGCATCCCGATAAAGGGATGTGTCCCGGCGCTCGTCGCGGAGACGTTTCAGATGCTGAGTTGTGATCGGTGAGAAACTGGTCGCCTTTCTGGCCACTCCTCGAGCTGTATGCGTGTTGTTCGCTTGGTCGATGAGGTGCACCCAGTTGCAGTTCTGACTCTGCGACGTGGTTACCAAGAGCACATTGCCGTCCGGAACATCCTCATTCGTCACCAAACTTGCCCATAACTGAGCCGCTATCGCTGATTTTCCTGACCCCGGCGGGCCTTCAACGATCACCACACGCCGCGAGTCTTTTGCACGATCCAGCGCCTCTGAAACCGTGGCAAGACTGAGATGGAAAGCACGGCGCTGATTGTCCAGCAACTCGAAATGGCGAGATGAACTTTCCTGAATCGCGCGCCCAATCTGGGACATGAATCCACGATCCTGTTGGAACGTACCAGTGGCGAATGCCGTGGCGAAACGCTCGTCGCTTTCAGTCAAGCGCTCAGAAAGAAAATTAGGCAGGCGCTCCTCGATGTCCTCGCGAGCCATCGTGAAGATCGGATAGTTCGCCGCCAAGTCTCTGTTCGGTTCAACAAGGTAGGGATGCGTCAACATACCCGTCGTGAAAAGAACCATCCCATGCACACTCGCAGCCTCGTCCAAGACGGCCGAATGACACGCGCGGCAGTACTCAACATAGCCTCGCACCTGATCAGAAGGATGCAGCTCTTGCCTTCCATGACGCTCGATGAGACCTTCAACCTTTCCAGGGCGATCTTGATTCGTCTCCCAGTCCTTTAGCTCGATTACGACCGCGCTCGGGCGGCTCTGATGCCTTCCAAGCAAGATAACGTCGCAACAGGAGGCCGAGCCAGGGAGCTGGTACTCCAGTGAAGCATGGTGTTCACGTCGTTCGAAATGGACATGAACATTCGTAAGCGCCGGATTTGCCAGAGCATCAGCCAATTTCGGGAGGGAACGCGCCCATGCAAATCGCTCGCTCTCCCCACCCCGCCCGGTCAGCATCGCCAGCTCTTCGATGAGCGTGGGCAATTCGCCTCTCACTCGATCGCACAACTCTCGAACCGTGAGCAGCATTGTTGCCCCTCAATGCCTCTTTTACAGATCCGTATACTTCTTCGCATTCCCTCGAGCTTTCTCGACGGGATACTTCTTCGCATTCTTGTCGATCTTGCTCCTTGCTGCCGCGAGCAGGTCGACGTTGAGCTTGTCTGAAAGTCGAATGAGATAGACCAGAACGTCTGCCATCTCGTCGGCGACTCTATCGCGAGCATCCGGAGCAAGATTTCGGCTCTGCTCCTCAGTCAGCCACTGAAATTGCTCCAGGAGCTCGGCAACTTCGACAACCAATGCAGATGCGAGATTTTTAGGAGAGTGAAACTGATCCCAATCGCGATCTTCTGCAAAGCGCCGAAGCTCCTCCTTAAGTGCCTGCAGTTGATCGGCAGCTGGATCCGTCACCACGGCTCCTAATTTATGCGCTCAAACCGGCTTACGCGGGATCTACTGTTCTGTTTTCGTTGATCCGGCTCGCAAAGATAGGGGCAGATCACTCAGAAGTCGACCCGAGAAAAGATGAAACTACTGAGAACCGGGGAGTTCTCGAGCCTTAGTAAAGCGCCGTTGAGCAGCCTGCTGCGGGTACACGCTAACCTACCGCCTTCACCTTCCTGCTCGCAAACGCCGGGTGATTACCCTCCGTGCTCGTCTCCTCGAAGTACTCCGTCGCGCGGATTAGGTCGGACCACCTTGCGAAGCCGTAGTTCTTGGGGCTCAGGGACGAATGATTGGAGATGTACTGCCCGACGCGACTCATGGGCGCAAAGCCGTTCTCTCCTTTCATCGCCTCGATGGCAGCGCGCAGCGCATTCATCAGCTCCGTATCACCCCGGAGATCGTTCTTGCTCTTCCGCATGCCTTTCGCCGGAAGAGGATTCTCGGCGGAAGCTTCTTTGAAGTTGTCGGTGTGAATGAATACCGAGCAGGCTTTCTTGAACGGTTCGGGCGTCTTGCTCTCGCCGAAACCGATCACTGACTTGCCTTTGGACAGCAGCTTCAACACCAGCGGCGTGAAGTCACAATCGCTGGTCACGAGTGCGAAACAATCCACCTTCTCGGTGTAGAGGAGGTCCATGGCCTCGATTGCCATGCACATGTCGACCGCGTTCTTACCCTTCGTGTATGCAAACTGCTGGATCGGCTGGATCGCGAATGGGTGTAGCTTCTCTTCCCAGCCACCCTGCCTCTTCCAGTCGCCGTACGCGCGACGGACGTTGATGGTGCCTCGCTCGGCAAGCTCGCCGAGAATGCCATCGATCGAATCTGCCTTTGCGTTCTCGCAGTCGATCAACAGGGCGATGTGCATCAATCGTTCAGAGGCGTGCATTTGAATCCTTTGCGCGAGCCTGTTAAGCGATCAGAACTCTCGAATGCCTCGGCACTTTGGATAGGTCGGGCATCCCCAGAAGCGCGACCCGGAGTTCGCTCCGCGTTTCGCGACACGCTCAACCATGACAGCTCCGCAACTGGGGCAAGTCGGAGAGGATGCGAAAGATCCAGTGATCGTTGCTGGCGTCGGATCTGGCAATGGCTGCCGCGTTTGCGCCGCGTGGATCATGCTCTGCAGTTCAGAACCGCCGATCAGTTCGATCCCAGATTGCCTCGCAAAGTCCCTGGCCTCCACCGTGTACGTACCAGAACATACGAAGAAGCCGCCCGCTGCCTTCCGCGCGCTGATGAGACCGAACAGCTCGCGAATCGGCTTCACGCCGACGCTGCTTTTCTTCCACTGCTTGCATTGCACATAGAACTTCTCGCCGTTCTTGTGCAGAACCAGATCGACGCCACCGTCTGGGCCATCGACTGCGTTCTCAATGACCGTGTAGCCGCGACGGCGGAAGGCTTCGCCCACAATGGATTCGAACTGTCGCCAGGACAGTGCGCGGATATCTTCGATGGACCGTTGCCGGTCGAACTGGCGAGCGATGAACCTGCTGCGAACGAAGCTCGCGAGAGCAAGCACTAAGAGCAACCCGCACACCAGCGGCCTGAGTTGCGCGAGCCCTTGTCCGATACCAACGGCGAGTGGGTTTGATGAAAAGTAAGCAGGGGCGGCGTACGTAAGCAGCAGATAGGCAACGGCTGCGAGCGCTGCGCTGACCCACCACGGCAAGACAAATAACACGTCCATGAGTGATTCGCGCCTGCGTCCCATTTGAGCTCCGTCTCCAAGTCAATGCGAGACCGGGAGTTCAGCACGACACCCGCTCAGAGACTGGGAATTCTGTCAAAGAATGATGATCGAGCGCGGCAGCCTGAACACCGACTTCCTACCAACAGGTCGAGGAACCGTCACCCTCGGCCACCGATGCGACAGGCACCAGACCTACGCCGCCTCCTCCCACTCCCGCCACTTCTCCACAAACACACTGGCCTTACTCGCAGTCAGCACCAATCTGTCCGTCGCCCGCGTCATCGCCACATAAAGCAACCGCGCATCGTCGGCTTCCTGCTCCGACCGATATGGCATGTGCCCGAGCCCTGCGATCGCGACGATCGGAAATTCCAGTCCCTTGCTCGCGTGCATCGTCATGAGCTTCACGCTGTCTGCGCCCGCGTTGTATTTGCGTGAGCTGCCTTTCTCGAGGCGCTCGAACCGGATGTTCGCCTGCTGAAGCGCGGTGGCGATTTCATCGCCGATGAAGTGCGCGCAGTAGAGCACAGCCATGTCTTTCCATGATCGGCCCTCCGAATTGAAGGCTTTGAGCTGGGCTGCGATCTGATTCGCTTCATCCGAGAGCGAGCGAGCACGAATCAGTTTCGGAGTCGCGCCGTGGCGGCCTGCCATTTCGGGCTTCACCAATGGAATGCCGTCCTCTTCCGCGTCCTGCGGACGAATCACGTCCTCCGCGACTTTGAAAGCGCAGTCGAGGATCTCGTTCGTATTTCGATAGTTCACGCGCAGGATCGTCGTGCGTCCTTGCGCTTGTATACCGACGCTCTTCAGGCTGAACTTGCGCGAGCGCTGCTTCGAGTAGATGGACTGCGCATCGTCGTACAGCAGAAGCAGAGAGTTCGTCTCCGGGTCCACCATCTGCGTGATCAGCTTCAACCAATCCGGAGAGAAATCGTGGCCTTCGTCGATGAGCACCGCGCCGTATTGGGCGCGAGGAATTTCGCCGCGATCGACTCCTTGGATCACGGCCGAGACGAGGCGCTCGTGATACTCGGGGCCATCGTGAGGCTTCTTCACGTGGTACAGCTTCAGCTGATCGGCGCTCCATCCATGGAAATGTCGCACGGTCACTCGCTCTTGCAAGCCGCGCTCGGCAATCATGTGCTCGAGCTTGGAGGCGAGTGCGACGTTGAAACAGAGAACGAGAATCGGTTTGTCGGTCGTCTCGGCGAGGCGCTGGCATCTGTAACCCAAGATGAGCGTTTTGCCAGAGCCTGCGACGCCATGGATCACGCGATGCCCGTCTCCAAGGCTACGCGCCAACTGCTCCTGCTGCAGATCCATCACACGCATCAGATGATCTGATACGGGCGCCTCATCTTCCTTGCTCGGCGCGAAGAGATTCCCCTGCGAGATGCGAATCTCCGGGAACAGGTGCCAGCGGATGCGATCGATCTGCGGCATCGAGAGCAGGCAATCGAAGCGCGCCGTGAACATGTCCCAGAGCCGCTTCTGAAAAACCTCCGGATCGGTGCTTTCCGTCATCTCGTCTTTGCAGATGACGAGATACTCGGGAATGAGCTCGCCAAGGTTCTTGGCGTCGAACTGTTTGCGCGTGATTTCCGTGAGGACGACGCCGAATCCGTACGGAAAGACGAGCTTGCCCTGGTGAGGGTGGCCCTGCGGCGCTAACAGGGCCGCGTCACGTTCGAGGACGCCCTTGATGGCATGGACGTATTGGCGCGCTTGCGCGATGGGATGCAGCTTCTCTTTCAGTCCGCCGAGCGTCATCAGGCTCACGCTTTGTGGATTGATAGAGACGATGGCGTCCAGCTTCCAATCTTTGACCTCGAGCACCAGGAGGCCGCGCCGCGGGTGTAGCACGACGAAATCAGGATGCTGGTACCGCCGTCCGATCGGCACGTTGAACCAGCATAGATAGTCGTCCTCGAGCAGCGCCTCCAGGCGCTGGCCAAAGCGCCGCTCACCAGGTGTGGCCGAGGAGTTCACTCCAGGGATGATCTTTGCCACGCGACTATCCGTGCCTATGGACCGAGAGACGTTCGGTTATAGCTAAACAGGCGAGCACATCAGGCTGATCGACTTCACAACACGAGACTCCAACAGGGATCTCTTGCATATGCAGACTCAGAATGGGAACCGAATCACGAATGCTCACGACTTACGCACGCATCCTTCATGCATGCGCCCCGCGGCTATTCTGTTCGGCTTGATGCTTTCGATGGTGGCGACGCCCGCATCCGCGGCCGAGCTATCCGCCGCACAGATCCGTGAGCTGCTGATCAAGAAAAGCATCGCCGAGCACGGGGGCGGTTGCCCCTGCCCTTACAGCGTCGACCGCGCCGGCCGGCGCTGCGGCGCACGCAGCGCGTACTCGAAGCCAGGTGGTGATGCGCCGCTGTGTTTCGCGAGTGATGTGAGCGATGAGATGGTGGCGCGGTATCGGGGGCGATGAGCGTCCCATCCCGGCCGCCGAGGAACGATCAGGGAGCTTTCAAAGGATCGCGAGCTTGCCCTGAAGTACTGCCAGGACCTTGTTGAGCGTACTGAGCATGGCATCCTCACCACTCTCGATCTCCGATATCGTTGCCTGACGTAGGCCGGCCAGTCGGGCTAACTGTGTTTGGGTCAAATTCCGCCGCCGACGTAACACGCGAAGCTGCTCATGGAATGCTAGATCCGGGAATTGTCCGTCAGCCGCTTCTGCTGCGACCGTGGCCGGGTTGAGCATGAACCACTCCCTTCCATAGGTCGCCAGTTGCTGGGAACGGTATCTCGCATGTATTAGCGATTCGAGCAGGATCGGATCATCGGTGTGCAACAGCAATCCAATCACCGGCTCTTCCTGCATGGAAGCTTGCTGTTGTTTGATTCTGCTTTCAGGATGATGCTTCGCACGACCGACTTTACATGGCCACCGAGCACCGCTCGCCGAACTGGGAAAATAGTAGATGTAGACACAGTGCTTCCCGACGCCGACTTCCCTTTCTATTTTCATCATCGATACTCCCTCTGCTTGGAAAAATGCAGGTAACCACACGCTGGTCCACTATAGGATCGCCGCTATCATGGATGAGAAAGAACCATGCCCTGCCTCAATATCTGGATAGACGGCGCGCTAGTCGGCGAGTGGATCTTGTCTCGCGAGAACGTGCAGTCCTTCCGCTACGACGCCGGGTGGATCGCGACGGGGCACGGCCCGCTTTCGCATTCGCTACCTATATCTGCAGAGCTCGAAATTCACGGGCCTGCAGTCGGATCGTACTTCGACAACCTGCTGCCCGAGCGGACCGAGAAGCGGAAGCAGCTCCACATGCTGTTTCGAACTGAGTCTGAGCAGCCCTTCTCGCTGCTGAAGGTTATTGGGCGCGACTGCACGGGAGCCGCGCAAATACTTCCCGCCGATGAGGATCCAACAAAGTTCTCCGAAGCTGTGGCAGGTGATCTCACCAGCGACGAAGTGGAGTCCATGCTCGAGGGACTTTCTGAGTCTGGTATGGGTGTCGTTCGCGAAGACACTCCGGTATGCGCGACGCTTTCTGGAGCCCAGGACAAAACGACACTCCACCTGAACCAACTTGCCTGGCGCGCTCCATACGCGCTTTCAGCCGCGACCCACATTTTCAAGCCGGCGATTGGCATCTTGGGCAACGGCATCGACCTTTCGAAGAGCGTCGAGAATGAACACCTGTGTATGCGACTGACCGCTGCGCTCGGAGTTCCGACGGCGAATACGAGCATGAAGACCTTCGGCTCGATTCGCACATTGGTCGTCGAGCGGTTCGATCGACGCTGGACTCGGGACAAACGACTGTTACGCTTGCCACAGGAAGACTTGTGCCAGGCATTGGGCGTTCCGCCCTCTCGCAAGTATCAGTCCGATGGTGGCCCGGGCATCCACGAAGCGTTGCAGTTCCTGAAGGCTAGCGATGATCCGCAGGCGGATCGATGCATGTTCATGAAGGCCCAAATCGTTTACTGGTTGCTGGGTGCCACCGATGGTCACGCCAAGAACTTCAGCATCTTCTTATATCCCGGCGGTGGGTTCCGGCTCACACCTCTTTATGACGTGATGTCGCTGCAGCCTGCCTTTGCTACCCAACATATCAAGCGCAATCGTATGAAGCTTGCGATGTCGGTCGGCGAGCAGCATCACTATGTGCTCGACACGATTCAGCCGCGTCATTTCGTGCAGTCAGCGCAACGTGCAGGAATGCCAGTCAGTGACGTAGAGACGGTATTCGGTGAGATCATGAAGGCAGCACCGAAGGCGAATGAGATACTGCGCGACGGAGAATCCGGCATCCCGACTCACATCAGACGCGCCATTCTCGAAGGGTTCAAAGGGCGACTGGCATTGATCGAGTCACACGGAAGCTGAACATGCGCCTCAAAGGCACCTTGGTCGAATGGAACGACGATCGCGGGTTCGGATTCATCGAGCCGGCGGATGGCGGTCAACGTGCGTTCTGCCACATCAGCGCATTCGCCGTTCGAACGCGCCGACCGGCAGTTGGCGATCGCCTCACGTACGAGTCCACGAAAGATGAGCGCGGTCGGACGCGTGCGATGAGCATAAGACCGATCGGCCTGACCAAGCCTCCGGCGCCCACATCACCATCGAAGCCCGCATCGGCGTGGACTGCGGTGATTGGATCCCTGCTCTTCTTTGCACTGATGATCGGACTTGCGATCGCCGGTCGCCTCCCTTGGGTCGTGCCGCTCGTCTATCTGATCATGAGTGCAATCACGATCTTCGCGTATGCATTCGACAAGAGCGCGGCCATGAATCGGCGATGGAGGACCAAGGAAGACACACTTCACTTGTTCTCGCTGTTGTGCGGCTGGCCGCGATCACATGTAAGAAGGCCGCAAGGACCGCAAAAAGGAATCTAAGGGAATGCATGCACACCTGCCTCCGCACCTCATCGCAACCGCGGTGACGCAGACATACTGCTTCTCACAACGTCATCTTCTTCTATGCGGTCTTTGCGGCTTCCTATGTTCCTCTTCCTGCCAATGACCAAGATCACTTTTGAAACGGCCGCAAGGACCGCAAAAAAGAATCTAAGGGTGCTCACTGCATGCACACCTGTCTCATCACCACTCGCGGCGCAGGTACTTCACGACTTCATCTTCTTTTATGCGGTCTTTGCGGCCTCCTACGCTTCTCTTCCTGCCAAGGACCAAGATCACTTTTGAAACGGCCGCAAGGACCGCAAGAAAGAATCCAAGGGTGCTCGCTGCATGCACACCTGTCTCATCACCACTCGCGGCGCAGGTACTTCACGACTTCATCTTCTTTTATGCGGTCTTTGCGGCCTCCTACGCTTCTCTTCCTGCCAATGACCAAGATCACTTTTGAGACAGCCGCAAGGACCGCAAAAAGGAATCCAAGGGTGCTCGCTGCATGCACACCACTCTCATCACCACTCGCGGCGCAGGTACTTCACGACTCCATCTTCTTTTGTGCGGTCTTTGCGGCCTCCTATGCTCCTCTTCCTGCCAATGACCAACATCATTCGGGAGGCGGCCGCAAGGAGTCCTTCGTGTTCTGCGTGCTGGTCAATCTCGGCGTGCTGAGCTGGATCGTGATCGAGCCGCACAGCCCGATAGCGCAGGCCCTGCAGGCACTCTAGTGGAGCGTAACGACCGATTCGTGAGTGCTGCTTTGGTCGTCGTCCCGGCGAAGGTTGAGATCTTCTGCGGGATTCGCGTTGGTCACGGGCTGGACCCCGGCCTTCGCCGGGGTGACCCCTCAGGGGCCTTCGCCGGGGTGACCCCTTAACGGCCTTCGCTGGGGTGACTCCTTAACGGCCGTCGCCGGGGTGACCCCTCAGGGCCTTCGCCGGGGCGGCATCAACACTGAATCGGCTGTTACAGGTCACCAGTCACAGCAGCGAGGCGGACGTACGCGCTTACGACATCGGCTCCGGCGGCGGCGGCGGATCGGGGGGCAGTGGGATCCATTCTTTGTTGTCTGCATCCGGCAGCTTCATGCGGCCGGCGCGCCAGTCCGACTTGGCTTGCTCGATGCGCTCGCGCGATGAGGAGACGAAGTTCCATTCGATGAAGCGCGGGCCGACGGGTTCGCCGCCGAGCGCCATCACGATCGCAGGCTCTACGGCGGTGAAGCTCACTGTGCTTCCAGACTTCAGCACCACCATCTGGCCGGTCTCGAAGCGCTGATTGTCCAGCTCGATCGAACCTGCAGCGACATACAGCGCGCGTTCGGAATAGTCCGCTGGAAGGCTGGTGCGAGCACCGGCCTCGAGTTCTATATGCATATATAAGAGTGGCGATTCCGTGTGCACGGGCGCTTTGAGTCCGTGCGCTTCGCCGGCGATGAGACGCGCATGTACGCCTTCCTCATCGAAGCCCGGCAACTCGTTCATTGCATGGTGCGCGAAGGTCGGATCCATCTCCTCGCGTTCGCGCGGCAGCGCAACCCATGCCTGAATGCCATTCAGCGATCCGCCTTCGCGACGCGCGCGCTCGAAGCGCTCAGAGTGTGTGATACCGCGACCCGCGCTCATCCAGTTCACTTCGCCGGGACGGATCGGCTGCTGCGATCCGACGCTGTCGCGGTGCATGATTTCGCCGTCGAACAGATAGGTGATGGTGGACAGTCCGATATGCGGATGCGGCCGCACATCGACATTCGCAGGAATGCCCGGCTGGAATGAGACCGGCCCCATGTGATCGAAGAAGATGAACGGGCCGACCATCTTGTGTGTCGCGAACGGCAGCACGCGCCCCACTTCGAATCCACCGAGACTGCGGCGTCTCTGTTCAATGACGAGCTCGATCATGGTGAGGACCCTTCTGACTGCTCGCGCCGTGCGCGATGAGAATTCGGTTCGGTTCAGTAACTGCGACTGTCGCGGTCGGCGGCAGCGGAGTCAACCGCTGCGTGGCGCATTCGTTGCGCTGCAGTCTCTCAGCTGCGGGATCTACGCATACATCCCGCAGCGGTGATTCGATCGCGTCACGCAGCAACGGCGGCGTTATCGGAATGCGTCTGCCCTTTCCACAGAATGCCGATGCCGATCGCGGCCGAGATCACCGAGGCTCCGAACACGGCGATCTTTGCGGCGTCGAAATCGCTCGGGATCGAGAACGCTTCGCCTGCGATGAAGAGCGACATGGTGAAACCGATGCCTGCCAGCGCGCCGGCACCGGCGAGATGTCGCCATGAGTACGCGTCGGGCTTCGTCGCGACTCCGAATCGCACGGCCAACGCACAGGCGCCAAGAATGCCGAGTGGCTTTCCCAACACCAGTGCGATGGCGATCGCAAAGATCAGCTGTTGATGGCCTTCGATCACATCGAGCGACAGAGCGACGCCTGCGTTTGCGAGCGCGAAGAGCGGGAGCACCAGATAGCTGGAGCGCGGACCTACGCGACGCAGCAGGCGGTCCGCAGGCGATTCGATGCGGTCGTGGATGTTGTCCAGCGCGCGCAGCGCCGGTGTCGACGGTCCGTGTCGCAGGACTTCGTCGTTGTGGCTCGCTTCCGCAGCGAAGATCGTATCGGCCTGCGCCATGAGGCTGCGCAGATTCGGCGGCGGTCGCGTTGGTATGAACAGCGCGAGCAGGATGCCGGCGAGCGTGGAGTGCAACCCACTCTGGTGAACAAAGAACCACAGCACGACGCCCACCAGCAGATAGATCGAGACCCAGTAGATGCGCGCGCGATTCATCAACGCCAGTACGAGCACTGTCGCACCCGAAGCGAGCAGGTATCCGAGGTGCAGATCGCCCGAATAGAACGCCGCCACGACGACCACCGCGCCGATGTCATCGACGATGGCCGCGGCGGTCAGAAAGATGCGCAGCTCGATCGGCACGCGGCTGCCGAGCATCGCCATGATCGCAATGGCGAATGCCGTATCGGTCGACATGGGAACACCCCAGCCCTGCATCCACGGGCCGCTCGGCAACAGCGCCAGATACATGAGCGCAGGAACGGCCAATCCACCGATCGCCGCGGCGACAGGCAACGCGGCCGAACTGCGTTCCGAGAGATGCCCGACGGTGAACTCGCGTTTGATCTCGAGCCCCACGACGAGGAAGAAAATCGTCAGCAACCCGTCGTTCGCCCATTTCCGCAACGACAGTAGGAACTGCCAGTCACCGAACGTGAATCCTGCATTCATCTCCAGAAAGTGTTCGAACGCCGCGGCAAAACCGGAGTTGGCGAGCACGATCGCGAGAATCGTCGCGAGTAACAGCAGCACACCGGCGGAAGGCGCCCAGCGCGCGAAGTCGAGCGCAGCCAGGCGTACGCGATAGCCGAGCGAGCCAAGAATCGCGTCAGACAGCGACACCTCGTCCCACGCACCCCGATACAACCGGCCGTTGATGAAAAAAGTCGGCGTGATGAAGACGTCGGCGCCGTGCGCACTCGCCTCATCCGCATTGACACGAGCCTTTGCGCGCGCCTGACGTACGCGTAACTCTTCGGGCGGAAGTTCGGCGAGCCCCAGATCGTCGGCCACCGCCTCGAGATCTCGCTCCGTGAGCTGCTCCGAGCGGGACATCAATGTCACATGCGCATGCCAGAACTCCTTCGGCGTCGCCGCGCACTCCACCAACTCCGCCGCACGACGGGCGAGATCACTGCCCCGCAGCGGCAAATGACGGAACACGTACCTCATGCGATCGCCGAGCTTCTCGCGAACTTCGGCAATCTCGGCATTCGCGACCCGGCAGTAGGGACACGCGTAGCTTCCATACTCGACCAGCGTGGCCTCCGCACGCGCTGAACCGAGCACGTGATCGCGTTGGTCGTTGACGGCAGGCCTGAGCCGAGTGGACATGGAGCGAGCTACCCTTCCGACGATCCGATGATGACAAGGAAACCGCACTGCGCCTGGCGGTCAGAGGTCCCTCGACCCTCTGACCTGGATTGTAGGATGACATTCCCGGCAGTGCCCATCCTGAATAAGTAGCAGCCCCCTTAACCTGTGCACGCGAGTTGCTCGATGATTGGCGCGCGCACTGCTGCGAATCAAGCACTCGGGCCTCGCCGATCGGCAACGACGCGTCAATCTGCATGTAGCGACCCGACCTTGTTGGTGAACCTGGAGAACTCCATGTCCCGCATGCCCGCTCTGTTCATCGGCCACGGCAGCCCCATGAACACGCTCGAACTGAACGGCTTCACGCGCGCGTGGCGTGTGCTGGGACAGAAGCTGCCGCGACCGCGCGCGATCGCAGCCATTTCCGCACATTGGTATATCGGCGCGACCGCCGTGACTGCGATGCCCAGGCCGCGAACGATCCATGATTTCTATGGATTTCCGCAGGCGCTGTTCGACTTCGAGTATCCGGCGATGGGCTCGCCTGAAGTGGCCGACGCGATCGTCGAAGCCGTGAAGCCAGACTGGGCCGGCCTCGATCACGATGAATGGGGCCTCGATCACGGCACGTGGAGCGTGCTCGCCCATCTGTTTCCCGCGGCGGACGTGCCTGTCGTGCAGCTTGCAATCAACGCGCTGCAACCGCTCGAGTATCACTTCACGCTCGGCACACGTTTGGCCGCGCTCGCCGACCAGGACATTCTCGTCCTCTCCAGCGGCAACGTCGTGCACAACTTGCGGCTCGTGCAATGGAACCGACCGAACGAAGGTGAAGACTGGGCGCGGCGATTCGACGAAGCCGTGATGCGACAGATGAGCGAGGATCCCGCAGGCATCGCCAAGGTCGCCGAGCATCCCGACTTCGCAAAGGCCGTTCCCACGCCCGATCATTTCCTGCCATTGCTCTACACCGCGGGCATCGCCGCAGTCACAGGTCGCGCTCAGCCGCTGATCCACGGCTACACACTCGGCTCGCTCTCGATGACCTCGTACAACACAGGCCCCGATCTCGAAGTCCCCTTCGACGTTCACGGCAGCACAGAGCTTCCGGCCGATGTGCCGCCGGATCAGACGAATACGTGAAGAGCGGGCTGCTGGGCAGCCGAGGCGGGTACTGGGCTGCTGGGTACTGGGCGGCTGGCAAGAATGAAGAGAGCGGGTACTGGGGGCTGGGTGAAGAGTGGGTACTGCTGGGTACTGGGTGGCTGGCAAGAATGAAGAGAAGAGCAGACTCGGCCGTCCCAATGTGAGCATCGGATTCTTACAACCGACCACACACACAGAATCTCGGACAGCTCCGACGATCGAACTCCGCTCCTCTTCATCTCTCTCTGGCCAGCAGCCCAGCACCCAGCAGCCCAGCTGCCCGTTTCCTCATTTCACCCGAAACGATTTCCGTCCGAGCTGAAACCGAGCGACACCCTCTGTGACTCAGAATCGAGCCCTTCACGAGAGCGCCTTCCGCGACTCGCAAGTCATGAGGGTGATGCGATGGTCCAGTGGCGTTTGCTGTTGTCACTCGTCGTGATGACGTTCGCTTCATTTGCAGCCGGCGCGCAGTCCGATGCACCTTCACTTGCGAAGGTCTACGAGCAATGGCGCTGGAATCATGTGCAGGAAGCGCGCGGGACTCTGCGCGAGCTTCTTCGTGAGTATCCGGACGACGCCCGCTCGCACTATGTGATGGCTGAGCTCTATGCGAGCGACGGCGAGTACGATCGCGCGCGAGCGGAGCTCACGGCGGCCAAGCGTCTTGCACCCGGCCTGCCGTTTGCGCGGCCGGACGTCGTGCGCGTGTTGACGGCGGAAGTCTCGGAGCCTATGGCATTGGAACCGACGCGAGTGCTGTCCGCGCCGCTTCCGATGCATCTTGCTGTGCCCGTCGTAACGATCGCCGGGCTGTCGATTCTGTGGATCCTGTATCGCGTGTCACTGATGAAACCGAGCGACACGACGCTCACGAAGAACCGAGATCGTCAGCGATAGGTTCACGCGATCGCCATCGGGTTGCCACTCTTCCGCCCGCTTCACCCGAAACGTCTGCATGCATCGCTGCAATCCTGTGGCAATCGCAGATCGAGAGGCTGCACACATCGAAGTCGGATCGTGTGCTCACCATGAAGCGTCTGCTCGTATGTGCCAGCCTGCTGCTGTCCTCCTATGCATTTGCCTGCCCGATGAACGATCTGCGCGCCTGCTCGCAGCAGACCCTCGAGCTGCTCAAGATGCGCACACAGGCGATTCAGGGCGCATTCGGCGACACCTCTTTCGCATTGCCGCCGACGTTGCACGTGAAGTTCGTGAGCCTGAGCGATCCGCAACGCAAGTCGCTGCGCGGCATGATTCATTACGACAGCGAGGCGAAGCGGCTATTGATCCCGCGCGGCATTGTGATCTCCGAAGCACCGATGCCACTCAGCAGCGCCGCGTTCTACTGGCCCTTCTATACAGATGAGAATCTTCGCGCCGCGTATCCCGTCATCGAAGCCATCGACAACGCGCTGTGGACCGTCTTTCTCCAGGAAGCCGCGCTGAGCATTGGGCAGCGCTGGCCGCACGACAACTGCGATAGCGCAGATGTGACCAAGCGGCTGCCCTGCAGGATGCTCATCACCGCCGCGGCGGGATTCGTGAAGGTGCGTCGCAATCCGATATTCAACGAGAATCGGCTCGATCGCATCTGGCCCACCCAGCTCTCCGCGCTCGCCCGGCGTAACTTCAGTCAGAACGATTCGGCCTACTCGGATGTGCAGCGATTCGGCGGCATCATGCTGCTGCGGCCGCTGATCGCGGAGTTCGGGGTTCCCCGCGTGCTCGCCTACGTCGCGGGCCATCCGATGGAGATCGAGGAAGACAGCGTGCACAGCTCCTCGCTGCGATATCAGGAGCGTGCGCGTGAAGCGCTCATCGCCGAGCGACGGAAGGGCATCACCTACGCACAGTTGCCCGAGCAATTCAAAATGGACGACGCGGGGTGATCTGACTCCGACTGCATCGAATGCTCTGAAACAATCGATTGTTGGGCTATCGCGATCCGGGATCCGGCGCACGCGCGACCCGCTCGAAGCAGCGTTGCGCAAGCAGGAGCGCCGAGACCGGCAGGCTTTCCCATCGCTGCGAGATATGCGCGCTGAATGTCGCCAGCGCATCGGGTTCGATACGCGCCACCACGGAACGTCGCTGCGCTGGCGTCAGCGTGTTCCACCACTCTCGGCTCGAAGCATGATCGTCAGTCATCGGCTTGCAGATTTCCCCATACCTTAAGGACGCACCTTGCGCCCCCATCAATTGGCGGGACATGGAAACTTTCACCACGCGCTCACACGATGCGATTACCGAACCGTGACTGCCGATTACATGCGCAATGATGTGCGCACCGCGAGTGACGCGAGCGCGCGTCAGCGCGCCGTGGATGCAGCGACCGCCGCGTCGGCGTGCGAGATGATGCAGTCAGCGATCGCGCCGTACTCGCTGCTCAGATGGTGACCCGCGCCGATCGCCACGGCCTGCTCTGCTGGTCCCTTGAGATCCGGGCACAGTGCATCGCTATCACCTTCCCCATAAATACATTGCGTCGGCACCTTGAGCATCTTGATCTGTGGAGCCACGTCCTGTCCGCGGCTCTCGAGTCCTGGCAGCAGATCGCGCAGTTGAACCTTGAGCTGCGTTTTCCGCTCGGGCGCGATGAGCGAGATCGCCGTGATACGACCTCTCACGGCTTCGGGTAAATGATTGACGATGAGCGGCAGCACGCTCGCGCCCCTGGAGAAACCGATGAGCAGCACCGGCAGATGAGCGCGGCGCGGATCGTAGCTGTCGAGGATCCGTGTCAGATCTGCTGCGGCTTCTTCCGGCGTGCGCTCGCGCGCGAAGTAGCGCAGCGAGTTCACACCCACGATCAGCGTTCCCTGCTCCGCCAGTTCGTCCGCGACGCCGCGATCGATTGCCGCCCATCCGCCATCACCCGAATAGAACACTGCGAATCGCGTGGCCGTACCGATCGGACGCACTTCGATCAGTTCCGGATCTGATTCGGCAGGCGTCGCCGATTGCTGCCCGTGTGCATGCGCTACGAATCCAAACAAGACCGTCAGAGGGAGAAGCGTACGCATCCGCATCGTGAGCTCCGCAGTGTGCATGAATGACAGTGACGCACGCCGGACGATCATGCGTTCGATCGGGCGGCGCCCATCGCCACCTCGCACTGAAGAGCACGCGTGCTTGCAGACGATGTCCCGCCTGCCGATGCCCGTTTCATTCGAAAACATTCCGGGCGGAATCGCGGCGTTGCAAATGAAATGACACGACCTGCTCCGCGCAATCGGAGGGCAACTGATGGATGCGACGCTGAAAATCGATCAACCAGAGGTCCTGACTGTGCGCACTACACGATTCGATCCGATTGCCGCGGCCCTGCTCGTCATCGCCGCAGCCTGCGTCACTGCCGGCGCCCGAGCGGATGAGCGAGACTTGCTGCTGCTCGACGCGGGCGATTTTCAGATTCAGGGCGGAGAGAGCAAGATCCTGGTCAATCGCAAGGAGCCGAAAGCGATCCGCGTGTGTGTCACGCGCGGCCCGGAAGCTGTTGCGCTCTCGGTGCGCTACGACCAGAAGACAGGCACGATCACGCCAGGCAAATGCATGGTCGTGGATGCCAAGTTCGTCAGGATCGAGCCGGCCGCAGAGCTCAAGGAGGATGAGATTCTGATCGGCAAGTTCGAGCCCGCGCGCTGAGCATCATGATCTTGAACCCGATGCGTATCGCCTGCGCGATCGGACTCAGCCTGGTTGCGCCGCTGTCACTCGCTCAATCGGACGCATGCACCGCCGAAGCAGGCGTCGTGACCTGTATCGGCAGCGTGCTGCGCATTCCGCAGCAGGATCGCGTGTCGTGCGAGAGCGGCCCGGAATCACCCGCTGCTTTGGTCGAACAGCTTCAGTCCGACCAGCGCGACGAAGCCGCTGCACGTGTGCGACTTGCGGAGGCGAGAATGGAAGATGCCGAGCGCGTCATCCCCGAAGATCACACGGATCTCGAGCAGAACTTCGAAGCGGCCCGCGCGCACGTTTCCAGCGACAAGCAGCTCAACCGCGATCTGCAACTTGCATCGCGCACCCGTTGCTCCGACGACCAGAGCGCTGCCGAGCTTCTCGATGATGCGAACGACATCGAGCTCACCTTCGATGCCCCGATGCAATGCCTGCAGAGTCTGCAGCGCTCGCGCGGAACCGAACTTTCGATCTCGGTCGACAATCTCGGTGGACGCGCCCTGACGGGCGCCACCGCAAAGCTCGTGGATGTCGTGACTGTGATTCAGGACGACACCACCAGTGTCGCTCGCGCACGCGCACAGCTCGACGCACCGACGGTTTCGGTACTTGAAGGGGATTCGGCGGTGGTGAGTTTCGCGTGCGCAGCGCGCGTGCGCGAGCGCTAGGTGCTAGGCCCTAGGTGCTAGGTTGTGGGCTGTAGCACTAGACTGTAGGCTGTAGGCTGTAGGCTGTGGGCTGTAGGTTCGGATCCGGGCGAACACGCCAGCGCGCTGCGCGGCTGGGTCTAGGCCGTAGGCCGCGCAGCGCTCAGTGAAGATGTTCGACTGAAGTCGAACCCACAGTTAGGAAGGAGCCTAGAGCCTAGAGCCTAGAGCCTAGAGCCTGTAGGCTCGACTCAGTCGAACACTGTCCATCACCCCGTGCTCCCTGTGTCCCCCGTGGAGATCTCCGTCTCTTCTCCCGCCCGCTCACACCTCCGGAAACTGAGCATGGATCGCTTCGCCGCTGCCGAGCTGGCATTTGCCTTGTCCGCCGCCTGACAGGCCGCGCGAGGGTTGGATCAGTCGAAAATTGCAGCGCATGCGGCTGCCGCTTGGATCGCTCAGGTTTGCGACCACGCGGCCTGAGTAGTGGGTGATGAACTCCGGTCCTGCGTCCCAGTAAGGCCATTCGTCCCATGGGCCGCTCCAGCCGCCCCAATCGACCCAGAGCGGTTGCACGTCGTCGACGCGTGTTTCGCTCGTGATTTGAAAGTACCTGCCCGAGTACTTCGTGCCATCGGAGTACGTGGCTGTGATCTGTCCCTTCGCGGGACCCTCAGCCGTCCAATGGAAGCGCACATCGGGACCGCCGTCCTGAAATTCTCCGATCCCCGTGCCGGTCGTCGTGCAGGCGGCCAGTGCTGTCGCGAGGACGATGATTCCAGTTCGCAGTGATGCGCGATGCATGATGAGCTCCCGTTCCGAGGCGGAATTCGCGGCTGAGGATGCAAGGCTAAGCAGGATGGGTGCGACTTCTGTTTCCGCGTCTGTGGCGCACGGTTTCAGTCGCAAGACATCGAGACAAGGAACTGTCGAAGCTCATCAGCCCCGCGTGTGTGCGATGAGCCATGTCCGTGCGCCGCTCAGAGATCTGAAGTCATCGAGACTGCGCGCAGGCACTTGAGGATGAGCTCGTGCCGCCATGTCGGCGAGCGCATGTCCGGGACCGAGCTCGAAGAACGCTGTGGCTCCTGCTTCGACACAACTGCGCAGACATTCGCCCCACTGAACCGTCTGTGCGAGCTGCGCGGCCAGCTTGTCGAGACCGGTCTGCAGATCGATCACGGCGTTACCGTCGATGCCGCTCAGCAATCGCATCGTCGCTGCGGGCATGTGCATCGGAGCCTGCGAGAGCGTCTGCCGGAATGCGCTTGCGGCCGTACGCAGATAGCTCGTGTGCGCGGCCACCTGCACCGGCAGATCGATCACTCGTGCATGCAGTCCTCGCGCCTCTTGACCTACGGCATCGAGCGCCGAACGCCGGCCTCCGATCACGAATGCAGCGTCGGGTTCTGCAATGGCGATTTGTGTCGAATAGCGAATACACAACGCTTCGATCACAGGCCGGTCGAGCCCGTGCACGAAGATCAAGCCGTCGCCCGCAGTCGAAGCCGCAGTCATCTGCTCGGCGCGTGCCGCCACGAGATCGAGCGCGGCAGGCATCGAAATCGCTCCTGCGACAGCCCAGGCTGCGATCTCGCCGACGCTGTAACCCGCGACGATGAGCTCCGAAGGAATGACCTCGCGCAATGCGCTCACGGCTGCGAGCGACTGAAGCACGCACAGGATCTGCGCAGTGCGGTTCTGGTGAAGTATCTCAGCAGACGCGCCGTGGACCAGCTCGCGCGGATCGATACCGCCGAGCAACTCGGCTGCGTGCGTGAACAATGCTTCCGACTCGGGTGCGGCGTCCGTGAGCGCAAACATTGACGCGCGCTGCCCTCCCTGGCCGGAGCACAGGATTGCCAGAGTCATGATTGCTCAGTCCATGCCGAGTGTGCATCGCTTCTGCTAAAACAGCTCACCGATGACCGCCGTGATCGTGACTGCACTGAACACCGTGCTCGCAAGCACCATCGAACCGGCGGTGCCCGAGTCCTTCCCGTAGTTCACCGCGAACAGGATGCCGAAGAAGCCGGAGGGGATGGCCGCCAGCAGAATCGCAGCTTTCGCAGTCTCCGGCGCGACCGGCACCAGCTTCACGATCGCAACGGTGAGCAGGGGACGGATGACGTCGGCCATCGCGGTCGCGGAGATCACTTTCGCATCGAGGTGAAACGGCTGTGCCGAGAGAATCAACCCGGTCAGGAACAGCGCGACACCGGCGGCGGTATGTCCGATCAGCGTGAGCGAGGCCTGCGCGACCGGATCGATCGTCACACCCGAGAAAGACACCACGATGCCCAGGGCCGGCGCCAGCACGACGGGTTTGGTGATTGAACGTCTCAATGCCGTGAATACCTGCGCACTCGATGAACCCGCGCTCTTCTTCGTGTCCATCTCGACAATGACGAGCGTAAGCGGCGTCACGAGAATGGAGCCTGCCGCCAGCGCCAGCGCGATCGGCACCAGGCCCTGCGGACCCAGCACCGCCGCGACGATAGGCAATCCAACGCCTGCGAGATTCGGATACGCGATCGTGAGCGCTTGCAACGCCGCGTCCGCTCTCGAGATCCCGGTGCTGCGTCGGAAGGCATACGAGATGGCCCAGACCACCAGCATCATTCCGCCGAAGATCGCGAACAGCGGCGACTGCGAGATCATCTCTTCCCGCGCTGCCGTCGCCGTCGCGAGAAAGAGCGACGCAGGCAAGGCGAACAGCATGACGAGCGCATTGAGCGATTCGATTCTGGTGTTGTCGGCGAGCTTCCAGCGTCCTGCCGCATACCCGAGCGCGAGCACGAAGAACACCGGCACCAGCGCCAGCAGAAGTGCGCGAGACATGGTGCTGTTAGCCGTCCTGCGAGTTCACGAACAGGGAGAACGCGAGCAGATCGGCGGAGCCGCCCGGACTCAATCGCCTGGAGATGAAATTCTGGTGGACCACCAATGCGTGCGCTTTCCATCCGGTCGCAAGCACACCGCCATGCGACAGGAAGCCACGCGCTGCACGCTGCGCATACTGCAGGCCCACGAGACCACCACGATGAAGCAAGTTGGTATCTTCGAGTCGCGCGATGAGCGCGAAGCACGCCTGCACGCGCGCCGCGTGTGCACAGTGCGCCATCTTGCCGCCGACTTTGCGTAGCACCGGCAGGCCCACTTCGTAGATCGTCGGAAACCCTGCGGCCGCCTCCTTGCGCGCACCGCCCGCGCCGAAACGCAACCGCGCGCGACTGCCATGACTGTGCAACAACACCGGACCGTCGACGATGTCTTTGCCCCACGCGGTGGACACGATGCTGCCGAGCGATGACATCGGATCGGCCTTGCCGCTCGCGCGCGCGCCAGCGGCCGCACACAACAGTCCCAATCCGAAGATCGCGCCGCGATGCGTATTCACTCCACCGGTCGCGGTGAACATCGCAGTTTCCGCTTCCATTCCGATGAGCCGCAACTGCGACATGCTGCCGCCGCTTGCGCCGGCCTCCGCCATCGCTTCCAGATAAGGCGCGATGGCCCGGGCACTCGCACGAAACGTGCCGGCATCCATGTCGACATGACTGCCTGCATCGATGTGACTGACGAGGCCGGGCTTGGGCCAGGTCTCCAGCTCCAGTATCAGACAGTCGACTGCCGTGCGACCGATGCTACGCAGGCCGATGGAGTTGGCCTTGCGCGCCAGAAATCCGCGGCGCGGGGCGGAAACCAAAGCCGTGGTCATGCCGGTATCCCTCCCAGTGCGAACATCGTGGGTTCGATGAGCGTGACTCCGCGCACCGACTTCATGAGTACCTGCGGCGTGCGGGCGTGGAACTCGCGCCAGCTCACACCGGCGCCGTCGGGGCGAATCAGTTCGCCATCCAGCCGCATGCAGGCGCCGGATTCGATCGCGGCCAGAGCCGCAGTGACTTCGCGCACGTCCGTGTCCGGCTGTATGTATATGAGTAGATCGAGATCGGACCGCTCGGTCAGATAGTCGAGCCCTGTGATCGCGCGCCAGGCCACACTTCCGCAAACGCGCAGCTCGACCGCATACAGCACGCTCAAGAGATCCAGATGTTCGAGCGTTCGCCACCAGGGCCGCGGCAACACGCGACGCACGCTGCACAACGGTGGCGGCGGCGCGATCGACACGACCTCTTCCGATTGCGCGAGCACCGAGATGCGTCGTTTGGGTTTGCCGGGAGGCAGCGGCAGGCCGAGCGGCACACCCGCACCTTCACCCGATACGGCACGTCGTGCGACGAGCGGCCATCCGTTGTCGACCCAGTGAGCGATCAGCGGATCGGCCTGCACATCGTCGTCATCGATCATGGCGCGCCAACTCTCGGGCTTGACGTGCACCAGATCGTGCCGACGAGGACGATCAGAGACTGCGAAGGATCGATTCACAGACTTGCTCCGCGATGTCAGCCGCCTTCATGCGTCCGCCACGCTGCTTGCCGAGCGTGTCGCGACGATCCTTGCTGTCGGGCAACTCGGCCAGAAGCGTGAGGAGTTGCTCGTTCAGTAACGAGGTCTCGTTCCAGAGGTGATGGATCGCGCCCGCCTGCATGAGATTGTGCAGACCGGGCGCGAACACCGGTGTGCCCTGCGCTTTCTCCTGCAAGACGCTCAACGGAAGCTTGGTCACGCGAGCCATCGAAGGCAGATCCATCACCGCAGGATCGGCTTCGGGCAACGCAACCAGCACACGCGTCGCCAGCGCGGTGCCGAGAAATGCACCGGCTGCGGAATGACCGTACAGAAGGCCGATCGTGGGTCGCCCGTGCAGATCGGCATAGATGAGCGTCTTCGCCAGGTGCGCGACGAACTCGCTCAACCCGAGCAGCTCATCGCGCTTGCTCATGCGCTGACTGTCGCTGTCGACCATCACCAGGATCGGTCCCGTATCTTTGGCGAGCGAGGTCAGCACGAAGTTCGACAACCGGATCGCATCGTCGACGCCGACGGGAATGCGACCTGCGACGCCGATCACGAGCATGTGCGTGCTCGACTCCGGCTTGCCGGTGCCGAACAGTACGCCGCGATCGTTGGTGACGTCGTGTCCGTGCGGGAACAGCGATGCAAGGATGTCCTCGAGAGTCACGTCGGCCTCCTTCAGCGCGCGTCGGCGGGTGAGTTCTGTGTGGCGTCGGCGAGCGCTTTGAACTCAGCCGCTGCGAGCGCGGACACCTCGCGCGGCTGGCCGATTCCTTGCCGCGCCCAGATATCGAATGCATCGGCGCATGCACCGAAGCGATGGAGGCGTTCTTCCAGTCGCTGCTGTTCGTTGCGCAACGAGGCAATCCCGAAAGGCGTCTTCCTGCTCAGCAAGCGGATTGCCGTCGCCCGGAAGTCGCTGTCGGTGTCGTCGACGAACAGCTCCGCACCGCCGATGAGGCGACGATGTTTACCGCCCATGGTGCGCCACACCAACGCGTGATCGCGCGAGTCGAACTCCTCGACGCCGCGATTCGTCTCGATGACTTCCGGCCCCGAGACGGCAATCCGTCCGAGCTCGGAAACTGCGAGCGCCGAACAGCAGCCCGCGATGAGCCCGCCTCCGCCGAAGCAACCCGCACGTCCGCCGATCAATCCGAACACCTGCACACCGGCGAGACGCGTCTCGATGACCGCGCGCATGATCTCTGCGATCGCGAGCTCACCGGCATTGGCCTCCTGCAAACGCACACCGCCCGTATCGAACAGGATGAATACCGGCATCGTTCTGATCTGACGCGCCGCTCGCAGCAATCCATTGAGCTTCGCGCCATGCACTTCACCGAACGCGCCGCCCATGAAACGCCCTTCCTGCGCAGCCACCAGGACGCGTGTTCCCTGCAGCCTGCCCGTACCGACGACGATGCCGTCGTCGAACTGCTCGGGCAGATCGAACACGCGCAGATGAGGACTGATCTGGCGTTCCTGCGGACCGAGCACTTCGACGAAGCTGTCTGCATCGAGCAATCGCGCGATGCGCGTGCGCGCCGATGATTCGTACCAGCTGATTGCGGTGTTGTCCGCAGACGCATCGCTGCGCGGGGTCGCACTCATGCTGGCTCCTCCATCAGATGTACGGCCTGTGCCAGGCGCAGCGCCACCGTGTCCGGACGCGCACCGCCATCGTTGATGGACAATCGCAATCCGCCTGGCGAATAGCGTTCGACGAAGTCGGCAATCACCGCGGTCCAGACATCTCCGAACCCCACGGCCGCAGTGCGAATCTCGACCACGCACTCGGTGTCCTGCAGCACTCGTTCCGCGAGCACTTCCAGATTGCCCGAGGCCACCACGCCGACGATCGTGCTCGCGCGAGTGCCTGGCGCACGCGCGCGAGCCTGATGTTTGAAAGTCAGATCTTCCATTGCGCTCCCCTCACCAGTTGCGGAACTTCGAAGGCGGTGCGTACAGGCCGCCGGACCAGTGCACCAGATCCTTGATCGAGCGCGCGGCGAGCAGATTGCGATCAGCATCGAGCGGCGAGATGCCGAGATCCTCCGGCCGCCGGATGACACCGCGTGCGCGCAGCGCTTCGACCGCCTTGCGATCGCGATGACGACCGACCTCCGTGTAACCCGCCACGCCGCGGATCGCCTGCTCGCGTTCGTTCGCATCTCGGCACAGGAGCAGATTCGCGATACCCTCCTCGGTCACGATGTGCGTCACGTCATCGCCATAGACCATCACCGGCGCGAGATCGAGCTCGAGCTTGTCTGCGAGCTCCAGTGCGTCGAGCTTCTCCACGAACAACGGGGCCTGTTTGTCTCCGAAGGTCTCGCCGATCTGCACGACCAGCTTGCGGCCACGACGCAGCAGCGGTGCGCTGTTCGGATCGGCCTCGTGACCTGCGAGAAGCCATGGAGGACTCGGATGGCGGCGACCGCGCGCATCGGCACCCATGTTCGGTGCGCCGCCGAATCCGGAGACGCGCGATTCCGTGACGGTGGATGAGTTGCCCTGCAGATCGATCTGTAACGTCGAGCCGATGAACATGTCGCACGCATACAGACCTGCGACCTGGGATAGCGCGCGGTTCGAACGCAACGAGCCGTCCGCGCCCGTGAAGTAGATGTCGGAGCGTGCACGCACGTAATCCTCCATCCCGACTTCAGAGCCGAACGAGTGGATCTGCTGCACCCAACCGGATTCGATGGCGGGGATCAGTGCGGGATGCGGATTGAGCGCGAAATGAGTCGCGATCTTGCCTTTCAGGCCGAGCTTCTCTGCAAACGTCGGCAGCAGAAGCTCGATCGCTGCCGTGTTGAAACCGATGCCGTGATTGAGACGCCGCACGCCATAGGGTGCATAGATGCCTTTGATCGCAAGCATCGCAGTGAGAATCTGCGACTCGGTGATCGCCGCCGGATCGCGCGTGAATAGCGGTTCGACGAAGAATGGCTTGTCCGCCGCGACGACGAAGTGCACCCGGTCCGCCGGAATATCGACACGCGGCACTTTCTCGACGATCTCGTTGACCTGCGCGATCACGATACCGTCCTTGAACGCGGTCGCCTCCACGACGGTCGGTGTGTCTTCGGTGTTGGGACCGGTGTACAGGTTGCCGTCGCGATCCGCACTGACGGCGGCAATCAGCGCGACCTGCGGCGTGAGATCGATGAAGTAGCGCGCAAACAGTTCCAGGTAGGTATGCACCGCGCCGAGCTCGATCTTCCCGCCGAACAGCATCGAGGCGACACGCGAGGACTGCGGCCCCGAGTACGCGAAGTCCAGTCGCTTTGCGATACCGCGTTCGAACAGATCGAGGTGCGAGGGCAACACGACGCCCGACTGCACCATGTGCAGATTGTTGATCTTGTCGGGATTGACCGCGAGGAGCGCGGCGCTCAACCCATCGGCCTGCTTCTGATTGTCGCCTTCCACGCAGACGCGGTCGCCCGGTCGCATGACGGCTTCGAGCAGGCGTGTCGCATCGCTCATTGCGACGATCTTGCCTTTGGCAAGCTTTGCCGCCCGCGCGAGGCGTGCACCGCGCGCATCGCGCCCCTGTTGCCAGCTCGTCATCGTTCGTACTCCTGTGGCTCGCCGCGCGCGAGGCTTACTTGTTGAGCGATCGCGCCGCTTTCGAGATGACGGAGGCGACTTCCTTCGGATGCGATTCGAACACCGCGTGGCTCGCGCCCGGGATCTCGACGATCTGGCTCTTCGCACGCTTGTAGTACCAGCGCTCGAGGTCTGGATTGATGATGTGATCGTTGAGCGCGACGATTCCCCAGCTCGGCTTGGTCTTCCAGGCGGCCGCAGTGAGCGGCGTCGAGAAGACCGCCGCGGCGGCGAGCACCTGCGAGCGCGACGCGAACTCCGCACGCTCACGCGGCAGATCCGGCGCAAACAGCTTCAGGAATTCCGCGGGCTCGAGATAGGTGTAGCCATCGGGTGTTTTCTTGATGGCCCCTTCGGTCTTGCCGAGCACGCTCGGTGTCTTCTTGCCCAGCGTTGCTTCGTCCTCGCCGACATCCGGTGCATGCGCTGCGACGTAGACCAGGCCGACGACGTTCGGATGCACGCCCGCCTCAGTAATGATCGAACCGCCATAGCTGTGACCGACGAGCAGCGTGGGTCCATCCTGCAGATCGAGAATGCGCTTGGCTGCAGTGACATCGGCCGCGAACGAGGTCTCCGGCTCCTGCACCATGCTGACGTTGAAACCTTCGCGCGTCAGGATGTCGAACACGGGCTTCCAGCCCGAAGCGTCCACCCATGCTCCGTGCACGAGGACGATGTTCTTGACCGGCGCCGCCACAACGGGCAGTGCAAGAACGCCGAGGACGAGCGCGGCAATGGCCTTCAGACGCATGATCGGTGACATGGAGCGAGCCTCGTAATTGGACGACAAGCTCAGGTTGGCGTGGATCGCTCACCAAAGTGTTTCGCACCGGCGCGTACGCGATGTCGCCTGACATCGAGACAGGTGACGACTGAAACGAAGGCAGCGGGATTCGCGTCCGCCCGTCGCCGATCATCCGCTCACGCCCGCAAGCGCAGGACGCATCTGCCGTGTGCACTGCGAGCCGTTACGGCCGCAATCCTCAGGTTCGGACCAGTAATCCGCGCATGCATGCCCGCCCGTAGGTTCAGCCGCAGTCACGACGATCGTGACCTGCACTGGGCGCAGCACCATGACCGAACCCGCCACATCGCCGCACATCAGCGCGGCTCCGATCCCCACGCGACTCGCGCTGATGTTGAGCATCGTTGCGGGACTCACCGACCTCACGGGGTTTTTGACGCTCGGCCATGTGTTCACGGCGCACGTCACCGGCAACATTGCGCTTCTGGCTTCGGACCTGCTGCGCGATCAGGCACTGAGCGTTCCGCAGTTGCTCGTGGTGCCGGTGTTCGCGGTCGCCGTCGCGGCCTGGATGTTGCTCGCGCGCGCATGCGGGAGACGCGCACTGCCCGCGCTGATGTGGGCGCAGTTCCTGCTGCTCGTTGCCGTGTGTGTCACGGCAGGCAGTAGCGTGTTGCATGCGCAGGCCACGGCGTTCGCAGCAGCCTTCGCCGTCTGTGCGATGGCCTCGCAGTTCGCCCTGTCGCATGTGATCCAGTCGAACATTCCTGCGACCGCAACGATGACGGGCAATCTCACGAACGTCGTCGTGATGTTGTGCGAGCGCCGCCCTCGAGGATCGAGCACGACAGATCACAGGGCTCGACTGCGCCAGTCAGCGAGCCTAGTGGCAGGATTTTTCTGCGGCTGCCTGATCGCGGCGATCGCCGTGAACACCTGGGGCCGACACGCCTGGCTGTTGCCGATGACCCTGGCGGGCGTTGTTGCACTCTTGTGCGAGCGTGAAGATCGGCGCGCGCACTGACGCGCATCCTCACTTCACGCTGTAGCCCCGGCCATCCAGACATGCGCTCTGCGCGCGCAGATAGTCGGCGCGCTTGCTCGCGATGCGATCGGCTGCGACACCGCCCGCAGGCAGCGTCGGATCGTAGTGAGTCTGATCGACCGCGAAGCGATGACACTCGTAGCGATCGGTTTCCTGCTGCTGCGGCGATTGACCGCGCTGCGGATAGATGAAGATCTGTTCCGCTGCGGGTACCGGCTTGCCGCCGACCTCGATGCCTTCGGGCTCTGCCACGACTTCATACCTTCGCACTCTGTTGTCCCAGATGTAGTACGAGCTGTCGGCGTAGTAGTAAGGAATGCCGCGCCACCAGACCGTCGAGTAGTACGGCGGCAGCACCGGTACGAACGCGCCGATCGGCGCACCGACGATGATCGACACGCCGCCGTGACGCTGATACCACTGACCGCCGTGGTACCAGTAAGCATGGCCACCGTGATGGATCTCGTAGGCGCCGTGCGGAATGTGCGGCACCGAGTGACCGTGCGGATAGTAGGGACGATTGTGTCCCCATCGGTTGTCCACGTGCCTCCCGTCGTGTCCATGCGGTCGCCCCTGCGCGGGCGCGGCCTGCGAGGCGAGCACGGCCCCGACGAGCAGCAACAGGCACAGCACGATGTGCGATCGATGCGATGAATCCTGACGAAGAGTCGCGTACCTGATTTTCATGAATGTGTCCCGTTGACCAGCACCGCGCATCGAGAGACCTGCGCGCACGGGCTAAGCATGAGTGACCGGGGATGTCAGTTCGGTTTCCCCAATGTACCGACGAGTTTCCGATGCAATTGTCGGCCGGCGCTCGGCGCGCGTGTTCACGCTCGCTGGCGCTCACTACGACTGAAACCTTTTCCGCCGGAAACGTCATCGTTCATTCACGCACGCGGCCGATTCTGTCTGCGAAGGCGAAGCTGATGTGTCGGCTGCGTCTTTCCAGGTTTCAACGGCCCCTCCTTGCTGACGACTGGCAAGTATCTCCCTCCCCCCTCCCCCCCGCCGTCGAAGGAGGTAAGGAGGGGCCTTTTTCTTCCTGAGGTGAGTGATGGCGGTGATGAAGTGATGGAAGTGATGGCGGTCAGAACACTCCATCACTGCCTTCACTGCCTTCACTGCCTTCACTGCCTTCACTGTCATCACCGCCATCACTGCCTTCACTGTCATCAGAGGCCATGGAAGTGATGGCGGTGACGAGGTGATGGAAGTGATGGCGGTCAGATCACTGTCATCACTGTCATCACTTTCATAACTCCTATCACCACGGCCCTCCCTTCGCGTCGTGCGAAGAGAGGACCGTTCTCATCAGGCCGTCGCGTGACTGTCGATGGATTCCGCACCAGTTGCCTTCAACAGCTCGCGTGCTCGCTCGATCTCATCGGCAGTGCCGTGCACGACGAGCAGGAATCGATTCGCTTTCAGGGCCGTCTCGTATCGCAGCACCGAGTTCCTGGGAATGCCAAGGGAGCTCAGCGCACCCACCAGCGCACTCGTACCGCCGACGACTGCTGCGCCAGCTACGCCTTCCACGAGCGTCGCGGCAAGCGGGCCGAGCACGACGATGTGACCCACCACAGGGACGAACAGGAGGGCGGAACCGAACAACACACCCACGAGCGCGCCCCACACCGCGCCGAACTTTCCGAAAATCTTCGCGCGATCACCCGCATTCAGATAGCCGACGACGTGCTCTTCGGTTTCGTAGTCCTTCGCCACGATCGAGATGCGCTTCATGTCGAAGCCTGCGTGTTGCAATCGCTTGACCGCCTCTTCGGCGAGGCCGTGTCGGTCGTAGATCGCAATGGCCAAGTCCTGGTTCGTGGTAGTCATCTGTGCCTCTGAAATGTTCGCCCGATCGGCAACGCAAACCGTGACCAGAGCAACTCACCGCGGAATTTCAGTCGTGTTACGGACGAAACCCGTCGCGAAGCACGGATGACGTATTGATGCCTCGCACGAGGGATGCCCGGGCACAGGCTCGCCGGCACAGTGTCGATCGATAGGATTTATCCAGGGACTCTCTGCTTTCCCGCAACGTATGCATGCATTCCTGCAACGCTGCTCATTCGCACTCGCCAACACGGCAGGCATCCTGCTGGCGCTCTATGTTGCGCTCGCCGCCGATCTCGAGCGTCCGTACTGGGCGGTGTTCAGCGCCTTCATCGTGGCTGCGCCATTGGCCGGGGCCGTGCGCTCGAAAGCGGTGTGGCGACTGGTGGGGACCGTGCTCGGGGCGAGCGCCGCACTCGTATTGATTCCGCCGCTCGTGCATTCGCCGCCGCTGTTGTGTGCGGCGCTCGCCGTGTGGATCGCGCTATGCCTGGGACTGTCGCTGCTCGACCGTACACCGCGCAGTTATGCCCTCATGCTCTCCGGCTACACGGCGGCCATCGTCGGGCTCGGCGTCGTCGACGCGCCCGATTCGATCTTCGACAACGCCGTCGCGCGTGTGGAGGAGATTGGCGTGGGAATTCTGTGCGCGAGCCTCGCGCATTCGATCTTCTTTCCGCGCACCGTCGCCGTCGAACTGAACGACAAGATCAACGCCGCGTTGCGTTTCTTCGCCAGCAGCATCGCGCAGACGCTGCGCGAGCCGGCCGATGAAGCCAAACATCTGGCCGCCTCGAAGAGACTGACAGAGCTGCTCGCGGATCTGCACACGTTACGCGCTCATCTCTCGTTCGAGTTGTCCGACGTGCCGCGAGTGGGCCGACATCTGATCGTCCTGCAGCGACGACTCAGTGCTCTGTTGCCGACGTTGATGAGCGCGCAATTGGCCATCGAGCGGCTGCGCGCCGACGGCTCGCTCAGCGCACCCGTGAGCGAGGCGATCGCGACCACTGCCGCGTGGGCCGACCGTCTCGCCCATGCGAGCGATGTCTTCGAGGTGGCAACACCGCCCTCGCTCGATGCGCTGCATAGCGTACCTGCCGCTGCTGCATCTGCAGCCGACTGGTCGCAATTGCTCGAACAGACGGTGACCAGCCAGATTTGCGACCTGATCGCAGGGCTGGAGGCTTGCAGAGCACTCGCCCGCGCCATTCGTCAAGGCGACAGTGACTTGCCTGCCCATCTCGTCATGGAGCTGGATCGGGCGAAGGGACCTTCGCTGTATCGCGACTACACGCTTGCGGCGCTGTCTTCCTGCGCAGCCGCGACCGCAATCATCGTCGGCTGCGTGCTGTGGATCGGCGGATCGTGGCCCGAGGGAGGGATCGCGGCCCAGTTCGCTGCGATCGGTTGCTCGTTCTTCGCTGCATTCGATCGACCCAGCAAACCGCTGAGCATGCTGCTCTATGGAGTGTTGCTCATCCTGCCGGTCTCCGCTTTCTATCAGTTCGCACTGCTGCCGCAAGTCGCAGGATTCGTACGACTCGCGCTTGCCATCACGCCGATCCTGCTGCTGCTCAGCTTCCTGCAGGCGCTGCCGAAGTTTGCAGGCGTGGCATTGATCATGGGAATCACGTTCGCCGGCGCACTTGCCTTCCAGGAGATGTATCACCCGGATTTCGCCGCGTTCGTGAATATCACGCTGGCGCAGATCGCAGGCGTGTTGCTCGCAATCGCCATCAACCTCGTGATGCGCACGATCGATCCCACCTGGAACGCAGCGCGGCTGCTGCGCGCCGCCTGGCAGGCCATGCGGCGGCTCACGCGCAACACCCCAGCCACTATGCACGCGCATTCGCAGCTCGTGGATTGTCTGGGCCAGGTCGCGGCACGCGAAGCGCTCGTCGATGCCTCTGCACGTGAGCAGATCCGCTCGGATGTGTTGCGCGACCTGCGCGTGGGGACGCATCTGGTTGCCCTCAATCGCACCGAACGCGTCTGCGAGCCTGTCTTTGCAGCGCCACTGCGGGACGTTCGTGAATCCATCGCCTCGATGTACGAGGCGCCCAAGAACACACGTGCCGTCAATGCGCCGCTCGCAAAGTCTCTCGATGCGGGAATTGCGTCGCTCGCTGCGCTGCCCTGCTCCGAATGTCGCATCAAGGCGCTCGCCAGTCTCGTCGCGCTACGCCTGGATCTGGTTCCTGAAGCTGTGCCTGCGCGTCCACTGGAGGCGATCGCATGATCGGCGAAGCCTCGATCGGCGGCGTGTTCTTCCCGCCGCTGCTGATGCTCGCGATCGGCGCATTCGTGCTCACCCTCGGCCTGCGGTGGCTGCTGCGTCGGCTGAGCCTCTACCGCTTCATCTGGCATGCAGGCCTGTTCGACACCGCAATGTTCATGGCGGTCCTGTGGCTCCTCGTGGCAGTCACGGCGCCGATCGGATTTTCCGGGAGTGCGACAAGTTGAATAAGCCCTGGGTGAAACTCGCCGTGCGCGTCGCCACAACCGCCTGCATCGTGCTCGTGGCCGTGCTCGGCGGGCTCTGGATGTGGAATCGCTATCAGCTCGAACCGTGGACGCGCGACGGCCGCGTGCGAGCGGATGTCGTGCAGATCAGTCCCGACGTCAATGCGCTCGTGGTCGAAGTGCACGTGATCGACAATCAGTACGTCAACGCGGGAGACGTACTGCTGGTCCTTGACCGCTCGCGATACCAGCTCGCTCTCGAGCAGGCCAACGCTGCGATCGCCGCAACACAGGCCGCACTTGCGCAGGCGGTCCGCGAGGAGCGGCGCAACGACGAGCTCGGGCCACTCGTGACGACGGAGCAGCGCGAGCAGAGCTCGGCACGTGTTGCGGAGCTGCGCGCCCAACTCAGATCCGCCATCGTTCAGCGCAATACGGCGCAGTTGAATCTGGAGCGCACGGTCATACGCGCTTCGGTCGATGGCGTCGCGAGCAACGTTCATGTGCAACCCGGCGACTACGCCGCAGTCGGTCGTCCGTTGCTTGCGCTGCTGAACGTCGACAGCCTGCGCATCGAGGGATACTTCGAGGAAACCAAGCTGCCGCGTATTCACGTGGGCGATCCCGCCATCGTGCGCATCATGGGCTTGGAGAATGAGCTGCAGGGAACCGTTGAGAGCATTGCCGCCGGCATCGAGGATCGCGATCGTTCACCCAGCAGCAGCGGCCTTGCGAACATCAATCCGAACTTCAGTTGGGTGCGCCTGGCGCAGCGTATTCCCGTACGCATTCGTATCGATTCAGTGCCCGAGGATGTGCGACTGATCGCCGGGCGCACCGCATCGGTTTCGATTCAGGCGCCGCGCGATCGCAAGCCGGAAGGCCATCGATGAAGGTGCGTCGCGCCGTTCGCAGCGCGCTCTGCGCAAGTACGATCTGCGCGGCCACGTCGCTCATCGCGGGCTGTACAGTCGGTCCGGACTATCGCCTGCCCGATCAGGCTGAAATGAATTCCGCGGTTGCCAACGGCGCATTCCTCGCAAGTGACACGGATGCGCTCAGACACGATGCGGTGCCGGCGCGCTGGTGGCGCCTTTACGAAGACGAAGTGCTCGACACACTGATTGCAGATGCGCTGGCGGCGAACACCGATCTGCGCGCTGCAGCCGCAGCTCTGGAGCGTAGCGCCGCGCTCCTTCGCGAGGCGAAGACCCTGCGTCAGCCGATCGTGCCGGTCCAAGTCGGACTCGAGCGCAGCCAGTTCGCGGGCGAGCAGTTCCTGCTGCCGATCAGGCCACCGGTGAGCAACGACTACGAGGTGAGCATCACCATTGGCTACGACCTGGATCTGTTCGGTGCGATTCGTCGCGGTATCGAAGCTGCGCAAGCGGATCACGAGGCCGTCGCTGCCGCGCAGGATCTGGTTCGCATCAACGTCGCCGCCGGCACCGCGCGCGCGTATGCCGATGTTTGCGGCGCAGGCCTCGAACTCGCGACGCTGCGGCGCTCGCTCGAGCTGCAGGAGCGCAGTCTCGAGCTCACGCGCATGCTGCGCGAAGCCGGTCGTGCTACCGAGCTCGATGTCACGCGCTCACGTCAGCTCGTCGAGCAACTGCAGAGCCTCGTACCGCAGCTGGCCGCCATACAACGCAATGCGCTTTACCGGCTCGCAGCACTGACCGGACGGGCACCGGCGGAGATCGACGAGGCGCTGCTGCGTTGCGAATCGCCGCCTCGCCTCGATCAGGCGTTGCCCGTCGGCGATGGCGCTGCACTGTTGCGACGTCGTCCGGACGTGCGACGCGCGGAGCGACAGCTTGCCGCCGCCACCGCCCAGATCGGCGTCGCAGTCGCGCAGCTCTATCCCGATGTTCAACTCGGCGCAGCGCTCGGCTCGCTCGGTCGCACCGCCGATTTTCTGACCGCGCCTACGAATTTCTGGAACATCGGCGGGCTCATCAACTGGCAGGCCAATCGCAACGGCGCGCGTGCGCGGGTGGCGGCGGCCGAAGCGAATGCTCAGCTCGCCCTTGCGAGCTTCGACGGCGTGGTGCTGGAGAGCCTGCGTCAGATCGAATCCGCGCTGAACACCTATCTGCACGATCTGCAACGCGAACAACATCTGCGCGCGGCACGCGATGATGCGGCGAGCGCCGCTGCCGACGCCCGGCAGTTGCTGATCGGCGGACGCGCGACGGAGATCGTAGTCGTGGATGCCGAGCGCACTCTGATCGCGGCCGAGCAGTCGCTTGCGCAGATTCAGGTCGCCATTGCGAACGATCAGATCGCGGTCTTCCTCGCACTCGGCGGGGGCTGGATTTCGCAGGATGCCGCGCCTGCCACCGCAAAATGAATCCTCCGATCTCATGCGCGACGCCTCCCCCATCGATGCGTCGATTCGATCGTGGACCGCCCCCAACCGGGGGCTTCGCGCTCGTATCACGGCGCAAGGACACTCTTGCCGCCGACGTTACGGCGCGATCCGGAGATCCCGATGGACTCGCTCGCTGATCCTCCATGGCCGATGCGCACACTTCTTCGTGAGTACACGATCCGCAGGATGATTCCATGAAGAGCGGTGTACTCGATCCACAGGGCGTCATCGGCAAGGCGCAGCTCATTCTTCTTTCCGATGCCACGGTCATCATGCTGGCAATCATCGTTCCGGTGATCCTGATGACCATCGGCTTCGCCTGGCGGTTTCGTGCATCGAATCGCCACGCGCACTATCGCCCCGACTGGGAATACTCCGGCAGCGTCGAGTTCGTGACCTGGACGATTCCCGCACTCGTCATTCTGTTCCTCGGCGGACTCACCTGGATCAGCACTCAGGAACTCGACCCGCCGCGTCCAATCGCAAGCCGGACGCCTGCGCTCGAAGTCCAGGTCATCGCGCTCGACTGGAAATGGTTGTTCATCTATCCGCAGCAGGGCGTCGCCACCATCAATCGCCTGGTCGTCCCCGTCGGCACACCGCTGCGCTTTCGCATCACCTCCAGCGACGTGATGAACAGCTTCTTCATTCCGCAGCTCGGCAGCCAGATCTACGCCATGCCGCGCATGGAGAACGTGCTGTATCTGCAGGCGGACGCAGCGGGAACGTATGGGGGTCTTTCCGCCAACTACAGCGGCGATGGCTTTTCAGACATGCGCTTCGATGTTCACGCGGTCGACGACGCGCAGTTCGAGGCCTGGGTCGCGGCAACTCGCAGCGGCTCGGTCGTTCTCGATGCGATCACCTTCGCGCAGATCTCGCCGCCATCGACCTTCAAGCGGCCGCTCGCCTTCGCAGCGGTTGAACCCGATCTGTACGAGGCGGTCCTCGCCAACGGCCGCACGCTCGTCCCCTACTCGCCCTATGGGAACTGACTTCATGCTCGGCAAACTGAGCTGGGCCGCCGTGCCCTTCGATCAGCCCATCATCATGGGCGTCACCGTGGTGATCATCGTTGGCATCGTGGCGATCCTCGCACTCGTCACGATCAAGGGATGGTGGGGCTACCTGTGGCGCGAGTGGCTGACGAGCGTCGATCACAAGCGCATCGGCATCATGTACGTGATCCTGGCGCTCGTGATGCTGGTCCGAGGTTTTTCGGATGCGATCATGATGCGCGCGCAACAGGCGCTCGCAGCCGGTGGCGCCACGGGCTATCTGCCGCCCGAACACTACGATCAGATCTTCTCCGCGCACGGAACGATCATGATCTTCTTCGTCGCGATGCCTTTCATCGTAGGGCTCATGAACTTCGCCGTGCCGCTGCAGCTCGGCATTCGTGACGTCGCGTTTCCGGTGATGAATGCCGTGAGCTTCTGGCTCACTGCCGCAGGCTGCCTGCTGGTGAATCTGTCGCTCTTCGTCGGCGAGTTCGCCCGCACGGGGTGGCTGGCCTATCCGCCGCTCAGCGGGATCGAGTATTCGCCCGGCGTCGGCGTCGACTACTACCTCTGGGCGCTGCAGATCTCAGGATTAGGAACACTGCTATCGGGCATCAATCTCACCACGACGATTCTCAAGTTGCGCGCTCCGGGCATGAGCTACGGACGGATGCCGGTGTTCTGCTGGACCGCGCTGGCCTCGAATCTGCTGATCATCGCGAGCTTCCCCGTGCTCACTGCGACGTTCGCGATGCTGCTGCTGGATCGTTATTGCGGCTTCCATTTCTTCACGAACGAGGCCGGTGGCAATCCGATGATGTACATCAACCTCATCTGGATCTGGGGTCATCCGGAGGTTTACATCCTGATCCTGCCGGCGTTCGGCGTGTTCTCCGAAGTGGTCGCGACGTTCTCGGGCAAGCCACTCTTCGGCTATCGCTCGATGGTGCTCGCCACGATGGGAATCTGCGTGCTGTCCTTCATCGTGTGGTTGCACCACTTCTTCACGATGGGCGCAGGCGCGAACGTCAACGCCTTCTTCGGCATCGCGACCATGGTGATCGCCGTGCCTACCGGCGTGAAAATATTCAACTGGCTGTTCACGCTGTATGGCGGACGCATCCGTTTCACCGTGCCGCTGCTGTGGAGCCTCGGATTCATGGTGACGTTCGTCATCGGTGGAATGACCGGAGTGCTCATGGCCATTCCACCCGTCGATTTCGTCGTGCACAACAGCCTGTTCCTGGTCGCGCACTTCCATAACGTGGCCATCGGCGGCGTCGTGTTCGGTGTCATGGCCGGGTACGCGTATTGGTTCCCGAAAGCGTTCGGCTTCACCCTCGATGAGCGCATCGGCCGGTGGATCGTCGGATGCTGGTTCGTGGGCTTCTTTCTCGCGTTCATGCCGCTGTATGCGCTTGGCCTCATGGGCGCGACGCGTCGCATGCAGCATTACGCCGAGTCGCAATGGCAGCCGCTGATGATCGTCGCGTTCTGCGGCGCGCTGTTCATTTTCTGCGGCATCGTTCTCACCGTCGTGCAACTCGTGGTGAGCATCCGCCGGCGTGAAGAGAACCGCGATGTCACGGGCGATCCCTGGTTCGGACGAACCCTCGAATGGTCCACGCCTTCGCCGCCGCCGGCCTGGAATTTCTGCCGCCTGCCGGAAGTGAGCTCGGTCGATGCCTACTGGCACATGAAGGGAAGCGTTCCCGAGCGCGCGGGCTCATGTCCCAAGTCGATTCACATGCCTCGCAACACTCCTCTGGGCTTTCTGATCTCGGCCTGTGCGGTGGTGCTCGGCTTCGCGCTGATCTGGCACATCTGGTGGCTGGCTGCGCTCGGCCTTGCAGGCGCGTTGATCCTCTGGCTTGTGCACGCATGGCAGACGAATCGTGAATCGGACATCCCTGTCGGAGCAGTCAACGCATGAGCAGCGACGCCAATGTTTCCAGCCTGACGATGGAGGAAGTTCCTCTTTCGATGCAGGGCCCCGCGCCGACATACGTCGTCATCGGCTTTGGCTTCTGGCTGTTCCTGCTTTCCGACATCGTCATCTTCGCCGCCCTGTTCGCGACATACGCCGTGCTTGCGAATGCGACTGCGGGCGGCCCGGGCGGCGCCGAGCTTTTCGATCAGCGCCACGTGTTTTACGAAACCGTGTGCCTGCTGTTGTCGAGCTTCACGTGTGGAATGGGACTGCTCGCCGCCCGCCGTGAAGACTTGCGCGGCACCTATGCCTGGTTCGGTGCGACCGCACTGCTCGGCGTCGTGTTTCTCTATCTCGAGATCGTGGAGTTCGCTTCGTTCCTCGCGGCCGGCGCAGGACCGACTCGCAGCGCCTTTCTATCCGCATTCTTCACATTGGTCGGCACGCACGGATTGCACGTTTCAGGTGGCCTGCTGTGGCTCGCCGTGATGCTGGCGCAAGTCGCGACGCTGGGATTCCGGCCGCTGGTGCAGAACCGTCTGTTCTGTTTCGCGCTGTTCTGGCATGCCCTCGACATCGTATGGGTCGGCGTATTCACCATCGTCTATCTGGGAGCCTAGTGATGACGGAACACACTGCACAAGGCACAGGCCCGGGCATTCCCGAATCGCATGGTTCGGTGTCGGCGTACCTGATCGGTCTCGCACTGGCATTGGTGCTCACCGCCGCGTCGTTCTGGGCAGCGAACACTGACTCGATCTATGCCTCCGGAGTGCCCATCCTGCTCGGTGTGCTGGCGATCGCCCAGATGGGCGTGCACATTGTGTTCTTCATGCACATCTCGAGCGCGCCGGATCAGACCAACAACCTGCTCTCGCTGTCGTTCGGAATCTTCGTCGTCGGGATCATCGTGTTCGGCTCGCTTTTGATCATGGCCAATCTGAACCACGATCCCGTGTCGATGCACGAGCTGATGAAGATGCAGAGGTGAGGAGGAGAAGAGATAGGCTGTGGGCTGTAGGCTAAGAAGATAGGCTGTGGGCTGTAGGTTCAGAAAGAGGCTGTGGGCTGTAGGCTGTAGGCTGTAGGTCAGAAGTTAAGAGATGTGGCTGTGGGCGGCGAAGGCTCCGAGGGTCACCCCGGCGTAGGCCGCGAGGGGGTCACCCCGGCATAGGCCCTGAGGGGTCACCCCGACGTAGGCCCTTGAGGGGTCACCCCGGCGTAGGCCCTTGAGGGGTCACCCCGGCGTAGGCCGGGGTCCAAGCCTGTGACCAACGCGAATCCCGCGGGAGATCCCGGCCTTCGCCAGGCCTTCGCCGGGATGACGACCAAAGCAGCACTCTCGAATCGGTCGTTACAGTCCACTAGTTCTTACTTCTTGCTACAGCCCACAGCCCACAGCCTAGACCCCTTCCTCAAATCAGACTCAGGCTCGTCGCCTTGGTGACTGCCTCGAGGCGGCTTTGGGCGCCGAGCTTGCCGTAGATGCGCTTGGCGTGCGACTTGACCGTTTCGGGAGCGATGCCCAGGCGCCTGGCGATCAGCTTGTTCGAGGAGCCGTGTCGCATCAGTAGCAGGATGGCTTGCTCACGATTGCTGAGGGGACCGCGTAGCTTCGTCGTGCGCTGCACTCGCCTCATTGCATCCGGTTGCCGTGGAGCGTTCACCAGGCTGCTCACATAGGGCTGCAGGAAGGCGCGATCGTTCGCGTCGCTGTTCAACGAGAACATCACCTCTTGCAGCAACCGGTGGATCGCCGGACCTGCACTGATGATCGATTGATACAGTCCCGCACGACAGCCGACTTCCAGCACCTTCATCAGTATCGCGTGCGCTTCCTCACTGCGTCCGCAGGCATCGAGCGCTTCCACTCGCCGCAGATCGAGCTTTGCACACGCGTACTCATCGCCGCGTGCCTCGGCACTCTCGCGCAGACGCAGAAGGCCAGACAACGCGTCAGCCGCATCGCCCGCCGCCACTTGCACGCGACATTGCATATGAAGAAGCGCCGTCTGCAACGCGACGTCGTCGGTATCTGACCAGCGAGAGCGCAGCAGCGCGACCGATCGCTCCGCTTCTTCGAGATGCTCCATGCCGACCAGCAGATCGATGAGCTCCTGCCAGCACGCGGCACTCATGCGCGGCCAGCCGCGTGCTTCCGCCAGCGCAATGCCGTCGCGCAGTACGAACATCGCCAGATCGCCCTTGTGCTGATCGATGGCAATGCGCGCGACCAGTACATAGAACATGATCGCCACATCGGCGCACGCGGCCGAACGGACCGCCTGAAAATAGTCCCTGAGCAAAGACTCCGCCTGCATCAGCTCGCCCTGCTCATACAGAACCTGGGCCTGCAACACTTCGCCGAAGCGTCTCGCCGCCGAACGAGGCTTGGCGTTAGCGGCGAGATCGGTGCTTTCGCGGGCCAGCTTGGCCGCCACCGCGAAGCGCAACTGCTGTAACTCCACTGCGGCATCGAGTGCACGGTCGAACGCACTTACGCTGCAATCCGCCGATCTGGCATCGCCAGCCGGACGCCTGGCTGCGTGAAAGCGCTGCAGATCGCCCTGTTGCCAGTGCGCCAGTCGCTGCAGTACCGAGGCAATGCCTGCAGACCAGGGTGCGAACTCGTTGTCCCCGGCTGCCAGCGCAAAGGCGTGCAACGATCGACGATCGTCGCGTGCCGCTGCGGCCGCGGCCTGCAGCACGCCGAGCTCCTCGCTCGCACCGTTCGCGCATCGTTGCAGCGCTTCGAGCTCCTCGGTCATGCGTGCGGCGTCCAGCGCCATCACGCGCACCCATGCCCGCTTGAACCCAATCCGTACGCCGTGTTGCATCGCTCGCACTCCTGACATGCGCGACGAGCTCGTCGTTGCGCGCTGTTGTGAACCCGCGACCATCGTTCACCTTGTACGCAATACCTGCCAGCCTCGTGATGCCGAGTGTTCGGACTCGCCTTGGGACAGTGCTCAACTCCCCCAAACTGGGTAATTGACTTCGATGCCCAAGATGTCGGCTTTGCCTATCATGTTTTTCCATTAGGCGGGTTCGTGTCAGTGTCCCGTATGATCCAGGCAGTTCTACACCCCCAGGAGTTACTCCGGTTACCCATGAGAGATGGGCCGAATCCGAGCGCCGCCGTCTGGAGCAAGGTATGACGAAACCCGCCGCTACGGTCTACCTGGTCGACGACGACCCCGGCGTACGCGAGGCCATCGAAGACCTGCTCTCCTCGCACGGCTTCGACGTGGCCACGTTCAGTTCTGCTTCGGCTTACAAGGCTGCAATCGGCAACGCCACTGGACCGGCGTGTCTCGTGCTGGATGTGGAGCTGCCTGATATGAATGGCCTCGAACTCCAGTCGGAGCTCGCAGGCGGCCAACACCCGCCGATTGTCTTCATCACGGGCGTCGGCGACATCCCATCCTCGGTGCGTGCCATCAAAGCAGGCGCCGTCGACTTTCTGCCCAAGCCGTTCACGCCGGAGCAGTTGCTCACCGCTATCGAGGCCGCCGTGCAACAGCATCGACAGATGCAGAGTCAGCTGACGGAACTGGCGACCCTGAAAGGCCGTTACGCGTCGCTGACACCGCGCGAGCGCGAGGTGTTGCCGCTCGTCGTCCGGGGTCGACTCAACAAGCAGGCGGCCGCCGAGCTGGGGATCAGTGAAGTCACGTTGCAGATCCATCGCGGCAATATCATGCGCAAGATGGCCGCCGACTCTCTGGCCGACCTGGTAAGGATGTCGATCAAGCTGGGCATTGCCGCCAACGACGACGACAATGTAAACAGCAGCACATTGCCGCATCCTCCCACCGCAGCGGGAGGCAGATCCGGAACAGAGCACACATGAATCAGGACAGCCGCGCTGATGTAGCTGTTATCGACGACGACCACACCGTACTCGAGGCCATCATGGATCTGCTCGCATCGGCGGGACTGACCGCGCGCCGATTTTCGTCGGCACGAGAGTTCCTCGAGAGCGACGCGCTCGATTCCATTGCATGCCTGGTGTCGGATATCCGCATGCCTGGCATGGACGGATGGGAACTGCAGTCGATCGTCGCGGCCAGGCGTCCCGCATTGCCGGTCATTCTCATCACGGCGCATGCGACTGATAAACAACCCGCGGCCCACAGCACCATCGCGCCGGTCGTATTCAGTAAACCGTTCGATGCGCAGGCGCTTCTATCAGCGATCACCTCGGCGTTGCGAAAACCAACAGCCTGATTCGCTCGCGAGCAAATCTTCAGGCATCGCTGGGTCGAGCATCCTGCACAGGATCGCCTCCAACCATCGCCGAAACAGCCGGCAACGAGAACTGAAACACGGCGCCGCGAGGGGAATTCGCTGTGACCCAGATATGCCCGCCGAAGGACTCGATGATCGTCCGACTGATCGCAAGGCCCATGCCGAGCCCTTCGGACTTGGTCGTGAAGAACGCATCGAACAGATGATTCAGATGCTCGGCCGAGATGCCCGGGCCCGAATCGCTGACCGACACGAGCACACCTGAAGGATCTGCTCTCGAGACGACGCGCAGCATGTGCGGCAAGTCGACATTCGCCATGGCCTCCATTGCGTTGACCATGAGATTCACGATCACCTGTTGAAGCTGGATGCGATCCGCCGCAACGAGAGGCACGTCGCGGGCGAGATCCATCCGCATCGCAATGCCTTTGCGCTCGGCTTCCGGCCCCAGCAGCCGCGATGTTTCACTGATGACGTCGTTGACGTTGATCGGCTCCTTGTGCGGGCTCGCTTTCTTCACGAGGGCGCGAATCCGTTCCAGCACGTCTGCCGCGCGATGACCCTCCCGTATGACTCGTTCGAGAGCACGCTCGGTGGAAGCAACATTAGGCGGCTGGGCCGCAAGCCAGCGCAGCCCCGCGTTCGCACTCGCGACGACACCGACCAGCGGCTGCCGCACGTCATGCGCGATCCAGGCACAGAGCTGCCCCATGGTCGCGATCCGGTTCGCATGCGCAAGCTCGGCCTGCAGCGCTCGATAACGCAGCTCGCTCTCGCGCAGCTTCTCCTCCGCACGTTTCTGCTCCGTCAGATCCACGATGAAAGCCACGCCCTCATCAGGTGTTCCGTCGAATGCCGCTGCGCCAATCATGACGGGCACACGCGTGCCGTCCTTGCGGAAGTATTCCTTCTCGTGATGCGGCATCTCGCCCGTGGCCATCAGATGGCGAATACCCTCGACGCTGGCTTCCCAGGTTTCCGCGGTGGTCATGTCGGCCCAATCCAGTCCCGCCTTCAGGTCTTCGCGGTCGTACCCGACCATGCGCAGAAAGGCGTCGTTGGCTTCGATGATCCGACCGTCGAGATTCCAGATCAGGATGCCGATGACGCTCGAGTCCAGCAGGCGGCGAATCCTGGCCTCGCGCGACTTGAGATCGTCGTACAGGCGCGAGTTCTCCAGCGAGATCGCCGCTTGCGATGCCAGCAGTTTCAGAATCGACAGCCGTCTCGCAGTGAACACGTGTGCGGCGAGGTCGTTCTCGAGATAGAGCAGCCCGACAGGCTTGGCCTGGTGCAGCAGCGGCAGACACAGGAGCGAACGCGTGCGCTGGCGACGAATGTACGAGTCGGAAGAGAAGGCATTGCGGATCTGCGCATCGTCGAGGATGACGCTTTCTCCGGTTCGCGCCACATACTGAACGACGGACTTGGGCAGCTCTGCGTCGGCCAGCGGCACGTTCTGCTGACTCACCATCACGCCCTCAGCATGCGTCGTCGCTACCGCGGCGATGCGATGCTCAGTGCCACGCACCAGGACCAGCACTGCTCGCTGCGCACCCGCATCGTTGATGACCGTGCGCATGATCGTCTCGATCAGCCGTGCAAGATCCATCTCGCTGGAGACCGCCTGCGAGACCTTGATGACGGTCGCAAGATCGAGATGGTCGGGAAGCTCTGTCGTCGCGGCGGGTGTCGGATCCGCCATCGGCCGCTCGCCCAGGACGGATGAATACTTCGCCTCCATCTGCCGCACCTTGCCGTGGGCGCCCCAGCGCAGATAGCGCAGCCGGGCCTCCCGCAAGAATGCGTGAGCAATCGTTTGCAGTCCGCGCGCCACATAGAAACGGGCAGCCGTCTCGAGGGCAACGGCTTCGTTATGAACGAATCCATGCTGATGTGCGAGCCGGATGCTCTCCTCGTATAAGAGCGCGGCCTGGCTCTCTCTTCCTTCGAGACGCGCGATCTCGGCCGAGATCAGGGTGTATTTGTCGGCGAAAGTGGGAGAACGGGTTTGCTCCGCCCAGAGACGCAGCTGCTCATGGTGCTTGTGCAGTTCGCTCAAGAGCTCATCGCGACGCGGTCCGGAGGCTTCGCTCAGGACGCCCGCAATCGCCAACGCACTGTAGTGGTGATAGTCCATGTGCTGGACCTGCACGACTCGCACGCCGTCCGCAGGCCTGGCGCGAACCTCGCATTGGAGAGCCGACTCGAAGTCGCCCGCAATTACATGCAGCATGATCTTGCGCGTCCAGTACCAGTACACGACCACTGTCATGCGCGTTGCGGTCAACTGGCTTTCGAAGGCGTCCTGGTCGAACGAGCTGTCGCCATAGTGGCCCAGCTCGCGCGTCAAGCCACGCAGGCTTGCAGCCGCGCGCTCCGTCGTGACGATCAGATCGATACCATCGCGAAAGCTGAGGCCGCGAGCGAAATCGAGATAGTCATTCGCCTCACGCGTGACCTGTTCCAGCGGCTCTCCGCTCAGAAAGAGCGACAGAACCGTCTGGGCTGCCGAATATGCAGCAAAGTACAGATCGCCCGCGCGGACTCCGATCTCGTACGCGTTGCGATGAGACTGGGTACCCGCTGGCAAAGGCTGAGTCCATTGCCCGGTCAAAGCCAACAGCGCGCGCACTCTGGCCATGTCCAGCAGGTCGTTGCGCTCGTCCGCCATCGTGGACGTCAGGACGCCGAATCGATAGCCCTCTTCGTACAGTCCGAAAGCTGGGCCAATGATCCAACCCAACCAGGCAAAACCTTGATGCACGTCCGGGCGGCCGTGCGCCAAAGTCAGGTTGGCCATACGAAAGATGATCAACGCGAGGAGGTTGAAGTTCGTGAAGTAGGCGGGCGGATAGAGCTCTGCGAACAATCGCATAGCCGCGATCTTCTCCGGATCCGTCATCGCGGGAAGAGCGAAGATGCTCTCGAGCGGCCGGCCGTTCAGTGTGGTCCGGATTCGGTCGTACTCTCGTTCCACTTCCGGCCAGGAAGGCTTTGCCGATAACTCGATGCCGAGCAAGCGCAACGCAGAGAGCGCGGTTGCCACGGCAAGTTCGTTCTGCGAGCGCACGACCCACAGTTCGACCTTGAGTCGATAGACCGCGGCCGCATCGACCTTGGTCTGCGCCCTCTGCAGCAATCCATCGATCAGCCGTGCCGCCTCATCGAACTCGCCACTCAGGAACGTGCAGTGTGCCGTCTCGAGATGCAATGCAAAGGTCAGATCGTATTGACCGTACCAACCCTCATCGCCGAGCTGGACGGTACCGCTCTCGAAGTATTCTCTGGCCGCCTTGTACGCTGCAGCGGCTTTTGCCTTGTGACCTGCGCGCAGATTGAGTGAAGCCGCAGTGATCCGATCGTTCTCCTCTTCGCGACCGAACACCGCTCGATTGAGCTGACTTGCGATCTCGAAGATCTGGGCGTCGAGTTCCTCCTCGCTGAGACCTTCGAGCAGCCGTTCCCCGATCCGGCGATGAACTTCGGGTCGCTGCGCCGGGGGCAGCATCGCGTAGGCGGCTTCGTGAACACGATCGTGAGCGAAGGCATAGGCATCGTCGATCTGAAGCAACAGACCCGAATGCAGTGCTTCGAGAAGCAAGCCCTGTGTCGCCGCTTCGGACGTGCCCAGAACCTTGCAGAATCTGTCGATGGCGACGCTGTTGCCCACGCAAGCCATCTGCTTGAGGGCCTGCAATGACTCGGCAGGCAGGCGGCTCAGGCGCTCGATCATCAGATCGACCACATTGTCGCCCACGCTCCTGGCCGTGATTCGATCCGCACTCCATCGCCACGCCGAATCCTGGGTGTCATAGGTCAGTAGCGCCTCGTCCGCCAGAGCGCTGATGAACTGCATCGTGAAGAATGGATTGCCGCGCGTTTTCTCGAACGCAATCTGCGTCAGCGCGGACACCTGAAGCGGATCCGTCGCGAGGGCATCGGCAATCATGTGAGCGACGTGCTCGGCCTGAATGGGCTCGAGCGTAATCTCCTCGATGGCCACGCCGGACTCGCGAATGTGCTGCAACCGATGCGCAAGCGGATGTGACGGCCCGACTTCGTTGTCGCGATAGATGCCGATGAGCAGAACGTTTCTCACCGCAGGCTGGGTCGCAAAATCCTCGAACACGGCAAGCGTTGCCGCATCCAGCCATTGCAGATCGTCGAGCACCAGGACGAGCGGGTGCTCTTCCGTGGCAAACACGGCGAGCAATTGCCGAAAGACCAGGAGGATTCGATTCTGAGCGTCGGGCCCGGACAGATCGGGCACCGGGGGTTGCTCACCGATGACGAGCGCCAGCTCCGGAATCAGATTGGTCATCAGTCTGCCGTTTGCGCCGAGCGCGTGCGTCAGCGAATCTCGCCAGCACTCAAGCTCCTCATCACTCTTGCTCAACAGCTGCCGCACGAGACTCTGAAAAGCCTGACCCAACGTGGCGTAAGGGATGCCGCGCTTGTACTGGTCGAACTTGCCGGCGGCAAAGAGGCCTCGTGCTGGCACCAGCACCCGATGCAATTCGTTCACGACGGACGATTTACCGATTCCCGAGTAACCCGAGACCAGCACGCGCTCCGCCGATCGACGGGTCACGACACGTTCGAACGCCGCGAGCAGTCGTTCTATTTCCGCTTCGCGTCCGTAAAGTTTTTCCTGGAACCGTAGTCGGCCTGACGCATCCCGGGTACCGAGAGCAAAGTCAGCAATGGTTCGATCCGTCTTCCATTCCGAAAGGCAACGCTCCAGATCCTGCGCCAATCCGGCCGCCGTCTGGTATCGATCCTCCGCCCCCTTGGCGAGCAGTTTCAGGACGATGGCGCACAGCGGCTCGGGAATCGAAGCGACCCGGTCGGCAGGATTCGGCGGTTGCCGGGCGATATGGCAATGCATCCATTCCATCGGGTCCGTTGCAGTGAAGGGCAACGTGCCCGTCAGCATTTCGTAGAACGTGACGCCGACCGCATAGAGATCGCTGCGAAAGTCGATCGACCGGTTCATACGTCCGGTCTGTTCCGGCGCCATATACGCGAAGGTGCCGGCGATCACTTCCGGGGGTGCAGGCGACTGCCGCTCACGCGGCACACGAGACGCGAAACCGAAACCCGTCAGGCGGACTTCGCCGGTCGCGGCATTGACCAGCACGTTCGCGGGGCGAATGTCCTTGTGAATGAACCCCCCCGCATGCAATTGGCCGACGGCTCGGCACAACACGATGGCCACAGACAGGAACCTGCCCACCTCCATTGGAGCATCGAGCAGTTGCGTGAGGGGACGGCCGCCGGGATCTTCGACGAGCAGGACATTGCGTTCTCGTATGAACTTCAGAGGCCGCAGGGCCCAGGCGCTATCGAGGTGGTCCTGGAGTTGCACTTCGCGTGCAAGGCGGCCCAGCACTTCGTCCCCACGGCCATTGCCTTGCGCAGGCTGTATCGCCAGCACGGGAATGCGTGTCCCCTCGGGATCGATGTACCAGCCACGCCTGAACACCCGCTCGGCGTCATGCCAGGCGGGCTCGAGGGCAAGATCTTCGCTCGCGTCCGCAGGACCGCGCGCACTCACAGGGTAGAGTTCATGAGTTGTTCTCCCGCGCCCCCGCAAGTCTCAAGGACAGGCAGAGGCCTTCTCCCGCGTCGATCATAGCTGCCGAGCGATAGAGCTAACAGGAAAAGACAATGGCAGCACACGCGGGACTCTGAGTCGCCCCACTGGACGCACCGAAAGCAGGCATGCATCCGTTCGCCCTGTCGGCGACGGCTCTCAGAACAGCCTGACCGATCCGCTTCCTGGCAGACCTGCTGCTTCGATCATCAATGCATTTCGAGCATGGCGGGCTGCCGAGCCCGCGGGAAGCCCATGGATCAGCGCCTCTCATCCCGGCGGGATAACAGAAAGCTCTAACACAAAAATAGTATTGGCTTGCGGCGCCTTCCCCGTGAATCTTTAGGCGACGGCTCGGTCTGCCGGGTTTCAGGGTGATCCTCGACTGACCCTGTCGGGCGAGGAGGCATCCATCGGTTCGTCGATTGCACGTGTCCTCGACATTCGACGGCCCTGCACGGGAGAACCTCCGTGCACACATAGCCCGCAGCCGCAGTCGACCCAGACATCGTTGCGAGGTGAACCGCCATGTCGACCTGCGAAAAGATCCGTGTGTTGATCAGTCACTCCAACCCGCTGGTTGCGGCCGGACTCGAAGCTGCCTTCCGGGCCGATGACTCGTTCTCTCTGTCCATCACGTCGGGGCCCCAGGCGATGAGCTCCGCACACACGAGCCTCGAACCTGCGGACATCGCAATCTGCGACTACAACAAGGCCCTGAGCCTTCTCACTTCACCGGGCAGCCGCCACTGGCGCGTGCTCATCCTGAGCGATGCCGGGAGCGAAGTGTGCGTGCGTCGAGCCATGGAGTTCGGCGTGCGTGGCTACCTGCCCTTGTGCTCACCGGTGTCATCCGTCATTGGCGCCGTGCGCGATATTCATCGGGGCGCGACCGTCATCGACGCAATGTTCATGTCGAAGATCGCCGCGAGTCTTGCCTCCCCCTCGCTGACGAACCGCGAGATCGAGGTCTTGCGACTGATGATGCAGGGCATGCCCAACAAGGCGATCGCCGGAGCGCTCAAGCGCAGTGTCGGCACGGCGAAGTCTCACGTGAAAGCGATCCTGGCGAAGCTCGATGCAGCAACCCGTGTCGAGGCCGTTGCGGTCGCACGGCGGCGCGGCCTGATCTCCGAAGATGCGATGTAGTTGCGCACGAAGGTTGCTATCGCGCGAGCGAAACCCTTCGCTAGAACTCGGCGGCGAACTGCACCGTGAGACTGCGCGGTTCGCCGTACCAGTTCCCGTTGGCTGCTGTGCCGACGCTCTCGAAGTAGCGCTGGTCGAAGACGTTGTCGAGGCTGGCGGCAAGACGCCAACGCTTGCCGAGATCGAAGCCGACGCGCAGGTCCAGCACTGCGTAGGCATCCTGATCGACCGTCAGCAGTCTTTGCGTCGTGTGCGCGCAGCCCAAGCTGCTCCACAGGTCGCATGCCAGACTCGTCTGCGAGATCGCCGTCTGCGCATGCAGGTAGCCGCCGAGGGTCCAGCGATTGAGAGCGCCGGACAGGCGATAGCTCGTCCATGCCTTTAGCAAATGCCTCGGCGTCCAGCTCGAGAGCCTGCGTCCCCAGGTCACATTGCCGAGCTGCGCTTCGGCGCTGTGATTTTCGTTGTATGTGTAGCCGGCGGAGACGAGCCATTGGGGTGTGACTGCACCCGCGATCTCGAGCTCGATGCCATCGCTCTTGTTGACACCGAACTCGTAACCGCCCACGGGCGCTTGCGGCGTCCCCGCCACATAGACCGGCGTCGCGTACTGCCGAATGCGATAGGCCGCAATGGTTGCGTTGAGCGCACCGTCATGCCACGCACCTTTCAATCCCACTTCCACATTCGCGCCATGCGAGGCGCGTGTGCGGCCGTCGCGGGATCTGCGCATGCTGTCTTCCTCGATCGTCACTTCCGTATAGCTCGTGTAAGCAGACCAACGCTCGCCCAGTTCGTACATCAGCGCCGCATATGGAGTGGTGATCGGCCCGAACCGCTGCGTAAAGGACCACGCACCAGCAAACGATGCTTTCGAGCCGCGCAGGCTCCGCGCACCAGCGACGATCGACCAGGCGTCGCCGAGATCGACTTGCAGCGAGGCAAACACACCGATGTCCTCCCGAGTGCTGCCGGCATGCGTTGGGAGCAGCAGGATCTGCGGCTGCGGATAGAGATCCGGATCGAAGTGAGCGACATCCGCGACAGGCCCTCCTGGCAGATAGGCATCGGTAGGCCAGGCGTACGCGTCGAAACGCTGATGCGCATAGTCCCCGCCAACCACGAACTGCTGGCGACCTCCCCACAGATCCAGATCGCCGGTCAGCGTGAACAGAAACGAGTAGAGACGCTTCTCGAACTCGCCCTGCCTGAGGATCTGCGGTCTGCCGTACAACCCGCCCGTCGCGGGATCGACCGGAGTACTGGTGAAGAACGCCGTCTTGTCGCTCCTGGCGTCGCCAGCCGAGCCTTGCGCGTTCAGCTGCCAGCCGTTGTCGAACCGTTGCCGATATTGCACGTAGGCCTCGCGGGAGTGTGTCTCGTGCCGCGACCACGGCGTCGTCAGAGCGAGGCTGCGCGGCAGATGCGGATCGCTTCCGTCCGCAAAGCGCGGCAGTCCTTCCAGCATCACGATCGCATCGTCTGCCTTATAGCTGCCTCCTGCCGTCAGCGCTGCGGCTGGCGTGAGATCGAGCTCCAGCACACCGAACACCTTGTCACGTCGCAGATGGGCCGTGTCGTAGAAGTAACCTCGATCGACATACGCACCGATGAGCCGTCCACGCAGTGCGCCATCAAGCGCGAGCGGCCCGGTGGCATCGAGCTTCACGCGGTAGTCATCCCACGAACCGACTGAGCTCGACACCTTGAACGCGGGCTCGCGCAACGGTCGCTTGCGCACGAGATTTACCGATCCACCGGGATCTCCTCGTCCCGTGAACAGACCGTCGGCACCGCGCAGAACCTCGATGCGATCGATCTCGCTCAAGTCGGGCGCGCCGTAGCGATACGCCGGATTGATCTGCTGCAGGGCCGGCCCGCCATCCGTGTGCACGGCGGACATCTTGAACCCGCGGATATAGATGTCCGTGTCTTCGGAGCTGGCTCGTCGCGTCGTAATCCCCGGCGCACGGGACAGCGCGCGGGACACATCGATATCGTCCTGCTGCCGCAGCTGTTCGCTGCCGACGATCGATAGGGTTTGCGGGATCTCTCGCAGCGGCGTCGGCACGCGGGTCGCAGCCAATCCCTCGGCCGTACCGATCACGACCACTTCTTCTATTTGAGCTGCGGCAGCGTGCCCCGCGCTCGGCGACGTGGTGGCAGGATTTCGAGATGTGCGCTGGCTGCGCGATGCTAGCTGCGGCCGTACCTCGATCGTGTGCTCATCGATGAATCGATAACCCAGCTGCGAACCCGCTAGCAGCACATCGAGCGCCTCGCTCGTTGTATAGCTGCCCTTCACAGCAGGTGCCTTGCGACCGCGGGTAATTCGCGATCGGTACACGAGCTGCAGCCCGCTCACACGCGCGAACTCCTGCAGTGCCCGGTCCAGCGGCTGGCTTGCAAGGCTGAGCGCGTGGACGGATTCTGCGTGCGCTGGCGCGGCAAGCACGAACGCGATGGCCAGCGCCGCGCCCGCAAGACGGCTGCGATGAACTCGTCGCGGTGCCGAACGGACACACATCTCTGAAGAGACCTCGTTCGAGTGGCGGGTATCGACTACGCGTGGTGCTGATGTTGTTCGTGGGCATCGGATCGCTCGCGATGTGAGCCAGACCTTTTGCCGCGATGGTCCGCTGATTGCATTTTCATCCTCTCCTGGCGTCCGGCCCGACGCCAGTTCCAAGTGGCAGCTCCAGACACCCCAAAACGAGGCAGTCCGATCTACCCCTTTCGGCCAACGGGCAGGTTCGTTGCAACTGAAATCGCCGCCCGGAATCGCGACATCCTCGTGATCTGCTGCGTCACCACGCTCGCTCCTGACTTCGCATGCTTTTCTCAAGGGTCATCGAAGGGCGACCGTCATGCACACCATCGTTCGCACTTGCCTCGGCTTGATCATCCTGATCGTCGCGGCACAGCCTCTGTTCGCGCAGTCCGACCCGTCGATCGAGCAGGTCTATCGCGAAGCACATGCGGGACATCTCGAGCGCGCGCAGGACATGATGCAGCAGGTGCTGCGCGATCATCCGAACAGCGCCAAGGCTCACTACGTGATGGCGGAACTGTACGCGGCGCGTGGTCAGCGCGGACCCGGTGCGGAGCATTTGCGGCGCGCACAGCAACTCGATCCGGGACTGCCCTTCGCGCGTCCCGCCGCTGTTCAGAAGCTGGAGCGTGAACTGCCGCAGCCGCAGGCTCGTCTTGCGTTTACTGGCGAAGCACGGAGCACGGCAGCGACCTGGGGCATCGCCGGTTTCGTCGTCGCACTCGCTGTGATCATCTTTCTCCTGCGGCGGCGGCCGCCTCCTCCGAGCGGAGTCGCGCCGATCGCAAGTCCGTTTCCCCCGCCGGGTTCGTTCGCGTCGCCGACTCAACCCCAAGCACCCACGATGGATGCTGCTCCCACGCGATCCGGTCTCGGATCTGCGGTCGCGGGCGGCCTGGCGGCAGGTGCGGGCATCGTTGCAGGCGAGGCACTCGCGAGCCGTCTGCTCGGCACCAACGAAAGACCCGCGGCCGAACCGCAGATCCAGCCGCCTGCGCCCGCCGACGACGATCTCGGCGGCGATGACTTCGGCCTTCGCGATCCGGATTCCTGGGGCGACGGCAATACCGATGATGATGACGATGATGATGATGATGAAGACGATGACAGTATCGACACCGGCAACGACGATGACTGGCAATGATCTGAGCGGAGAGTCGCGTTAACGCGGTGGAGCGCCTCGGACATTCATGATGAGTCCACTGGAGGCTTCAGCCACGGGGCGCATCTTCCTCGCGGCCGCGCTTGCGCTCGTGGTCGTGTGCGTGACCGCCGCGTTCCATTACGAGGCGCTGCGCGCACTCGCGGGCGTATGGCGCGGCCGATCGCTGTCGCGAGCAACGCTGGTCGTCGTCTTCGTCGGAATGGTGGGAGCCCATCTCGCGGAAGTCGCCATGTATGGGCTCGTGTACGCACTGGGTACGTACCCACTGGGACTCGGCAGCCTTGAGGGTGCCGGACACACCGGCGTGCTTGGCTATTTCTACTTCGCCGCCGAAACGTACTCCACGCTCGGCTATGGCGATGTCGTACCGAGCGGCGCGCTGCGCCTGATCGCGAGCGTCGAAACGGTCAATGGTTTGCTGCTGATCTCCTGGTCCGGTGCCTTTCTGTTTTGCATTCTGTGCGATCAGCGCGGCAAACCGCACCTTCGCCTCTAGGTAACCTCTGATCAGTTCGCCATTCGCAACCATAGTTGCTTCGCCCACCGAAGCATTTCAACCAGTTGCAGACTTGCGAAGGTCAGGGAAGTCGATAAATCAGAGCTTCCCTAGACTCCGGTTCGTCACGCATCCTACTCGCGGCGATCTGCCGGAAGCGTCGCCTCGAGCTCGTGCGTCAGCTGCGTCAGTGCGTCGCTCAACGCCTGGCTGTAACCACGCATGAGCTCTTCGCGGGATGCAGCAGGCAAGTCGATCGTGCGTGAGATCGAACGTTCGTAAACCGTCCGCGATCGCGAGCCGCTCTGATCGATCAATGCAAACCCGAGGTTCAGCACCGCCGCAGGTGGCCGACCGGCGCGGAAATCTCCATACAGCTCCGACACGCTGATCTCGAGAACATAACGGGCGGGACGCAAGCTGCCGGGACGTGCGACATCGCGAAATGGTCCCGCCGCATCGAGCCAGCGAGCGACCTGGTTACTGACGATCTCGCCAGGTCCCGCGGCGAATGCGTGATACGGATCGGACACGTAACGCACATCGTCGAAGCGATAGAAAAGTGTGTTCGAGTCGAAGGGCGCTGCAACGCGCACCGTCGCAAGCCGCAGTGTCTCGGGCGATCGCCTCTGCGTTGGTGCGATCGCGTAGGGCGACAGATCCAGCGCGTAGAGATTCACCGGCGGCATGCGCCTGGCGAAGGAGCAACCCATGAGCACCAGGGCAACACACGTCATGGACATGAACGCCTTGCGATTCATGGCGTCGGTCCTGGCAGCCTGACTTCCGGCGGCGGTCCGCCCAGCAGTGTACCGGCAGGATCGCGATCGAGCGCTTTCGACAGTTCGAGAAGGTTCTGCGAAGTCGCGCGCAGGTCTGCGACGATCGTGCGAACGTCGGCCTGATTGTCCGCGAGCAGCGTGTCGAGTCGCACAGTCGCATCGCTCGCATGCGCGATCAGGCGATCCAGCTCGCCACTGTTCGAAATGGCCTGCAGCCGCGCGGTGATCGCAGCCGCGTGGTCCAGTGTCTGACGCAACGAGGGGTCTGCCACCAGCGCGTCAATGCGCGCAAGCGTGGTGCGCGCCTCACCGAGCACCTCCTCCATGCGTTTCGAAAGTTGCGATACTGGAAGCTCATCGATCTTGCGATCGAGATCGCGAACCAGCGCATCGAGATTGCGACTGAGTCTGCCGACGTCGGCGTCGTCCAGACTCGCAAGGAACGCCTGTGCTTTCTGGATGATGTCGCCCGCGACGCTCGGCGCCGACGGAAGATAGATATCGTCGGGCTTCCACGCGAAAGGCAGCGGCGGATACTTCTGCGGATCGAGAAAATCCAGCTCGAGATACTGCTGGCCGGTGACGCCTGCGAGCTGAGTCTGTGCCCGCAATCCCCGCGCAATGAGCGCCGGGATGTCGCGCTTCAGCTGTTCCGCCGCTGCCGCAGACAGATCCGCCTTCACGCGTACGACGATGTAGTCGTGACGCCGCTCGATCGGCACACCGGACTCGTAGAGCGACGCCGATGTCACGATTTCGGTGACCTGTCCGAGTGGTACTCCGCGGAAGCTGACCGGTGCGCCGATCCCGAGACCGGACACCGATTGGTCGAAATAGGTCTCGAACGTCAATGTCGGGCTCAGCCAGGTACGCCAGCCGAGCACGCCGAGTGCGGCCACAGCGATGCCCACGCTCACGATTACGAACAGTCCGAGCGGAACATAGCGTGCGGAATCGTTCATTGATGAACCGGTCCAGCTTGCGAGTCCGCTTCACGATTGAAGAACTGATGAACGCGCGGATCGCGATTCTCATCGCGCAGGGACCGCGGCGTATCGTTCGCAATGATCGAGCGCGAATGCGAATCGAGCATCAATGCACGATCCGCGATGGCGAAGATGCTCTGCAGCTCGTGACTGACGATCAGAAACGTGGCGCCGAGATTCCTGCGCAGCGAGAGAATCGTGCGATCGAGATTGGCCGCAGTCACCGGATCGAGCCCGGCGGAAGGCTCATCGAGCAACAGGATGTCGCAGCCGAGGGCAAGCGCTCGCGCGATACCGGCGCGCTTGAGCATTCCTCCCGAAAGCTCGGCCGGCATCAGCGACTCGGCGCCGTCCATCTCGAGCTCGCGCAAGAGCAGGCGCGCGGTGAGATTCTTCTGCTCGAGCGTGAGATCCGTGAAGCGGTCGAGCGGGAAACGCACATTCTCGAGAACGCTGAGCGAGCCGAACAGCGCGCCTCCCTGGTACATCACCCCGAGCCGGCGCTGCAGTCGCTCCCGCTCGCGCGCATCCGCCGTCACCAGACTGCGACCTTCGATGAGAACGTCGCCGGAGATCGGCGCGTGCAGGCCGATGATCGTTTTCATGAGACTCGACTTGCCGCTGCCGGAGCCCCCGACGATGACCACGATCTCGCCGCGGCCCACATCGAACGATGCGTTCTCGAGAAGAATGCGGCTGCCGAAGCCCATGCGCAGATTGCGCACACTGATGACCGGCGTGGCGTGCGGGACCGACATGCGGGTTCAGCTCGTAAGCGCAGCGACGATGCCGTCGATGACGATGATCATCACGATGCTGGTCACGACGGCATGCGTGGCCGACTGGCCGACGGCGATAGCGCCGGCACCCGTCGTGAGACCCCGATGACAGCCGATCAGTGCGATCGTCCATCCGAACAGTGCCGCCTTGACGAGGCCGAGCACGAAATCGGGGGGCGCGACTACGGTCAGAAGCTGCGTGTAGAACTGCAGGAGCGTGATGTCGAACCTGCTCAGCACGAGCGCCCCGCCGAGAATTCCGATCACGTCCGCGAGGACGGTCAGCAACGGAAGCATCAGGGTCGTTGCGATCAGCCGGGGTACGACCAGGAACTCGATCGGATCGATGCCGAACGTCGACAGCGCATCGATCTCTTCATTCACTTTCTGCGCGCCGAGCTGCGCGGCGAATGCCGCCCCCGTGCGACCTGCGACGACGATCGCGGTCACGAGTGCGCCGAGCTCACGCAGGATGGCAACCCCGACGCCATTGACGACGAAGATCGTCGCACCGAGCTGCCTCGCGACCAGGCCAAGCTCGAAGGCGGCGATGACGCCGATGAGAAAGCCAACGAGCAGCACGATTGGTACGGCCTTCGTTCCGTTCTCGGTGGCTACCTCGAGGATGTCTGCGAGTCGGATCACCCGCTGGGATCGTGCACGCAGAAGCGAGCGCAAGCAGGCGCGGCAGAATTGAACGAGCGAGCGCAGGTCATCGAGCTGTTGCGCCGTGGCACGTCCAACCCTTTCCAGCGCCCCCATCGGGAGGCGATCACGCAGAGGCTCGAGGCCGAGCACGCCAGGCCGATCGATCAAGGATGCGAAGGCCGGCGCCAGTGCGTGCACTTCGACTTCCGCGCCAGGTGCACGCCGTCGGCGCTTGAGATCGAACAGCAGCGCGAGGCCTACGATGTCCACGTACTCGACACGCGAGGCGTCGATCACGATGCGCGACTGCGGATTGCGATCGAGCGTCTCGAGCGCGGAGCGCCAGATCGGTGAGGCGCTCTCGGCAGTGATGCGACCCTCGAGCCTCATGGTCACACTCTCAACCATAACGAAGCGAAGCCGCTGCGTGATCGCGCAGGACAGCGGCTTCGGGGGTCTACTTTTTCAATGCGATATGAACGCCATCGGCGGACAGATTGAACTTCAGGCCGATGTCGGTCTCGATCAGCTTGATCACCACGCCATGCTCGTTCTTCAGATACGTGGCTGTCGCTCCACCCGCGATGACCACACCGGCGCCCGCGGCGACATAGTTGCCGGTGAAGTCTTCCAGGCGGCGCAAGTGATACACCTGCCCCTTCGCAGTGAACTTGTCGGCGCCCGCATCCACGACCGACACACCTCTGATCGTGAAGCGATGTACCTCACCGTGATATTCGAGGTCACCATGACCCCAGGTGTAGCCGACACCCGCAGCGACGCTGCCGCCTTTCAACGTGACCGTACCGACGGCGGCTTCCTTCTCCGCGATCTCGGCCGCAGTCGGCTCATCGGCAGCGAATGCCGGAATGCACAGCACTGACGAGAGTACGAGCGAAACGAATAGGCGACGCATGTGTGACTGCCTCGAAAAGAAAATGGAGAGACATGCTGACGCTTGCGTGAGCGGCCGGCTTTCCCCCGGACAGGGGCCTTTCCACTCAGCACGTCGATACCTGACTCCTCCGGGGCATACAGGCGTACAGCGACGATTGTCACGATGCGTGATGCGTGCGCGTCCGCACTGCCTGGTCCAGATTCATGATCGACCGAAGAACTCTGCTGTCACTGCTGCCGTTCAGCGCCGCCGCACTCGTTGCCGGCGGGTGTTCACGTACTTCGAATCGGTCCTCGGGGGCGAGTCGCTACTCACCGATGTACTTCACACGTGCTGAGTGGGAGTTCATCACGGCGGCCGTCGACAGACTGATTCCGCAGGAAGGTGAAGGTCCGGGCGCCGTCGCGGCCGGCGTCCCCGAGTTCATCGACCGCCAGCTCGAGCTGCCGTACGGCTACGGCGCGTACTTCTACATGCAAGGTCCGTTCATCGCGGACGCGGAGCCAACGCTCGGCTATCAACTGCGCTTCACGCCGCGCGAGATCTATCGATTGGGAATCGCCGATGCCGACGCGCTCGCGCGAGAACAGCATGGCAACGACTTCTCGCTCTTGACGTCTGCGCAACAGGACGAGTTGCTCGGTCGCATGGAACACGGCGAACTGCAGTTTGCGCATGTCCCCGCCGCCGCGTTCTTCGCGCAGTTGCTGCAGAACACGCGCGAAGGCTACTTCGCCGATCCGCAGTATGGCGGGAATCGCGACATGATGGCCTGGCGCTGGATCGGGTTCCCTGGCGCACGCGCCGACTTCACGGACTGGATCGATCGCGCAGGCAGCAAGTATCTCTACGGGCCTGTGTCGATCGCCGGGAACACGTAGCGGTGGCCGTGCGCAACAAGCCAGTCGACGCCGTGATCGTCGGCTACGGCTGGACCGGCGCCATCATGGCGAAGGAGCTGACCGATGCCGGCCTGTCGGTCGTCGCACTGGAGCGTGGACCTGCGCGCGACACCGCGAAGGACTTTGCCTTTCCACGCATCGCCGATGAACTTCGTTACGGGATTCGCGGCGATCTCTGGCAACCGCTGTCGTGCGAGACGGTGACGATCCGCCACCGGGTCGATCAGACCGCAGTGCCCTATCGTCGCTATGGATCCTTCGTGCTGGGCAACGGGATCGGTGGCGCCGGCGTTCACTGGAACGGACAGCTTTGGCGCACGTCCCCGGAAGATCTGCGCGTGCGCAGTCACTTCATCGAGCGCTACGGCAAGCGCGCGATCCCCGCCGACATGACGATCCAGGACTACCCGGTCAGCTACGAAGAGCTCGAACCGCATTTCGATCATTTCGAGAAGGTGTGCGGCGTCTCAGGAATCGCAGGCAATCTGCGCGGGGAGCGATGTGCGGGCGGCAATCCATTCGAAGGCGCACGCAGCGCGCAGTTCCCGACGCCGCCGCTGCCCGCGATCGAAGCCGCCGCGCGTTTCGAGAAAGCCGCCCGCGAGCTCGGCTACAGCCCGTTTCCGCTGCCGGCTGCGAACAGCTCGATCGCTTACACCAATCCGTATGGTGTGCGTCTGGGCCCGTGCAATCTGTGCGGCTTCTGCGAGCGCTTCGGTTGTTTCCTGTATTCCAAGGCATCCCCGCAAACGACGATCCTGCCGGTTCTCGAAAAACGCGCGAATCTTGAGGTGCGCACGAACTCGTACGTGACGCGCGTTCTGCTCGACCGCTCGCGTTCACGTGCGATCGGCGTGTCGTACGTCGATGCTTCAGGTCAGGAGATCGAGCAGCCGGCAGACATGGTGCTGTTGTGCGCCTTCCAGATGCACAACGTGCGGTTGCTGCTGCTGTCGGGCATCGGCACCCCGTACGACCCGGCGAGCGGCGCAGGTCTCATCGGCAAGAACTACGCCTATCAAATGTGCAGCGTGACGGCTGCGCATTTCGATGAGGACGTGCAGATCAATCCATTCATAGGTGCGGGCGCCGCCGGTCAGCGTGCCATCGATGAGTTCAACTCGGATCACTTCGATCACGCAGGACTCGGCTTCATCGGCGGCTCGGTCATCTATGCGGGTGGCACCGGCGGACGACCGATCGAGCAGATGATGCTGCCGCCCGGCACACCGACGTGGGGTGCAGGCTGGAAGCGCGCTGTACGCAAGCACTATCTGCATTCCGCACCGGTGATCGCGCAGGGCTCGGTGATGTCGTATCGCGACCGTTATCTCTCGCTCGATCCGACCTATACGGATGAGCAGGGATTGCCGCTGCTGCGAATCACCTTCGACTGGCACGACAACGAGTACCGGATGGCGGCCTTCTGCGCGGCCAGGATGGAAGAGATCGTGCGCGCCATGAAGCCAGCGCAACAGGCCACGATGCTCATGCGTCCCGGGATGTCCTACGACACGCGCGTCTATCAATCCACGCACACGACTGGCGGCGCGATCATGGGCGCGAGCCGAACAGACAGCGTGGTCAATCGCTATTCGCAGAGCTGGGAAGTGCCGAATCTGTTCATCTACGGCGCATCCTCGTTTCCGCAAAACATGGGCTACAACCCGACGGGATTGATCGCGGCCCTGACCTATTTCTCGGCAGCAGAAATCCGTCGGACCTATCTGCGCACGGCACAGGCACTGGTGTCCGAATGACAGGCCGCGCCATCGGCTGCGTGTTTGCGGTGCTCATGCTGCTCGCAGCTGCAGCGATCGCCGCAAAGGTCGGTGATATGACTGCGGGCATTCATGGCGTGCTCACCGAAAATTCTTCGCCCGAGCTGATCGCGAAGGGCGAATACCTTGCGAAGGTCGGCGATTGCGGTGCCTGTCATAGCGTGCCGGGACGTCCGCCCTTCTCCGGGGGTCTGGGCATCCGCACGCCTGTGGGCACCGTGTACACGACCAACATCACGCCGGATGCCACCTACGGCATCGGCGATTTCACGCTGGCGGATTTCGATCGCGCAGTGCGCTTCGGTGTGTCGCGCGAACGCACGCTCTATCCCGCCATGCCGTACACCTCTTATCGCAATCTCGCGCCCGAAGATGTCAGCGCGCTCTTCGCGTACTTCCGCGACGGCGTGCCTGCGGCCGCCATCGCCAATCGTCGCAACGCGATTCCCTTTCCGCTCTCGATGCGCTGGCCGCTCACGTACTGGCGCTGGCTGTTCGCTCGCGCGCCGGAGCCTTACGTCGCGCCCGCCGGATCGAGTCCCAGCGTGGCGCGAGGCGGTTATCTGGTCGAAGGACTCGGTCACTGCGGCGAATGTCATACACCGCGTAACGCCGCACTCGCGCTACGCGCGCTGACGGCCGGGGACGGGAATCGCTTTCTCGCCGGCGCACTCATCGAAGGCTATTTCGCACCGAGTCTGCGGAGCGAAGGCGCGGGATCGCTGGCGGACTGGACCGAGGAAGACATCGCAAGATTTCTGCAGACGAGCGCGAATCGTCATGCCATCAGTTTCGCTTCGATGAGCGAAGTAATCGAGCGCAGCACACAACATCTCACGCACCAGGACGCACTCGCCATGGCTGCGTACCTGAAGACCCTGGAAGATCCCGGCCAGTCTGCGCCAGCGTTCGTGCCGGACGAAGAAGAACATTCGCGACTCATGCTGGGTGATGCGAGCAAACCCGGCGCACTGATCTATCTCAACAACTGCGCAGCGTGTCATCGCCCGGATGGGAAAGGCTATGAAGGCCTGTTTCCGTCATTGGCAGGAAATCCGGTGGTGCTCGCGGAGCGCCCCGATTCGGTCATCGCCATCATTCTGCGGGGTGCGACGACACCACGAACGGCGACGACCCCGGCCCGCTTCACCATGCCTGCGCTCCATTGGCGGATCGGCGATGCAGGGGTCGCGCAGGTCGCCTCGTTCGTGAGATCGAGCTGGGGCAATCAGGCGAGCGCGGTCACAGCTGCTGATGTACGCAAGGTGCGCGCGCGTCTCGACGCAAACGCAGCGCGCTGACTCTCCTGCTACATCGCTTTTTGCACGCGCACCGGAATGCACTTGTAGCCGGGCGTACCGCTTTGCGCATCCAGGTACTCGAGCGGCAGCAACACATTGGCCTCGGGGTAGTACGTGGCGACCGATCCGCGCGAGATCTCATACTCGACGACCGTCAGCCCGCTCATGCGCAGCGTGCGCGTCGCATCGGCCAGGCTTTCGATCTCCACCCGATCTCCGTGCTCGAGTCCACGTGCTGCAAGATCTGCCGGGTTCATGAACAGGATGTCGCGCCGACCGAAGATGCCACGGTAGCGATCATCCAGACCGTAGATGGTCGTGTTGTACTGATCGTGACTCCGCACGGTGGTGAGCTTCAGAGCGTCAGCTGCGCTCGCTTGCGGATCCTCGCCCAGGCCGTCGAACACCAGGAACTGCGCCTTACCCGACGGCGTCTTCCACACACGCTCGGTGGCGGGCAGAGGCAATCGGAATCCGCCGGGGACGCGGATACGCTCGTTGTAGTTCCCAAAATCCGGGAACACCCGTTCGATGCGCTCGCGGATGCGATCGTAGTCGGCGATCAACTCCTTCCATGGCACACGTGTCGCCGGCAACGTCGCCATCGCAATGCCGGCGACGATCGCAGGTTCGGAACGCAGCAGCGGCGATGCGGGCGCAAGCTTGCCGCGCGAGGCATGCACCATCGACATGGAGTCCTCGACCGTGACGGATTGCGGCCCGCCTTCCTGAAGGTCGCGCTCGGTTCGTCCGAGGCACGGCAACAGGAACGTCGTCTTGCCGACCATCAGATGCGAGCGATTGAGCTTGGTCGCGATATGCACCGCCAGATCGAGCTCGCGGAAGGCCGGCAGGCAGCGCTCACGATCCGACACTGCGACCGCGAGATTCCCGCCGAGACAGATGAGCGCTTTCGAGCGACCGTCGATGATCGCTTGCATGGCCCGGACCGCATCGTGGCCATGGGAATTCGGCGGCTTGAAACCGAACGTCGCCTCGATGCGCGCCAGCATCTCGGGCGTGGGCCGCTCGGTGATACCTACGGTGCGATCGCCCTGGACATTGGAATGACCGCGCAATGGGCAGATCCCGGCGCCGGGCTTGCCGATGTTTCCCCGCAGCAGCAGAAGATTTGCGATCTGCTGGACGTTACCCGTGCCGCGAATGTGCTGCGTGAGACCCATCCCATAGCTGACGATGGTCGCATTCGATTGCACATACGCTTGCGCCACGGTTTCGAGCGCCGCCCGTTGCAGGCCGGAGGCCGCTTCGATGTCTTCCCAGCGCGTCTCCGCGAGATCTGCCACGAGCGCTTCGATCCCTTGCGTGTGCTGGCCAATGAAATCCCAATCGAGCACCTGCCCGGGCGACTCGGCTTCCAGTGTGAGAACCGCCTTCATGATTCCCTTCAGTGCCGCGACATCGCCACCGACCTTGAGCTGGTGGTACACGGACGCTATGCGCGTGGAGCCGAGAGACCCGCGTCCGAGCGCACCCATTTCGATGGGATCCTGCGGATCGGTGAATCGTTCGAGCGCACGCTCGCGCAACGGATTCAACGCGATGATGGGCACGTCGCGTTCCGCCATCCGATAGAGCGTCTCCATCATGCGCGGATGGTTGGTGCCCGGGTTATGACCGATGGCGATCAAGAGCTCGCATGATTCGAAATCGTCGAGCGACACACTGCCCTTGCCGATGCCGATCGAATGCGGCAACCCGACACTCGTCGCTTCGTGGCACATGTTCGAGCAGTCGGGAAAGTTGTTCGTCCCGAACTCGCGCCCGAAGATCTGATAGAGAAATGCCGCCTCGTTGGACGCACGACCCGAGGTATAGAGCTCGAGCATGTCCGGATCGGGCAGCGAGCGCAGGATCGTGCCGATGCGCTCGAAGGCCTCATCCCACTCGATCGGCCGATATGTATCGGACGCACGGTCGTACATCATCGGATGCGTGATGCGACCCTCGTCCTCCAGCTCGAAATCGCTGCGCTCGAGCAACGACGATACGGTGTTGCGGGCAAAGAACTCCGGTGTGGTGCGTTTGTGAGTCGCCTCCCAGGTCACTGCCTTCGCGCCGTTCTCGCAGAACTGGAACGTCGAGGTGTGATGCTTGTCGGGCCATGCACAGCCCGGGCAATCGAAGCCGTCGGGCTTGTTCATCCGCAAGAGCGTGACGGGCGCCTCGACGAGATCCATTTCATTGCGAACCGCGCGCGCGACTGCACGCAGTGCGCCCCAACCGCCCGCCGCACTCTTGTAAGGCCGTACGCCGGGAACATCGCGCTTGCTGGTCATGGGCTCTTCCGCGTTGGACTGGTCAAGACGGTGACTCGTACCCGCAACGCCCCGATTGCGGCGAGCCCGTGGCATGTTTCATTCGAAATCGCTTGATCAACGCAGCAGATCGACCCAACTGCCGCGCTCCGCCATGATCCTGCCCATCTTGCGCTCGACGTCGATGTGGGACGACACGCAGTGTGATCTCGCCATCGGCGTAGCGATGCGCCATTCGGAAACAGGCGCTGAGTGAAGATCCAGCATCTGCGCGCAGTGCACGAGATCTGCAATCGAGGCCGCGCCCATCTTCTGCATGACGTGTCTGCGGTGTACCTGCGCCGTGATCTCGCTGATTCCGAGTCGGCCTGCGATCTGCTTGCAGATCAGACCTTTCAGCAGAAGGGTCAGCACCTCTCGTTCGCGCGGCGTCAGTTTCTCCGCTCGCAGACGCAGTCCCGCAGCCTGCTGCCAGCGAGCACGCGCCGCTGCACCTGCGGCAACCGCAGACGCCACCGCCCGTACGAGCGACTGCGGCTCCAGCGGCAGCGCAAGAAAATCCTGCGCGCCGCCTTTGATCGCTTGCACAGAGGTCGGGATATCCGCCTGTCGCGTCACGAACACGATGGGCGGACTGGCTCGCGCCAACCGTTCTTGAAGCTCGAGTCCGTTCGTATCGGCCAGCACCAGGTCGAGCAACACACAGCCGGGCGCATGAGCGCTGAGATAGGAGAGGCATCCCGCAGCCGAGACGGCACTCGCGAACGGCTGGCCCTCGGTGCGCATGATCTGTTCGACCGCGCTTCGTACTCGCTCATCGGCGCTGACGATGAGCACCTCGGAAGTGTCCATGATCAACGCTCAGCGGCAAGCATCAGCGCGGCGGAGTGCGAACCCGACGCGGCAGGCCATCGCGGCTGGATGGGAGCGCGCACGGTGCTCTTCGCGGATATGAGCCCGCGCCGCTGCGCAATCGCCACTGCTTCGACACGCGTGGTCGCGTCGAGCTTCGCGAGGATCGCCTTGACGTGCGACTTCGCCGTGCCGACGCTGCGTTTGAGTCTGATTGCAATCGCTTTGTTCGACAGCCCTTCCGTCATGAGCTGCAGCACCTCGAGCTCGCGGTTGGTGAGCGATGGCGAAGCAAGGCTCGCCGCGATCCTGGAGATGAAAACGGGATCGATCATGGTGCCGCCGCCATGCAGACATCTCACTGCACGCATGACAGCCTCGACGGTGCACGTCAGCGGGAGGTAACCCGCGGCGCCAAGCTCCACTGCGCGACGGATGGCGAGCTCGCTGTCCGTGTCCGTGACGATGAGTACACGATACCTGCGCAGATCCGATTGACTCAGGAGAGTCATGGCCGCATCGAAGTCGGCTACGACGATGCTTCTCGGCTGCATGCTCTCGACCGCTTCGAGCAACGAGCCTGCCGTGCAGCTGCCGATGACGTCCACATCCCGTTGTGACTGCAAGGCTGCTGCAAGACCCGCCGCGACCAGCGGATTGACGTGAGAGATCAGGATCTGTGCTCTTCGTTCTCCGTAAGCGTGCATGCGATCTACCTCGGTGCTGCTGGAAGACCATGCTGCCGCATCTATCAGGATTATGTAGCCCCATAAACTGGGCACCTGGCCTCCCTACTTCTGGGGAGGGTTCCACTCGCACCGGCGATGAGCACTCACGCGCGCGTCGACTGGCGGATCGTCTGGAACCAGCGGATTTCACCGCGCCAGTAAATGATTGTTATCTGTGATCCGCTTTCGCGAGCCAACTGCGGACGTCGCGAGCGATATTCGCGTAAGCGCCTCGCCGACGGGCTCAATCAATCGCTCGTCGACGAGGCACATGCTCTGCTTTCAGTCTCTGGTGACCTGTAACAGCGATTCAGTATTGATGTCACCCCGCATTGATGTCACCCCGGCGAAGGCCGTGAAGGGGTCACCCCCGGCGAAGCCCTGAGGGGTCACGCCGGCGAAGGCCATGAACGGGTCACCCCGGCGAAGCCCTGAGGGGTCACCCCGGCGAAGGCCATGAAGGGGTCACCCCGGCGAAGGCCATGAAGGGGTCACCCCGGCGAAGGCCGGGGTCCAAGCCCTGTGACCGACGGGGAATCCCGCGCGGAGATCCGGCCTTCGCCGAGCCTTCGCCGGGATGACGACCAAAGCAGCACTCTCGATCAGTCGTTACAGTCCACTGGGTCGTTACAGTCCACTGGTCCTGTCATGTCTGATCGCGACGTCGGCCCTCGTTCCGTCCGATCTCGGACCTCACGTCGTCCGAATGAGCCAGCGTCGCAACGACGCGATTGCGACCTGCCATCGAGCCCACGACCGCCGCCACCAGAGAAATGAGCATTGCCGCGAACGTGATCCAGGCGGCTTTGCTGGCACCCGCCTGCGCATTCGCTGCGATCGTCGGCAGCTGCTGCTTCGCCCGCGCCATCAGCTGTTCGGTGCCGCGCCGAACTTCGGCTGCAGCCTGTTGCGGATTATCGCGCACGGCTTGTACGCGATTGGCCACGTTCGCGAGCTGCGAACTCACTTCATTCACAGGCGTGCCCGTCGCGGCTGCAATCACCTGCGCTGTCTCAGGATTGTTCAGCCGGGAGAGCATCTGCTCGACATTGCCGCTGGACAGATCCTGAAGTCCGCCGACCGCGCCGATGGTTTGACCGATGCCGCTGAACAGACCGGAGATGCCGCTCGCTACGAGTCGAACGCCGCTGCTCGCAAGCCATAGCACGATCAGGAAGCTCAGGACCCAGACGAGCGCTCCCTCGAATGCACCGGAAGCTTTGTCAAAGACCATACCGAGCCGGGTCGCCGCCATGCCTCCGACGAACAATGCAATGAGCAGTGACAGCCCGCTCCAGATCGCCGCCCCCGTACCGAACGCGCCCGCATCGGTCCGTCCAGGCTCCACCGAGGAAACGCCTACCGCCAGGCCCAGCGTAGTCAGGAATAACAGTGTTCCCATCACCGTGAGTACGCCAGCCCAGACGCCACCCCACGAGATGCGGAATCCAGAGAGCGGAGCGACATCCAAGCGCTCCCGAATCACAGTAGTAGCCATGGCCGCGATCTCCCACACAAGATGTCAATTCAACCGGAGCCAGCGATCAGTAGTTCCTTGCAACGACCGCGTCGATGCAGATATCGCGCGCAATCGCTCGATCCTGTACGCGCAGCCACGGCAACAGGTGGGACTCACTGGGACATGCTCGACGCAGGGCAGTGTCATCCTCGATGTGCAGGGTGTAAGCGCACGCCAGCATCCCGGATCGACGCAGCGCATCACCCCGATGATCCATTCCGCGATGCTGTTCGTGCGCATTCGAACTAAGCACAGCGAAGCGCGTTTCGCTTTCATGCGTCGTGCTCGCACCGTCGCGGCACAGCAATCGAAGCATCCGAGAACGCAAGTGAGGAGTCCGGCATGAAGAAGGCAAGCGCTGACGATACGAGACAGACTTCCGCCTCACGTGCGAGAGACGCACTGGCGCGGCAGAAGGCGGCGCTGACATTCCGCACGGACCTCGAACCGGAGTCCGTCAGGGAAGTTGCAGCGGCCCTGAATACAGTCGCAGCCGATGTGTTTACGCTGTATCTCAAGACCAAGAACTTTCATTGGCACATGAGCGGCCCGAACTTCCGCGACTATCACGTGCTGCTCGATGAGCATTCCGATCAGCTGTTCGCGATGACCGATCCGATTGCCGAGCGCGTGCGCAAGCTGGGTGAAACCACGCTCCGGTCGATTGGTCACATCGCCAGGCTGCAACAGCTCACGGACAACGATGCAGAGTATGTGGAGCCCGGCGACATGCTCGCGGAGCTCGCGCAAGACAATCGCAGACTCGCCAGCCGCCTGCGCGAGACTCACGACCTGTGCAATGAGGCCCGCGACGTTGCCAGCGCAAGTCTCATCGAAACCTGGATCGACGAGACCGAACGCCGCGCCTGGTTCCTGTTCGAGATCACGCGGCGTCCCGATTCGACCGGGCACTGATCGGCTCTACGACTCTGGATTCACAGACGAAGTCGCAGCCTTCACTGGACCCCGAGGTGCTCGCCGAAGTACAGCGTGCGCTCGTGCATCGTCACGCTGGCATGTGCTGCAGCCACGAGCGCCTCCACCGGCTCGTACGAACGCATGCCCGGACACGGCTCGATGCCGAGCATGTCCCCGCGATGGATCAGATCGGGCAACGAGCGCGCTCCCATCTTCTGCATGACTCGCCGCCGATGCACCTGCGCCGTGATATCGCTGATTCCAAGTCGGCCTGCGATCTGTTTGGTCGCAAGACCGCTCAGCAGCATCCGCAATACCTCCTGTTCTCGCGGCGTCAGCTTCTCGAAGCGTTCGCGCACACTGCTCGAGCGCTGACGCGTCAAGCGCGTGTTGACACTCAGATCGAGCGCGGCGCGCACGGATCGCAGTAGCTCGAGCGGCTGCACCGGCAGCGTCAGAAAGTCGAGCGCGCCTGCCTTGATCGCACGCACCGAAGTCGGGATGTCCCCTTCACGCGTCACGAACACCAGCGGCACGCCTTGCATGGCAAGCCACTGCTGGAATTCCAATCCACTCGTGTCGGCCAGCAACGTATCGAGGATCACGCAATCCGCAGCGCTCTCCTGCATGCACGCCATGCACTCCGCCGCCGAATCGAAGCTCGCGAATGGAAAAGCCAGCGATTCCATGATGGCTTCAACGGCGCAGCGCACTCGGTCATCCACGCTCACGATGTGCACGAGCCCGGTCGCGATACCCATGGTTCAATCCTCGGCGCTGAGCATCAGCCGCATCGGATGTGCCGTCGCCGGCAAGGCCCAGGTTGGTTGCGACTGACGCGAGGCGCCCGCCGACGGCGCAATGCTCTTGCGCGGCAGCAGTCCGCGGCGCTGTGCCACGGCGACCGCCTCGACACGCGTGGCGACATCGAGCTTGCCGAGAATCGCTTTGACGTGAGACTTGGCGGTGCCGACGCTGCGCTTCAGGCGCAGCGCAATGCCCTTGTTCGACAGTCCTTCCATCATGAGCTGCAGTACCTCGAGCTCGCGATTGGTGAGCGAGGGCGAAGCGAGGCTGACCGCAATCCGCGAGATGAACATCGGATCGATGGCCGTGCCGCCGGCGTGAATGCAGCGCACGGCACGTACGACCGCACTCACGGATGCGTTGAGGGGCAGATAGCCACGCGTGCCGAGCTCCACTGCGCGACGCACGCCAAGCTCGCTGTCGGTGTCGGTCACGATGAGGATGCGCCACAGCCGACCATGTTGCGACAACAGGCGCATCCCTGCTTCGTAGTCGGTGACGATGACGGTGCCGGGCATCATCGAAACCGCGGATGCCGGCAGATCTATCGGGTGGCATCGCTGAGCGATGCAATCTTCCTCCTTGAGGAACGCGGCCTCGAGTCCGGCGGCCACCAGATCGTTGTCATGTGCGATGAGCACGCGAAGTTTTTCGTATGTCACGGCTATTCACCCTTGGCCTGTTGCAATCTCTGTCGCCGGCCTCCGAAGAGACCTGCCACATTGGGACCTGGCATCTGCACACCCAGCTGTCCCGGGTGTGCATCGTCATCACAGGAGGCTCGCTGCCTTCGGATCCATGGTGACGACGTATCCGCCTTCCCCATCCGACGCGACGCGAGCTCCCGGAATCCCGGCGATGAACGTCGCCAATGCCGTGGTGTCCTTCGATCCGAAAGTACCGGTGATCTCCTCGGCATTCAGTTCGGGGCTGAGGATGTGGATGCGCTGCAGGTTGTAGCGATTGAACTCCGCCACCACCTCACCGAGCGGGCGATGCTCGAACACCAACCTGCCGTGCAGCCAGGCAGTCGCGGCAGCGATATCGGTGTCACGTTCGATGCGACGCACACCGTCCCTGCTCACCGTCATACGGTCCGCTGCCGTGAGGATAGGCGCTTGCGCGCTGTCGTCCTTCATATGGCCGAGCACGGCGACACGACCTTCGAGGATCGTGACCACGGTCTGATCCTGCTGCCGATACACATCGAACTGCGTACCGACCACGCGCAAAATGCTGCTGCCCGCATCCACGTAGAACGGACGCGCCGCGTCCCTGGACACCTCGAACAGTGCCTGGCCGCGCAGCAGTTGCACCTTGCGCTCGCGCTCGCCAATGCGCACCTCGATCCTCGAATCGGTATTGAGCGTGACCCGCGAGCCATCCTCGAGCACGACCGAACGCTGTTCTCCCACCTTCGTTTCGAAGCGTTCTGGACGCGACAACGAGAGCCAGGTGGCGCAGATGGCGATCAGCATGGAGGCGGCAATTCCCAGCTGCCATCGCATGGTGGGGCGCCGCTCACGTTGTTCTCGCAACGGGATCGGGTCTACGGGTGCTGTCAGCGCTTCACGAATCAACTGATCGGCCGGTGTCGTCGGCCATCGCAGATCCGTAGACCGCAGAGCCGAATGCAGTCCCGCAACCTGCAGATAGGCTTCCACTCGCTCGGGCGAGCGCACTACCCATTCCCAGAACTGGCTCTTCTCCGCCGCGGAGACATGCTCGTCGTTCAGCAGCACCCACCACTGGGCTGCCTGCTCGGGGATCGAAAGCGAAGAATCGTTGTTGTGACTCACCACGAGTTCTCCATGGCGGCGCGCAGGCGTTCATAGCCACGCGCGAGATAGCGTCGTACCTGACGCAGAGTGATCTGAAGTTCGCGTGCGATCTCCTCGCAGGAACGCTCGTCGCGTATGCGCAGGATCAACACGGCTCGCATCATGGGCGAAACTTCGGCGAGCATCTTTTCCAACCGATGCTCCGCAAGCCGCGCATCCAGCTCGAGCTCGGGCGGCGTTTCGTCCACCAGCATCGACTCATCGATGTCGATGCCGGACACCACGTGCTGTTGTTCGCCGCGCCACTCGAGCGCCACATGGCGTGCAACACGCAGCAGATACGCGTGCGGGTTGCGCACTTCGCTCAGATCCTTGGCGCGCAACAGCCGCAGGTAGGTTTCCTGCGCCAGATCCTCGATGTCCACCGAGGCGGGTACGCGCCGGCGCAGGAACTGGACCAGGCTCCGGTTCCACTGCTGCCGCCATCCCAAGAGCAATGATCTGTTCGACATACGCCCCGAGCCGCCGGTCTGCAACAGCCGACTTATGACGTATTAGAGGGTAATCAGGGGACGTCGGACCCCTCCCTTCGAAGATTTTTTTCGGGAGGGGCGCTCAGATCCACGTGTGCCGGGATCGGGCGCCCCCGATCCTCAGCGCACGATCGAGACGGGGGCATCGAAGTAGTAACCCACTCCCCGCTCGGTCCGGATGAACTGCGGCTCGGTGGCGTCCACCTCGATCTTGCGTCGGAGCCGCAGGATCTGCACGTCGATGCATCGGTCGTAGACCTCCGTGCTGTGCAGCCGGGACAGATCGAGAAGCTGGTCGCGGGTCAGGATTCGCTGCGGCGAGGACAGAAACGCGCACAGCAGACTGAACTCGCCGCGCGAGATCGGCACGCGGGCTCCGGCCGGCGATGTCAGACGATGGAGGCGCACGTTGAGCTCCCAACCGCCGAAGCGGAACGCCCGCGCGGAACGGTCCACACCGGTCGCGGCAAGCGTGACTTGCGAGCGCCTGAGCACCGCACGAATGCGCGCCAGAAGCTCGCGCGGCGAGAAAGGCTTGGTGACGTAGTCGTCGGCTCCGAGCTCGAGCCCCATCACGCGATCGGCTTCCTCGGTCAGGCCGGTGAGCACGACGATCGGCAGCTTCGAGGTTTCGCGCACGCTGCGGGTGAGTCCGATCCCCTCGCCACCGCGCAGGCGCGGCTCGAGCAACAGCAGATCGATGGCTTCCTGCCCGATCATCTCGAGCATCTGCTTGCCGGAGTTCACCGCGGTTACGCGAAAATCGTGCTGCCCGAGGTAGTCGCGAATGCTGCCACAAACCTCGGTGTCGTCATCGACCACCAGTACATGCGCTGACATCTCGATCTCCTGCTCGTGCCCCAATCGCGGTGGCAGGCAAAGATTCTTGCAATGACGCTCGCACGCCAATCATTAAACCCGTTATCCCGAAAGAGGCAGGCTCGCGCCTGCCGGCCTGGCACGCGGTGAGGACACCACTGGAGATAACAATCAAGTATTAGGTGGATCGAAGAAACGCGTCTCGAGTCGCGCGTTCGGCGTTCAGACCACTCTTGATCTTGAGCATGACGACATCTGCGATGCTCGAGACTCCACGCTCCGGGACGATTGCGGGATGCAGTCGTGGGATTACAAGCGAAGCCAAGTCGCTGTAGCCGGCCCGACGCTCGCGGCACATCAGGCGATTGGACGGCGTTCGCTTCAGAAGCTGCGCGCAACTCCAATTCCGATCCGTCGCAGCAGACCGTCGCGCGACAGAGCGTGACTCAGGGCGCCCAGCACATGCGCAATGATCAGCGCCACCAGCACATAGGAGGTGATGACATGCATGCCGTTGAAGAACGCGTAGATGCTCCTGTCGTCGCTTCCCCAGGGCGGAAGCGCAACGACGTTGAACAACTTCACGCCCCACTTGCTGAAGTTGGAAGCGATGTAGCCGCTCAGCGGCATCACGATCATGCAGACATACAACAGCCAGTGACTGAGGTGCGCGGCGATCCGCTGCCATCGCGGCATCGAGCTTGGATACGGCGGCGGCGTGTGTCGCAGGCGCCAGTAGAGCCGGAACAGAATCAGCAAGCCCAGCGTGAGGCCCGTCGACTTGTGAAGATTGACGAACCAGGACCGGTCCGGTGTCCCGCGCGGAATCTCATCGAGATACCAGCCAAGGCCGATCTGCGCGAAGAGACACAGCGCGATCAGCCAGTGCAGCACGATCGCGGTGCGGGTGTACCTCGCCTCGCTACTCGCATCAGCGACCGGCGCGACCCCTCGCGCTTGCGCATCGAGGTGCACCGGATCGCTGCGCATCAGCTCACGACGCGCGCCTGATCCGCGGCAAGCAATTCGATGGCGTCGCGTGCGGCGGGCGTCAGACCCTCGCCGCCGTTACCCAGGTGCGCGACGATCTGCTTGCGCATGCGCGGATCCCAATAGCGTTTGAGGTGAGAAGCGATATTGCTCGCAGCCTCCGCCGCATTCTCTGCGACGAAGAAAGCTGCGATGTCGTTGGCCATCGTGACGAGTTGCGTGGGGCCCATGGGCTTCAGTGTTGCAGACGGTGTGGATGACTGTAGATCACGTGCCGATCGGTGCGGGCAAATCCGACGAGCGTAATGCCGGTATTCGTCGCGAGCTCGATGGCGAGCGCCGTCGGCGCCGACACGGCTGCGAGGAATGACACCCCCATCATCGCGGTCTTCTGCACCATCTCGAAACTTGCGCGGCTCGTGATGAGAAAGTAGCCCTCACGGGCGTCGATCTGTGCGCGTGCAAGCGCTCCGATCACTTTGTCGAGCGCGTTGTGGCGACCCACATCTTCACGCACGAGCTGAATGCCGCGTCCGGGCACGGCCCAGGCAGCCGCATGCACGCTGCCTGTCTTTGCATTGATCGGCTGTCGCGTGTTCAGGCTCTCGAGCTGCGCGTGCAATTCGGTGCCGGTGATCGCAATGCCTGTGCCGACCGGCTGCGGATCGCGAATGGCGTCTTCGACGGTTTCGACACCGCACAGACCACAGCCCGTGCGGCCCGTGAGATTGCGTCGCCGTCTGAGCAGCGCCGAGAAACTCTCGCCGGAGATCTGCAGATCGACGTTGAGCGAACCATCCTTCGGCGCAAGCTCGGCGGAACGAATATGCGTCCGGTCGGGGACGATGCCTTCGCTCAGAGTGAACCCCACGGCGAGATCTTCCAGATCCGCAGGCGATGCCAGCATCACCACATGCGGGATGCCGTGATAGAGCAGCCCGACCGGCCGCTCTTCGGCAACCAGATCCGTGGTGCACTCGATACTTCCGCCCCGCTCCCGCTGGACCTCGACTTCGCGCAGGGTCGCAGGCGAGTGGCCGGTCACGAGCGGAGTATCGGGGCTGGCGGACATCTATGTTTCGACGCGACGCTGACGTGCGGCGATCTCGCGGAATCGCTGCTGCCACAACGAAGGCTGAGTGACCTTGATGACCTGGACTGCCGTCACCTTGTACTCGGGACAGTTCGTGGCCCAGTCGGAGTTCTCCGTCGTGACCACGTTCGCGCCCGACTCCGGGAAATGGAACGTCGTGTAGACGACGCCTGGCTGCACTCGTTCGGTCACGAGCGCACGCAACACCGTATCGCCCGCGCGGCTCGCCACACCCACCCAGTCGTCGGTCGCGATACCACGGGCTTCGGCGTCGTGCGGATGGATCTCCAGGCGATCCTGATCGTGCCACACCACATTACCGGTGCGACGCGTCTGCGCGCCGACGTTGTACTGCGACAGCACGCGTCCGGTCGTGAGGATCAGCGGGAAGCGGCTGGAGGTGCGCTCCTTCGTCGGCACGTATTCGGTGACGAAGAACTTGCCCTTGCCGCGCACGAAATGATCGATGTGCATCGTCGGCGTTCCCGCAGGTGCCGCGTTGTTGCACGGCCATTGGATGCTGCCGAGCCGATCGAGCTTCTCGTACGTCACCCCCGTGAACGTCGGCGTCAACGCCGCGATCTCATCCATGATCTGCGAGGGATGAGCGTAGTTCATGGGATAGCCGAGCGCGTTCGACAACAGCTGCGTCACTTCCCAGTCCTGATAGCCCGCCAGCGGCGTCATGACCTTGCGCACGCGCGAGATGCGCCGCTCCGCGTTCGTGAACGTTCCGTCCTTCTCCAGGAACGACGAACCCGGCAGGAAAACGTGTGCGTACTTGGCGGTTTCGTTCAGGAACAGATCCTGGACGACGACACATTCCATGGACGCGAGCGCCGCGGTCACATGCTGCGTATTCGGGTCGGACTGCGCCATGTCCTCGCCCTGGATGTACATGCCCTTGAAGCTGCCCTCGAGCGCGGCCTCGAACATGTTCGGAATACGCAGGCCCGGCTCGGGCTGCAGCCGCACGTGCCACGCGGATTCGAACAACGCGCGCGCGGCGTCATCGGAGATGTGGCGATAGCCACTGAGCTCGTGCGGAAACGAACCCATGTCGCACGAACCCTGCACATTGTTCTGACCGCGCAGCGGGTTCACGCCCACACCTTCGCGACCGATATTGCCGGTCGCCATCGCAAGATTCGCGATGCACATGACGGTGGTGGTGCCCTGGCTGTGCTCGGTCACGCCGAGGCCGTAGTAGATCGCGCCATTGCCTGCACCCGCATACAGACGCGCCGCACCGCGCACCGTCTCGGCAGGTACACCTGTGATATCCGCAGTGGCTTCTGGGGAACGATCCGGATGCGCAACGAACTGCTTCCACTTCTCGTAGGAGGCACGCTCGCATCGCTCTTCGATATAGGCGTCGCGCGTCAGCCCTTCCGTGACGACGACGTGTGCGATCGCATTCAACAACGCGACGTTCGTGCCCGGACGCAGCTGCAAGTGGTAATCCGCCTGGATATGCGGGCTGCGTACGAGCCCGATCTCGCGCGGATCGACGACGATGAGCTTCGCACCCTGTCGCAGACGCCGCTTGAGCTGCGAGCCGAACACCGGATGTCCTTCGGTCGGATTCGCGCCGATCAGCAGGACCACATCGGACTTCATGACCGAGGTGAATGCCTGTGTGCCGGCCGATTCGCCGAGCGTGTGCTTGAGCCCGTAACCGGTGGGCGAATGACATACGCGCGCGCAGGTGTCGACGTTGTTGTTGCCGAACGCAGCACGAACGAGCTTCTGGACCAGGTACGCCTCTTCGTTCGTACAGCGTGACGAGGTGATGCCGCCGACGGAGTCGCGACCGAACTTCGTCTGAATGCGTTTGAACTCGCTGGCCGCGTAACTGATCGCCTCTTCCCAGCTCACCTCGCGCCACGAATCCGTGATGCGCGCGCGAATCATGGGCTTCAGCACGCGGTCCCGGTGCGTCGCATAGCCATACGCGAAGCGGCCCTTGACGCAGGCATGGCCCTGGTTCGCATGGCCTTCCCGGTTCGGCACCATGCGCACGACAGTTTCGCCGTTCATTTCGGCCTTGAAGGAACAGCCGACACCGCAGTACGCGCACGTCGTGGTGACTGCCTTTTCGGGCGGCGGCCCGGCAATCAGGCTCTTCTCCTGCAGCGCCGTGGTGGGACATGCCTCCACGCAGGCACCGCACGATACACATTCGGATTCGACGAAGGTTTCGTTCTGGCTTGCGACCACACGCGAGTCGAAGCCGCGGCCCTGAACCGTCAGTGCGAACGTGCCCTGCACTTCATCGCAGGCACGCACACAGCGCGAACAGACGATGCAGGCGTTCGAATCGAATCTGAAATAGGGATTGCTGTCGTCGATGGGCAGCGCCGCTTCGGCGCGTGCGCTCGTGTCATAGCGGTTGCGCGTGAGTCCGACCGCTTGCGCCATCGCCTTGAATTCAGTGCGCGCGGGCGTCGCATCGTTCACTTCCCGCGCCGGGTGATCGGAGAGATACAGCTCCATGACGCCGCGTCGCAGTCTCGAGAGCGCATCGCTCTCGGTGCGGATCTTCATGCCTGCAGCGACCTGAGTCGTGCACGAAGCCGGATAGCCTTTTCGCCCTTCGATCTCCACCAGACACAGCCGGCACGAACCGAACGCCTTCAACGTGTCCGTCGCACAGAGTTTCGGGATCTGCTTGCGCGCGAGCGCAGCCGCACGCATCACCGAAATGCCGGCCGGGACTTCGAGCGTATGACCGTCGATTTCGACAGTGACCGACTCGGTGCTTTCGCTCGCTGGCGTGCCGCGGTCGTAGTAATCGAGCGAATACATGTCTCTTACCTCACCGGAGGTTTCAGAAAGTCACTGCGAAAATGCCGCAGGGCGCTGCGAACCGGAAACGGCGTCATCCCACCGAGACCGCAGAGCGAACCCTCGACCATCGTTTCGCACAGTTCATCGAGCAGCTCCAGGTTCTGCTCGCGATCGATCCCGTACAGGATGCGATCGATCACCTCGACGCCGCGCTTCGAGCCGATCCGGCACGGAGTGCACTTGCCGCACGACTCGACCGCACAGAACTCCATGGCGTAACGCGCCATGCGGGCCATATCGACGGTGTCATCGAAAGCCACAATCCCACCGTGTCCGAGCAACGCTCCGATGCCCGTCAGAGATTCATAGTCGATCATCACATCGAACTGCGACTCCGGCACGTAGGCGCCCAGAGGGCCGCCGATCTGCACTGCGCGCAGCGGACGCCCCGAGGCAGACCCGCCGCCGTAGTCATAGAGCAGCTCACGCAAAGTCAGGCCGAATGCACGTTCGACGAGGCCACCACGCTTGATGTTCCCCGCAAGCTGCAACGGTAATGTTCCGCGCGAGCGGCCAACGCCGAAATCGCGGTAGAAGCCGGCGCCCTTCTCCAGGATGACCGGTACCGAAGCCAGTGAAATCACGTTGTTAACGATCGTCGGCTGACCGAAGAGTCCTTTCACGGCAGGCAATGGCGGACGTACGCGCACTTCGCCGCGGCGGCCTTCGAGACTTTCGAGCATGGAGGTCTCTTCGCCGCAGATATAAGCGCCTGCACCCAACCGCACCTCGAGATCGAAGCGCCGGCCCGAACCCAGAATGTCCGATCCGAGATATCCGGCGCGATGCGCAATCTCGATCGCCTCGATCAAGGTGCGATACGCGTGGGGATATTCGATACGCAGATAGATGAATCCCTGCGTCGCGCCGACCGCCAGGCCTGCGATCGTCATGCCTTCGATCAGCGCGTAAGGATCGCCCTCCATCAGCATGCGATCCGAGAACGTGCCCGAATCGCCTTCGTCGGCGTTGCAGGTCACGTACTTCTGCGCAGCCGGTGCATCGAGCACGGTCTTCCATTTGATGCCCGTCGGGAACGCTGCACCGCCGCGACCGCGCAGGCCCGAGTCAGTGACCGCCTGGACGATCTCGGCTGGAGCCATGTTCAGCGCATTGCGCAGACCCGCGTACCCGCCGAGTGCGACATAGCCTTCGAGGCTCGTCGGCTCATTGATGCCGACGCGGGCGAACGTCAGACGTTGCTGAGTGGCGAAATAGGGAATCTGCTCAGTCGCACCGAGCTTCAAAGGATGAGCGCCATTTCGGAGAAACCCCGCATCGAACAGCGACGCGACGTCGCGCTCGGTGACAGGCCCGTAGGCATAGCGCACGTCATCGACGACGACTTCGACCAGCGGTTCGAGCCAGCACATGCCGCGCGAGCCGTTGCGCTTGAGGGTGATCTCCACACCTCGCGCCGCCGCTTCGCGCGCGATCGATCGCGCCACACGGTCGGCACCGACCGAAAGGGCCGCAGCATCCCTGGAAACGTAGACGAGGACGCTCATGACTCACTCTCGTGCGCTGCGATGAGTGCATCGAAGCTTTCGGGACTGACTCGCCCGTGCAACTCGTTGTCGATGAGCATCGCCGGAGAACAGGCGCAATTTCCCAGGCAATACATGGGTTCGAGCGTGAAACGCCCATCGGCGGTGGTTTCGTGAAAGCCGATCTTCAAGCGGCTCTGAGCGTGCGCGGCGAGCGCATCCGCATTCATCGCCTGACACGCCTCGGCACGGCACAGGTGGATCACGTGTTGACCAGCCGGCGCGCGCCGGAAGTGGTGATAGAAACTCACGACTCCATGCACTTCTGCGCGCGAGAGATTCAGGCCCTCGGCAATCAGCGGCACCGCTTCTTCGGGTACGTAGCCGAATTCATCCTGCACCGCGTGCAGGATGATCAGTAACGGCCCGGGCCGCGCGGCATGGCGTTGCAGAATGGCATCGATCTGATCTTTCACGGCAGGCATCCGACACAGCTCGCAAATCGGTCCCGAGCATATCAAGTCTGGCCCGGTGTTCGAGCCCGCCGTTCAGGAATGTGTGCGGTATTAATGTGGCGTCTGCGAGTTCCCCCCGAGAAGGGGATCGACATCGATTCATCGATTCCCTTCCCGGACCTTACAGGCCCCTGCTGAGGACGAACGCCGCCTCTCAGGCCGCGAGCACGCCCTTCGCCTTGGCCGCATTCGCCGCGATCAGATCCATCAGCGGCGGCGACAGACAATCGTAGGGCTCGAGCTTCAGCTCCTTGAGGCGTGCACGCACGGCGCCCATCTCGTTCGGATTGGTCCCCGACTCGATGATCGAGGAGACGAACGCGGCGAACTCGGGTGCTGCCCAGCCGCTTTCCTTCGCGAGCTCCGGATGTACGAAGTCGAATCCGTAGAAGGCATGCCCCCTGTTCTCGATGCGTCCGTACATGTGGACACCGCACTTGGTACAGGCGTGACGCTGAATGACCGCGGATGGATCGACGACCTTCAGCTTCTGGGCATTCGCAGTCACGGTGAGGTTGTCGCGCGGCACGACCGCAACGAGCGAGAACAACGCACCGGCAGGCTTCCAGCATTTCGTGCAGCCGCAAACGTGATTGAACGCGACGTCGCCCTTGATCTTCACCGTCACGGGCGAGTCGCTGCATTTGCAGGTGAGCGTCAGCTCCTTCACATCGGAGGTGCCTGGTTGAACTCCATTGTCGACCAAAGGATGAATTGACAGTGCTGCCATGGTTTTCTCCCGTTCAATCGCGTTTGAGATCAGCGTCAATACAAGGCGACGCTGCGGATCGATTCGCCCTTGTGCATCAGATCGAATGCGTCATTGATCTGCTCGAGCGGCATCGTGTGCGTGATCAGCTCGTCGATCCTGATCTTGCCGTCCATGTACCAGTCCACGATCTTCGGCACATCGGTGCGTCCGCGCGCACCGCCGAACGCCGAGCCTTTCCAGACTCGTCCCGTGACGAGCTGAAACGGTCGCGTGCGGATTTCCTGGCCGGCGCCGGCGACACCGATGATGACGGACACGCCCCAGCCTCGATGACAGCACTCGAGGGCCTGGCGCATTACATCGACGTTGCCGATGCACTCGAAGCTGTAATCGGCGCCGCCGTCCGTCACTTCGACGAGGTGTGCGACCAGATCCTTGCCGACCTCCTTCGGATTGACGAAATGAGTCATGCCGAAATCTTCGGCGAGCTCCTTGCGACGCGGATTCAGATCGACACCGACGATCTTGTTGGCACCGACGAGCCTTGCGCCCTGGATCACATTCAGGCCGATACCACCCAAGCCGAAGACGACGACATTCGCGCCGGGCTCGACCTTCGCGGTATTGATGACGGCACCTACGCCGGTCGTCACGCCGCAGCCGATGTAGCAGACCTTGTCGAAAGGCGCGTCTTCACGGATCTTCGCGACGGCGATCTCCGGTAACACGGTGAAGTTGGAGAACGTCGAACAGCCCATGTAGTGGTGAATGACTTCATCGCCAATCGAAAAGCGACTGGTGCCATCGGGCATCACACCCTTGCCCTGCGTCGCGCGAATCGCCGTACACAGATTCGTCTTGCGCGACAGACACGATTTGCACTGACGACATTCGGGCGTGTAGAGAGGAATCACATGATCGCCCTTGCGCACCGAGGTCACGCCGGGGCCGACGTCGACGATGATTCCCGCACCTTCGTGACCGAGAATCGACGGAAAGAGTCCTTCCGGGTCGTCGCCCGAACGCGTGAACTCATCCGTGTGGCAAATGCCGGTAGCCTTGATCTCGACCAGCACCTCACCGGCGCGTGGCCCCTCCAGATCCACGGTGGTCACTTCGAGCGGCTTGCCGGCCGCGTACGCCACTGCAGCGCGTGTCTTCATGCGTTCGCCCCTGTATTGGAGTGATACCGTGTCATGGAGTGATTCCATCGGAGCCGAGCTGCAGCGGAACGCGCTTACCCACGGCGTTCTCGCGTTCGCGCTCGCCCGAGTCGAAGCTCGCTTTCACGTTGCCCTGGGCATCGAGCAGCGGGATTCGATACGCGGCGAGGATTTCGTGAACGTTCTGTTCGTGCGCGGCGATCCAGTCATCGAGCATCGCCTTCCACTCGTTCTCGCCGAAGCGCACGCCCATCGAGATCTCATAGTCGAAGCGGATCTGACTGTCGGGCGTGAAAGGCACGGCGCGCCACGCGGGGGGCTGCGAATGATTGCGCACGAGATGTGCTGCGACCGGACCCCAGACGATGGCGGCATCGATCTTGCCTGCACCCAATTCGCGTGCGATGACCGTGGCTGGCGTCTCGTGCGGATCGCCGCTCTGTGCGGCGTAGAACACGGCGTGATCCAGCAATTGATTGCGCAACAGCCAATCCGCTCCGGGAGACTGCGCGAACAATCCGATGTGCAGCGCTTGCAGCGTGTCGTGCGGCAGCTTCAACAGATCCTCGGCAGTATCGAGATTCTCGAGCTCCAGTCGAGGGCGGAAGAGCAGCGCATAGGTCGAGCGCATGTACGGGCGCGTCGTCGCTGTGAGCTCGTATCCCTTCGGCACGCCGATGATGACGTCGCACTTGTACTGCTTCGTCTGCGGATCCTGCCGTCGCAACGTGTTACGGACGAAGCCGATCCGCTGCGGAAAATAGGTGTACTCGAGGGTGCGCCCCAGATCGCGCGCAAGGCGCTCTGCAATCTTGTTCTCGTAACCTTCGCCGCGGTCGTTCGACAGCGGCAGATTGTCAGGATCCGCGCAAACGCGCAGGAGCTTGTCGGGAACAGTGTCTGATCGTGCCTGCGCGGCTGCACCTGACCACCAGCCCACGCCGATCACGTACGCTGCGAACGTCACGACCATGAAAGGGTTGCGCATCGACATCGCAGAGAGTCCTTCAGGGTGCATCGATCGCGGTGAGGCGGCCCGGCTGAATCTGGCCATCCGAGCGGCCTTTCAGATAGGCGTACAGCCCTTCCCAGTTTTTCATCACCATTGCGCTCGTGTTGAAGGGCGGCATGCCCTTCTCGGGACGCCCGTTCATCATCACGTTGTGAAAATCCTCCTTCGAGAGAACCTTCATCGATTGGATGAGCGAAGGTCCCACCAGGCCCTCCTGCTCAGCCCCGTGACAACGCTCGCACGCAAGGGCTCGCCAGGTTTTCCAACCCGCGAGCGTCGCCTCGTCGACCTTGGTGCCATCCTTGACCGTGTAGGGAGCGTTCGCTGACGAAGACTGTTTCGCGCCTTCTTCAGCTGCACCGAGGCTCGCGATCGCCAGCATCAGTGCACATGCAAGTGCAATGGACTTCATCTATGTCCCCCGAGTCGGCGTATGCCGCGTTTCGCGCGGCATACGCCTCACGACTGGATGAACTTTTCAGCGGTCGCCCGCCTTTGCCGTCTCTGCGCGATTTTTCGCCTGCGCCTTCGCGGCACGCGTTGCGTCATCGGGCAGAGCGAAGATGATCAGCGATCCGCCGAGGTTCGTGTACTTCGCGAGATCCTTATAGCCACCCACCGCGCCCAGGCCTGCAGTTGATTCGGTGAGACCTGCGGCCATGCCGATGCCGGCCCAACCGCCGATGCCGGAATACACACCGACGTACTGTTTGCCGTCGTACTCGTACGTGAACACGTTGCCGATGATTCCCGAGGGCGTCTTGAACTTCCAAAGCTCCTTGCCATCCTTCGGGCTCACTGCTTTGAGATATCCCTCGAGCGTGCCGTAGAACACGACATCACCTGCAGTAGTGAGCGCGCCGGACCACACGGAGAATTGTTCGGGCTTGGACCAGACGATCTTGCCCTGCACGGGATCCCACGCGATGAAGTTGCCCATGCCGCCATGACTACCCGGCGCCGGATACATCGTGAGCGTTGCACCCACGTAGGGCTGCCCCGCCGTGTACTCGATCTCGAAGGGCTCGTAGGTCATGCAGACGTGATTCGTCGGCACCATGACCAGCCCGCTCTTGCGGTCGTAGCTCGCCGGCTGCTGATCTTTCGATCCGAGCGCTGCCGGGCAGATGTCCTTCACATTGACGTCGGGTCCTGTGGTGCCGGGCGAATAGTTCTTATCGACGATCGGGCGACCCGTCTTCATGTCGACCTTGGTCGCCCAGTTCACTTTCGGATCGAACTTTTCTGCGACCAGCAACTCGCCGGTGTCGCGATTGAGCGTGTAGCCGAAGCCGTTGCGATCGAAGTGCACCAGCGCCGGCACCGTCTTGCCCTTCATGTTGAGGTCCACCAGCAGGGTTTCGTTGACCCCGTCAAAGTCCCACTCGTCGTGCGGCGTCATCTGATACGCCCACTTGGCCATGCCCGTGTCGAGATCACGCGCGAAGAGTGTCATCGACCACCTGTTGTCGCCGGGCCGTTGCGCCGGATTCCAGGTTCCGGGATTTCCGGTGCCGTAATAGACGAGATTGAGCTTCGGGTCGTAGGCGTACCAACCCCAGGTGGTGCCGCCGCCCAGCTTCCATTGATCGCCCTGCCAGGTCTTGATCGAAGAGTTCGCACCCACCGGCGCGAGCTTGCCGTTGGTCCAGGTCACGGTCTTCTTCGGATCGATCAGCAAGTCCGGGTCCGGACCTGTGCTCCAGGCGGTCCACGCTGGCTTGCCCGTTGCGAGGTCATAGGCGATGAGCCGGCCGCGCACGCCGAACTCGCCACCGGAAATGCCCGTGATGACTTTGTCCTTGAACACGTGCGGCGCATTCGTATTCGTTTCGCCGATCTTCGGATCGCCGTTCTTGGCAGTCCACAGCACCTTTCCCGTATTCATGTCGAGCGCGACGAGTGTGGTGTCCGCCTGTTGCAGCAGGATTTTGCCGTCGCCGTACGCGAGCCCGCGGTTGACCGTGTCGCAGCACATCACGGGTATGACCGATGGGTCCTGCTTCGGCTCGTACTTCCACTTGAACGACTGATCCTTCAGGTTGACCGCGTAGACGTTGTTGGGAAATGGCGTGTGGATATACATCGTGTCGCCGATCACGAGGGGCGAGCCTTCATGGCCGCGCAGCACGCCGGTCGACATCGTCCATGCGACCTGCAGATCCTCGACATTGTCGGCGTTGATCTGCTTCAGGTTGCTATAGCGATGATTGGCGTAGTCACCGGCCTGCGCCGCCCAGTTGGCTGAATTCTCCATATAGTGATCCACGTTGCGGCCGTTCTCTCCGGGCGCCGCCGCACTGAAGGTCACAGCTGCCGCTATCGACAGCGCAATGGATAGCTTTCGACGTTTCATATGGATTCCCCCAGCGTTTCCTCGATTGATCGTTCCTCGAAGCTCGGCTGGCTCGCCATTTGTATCTGGTGACGAACCATTCATCGTGAGGCTCCCCATGACAATGCAACGCCTATGCCATCGACCCGCAGCCGCGATGCTCATCATCACACTCGCCGTGTGCTCCACCGGATTTGCGGCGGACCCGAATCCGGCTAACGACTATCCGACGATTGCGCGCGTTGAATACGTAGAACAGTGCATCGCAGCGCATGGAGACACACTCGCGTCCATGTACCAGTGCGCCTGCGTCATCGATCACATCGCTAACAAAATGGCGTACGACGAATTCGTCGAGGCCGGCACCTTCTCGAGGTACTCAGGTCTGCCCGGCGAAGGAGGTGGGGTGTTCCGCGACTCCGATCGCGCGCGCACGATGGCGAAGCTCTATCGCGATACGGAGAAGGAAGCCTCGCGCGAGTGCGGACTCGAACACTGAACCTTCGCAGGCGCGTTCGCTTTGCAGTGCTTGTGCGAACGCGCCGGCTGCCAGTACGTAGATAGCGCATTCCGTAGATCGCGCTGATCAGAACGACAGATACGCTCCGACGTTGAAGTTGCTGCTGTCGTTCTCCTGACCGTTGTGCGCCTCGGCTTTGATGTCACTGAACTCGGCCAGCAGCGTGAGGTTCTCCGTCAGGGAGTGATACACACCGACGGTGTACTTCTTGTTGGTCTTCACAAGGAACGAGGACAGCTCACCCGAGGCCAGGTCCAGATTGCTGCGGCCATAGTTGGCGCCGACCTTCGTGTCACCGAATTTGTATGTGATCTGTGCGATGAATCCGTCCGAGTCGCGCTCGTGACCCAGGCGATCGTCGCTCAGGTTGAACAACGCGGTCGTGCCGATCCCTTTGCCATGGTAGTAGTAGCCCATGATCTGGGCGCCGCCGAATCCGATCTTGCCGCCGACATCGAAGCCGAAGCTGTCGAAATCCTGCGCCGGCGTCAGACCGTTGTGCTTCTGCGAGAGGAAGCTCGCTGACAGGTAGATCTCGCCGTGCGTGTACGCGATCTTGCCGTGATATCCGGGGGCGCTCTCCGGTACAGCAACCTCCTGCACGATCGGTTCGAGCGGATCGAAGATACCGAGGGTCAGCTTGAAGCCGCTGAAGTCGGGCGTCGTGTAGTTCATCTGCGCGAGCCAGTCGGTGTAGATGTAGCCCAGCCCGATCGAGCCTAGCGATGTGTTCGCCGGTGTCGCGTAGTTGCCGTTACCGGCTCCCACGCCAGGCAACGTCATGTCGTTCAGGATGGCATCCGCGCCGAACAGGCCGATATTGCGGCCGAGCAGGAATGTCCCCATCCGATCGTTACCGAACGTCATGAACACCTGGCGGATGTCGAGGCCCGTCGTTCCGAGCGCCGTATTCAGCAGAATCGCGCCTTGCTGGAGATTCGGACTGCCATCGTTCGTGCTGATGCCGGGATAGAAGCCGAACGTGACGCCGAGGTCGTATCCCTTCTGCGTCGTTTCGACCGAGAACGCGAGCGCCGCGGGCAACAAACCGTTGCTGATCGAAGAGCTGTGATCGTTGCCGCCCACGGCGCGACACGCGAGTCCGCCGACAACGCCCAAGGTGGCCTCACTCTCGCAACTCGATCCGATGTAGTGGACGTTCACGTTACCGCTGGCGGAGAACTTCCAGTCCCCTGCGGTCATCTCGACCGCGTTTGCGGCTGTGCAGAACCCAAGCGCCGCGACCCCGATCCCGAATGCTCGCGTGAACATGGCGATGCCTCCTTTAGCACGACCCCTGGTACGACCCTGGCGACTCCTTGAGTCCAGAACTCCGGCGGGTTCGCGCGGGGATTCACGACGAAGCAAGGCGTATGCCAGCAAGTAACTGCCGCGGCGTACGCGCAATCGGATGATCGCCTACAGGCCTATCGAAGCCTTCGGCCCCGACGTGATGCAAGGTGTGTCACGACGGCATACGTAAGGGACGCTGTCACGCGACAGCTGACACAGTGGTACAGTCGCGCCTCATTGATACGTCAATAGTTGGATGGAGATGCCCGTGGACGCCGCCGCCTCACATGCCAACGCCGTCCTGGATTTCGTGCGGGGCACCTGTTCGGATCCGGCTCCGAAGGTAGCCGCGAAGATCCTCGGATCCTGGCGCCGATGTGCCATCGACTATTCCCTCGATCCGGCACGCCGCCATAGCCCCTTGGTCATCGGCACACCGGCGCTGGCGGCACGTCGCGAGCGGCACAGCGATCTGCTGCGCATCGCTTCCGCCGAGATCGACTGGCTGCATGAGTACATCGCGGAGTCCGGCCATGCGCTGATCCTCACGGACGCCGAGGGCATCGTGCTCTATGAGAGATGCGACGCGGGCCTCGCGAGTACCTTTCGCAATGCGGGATTGATCCCGGGTTCGAACTGGAGCGAGCAATGCGAAGGGACGAACGGAATCGGCACCTGCATCGCCGAACGTGCGCCGATCATCATCCGACGCAACGAGCACTATCGCTCGAGCCACATCGGCCTTACGTGCTTTGGCTCGCCCATCTGTACGCCCGATGGATCGTTGGTTGCAGTGCTCGATGCCTCGACGCTGCACCCGCAGGACTCGACAGCCGGCCTGCGACACACGATGGCCCTCATCAACATGTCGGCGCGCCTGATCGAGAAGCGCCTGTTTCTGCGGCATTTCGAACAGGGCATCGTATTCCGCTTCCATGCGCGACCGGAGTTCGTGAATCTCCAGCATGACGGCGCCATGGCGCTTTCGCAGGACGCGACCGTCATCGCAGTCGATGACACGACCCTGCGTCTGCTCGGAGCACCGAGTCGCGCGGCGCTGATCGGACGGCGCCTGGACGATATTTTCGATCTGCGCGAGGACCAGACGATCGACCCTGCCGCGGACGCACCGGCGTCGCTGCAATGCGTGCGCGATGTGCAGCTCGGCCGTCGTTTCTTCGCGAGTGTGAGTCACGGCTCGAGTCCGGCGCGACTCGCGAGCCTGCCCACGCAGCGCACGCATCGCGGCGAAGTGATGCATTTTGCGCCGGTGAAGTCACACAAGGCATCGCTCACGCTCGAGGAACTGGCGGGCGAAGACCCACAGATGCTGCGCAATATTCGCAGCGCGCGTCGCATTGCTTCGCTACGGGTTCCCGTCATGATTCAGGGACCGACGGGCGCTGGCAAGGAAGTGTTCGCACGCGCGCTGCACGCAGCCAGCGATCGAGCCGCCATGCCGTTCGTGGCGCTGAATTGTGCCGCCATTCCCGAATCACTGATCGAAAGCGAGCTCTTCGGCTATCGATCCGGCGCTTTCACGGGCGCGCGGCGCGAGGGCATGAAAGGCAAGATCCTGCAGTCCTCGGGCGGCACACTCTTCCTCGATGAGATCGGCGACATGCCAGTGGTCCTGCAGACGCGGTTGCTGCGCGTACTCGAAGAAGAGGAAGTGCTGCCCCTCGGCACGGAAGCGCCGGTCAAGGTCGATCTGCGAGTGGTCTGCGCCTCGCATCGCAACCTGCGCGCGATGATCACCGACGGTCTCTTCCGCGAAGATCTCTACTACAGGCTCAATGGCATCACGCTCGAGTTGCCTCCGCTCGCTGACCGCACGGACAAGGAACGTCTCATCCGCGAATTTCTCGCCAGGGAAACCAGCGACGGCCGTCCCGCGGCCATCGAGATGGAAGCGTTCGAGCGACTGCTCTCGTATCGCTGGCCCGGCAACGTCCGCGAGCTGCGCAACGTCATTCGCACCGCGCTTGCGATCTGTGAAGGCGGTGTCGTCCGTCTGAGCGATCTGCCAAGCGAATTACGCGACTGCGAGGCGCGCCGCCCGATGCCGGAACCTACAAAGCCCGCAAGCAGCCTGTCTGCCCGCGACGAGGTGCTGCGCGCAATCGAATCCTCGGGCGGCAACATGTCGCATGCGGCGCAGCAACTTCGCGTCAGTCGCAACACGCTCTATCGGCGCTGCAAGCATCTCGGTATTCCGCTGTGCGGCGGCAAGCGTCCGCCTGCATGAACCCTTGCCATTTGCTTGGCATGCAATCTGCTTCTCTGCCTGCGTTATCCAGGGTGCGCCGGGCTGCAGAGCCGATCATGTCGAGACATCGCGGCGGCGGACGAATCGCGAAGCGAACGAGGCATCCTCACGCTTCGCTGCCGTTGCGCGCGATACACCTTTCGCCAGGTGTTCGCATCGACGGCGGTCCGCAGGACGCCTCCTTCGTGCTCGTGTGCGAGGGCCGCAGCATCCACTTGAATCATCCGGCCCTGACCGTCCTGAAGTTGTGCGACGGTTCCCGCGATCGACATGCGATCGTGTCCGAACTGACGCGCGACTCCGATCGACATGCGCTTCGGACAGAGATCGTCGAATTCCTCGAAGCCGCTCTCGCCGCAGGATGGATCATGGAGGCGGAACCCAGGACGGAATGAGCGTGAACGTCGCGCCGCAATCAGGCGCTCTGCGCGAAAGTCCGCAGCCGATTGCCACAAGCGTGGCGCTGCCGTAAACAGTCTGCCACGCGAATATTTCATGGAGCGGCGATATGGAACGAGCTACGGGCGGCTGCCTGTGCGGCGATGTGCGAGTGACGGCGACAGGGCGGCCTTATCGCGTCGGCATCTGTCATTGCCTGGACTGCCGCAAGTTCCACGGCGCGCTCTTTCACAGCTCGGCGATCTTCCCGCAAGAGGCCGTGACGATCGAAGGCGAACCACATCACTACGGTGGGCGATACTTCTGCGCACGGTGCGGCTCGTCGGTTTTCTCGCGCAGCGGCGACGAAATCGAGGTCAACCTGGGCGCGCTCGATGAACCCGATCGATTCGCGCCGACGTATGAGCTGTGGACGATCCGGCGCGAATCATGGCTGCCGCCCTTTCCGGTCAAACACAGCTACGAACGCGATCGGGGAAACGCAAGTCGGTTCGAGGATTGATGGCAACTGACGGGAGGCCAGCTTCCGGACGACAGCCTCATCGCGGATCGCGTGCCTGTCCCGAGTCGCGCTCTTCGATCACCACGCGTACACGCACCGCGGTCTTTTTTGGCGTGATGGGTCGGCCGGCCTGCACGATCGCAGCGATCGTGAGACAAGTGCCGAAAAACAGGATCAATGACGAGTAGTAAACCCACAGCAATACGAGAACCAGCGAGCCCGCCGCGCCGTACGTTGAGGCCGGCGCCACGTGCGTGAGATACAGCGAGATGAGGTACTTGCCGATCGCAAACAGGATCGCAGTGACGAAAGCACCCCGCCACACATCGCCCCACTGGATATGCACATCGGGCAAGACCTTGAAGATCATGCCGAACAGGACCGTCGTCACCCCCAGCGACAGCGACAGATCGATGAGCGCCACTGCGAACGGCGGAATCGGTATCCAGTCCTGCGCGTGCTGGAGGATGCCGGTAATCGCCACGCTCACGATGAACGAGGTGAGCATCAGAAACCCGATGATCAGCACCATGCTCAGCGAGAGCAGGCGCACAGTGATGAACCTCAAAATGCCGCTACGTGTCGGCTGGGCTCTGACGCTCCAGAATTGATTCAGCGAGCTTTGCATCTGCGCGAAGACCGTCGTCGCACCGAAGACGAGCGCACCAACCCCTAATACGGTCGGCAACATGCCCGCTTCTTCCAGGCGCGATCGACGCACGGCCTCTTCGACTGCCGTGGCGGCTTGCGCTCCGACCAGATCGGTAATGGCCGCAGAGATCTGCCCGCTTGCCGCATCTTCACCGAATACGATTCCGACTATCGCAACCAGAATGATCACCAGCGGCGCCAGCGAAAACAGCGTGCAGAAAGCCAGCGCCCCTGCGTGCTGAAAGGCCTCGCGCTCGAGCCAGCGATCGGCGGCGCTCTTGAGAACGTGTACGAATGTGGTCGGCTGCATGGCTTGCATGATCGTGATCCCGGCAGGCACATGCAACGAGGGCAAACAACGACCTGCACACGCACCTGTGGTGAGTTCCCAGTCTCAGACTGCTTGAGGAAAAAGAATCCAGGAGTAACCACAAAGAGCACAAAGGGACACAAAGCAGATCCGCGCATGCTGGAAATCCGACTGCCCCTTCTCAGCGCTGGTATTGCGTCAGCGCCTTGCGCAATTGCTCCTCGACTTCCGCTCGCAAGGTGACCGGCACGACGACTTCCACACTCGGTCCGTGACGCAGAATGTCCATCACCAGCTCGCGCGAGTTCTGATAGGGAATGCTCAGCTCGTAGCGACCATCGGCCAGCCACTGCCCTTGCTGCTGCGGATGCCACTTCTCATCCGCCACCCACCGCGAACGCTCCGGCGTAAAGCGCAGCGTTGCGATCTTGTCGGCTTTGCCGCCGAAGATGCCGTAGGCCGATGCGAAGTGCTCATCCAGCTCCGCCTCGGGTACATCGAACGCGCGCTCATCGAGCGTCACGGCGCGAAGGACGCGATCGATCGAGAAGCTGCGCAGCGCATTGCGCGATTCGTCCCAGGCATCGAGATACCAGGTTTCGCGATAGTGAGCGATACGCTGCGGCGAGATCGTTCGTTCGGAGCGTTGATCGTCGCCGCGCGCGTGATACTCGATCCACAGCTTCCGTCGCTGCAGCGTGGCGGAGGCCACGAGATCGAAGAATTTCCCCGTGGGCCGCGCACCGATGGACGGAAAACGAAGGCGGCTTTCGGCTTCGCCGAGATTCAGACGCTGATGCTTCGTGATCTCGCCCAGCCGCTTGGCAAGCGGCCCGAGATGCTCCTGAAGCAAGCCTCCGCCCGCATCCTTCAACAACCGCTGCATCAGGGCGAGCGCCTGTAATTCGCGTGGCGTGAACCACAATCCGGGCAGCTCATAGGCGCCTTCCTGGGATTCGCCCGCGTAGCGATATCCGCCCGCCTCGCCATCGAAGATCACGGGCGCATTGAGATAGTCCTTCAGCGCATTGATCGTTCGATGCAGCGTCGCCTTCGAGCATTCGAGCTTCGCCATCAGATCCTCGGGCGGAATTGCCGTGCGGCGCGAGGACAGAATCGCGTGCAGATGAAAAATGCGATCGAACTTATCCAACGTGACCCGCTCCGCAAAGCCTCCGGTTCACGGAGATTCCTCGACGTCGACAGCCAGTGGAGGGCGAACGCCTCATTCCCGTTTCGCGCTCGACAACATCGCCCTGAATGCCTTCAGTGCCGCGGGATGAAAGATCGTCGAGTGTTTTTCTGTGGGCATGGGCTCATAGTGCCACGAGATTCCCGCGGAGTTTGCGCGCAAGGTTGCGGCAAGCTGTTCGAGAATCGCCGCCGTCTCCTTCTCTTCGCTGCTGACGAAGTACAGCGACTTGGCACCGCTCGCCCGACGGCGCAAGGAGTCCGCTGCGTTGTGCACGAGGCGCGCATCGTTCCACCAGACACTCGGATCGACCGCGATATAGATGTCGAACAGATCGCGATCGAGCAGGAAGGTCTCGAGCACGAACAGACCCGCGAGCGATTCGCCCACGATCGCGCTTTCCTGCGTCACGCGATAGCGTGCGGCGATTTCCGGCATCAGCTCCTTGCGAATGAATTCCCGGAACGCGCTCGACCCGCCGACTCGCGGGGCGATCTTCTTGTCTTCGTCGTTCTGAGTCGGCCCGGTCAGATCGCGGCGACGCTCCGTGTTCTCGATGCCCACCAGCACGAACGGCCGGACCGTGTCATTCCCGACCGAGACCTGGAGCAAGCCCGCGATATGCAGAAAATCTTCGGCGATACCCCCATCGGGCATGTACAGCACCGGCAGGCGCGCATCGCTCGAACCTGGCGGCACATAGACATTGATACGCCGCAACTCCCCGAGCACCTTCGATTCAATCGTGAAGGTCTCACCGACCGCAAGCGGCGTCGAAGGCGTCCCCGCATGCGCGAGACTCACGAACGACACCGCGATGAGAACACCGATCAGGCGACGGAACATGAACATCCCCTCGAACAGCCAGGAGCGCCCATCGTACTTCGTCGCGGGCCCGGCATCGACGGGGCGGCCGCCGGAATGCGTTGTCGTGAATGAAGACGGCGTGGCTGGCGAAACGGACCGTTATTCTCGACACGCATTCGCGCCAGCAGGTGTCAGCCGGTGCGCATGCAACCTGACGCAGAGGAACACCGCTCAGGCCCGGACGTTGCTCCTGTCAAGAGCAGCAATGGACATTCGCCATGGAAAATCGCACGACTTCACACCCGAAGAATTCGCCTACGCGCGAACGTCAGCCCCGCCATGACCTCGATCTGGATGAAGCGATTCAGGAGACCCGCGAAACCGCCGATGTAGAGACGCAGTCCGACGTGCATCTTGGCGGCGACACAGGATTCGATCGTATCGTCGGCAGCGATGAAGCGGGCCTCGGTGGCGGACTCGATCAGGCCGAAGAGGCGGAGCTCGGCATCACCGACGAAGAATTGGCTGCGCGGATACGACGAGAGCGTCGGCCGCGGGCCTGATTCCGGCTCGATTGCGCACACTTCGATTCGGTCCGCTCGACAATCCCTCGCCCTCGGGCGCCGCAGCGGCTGGACACGGCTGCGCAAACGTGGCGGCGCTTTGATATGGTCCCCTCTCCCCCTCGCTGACCGGTTCTATTCCGGTCACGAGGCAGGGACTTGGCTGCGTGGGCGCAATGCCGGCGCGAGCATCGCGGGCTCAACGCTGAAGCCCACAGACATCGGCGTCATTCGAGCATCGATCTTGAGAGGACATCCATGAAAGACCAGACGATCGCCATCCATGGCGGCTATGAAACCGAACCCACCAGTCACGCTGTCGCCGTGCCGATCTACCAGAACGTCGCGTTCGAGTTCGACAGTGCGCAGCACGGTGCGGACCTGTTCAACCTCGCGGTGCCGGGCAACATCTATACGCGCATCATGAATCCCACCTGCGATGTGCTCGAGAAGCGCATCGCACTACTCGAAGGCGGCGTGGGCGCATTGGCGGTTTCTGCGGGCAGTGCCGCGATCCACTATGCGATCGTGAATCTGGCCGAGGCCGGCGACAACATCGTGACGACCCCTCAGCTCTACGGTGGCACGTACACGCTGTTCGCTCACATGCTGCCGAAGCTCGGCATCGAGGTGCGTTTTGCAGCGAGCGACAAGGCCGCTGACCTCGAAAAGCTCATCGACAAGAAAACACGTGCAGTGTTTTTCGAAACGATCGGTAATCCGGCCGGCAATATCGTGGATGTCGCCGAGGTCGCGAAGATGGCGCGAAGCCATGGCGTCGCAACGATCGTAGACAACACCGTTGCCACGCCCGTGCTGCTGAAGCCCTTCGAGCACGGCGTCGACATCGTCGTTCACTCGGCCACCAAGTACATCGGCGGTCACGGCACGACGCTCGGCGGCCTGATCGTGGACTCGGGACAGTTTCCGTGGGCCACGCACAAGGATCGTTATCCGATGTTCAACGAACCGGAAGCTTCGTACCACGGCGTCGTGTACGTGGATGCGCTCGGACCGGCGGCTTACATCGGTCGTGCGCGCACCGTGCCTTTGCGCAATACGGGTTCGGCCCTGTCGCCCTTCAACGCCTTCCAGCTTCTGCAGGGCATGGAAACCCTGCCGCTGCGCATGCAGCGTCATTGCGAGAACACTCAGCGCGTCGCCGAGCACCTGCAATCGCACAAGGCCGTCGAGTGGGTGCGCTATGCCGGATTGAAGGATCATCCTCATCACGCACTCGCGCAGAAATATATGAAGGGTCGCGCCGCCGGCATTCTCACCTTCGGCGTCAAGGGCGGCTTCGATGCGGGCGTGAAGTTCTACGACGCGCTGAAGCTCTTCAAGCGTCTGGTGAACATCGGCGATGCGAAGTCGCTCGCATGCCATCCTGCATCCACGACCCATCGGCAGCTCACCGAGGAAGAGCAGCGCAAGGTCGGCGTCACACCTGAAGCGATCCGCTTGTCAGTCGGCATCGAAGACATCGAGGACATTCTCGGTGATCTCGATCAGGCACTTTCTGCAACGAAGTGACGCGAGGCGGTATCGCGGTCAGCCCGTTCTGCGCTTATTGAACAACTTGCCTTCGGCCCGACGAAAGTTGGGCAGAAGGCAAGAGCGGTTTGCACCGAGAGTCCGGAAGCGCGCTTCCCGGTGGACTGTAACGACGTGGACTGTAACGACTGAACTCGAGAGCGCTGCTTTTGGTCGTCATCCCGGCGAAGGCCTGGCGAAGGCCGGGATCTCCCGGCGAATCCAGTTGGTCACAGGGCCTGGACCCCGGCCTTCGCCCACTACTGTCCGGGGAAAATATTTGGTGAGGTGAGAAAAGGGGTTGCGGATCAAGGTGTTTTGGGTCATTAACCCGAGCGCCAACTCAACAACAAGAGCCGCAACCGATGTTCAGAGTAAGTCCTTTTGCTTCGTTATTGAAGCTCTTGCCGC
>JAFAEQ010000033.1 GCA_023423935.1 Pseudomonadota bacterium | reverse complement strand
CCTGAGCATTGCCGAGCGCTATCGCGCGCGCTGGCAGATCGAGCTGTTCTTCAAGTGGATCAAACAGCACCTGCGTATCAAGCGCTTCTTGGGCAAGAGCGAGAACGCTGTACGCATCCAGATCCTCCCCGCCTTGATCGCCTACCTGATGGTAGCGCTGCACGCTACCCAACATGCCTTGAAGAAGAGTCTGTGGATAATCCTAAGCGAGCTACGTTCCACGCTTTTCACACGTCCTGATCTCGAACTGCATCGACACCGGCGCTGGCGAGAACAAAGATCCCGCTTCCATGCACAACAAACTGTCCTGTTCGCATGAATTTTCCCCGGACAGTAGTGGGGTGAGCCGGAGATGACGCCTGATGAAATTCGCGCCGTCGTCGAGGTGGCTCACGCTGCCGGAAAGCGTGTTGCCGCCCATGCGCACGGTGCACGCTCGATCAAGGAAGCAATTCTCGCGGGCGTCGATACCATCGAGCATGCATCGTTGATCGATGACGAAGGCATCGCGCTTGCGAAGGCTCGCGATGTCGCGCTGTCGATGGACGTCTACAACGGCGATTACATCGACACCGAAGGTCGCCGGCAACACTGGCCCGAGGAGTTCCTGCGCAAGAACTTCGAAACCACGGAAGCGCAGCGGCAGGGATTCACTCGCGCACATGCAGCCGGTGTCCCGATCGTCTATGGCACCGATGCGGGCGTCTACCCGCATGGTTTCAATGCGCGTCAGTTTCCCATCATGGTTCAACGTGGGATGACGCCGATGGAGGCGATCAAGTCCGCCACATCGGTCGCGGCGAAGTACATGAACTGGAGCGATCGTGTGGGCGCGATCGAGGTCGGGCGGTATGGCGACGTGATCGCCGTGAAGGGCAATCCGCTCGAGGATGTGACGCGTCTGCGGAACGTGGTTGCGGTGGTCAAGGAAGGGCAGGCGTACAAGAAGCCCTGATCGCTCGGTACTCGCAACACCTGCGTCGTCATGGCGCAGCCTGCGCCCCGCGCTTGTGCGCCGGCGCAGTCAATTCACGTTCCAGGCAAAGTTTTCAGCTTGCCTGGTGCTATGGGGTAAATCTGTGATCAGTGCCCGCCGCCGAAACGCACGGCGCTGATATCAAGCCGCCTCTCCAGCTGTAGTAGCGCGAAGCCCATCGCCGGATGAAGTCATCAGCTCAACTCAGTTCGCTCGACGCAGGTCACGGACAGACCGTCACAGGGACAGGCACTTCGGAATCGGCCGTGGAGGCCTCCGGTCGGTTTCTGATGGATCTGCTCGCGCAGACCAGCAATTCGCACAGCGCCGGGGAGTCGACGCTGATCGCGGGCGATACGGCCCGCATGCTGCGCACCCTGCTGCGCAATCTGGATGGAATGATCTATCGCTGTCGCGGCGATGGCAGCTGGGCGATGGAGTTCATCAGCGAAGGTTGCCGGCGGCTGACAGGCTATGACGCGGACGATCTGCTGCTCGACAACCGTGTCTCATACGAATCCATTACGCATCCGGACGATCGCGCGCGCGTTCGCGCAGACATTACGCGCGGTCTCGAACTGCGCCAGCGATTCGATATCGAGTACCGCATCCTCCATGCGAACGGCGAGATCCGCTGGGCCTGGGAGCGCGGCGCCGGTGTCTACGACGCGCACGGTCAACTGATCGCAATCGAAGGTATCGTCCAGGACATCACGGAACGCAAGGAATCGCTGCAGGCGCTGCGCGAGGCCGAGCGCCGCTACTACAACCTGTTCGAGAACGCCATCGAAGGTATCTTTCGCACGACGCTCGACGGACAGTTCCTGGATGCCAATCCGGCGCTCGCCCGCATCTACGGCTTCGAGTCGCCCTCGCAGCTGATCGCCCACGTGAAGGACATCCGCCGCCAGCTCTATGTCGATCCTTCACGACGCGACGAGTTCATGCAGCTCATCAAGGGTCGCGGCGTCGTGGCGAACTTCGAAGCTCGTATCTACCGTCGCGACGGCGAGATCATCTGGATCTCGGAGAATGCGCGCGCGGTCCACAATCCCGATGGCCAGGTGGTGTGTTACGAAGGCACGGTCGAAGACATCACCGAGCGCAAGCTGTATCAGGCGCGCATCGAACAGCAGGCCAACTACGACACGCTCACGGGTCTCGCCAATCGCTCGCTCCTGAACGATCGTCTGCAGCAGATGATCCTTGCCGCCTCGAACTACGGCACGAGGCTTGCGGTCGTGTTCGTCGATCTCGATCGCTTCAAGTACATCAACGACAGCCTCGGTCATCATGTGGGCGATGAGTTGCTGCGCGCGATGGCGGAGCGCCTCAAGGCGGGCGTGCGCGAAAGCGACACCGTTGCGCGGCTCGGCGGCGACGAATTCGTCCTGCTGATCGGCGGACAGCGCGATCCCGATTCGGTGGCAGTCGTGCTCGAGCGCATGCTCTGCGATATCGCCCAGCCCTGGACGATCAGCCAGGGTGAATTCAACGTGACCTGCAGCATGGGCGTCGCCTTGTATCCGGACGATGGCGATAACGCCCAGATGCTGCTGAAGCATGCGGACACCGCGATGTACCGTGCCAAGGAGAAGGGACGCAACAATTTCCAGTTCTTCACGGCCGAGCTCAATGAGCTGATCACGCAACGACTGGAACTGGAGAACAAACTGCGCCGCGCACTCGAACGTCAGCAGTTCGAGCTGCACTATCAACCGCGCGTAGATATGCAGACGCGCCGCGTCGTGGGCGTCGAAGCGCTCATCCGCTGGGAGACCTCCGAAAACGAGGTCATACCGCCCTCGCGCTTTGTGCCTGTCGCCGAAGAGATCGGTCTGATCGCGCCGATCGGCAAATGGGTACTGCAAACGGCCTGTGCGCAGAACAAGGCGTGGCAGGATGCGGACATCGAGCCCTTCGTCATCTCGGTAAATGTCTCGGCGCGACAGTTCCGTCAGGAAAATTTCGTGCAGACGGTCGCCGACGTGCTCGACGACACAGGACTCGAGGCGCGCTATCTGGAGATCGAGCTCACCGAGAGCGCCGTGATGCACGATGCCGAACAGTTCATTGCCGCACTGGGCCAGCTTCGGGAGCTCGGCGTGCAGATCGCGCTCGATGACTTCGGCACGGGCTATTCGAGCCTCAGCTACCTCAAGCGGCTGCCTGTCGATCGATTGAAGGTCGACCGTTCGTTCGTGCAGGACATCGTCACCGATGCCGACGATGCCACGATCGTGCGCACGATCATTGCGCTCGGACACAACCTGGGCTTGCGGGTCGTCGCGGAAGGCGTGGAGAACGAACAGCAGCTCGAATTCCTGCGGGAGAACGGGTGCGATGAGCTGCAGGGTTATTACTTCGCCGAGCCCATGTGTGCCGACAGCTTTGCTCGCGCGTTGCGTGGCGTGAAGCGATAAGAACCGGGATTCCCGCGGGGAACACGGGGTTCACGGGGCACAAACTCGAGATCGGGCGACACTCCCTGCCGAGGCCTGGCTCATCCATCGACTGTGAAGCGTGCCGGTCCTGGGAATATTTTCGGCGACCCGGTCAGGGCGACCCAGGCAGAATACCGTTGCGGATACAGATCGAGTCCAGGCGAGGGCAGGATCGTGGCTTCGACCGATGAGGATGACATCGTCGCTCAATTCCAGGCGTGCACCCTGCCGCCCGAGCAGTTCTCGCACCGCCAGCATCTCTCGCTCGCATGGCGCTATCTGCAGCGCGATGGCTTCCCACAAGGAGCCGCGCGTTTCCGCAGCGACCTTGCGAACTATGTGCGGGCCGTGGGCGCAGCGGCGAAGTATCACGAGACCATGACCTGGGCGTATCTCGTGCTGCTGAATGAGGAAATGACATTGCGCTCGCCACGCAATGAGAGCTTCGACTCGATGATCGAACGCCGGCCCGATCTGCTGGATCATCGCGACGGAGCGTTGGCCTCGTGCTATTCGAAGGAGCAGCTCGAAGATCCCGACGCTCGCCGGGTTTTCGTTCTTCCACGACGCGAACAGTAGGCGAAGCGCTCGCCACAGCGGCGAACCACGGTCCTTCGCCAGCCTCTGCGCTTTCGCGCACTTTCTTGATAGAGATCGGCAACTGGTTCGGCAGTTGTGGCGCGGGAATTCTCGCTTCTGGTCATCGATTCGTGCGCAATCTGGACAGCGCGTCCGGCCGGGCAGTTCGTCTACACTGCGCGACCAGTGCGGCTGTCCTTCTGTGTAATGTCTCACCCGTCCGACCGGTCTATCGAGATGCAAGCTGTCGAACCCGGCGCCGATCGGGGTCGGTTCGAGCGCTTGTGTCTGCCTTACAAGGCGGATCTGTACCGGTTCCTGTTCTGGTTGTGCCGTAATCGGTCGCTGGCCGAGGACGTGATGCAGGAGACGTGGCTGCGTGCATGGCGTTCGATCGGATCACTCAGCGACGAGAAGTCCGCACGAGCCTGGCTGCTCACGATTGCGCGGCGCGAGCTCGCGCGAACGTTCGAGCGCAAGCGGCTCGAGACCGTGGATCTGGACTCGATCGTCGAGGCAGAAAGTCAGCAGCTCGCAATGAACGACAGCTCCCAGGTCGATGAAATGCGGGCTGCACTGATGCAGCTCGAGACGAACTATCGCGAGCCGCTGGTACTGCAGGTGCTGTTCGGCTACACGACCGAGGAGATTGCCAATCAGCTCGAGATCAGCGTGCCTGCGGTGCTGACCCGCCTGTACCGTGCGCGCCATCTGCTACGCCGCAAGATGTTCGGCGAGCCCGTAGATGAGAGTAATGCCGATGAACTGCCTTGAATTCCGTCGCATCGTGGGTGCCCAGCCGCACTCGAACGCGCCGGATATCGCGGCGCATGCGGCCGAGTGCGAAGCCTGTGCTCGTTATCGCGCGCAGATGCAGCAGATGGACGAGCTGATTCATCGTGCGCTGTCGATCGAGACCTCGCCGATGCAGCCGGACCAGAAACCTGTCGCGAAACCGAGGCCCTTCATGCGATGGGGACTGGCAGCGAGCGTCATGCTCGCCATCGCCGTCACCGTATTCTGGATCGGCTATCCGCGCGACGCACTGGCGTCCGCTGCTGTCGAGCACGTACTGCATGAAGCGCGATCGTTGCAGCGAACGTCGGAGGTCGTGACCGACGCCGAACTGGCCGAAGTGCTCGAGCATGCACAGGTCAAACTCAAATCCGATATGGGCCGAGTTTCCTACGCCGTGGTCTGCGTGGTCCGTGGTCATCGCGTCCCGCATTTCGTCGTGCAGACCGAGCAGGGGCCGGTCACGGTGCTGCTGCTGCGTGATGAGGCGCCGGTGAAAGAACCGCGACGATTCAAGGAAGGCAAATTCGAAGGGGTGATCACTCCAGCGCCTTACGGCGTGCTCGCAGTGTTGGGCGAGAACGTTCCCGTCGAGCCGATCGCGCAGCAAGTGCTCGCGGCGGTGGAGTATCAGAAGCAAGAAGCCTGGTGAGAATGGACAATGGATAATTGACGATGGACAACGGCAGAGCGCAGTGAGCTGGCTCTCGTTCGTGTCAATGGTCCATTGTCAATTGCCAATCCTCTTCAAGCGGCCTGTTCGTTCTTCTTTCCTGCAATCGCTCTCGCATGGTCGAGTTCTGCAACCAGTTCGGCCAGCGCCGGAATATTGCCGTCGCGTTCGATCATCGTGGCCACGTTGGGAAAGCGCTGCGACGCTACGGTGAATAGCTTCCAGACTTCTTCGGGGACCGGTTGGTCGTGCGTGTCGACCAGGCATTCGCCCTGGCGCGTGTGGCCGGCGAGATGCATCTGACGCACGCGTTGTGCTGGAACGCCGTGCAGAAACTCCAGCGCATCGAAGCCATGATTCACGCTGCTGACGTAGATGTTGTTGACGTCGAGCAGCAGGTCGCAGTCCGCTTCCTCGGTCAGGTGCGCCAGGAATTCCCATTCCTGCATCCGTGAATGAGGGTAGGAGACGTAGCTCGATACGTTCTCGAGCAGGATGCGGCACCCGAGGAAATCCTGTACCTGACGCACGCGCGGAGCGACGTGACGCAGTGCCTCTTCGGTGTACGGCAGCGGCATCAAATCGTGCAGATTGATGCCATCGACGCCGGTCCAGCACAGATGATCCGAGATCCATGCAGGCCTGACCCGTTGCGCCAGGGCCTTGAGCTCGCGCAGATAGTCGAAGTTCAGCGCATCCGTGGTGCCGATCGAAAGTGATACGCCGTGCATCGCCATCGGATAGCGCTCGCGGATGCGATCGAGGAAGTACAAGGGCCGGCCGCCCGGCACCATGTAGTTCTCGCTGATGATCTCGAACCAGTCGACCGCGGGTGAGCCCTCGAGCACTGCGTGATAGTGATCGGGTCGCAATCCAAGTCCGAAGCCGAGCGATGAGGTCATAGGTGCGCTGAAGGATTTCCGGGTCGGAACGCTCCGACCCGGATGATCGCAGTGATTACTTCTTCTCGGTCTCGGCCTGCATCTTGGCCTTCGCTGCATCGCATTCCGACTTGCTCAGCATCACATAGCCGTGTCCCTTGCAGCTGTTCTGGCCCTGGCAGGAATTCTGCGCCGTCGCGCACGCGGACTTGCCCTTACACGAATTCACGCCTTCGCATTTGACCTTTGCATCCTCTGCATGCACGGCCGTCACGGCGACGGTGTTGAACAGCATCGCGGCCGCAGTGGCAATGGCAGCGCCAGTAGCTTTAGTTGCGTTTTTCATGATCGTTTCCCTCTTGATGCAATGTTGGTGACGGGCAGAACGTGCGGTAGTCGCGCCGTTCTCAAGCATGAGACCCGTCTGGCTGCGCAATCATTACATGAGCATGACCGGAAGGCACCCCGCGGGACTGGGTGAAATAAATACGAATCGGCGACGGTCTCATGCGCGAGATTTGTCAACGGAGTGCCTCATGTCGATTGCGCAAACGATCATTCGCGTCAACAAAGCTGGCGAAGCGTTCAGCTGGCTGGCCGCCCCTTTTGCATTGCTGACGCGGGTGTACGTTGGCTGGGTTTTCCTGAAATCAGGCTGGCTCAAGATCACTGACTGGGACACGACGCAGTATCTGTTCCGCGATGAATTCCACGTGCCCTTGCTCCCGCCGGGGGCTGCGGCGGTGCTCGGCACCTTCGGCGAGCTGTACTTTTCCGTGCTCTTGATCCTGGGTCTCATGGGTCGCTTGAGCGCCCTCGGCTTGCAGCTCGTCAACGTACTTGCCGTCGTTTCGTATGCACACGTGCTCTTCAAGGAAGGCTTCGAAGCTGCGATCGCTCAGCACTATCTCTGGGGCTTCATGCTCCTGATGGTGATGATCTATGGGCCGGGGAGGTGGGCAGCGGACGGAGCAATGAGCAATTAGCAATGAGTAATGAGTAATGAGTAATGAGGAAATTTGGAATGAGGAGCCAGGAGGGAATCGTGATCTTGCGATGACAGTGAGGGAGTTGCTTCGGCTTCGGTTTGCAGCCACTCTCTGGCCATTCCCGGGTTTCATTGCTCATTACTCACTACTCATTACTAATTGAACTCCATGTTCGTTGGCGCAATCGATCAGGGCACGACCAGTACGCGATTCATCGTGTTCGATGCGTCGGGGACGATGATCTCCGTGGCGCAAAAGGAGCATCGGCAGATCTATCCGCAGCCGGGATGGGTCGAGCATTCGCCGGATGAGATTCTGAGCAACACGCACGAGGTCATCGAGCAGGCGCTCGCGAAGGCGAAGATCGTTGCGAAGGACATCGCGGCGGTCGGGATCACCAATCAGCGCGAGACGACGGTGATCTGGGACAAGAGGTCAGGTCGGCCGTTGCACAACGCCTTGGTCTGGCAGGACACGCGGGTGGATCCGTTGGTCGCGTATTTCGCGGGGGAAGGCGGCAAGGATCGCTTTCGCGCGCAGACGGGGTTGCCGCTCGCCAGCTATTTCAGTGGTCTGAAACTGCGTTGGCTGCTCGACCGCGTGCCGCAGGCGCGACAACTCGCAGAATCTGGCGATCTGCTGTTCGGCACCGTGGATACGTGGCTGCTGTGGAATCTCGCGAATCGCGTGCATGTGACCGATGTGACCAACGCGAGTCGCACACAGCTCATGAACTTGCATTCGCTGCAGTGGGATGACGACTTGCTGCGGACGTTCAGGATTCCGCCGCGGGTGCTGCCGCAGATCGCCTCCTCGAGCGAGATCTATGGCGAGTTCACCGCTGGACCACTGAAAGGCGTGCCGATCGCGGGCATCCTGGGTGATCAGCAGGCTGCGCTCATGGGCCAGACCTGTTTTGCGCCGGGCGAGGCGAAGAACACGTACGGCACGGGATGTTTCCTGCTCATGAATACGGGTGAGAAGGCCGTCGCTTCGACGAGCGGATTGGTGACGACCGTCGCGTATCAGCTCGGCACTGCGAAAGCGCATTACGCGCTGGAAGGATCCATTGCAATCTCGGGCGCGCTCGTTCAATGGCTGCGCGACAACCTGAATCTGATTCGCTCCAGCGAGGAGATCGAATCGCTCGCGGCGAGCGTCGATGACAATGGCGATGTGTACATCGTGCCGGCGTTCTCGGGCCTGTATGCGCCGCACTGGAAGGACGATGCCCGTGGCGTGATCGCCGGCCTCACGCGCTACGCGACCAAAGCACACATCGCCCGGGCCACGCTCGAAGCGACTGCGTATCAAACCCGCGATGTGCTCGCGGCGATGGAGCAGGACTGCGGCATTCGTTTGAGAGAACTGCGCGTCGATGGCGGCATGGTCGTGAATGAACTACTGATGCAGTTCCAGGCCGACATGCTCGATGCGGCCGTCGTGCGTCCACGCGTGATCGAAACCACGGCACTTGGCGCCGCGTACGCAGCAGGCCTGGCGGTCGGCTACTGGAAGAACGTCGACGATCTGAAGCGCAACTGGGGCATCGATCACGTCTGGCAACCCGCGATGCCGAAAGATCAGCGGGCGCGGTTGTACAGCTCGTGGCAGAAGGCGGTTACTCGCTCATTCGCTTGGATCGAATGAGCGGGCGGCCAACGCGTTCGCGGGCCGCCAGTCAACTAGCCACTAGGTTCTAGTCTGCTAGCCAGAGTCCCTGAGATTAAGGAGTCTCCACGGGGATCACGGGGGGATGGGGTGCAGGAGGTGGCTCTCTAAGGGGAGGCCGAGTCTCGCGTCAGCCTGTGGGTCAGGCTTTAGCCTGACATAAAGAATGTTCGACTGAGGTCGAACCCACAACAGAAGGTTCAGGCAGAGCCAGCAGGCCAGCATGAACGCTGTGGTCAGGCTTTAGCCTGACAAAAACATGTTCGACTGAAGTCGAACCCACAGCAGAAGGTTCAGTGCAGAGCCAGTACCTGCCCGCTGAATACAAATTCCTTCCCCGTGTACCCGGTGTTCCCCGTGGAGATCTCCTTCCTCCTCTCTGGCTAGCAGACTAGAGACCAGTTGGCTGATAGGCTCTCAGCCACCCTCATTGAAATGCTACTGACACCCCCCTGTTCCATGTTCACCGGTATCGTCAAAGGTCTGGGTCGCGTCGCTGACATCAAGCGCTTGCCTGGGCTCGTTGCGTTTCGCATCGAGCTGCCGCATGGGGCGGAGGAGGAACTTGAGATCGGCGCTAGTGTGTCGGTGGATGGTGTGTGTCTGACGGTGACGTCGTTCGAAGGACGATTCGCGACCTTCGATGTGATGCAGGAGACGCTTGCGCGTACGACGCTGGGGGAGCTCGAACAGGGAAGTCGGGTGAACATCGAGCGTGCCGCGCGCGAAGGCGCGGAGATCGGCGGGCATCCGCTCTCGGGTCATGTCGATTGTGTCGTGCAAGTCTCGGAGGTGCAGACGCCGGAGAACAATCGCGTGCTCACGCTGCACGTGCCATCGCCCTGGATTCGCTATGTGTTTGCGAAAGGCTATATCGCGCTGAACGGCGCGAGTCTCACGGTGGCGCATGTCGACAAGCGTGCATCCACATTCACGGTCTGGCTGATTCCTGAAACGCTGCGGATGACGACCTTCGGCGAGAAGGCGGTGGGAGCGCGCATCAATATGGAGATCGAGCGCAGCACCCAGATTACGGTGGATACCATTCGCGATTATCTGGAAGAGCGTCTGGGGCCGTTGCTCCCGCAGCTCGAATCGCTCGCCGAGCAGCTTGCTGGCGGTGAGCGCGCGAATCGGCGCTAAACCTTTTTTGTTGGCTTCGGCCGACGCACGGTGCGCAGCTTGCCGCTGCGTCCGCCGCCACAGAAGAATCGATCGGCCCCGTCGGATTCCAAGCCCGATACGAAAGCACCGGCTGGCATGGTCAGACTCTCCAGCACTTCGCCGCTTTGCGGATCGACGCGACGCAGCTCGCTTTCATCCGCTTCCCATGTCGCATGCCACAAATCGCCATCGACCCAGGTCACGCCCGTGACGAAGCGATTCGATTCGATCGTGCGAAGCACCTTGCCTGTGTGCGGATCGATCTGATGAATCTTGCGACCGCGATAGTCACCCACCCATAGCGCACCTTCCGCCCACGTAAGACCTGAGGCGCTGCCATTGCCGGGAGCGGGAATGGTCGCAAGCACTTTGCCTGTCTGCGGATCGATCTTGTGAATCCGATCCTCGGCGATCTGGAACAGATGCTTGCCGTCGAACGCGGTGCCCGCATCCGCGTTCGTCTCGAAGGACCGCGTGATCTGGCCGCTGTGCGGATCGACGGCATTGAGCTTGTCGCCCGAGGCGTACCAGATGTGCTCGCCGTCATAGGTAACGCCGTGCACGCCTTGCACTCCCGGGAATGGCCCGTCTTCGCGAATGATCTCTGCTGTCGATTTCTTCATGGGCTGCATCCTATTCATTCGGCAGCGGCGCCGGGAGTAACAAAGTCGTCGCGAAACCGGGCAGCGGAGGCGTCAACCAACGGCGCGCACGTCCGCGGCCGATCGATTGCACCTTGCCTTCCGCTGCAAGGCTATCGAGCGCGCGCTGCACGCTGCGCTGGCTTGCGGCGAGCGCCAGTGCAAGCGCCGAGCTGGACCAGGATTCGCCATCGCTCAGCAATGCGAGTACGTCTGCGTGCTCGTCATCGAAGGGCGGTCTGAGCACGACGACTTCCGTGCGATCGAGCGGATCGAGCACGAAGCCGCGCGCAGTCGCACGCACCTCGGCGAACGAACGCAGCGCGCTTCGTAGTCGTCCGATCTCGACGCGCAACCGTGCCCGGAACGACTCATCGGAAGTTCGCACACGAAAGGCGCCTTGGATCAGTTCCTCGCGTGGCACGTCGTCGGGCCACGCTTGGGCGAGCGCGCGGACGAGCGAGAACAGAACCGGGCGTTTCGCGAGCGACACCAGCGATCCATTCGCGCGAACCGCATGGCGACAGGCATCGACGATGAATGCGTTCGAGCGCATCACCGTTTCCACTTCGGCGAGCTTCAGTGTGCGTTCTTCGTTGCGTTTCGACAGACGAGCCGCGGGCTGCTCGAGCGATGCCATCGCTTGCTCGACCTCCGCCATCAGTGCGGGAATCGCTGCCTGAGAGGCTGATGCATGCGCGCGCGCAAGTGCCCTGCGGGCCGAGGCAGTGTGCACATGCCGCAGAGCAATGCCTGCAACGATGAGTTCATGAAATGCGCGCAAGGCCGCGGGTAGCGACGCTGGATCGAGTGCGGCGAGCGTGTCCTCGGCTTGTTGCAAGCGTCCGATCAGCACCAGCCGTCGCAAGTCGAGATAGCGTGCGTGCGCCGCATTGATGCGATCGCCGTGCGCTTCGAGCGTTGCAATCGCGGCGTTCAGGGATCGGGCAGGCCAAGTGAGATCGCGAGCAGCGAGCGCGATCTCGACTTCGGCGATGACGCAACGGGCGCGTGCGACCGCTTCTTTGGGGCCGAAAGCTCGGGCTGCCCGACGCATGAGTGCGCGCGCACGTGTGAAATCGCCGAGCTGAGCCATCGCGATGCCGCGCAGGGCCAGTGCGGGCGGGTCATCGCGCAGCGCAATCCGCTTCAATGCGCCGAGCGGATCGCCGCAGGCGAGCGCGCGTGCCGCCGCATTGATCAGCGAATCCATGCGGGCTCTCCAGTGCGCTCACGGCGTCGCTCGAATCGCGCCAGATTTGTCACTCTCACCGATCGGGTCACGGTCCTTACTCTGTCGCGCAACGGCCGCTTTCCTGCACGTCGCTGGAAGTGCCGAAGCATACCAACGGAGTACCTGACCATGCCGACACACACCACTGGAACACGCGAACAATGGCTCGCGGAGCGGATGAAGCTGCTGCAAGCCGAAAAGGAGCTGACACGGCGCAGTGACAAGCTGGCCCGACAGCGCCAGGCCTTGCCGTGGGTGCGGGTGGATAAGGAGTACCGCTTCGACACAGACGAGGGCGAGGCGAGCTTGCCGGATCTGTTCGCAGGCCGCTCGCAGCTGCTCGTCTATCACTTCATGTTCGGTCCCGATTACAAGGCGGGGTGTCCTTCGTGCTCGGCCATCGCCGATGGGTTCAATGGCGTGACCGTGCATCTGGCGAATCACGACGTGATGCTGATGGCGGTGTCGCGTGCACCTTTGCCGAAGTTGCAGGCCTACAAGAAGCGGTTGGGCTGGAGTTTTCCCTGGGCTTCATCGCACGGCAGCGAGTTCAACTACGACTTCAACGTTGCCTTCACGGAAGAGCAGCAGCGCAATGGCCTCGAGTACAACTTCCGACGTGAACCGCCGATGCAGGACGATACCGCGTCCGAGCTGCGAGGACCGGCCGAGGAAGGGCCTGTTGCCCAAATCGCTGCAACCGCAGGCACCGACAGCGCGGCTTTCTTGCGCGAGCGCCCCGGCCTGAGTGCCTTCGTGCTCGATCACGGCGTCGTCTATCACACCTATTCGACGTACTCGCGGGGCGTCGATGGACTCTGGGGCATGTATCAATGGCTCGATCGCGCGCCGCTCGGACGCAACGAAAGCGGCATCTGGTGGCGTCGCAACGATGAGTACGGCGCACGGTGAGACTGGCTGCGTAGGGCGCTCGGATCACGAGCGCTCCTGCCCCTTGTGGGTCGGAACGAGCCCATTCGGTTCTCAAGGAGATCGACCATGTGTCCGATGTGCGTGACGACGGCGATGATCGCAGCGGCCAGTACCGCCTCCGGTGCCGGCGTGATTAGTGTGCTTGCGATGAAGATGCGTGGATGGCGAGGGAAGGAATCTCCGCGACAAAGATCGTCTTCGGAGAGGTCGACGCGTCATGACGATCGCGCTGCGCGTTAGCGCACGCGTTACCGAACGACCTCCACGCGCAGCTCCCGGCTGTCGGCGCGACCGCGGTCATCCACGGCTCGCGTAATGAATCGTCCCGAGCGCTGCGGTGTCCAGGCGATCGCGACGCCCGGCGAACCGGTGCCGACATAGGTGTCATCGACGAACCAGTGCAGCCGCCGCACTTCGCTGTCGGCGTTCGCTGCGAGCGGAATCGTTTCTTCGCCGATGCGCGTCGCACGAATCGAATAGGTGGATGCAGTGACCGGTGAGGTGATGCGCGGCGGTGTGCCGCTCGGAACGTCACGCTGACATTCTGCGGCTGCCGGTGGACGTCGTCGCGGCATGCCTGCCTGCGCGAACAATTGCAGCAGATCCGTCGGCCAGTATTCGAAGACCTCGCTGCGTGTGAACTGTGGATCGTAGGGCGGGCAAGCCTGCGCGCCGGTGCGCGTATCGATCCACACGCGTCGATGAATCTGGCTTACTCGAATCGGCGATATGCCCGGGATATACCAGGTCGAGCTCGTCTGCGGACATTCCGCATTCGGCAGATCGCCGGACGCGCTGCACACTTCGACACGCTCCAGGCGCGGCGGCTGGCGAAAGATCGGTTCGTTCAGATGCGGATCGCTGAGCGTGATCGCATCCGTCAAACGAAAGAACAAGGGTGCCGCAGCCTGTACGCCGACGAATGCCGGATTGCTCGAGCCGTCGAAGTTGCCGACCCACACGATGAGCACGTAAGGACCGAAGACCCCCGCCGTCCACGCATCGCGAAAGCCCCACGAGGTTCCGGTCTTCCAGGCCACTCGCAGCCGATCCTGTTTACGCGTGAACGGATCGTCCGGTCGCGGCGCGCTCTTGAGCATCTCGAGCGCCATGAAGCTCGCTTCTTCCGACAGCACACGAGTCGCTGCGGTCTCGGGCTCGTCTTCGAGGTGACGCAAGGCGGCGAGCTGTCCGCGATTGGCGAGCATTGCGTAGAGCGTTGCGAGTTCTTCCATCGTGACTTCGCCTCCGCCCAGCGCGAGCGCGAGTCCATAGTGCCGTTCCGAAGCCATCTGCGAGACGCCGGCGCCGCGCAGGAACTGATAAAAGTTCGGCTGCGAAAGCTGCGCGAACAGCGACACCGCTGGCACGTTGCGCGAACGGATCAGCGCATCCGTCGCTGTAATGGGACCCACGAAACGGCCGTCGAAATTCTCGGGACTGTAGGTGCCGAAGGCAGTCGGCGCATCCTTCAGCACTGTGAGCGGATGAATCAGTCCCTGATCGATCGCGAGCGCATAGATGAACGGCTTCAGGGCTGATCCCGGCGAGCGCTTGGCGAGCGTGCCGTTCACCTGGCCATGAATCGGCACCGAATGGAAATCCGCAGAGCCCACCATCGCACGCACGCCCATGTCGCGCGTATCGACGAGCAATGCACTCGCATTGTGGATGCCGAGATGACGTTGCTCGCGAATGTAGTTCGCGATCACCCGTTCGGTGAGACGCTGCAGCGGAAGATCAAGCGTGGTGGCGAGCGTGTTGGGCCGGCGTGGGGCTTGGGCAGAAGCAGAACCCGCTTTACCCGCTCGCTCTCGGCCCGTCTCTTCATTCTGGGTCGCGTCCCGAATCCCGCGCTCCCTATCCCTCAACACGTAATTCACGAAATGCGGTGCCGCGAACGGCAACTCGCTGCGCCTGGCGTATCGCAAGGGCAGGGCGATGTAATCGCTGCTCACCTCGACGTCCGGATGAAGCTCGCGCCAGCGGACGAACAGCCGCTCGCGTGCAGCACGCAGATCATCCGGCTCATCGCCGATGGGATGACGTCGCGCGGGCGACTGAGGGACGAGGACGAGCGTCAATGACTCTGCGAGGGCGAGCCTGGCTGCAGACTTGCCGAAATAGATCTGGCTCGCAGTGCCGACGCCCTGCACGTTACCGCCATACGGCATGAGATTGATGTGCGCCTCGAGCAGATCGCGCTTCGAATACATCGCCTCGAGCTGCAGCGCGCGAGCGATCTGCGCAAGCTTGCCGGGAATGCTTCGGGTGTTGAGACGGTAGTAGAGCCGCGCGAGCTGCATCGTGATCGTCGATCCGCCCACGCGCGTTCCACCGGTGTAGGTCGTCGCCGCAGCACGCACCAGCGCTGCCGGATTCACTCCGATGTGCGAATAGAAATGCCGATCCTCGTGTAGCAACAACGCCTCCACGAACTCCGGCGCAACGTCTTCGAGCGGCGTCCACAACCGATACTGCTGATCCGCCGCAAGCGTCAGCCGCAGCAACCGCCCATTGCGATCGAACACCGCCGTCGACGTAGGAATCTTGTTCGCCAGCGGCTCCTTGGGCCAGAGCCGCACGGTGCATGCGAGAACCAAGACGAGAAGAAGGACGGCCGCGAAGGACCGCAAAAAAGAAAATGACTGTGGGAAGAAGCTGTTCACGTCGGAGTTACAGCCAGATCAACTGCGCACCTAGAAGTGTTATGCCGAGGCGGGCTTCACTCGTGATGAGCTCCATAGATATGCCATCTTTTATGCGGTCTTTTGCGGTCGGTTCAGTCACCAAGACGAGAAGAAGGACGGCCGCGAAGGACCGCAAAAAAGACAATGACTGTGGGAAGCCTTTCACGTCGAACTTACAGCCAGATCAACTGCGCACCCAGAAGGGTTTAGCTTCACTCGTGAGGAACTGCATATCTGTGTGATCCTTTATGCGGTCTTTGCGGCTGGCTCAGTACTTAAGACGAGAAGAGGACGGCCGCGAAGGACCGCAAAAAAGAAAATGACAGCCTTTCACGTCGGACTACAGCCAGATCAACTGCGCGCCAGTGAGTGTTATGCCGAGGCGGGCTTCGCTCGTAAGGATCTCCATAGCTATGCCATCTTTTATGCGGTCCTTGCGGCCGGCTCAGTAACCAAGACGAGAAGCAGCACGGCCGCGAAGGACCGCAAAAAAGAAAATGATTGTGGGAAGAAGCCTTCATGTCGGAGTTACAGCCAGACAAACTGCGCGCCGGGAGTGTAAGGCCGAGGCAAGCTTCACTCGTGAGGATCTCCATAGCTATGTCATCTTTTATGCGGTCTTTGCGGCCGGCCTCAGTTCTTACTGCCTTACCACACTCAACTTGCCCGCCACCGATCGCGCGACGACGCTGCGGTCGTACATGGCTTCGCCGTAGGCGGGTGGGACGTTGTAGGTGCCGACGTTCGTGGCTTTGATGCGATAAACGATTTCCTGCACGTCCTTGTTAGCGGAGACGTAGAACACGACGCGGTCTTCACGCAGGTCGGCGTAGTCGAGCTGCGCTTTCGAGGACACGCAGATCTGGCATTGCCAGCCCTGGTAGCCGTCGTTGCCGGCATAGGAATACTCAGAGTCCGACATCGATGCTTCCGTGAAAGCGGGCTCGAGTCGCTGTGGCGGCACGACGAGCTCGAAGCCGCCGGGCAGAAGATCGACCAGTGCGATGCTCGGAATGAACTCGTCCTTCAGTCCGCGGAACTTCAGGCGCACGTCGATTTCCTGGCCCATCGCGATCTGTGACAGCGGCTTGCCTTTCGCGTCCGTGTACTCGCGGATGACTTCCAGTCCCTGCTTGATCTCCTGGGTGGGCGCGGCGCGATCGAAGCCTGTCTGTTCGATCAGGTAATACGAGGCGAGCGGGCTGTTGTTGCTGAAGCGCAATGCCGCTGCCTGATCGCTGTATGCGACCTTCGGGAACAGGCCTTGCGGCAAGCTGAGCGCGCGGACCTGCTTGTTCTTCAGCACCTCGGCGATGGAGAAGTTGCGCTGCGCTCCCTGCGCGGATGCCGCGAACGCATCGAGCGCCAGCAAGGTCGTGCCTGAGGACAGCGACTGGTAGGAGCCCTCGCTCACACGCTGCGCGAGTGTCGTCATGACATCTGCCGGCAGCTCGCGCAGGCGCTCTGGGAAATGACGCGCGGTCACGAACAGCAGCAGTGCATCTCGCGTCATCGGATCGTAGTAGAGCTCGGCATTCTCGGCACGGCCGAAACGAATCGCGGAGATGAGCTGCTCGGCTTCGCGATCCTGTTTCATGAGCTTCAATGCCGCCGCGAGCCAGCCCGCGGTCATGTCCTGTTCCCACTGACCGCGATACCGCTCGTTCAAGCGCTTGCGCTGGGCGGCGATCTCCGCCGTCATGCGCTGGCCCTGACGGGTGAGCAGATAGGAGGCATAGGCGCTCTGACGCTCCTGCGTGAGATTGTCGCCATCGCGAACTGCAATCGCGCGCAGATAGTCGTTGCCGTTCTGGAGCAGATCGCCAGGAATCGGTTGGCCGTGCTCGCCGGCTTCCATCAGCACATGTTGCGCGTAGAGCGAGACGAACTCGACGATCTGATCGCTGCCCGGCCAGAGTCGGTAGGCGCCCTGATCGTTCTGTCGCGAACGCAACTCGCCGATCAGCGCGCCGATGTCGGCGCCCGGCTGGCCGCGCACATAGCCGAACTCGGGCCGCGATGCGAGCAGGATCGCCGGCATCGCCTGGCTCACGATCTGCTCGGTGCAGGCGTACGGATAGTTCGACAGGTAGCTCACGAATCCATGCGCGAACTGGAGCGGCAGCACCGACATGCCGGTTTCGAGCTTGCGATGATGCGGATACATCGTGCGATCGATCGCAACCTCCTTGTCGCCCTTTTCCAGCACACCGGCCGTGAGTCGAGTCATGTAAGGCGTGGCGGGACGAATGCTGAGATCGATCTGTCGCTTGCCGGTGCCGCCGTTCGTGGATGCGGTGAACAGCAGATTGCTGGGTCCGAGCTCGTCACGCGCGCGCAGCCTGAAGCGCGCCGAGCTTTCGCGGCCTTCGGCGATGGTGAGTTTCTGTGCGGCATTGCCGATGACTTCGAGTCCGCGATCCGTCTGCAGGGCTATTTCGATCTGCGCATTCGTGCCGGAGCCCTCGACATTGTTAGAGATGCCGATCGAGACATCGAATTCATCGCCCGGCGTCACCGTGGTCGGCGCGTTCGGCGACAACACGAAATCGCCGCGCACGAGCGTGCGCCCATCGAACACACCGACGCGATCGTCCGCGACCGCGACGGCCATCACCCGCAACGTGCCATTGAAATAGTCGGGGACTGTGTATTCGACTTCACGTGGCGTCGAATCGGCATCGAGAATTCCGGACCAGTACGCGACGGGCTTCTCGCCTTTACGACGGAACGGATTCAGATGCTTGCCGAGCAGTCCTTCGGCATCGCCGCCTGGCGCGGCGGTCAGTCCCAGATGACGGAACTCCGGCAGGATCAGATCCAGGATCTGCGAGGTCGAGACTTCGAGCGCACGCTTCTGGAAGAAGTACCCCAGCGGATCGGGCGTTTTGTACCCGGCGACCTGCAGGATGCCTTCGTCCACCGCGAACAGCACGATGCGCGAAGGCGTCTGCGTGCGATAACGCAGTTTCAGCGGCTGTCCCGGCTTCACCAGCGAAGGTGTTTCGACCGTGATGGGATTGCGGCGCGCATCCACATCGATCGAGAACGGCTGCACGCCGTACGAGAGCGGACTGGTGTAGATCTCAGAGGAGCCCGGATCGCGCACGAACGTCACTGACACGTAAGCATTGCCTTCGAGTCCTGCGGGCAGTTTGATCTTCTGCACCGTGCTGTTGGTGCTGGTCTTGAACCAGCGCCACGCGTAAACGCGCTCACGTTCGATCGTGATCAGTCCTGCGCCTTCGTACGGTGCGCGGATCGAGAGCTCCACATCCTCTCCGGGCGCATAGTCTTTCTTCGACAACGCAATCTCGAGCTCCGCGTTCTTCTCTAGCGCGCGTGTGACGTTGCCTTCACCTGCCACTTGATAGTCGACGCGTGCGAGCTGCTGACCGTCAGGATCGCGCAGCACATAGGCGAAGGTGCCGGGCGCATCGGTTGCAAGCTTGAGCGCATGGCCGCTGGCGGGGACGTTGAGTGTCGACTCGTCGATCACTGATTCCTTGCGGCGCGATTCGTACTTGTAGGTACCGTTCGGCTGACGCATCAGCACCGACACATAGCGCACCTCGATCCGCGCGAGCTTCAGTTTCTCGACCGCGGTTCGCTTGGCCTGCGGATCGATGGCGATCAGATTCACCAGGCGCGGGGCATTGAGACGCAGATAGGAGAGATCGCCATCGGCCTTGTAGCCGACGAGATATTTCATGCTGGAGACGAGCTGTGCCGCTTCGGTCGTGACGCCGCGGCCGCCGTCCGCCTCGAACCCTTGCGCGACCAGATGCAATCGATAGGTGGCGCGTGCGAAGCGCTGCAGATTCAGATCGAGCGTGACGTTGCCTTCGGCGTTCGTCGTCGCATCGGGCAGCGATTCACTGAACCCTTCCCGCGCGTATTGCGGATCGTAGAACTGATAATCCGGGAACGCGCGGAACGAGGGGAGCACCGGGCTCAGCGTCATGCGCGTGGTCACACGCCGATTCTCAGCGGGCGTGCCGAACAAGTTCTCGAGATGCAGCTGTGCCCTGAGATCGTCCGGCGACACCCAGCCGTCGGACGACTGCGAAGAGAACATGGCGTTCATGCGCAGACGGTCGGGCTGGAAGTCGCGTACTTGCACCGTGGTCGAGCCGATCAGATCGCTGTGATGATCGTTCCGCACGATCGACAGCGACAGCGTGTACGTGCCGGTAGGCGAGGTCTCGCGCGTCGGCTGACGAATCTCACCGAAGCCGCCAGCGCCGGGCATGAAAGTTTCGCGACGGATCAGTGCGCCGCGCGGATCGGTGATCTCGAGGCGCAAGGGCACGCCATCGATGCTTCGGCTCCAGTCCTGGCTGCGAATGAGGGCCGCCGCGCGAATTTCCTCGCCGGGACGATAGATGCCGCGATCGGAGAACAAATACGCGGAGAGTGCGGCGCGATCGGCATTGCTCTGCACGCCGCCGATATCGAAGCGCGACAGATCCAGTGCACGGCCGCGCGAATCCCAACCGTCGCTCAATGGAATGAACGAGCTGTCGCCGCCGCGCTTTGCCAGATAGAGCACCGGCTGACGCTCGTTCTTGAAGCTACGCAGTTCCGCAAAACGCACATGACCGTCGGCGTCGGTCGTCTGCGTGAGCACAGGCAGACCATTGCGGCCGATGATGTCGATCGTTGCTCCTGCGATCGGCGTGCCGTCCGCGATCGATTGCACGAACACATCCTGCGATCCATCGACCGCACGCTTCACGACCAGGCCCAGATCGGTTACGACGATCAGTCGCGCATCGTTGAGCGTGCCATGAAGAGCATCGTTCCAGTTCTCACCGGAATGATCGAGCGGCGCATTGGTGCCTGGATCCCATGCCTGTACTCGCAGCAGGAAGATGCCGCGCTTATCCGCACCGTCGTTGTCGAGATAGTCGCCCAGATCCAGCGCTTCGTACTGCGGCTTTCCGGGTGCGACTTGCGCGAGCGGCAGGATCTTCACGAAGCGCTCGGTGATGTTCGCGCTGTCGAAGGCCCAGCCGTTGAACTGCGGCGTCTCGAAGCTGCCGCTGGTCTGGGACACCAGATGCTGCAACTGGCGCGGCAGCAAGCGGCCGACTTCGATGCGCATGGCGGGCACATTGCGTGCGAACAGCGAGATCGTCTTCTCGCCGGAGAGCGATAACAGCGCACCCTTGCTCAGAATGCTGAGCTCGCGCGGAAACTCCGGCACGGAGAGGATGCGCTCGAGCGAATCGCCCAGCACATAGCCGCCAAACGACTTCAGCCCGGCACTGATGCGCACATAGATCTGACGACCCGGGTCTGCGGTGTGGCGGAAGCTGTGATTCTCGTAATGATCGAGCTCGCCGGGGATCTGCGTGAGCTCGAGACGATTCGCATCCGTCAGCACTTCAGGACGGAAATTGGAATGATTCCACGCGAACGGCCGCCCGCGATTGTAGCGCTCGAAGTCCGCCTGCACTTTCGTGTCGGGATGCTTCAGCGGCAACAGCCAGGCATTCACTTTGGCCGGCATGTCGCGCTCGGCCACGGCGAACGAAGTGCTGACCAGCAGCACCTGGTTCGGCTCGTTGCGTTCGTCGCGGGCAATGTCGAGCGAAAGATTTGCGATCCTGAGGCTGTTGAGCCCGGGGACTTCGACATCGCTGCGTAACGCATCCTTCGTCACGCCGCCGCCGCGTGCGGACTGTACGCCGGCCGCAACCGAGAGTTGCAGGCGACCGGCCTTCGGCGGCACCTGCAGCTGCGCCGAATGCACATAGGCATTGAGCTTCAACTTGTCGTAGACCACCGTGAACGACGGCGCGGTGAGCTCTTTTTCGATCTTGTCTGTAACGCGATCGAACATCCGCAGCTGGACGCGCTTCTCGAAGCTCTCGGGATCGACGGGATGCGAGAACGCGATCGTGGCCACGACCTTCTTGTTTGCCGCCACCACGGGATCCTGGTAAAACTGGATCGCCGCGATCGAGGCGGTGAAGGCGGGCGATGTGAAAGCGAACTGCTGCTTCTTCAGTCGCACGTGCGAGGCGGCGAATCCCTTGCGATCGAAGGTGACCGTGTACTCCGTGCCCACTGGCCAGTCGGCCTGCGGCTGAAACCTCAACGTCTTGTCATCGTCCCAGGTCCACTCGCCCTTGATCGCAGGTCGCACCGAGAGGTGAGCCTGTTCGGCCGCGAAGGCGTGGCCGATCCGGTCGAGCGGGGCGACGGACGATTCGAAGCTGACGACGAGCGCATCGGGCTTGCCGGGCGGTTCGCACGCATAGCAGGTCACTGACGGTGCGGCGACTTCGAAGGCCACTTCGACGGGCTTGGGCTGCGCGTCATACCAGCGCCAGGCGAGCACGCCTGCGACCGCAACCGCGAGCACGCTCGCAGCTATCAACGCCGAACGGCGCGGATTGGCGCGGACCTGACCATAGCCGCGACCCACTCCGGCCGCGCTCGACCGCACCCATTGCGGCGGCACCCAGCTGATTTCTCCGACCAATGCGCGCCACCCGGCGCGAACCCGCTCGTTCACCGTTCTTATAAATGACATACGCACCCGCTCGTGCCGAGCTCTCGATGGCTCGATCGTGGCGCGCGATTGTGCCGGAAGGGTGCTGCAAATGTGGCGCGACCATGGCAGCGAACGATGACGCCTGGCCGCTGTCCTACAGGCGCAACTCGTGGACTGTCGCCTTGCCTTGGCCTGTTCGGACACGGTACGGTAGCCGGACACAAACCGCGGGCCTTCGGACGCGGTTTTTTCAGCTGAACGCTGAGTTGAGTCTTGCCGTGTCCCCGGCGCGAAGAGCGGGCGGATGACTCTTCAGCTGCTTTCTTTCGAGAACACCCTCAATGCTGCTGCTCAATCGACGCTGGATGTCGTTTCTAAGCCTTGCGATCTGCGTGTCAGCGCTGTCCGCCTGCGGCGGCTCGGCGCGCAACTGCGACGATCTCAAGGAACCCTATATGTCGGCGCGGAGCGATGCGCCGCTCAAAGTGCCGGATGGCTTCAGCCAGCCCGACAGCTCGGCCGCACTCACCATTCCCAAAGCCAATACCACCGCCGGCAAGGCGGGCGGTGGGTGCCTCGCGCAACCTCCTTCCTATTTCCGTTCGAGCGGCACAGTCGCGCGCTCTCCCGAAGAAGTCGTCGCAAGCTGGGCGCAGGCCTGGGCCTCTCGCGAATCCGACGCCGTGATCGAGCTGTATTCGACCGGCTTCACTGCGCCGACCGACGCCGCCGGCCCGCGCGAATGGCTGGAACAGCGTCGTGAACAGGTCGCCACCGGCCCAGTGCCCGACTCCATGGTGGAAGGCCTCAGCGTCACACCCGATGGCGCCGATCGTCGCGTGGTCACATTCGTGCAGAAATTCGGTACGAACTCCCTGCGCAAGCAACTGGTCCTCGTCCGCGAATCCGGCTCCTGGCGCATCGTCGAAGAGAAAGTGCTGGGAGTGAAATGAGGTGCTAGGCCCTAGGTGCTAGGCCCTAGCCAGATGTCAGAGATGCAGTCTGCATCTGGCACTCCTGGTGCCCGGCTAGTCGCTAGGCCCCAGCCAGACTCAAAGATGGAATGTCTTATGGTCATCGTTCTGCTTTCTGGATCTGGCACGCCTGGTGTTAGGCCCTAGTCGCTAGGCCCTAGCCAGATTCAGAGATGCAGTGTCCGTCAGTCATCGTCTTGCTCTCTGCACCTAGCACTCCTGGTGCTAGGCCCTAGTCGCTAGGCCCTAGTCGCTAGGCCCTAGCCAGATTCAAAGATGGAATGTTTTATGGTCATCGTTTTTCTTTCTGCCTCTGGCATTCCTAGTGCCTAGAGCCTAGCCCCTAGAGCCTTCTTCATGTCTTCTCTCCTCTTTTCATCTCTGGCTAGCAGACTAGTGGCTAGCAGCTAGGGCCTCAAAAATGTCCTCTCTCCCCTCCTCCATCACTCTTCGCCCCGGCGCCGTTCGCGATGCCATCGTCGATCGGCTCGAGCGCTCGCTCGGCAAGTCTGTTGCTTCGGCTACACGTCGTGATTTCTACGATGCGCTGTCGATTGCCGTGCGCGAGGAGCTCGCGGAGCGGTGGATTGCGACGCGTACCCGCGTTGCGCAGGCGCATGTCAAACGTGTCTGTTATCTGTCGATGGAGTTTCTGCTCGGACGCAGCCTGATCAATGCGTTGTCGTCGTTCGACGATGGCTTGATCGATGAGGTGCGCGAGACGCTTGCGGCGTTCGGACACAACCTCGAAGACATCGCGGCGGAAGAAGAGGATCCGGGTCTCGGCAACGGCGGTCTGGGTCGTCTCGCGGCGTGTTTTCTGGATTCGCTCGCGACGCTCGGCTATGCCGCGACGGGCTACGGCATTCGCTACGACTACGGCATTTTCATGCAGGTCATCGGCAGCGACGGCGCGCAGCGCGAAGTCGCGAGCTCCTGGCTCGGCATGCACAATTTCTGGGAAAGCGGCCGCGGTGGCATCCGTTATCGCGTGCGCTTCGGTGGCAACGTCCGGTCGGTGCGCGACGAGAAGGGCCGTGTCCTCAACGAATGGGTCGATACCCACGATGTCTGGGCCGTCGCTTATGACCTGCTAATTCCCGGCAATCGCAGCCCCACGGTGAATCATCTGCGGCTGTGGTCGGGGCGGGCCGTCACGCCGTTTCGCATCGAAGATTTCAACGCGGGCAACTATGCGGCCGCGGTCGCCGAACAGGTGGACGCGAAGAATCTCTCGCGCGTGCTGTATCCGGACGATTCGACGCCGCAGGGCAAGGAGCTGCGGTTCCGGCAGCAGTATTTCTGCGTGAGCGCATCGCTCCAGGACATGATCGCGCAGCATCTCGCCGACGGACGCGGCATCGGCGAGCTCGATCGTGCCATTGCCATCCAGTTGAACGATACGCATCCGGCGCTCACGGTCGTCGAGCTCATGCGCCTGCTCGTCGATGAGTACAACATCGGCTGGAGCGGGGCCTGGCAGATGACGCGTCGCATCTGCGGCTACACCAACCACACGTTGCTGCCCGAAGCGCTGGAAACCTGGCCGGTATCGCTCTTCGAGCGTCTGTTGCCGCGCCATCTGCAGATCGTCTATCAGATCAATCGCGATTTCCTCGAAGCAGTCAGCGCCAAGTATCCGAACGACATGGATCGTCGCCGCCGCATGTCGCTCATCGCCGAAGACGGCGATCGCCGTGTGCGCATGGCGTATCTGTCGGTCGTCGGCAGCCATCGCGTCAACGGCGTGGCGAAGCTGCATTCGCGGCTGATGCGCGAAACCATCTTTGCGGATTTCGCGCAGCTGTGGCCCGACCGGTTCACGAACGTGACCAATGGCATCGCCGTGCGCCGCTGGTTGAAGCAGGCGAACCCCGGCCTTGCGGGACTCATCACCGAAAAGCTGGGCTCGGCGTGGGAAAACGATCTGGAAGACCTCGAGCGCCTGAAATGGGCAGTCGACGATCCCGACTTTCGGCAGCGTTTTCTGGCGATCAAGCGCGAGAACAAGGTGCGGCTCGCGAAAACGATCGAACTGCTCCTGAACGAGAAAGTGAGTCCCGATGCGCTGTTCGATGTGCAGGTGAAGCGCATTCACGAGTACAAGCGGCAGCTCCTGAACCTGGTGTACGTCGTGGTGCGCTATCTGCGCATCATCAACAACGAAGCGCCCGATATCGTGCCGCGCGTGGTGATCATCGCCGGCAAGGCTGCACCCGGTTATCGCATGGCGAAAGCCGTGATCAAACTCATCAACAATGTCGCGCGCGTCATCAATTCCGACCCGCGCGTCGGCGACAAGCTGAAGCTCTGTTTCCTGCCCGATTACGACGTGTCCCTGGCACAGGAGATCATGCCGGCTGCGGATCTTTCGCAGCAGATTTCCACCGCTGGCATGGAGGCTTCGGGCACGGGAAACATGAAGCTCTCGCTCAACGGTGCGCTCACCATCGGCACGCTGGATGGCGCGAACATCGAGATCCGCGATGCGGTGGGCGAGGAGAACATTTTCATCTTCGGCATGACGGCCGAAGAGGTGATCACGCGGCGCGCCCTGGGCTACTCGCCCGCGCAGGTGGTGGCCGGCAATCCCGAGCTGAAGCGGGCCATTCAGACGCTCGAATCGGGGCTGTTCACCCCGGATAACCTGTCCGACTCGACCATGGTCGTCGACCGGCTCATGAGTGACGGCGAGCATTTCCTGGTGCTGGCGGATTACGAGTCCTACGCCGCAGCGCAGGACAGGGTCGATGCGCTCTTCCGCGACACCGACGCCTGGACACGTCAAGCCATCATCAATGCGCTCAGCATGGGGCCATTCTCGAGCGACCGCAGTATCCGCGAGTACGCGGATAACATCTGGGGCATCAAGCCGGTGATCTGATCGTTGGGCGGCAAGCGGCAGGCTGTAGACTGTGGCCAGAGCGGAACCGGAAACGGCGTTTCCTTCGTTGTCTCCCCACAGCCACAGACTGCGACCCAGAGCCCATGTCGATTTCCGATCTCGATCTTCATCTCTTCGGCGAAGGCAATCACCACTACATTTATCGCAAGCTCGGTGCGCACCTCGACGAAGTCGACGGGGTCAGGGGCACGCGCTTTGCGGTGTGGGCGCCGAACGCGCGCGCAGTCAGTGTTGTAGGCGATTTCAACGCGTGGTCCGGCCAGTCGCATCGCATGCAGCGCATCGGTGCGTCGGGCGTATGGCAGTTGTTCATCCCGGATCTGGGGCCCGGCGCACTCTATAAATACGAGGTCCGCACGATTCACGATCATCCGGTACTGAAATCCGACCCGTATGGATTTCAGATGCAGCTGCGCCCGGACAACGCATCGATCGTTGCGGACCTGAGCGGCTACGAATGGAGCGACGGCGAATGGATGGCGAAGCGTGCGACGGCCAATCCGACCCGCGAGCCGATCGCGATCTATGAAGTGCATCCCGGCTCGTGGCGACGTTCCTGGCATCGCAAGCCTGCGTTTCTCACCTGGGATGAGCTTGCCGATCAGTTGATTCCGTATGTGCAGGATCTCGGCTATACCCACATCGAGCTGATCGGCGTGGCCGAGCATCCGTTCGACGGTTCATGGGGTTATCAGGTGCTGGGGCACTTCGCGCCCACCGCGCGTCACGGCACGCCTCGGGATTTCAAACGATTCGTCGATCGCTGCCATCAGGCGGGCATCGGCGTGTTCATGGACTGGGTGCCCGCGCATTTCCCGCGCGATGCCCATGGCCTCGCGGAATTCGATGGCACTCATCTCTACGAGCATCAGGATGCGCGTCGCGGCGAGCACGTCGAATGGGGCACGAAGATCTTCAATTACGGGCGACACGAGGTGCGCAACTTTCTCGTGTCGAACGCACTGTTCTGGCTCGAGGAATATCACATCGATGGCCTGCGCGTGGATGCCGTGGCCTCGATGCTCTATCTGGATTACGCACGCAATCCGGGCGAGTGGCTGCCCAATCAATATGGCGGTCGTGAGAATCTCGAAGCGATCGAATTCCTGAAACAGCTCAACTGGACCATCGGCCATTATTTTCCAGGCGTTGTGACCATGGCGGAGGAGTCGAGCGCTTTTCCGGGCGTCACGCGTCCGACGCACCTGGGCGGTCTGGGATTCTGGTTCAAATGGAACATGGGCTGGATGAACGACACGCTGCGCTACATGTCGCTCGATCCTCTGTATCGCCGGCATGAGCACAATCTGATCACTTTCTCGTTCATGTACGCGTTCTCGGAGAATTTCATCCTGCCGCTGTCGCACGATGAAGTCGTGCATGGCAAACGCTCGCTGCTCGACAAGATGCCGGGCGATGAATGGCGCAAGCGCGCCAACTATCGGCTGCTCATCGGCTATCAGACGGTTCACCCGGGCAAGAAGCTCATGTTCATGGGCGGCGAGTTCGGCCAATGGCACGAATGGCGCGATTACGAGGATCTGGCGTGGGCGGCGCTTGCGCATCCTTCGCATCGGCAGTTGCAGGACTGGAACCGCGCGATGAACCGCTTGTATCGCGAGTATCCGGAGCTGCACGCAAGCGAGCACGACTGGAATGGATTTCGCTGGCTCGAAGTCGACAATCGCGAGGAGAGCGTGTTTGCGTTCATTCGCAAGCGCGTGCACGCGGAGGAAGGCACCCACCTTCTGTGCATCTTCAATGCGACGCCGGTGCCGCGTCCCGGGTATGTCTTCGGTGCGCCGGCCTCAGGCACGTACAGGAAGCTCGCCGACAGCGATGCGGAGTCGTTCGGCGGTTCGGGCTATTCGAAGCAAACGGAGCTTCATGCGGCCGCTGAGGGATTTCGGGATTTTCCGGCACGAATCCAGATCGATGTCCCGCCGCTGGCAATGATGGTCTGGGCACTGCAGATCTGAGGGATTGCACCAGCTCCGCACGCTTGACTGCCTGCGCGCATAACCGTGTAAGGTGTCGCTCTTTCGGCCTTCCAAGAACTTGCTCATTTTTTCGCCATGGATTCGACCGCGATACCGACCGACTTCACCAACGTCACTCTCCAAGCAGGATCGCCCGAGCCGCTCGGTGCGACGCTGACCGCTGAAGGCGTCAACTTTGCCGTGTACGGTGGCAGCGCGGCGCGTATCGAACTGTGTCTGTTCGATGCGTCAGGCGTTCATGAAATCGCGCGCTTCGCGTTGCCCGAGCGCACCGAAAACGTATGGCACGGTTTTCTGCCCGCGCCGCACGGCCGCGCGGGACTGCACTATGGATATCGTGCTTACGGCCCGTTCGATCCGCAGTACGGACTGCGCTACAACCCCGCGAAACTGTTGCTCGATCCCTATGCACGCGCGCTCGGCGGCACCTTCACCTGGAACGACGCGCTGCTCGGAAGCGTGCGTCCGGAAGCACCGGTCGCGACGACGGAGACACCGGCTGAGCAACCCGATACGCAGGACAGTGCGGCCTACAACTACAAGGGCCGTGTCGTCGACCCCGCGTTCGATTGGGAGGGCGATCGGCCTCCTGCGACGCCCTGGCGCGATTCGGTGATCTACGAGCTGCATGTCAAAGGCTTCACGAAGCTGCATCCACGCATTCCCGAGCAGCACCGCGGCACCTATCTCGGGCTCGCCCATCCCGAAGTGATCAATTACCTCAAGCATCTCGGTGTCACCGCAGTCGAGCTGCTGCCGGTGCAGGCGTTCATCCCCGAGCGCTTCCTCGTCGAGAAGGGGCTCGTGAACTACTGGGGCTACAACTCGATCTCCTGGTTCGCGCCCGCGCCGCAGTATGCGGTGCGCGATGCGGTGAGCGAGTTCAAGACGATGGTCAAGGCAATGCATGCCGCGGGCATCGAAGTCATTCTCGATGTGGTGTTCAACCACACCGCAGAAGGCGATGGGCAAGGGCCGACACTGAGCTGGCGCGGGTTCGATAACGCCGCGTACTACAAGCTCGAACCCACCAACATGCGCAACTACGTGAACCGTACCGGCACGGGCAACACGATCGGCATGGCGCATGCGGTGACACGATCGATGATCATCGATTGTCTGCGCTACTGGGTCGAAGAGATGCACGTCGATGGCTTCCGCTTCGATCTTGCCGCGGTCCTCGGCCGCGACAACGGTCGCTTCCGCACCGACTCCGCGTTCTTCAAAGCCGTCGCCGCCGAACCGTCGCTGCGCTACTGCAAATTGATCGCAGAGCCCTGGGATGTCGGTCCCGACGGTTACCAGCTGGGGCACTTTCCGGCCGCATGGGCCGAATGGAACGATCTCTATCGCGACACCATGCGTGGCTTCTGGCGCGGTAATCCCGGCATCCTCGGCAACTTCGCCGAGCGGTTCGCGGGGTCCAGCGATCTGTTCCGCAATACCGGGCGTCGTCCGACCTCGAGCGTCAACTACGTGGCCTGCCACGACGGCTTCACGCTGTTCGATGCGACCGCCTACAACGACAAACACAACGAGGCGAATCTCGAAGACAACCGTGACGGACACAATCACAACCTGAGCTGGAACTGCGGGATCGAAGGTCCCACTGAAGATGCCGACGTCGTCGAGCTGCGTGAGCGCCAGGTACGCAACCTGCTTGCGACCGTGCTGCTCTCGCAAGGCATTCCGATGCTGCAGGCGGGCGATGAGTTCGGACGCACCCAGCGAGGCAACAACAACGCGTACTGCCAGGACAACGAGATCAGCTGGATCGATTGGGATCTGGCCGCGCGACGCAGCTGGCTCACCACTTTCGTGCGTCAATTGCTGATACTCAGACGGCAGGCGCCGGGTCTGCGTCGCGACACCTTTCTCAAGGGCGCTCGCCAAGTCGATCGCGAACACAAGGATGTCAGCTGGCGACATCCGCTCGGTCACGAGCTCAGCGCATCGGACTGGCACGAAGAACAGGCGCGTGCGATTGGCGTGCTCATCGGCCAGGCTTTCACCGATCCGCATGGAACACCGAACGGACATCTGCTGTTTCTTTGCAATGCCAGCGACCAGCCAATCGATTTCAGATTGCCAGCGCCGATCACCAACGCGGTCTGGCAGATCGTCTTCGATACGGCACGCTGGCGCGCGAACGATCTCGGCAACCGCATCGCCTCCGGCGAAAACTGCGTCGTCGCAGCGCATTCGTGCGTCCTGCTCGCCGACGGCGATGCGCCGCTGAGCGTTCGCAGTGGTTTTTCGTTGACCTGATTACAAGAGTCTCCACGGGGCACACGGGGAGCGCGGGGTGAGGAGCGTTACCGGCTAAGCGCACCGAGAGGATTCTTGCCCAGTGTTCCCCGTGGTCCCCGTGGAGTTCCGTTTCTGACCTCCGCTATCTGGAGATGCGTGAAGTGGCCAAGAAAGATCCACTCACCGAGCTGACCACGCTGTATGGCATCGGGTCGGCTTATCACGATTTTCGTGGTGAGCTGCATGAGGTGTCGCGCGAGAGTCGTGTCGCGATCCTGCAGGCGATGGGTATCGATGCCGGAAGCGACGATGCGATCGCGAAGTCCATTCACGCCTTCGACACTTCGCACTGGATGCGCACGTTGCCGCCGACGCTCGTCGTGCCCGGCGGGGTGGTGCCGCAGCTTTCTGTGACCATTCCTTCCGATCTGCGTGCCAAGGAAGTCTCGTGGACGATCACACTCGAGGATGGCCAGCAGCGTCAGGGCGTCGCGCGACTGAGGGATCTCGAGGTACAGGCGAAGGCGAATGCGGAGGCGCGCAATTTCAAGCGTGTGTCGCTGCCGTTGCCTGCGGATCTGCCGCTCGGTTATCACCGGGTATCGGTGCTGCTCGATACGGGTCTTGCCGGCGACACGCGACTGATCGTGACGCCCGCTCAGGCCTACAAGAATCCCACGCTCGTAGCAGGACGGCGGCTGTGGGGTATCGCGGTGCAGCTGTATTCGCTGCGATCCACTCGCAACTGGGGCATCGGCGACTTTCGCGATCTGCGCGAGCTCATCGAGCTTGCGGCACCGCTCGGTTGCAGTCTGATCGGCTTGAATCCGCTGCATGCGTTGATGCCCGCGGATCCTGCGCACATCAGTCCCTACAGCCCATCGAGCCGGCAGTTCCTCAATGTTCTGTACATTGCGGTGCCGGACATTCCCGAGTTCGCCGAATGCGAAACCGCGCGTCGCCGTGTCGAGGAGCCGGAGTTCCAGCGCGAGCTGCAACGGCTGCGCGAGCCACGCAATGTCGACTACGTGGGCGTCGCGCGCGTGAAGTTCGAAGTGCTGCGGAGGGTGTACGAACACTTCCGCACCGAGCATCTGGCGAAGTCATCGGCGCGGGCACAGGCCTTTCATAAATATGTGGAAGCGCGTGGCGAGCCGCTGCGGCTGCACGCCGTGTATGACGCGCTCGATGCTCACTTTCGCTTGCAGGGGCCGCAGTACTGGGGCTGGCCGAGCTGGCCGGAGGAGTATCGCGATCCGCAATCCTCTCTGGTCAATCGTTTCGCAAAGGAGCGTGCACAGGAAGTCGAGTACTTCCTGTGGTTGCAATGGATCGCCGAGGAGCAGATGAATGCCGCGCAGCAGCTCTCGCGCGCTGCGGGCATGTCCGTGGGCCTGTACGGCGATGTCGCAGTGGGTGCGAACTCTGCGGGATCCGAAACCTGGTCCAATCGACACCTGTATCTGCAGGGCGCCTCGGTGGGAGCGCCGCCGGACGAGCTCGCGCTCAAAGGTCAGGATTGGGGAATTCCGCCGCAGAATCCGATCGAGCTGCGCGCACAGGAGTACCAGCCGTTCATCGTCATGGTCCGCAACAACATGCGCAGCGTGGGCGCGTTGCGGCTCGATCATGTCATGACGCTGTGTCGGCTGTGGTGGGTGCCCGCGGGAAGAATTTCCGCTGAAGGCGCGTACGTGCATTACCCGCTACAGGATCTGATCGCGATCCTAGCGCTGGAAAGCGTGCGCAACCGCTGCGATGTGATCGGCGAGGATCTCGGCACCGTGCCGGAAGAAGTGCGGCTGGGGATGGAGCGCTATCAGCTCAACCATTACAAGGTGTTGCTGTTCGAGAAACACGGCGACGGTTCGTTCAAGAAGCCGTCCGACTACGTGCGCACGGCGCTCGCGACCGTCACGACGCACGATCTGCCGACGCTGCGCAGCTGGTGGGAGAGCAAGGACATCGAGCTGCGCGAACGACTGAATCTGTATCCGAGCGAAAAGATCGTCAAGGAAGTCCACGAGGGCCGCGCCCGCGAGCTTCCCGCGATGATGCAGGCGCTCGTCAACGAAGGCCTGTGGCACTGGCAACCTTCGGAGGGACTACCGCAGTATTCCTCCGCACTCGCCCGTGCGATCCAGGCATTCCTCGGCCTGTCTTCCGCCAACTTCGCAATGATTCAGATCGAAGACCTGATCGGTATGACCTCTCCCACCAACGTCCCTGGGACGTACCTCGAACACCCGAACTGGCAGCGCAAGGTGGAGATGAACACGCGCGAGATCTTCGATCGCCATGACGTACGCGACATGCTCGATGCGATGAGCAAGGCGCGACGGGGAGAGAATTCGAATAAGTGAGGTGATGACGAACAAGTAAGGTGATGACAGTGATGACGGTCCGAAGCGAACCTGAGCATCATCACTCATCACTCAATGAAGAAAGAAGATCTCCACGGGGAGCACGGGGGTCACTGGGTTAACGTCGGAAACGAAGCCGCTCAGGTCATCACTGCTATCACTGGCATCACCAGTGATGAAGTGATAGCAGTGATGGAGTGATGACGGTGATGACGGTCCTAAGCGAACCGGAGCATCATCACCCATCACTTTCATCACCGTCATCACCGCCATCACTTCTATCGCGGCCCGAGAAGGTGATGACAGTGATGGAGTGAGACCGGTGATGGCGGACTGAGATAAGCCATCATCTTGCTCATCACTCATCACTCATCACTCATCACTTCCATCACCTCCATCACTGCCCTCACTTCCCCATGCACAAAAGTCGACTCGCCGGATTCATCATCGATTGCAACACGGACGACCTCGAGCGGTCGGCGCAGTTCTGGAGTGCGGCTCTCGGCTATGCGCTACGGCCGCTGGCGAAAGAAGGCGACCCGGAGAAGTATCGCGAGCTGCTCACCGGTGAGGAAGGACTGAAGGTCGAGGTGCAGCGTGTCGATCACGCGAGCCGCGTGCATCTGGATATCGAAACCGACGACATCGAGGCCGAGGTGCGGCGGCTCGAGCAGCTCGGCGCAAAGCGCGTCGCGCAGTTCCCGCGCTGGTGTGTCATGGAAGCGCCGGCGGGCCAGCGCTTCTGTGTCGTGCATGTTCAGCGTGAGGACTTCGCTGAACACGCCAATGTCTGGAAGTAGCCAGACTCAGCTGGAGAATCCCGTTGCAGCGGAAACGGGTGCTCTCAGCATCGCTATATGCCTAACTGCTCGAGCAATTCGTCGACCGTGGTCACTGCGCGCACCGCATAGCGTTCGATGAGCCATTGCCGGTTCAGGCGATGACTTTCGATGTTCGCGTCGTAGCGATTCAGGAACACGATCGTCTCCATGGGTTCGAGCGCCGCGAGCGACAGACGCGTTGCGTTCAGGGCTCCCAGGCCTGCATCGACGACGAGAACGACCTGATCCGGATTCAGACGTCTGACCAGATCGACGCTGTCGGCATCGTGCGCGATCGGTGAGCGCGGACCGCCCACGGTCTCCACGATGCCCATGTCGATCGCGTCGGGCCAGCGCATTTCGGCCATCAGGTCATCGAGCAGAATCCGTTCGCGGCGCAGCACGTCGGCCGCCATCGGCGGTGCGAGTGCGATTGCGTAGCTTCGAAACGGCAGGCACACATCCCTCTCTTCTTCGAGCGAGGCGCGGGCCAGCTCGGCGGCGTCGGTGTTCATGTGCGAGTTCTCGTAGGACTGCACGGGTTTGCGCGCGGCGACTCGCAGGCCTTTCTTGCGCGCACGCGCCAACAGTCGGGTGGCGCACCAGGTCTTGCCGACCTCGGTGCGAGTGCCAATGAAGCAGATCAATCGATGAGGTCGGGTCATGATTCAGCGTAACTTGATTTTTTCCCAGGCGCCGGAGCGCCACCGCAACCACATCGCGACGCCAAGCGCCGCAATGTAGACCACCGCCGCAGCCCAGCCGCCGATCGCGCCCCAGCCGAACTGCGGCAGTCCGTCGACCCAGCCTTGACCGGGTGCGAACGTCAGCATGTGAGCGAGCGGTACGAACAGAAACCACGAGAGCACGATGACCAGGATCGCAGGCACGTTGGCATCGCCCGCGCCACGCAGACAGAAGCTCGAACCGAGATTCAGTCCGTCGAACAACTGATACGCCGCTGCGATCCACATGATCGTAGTGCCGATGCGAATGACTTCCGCAGCCTGCGGATCGGTGCTCGCGACGAACGCGGGCAGCAGCCACGGCGAGAACAGCCCCAGTGCGAGGCCGATCACTCCCATGTACGTCATGCACAGCAGGATGATGCTGTTGCCGATTTTCCGTGCCCACTCGCGATGGCCCATGCCGATCGATTGTCCGACGAGTGTCGTGCCGGCGAGCGCCATACCGACGGCGGGCATGAACGCAATCGAGGTCAGCATGATAGTCACTTGCGCAGCAGCACCATCGACAGGACTCAGGCGCACTTGCATCAGCTGGAACAGCGTGAAGCCGAGCATGTCAGCTGCCAGCAGCAGCCCGATCGGGAAGCCGAGCTTCCATTGCGAATACAGACGCTTCAGCGGCAGTCGCCAGGTGAGATGCGAGCTGAAGCGTCGGCGAATGCCCGGCCCCATGAATACTGCACAGGCCGCCAGCACGCCGCAGGCCTGTGCGCAGTTGGTCGCCCACGCGGCTCCTTCGATGCCCCAGTGCCATTTGAAGATGAACAGTGTGTTGAGCAGCGCATTCATCACGGCGACCAGCACATCGATCGCGAAGGTGATCTGCGGTCGGCCGATGCCGTTGAAGAAACCGAGCACGCCCCATAGCGCCACCGCGAGCGGCGCGCCGTACATGCGCGGCTGCCAGAACGCGAGTGCCTGATCTTCGATCTCGGGTGCGAGTCCGAATGGCTGCAGCAGCTGGCGGCCGGCGAACCCGAGCGCGATGAAGATCGGCGCGACGAACAGCACCGACCACAACGAAATCCATCCAGCCTGTGACGCTCGCGTGTAACGCCTCGCCCCCGTGGCCTGCGCGACGATGGGTTGCCCCGCGAGCCCGACACCGCCGAACAGCGCGATGCACACGATCACCGGCCAGTGAACGGCGGCAATCGCCGCGAGTGCAGAAGTCGAGATGTGCCCGATGAACCAGGTATCGGTGAGATTCAGGACCGATTGGATCGCACTGTTCGCAGCAAACGGCGCAGCCAGCAGCAGAATGGCACGCAGATCCACTCGCGCACGACCGGACGCATCCAGCCGTTGGGCAGGAAGCGAGGTCGGTACAGCAGTGGGCGCGGCGAGATCGGCCATGAGGGCGCGGGCGAAAAAAGGCGCGCAGGGTAGCGGGCGGCGGGCGGGGCGGGAAGAGGCGGTAACCGGAGTCGGAGTGGGAGCCGGAACCTGGAACCGGAACCTGGAACCGGAACCGGAGTAACCACAAAGAGCACAAAGAGCACAAAGGTCTGAGACTGGGGTTTCCGTTTCAGAGGGTCAGCTGTCTGTCGCGGAGACTCTGCGCCCCCTGTGAAATCGGAATCGTTCGACTGAGTCGAACTCGGATGTTGGACTCGGCCCCAACTCAGAGCAGATTTGTTTTAACCCCGTGTCCCCCGTGGAGACTCTTCAAATTCCAGAGAGCCCAAAAAAGAAAGCCCGGCGAGCGCCGGGCTTTCGTTCGCATGATGCGTGTGACGCTTACTGTCCCTGCTGCGTGAAGCGCAGGCGGACCATGGCACGTTGCGGGACGATCTGGCCGTTGCGGACCACCGGCTCGAACCGCCACTGACGCACGGCGCGCTTCGCGGCTTCGTCGAACACATCGGCAGGGCTCGAGTTACGTACTTCGACGTCCTCGACTGAGCCGCTCAGCGATACGGTGAAGGCGAGCTCCACCCAGCCTTCGATGCCTTTCTTGCGGGCAGCTTCCGGATACTGCGGATTCACCATACGCGTGCGCTTGAGCGAAGACGCCGACACGACGTTGGTGAGCTGCGCGCTCTGGTCGCGGGCCGCGGAGAGCTCAGATTCGGCCTGAGCGATGGCCGCTTCGTTGTACCTGGCGCCGATTTCGCGGGCGGCTGCGATCAGCTGGGCGGCGCGTTCAAAGGCTTTGGCGGCAGTGGCCTGCTTACCGGAATTCAACAGACGGGTCGAAAGCGCCTTCGACAACTCCTCGACTTCAGGTCGATTCGGCGTCTGCGCGATCAGTGCACTGAGCGAATCCCTGGCACTTCCGCCGGGCGGATCGATGAGCTTGCCGTCGGCCAGGCGCTGGCGGACTTCCGCGACCAGGCCATCGGTGTTCGGGCCTGCCGGCCTTGGCGCAGCGCGTGCGGCACTTCCGCTGCGCGTTGCCTCCGCAAGCGAGCGTTCGACTGCAGCCAGCGCTGCACCGGCGGAGCCCAAGCTGCGGGCGGCGGTCGCATACGCCTGCGCTTCTTCGATCTTGCCGGCGGCGAGCGACTTGCGGGCTTCTTCAATGACCAGGTTGCTCAGGTCGCGAATGCCCTGCACCACGGTCGGGTCGGTCGGGTCGAGGCGGCGGGCCTCGAGCAGCGGTTCGCGTGCGCTGGAGCCGGCCGGCGTGATCAGACGGCCGTTTTCCATGCGATCGGCCGCCTGGGCGACCAGCGAGCGAACCCGGGTGCCTGTTTCGGCGGCGACGGTGAGCTTCAGGCGCTCACGTTCGCGAGTGACTTGCGTGTCCAGGAACCCCAGACGCGGATAGGTTGGATCGATACTGCGGGCGGTTTCGATGGTGCGCACCGCTTCTTCGAGCTTCTCGGCAGTCAGTGCCGCTTCGGCGCGCGAGAGGATCTTGTCGACGACATCGTGAATGCCGTCCTTTGCAGCCTGATTGTTAGCGTCGAGCGCAAGCGCGCTGCGGTAGTAGTCGAGCGCGCTTTCGCCGGCCGGTTCCAGGTACTTGCCCTGATCGAAGGCTTCTTTCGCCAGCGCGAGCTCGGCCTGCACGGGATCGGGCTTCTCGGGCACTCCGCTCGGTGGCGCGATCACCGTCGCAGGGGGCTGCGTCGGCGCTTCGGGCTTGGTGAACTGCTTGATGCCGAACCAGATGCCGCCGATCACGACCAGGAGACCTGCCGCGAGCGCGCCGTAGGTCATGACGTAGTTCTTGTTGCCGCCGTCGCTTGTGCCGCCGGCACTCTGACGATGTGAGGCAGCCGTGAGATCGAGGTGCTGGGTGATGGCCGCTTCGAGCGCCAGGCGGGTCTGACCGTGGGACAGCGGCGTCAGCAGGAAACGGAAAATGCGGCCGGCGGCAGTGAGCTGCATCAAAGCCGCGCTGTCCTCGCGCTTGCCGGCGACGACCACGACCAGCTCGGGGAAATGCTGAGTGAGCTGCGCTACGAGCGCTGCGACGTCGGAAGTGCTGGCCGTATCGACGACGAGTACGCCGGGACGCAGGGAAGGCAGGCGGTCGGCTACGTGATCGAGGTCAGGTGCCGTCGTGACGGCGCCGCCGCGAGGAATGGCTTTGCGGACCGTTTCCACCAGTGCCGCATCGCGGCTGAGCACCAGGATCGGGGTCTGATGAGCCTCAACTTCGCCCAGGATGCGGGCGCTTTGAGTGTCATCGATTTCCAGGTTCACTTCCTCGCCCGCTCCCGACGGGCGTACGTGCTGCGCATTGGGCATACCCACTCCTGAGGGTTTTTCTTAACTTGTGACGTTCCGGAGGCCCGCCCTGCAAAGGTCCAACTTCAAAGGCCCAGCCGCCTGCCGGTCATGACTGATTAGCAGGGTTCCAATACTTGCTTATGAAAAGTTGTGTGACTGAGACCTGCATCTGCCTTTTTCGTGATTCTCGCGTGAACTGCGCCCCAGAAATCGCACTCGCTGTCCGGGTTCGCAGTGCACTGGTCAACGACAGCGCTTTCCTGTCCTGGCGCGTGCCCTGCAATACGGATCCCGGAGGGCCAGGGCGCCGTTATCGAGGATGTGCGCGCGCACCATGCAGGCGATCTCACGGTATCGGAATGGGGACAGTTGACGATTTACGCCCACGGAGGAGCCGGGCTATATAGCCGACTTCACCGGCATCGGCCCGGCCTTGATTCAATAACAACCGCAGGCGTCCCGGCCTGTTGCTGGTGGAGAAGCGAAAAAACACGTGCAGCCCCCGAAGCCCGACTCCCGAGCGCATGTCGTCACGTCCCCGCACGGCTCACGTGAGGATCCGTATTACTGGCTGCGCGACGACACCCGGACCGATCCGGCGGTGCTGTCCCATCTCGAAGCGGAGAACCGCTATGCCGAGGCGGTGCTCGCGCCCGTGCGACCGCTCATGGATGCGTTGTATGCGGAAATCATCGGCCGGTTGAAACAGGACGATGCATCGGTTCCGGTGCGCTATCGCGGCTATTGGTACTGGCTGCGTTACGAAACGGGCAGTCAGTATCCGGTGTACCTGCGCCGTGCCGATCGCGAAGGCAGCGAGGCGGAAGTGCTGCTCGATTGCAATGCGATGGCGCAAGGCCTGCCGTATTTCCAGCTGGCGAACTACGAGATCAGTCCGGACAACCGATTGCTCGCATACACCGTCGATGTCGTCGGGCGCCGTCAGAATCAGCTGCGGGTGAAGGATCTGGTAACGGGCGAGTTGCTCGCCGATGTCATCGAAAATGTCGAGGGCGATATCGTCTGGGCGGACGACAACCGTACGTTGCTGTATATCGAGAAGGATCCGGTCACATTGCTCGGACGCCGCGTGAAGCGGCACTTGCTGGGCACGCCCGCGCAATCCGATACCACTGTGTACGAGGAGCTCGACGAGAGCTTCAGTCTGGCACTCGAGCGCAGCAAGTCTGAGCGGTTCCTGCTGATCGGCTCGGAAAGCACGACGAGCTCCGAATGGCGCTATGCCGCGAGTGACGATCAGAAGCTCGAATTTCGAGTCTTCGCCACGCGGGTCGAAGACCACGAGTATCAGATCGATCATCTCGATCACCAATTCCTGGTCCGCACGAACTGGCAGGCGTCCAACTTTCGTGTCGTGTCCGTTCCTGAAATTGCGGCGAGCGAGCGCACGCACGGAACGCACGGAGATCCTGCGCGGTGGCAGGATGTCGTGCCGCACGATCCCGAAGTGTTCATTCATGAGTTCGAAGCATTCCGCGATTTCATCGCGGTGAGCGAACGTTCGGAGGGACTGCGCAAGATCCGCGTGCAGCGGTGGGGCGGGCCCGCCCAGCATCTGGTTGCAGACGATCCTGCCTACACGATGCATCTCGGCTCGAATCCTGAGGTCGACAGCACGCGTCTGCGCTACACCTACACCTCGCTCACATCGCCCGCTGCGACGATCGAGTACGACATCGTCACCGGTGAACGTGTGGTGCTGAAACGCGAACCGGTCCTCGGCGACTTCGATGCGTCGCGCTATACGAGCGAATTCGTGTGGGTGCCTGCGCGCGATGGCGAAAAGATCCCGGTGTCGATCGTGTATCGCAAGGACACGCTGCTCGATGGCTCAGCGCCGCTGTTCCAGTACGCGTACGGTGCTTACGGGCTGTCGATGGATCCGGCCTTCAGCTCGGCGCGGCTCTCCTTGCTCGATCGCGGTTTTGTCTACGCGCTCGCGCATATCCGCGGCGGCCAGGAGCTCGGTCGGCGCTGGTACGACGGCGGACGCCTGCTGAACAAGTGGAACACGTTCAACGACTTCATCGACGTCACGCGCTTTCTGATCGACCGTCACTACACCCGCGAAGGACGCGTCTATGCCTCGGGCGGAAGTGCGGGGGGAATGTTGATCGGAGCCGTCATCAATACTGCGCCGGAGCTGTATGGCGGCGCGGTCGCGAACGTTCCGTTCGTCGATATCGTGACGACGATGCTGGATGAGTCCATTCCGCTGACGACCCTCGAGTACGACGAATGGGGCAATCCGAACGAGGAGCGCTACTATCGCTACATGCTGTCGTACTCGCCATACGACAACGTGCGTGCACAGGCATATCCGCCGCTGCTGGTGACGACGGGACTATGGGATAGCCAGGTCCAGTATTACGAGCCCGCGAAATGGGTTGCGCGGCTGCGCGATCTGAAAACCGATGCGCACCCCGTCATTCTGCATACGAACATGGAAGCAGGGCACGGCGGTCAGTCCGGGCGCTTCGAACACTTACGCGAAATTGCCCGCGAGTACGGGTTCGTGATTGCACTGGCCCATTCCGGGTCGGAAGCTCGCGACCCGGGGCTCGGGCCTGAGCAGGGAATTTCTTCCACTACTTCGGTCGGGGACACAGGACCCGCGGCCCATGGTTCTTCCGGTGTTTCATGCTGAATTCTGGTTACGTACTGCTGGCCGATGACAATGCAACAGACGCGGAGCTCACGACTCGGGCGCTCCAGCTCGGCGGCGTGAGTCGCAATATCGTTTGGGTTCAGGATGGCGAAGCCGCGCTCGATTACCTGATGCGCAAAGGTGAGTACGCCACTCGTCCGGCGGGCAATCCCCGGCTGATGTTGCTCGATCTGCACATGCCGAAGATCGACGGGCTGGATGTACTGGCGCGTATCAAGGCGGACCCCCAGCTACGATCGATTCCGATCGTCATCATGTCTTCGTCGGACCAGGAGTCGGACATGATCCGCAGCTACGAAAAGCATGCGAACAGCTACATCGTGAAGCCGGTCGATTTCAAACAATTCACCGAACAGGTCTCCACGCTGGGCCAGTACTGGATGAAGGTGAATCGCACGCTCGAGTAGGCGGCACGCTCGCCCGTCGGGCGTTCTTTCGACCAGCGCTGTCCGTCACGTTTCCGCCTGGGCTGCGCTTGTGTGCTCTACGTCTCTGTTCCGAGCTTCCGGAACTGGCGGACCGTGCCAATCAAGTACTTACTGGGCATACTTCTGTGCCGGTATCAGGCGTGGGGTCCGGTGCCGGCGCCGCTTGATCGCGGCCAGGCAGGAGTTCGGCATGGGTGTGATTCTGGTTGCATACGAGCGCGAGTCGGAGCAGGCGGCGCTCGAAAAATTGCTGGCGCCGCACGGCCATCGCATCGTCAAAGCGAGCAACGGTCTGGAAGCGCTCGATGCTGCCCGGCGCGAACCTCCGCATGCCGTCGTCTCCGATATCGTCTTGCCCCGCATGGACGGCTTCGCGCTCTGCCGCAAATGGAAGCAGGACGAGAAGCTTCAGGCCGTACCCTTCATCTTCTACACGCGCCGTCACGACGATCCCAAGTACGAGCGTTTCGCGCTCGAGCTCGGCGCGCAACGGTTCCTCGCCCGCACCGAACAGCCGGAATCCCTCGCCAAGGTGCTCGATGAGCTCCTGGTCAAGGTTGCCGATGCGGCGGCTTCATCGAATGCCACTGTGCGCATGCCCAAGCTCGATGAAGCTCTGGGTCAGCGCCCCGATGCGCTCGAACGCGCGCAGCAGGCGCTTGCGATGGCAACCGAGCGTGCCCAGCAGGCGCAGGCCCGTCTGCGCAGCCAGATCGGCGAGCTCGAAGCCACCAATCAGCGTCTGGTCGCAGGTGAAGCGCGCTTCCGTCGCATCTTCGAGGCCAATCCGCTGCCGATGTGGATTGCCGATCAGGCGACGGGCGGATTCATCGCCGTCAACGACACGGCGCTCGAAACGTACGGCTATACACGCGCCGAATTTCTTTCCCTCAAGGCAGCTGCGCTCCTGGATGGCGCCGCAACCGATCACGCAGATCTCGTGCGTCATCGCCGCAAAGACGGTTCAGTGCTGGAGGGGTTGCTCTCATCACGGCCGATCGAGTTCGATGGTCGCAACGCCGAGATCGTGTCGATGTGTGATCTCACCGAGCACCTCGGCGCGTATCGCAAGCAACTGGAGAAGCTGAGCTCGGATCGTTCCATGATCGAGGCGCTCGGCGATGGCTGCTGGGTGCTCGATAGCGAGGGCAGAATCCTCGATGCGAACAGCGCCTATTGCCGTCTTTCCGGTTATACGCGCGAAGACTTGCTCAAGATGTCGGTTGCAGACATCGAAGTGCAGGGCATGGACGGCGCGTCGCAGAAGCGTTCGGGATCTGCCGAGCGCTACGAGGTCGCGCACAAGCGTCGCGACGGCTCGCTGTTCGATGCGGAAGTGAGCAGGGGCCAGCTGCAGACTGCGCGCGGCGATGCAGTGTTGATCATTCGTGACGTTTCGCAGCGTCGACGTGAGCTTGCGCATCAGCGCACCGAGCAGCGTCAGTTGCAGTTCACGGCCGATCTGTTCCGTCAGGCCGACTCCTTCGATGAACCCGCGATCGTGCGGCGCCTGCTGGAGCAGGCAGTCGAGGTGACGGACAGCCCGCTCGCCTACCTGTTCTTCGTGCAGCCCGCCGACAAGACGATCTCACTCGTGGCCTGGCGTGATCGCGCGAAGGCTCACACGAGCATGACCGCAGGCGAGCCGCACGCCTTGACGAAGGTCGTGCTGTTCGCGGAATCGGTACGAACCCGTCAACCCACCTCGAGCAACGATCCTTCCTGGAAACCTCAGGTCGATGGGTTGCCTGATCTGCAGCGTTTCATCGCAGTTCCGCTCGTGCAGGACGATACGACCGTGGCCGTGCTCGGAGTGGCCAACCGCGAGGCGGCGTACGGCGAATACGATCAGAAACTGTTGACCTCGATGACCGATGGCGTCTGGCGCGTGCTGCAGTCCAAGCGAGCCTATGCGCAGACGCTGGCGTCCCTGCAGCGAAGCGATGTGGCGATTCAGGGCATGATCGACGCGCTGCTCACCATGAGCGAGCGACACGATCCGTACACGGCGGGCTCCGCGCGTCGCGTGGCAGCGCTGGCCGTGGCACTCGGTCGCGAGGCGGGATTGGACGGTGAGCGTCAGCACGCACTGCGCGTCGCGGCGCTGTTGCACGACGTCGGTAACATTGCGGTCCCTGCGGCGATCCTCTCCAAGCCGGGCGTGCTCACAGAAGCTGAAACCAGCCTCATGCGTGCGCACGTGGAGGAAGGCTGCAAGCTGCTCGCAAACATCGACTTCGGCGCGCCCGTGGCCGAGATCATTTTCGAAAGTCACGAGCGCTACGATGGCAGCGGCTATCCGTGCGGTCTCAAGGGCGAAGAGATCCTGCTCGAAGCGCGAATCCTCGCAATCGCCGATGTGGTCGAGGCGATGTCTTCGAATCGGCCGCATCGCTTCGCGCTGGGCATGGACGCTGCGGTGGAGGAGATCAACCGTGGCGCAGGCGTGAAATACGATCTGCATCTTGCGACAGCCTGCACGCGACTCGTGCGACAGCACGGGTTCCGCTTTCCCGAATAACGAAGACGCGGCTGCGTGATAACACCGGAAGGCTCTGGTCGGAGCTGTCGGCAATCTGCCCGCTGACGCAGGCTACTCATCGCACGAGTCCCGCGTGCCGTGAGGCATGTGTTTAGAATCCGTCCTCACCAACAAGAACGAGGACCGTATGCAGGCGCCCGTGACGATTTCTCCGCTCGGTAGAGCGCTCAGCCGAATTGCGCCCATCCAGCCGGAAGAGACGAAGGCTGTCCTCGCGGCGTTCGGGTTGTTCTTTTTCATGTGGGCCGGCTATTTCGCGGTGCGCCCCCTGCGCGAGACGATCGGCACGATCATCGGTCGCGATGCTACGGCAGACCTGTGGATTGCGACGTGGGCGGCCTCGCTACTGATCATTCCTCTGTACGGCATCATCGTGGCGCGTGTCCGACGCAGCGTGTTCCTTCCCGCGCTCTACGGCGCAATCGCACTGGCACTCGCGATCATCGGTTTCACGCTACGTGGTGACACGATCAATCTGTTTGCGGGCAAATTCTTCTACGTCTTCATCAGCGTGGTGAATCTGTTTCTGCTCTCGATCTTCTGGAGCTTCCTGCTCGAGTTGTTCGATCGCGGGCAGAGCAAGCGACTTTTCGGATTCATCGCGGCGGGCGGAAGCGCCGGCGCGCTGCTGGGGCCTCTCGTGTCGGATCTGAGCGTGAATACCATCGGCAACAGCGGCCTGCTGTTCATGGGTGCAGCGCTGTTCGTAGCCGCAATCGTCTGCCAGCGGTTGCTGCTTCGGTTGTGGCAGCAGCGCGCCTCTGCCGACGAAAAAGCGGAAGATCGTCCCTTGGGCGGCAACATGTTTGCGGGGGTCACCCTGATCCTGCGATCGCCCTACCTCATCGGGATCGCCCTCTTCGTCGTGATGATCTCGATCGTCAACACGCTGCTTTATTTCGAGCAGCTGCGGCTGGTGGAGATCAACTATCCGGAGATCACCGATCGCACGCGTGTCTTCGCACGGTTCGATTGGGTCGTGCAATTGTTGACGGTGGTCTCGCAGGTCTTTCTCACCGGTCGTATCGCGCAGCGCTTCGGGGTCATTGCATTGGTGACCGTGGTGCCACTGATCATGGTGGGCGGCTTCGTGGCCCTGGCGCTCTCGGGCACGCTCGCGGTCCTCGCGGTGGTGGTGATCGCGCGGCGCGCGATGGAGTACGCCTTCGTACGCCCAGGCCGCGAGATGCTGTGGAGCCCGTTGGACAGGGAGAGCAAGTACAAGGCGAAGAGCACGATCGACGTTCCCGTGTATCGAAGTGCCGATGCACTGTCTGCTCAGGTGAACAAGGCGCTCGAAGCGATCGGGTTCGGTCCAGCGGCGCTGGCCATGCTGGGTGCCGCGGTCGCGGCCGTGTGGGCATTGGTCGGATGGTGGCTGGCCCGACGATTCGAACCTGCGGGCAAGGAATCGACGACGGTCGCGAAGGCCTGAGTTACTGCAGCGCGAACTGCATGCGGATGCGTGCGCGCTGCTCGACGAGCGCGCCGTCCCTGATCACCGGCTCGAATCGCCAGCGGCGCAGTGCGTCGCTGGCGGCCTTGTCGAAGATCCTTGAAGGCTGCGCTGCCGTAACGACGATGTCTCGTGTCGAACCATCGCGTGCGACCGTGAACTCGAGATCGACCCAGCCCTGGATCGCACGACGCTGCGCATCGGGCGGGTAGACCGCAGGGACTTCGAACGTCCGGCGCAGACTCCCTGCATTGATCACAGTCATGGCATCGCGCTGAGTGAGGGCGGCTTTCACCTGCTGACGAAGTGTCTGGGTGGCGCTCATCCCGGGCACGAGATCGTCCGCGCGTTTCGCGAGCGCATCCGCCTGATCGAGATCGTTGCCAGCCAGCGCGGTGCGCGCATGATCGAGCAACGTAAAAACCAGCCGCTGCTGTTCTGCCCGAACCTCTGCTGCGTCCGAATGCTCGGCTACGAGCGCCTTCATCAACTCGTAGGCATTGTTGCCCGCCGGTGCGATCAGCTGGCCGCTCTCGCGCAATTTGATCGCCGGAGCCACGAGGTCGCGAAGCTTGTTCGCCGCACGATTAGTCTCTGCAGATGTGATCTCGTCCAGCTGGCGGGCGACATCGATGAGTCCCGGCAGTCCCAGATCGAACTCGCGATCCAGTCGAATGGCGTTGTCGTAGTGCGCCCGTGCCTGCGCTGCGTTGCCAGCATCGATGGCGCTGCGGCTCTGATCGAGCAGGCGTGTACCCAGATCGGTGGCGAGGATCGTCATGAGCGATGCATCTTCGTTGCGTGCCCGCGCTTCACGCAGATAGGCGAGTGCGTTGTCGCCCTCAGGCTCCAGCCATTGCCCCGACGCCAGTCGTGCGCGGGCGAGCTTGAGATTCGCAGTCGAGGCGGGAGCGGCGGCAGATGTGGGCGGAGTCGCCGAAGCGACCGGTTCTTGTGCGACAGGCTTTGCGGGCTGCACGGCGATCGCTCGCGACAACTGCACGATCTGCTCGCTCAACGGCGCAAGTTGCGGATGGTTGGGCTGCGCCTGACGAAGTGTGGCCAATGCACGAGCCGCGCCCGCAGCATCGCGCGTCTGAATCGCTTGAACGACCTGCTCTTCCAGGCGGAGCAAGACTTCCTCGACGCCGGCCCTGGCATCTGCGTTGTCAGGTTGCAGGGCCAACGCTGCCCGATAACGATCGAGTGCGTTGTCCTGCGCAGGCGCAGCTGCGGGAGCTTCATTGCTTGAGCTCGATGCGACAGGTTTGTCTGTCTTGAACGCAGGTCGCAGCATGAATGCGCCAGCACCGAACAACACGATGGCAGCGACGATGCCCAAACCGAGTGGCATCGAGCGCCGGCTCGCAGCTCGCGTGAGTTGTCTGACTGAAGCGAGTGCAGGTGATCGGCCAGCGACGACTTCGTGATAGCGACGCGTCGCGGTCGCGATGAACAGGCTCGCGCGTGCGGGCGAGACGGGTTTGTGGAGGAAGCGGTAGATCTGACCTTTGCTGATCAATCCGGCGACTGCGTTCTCCTCTTCACGACGACCTGCTGCCAGCAGGATCAGCTCGGGAAACTGAGCATGAAGTCGCTCGAGTAGCGAGGCGGCCTCGCTGCGCAGAACGGCTAGATCCGCAATCAGAATGCCGCAATGCCCGCGCACCAGCAGCTCCACTGCCGCATCGGCAGTGGGTGCGTGATAGAAGACGTTGGAAGTTCCAGCGGAGTCGTGGAGCGTGGCCGTCAGCGTCTCATCGGCGCTGAGAATCACGACCTCTACACAATCCGGATGAGAGCCGGCAGCGGAGTGGACCGTGCTGAGAGACGGGTCGGGCTGCCGGCGCTGCATCGAGAAACGAACTGGTGCGATCCGTCGCTTGTCTCTGCCCGGACTATTCCAGGCAGACGACGAGCTGCGCCGAATGGCTGCGCCAGTTGATCGGAATCACGAACGAGCGTGTGTTATCCGGCGTGGCGACCTTCTCGGGTTCACCAGCGATGACCGTCGGCACGGAAATCATGAAGTCCTTGCCGAAATCGCGACGTGCGTTACCCGAAATGGTGTTGGCCACTTCGCCGACCAGATCGCACATGTTCTCTTGCGTGAGCTCCGTTTCGCCCATGCGCATCAGCATGACCGTGAGCATGGGTCGCGAAGCCGTGAAGTAAACGATACCGCGACGCTTGCCCGCGATATTGATCAGACCGGTGAATTCCTGAACCGTGGGACGTCCTTCCTGAACGATGTACGGCGAGCCGACCGATGCAGGCTGGTTGGCAGCGGTCGCGAAATAATTCGTCGTTCCTTCGACAAAAGTTTCCAGTTCGACTTTAGTCATCATTGCCGGCGCCCCTCAACAGCTCTTCAAGCGCCTCTGTCAGCTGGCGATCCGTGAACGGTTTGCACAGAAAGCCATTCGCACCTTTCTTCAACGCTTCGATCGCAGTGGCCTTGTCGGACAAGGCGGAAATGACCAGGATCAGCACGTCGGGCTTGATCTTGACCAGGTTTTCAACGCACTCGATGCCATCCATCTCGGGCATCGTAATGTCCATCGTCACGACGTCGGCAGGCTCTTTCTTGAAAGCTTCGACAGCCAGCTTGCCGTTCGCCGCTGTTGCGATGACCTGCAGACGATCGATCTGCAACTCACGCTCGATCTTGCGACGGATTATGTTTGAATCGTCACAGATCATGAGCTTGAGCTTGCCGTTCGTCAACGGTTGAGCTTTTGCGTTCGCGATCGCCATTGATATCCCTCTTCGAGTACTTCAGTTCCGATGCGTGCGGCGTTTATGCAGCAGCGGCGTTCGCCGTTGCGGGCAGCCAGATCTTGAACTTGGAGAAGCGTCCGCCTGCAGAAGCAAGACCGACGCGACCGCCGAGCTCTGCGACCAGAATGCGAACGAGGTCCATGCCGGCGCCGCGACCGGCATCCGTCGTGACCTTGTCGGCAGTCGAGAAGCCCGGACGGAAAATGAGCGCCATCGTCTGACGCGGATCGAGAAGTGCCGCCTGTGCGGGCGTGATCAGCCCGCGCTCCACGGCAACTTCCTTGATGCGATCGAGTTGTAACCCGCGACCGTCGTCCTGCACGACCAGCTCGAAGCCTTCGCTGCCGCGCTGTGTGAACTCGACGCCGAGCAAGCCGCTTTCGGCCTTCTGGGCTTTCGCGCGCTGATCGGGCGTTTCGATGCCATGGACGACAGCGTTGCGTACGAGCTGAATCGTGATGTCCTTGACCGCGCGCTTATAGGACTCGGGCACGTTGTTCAGACCAACACACTTCAACGTGACGCGCTTTTCATGCGATGCGGCGACGCGATTGGCGAGATCCTCGAGCGTGCGCTCCAGACCCACCGCAACTTCCGCGTCGTTCTGTTGCTGCTGAGGCAGCGCTTGCATCTGCATCGTCTGATCGTGCTTGCCGGCGAGCCATGCATCGACTTTTTCCGGAGCGATCGTGCCGCCAGTGGCGGTGCGGCGCGTGGCGATCGCCTGATGGAGATCGACCAGTCGACCGAGCATTTCGCGAACCTGAGCGAGATGGTTGAACAGATCGTCGAGCTTGACCACGAGCGGCAGGAAATCGCTGCCGGAGAGAGTCGGGCGCGATTTGAGATCGTTGAGTGATTCTTCGAAGGCGTGCGCGCGTTGTTCGACGGTCTTGAGGCCGAGCGCTGCGGCTTCGCCTTTGACTGCGTGCACCTGGCGATAGATGCCATCGATCTTCGCGCGGAACGCGTTTTCTTCGCGAGCCGGCTCCTTGAGGATCGAGTTGACCATCTTGAGCGACACATCCGCGTCGGTGAGAAAGCCCGTGAGGCTGTCCGGTTCGACGTGCAGGATACGCAGCAGCAGATCGAGCTGTGCCTGCGCCTTCTCCTGCGACTCCTGAAGCTCGCGCGAGAGCATGACGCGCTTGGTCACGTCGTTCACCGTGACGAGCAAGTGCGAGAGGGAGCCTTCGGATTTCACACGGTTGAAATCGAATTCCAGATAGTGCGTGTCGAAGCCGCCGGCAGGATTGTCGAAGTGCACTTCGACTTCGTTCAGCGGGTTGATCGTCTTGACCAGTTTTTCGTTGACGCGCTCACCCCAGAGCAGCGCCACGTAATCCATGGCGGTCTTGAGCGTCTTCTCGGGCACGATGCCCTTGAGCAGCGTATCGAAGGTGAGTTCGGTGAAGTCTTCGCGACGGAAAATGCTGTTCAGGGCGAGCGACCGCTCGCTACCGAGCTTGAGATCCTTATCGAGCAGGAACAGACCTTCGTTCACCGTGCGGAGGATGTCTGCAGTTTCTTTGCGTGCCCGCGCCGACACCGCTTCTTCCTTGCGCAGGTTACGAGCGAAGTAGAAGAAGATCGCGCCCAGCAACAACACTGCTGCGGCAAGACCGCCCACCTGAATTGCACGGATGACGGCAGCCTGACTTGCGCTATCGGCTTCAACCTGTGCCATGAGCTGAGTGGCGATCTTTGCGAGCTGCGCGTGCGATGCGCTGCTGTAGTCATTGAGCTCGGTCACGGCTGCCTGCAATCTGCGACCGCGAGGGCTCAGCACGACGGACTTTTCGACAGCAGGCTGAACAGCCGGAGCATTCTTACCTGCGGGTGCTGCCACAGGTGCTGGCGCTTCGGCCGCGTAAGGCGAGCCCGAGAAGCGCAGCAGCGGATCCATCTTGGCCTTGTAGCCGTCCCACAGTTTCTTGGCGCTGGCTGCGAGCGCCTCGGACTCGGCGCTGCTCAGAGCGGAGAGCTGCAACGCCTTGCCTTCGCTGTTGAGGACCATGCCGTCGCCGACGCTGATCACGGCCTGATCGAAAGCCGCCGCATTCTTGCGAATCTCTTCGATCGCATCTTCGATTTTGCCGCCGCGTTGCAGTTCGGTTGCAACGGACGCTGCGCCGTCGTGAATCGCTTTGGGCTGCGTCTGCATCTGCGACAGGAATCGGATGCCGGCGGTGTTGTCCGCGAAACGTCCCACCATGGCGTGATTCATCGCCAGGATGACGGCGGTGAACACCAGGAAGCCCGTGATCGCGAATACGATTCCCTTGTAACGACCGAGATCTAGAATGCCCATTTACGATTCCCCTGTGACCTAAGAGTCGGCGTTGAAGCATCTTCCAATGCGAGCACGCCTTGGCCCGATACCTCTTTCCGAGGACTCTGCGTCGCAAGCGACGCAAAGGGCAGCATCGGGCAGTCTGTGTCCCCTATATGACAATAAGCTCAAACCTTAAGCTCGAACCAGTTCCCGTTTTTTAAGAGCGGTAATCTGCACCAGTTCAAAGTTTCATCGCGTGCCACAGTCCTCATCGCGGGCTTTTTGTGGCCTACCCGGACAGGCTGACACCTCCATGATCGCGAGGCGCCGGACTCAAGAAGCGTGATCCGATTGCAACAGCCGCCCGCTTTCGGCACCGGCCGCCCTTGACCCATGCTTACGGCTCAGCGACTTAGCGCGGCCCACACGCTGTCGTCTTTCGGGTACATCGGCAATAAAGCCTTATGCGTCGAGCACTTAGCCGCGACATTGATCTCGAAAAGCTCGACAAAGTCACAGTCCGACGTTCATGATCGGTCGCCTGTGGTGACGACCTCTCACTTATTTAAAGGCGCCGGCTGCGGCGGTCAGGCGAGATGAACACCATGAACGGCCCTATCGAGTTCAGATCCCACGTCCACGCAAGCCAGCGCGGCGCCCTCGAGCGGCTGCTGTTCTTCAATTCCTGTCAGATTCGCGTGGCCGAGGTCATCGCCGCCGCGGTGGAAAACTTCGGGACCCCCGAGATCGTCGCCACGTCGTCGGAGCGTCTGACCGTCACGTTGAGCGGGATGAACGATGTTCAGGCGCTTTTCGCGATCGAGAAGCAGACGCGTCGCCCGGTGGGCGTCGCGCTCTACATGCGGCCGGATCTCGAAAGCATCCACGTTCTGCATCTGAGCATCGCGGCCGAGTACGCGAGTGGCGGAATACGTTCAGAGGAGCAGTTGCTGCTGAAGCTCCTGCGCGAGCTGCGACGCTGTACGCGGCAGATGAAAGGAGTGCGCCGACTCGAGCTGTATTACGCACGCACTCGCGGGGCCTCGACCCGATGGCGGGCTTTCGACAAAGCGCTCATGTGATTTAGCGAGTTCGTTCGATGGCGCCTGCGCGCGCCGCGCGCTATAAGAAGCGTCCTTTCAAGCGCAGCCTGTTCTTCCCAACGTGACTACTGACGATGCCCTTCGCCGCTCGGCCTGGCATCTGCCGGTGCGGGTCGCCTCTTCACTGACGGCGCTGATCTGGCTCGCCTTTGTGATCGGGCTGGCCGGCCGATTCTGGTGGTTCGCGGATCTGTTCTCACATTTCCGGCTGCAGTACGCGCTACTGCTCGTACCCTGTGCGCTACTGCTTTTCGCTGCGAAGCGCTGGTCGATGGCGCTCGTCGCGTCGCTCGGAGCCGTGCTGATGGGCCTCAGCGTGCTCTGGTACAGCGGGGTAGGCGGTAATCAGGCGCTCGCGAGCTCCGCAGACGCGTTGCGGCTCGTGACCTTCAACAAGTATTGGCGTAACGAGGATGCTGTACGCATCGCCGAGTATCTCGAAGGCACGAACGCGGATGTCATCGCGTTGCAGGAAGTCGAGTCGCCATCTTTTCTCACGGAGCTGCGCCAGCGAACTCCATCCTATCCGTACGCGTACGCGACGACACGCATGCGTCACGGCGTCGTGCTGTTGAGTCGCTGGCCGCTCGTGCACGCGGAGACGGTCGAGCTCGTCCCGGGCGGCGCGTCGATCGCAAAGGCAGTCATGGAGTGGCGCGGACAGAGAGTCACGGTGATGGGCGTGCACTTGCACTGGCCGATCGGTGCGCACGACGTTGCGATGAGAAACGCAGAGCTCGAGCGCCTGCTGCAGCTTGCGCACCAAGTGGACGGTCCATTGATCGTCGGCGGAGATTTCAACCTTACTGCGTGGTCGCCCAATTTTCTGGCGGTCAGAGATGACCCGCAGCTTCGCGACTGCGCCGAAGGGCATCGTCTGCCAGTGACGTGGCCGACGTTCTTCCCGCCGCTCGGTATTCGGATCGATCAGTGCCTGCGCAGCAAGGAATGGGAAGTGACCCAAGTAGCCTCGGGTCCTTACCTGGGCTCGGACCATTATCCGACCATCAATGATCTGCGCTTCGTCGGAATGCGATCCGCCGGGCCCTTGATCAGCGGGGCGGCTCTTCGCTGATGCGCTTGATGATGAAGCCGCCTGACTTCTGATCTGGCTCCAGATCGAGCAGGCGATGCTTCTTCGCATCTTCGAGCAGATCGCTGAAGGTGCGAAAACCGTAGTAGCTTTCGTTGAAGCCAGGATTACGGCGCTTGAGCGTCTGCTTGACCATCGAGCCCCAGATCTTTTCGTCCTGATCGCGTTCGCTTGCCAGCGCCTCGATGGTGTCCAGGACCAGATCGAACGCTTCCTGCTTGCGATCTTCTTCCGTCTTCTCGACCTTGACCTGATCTTTCGGCGTGCCGGTGGCCGCAGTCTTCTGCGTCGTCTTGCGTCGTGATCGTTGCTGCTTCTTTTCGTTCTGGCGCACCAGATCGTCGTAGAAGATGAACTCGTCGCAGTTTGCGATCAGCAGGTCCGACGTCGAGCTTTTCACGCCTACGCCGATGACGGTCTTGTTGTTCTCGCGCAGCTTGCTCACGAGCGGAGAGAAATCCGAATCGCCGCTGATGATCACGAACGTGTCGACGTGCGACTTCGTATAGCAAAGATCGAGCGCATCCACGACGAGGCGAATGTCGGCGGAGTTCTTGCCCGACATCCGCAGATGCGGGATCTCGATCATCTCGAAAGACGCTTCGTGCATCGGCGCCTTGAAGTCCTTGTAGCGCTCCCAATCGCAGTAAGCCTTCTTCACTACGATGCTGCCTTTGAGCAGCAATCGTTCGAGCACTCGATCGATGTCGAACTTCGCGTACTGTGCGTCGCGAACGCCCAATGCGATGTTCTCGAAATCGCAGAACAACGCCATGCTGGTGATTGTGTGAGCCATGGAATTTAGTTAGCAGTTAGTAGTGAGCAATGAGCAATGAGGGAATGAGGAATGCGTGGTAAGCGGAGGGAGGGTATCGAGGAGTTCGCGCGACGCCTCGTCCATTGCTGACTACGCATTACTGATTCCTAATTCCCTCAAAGCCAGCCTTTGCGTTTGAACAGCGCGTACGTGACACCCATTGAGCCGACCATCAACGCGATAGAAAAGAGGAAATTACTGTACATCCCCGGGAAGTTCGGGAGCAGATGGAAGTTCATCCCGTAGATGCTGGCGATCAGCGTCGGGGGCATGAACATGACGGCGGCCACGGAGAAGATCTTGATGATGTTGTTCTGCTCGAGATTGATGAGGCCGAGCGTCGCTTCGAGCAGGAACGAGACCTTGCCGCCGAGAAAGGTCGAATGATCGGACAGCGCAGTGACGTCGCGACCGATCGACTTGAAACGGTTGCGCAGCTCCGATGACAGCTCGATCACGCCGGTCTGCTGGACGAACATGACCAGGCGCCCGAGGCTCACGAGACTTTCGCGTGCCTTGGAATTCAGTTCGCCGTTGAAGCCGATGCGCTCGATGAGCTGCCGCAGATCGCGACTGTTCGGTGAGGCGACGCCGCGCGCGTTGCTCATGAAGATACTGCCTGAGATCTGGTCGAGATCGCCGCCCGCCCGTTCCAGTACGTCGGCGATGCGTTCGATGAACGCTTCGATCAGTCCGGCGAGGATAGCAACCGCCGACGGACATGCATTCGGGTGCTTTTCCGCGTACGCCACGAACTGCTGGAACGGCTTGGTGTCGATGTAGCGCGTGGTGATGAGCCGGCCGTTCGCCAGGATGAAGGTGACGGCCGTGATCTCGGGGCGCGGTGTGTCGAGCCGGGCCGCCACGGTGGCGGTCATGTACAGCGCGCCGTTGTCCTCGTAGAGACGATTCGACGTCTCGATTTCCTTCATCTCTTCGCGCGTCGGAATCTCGATCGCGACGGCGCCTTCGACGATCCGTTCTTCTTCCTGCGTAGGTTCGAGCAGGTCGATCCAGATCGCGTCCGCCGGGATGGGCGGTGCGAGGCGACCGAGTCCCTGAGGTCGCTGGACGAAGATGTTCAGCATGGGTCGAGCTGGCTGCCGCGGGAGTGGGGGCAGCCCGCGCGATCAGCCGCCGTGCTCTGAGGCGCTCAATTCGCCGATCAACTTGAACAGCTGCGGCTCTCCGCCAGCCATTCCGACGTCCGTGCGGTATTTGCCGTTGACGATGACCGTCGGGACGGACTCGATCCGATAGCGTCGATTCAGGAAGTCGGCGCGCTGGAGTTTGTTCTCCACGGCGAAGGACGAGAATGCCTTCTGGAAATCGTCCGGGCTCACGCCGCGCTCGCGGAAGAAGGCGGTGATGTTGGCCACCGTGTTCAGCCCGTTACCCTTGACGTTGATCTCGCGAAAGATGTCGCTATGCAACTCGTCGAGCTTGCCGAGCGCTTCAGCCGTATAGAACAGCCGGGCATGCATGCGCGTCGTGTCGTTCCACATCGCCGGGATGCGCACGAACTGCACATAGCCGGGCTTGCCCTGCTTGCGCCACGATTCGATGGCTGGATCGAGCGCAAAGCAATGACCGCAGCCGTACCAGAAGACTTCCACCACTTCGACCTGTCCGGGGCCCACGGTCGTCGGCTGCGCGGGCACGACCTTTGAGTAGTTCGCGCCTTCCTTGAAGGAGGATGTAGCGGGACGCGACGTGCCACCGCCCAGTTTCAAAGCCGGCTGCACGGTCGAGCTAGTCGTTTCCGGTACGTTTTCCTGCGCGCCATCATCAGTTTCGCTGATGTTTTCCGCAGGTGCCGCCGCCTGCTCATCCGACGCATCGGTGGGCTGATCGCTCGCGGGAGCTCCTTCAGTCTGGCTGGCGGCCGGCACTTCGGCTGCAGGCGAGGATGGGTCGGCCGAGGCCGGCGAGGGCGCCTGCTTCTGACCGCAGGCAACGAGCGCCAGGAGCAGCGCTGATCCGAACAACAAACGCAGATTTTTCACTCGCAACTCCCGCCGAAAGACCCACAGATCAGCGCAAACCCTGGACGTACGATGCGACTGCCGCGATTTCTTCATCGGTCAGCAGCTTGGCGACGCCGCGCATCATCTGATTCTGATCTGTCTGTCGGGTTCCGTTGCGGTAGGCCTTCAGCTGCGCCTCGACGTAGGTTGCATGCTGGCCATGGATGGACGGATAGAGCGCCGTGGGATTACCGCGACCGGCCGGGCCGTGGCACGAATTGCAGGCGGCGATGCCTTTTTCCGCATCGCCTGCGCGGAACAGACGCTGCCCGAGCGCGACCTTGCTTTCATCGGCTTCGAGCCCCGTGAGCGTCTGGCTGGCGTAATACGCGGCGAGATCCGCCATGTCCGCCTCGGACAGCGGCTGCGCCTGTGGGGTCATGAGCGGGTTCTGACGGGCGCCGCTCTTGAATGCCTTCAGTTGCTTGACGATGTATTGGGGGTGCTGACCCGCCAGGCTTGGCCACTCAGGATTGGCGCTGTTGCCATTCATGCCATGGCAGGCAACACAGGGAGTCGACTTCGCCTGGCCGGCTTCCGCCGAGCCTTCGGCCAAACCTTCGGCCATCACCAGCCCGCTCAACGACAGGCTGCACAACAGGGTCAGCAAGGCAATCGGCACACGCTTCATCAGTTAAGACTCCCGAACACATTGATTGGCTCGCCGCAGGGCTAGCAAGCGAGCCGCTTTTCATTCCGCGTCGAGCCCGAGCGTCGTTGGGTGGCGTCGAATACTCGAGCGCGACGCGTCGTGGCAGGCGCAAAAGGCGCGGAATTGTACACTACCGCCCGCAACGGCCAACGCGCCGCACACTGACTTTTGCCCCCGTGGCGCGAGTGGATTCCGATGGCCCAGTTTCCTGAAGCACAATTTCTCGTCAGCTCATGGCAGCCCCACCAATTTCCCCCCGATGAGGGTCGCGAGGTGGCGTTCGTCGGGCGCTCCAACGCCGGCAAATCCAGCGCTCTCAATGCCATTACGGGACGCCGCGACCTCGCGCGAACCAGCAAAACCCCGGGTCGCACCCAGCTGATCAATTTCTTCGATCTGCGCACGGGCGGCCGGCTGGTCGATCTGCCCGGCTACGGTTACGCGAAAGTGCCCGGGGAAATGCAGCGTCACTGGCGCAAATTGATGAGTTCGTACATGGAGGCGAGGGCCGCGTTGACCGGGCTGGTCATCGTGGTCGATGCGCGGCGGGGGCTGACCGATTTCGATGAGCAGATGCTGGCGTGGGTCAGCGCGCACGGGCTCGCAACCCGCGTCCTTCTCACCAAATCCGACAAGCTCAACCGCAGTGAAACCGCCAAGGTGCTTCGCGAAGTCACGGCTTCGATCCCGGCGGAAGCCTCAGCGCAGCTGTTCTCGGCTGTGACCAAGTCAGGGGTGCCTGAAGCCCGGAGCTGGATCCTGGAGAACCTCGCCGGTCAGGCCTAGGCAGCGAGAATCAACCGACTTCTGACCCACGGAAGTTCGCACTGCGTGAGCGAAGCTGCCGAGGCGGCGAAGTGCGACGGAATTTGGCTGGGGAAAAAAAGAGCCCCGAAGGCTCGTAAGAGCCATCGGGGCAGTTTGTACCCGGCATGGGGATGGACCGGGCAACCGTTCACTCAGGGAGGTCAGCGAACGGGAGCGTCCTGGCCGACGCTCGATAGTTGAGACGTCTGCCCCATGCGAAAGTTCCGGCTTGATCGTGTGCGAATTGGATGAAGAAAGATTTAGGATTCAAGCGCTTAAGCGTAAGCCGCAAGCCACAGCACCGTCTCAGACTCAGCGCGGCTGCGGCCACATTCGTGGCGCCTACGCAACGCTTCCATCAAAGGAACGTGTAGGTGAGGCCGAAGGAGATCATGTTCAGATCCTTTACTCGGTCGACGTCGTAGGCCTCGTACTCGACCCGCGCGCTCAGGCTCAACAGACGAAACTGGACGCCTGCGCCGTAGCTGAAGTCCGTGCCATCTGCTTTGAAGCGCTGACCGACGCTGCCGCGGATCGACGTGTCTGAATTGACCAGCCCGGCCTTGGCGAACAGATCGACCGGTCCCACCGGGAGGAATCCCACTACGTAAGCGGAGAGTGCGTCGCCTTCGGCCTTGTTGCCGCGCTCTTTCACCTTGCCGAAATTCACGTAGTTCACTTCCACGCCCAGAGAATCGAGCGGACGGAACCCGGCGATCGCCTTGAATCCGGTGTCGTCGCCATCCACGCGCACGTTCCGGGAATCGATGTCCACGTTTGCACGACCAACGCTCGCACCCAGATAGAAACCGTTATCCGCGGCGGCAGCAGTGCCTGTTACCGCGACCGTGAGTAATCCTGCGAGCCAAATCGAAGTGCGCATTTCGCCTCCATCATCATTGAACAGAACAAATCGAACAATCATTGAGCAAGCAGCAATGAGTAATGAGCAATCTCAGAAAAAAGTTCTGGTGGACTGTAACGGCTGATTCGAGAGTGCTGCTTTGGTCGTCATCCCGGCGAAGGCGGATCTCGCGCGGGATTCCCGTGGGTTACAGGGTCTGGACCCCGGCCTTCGCCGGGGTGACCCCAAAGCCTTCGTTGGTGTGATCCCCAGGCCTTGGCCGAAGTGACATCACTACCGAATCGGCTGTTACAGGTCGCTAGTCCCTCACTGCCTCATTGACATTAATGCGCTTCATCCCAGTTGCGCCCCGAGCCCGCATCCACCTTGAGCGGCACGCGCAGGTCGCCTGCAGCGCTCATGAGTCTGCGGACCTTTGCGATCAATTCGTCCTTGAGGTTCGATCGCACTTCGAACACGAGTTCGTCATGCACTTGCATGATGAGTCGCGCGTCGAATCGGGACTCCGTGAGCCAGCGATCGACTTCGATCATTGCGCGCTTGATGATGTCTGCGGCCGTCCCCTGCATGGGCGCATTGATTGCGGCGCGCTCGGCGCCTTGTCGCAGCGCGGCGTTGCGGGAGCTGATGTCGTTCAGATACAGCCGACGTCCGTACACCGTTTCCACATAGCCGCGCGAGCGTGCGAGCTGTCTGGTTTCTTCCATGTAACGGCGAACGCCCGGATAGCGCTCGAAGTAGCGATCCACGTACTTTTGTGCCTCGCCACGCGCAATGCCGAGCCGCGAGGCCAGGCCGAACGCCGACATCCCGTAGATCAAGCCGAAGTTGACCATCTTGGCGGAACGACGCTGCTCGGCTGTCACCTCATCCAGCGCAATGCCGAGCACTTCCGCGGCGGTCGCCTGGTGAATATCACGATCTTCTGCGAAAGCAGTCAGCAGACCTTCGTCGCCCGACAGATGCGCCATGATCCGCAGCTCGATCTGCGAATAGTCCGCCGCCACGATCGTGTAGCCCTCGGGCGGTATGAACGCCTGACGAATGCGTCGTCCTTCTTCGGAGCGGATCGGAATGTTCTGCAGATTCGGATCCTGCGACGACAGACGCCCCGTCGCTGCCACGGCCTGGTGGTAGCTGGTATGGACGCGTCCTGTCTGCGGATTGATCTGTAACGGGAGCTTGTCCGTGTACGTGGACTTCAGTTTGGTGAAGGCACGGTATTCCATGATGAGCTTCGGCAACTCATAACTTTCCGCCAGCTCTTCGAGCACCGACTCCGCGGTCGACGGCTGGCCGGTCGGGGTCTTGCCCAGCACCGGCAGGCCGAGCTTGTTGAACAGCACTTCCTGTAGCTGTTTCGGCGAATCGAGAGAGAAGGGACCGCCCGCAACCTGATGCGCCTGGGCCTCGATCTCTTTCATGCGTTTGGCGAGTTCGCCGCTTTGCTTCTTGAGCAGGGCGCCGTCGATCAAAACGCCGGTCTGCTCCATACGCATCAGCACGTTCACCAGCGGCTGTTCGATCGTGTCGTAGACCGAACGCAGCGCCGTCTCTGCCTCGATGCGAGGCCACAGGTGACGGTGCAGTTGTAGCGCCATGTCAGCGCGCTCGGCCGCGTAATTCGCTGCCGTGTCGATCGGCGCCTGATTGAAACCGATCTGCTTGGCGCCCTTCCCGGTGATGGTCTCGTAGGAGATCGTGTCGGCGCCCAGATACTTACGCGCGATCGAATCGAGATCGTGCTTGGTTGCAGTGCTGTTCCAGACGTAGGACTCGAGCATCACATCGAAGCGCATGCCGTGCAGCTCGATGTCGTAGCGTTTGAGCACGTGCGCTGCGAATTTCAGATTGTGTCCGATCTTCGCAGGATGCTCGTTCTCGAGCAGTGGACGAATGAAGTCCAGTACCGCACGACAAGTGAGCTGTGTCGGAGCACCCGCGTAGTCGTGCGCAACAGGGACGTAGACGGCTTTGCCCGGTTCCAGTGACAACGCGAAGCCGACGATCTCGGCCTGCATGTAGTCCTGCGCCGTCGTCATCAGATCGACACTGATGGCATCCGCCGCTTGCCAGCGTTCGAGCCAGAACTTCAATCCCTCGGCGTTCGTCACCGTGTCGTATTCGCGAGGCGGCAGGGCCGCTGTCGCCAGATCGGTCTGCGCTGTAGCGGGCTGAGCGAACGCGCCTGCATTGGGGTCTGCTTCGCCCGTGAGTCCGCGCAGCAGCGAGCGCAATTCGAGTCGCGAGTAGAGTTGACGCAGCCTCTCGCGATCCGGCTCGCGCATCGTGAGCGAGTCGATCGTGAGCTCGAGCGGCACTTCACAATCCAGCGTCGCGAGTTTTTTCGACAGCTCCAGACTCTGCAGGCTCGCGCGCAGGCTTTCGCCGACCTTGCCTGTGATCGCCTGCGCGTTTGCGGTCAGCGAATCGAGCGTCTGATATTCATTGAGCCATTTCGCCGCTGTCTTCGGGCCGACTTTCGGAACGCCCGGAATGTTGTCGACCGTATCGCCGACGAGGGCCAGGTAGTCGATGATCTGTTCCGGAAACACATCGAACTTCGCTTTCACGCCAGCGCGATCCAGCCGCGACCCGGTCATGGTATTCACCAGCGTGATCCGCTCGTTCACGAGCTGAGCCATGTCCTTGTCGCCCGTGGAGATCAGCACGTCGATGTCCTGATCGGAGGCTCGTTTGGCGAGCGTTGCGATCACGTCATCGGCTTCCACGCCTTCGATGCGCAGCAGCGGCAGCCCCATACCCTGTACGCATTCCAGCAATGGCTGGAGCTGCGAGCGCAACTCGTCCGGCATTGGCTGGCGTGTCGCCTTGTATTCCTCGAACAGCTCGTCGCGGAACGTGCGTCCGGGCGCATCGACGACCACTGCGATCAGCTGCGGCGACTCTTCCTTCAACAGCTTCTGCAGCATGTTGAGCACGCCGAACACCGCGCCCGTCGGCTCGCCCCGCGAATTCGTCAGCGGCGGCAGTGCGTGAAATGCGCGATACAGATAGGAGGACCCGTCGACGAGGACGAGCTTGCGTCGAGCGTTCATGCTCAATGGCTCAGCGGCGGGGACGTGCCCCGATCGGAATCGTTGGCGGGTGCCGCAGGTGTCGGATCGCTCGGCGACGGAGCCGAGTCACGGTCCTCTTTCTGTGACTGCGGCGCGGGGAACTTCGGTCCGGATTTCTTGCGCTCGGTCGTGCTCGAGTTTCCGGGCGACGTCTGTTCTGGGCCCGGATCAGTCCGATACAGCGGCCCCTTCTGTCCGCAGGCTGCGAGAAGCGCCATCAGCAGCAACGGCGCGCAGCGTAGTGAATGCCATGACTTGTGCATGGCCGGCAGTATAGCCAATGCGCCCGCGCAGCCCTGTCAGCTTTGTTGCGATCCGCGGTCAGCGGGACGGTCGAGTACCGCGACGGTGAGGCGTGAGATACAGACGAGCTTGTCGCGCTCGTCGTTGATGCGGATCTCCCACACATGACTGCGCTTGCCGAGATGGATGGGGCGCGCGGTGCCAATCACGAACCCTTCCTTCACTGCGCGAATGTGATTGGCGTTGATCTCCTGACCGACGCACATCGAAGTCGACGGATCGATCACCAGGCCCGCCCCGATACTGCCGAGCGTCTCCGCCAGCGCAACCGACGCACCTCCATGAAGGATGCCGAAGATCTGACGCGTGCGATCGTCCACGGGCATGCGCGCGCTCACGAAGTCGGGACCGATCTCCGTGAACTCGATGCCCAGGTGCGATGCGAGCGAAGGCCCGTATTTGAGATCAGCGAGCTGATAGTCGCGGTGCCAGATGGGCATGGGAATGAGAGTGATGGCAGTGATGGGGGTGAAGACAGTGATGGAGGTGGTGAAGCCTGCTTCAACATCTTACCCCTATCACCGTCGTCACTTTCATCACTGATATCACTTCTTCTGTTGCTTCAGCCTCTCCCCCACTCGCCGATACGCTTCGCGGAACGGGATGCCTTCCTTCACGACCAGTTCGTACGCTTCGGCTGCCGCGTGAATGGAAGGGTCGAGCTGGATCTGGTCCTTGCGGAATTTCACGCCGGCCAGCGCTGACGGGAGAATGGCGAGCGTGTCGAGGCACAGATCGATACCGCGGAACAATGGAATCTTGATGAGTTGCAGATCGCGCTGATAGCCGGACGGCAGTTTCGCGACGATGCCCATCACTTCCAGTAAGCATGCGTGCGCCGTCGCAGTTCGTCCGCGAATGAGTTCGAAGACGTCGGGGTTGCGCTTCTGCGGCATGATCGAGGAGCCCGTCGTGAATGCATCCGGCAGTTCGACGAATGAGAACTCCTGCGTATAGAACAACATCAGGTCGCTCGCGAGCCGGCCCACGTCCTGCATGACGAGCGCGATTTCGAACAGTAATTGCGACTCGGCCTTGCCGCGTGAAAGTTGCACTGCCGTCACAGGCTCATGCACGGCGTCGAACCCGAGTCTCTGACGCGTGTCTTCGCGATCGAGCGGCAGATTAGGTGCTCCATAGCCTGCAGCCGAGCCGAGCGGACTCTTACCCAGCCGGCGCTTCACGGCACGCAGCCCTTCGGCGTCATCGCGCAATTCGGCTGCGAATCCGCCGGCCCACAACGCCACCGAGCTCGGCATCGCCTGCTGCATGTGCGTGTAGCCGGGGATCTCGAGCGCGCCTTCGCGCGCAGCCAGATCGTCCAGCGCTTGGACGACCGACCCGGTGCGCTCGGCCAGCTCGTCGGCGACATCGCGCAGATACAACCGCAGCGCCGTCAACACCTGATCGTTGCGCGAGCGACCGAGATGTACGCGCTTGCCCGCTTCACCGATCCGTGCGGTCAGAAGCGATTCCAGCGCCGTCTGACCATCTTCCTGTTCGAGCTGCACCTGCCACTCACCACGCGCGTGCTCTGCGGCAATCTCGGTGAGCCCGCGACGAATCGCTTCGAGATCTTCGGTGCTCAAGAGACCACGCGCATGCAACATTTCCGCATGCACGATCGACGCGCGCGCGTCATACGCGACCAGTCGATTGTCGAGCGCGTGATCTTCTCCCGCCGTGTAGCGCAGTACTCGCTCATCGAGCGGGGCGCCCTTATCCCAAAGGCGGGTCACGGGGAGACTCCGTATCCGGAGGCTCCAGACTCTAGGCGATAGGCGCCAGGGAAGATGGAAGAGCGTGGCTGTGGCATGAGTTTTCGGTGTGCTTCTTCAATGCTAGAGCCTGGTGGCTAGTCCCTAGCGCCTTCCCATTTATCCTGCGTGCTGCTCAGCTGCACTGAGTGCGCTGATGTTCTCGACGACGAGCGTGCCGGTGCCTTCGTTCGTGAAGACTTCGGCGAGGATGCCGTCGGGCGACTTGTACGAGGTGACATGCACGCGGCGGACGCCGCCGCGCAGCGCATCTTCGATGGCCTTAGCTTTCGGCAGCATTCCGTCCTTGAGACTGCCTTGTGCCTTCAGGCGCTTGAGGCCTTCGAGATCCGTGTACGAAATCAGCGAACGCGGATCTTCGAGCGACTCGAGAATACCGGGCGCGCCGGTGCAGAGCATGAGCTTCTCGGCTTTCAGTGCCGCACCGATCGCGGCAGCGACCGTGTCTGCGTTGATGTTCAGCAGCTGACCGGAATCGTCTGCAGAGACCGGGCTCACGACCGGCATCAGGCCATCGTCGAGCAGCTGCTGCAGGACCTTCGCGTCGATCAGATCGATGTCGCCGACAAAGCCGTAGTCGACCAGATTGCCTTCGACCGTCACGGGCGGACGACGATGCGCACGCACCAGACCTGCATCCACGCCGCTGACGCCGACCGCGGCGATATCGAGCTCGCGACAGATGCCGAGAATCTGCGTGTTGACCAGCCCGTTGAGCACCATGCTCGTCACTTCGATCGACTTCTCGTCGGTGACGCGCCGGCCCGCGATCATCTGCGGCTTGATCCCGAGCGTTTCCTGAATCTGCGTGAGCTGCGGCCCGCCGCCATGCACGAGCACGACACGAATGCCGACCTGATGCAGGATCGCGACCTGCTCCATCAGCGCATGCGTCGAGGCGCTATCGCCGAACACACCGCCACTGGCCTTGATGACGAACACCTTGCCCTTGTACATGCGGATGTACGGTGCGGCACTGCGCAGCGCGCGAACGGCAACGGAAGGATCGGTTCGGAGCACGGAAATGAACCTCGTAAATACGTAAGCCAACTAGTTTGCTAGTCCGCTAGTCCGCTAGCCAGAAGTTCAGAAACTTCTGGAAGCGCCAGCGAACGTTCGCGACCACAAAATCAAGAATCGCCAACCTGCGCTCAACCTGCTGCCTTCTGGCTGACAGACTAGCGACTCGTTGGCTAGTTGCTAGCCTCGCAAGAGGCGATACAACACCGCCATCTGCACGACCATTCGATTGAACGCCTCGCGGATTACGACGCTGCGGGGTCCGTCGAGCACTTCGTCCGCGACCGCAACGTTGCGGCGCACGGGCAGGCAATGCATGAAATGGCAATCGGGCTGTGCAGTGCGGAACCAGCTGTCTTTCACGCACCAGTCACTCAAATACTCGCGCAAACGGGTTTCGGCTTCATTGTCGCCGTAATGTTGAGGTGAGCCCCATTCCTTTGCGTAGATCACGTGCGCGCCCTGCAATGCTTCGTTGCGATCGGTAGTTTCGTGCACCGAGCCGCCTGAAGCCTTCGCAGCCTGACGGGCTTTCTCCATCACGGAGTCGGGCAGTGCATACCCTTCGGGTCGCAGTACGACCACTTCCATGCCGCGCTGAGCGGCCATGTGCACGGTCGCCGACGGAACGGCCAGCGGCAGCGCGCGCGGGTGATTGGCCCATGTCAGCACGAATTTGCCGCGTTCGGGAACGCGCAGCTCATCCATCGTGTGCCAGTCCGCGAGCGCCTGGCAGGGATGGTTCACGGCGGATTCCATGTTCACGAGCGGCTTGTCGCACAGATCGGCCATCATCTTGAACTGCGTTTCGGCGAGATCCGCAGCGAGATTGCGACCTTCCGCAAACAGGCGAATTCCGATGGCATCGCAATACGAGGCGAGCACTGGCACTGCTTCACGGACATGCTCTGCAGCAGCGCCGTTCATGATCGCGCCCGAACGCGTCTCCATCTGCCAGGTGCCTTGTCCCGGCGTGATGACGACCGCGGTACCGCCGAGCCGCATCATCGCGCTCTGAAACGAGGCGAGTGTGCGCAGCGATGGATTCAGGAACAGAAGTCCCAGCACCTTGCCCGCAAGCGCCTGAGGCTGCGGATGCTGCTGCAGACGCGAAGCAAGCCCGAGCAGATCCTTCACATGCTCGCGCGAGAAATCGGCCAGATCTAGGAAGCGGTTCATAGGTGAAGTGATAGCAGTGATGAAAGTGATATCAGTGATGGCGGCGTGCAGATGGCAGTGCTGTCGGCTCGATAGTCCTCACCGATATCACCGTCATGACTGTCATCACCGTCATCACTTCCCGATTCGCTTCAGCGCCTCCGCAAGCTGTTCCACGTGCTCGCTGCCGAGTGTGTACGGCGCGAGGATGCGCACGACGTTCGGATCGCCACTCGTGCCGGTCAGGATGTCGAGGTTCAGCAGCTCGGCCTGTACGTCCTTGGCTGGGCGCGAGGTGCGCAGGCCCAGCAAGAAGCCGGCGCCCTGCGTGCCGATGACGGGACCGACTACGCAGGTTTCGCGAATCTGTGCGGAGCGTGCGCGTACGTTCTCGAGGAGATTCTCCGATTCGATGATGTCGATGACGGCTTCCACCAGGGCGCATGCCATCGGACCCGCGCCGAAGGTCGTGCCGAGCGAATCGAGCTTCATGTAATCCGCGACGTGATCAGCAACCAGAACCGCGGACACCGGGAATCCTGCGCCGAGCGCTTTCGCGGTCGTAATGATGTCGGGCGTGATGCCGTACATGTTGGCCGCGAACGGATACCCCGTGCGACCCATGCCGCATTGCACCTCGTCGAAGATCAGGATCGAGCCGTTCTCGCTGCAGCGAGTGCGCAGCGCCTGCAGAAACTCCTTCGGCAGATCGACGGCGCCCGCGACGCCTTGCACGGGCTCGACGATCACCGCTGCCGTGCGATCGTTGATCACGGTCGCGAGGCGATCGATGTCGGTCGGCTTGATGAACTTCACGTCGAACGGCTTGTTGGGGAAGCCATACCATTTTTTCTCGGCACCCCAGGTCAGCGCGCCTGCAGCCGCCGTACGGCCATGGAAGCTGCCTTCGACTGCGACGACTTCGGTGCCGCTCGTCATCTTGAATGCGAGCTTGAGCGCGTTCTCGTTGGCTTCGGCACCGGAGTTCACGAAGAAGATCGTGTCGAGTCCGAGCCCGCAGAAGTTCGCGAGCTTCGCTGCTGCGCGACGACGAACGTCGAGCGGCACCGCATTGCTCTGAAAGCAAAGCTTGCGGGCCTGTGTCGTGAGCGCCTCGACCCAGCGCGGATGGTTGTAGCCGAGCGCCGCGACGGCGTGGCCGCCATACAGATCCAGCACTTTGCGGCCGTCGGGAGTGTGCAGATAGACGCCTTCGGCGTCGACGACTTCGAGCGGAAACTGCGCGAACACCGGTGCCAGATGGTCGGTAAGCGGGGCTTCCGGGGCTCGTGCGGTTCGCAGGGGAACGACTTTGCTCATGGAATCTCTCTTGCTCAGGTCCAACCGGGCGCAGGCGTGATCAAACCGGCCGTCTCATCGAATCCGAAGACGCGGTTCACCCACTGCAAGGCTCCGCCTGCAGCACCTTTGACCAGATTGTCGATCGCGCACATCACGACAACTGAGTTGCCGTTGGTTGCTGCGCTCATGTAGGCGTAGTTGCTCGTGGCCACATCCTTGATGTGGGGCATCTCGGTCTGCACGCGCACGAAGGGCTTGCCGCGATAGAACTCTTTCAAGGCTTCCACGAGCTCGGGCGTTTTGATGGCACGCTTCGCCTGAGCCTGCAGCGTCACATGAATGCCGCGCGCGAAGGGGCCGGAGTGCGGCACGAAGTTGACTTCGGTCTGCACGCCGCTTGCCGCTTGTGTCAGGCCGACGATTTCCGGGGTATGACGATGCGACAGCGGGTTGTACGCGTACAAGTCGCTCTGGCGCTGCGGATGATGCGTGCCTGCGACCGGGGTGCGTCCTGAACCGGTGCTGCCCGTCACGCCACTCACGAACACGCGCGGTTCGACCAGACCCAGCTTGATCACCGGCACCGTCGAGAGGAGCACGGCTGTTGCAAAGCAGCCTGGATGAGCGACATGGGGAGTCGTGAGCTGATCGAGATGCTCGGGCACGGCACAGCTGAATTGCGACAGGCGATTCGGTGCGCCATGCGCGTGCTTGTACACGGCTTCGTATGCGCCTGCTGACGCGTAGCGATAGTCCGCAGAGATGTCGATCACGCGCGGCTTCGTGCCTTTGCTTTCCGCGGTCTTGAGCAGATCGTCGATCAAATGCGCGGCAACGCCGTGCGGAGCCGCAGAGATGATCGCACTCTGCGGCAGCGACCCGACGATGTCCTTGATCTGCTCGAGGCTCGAGAATTTGAGATCGGGATAGATCGGCGCGAGATGCGGAAACGATTTCGCTACAGGCTCGCCTGGCTGACTGTCAGACAGAATCGCGCGCGGATCCAGGTGCGGATGTGCGGCGATCAGACGCAGCAGCTCGCCGGCTACGTAGCCGGTGCCGCCCAGAACGATGGCAGGAACCTTGTTCGTCATCGATTCACTCCGCAGTCCGGGCAAGCGGAGCCTTGCGCAGATTCAACGATTCGATCACGCGATCGCCCAGCGCAGCGCCGTCGGTGATGGCGTTGAAGGCCGGTACGCCGAACTGATCGCGAATGATGTTCACGCCGACCGCGTTGTCGGTCGCGGGGCCCGTGACGACCGAGGGCTCGATTCCGAACTTCTCGCGCAGCAGCTTCACGCCGCCCCAGGCTGCGACCGGATCGTTTGCCGACAGGACGACCGAGGTGAGCGCGCTGCGGATGTCGGATGCTGACAGGATCGCTTCGACGCCGTACGCGCCGAGAATGCCGTCGCCGAGCTCGAACACGATGACATCGGGCTCGCCCTCCGACATTTCCGTCAGCAGCGCGCGCGTGATGGCCGGACCGTTTTTCGCAGTCGTCGTCACGACGCCGAGATCGGTGAAGATCATCGAGCGGCGCGCGCCCGCATCTTCCATCGCCAGAATGTCACGCCGCAGCGAAACGCCGGTCGCCTTGAAGGCGTGCACGTTGAGTCCACGATGACGCATCCGCGACACGATCGCACACGCTGCCGCTGTCTTGCCGGCTTCCATGCAGGTGCCGGCGAGCGCGACGACGGGCACGTTGCGGGTATTCACGTTCACGTTGTAATCCAGACGCTTGTAGCCCACACGCGCCGGCACGCCGATGCGCTCGCCCAGATATGGAAACTGCAGCACGACGCCGATGACTCTCGCATCGAAGGGGCGACCCTTCTCAGGATTCACCGACTCAACGACACCCAGCACACCGCCGATGTTCAGCACCTGAATGACATCGCCTTCTTTCACCGACTTCGGCAGATGGCCCGAATAGCCGAACAGCGCCTGCCGATGACCCAACGCACCGACGATCACATCGCCCTTCGCGACCTTGGCCATGCGACCGCTGGTCAGCTCGAGCGTGTTGTACGTCGACTTGTTGTTGAGGATCTCGCACACGAGCACCACGCCTTCTTCGCACGGAATATCCGCGGTTTCGACGCGCAATTCATGACCCAGACCCAGCGCCTGAGTGATGGAAGCAATCTTGTCGACGACGACGGTTTTCATGAGCTACGCCAGTGATGAGTGATCAGTGATGAGTGATGCGAAAAGACGGTAATGCGGGCTGAGTGATCTTGCTCGTCACTCATCACGCATCACTCGTCACTTATTTTTCCCAGCCCGCGTCCAGAACATTCCCGGCAGGCCGACCATCTTGGAGAAGCCGAGTGCATCCGCGGCGGTCCACTCGCCGGCGGCTTCGCCATAAACGCCTTTGCTGGCGGCCATGATCGAGAACGGCGAGGTGACACCTTCGACGAAGGCGTTGCCCGGACGGTAGAGCACTTTGACTTCACCGGTGACGCGCGACTGCGAGTTCACGAACAGCGCTTCCATGTCGCGACATACGGGGTCGAGATGCTGGCCTTCGTGCACCAGATCGCCGTAAGGGCCCGCGAGCATTTCCTTGATGCGCTGCTGGCGACCGGTCATGACGAGCTTTTCGAGCTCGCGATGCGCGCTGATCAGCACTTCGGCGGCCGGTGCTTCGAATGCCACCCGACCTTTCGTGCCGATGATCGTGTCGCCCAGGTGGATGCCGCGGCCGACACCGAACTTCGCGCCGATCGCTTCGAGCTTCTCGATGATCGCAACCGCGCCGAGCTTCACGCCGTCGAGGCTCGAGGGCACGCCCTGCTCGAAACCGATCGTGTGCGACTCCGGTGCGCTGGGCTTTACGAACGCATCCTTCGACAACACCCAGGCATGATCGGGAATGCTGCCTTCAGAGGTCAGCGTTTCCTTGCCGCCGATGGTGACGCCCCACAGGCCGCGATTCACGGAGTAGGCCGCGCCGTAGGGCGGAATCGTGAGATTGCGATCTTCCAGGTACTTCAGCTGCTCGGGACGCTTGAATGCCTTGTCGCGCACCGGGGCGAGAATCGTGAGCTCGGGTGCGAGCGTGCGCAGCGCCACTTCGAATCGCACCTGATCGTTGCCGGCAGCCGTGCAGCCGTGAGCGACCACCTTCGTGCCGATCTTGCGTGCGTATTCCGCGATCGTCTGTGCCTGCATGACGCGCTCGGCGCCCACGCACAGCGGGTACATCTGGCCGCGCTTGATGTTGCCCATGATCAGATACTTCAGCACCTGATCGAAGTAGCCCTGTTTGGCCTCGACCAGCACATGATCCTGCGCGCCGAGCGCGCGAGCGCGCTGATCCAGCACCTTCGCGGCTTCAGCATCGATGCCGCCGGTGTCCACCGTCACGGTGATGACCGGCCGGCCATAGTTCTCTTTGAGCCACGGCACGAGGAACGACGTGTCGAGACCACCCGAGAAGGCGAGCAGGATGGGTTCGGAGCCGGCGGGAAGACTGTCTGTCATGGTGCGAATGAATTAATGATGAGTGAGCAGTGAGTAATGGAGACTTTCGTCCCTCCCCTGCTCTTGGGAGGGCAGGGTGAGGCGGTCAGATCCTGAAGACTTCGCGCAGGCGCTCGCGCAGTTTGCGTTGAGCGCGCGCGTCTTCGGTCGCGAGAAAGATGGTGTCGTCGCCCGAGATCGTGCCGACGACTTCCGGCCAGTCGGACTTGTCGATGGCAACCGCAACGCTCTGCGCGGTGCCCGTCGTGGTTTTCACCACTGTGAGCGCCTCGCCTGCGGTCTTCACCGCGACGACGAAATTCATGACCGAGGCGAAATGATTGGAAGGCAGCGGCTCTTCCGCGGGGACGATGTAGTGATCGCCCGCTTTGGCAACGCCCAGCTCACGCAAATCCCGGCTGACGCTCGACTGCGTCGCTTCAAATCCCTGCTTGTGAAGCGCCTTCACCAACTCGTCCTGATTGCGCACGGTCGACTCCCGGATGATCCGGAGAATCGCCGCACGGCGCGAGACGGATTGACGAATTTCTGCAGCCATCGAACAAACAGGTCGCGTTCAGCCTATGCATAAAAACGCGCGCATGTTGCATAAATATGCAAAGGCTGTCAACGGGAAGAGGACTGAGCGGACGGAAAGAGTCTCCACGGGGGCACACGGGGTGCACGGGGAAAGATCAGGCTTAATGAGACCCTGAGCCTGAGCCTCTACAGAGTCGCCGGCGCACATCGGGCCAACTAACGCCCACTGCAACTCTTCGAGGTATTCATCCCCCCGTGGACCCTGTGATCCCCGTGGAAATTCTTTCTTCTCTTCACGCCGCAGAAACCTTGCGAGAGCGCCAGAGGCCGTCGATGGCGTAGATCGCGAGGGCCGACCAGATGAGGGCGAAGCCGATCAGGCGGGAGCCGCCGAAGGGTTCGTGGTAGAGAAAGACGCCGAGCAGGAGTTGCAGGGTGGGGCCGATGTACTGGAGCAGGCCGACGGTCGAATAGGGGATGCGACGCGCGCCGAAGGCGAACAGCACCAGCGGAATCGCCGTGATCGGGCCGCCGAAGATCATGAGCAGGTTCAGCGTCAGGCTCGTATGTCCGAATGCGCCGATGCCCACCATTTCGCACCAGATCAGATAGCCGATGCCCACGGGCAGAACCAGCAGGGTTTCCGCGCCGAATCCGGCCAGTGCATCGACCTTGATCACTTTGCGCACGAAGCCGTACAACCCGAACGTGAAGGCGAGCGCGAGTGAGAGCCAGGGTGGATGGCCGCTCGACCAAGTGAGGTAAGCGACGCCGATGGCAGCGAGCGCGACCGCACTCCATTGCGCGCGATTCAGCCGCTCCGAGAGAAGCACCACACCCAGCACGACGTTGAGCAATGGGTTGATGAAGTAGCCGAGGCTGGTGTCGACGACCCGGTCGTTCGCGACTGCCCACACATAGGTGATCCAGTTTGCAGTGATGAGTGAAGCACTCGCGAACAGTCGTAGCAGGACTCGCCAGTCTTTCAGCGCGGCCCACAAATTCTTGAGCTCGCCACGCACGCCGAGCCATGCCAGTGCCACGAGACAGCCCCACACCAGTCGATGCGCGGTGACCTGCAGCACGGGCACCGATTGCAGCCATTTCAGATAAATGGGGAGCACGCCCCAGATGACGAACGCGCTGGAGGCGGCCGCAATGCCGCGACCGTCCAGCGTGGATGACGTTGTTGGAATTGCTTCTGCCCGGGTACTCATGGTGTCCGTGAAAGACCGGAGGCGCGCGAGGCGCTAAGGGCGCCTGATGATAGGGCAGCACCGCAGTGCCGTGGGCAGTCAGTTCGATCGGCCGCCTGCAGTACAGTGTTGCGCGCTATTCAGCGACGCATGAAGCTTGCTATCGATCCACTCGAAACGAATCTCATGACAACGACGCTAGATCTCGCTCGTCGCCTTCTTGCGCTGGCGCAAACCGGTCTGCACTTCACGCGGGAGGAATACGACCGCGAGCGGTACCGAGAAATTGCCGGTATCGCTGCTGCATTGCTCGCTGCGGAGTCCTCGCATGCGGCTGACAAGCTCCACGACACGTGGTTCGTCGAGGATGGATACGCCACGCCGAAAATGGATGTGCGCGGCGCGATCTTTAAGGATGACCGCGTGCTCCTGGTTCGCGAAAGGCTCGATGGCAAGTGGACGCTGCCTGGCGGCTGGGCCGACGTGAATGAGAGCCCTTCGTATGCCGTCGAAAAGGAAATCGAACAGGAATCCGGCTACACCGCCCGCGCAATGAAGCTCGCGGCACTCTACGATCGCAACAGGCACGAGCACCCGCCATACCTGTTTCATTCCTGGAAGGCGTTCTTCATCTGCGAGATCACGGGCGGTGAGCCGCGATTGAGTAACGAAACGGACGGCGTCGACTTCTTCGCACTGAATGCACTTCCAGAGCTATCGACGGGCCGCTCCACCGCGAAACAGATCCAGCGCATGTACGAACACCATCTGCACCGGGAGTGGCCGACGGAGTTTGATTGAGCTCGAGACGCAGTGATGAGTGATGAAAGTGATGGAAGTGATGAGCTCAGAGTGGTGATTCGGGAGGGTGGTCGCATCGGTGATAACGGCCAGAATCAAGCTGCATCGTCCTTCTTGCCGGCATCACTGGCATCACTTCATCACCTGTCTCACCTCGTAGGTCCTAGGAGCTAGGAACTAGGGAAGCAAAACCATCGCGAACGTGGTTCTGCTCTGGCTAGAGCCTAGCGCCTAGAGCCTAGGAACCAGGCTCTATCTCTCAATCGTGTACTCCGCGTCGGCGCTCTGGTTCTCGCCGGCTTCGAGCTTCAGCATCCATTTGTCGCTGACGGTGTAGCGCAGCTTGAAGGTGTTGATGGATTCAGTGAGTGAGATGCCGTAGCTGATGAAAAGGCGCGGGGAGAGGAATTTCCCGAGCACGAGCGAGGTGTTGGTTTCGCCCGAGGTACCCGTCGTGCTTTCCACGCCGACCTCTTCGAGTCCGAGTTGATGGCCAAGTTGTGAGGCGAGGAATCCGCCGCCCTGCACCGCGAGTGCATCCGTTGCAGAGCCGACGCTTGCGGCCTCGTTGCTCTGCAGGGTGTCGATACCCTTGCCCGTGAGCAGATACGACACGATCGAAGCTTGCGACATCGAAGGGTCGGAGAAGAACGTAAGACGCGGCATCCGCAACGTCCCACGCACATTCATGCCGACCGTGACGTTCTCGATCTTGCGTTTGGCTTCGATGTCGAGGGCGGGATCATCCAGCGGCGATGCGTCGAACAGCAGTCGTCCGCGACTGATATCGAGCTTCTGGCCGTAAGCTGCATAGCGGCCATCATGAACACTCAGCTCGCCCCGACCAATGGCAGGCTCACCCGTGATGACGGTGGTGCCGACGCGGCCCACGATCTGGCCCTGCAGTCCGAAGGCATCGACGCGAACATCATCGCCCATGGTGATGCGCACTTCGCTGCGCAGCTTGAGCTTGCCTTCCTTCTCCGCGGGAGTCTCGCCCACGTAGCGCGCATCGTCTGAGGCCTGCACGGCACCGCCCAGATTGACGGGCTGCACTCGCGCGCTCGGAATCGTGACATCGCCGGTGACTTGCAGGTCCTGATCATCGATTCTGAAATTCAAATCGGGTGATGCGACCACGCGATACTCAGGAAGATCGGCCACGAGCAGATTGCTGCCGTTCAAACGCAAATTTCCCTGCAGCTTGCGATTCTCCCAAAGGAAATTGCCGTTCACATTGAGCTCGCCGTCGCCGGCTCGGCCCGAACCGCGAAAATCCAGCGTGTTGGTCGCGAGGTCGGCGATGAGATTCAGTTGTCGTAACCCCAGATTCACCCGGTAAGAATCGAGCGCGCCATTGCTCAGCTCGATTCGACCGCTGATCTGCGGTGCGGCGAGCGTGCCGCGCAGATCGATGTTCGCGGTCAGCAAGCCTGCAGCGTTGTCGATCTCATTCATTACGATCGGCAGGATGTTGGCATCCGCAGCCCGTGCGCGGATATCGCCGGTGAGCGGCAGGTTCAGCACATCGTTACTGCCGTTGCGCTCGATGTGAGCGTTCGCGTAGAGGTACGTATCTTCGAAGGCCTGAATACCAAGCTGGAAATTCAGACGTTCTGCCGTGGCCGTTGCGGCAAGACCGCCATTGCCGAGATTCAATGTCTCGGGATCTGCACCGGGCGGGCGATAGATGATCGCTGCATCCATGATGCGGGCGCCCGCATCGAGCAGCCAGGGTTTCGCCGGCGCTCCCGATACATGTACGCGCCCTTCGATGCGTCCCGAATACTCGGCTTCCGGTCCGCTCGGCGGCAGGACGATGGCCAGTGGAATTTCGTAACCCGAAACGGTTGCTTCCCATGCGCCGTCGCGCTGCCAGCTGCCGTCGCCGCAGAACTGACCGCGGCCGAGTGCGAGACAGACCTTGTCGATCTGTGCGCGATCGCGAGAGACGAGAAAGTTCGCCGGTTCGTTCATGCGGATCGCCTCACCTGTGCGCCGGCTGTCGCGGATGTCGGTGGCTCGCCACACTCCGCTCCAGACTTCATTGGCGAACGTTCCCGTGAGCTGTATCGCTGCGTGCGTAGCTGGACGATTCTCCGAGCTGACGCCGAGCACGTTGATCGCGATCCGATGGGCTTCTGCCGTACCTTCACCGTCGATCTGCAACGACTCGACATAGGGTTCCGTGTGTCCTGCGCGTTGTGCGGTGAGCGACAAGCGCGAAGAGGCGTTGCCGCGCAAATCGACATCGGCGTCCATATTCAACGCGGCCACGCGCCACTCGCCGTAACTCAGATTCTCCGCAGTCGCCTTGGCCACGATGTGAGGCGCTTTGACCGGACCGGTGGCAGTGCCGTTGAACTCCAGGCGACCGCGCGCCTGAGGCAGCAAGGAATGGAGCGAGCGTGCGTGGAGCGAAGCCTGCAAATCGATCTGATCGTTGATCGAACCGTCGAGTTGCAGTCGCGCTTCACCGAAGCCCAGTCGCACATTGCGTGCCTGCCAGCCGTGACGATCGCGCGTGATGCTTGCCCGGCCACGCACATCCTCATCGCGCAGAGTTCCGGAGATACGCGAGACGTCGGCCGAGAACAGCGCCGTCTTATCGACGCCTTCGCCGTGTGCGTCGAGCAGGAAACTCACACGGCCGGGGAATTGCGGATGAATTCCGGCGGGATCGATCTGCTGCGCATCGGCTCGTAACGTCCACGCGCGTGGCTTGGCGAACTTGAGCGACCCCGCACCTTCGATATTCCCTTGCAGGGTTCGCAGCGCATAGCGCGTCAGGGTGAAGCCGTCGCGGGCGAGTTGTCCCTGAGCTTCTGCGGTGCCCGTCAACGGACGCTCGAGATTCGTGGTGCTCGTCGGCACCGTTGCCCGCCCGGAGAGTTGGTACTCGTAGGGCAACACCCCGGCAAGTCTGATGTCGCCCTCGCTGCTTGCGACCAACGCCGTTCCCGTCAGCGGCCATTGCAGATCGGTCCAGCGCGCTTTCATATCGAGCGTCGGCGCGCTGCCGTCGAGCACGATCGCACCGGTGATCTGTGCGCGCGCCGGCATCTCGTTCAATGAAACTGTGGCGTCGTCGATCTGAATGCGCCGTTGCGCATAACGACCACGGGCATCGATCGTAAAGTCGCGCTCGGTCCACTGCGGCACGCCGACGTTGCCCCCAGCGTGAATTCCCTGCGGATCCATTTCGAAGGTGAGATCGATATTGCGGAACGAGAGCGGTGGAGACTCCATCCACGGTTCGAGGGAAATCGAAGGTGCCAGTGCTTGCCCCGCCAATCGCCAGCGACCCTCGGGGCGCGTGAACAGCAGGTTGGCATCGAGCCGATCGGGCCTGGTGACGTTTGCCTGGATCTTGAGTTGTTCGATATCGCCGCTCGCCTGCACAGTCGCCGACACTTCGGTGCCGCGCGCCAGACGCAGATTGCCATCGGCCTTGAGCTCCAGTCCGAGCGGACGTTGCGCAAGCAGGCGTCCACTGCCGTGGAGATTGAATTGCGGCGCATCGACGTGAAACTCGTAGACGCGTAGTCGCCGCGGACTGATTCGTGCCGAACCGCGCAGCTCATCGGCATCGACGGTGGTGCCATCGATGTTGACGTAGCGCAGGCGCGAGAACGTTGCGTGATGGACGGCCACGCGCAGAAAGCTGGGCAGAAAGCGTAAAGGCTGAGTGCTCGGCGGAGTGGGTGGCGCGTTCAGGATCTCGACTTGCGTGTCGCGTGCGGTCAGCGATTCGAGGCCGATGGTCTGAATGAAGAAATCCCGCACGCGCAGCTGCGCGACGATGTCGTGCGAGACGATGTGCACATTGGGTCGACTGAGCTCGAACCGCTCCACGAAGATCCGATCGCTCAGCGTGCCGCTCACGCCTTCGATGCGCACACCGAAGCGATCGAGTTGCGGCAGCGCCCAGGTCACGATGTTCATGCCCGCAGGCGTATAGACGGCCACACCGATGAGCAGGGCCGGGATGACGATCAGCACCGCGACGATGATGAGGATCCACTTGCGCACGAGATCGATGCCGTCGCGTCAGAACAGAGTGGAGATGTAGATGTGCAGCCGCGGATTGCGGCCGGACTCGGACAGCGGCTGTGCGACATCCACACCCAGGCTGGCGACAGCGACATGCCAACGCAAGCCGAGACCAGCTGAATACTCGAGCGGGTCGCTGAAGTGATCGAAGGCGTTACCGAAATCGGTGAACGCTGCGAGTCCGAAGTTCCTCGGCAGGCGGCGCTCGAGCTCGAGCGTACCGGTGAACAAGTTGCGACCGCCGATACGATTGCCGGCATCGTCCTTCGGGGATAACTCGTTGAGGCCGAATCCGCGCACACTGCGATCGCCACCCGCGAAGAAGCGTTGCGATGCGGGCAGCTCGGAGAAATCGTCGACCCAGCTCGCGCCGAGCTCTGCGCGTGTGCGAAACGTCCAGCGCTCCGAGAGCCGGAACATCCGCTCGAGCTGAGTGCGAAACTGCAGGAACGATGAGTCCGAACCCAGAGTGCGGGGCGATCCGCGCAACTCTGCGTAGATGCTGTAAGGGCGCTGCTCGCCGCCGATCACATAGCTCGGTAACGTCGTGAAGCTGATGCCCGGGATGATCAGGAAGGAATCTTCCTTGCGCTCGGCCTGGATCTCGTTGGCGGGTAGCGTCGTCTGCTCCTGTGACAAGGATACGAACAGGACGCGTTGCCAGCGCCCCATGACTTGCGTCAAGCCTGCGCCGACTTCCGCGCGCTTGCTCAACGTGTCGCCGAGTTCCTCGCGTGTCGCGGAGGTAGTGAACTCGAGCTTTTCCAATGCCACGTCCATCACCGGGATCGCATAGCGACCCGCGATCTGACTGAGCACGGACGAGCCGATCAGATCGACCTTCGCGCGATGTCCGCTTTCGTTGACGCGACGATCTTCCCAGGTGAACTTGCCGCGTACGCGCGTATCGGTCGCATAGCCGATGCTGGCGCCGTAGCGATGACGTCGGTTCGGTTCGGCGTGGATGATCACCGGCACAGTCAGCTGCTCACGATCAGGATCGCCGCTGTCGATATCGACCGCCTTGAAGTACTGGCTGTCATCGAGCACGTACTGCGTGCGCAACAGCGAGTCGAGCGTGTACGGATCGCCTTCCTTCATGCGCAGCAGGCGACGCATCGCATCGTCGCTGATCACATCCTGCTCGGTCGTGATGGCTCCATAGCGATAGCGGTTGCCTGTGTCGATCTGGATTACGGCGGTCGCGCGACGCTCTTGCCGATCGATGACGAGCTCGTGACGCGTGAGCTTGGCGTCGAGATAGCCCTCATTCTTCGCTGCCCGCAACAAAGCGCCTTTGACGTTCTCGTAGGTGCCGTGATTCAGGCGCAAACCGGGCTTGAGATCACGTGCATCGATGATTCGCTGAAGCGCGCGCTCCTGTCCGCCCGGTCCGGTGACGCTGATCTCGACTTCGGACAGTCGTACTGGCCTGCCGGGTGTGACATGAATGGTGACGCGCCAGTCATTGCCGGTCTGCACGCTGTCGTAGCTCACCTGCGGATCGTAGTAACCGAGAGGCTCGAGTGCGCGCCGCGTTTCCGCGACGATGCGCCGTTGCAGGCGGCTCATCACTTCGGGCGTGACGTCGGTGCGATCGGCGTAGCGCGTCAGACTCAGAAATGCGCGGATGTTCGTCGCCACTTCCTGCGTGACGTCCGGAATGTCGATCTCGATCTTCGCCTGGACACTCGTGCAGAGGCTCAGCAGCACAAGGGCGAGCAGGGCACTTCGCAGTCCGGCAGGCGATGTCCGCCTGGCGGTGAACGCAGCGAAGCGCGCAAGTCGCCTTACCTTCATTCGGGAGATGAATCGAACGAGGTGTCCGTATTCACGGTCTCGTTCGGATCTTCCGCCTCGAACCAGACTTCGGGCACCTCGGCACTGGCGAACTCGAAGCGACTGGTGCCGCTCTGCACGCCGCTCGCGTCGAAGCGACGCTCGTGCAGAATCGTGCGTCCGTTGCGCTCGACGAGCAACAGGCTGGAGCAACGCGTGCCATAGCGCTCGTTGACGATGAAGGGTGCCGACACGACACGTTCCCAGTCGGGAGGCAGGCCGGTCGAGGGCAGATTGTCGATGGGTGCCTGCTCGCGATCACCGAGCATGGCAAAGACCTCTTCGCTGTGAATCTCCGGCTCGTTGAGCAATGCGGTGAAGCGTTCACGTGTGCGCGCGAGCTTGGGCCACGGCGTGTCGAGCAGATGATTGCTCAGCCCGTAGACTCCCGGCGGCAGAGCCGTCGGCGCTTTCGGACCGCGATTGGAGAAGTAGTACAAGGCGCGTGTGCCGCCCACCAGCAGATTGAATCCCGAGAAGCGCATCGCCGCGCCCCGCAGGTCATCCAGGAATTCCTTCGGCGACGTCGCGCCGGTCAGGAACCTGGGCACCAGCGTGCCGCGCGAGGGCGCGCCTTCGACTGGAGCCATCAGATCGCGATAGTTGGTGACGACGCCGAAACGTCCCGAGCGTGCGACACCAAGCCAGGTGCCGCCGGCCTTCAGGTCGCGTCCGGCCAGAATGCGGGGATCGTCCTGCCACCAGCCGAGCGGCGCAGACGCCCGGTCATGAAATTCGTCGCGGTTTCCCGCGAGAATCAGTCGGTAGCGAGGGTGGGATTTCCAGGCAAGAACGAGCAGGCACATGGGATCGGATCGTCATTACACGAAGGGATCGCACATTACACTACAGAGCCGACGTTACATGCAGGCTGAACGGACTGCTCTTAGCGACGTGTAAGCCAGAGACGGACCTTGGGCTCCTCCCGCAAAGGGACTGCGCAGTCGGCGTCGTACCAGGCTTCGATCAGACGGAAAGAGATCGAGACGGGATTCGGCAGGGAGACCTCACCGGCGGCGATCTGTGCCCGGGTGAGCCATCGCGCATCTTCCAGTTCGTCATCGAGTCGCTGGATCTCGGTGCCGACCGCATGTGCAGTGAATCCCAGCATCAGCGACGACGGAAAAGGCCAGGGTTGCGATGAGTGGTATTCCACCTCGCCAATGGGAATCCCCGTTTCCTCTAGGACTTCGCGGCGCACCGCATCCTCGAGACTCTCGCCCGGCTCGACGAAACCGGCGATCGTGGAGTAGCGGCCAGGCGGCCAGGAGGCCTGGCGACCGAGCAATGCCCGCTCTCCATCCGTCACCAGCACGATGATGGCCGGATCGGTGCGGGGAAACTGCCGATGCTGGCAATGTTCGTTCGTGCAGATGAGGACATGGCCCGCCTGGATCGCGATGGTCCGAGCACCGCACCGGCCACAGAATCGGTGACGCTCGCGCCATAGCACCATCGCGCGGGCGTACGCGAGGATGCCGGCTTCGTCGCGATCGAGATCGCCGGCCACCAGGCGCAGATCGACGAACTCGGCGCTCGGGCTCAGGGCCGGAGCATCCGCATCGGGCAGCTCGATCGCGAAACACAGCTGCCCATGAAATTCGCCGAGCAGGATCGGCTCTGCCTGCAACTGCTCGAAATGATCGAACCCCCGCAGGAACTCTGCCGCGAGATGCGCGAGGCTGCGGTTGATCAGACTTTGCGAGCGCCACATCGGCACGAACAAGGTCTGCGGGTCGCTCAAGGCCGCGCGCAGGCGAGCGTCGTCCTTGCGCAGCTGCGCGAGCCGTTCGACATACGGCCCGGCCAGATAGTTGGGGTTGGAGCGCGATGCAGCCATCAGAACTGCAAGTCTACCAGCGGCAATGTCCGCGCTCTGTAGGCCTACCGGGCCGGGCCGTCGGGTTCAGCACGCGCGTTCAGCATGCTGGCAGACGTTCGATGAGGTAATGCACGACCGGCTCACGGCATGCGTATTCCTCATCCCCCGACGCCTTCAGCTCGCAGAAGGGGCAACGCCGTGCAGCCGCGTTGAGTCGATCGCGCAGATAGCGGCTGCTGCAATGACGACATCGTGTCGGCCGCAACGACGCGCCCTGACTCAGGAGCTGCAGCAGGAACCATGCATGCTCGAAGGAGATTCGCGGTCCCTGCACGAGCTGACGGTGAGTTTCAAACGCGTCGCAGAACCGCTCGCCGTAAGCCAGCGCATCGTCCTCCTCTGCGGGACGCTGCGACTGGATCAATCCGAACGCGGCGAACGTGCTGCTCAGACACGAGGCTTCGAACTGCATCTGCAAGTTGCGGGTGAAATAGGCGATCTGTCGTGGCGACTTGCCGCGATGCCGGCGCACGGTGAGCGTGGTGTGATGACGCGCGAAGGTTTTGAACAGCCTGCGAATGCGATCGTCCGTGAGTCCGGTGCACGAGCGGATCGTGTGCGTGCGTGCTTCGTGTCGAATCATGCGCAGCGCCAGATCGTGACGCTGGCGGTCGCGGAAATATCGATCGTTACTGATGTGCATTGACGTCTCCCTGTCTCGTTGAAAGTTCAATGGCATGTGTCCGCATCCCTGGACACTGCATGGTGAATGCCATCGAAGCGATCGTAGTGTGCTGTGAGATTGACCGCGCTGCCAAGCCCCTGTTAAATCGACTCGCGATGATCCAAGGATGCGATCATCATCAACGGCGAGGATGGAAAAATGTCCGACTACAACATGGAAGTTGCGCCCGGCACACGTGCACCTGTGCTCGGCGATGCACTGCTAACGCGCGTGCATGAGCTCAATCTGGATTATGTCGAGCTGCTGGTCGCGGAAGCATCGCTGCCGACGTCGGCGATGCCGATCGACACGTTGACTACGAAACAGATCGACGCGCTGTCACGTCTCGATGACGACGCGCGCAGCGCATTGGCGAGATGCCCTTATGCGCTATTCACTTTCAGCTTCGATGATGATCGCTTCTGGATGACTGCGCTCGATGCGGCCGATGCGGTGGACGGAAGCGATAGCGTGGTCGCTTCGCGCTACGGAGCGTTGAGCTCGGCGCCGACGCAAGCGGCGTTCTGCGAAGTCGCAATCTTTCTGGCGTGGCATACGGCGCATACACATCGGATCGCGGCTCGTGTGTTATTCGGCATGCCCCAGTCGATCGCCGAGCGCATGTCGCGCGTTCCGTTATGGCAGCTGCGACGTGTGGCCATCGACTACCCGGGACTGTTGATGCCGCGCTGGCCGGGCAATCCTGCGTTCTGGCCCGATCTGATTCGCTTCGCCGCCGCTCGCGATCACAAGAAACTCGAGACGACGAAGCTGCTGGGCAACCAGCTCATTGCAGCTGAGCTCGATGGATCTCTGCCGCGAGCGACGCGCTTGAACCGGCTGCGACTGCGGCGCAGGCCATAAGTCGGTTTGGATGAGAGCAGATGCGGTATTGGAGCCGGTTTCAGTCAGTCGGACATCCAATTGTTTCGACTGACGCGAACGCAAGCAGCAAGGCTCCGGCAGGCCTGCCGGAGCCTTGAAGCGGGTCAGGGCAGCTCGGTCGTGCCCATCAGGTAGCGATCGCATTCGCGAGCGGCGCCGCGACCCTCATTGATCGCCCACACGACCAGGCTCTGGCCGCGGCGGCAGTCACCCGCGGCGAATACGCCTTTGAGGCTCGTCGAGAACTTGCCGTGCTCGGCCTTGATGTTGCTGCGTGCGTCGGATTCGAGTTCGAGATCCTTGAGGAGGGCCTGCTCGGGGCCGAGAAAGCCCATCGCGAGCAGCACGAGCTGCGCAGGATGCGTCTTCTCCGAGCCGGGCACTTCGGCCGGCACGAACTGGCCTTTGTCGTTCTTCTGCCAGCTGATCTCGACGGTGACGACTTCCTTCACGTTGCCTTCTGCGTCGGAGTTGAAGCGCTTCACGGTCTTCAGATACGTGCGCGGATCGGCGCCGAACCTGGCAGCCGCTTCTTCCTGGCCGTAATCCATCTTGTAGACCTTGGGCCACTCCGGCCACGGGTTGTCGGCAGCGCGGTCCATGGGCGGTTTCGCCATGATCTCGATCTGCGTGACGCTCTTGCAGCCGTGACGAACGGCAGTACCGACGCAGTCGGTGCCAGTGTCGCCGCCGCCGATGACGATCACGTCCTTGCCGCGAGCATGAATCGCAGTCTGATTAGGCTCGCCGTTGAGAACGGCCTTGGTGCTCGCGGTGAGGTAGTCCATCGCGAAATGCACGCCGTTGAGATTGCGTCCTTCCACCGGCAGATCGCGCGGCTGAGTCGCACCGGTGCAGATCACGATCGCATCGAAGTCCTTGCGCAGAAGCTGTGCTTCGACGTTGTCGCCGACATTCGCGTTGCAGATGAATTTCACGCCTTCCTGTTCCATCAGCTCGATGCGACGCTCGACGACTTCTTTCTTGTCGAGCTTCATGTTCGGAATGCCGTACATGAGCAAGCCGCCGGGACGATCCGCACGTTCGAGCACCGTCACCGAATGACCCGCGCGATTCAACTGAGCGGCCGCTGCAAGTCCCGCAGGACCCGAACCGATCACGGCGACTTTCTTGCCCGTGCGATTCTTGGGCTGTTCCGGAATTACCCAGCCTTCGTCCCACCCCTTGTCGATGATGGCAGCCTCGATCGTCTTGATCGTAACGGGCGGATTGTTGATTCCGAGCACGCACGACCCTTCGCACGGCGCGGGACAGACGCGGCCCGTGAATTCCGGGAAGTTGTTGGTCATGTGCAGGCGATCGAGCGCCTCACGCCACAGGCCGCGATAGATCAGATCGTTCCATTCCGGAATCACGTTGTTGATCGGGCAGCCGGAAGCCATTCCGCTGATCAGCTTGCCCGTGTGACAGAACGGCACGCCGCAGTCCATGCAGCGGGCGGCCTGATTGCGCAGACGTTTGTCTTCCATGTGGTGATGGAATTCTTTCCAGTCGCGCACGCGTTCTTGCGGCGTGCGATCGACGGGCAACTCGCGCAGGTATTCGATGAATCCGGTCGGCTTTCCCATAAGTCTCTCAGCGGCTGGCTACTAGCGACTTAGCAACTGGCCAGAGCGCAAGTGCGTCCGATTCGTTGCTGTCGCACGAATGAGCGAGCTCATTCGTCGCGTGTGCCTTGTCTTAAGTTGTCAACCTTACGTATGTCGTCTTCGGTGGATTGCTCGCCGCACGCAGCGAGCAAATCCTTTCTGGCTAGCGACTAGTGGCTAGTGCCTGGTAGCTGCTGCTCAGTTTCCACCCACTCGCGACAGATCGCGTGCGTTCTCCTCGAACGCAGTCATGATCGCTTCGTCGCCGGTCAGGCCCTGCTCGTGTGCGCGCGCAATGCAGGCCAGCATGCGCTTGTAGTCGCGAGGCATGACCCGAACGAAGGTCTTCACCGATTTGTCCCAGTGATCGAGAACGTGCTTCGCGCGCGCGCTGCCGGTGTATTGCAGATGTTTCTCGACCATCGCTTTCACGGCGGCAATGTCTTCGGGCTCCTCGAGTCCGCTGATCTCGACCATGTCGGCATTGATGTTCAGTCGTGCGTCGCCGCGCTCATCGAAGATGTAGGCGACGCCGCCCGACATGCCTGCGCCGAAGTTGCGGCCGACGGGTCCGAGCACGATTACGCGACCGCCCGTCATGTATTCGCAACCATGATCGCCCACGGCCTCGACCACTGCGTGGACGCCGCTATTGCGAACACAAAAGCGCTCGCCCGCCATGCCTGCGAGATAAACCTCGCCGCTCGTCGCGCCATAGAGCGCCACGTTGCCGACGATGATGTTCTCCCACGAGTTGAACGACGAAGCTTTCGGCGGATGGATGACCAGCTTGCCGCCTGAAAGTCCCTTGCCGACGTAGTCGTTGGCATCGCCTTCGAGCTTGAACGTCATGCCGCGCGGCAGGAACGCGCCGAAGCTCTGTCCGGCGGAGCCGTTCACGCGGATCTGAATCGTGTCTTCCGGCAAGCCGGCTGCGCCGTACTTGCGAGTGACCTCGCTGCCCGTGATCGTGCCGAACACGCGATTGATGTTGCGGATCCTGAGATCGGCTTCGACCTTCTCGCCGCGCTCGATCGCAGGCTTGCAGATCTCGAGGAGCTGCGTCATGTCGAGCGACTTCTCGATGCCGTGATCCTGTTCCATCTGCTTGAAGCGACCGATGTCGTTACCGGCATCGGGCTGGTAGAGCAGGTTGCTGAAATCGAGGCCCTTCGCCTTCCAATGTGCGACAGCCTTCTTGGCTTCCAGTCGATCCACGCGACCGATCATTTCCTCGATCGTGCGGAAGCCGAGCTGCGCCATCAGCTCGCGCATCTCCATCGCGATGAAGCGCATGAAGTTGACGGCGTGCTCCGGCTTGCCGGCGTATCTCTCGCGCAGACGCGGATCCTGCGTCGCAATGCCCGCGGGGCAGGTGTTGAGATGACACACGCGCATCATGATGCAGCCTGTCGCAACCAGCGGAGCGGTCGCGAAGCCGAATTCTTCCGCGCCGAGCAACGCAGCCACCACCACGTCGCGACCCGTCTTCAACTGACCGTCGGTTTCGACCGCGATACGGCTGCGCAGGTTGTTCATCACGAGCGTCTGGTGAGTCTCGGCCAGGCCAAGTTCCCACGGCAGACCGGCGTGCATGATGGAAGTCTGCGGTGAAGCGCCCGTGCCGCCGTCGTAGCCGCTGATCAGCACGACATCGGCGTGAGCTTTCGCGACGCCTGCCGCCACCGTGCCGACGCCCACTTCGGCGACGAGCTTCACGCTGATGCGCGCATGACGATTCGCATTCTTGAGATCGTGAATCAGCTCGGCCAGATCTTCGATCGAATAGATGTCGTGATGCGGCGGCGGTGAAATCAAACCGACGCCTGCCGTCGTATGACGTGTCTTCGCGATCGGCGGATAGACCTTGCCGCCAGGCAGCTGGCCGCCTTCACCGGGCTTCGCGCCCTGTGCCATCTTGATCTGAATCTCGCGCGCGTTGACCAGGTACTCGCTGGTGACGCCGAAACGTCCCGAGGCAACCTGCTTGATGGCCGAGTTCTTCGAGTCGCCATTCTCGAGCAGCTTGAAACGCTCGGGGTCTTCGCCGCCTTCGCCCGTGTTGCTCTTGCCGCCGATGCGGTTCATCGCGATCGCCAGCGTCTCGTGTGCTTCCTTGCTGATCGAGCCGTAAGACATTGCGCCGGTCTTGAAGCGCTTCATGATGCTTTCGATCGGCTCGACTTCTTCGAGCGGAACGGGATCGCCGGCCTTGAACTCCAGCAAGCCGCGCAACGTGCACAGGTTCGTCGCCTGTTCGTTGATGAGCTTCGAATATTCCTTGAACGTGTTGAAGTTCTCGGTCCGCACGCTCTTCTGCAGGCGATGGATCGACTCGGGATTGAACAGATGGAACTCGCCGTCCGAGCGCCACTGATACAAACCGCCGACCGGCAGCGTATGCCCGTCGACGCGGCGATCCGGGAAGGCCGCCTTGTGACGCACGAGCACTTCCTGCGCGATCACGTCCATGCCGATGCCGCCGATGCGCGACGACGTCCACGTGAAGTACTCGTCGATGACGTCCTGACGCAAGCCCACCGCTTCGAACACCTGCGCGCCGCGATAGCTCTGGATCGCGGAGATGCCCATCTTGGCCATGACCTTGATGATGCCCTTGGTCGCGGCCTTCACCAGGTTCTTGCACGCAGTCTTGTGATCGATGTTGACGAGGCGATCGTCGCGAATCATGCCGTCGATCGTTTCGAACGCGACGTATGGGTTGATCGCGCTCGCGCCGTAACCGATGAGCAGTGCGAAGTGATGCACTTCGCGCGCCTCACCGGTTTCGATGACGATGCTGACGCGGGTACGCAGACCTTCGCGGATCAGATAATGATGCAGGCCCGCGACCGCGAGCAGTGCCGGAATCGGCGCGAACTCACGATTGACGCCACGATCGCTCAGGATGAGGACGTTCACTTCCTCTTCCTCGATCAATCGGCGCGCCATCAGGCGAATTTCTTCCATCGACTTCACCAGACCTTTCTCGCCGCGCGTGACGCGGAAGAGGGAAGGCAACAGGCCGACACGCAGGCCTGGCAGATCCATGCGGCGGATCTTGGCGAAGTCTTCGTTGGTGATGATCGGCCACTTGAGCTCGAGGCGGCGGCAATCCGCGGGCTGCGGATTCAGCAGGTTGCCTTCCGAGCCCAGGCGCGTTTCGGCCGAGGTGATGATCTCTTCGCGGATCGAGTCGATCGGCGGATTGGTGACTTGCGCGAACAGCTGCTTGAAATAGTCGTAGAGCAGGCGCGGCTTGTTCGACAGCACCGCAAGCGGCGTGTCGTTGCCCATGGAGCCCACGGCTTCGACGCCGTTCTGCGCCATCGGTGCCAGCAGCAGGCGTTCGTCTTCGAAGGTGTAGCCGAAGGCGATCTGTCGCTGCAGCAGCGTGTCGTGATCGGGCTGCGGCACTTCCGGCGCCTGGGGCAGATCGGAAATGTTGAGCTGATGGTCGTTCAGCCATTCGCGATACGGGCGCTCCGTCGCGATCGCTTTCTTGATCTCGGAGTCATCGACGATGCGGCCCTGTTCGGTGTCTACCAGGAACATACGGCCGGGCTGCAAGCGGCCCTTCTGCACGACGTCTTCTGGCGGCACTTCGAGCACGCCGGCTTCGGACGCCATGATGACGACGTCGTCTTTCGTCACGTAATAGCGCGAAGGACGCAGGCCGTTGCGGTCCAGCAATGCGCCGATCTGCTTGCCGTCGGTGAAGCAGATGGATGCGGGACCGTCCCACGGCTCCATCAGGCACGAGTGGTACTGATAGAAGGCGCGCTTCGTATCGTCCATGGTCTGATGATTCGACCAGGGTTCGGGAATCATCATCATCATTGCGTGCGGCAACGAGCGACCCGCGAGCACCAGAAGCTCGAGCGTGTTGTCGAACATGGCCGAGTCGGAGCCATTCGGATTGATGATCGGCAGGATCTTGCCGATGTCATCGCCGAAGGCTTCCGACTGGAACAGCGCTTCGCGCGCGTGCATCCAGTTCGCATTGCCGCGAACCGTGTTGATCTCGCCGTTGTGCGCGATGTAGCGGTACGGATGAGCGCGATCCCAGCTCGGGAACGTGTTCGTGCTGAAGCGCGAGTGGACGAGCGCGATTGCGGTCTCCATCGCCGGATCGCTCAGATCGGCGAAGTACTGCTCGAGCTGCGCCGTCAGCAGCATGCCTTTGTAGACCAGCGTCTTGTGCGAGAGGCTCGCGACGTACCAGGACGCGGCGCCTTCCATCGTCGATGCGCGGATCTCGCTGTAGGCGCGCTTGCGGATCACATAGAGCTTGCGCTCGAACGCGAGCTCATCTTCGATCTCCGCATTGCGGCCGACGAACACCTGGCGCATGAACGGCTCGCAGGACTTGGCCGTCTCGCCAAGCATCGAATTGTTGGTGGGGACCGTGCGCCAGCCGAGGACCGTCTGGCCTTCGGACTGCACGATCTGCTCGAACTTTTCTTCGATGCGGCGACGCAGGGTCGCGTTGCGGGGCAGAAAGACGATGCCGCAGCCGTAGTGACCTTCGGCGGGCAGATCGATGCGTGCCTTCTTGGCCGCGACCTGCAGGAACTTGTGCGGCATCTGGAGCAGTACGCCAGCGCCGTCGCCGGTGTTGACCTCGGCGCCGCAGGCGCCGCGATGGTCCAGGTTGGTCAGGATCTGCAGACCTTGTTTGAGGATCTGATGTGATTTGCGGCCTTTGATATCCACGATGAACCCAACGCCACAGGCGTCATGCTCGTAGGCCGGGTCATACAGGCCCTGTTTGCCCGGCCGCTCGGTCCGGTAGGGAGTGCGTTCCTCGCTGCTGCTCGTGCTCATGCTGATCGCCTCAATCACATTCAAATCGACGAAATTCGAAGCTCTTCGGCTACGTTGCCGGCCGTGTTGGTCCTGCATCACGGCTTCAGCGCGTCTCCGCTGGCTTTGGCGACGCCGTCGTTCCGGCGTCGACGCTGTAGAGCGCGTCAGTGACCCGCTCGCGCACATACCGAGCCTCGGAATGGATGCATGGCGCGGGCCGCGGCGGTCTTGAAAAGGCATCGCGGGCGGGCTTCAGGAAGCCTTTCCGGTACCTCCCGGCGCTTCCAACTCACTGATTCGTTAAGGGTGATTCGCGCAGCAAGCCTGGTCACGCGCGTCCGGGCGGGACGGCAGCGGCGTGCGCTCGTTGAATACAACCCGAAGGAATGCCGGCCATATTACAGAGGCAACCTCTTGCGTCAATGCAAGGCAGAGACAGCGAGCGGTCACCTAACGCCGCTCCAAAATCCGACGTGCCTAGTCCGGCGCGCGTTCAGCGTAGATCACCCGCCACTCTTCGTTCGTACGGCGAAGCGCGAGCTGAAACTGCTGGACCTCGGCAGCCAGGTCCCATGCACTGGCGGATTCAGCTTCGCGACTCACCATTCCCACTGTGAGGTGAAGGCGAGCCTCCTCGGGCGCCGGGAAGTCGAGGGCGTCGATACGGGTCAGCAAGTGAATCGATTGATTCACGATGAAGAACCCCTGGAGGTACCGGCGCAGCGCCTGCGGATCCTGGCCCCCTGCGCCGCGGAACTCAGGTGAAACCCATTCCATGACGTCGTCGACGTCGCGCTCTTCGGCTGCCTTCTCCATGGCGGCGATGGCTTGGCGGAGTTGCGACTCGGGAGAGTCCGGCCGGCTGCAGCCCGTCGCGACCAGCAATGCCGAGGCGAGCATGAATGTGGGAGCGAAAAAAGGCGGGCGCATACGGCAGGCACTATGACGCGCGCACCAGTAGATCGGCAATTCGCCCGAGTCGACCGTGCGGGTCACATGCCTTCTTCACTGCGCTCGAATGGCTCTCATTTGCGCCACCGGCGCCCTTGACCCCCTCAGGGGCGCATGGTCAGATCCCGGCACAATTTCCAGGCTGAATCTGCGCTGTTTCCAGCGTGATCGAGGCCGAGGCAGCGCGACTGGCCCGCGATTGCCGACCACGGATCGGCACTAACGAAAACGCACCGTATTACGGGGAGATCTACATGAAGTCCTTGTCTGCATCCTTTGGATTGTCCGCCAGTGTTCTCGGCGCGGTTCTGCTCGCAAGCTCGACTGCCTCGGCGGATGGTCCCCTCGGCACAAGGAAGGGCTCAGGAGGATCCGAAGTTCAGGGCTCGGCGGGTCCCGGCGGTTCGCAGGGCGATAACGGCCAGGAGAAGTGCGACAAGCCGATGGGCGCCATGGCCGTGGTCGAGCCGCAGGACTATGTCGCGCAGTCCCTCTCGCGTCACGGGTTGCAGTCACCCACGGGTGTCATCCGCATGATGATTCAGCAGTCGAACTGCTTCATCGTCGTCGAGCGCGGCATCGGCATGCAGAACATGATGCAGGAGCGTGCCTTGCAGGAGTCGGGTGAGCTGCGTGCAGGTTCGAACATGGGCGGCGGCCAGATGGTCAGCGCGGACTTCGTGCTCACGCCGGCAGTCGTATTCCAGGAAAACGATGCGGGTGGTCTGGGCGGTGCGCTGGGTGGTCTGTTGCCCGGTGCCAAAGGTCGCATCGCCGGTGCAGTCGCGGGCGGTGTGAAGTTCAAAGAAGCTCAGACGAGCATGCTGGTGGCCGATGCGCGCAGTGGCGTGCAGGTCGCTGCCGCCGAGGGCAGTGCAAGCAAAGCCGATCTGAAGCTGGGAAGTGTCCTGTGGGGCGGCGGCGCGGTCGGTGCGTTTGGCGGCTATCAGAACACCAACGAAGGCAAGATCCTGGTTGCGAGCCTCATGGACAACTACAACAACATCGTTCGCTCGGTGCGTAATCAGCCGAGTCTGCATCGCGATGTTGGCACGCTCGCTGAAGAGGCAAGCAAGAAGACCAAAGCCGGTGCTGTCTTCAACGAAGGCGACACGGTGGTGCCGAAGCTCGGCAACCTGAAGGTGTACTCATCGCCTGCCGAGTCGGGCGCAACTGTCACGACGCTCAGCAAGGGCGACGAGATGATCGTGATGGGTGAAGAGAAGGATGGCTTCATCAAAGTCGAAACCGCGAGCGGCGGCGGCTGGGTGAAGAAGGTACTCGTCAGCAAGTAGGCCAGGCAGGTCGGCAAGTCCGCAACGCCGTTACGGACTTTTGCCGCGGATCCCACGCCAGGCTGTCGCGAGAGCGGGCGGCTGCGACGCAGATCGCAGCCGCCCTCTGACATTTGGATCAGCGTCTTACCTGCGCGGCATTCATCGAAGGCTCGCGGATGCATGTCTGTACATGGCGTGCGCGCCTGCGTGCGTGAGTGATCCGGCAGCGATTCTTCAGGTTGATATCAGGAAAGGGAGCAAAGGGATGAAGTACGCATGGGTATTTGCAGCAACGCTGCTGGGTTCAGGGATTGCGCACTCGCAGGAGGTACCCACCGGGTTCTACCTCGGTGCAGCTATCGGTCAGGCGACCGTCGAGATGGAGGACGAAGACTCGTCCTACGATTTCAAAGGCGATGACACGAGCTACAAGCTCGTCGCGGGTTACCGGATTCTTCCGTGGGTTGCCGTCGAGGCGAGCTACATCGACTTCGGTCAAGCCCAGGACGAGGTGGTCGGCGTCCCGCTGCGCACCGATTTCACCGCCGTCACCCTCGAAGGTCTCGGAATCCTGCCCATCGGCAATTGGGATCTGTTCCTGAAAGCCGGCTTCGCACATTGGGACGGCTCGATCCAGTCGGTCGACTTCCCGCAGATCCGCGAGGACGACAACAAGTGGGATGCGATCTTCGGCCTCGGTGCCCAGTACCGCGCAGGTCAGTTCGCCGTGCGTGCGGAAGCCAATCTGCTCATGCTGGGCTTCGATGACGACGATAACGATGAGATCGACGGCGATGACTGGATCGACATGGTCTCCGTAGGCTTCACCTACACGTTCTGAGCGAAGAAGGGTGAGCCTGGCGGTTTCAGGCTCACCTGCTTCGTCGCGGCGCGCATGGCCCGCGAGCCCCTTATAGGTTTTATTCGTCAGCGCCTCTAAATGATTGGGCAGTTCGGCCATAGACTGCTGCCCAACAAAGGAGGCTTCCATGATTTCCGTACGCAAGGCAGAAGATCGCGGCGTCAGTCGCATCAGCTGGCTGGACAGCCGTCACACGTTCAGCTTTTCCGAATACTACGATCCCGAGCACATGGGCTTTCGCTCGCTGCGCGTGATCAATGACGATCGCGTTGCACCGGCCGGTGGCTTCGGCACGCATGGTCATCGGGACATGGAGATCATCACGTACGTGCTCGATGGCGAGATCGCACACAGAGACAGTCTCGGTACGGGCTCGGTGATTCGCCCGGGCGATGTGCAGAAGATGAGTGCCGGCACGGGTATCCGCCATAGCGAGTTCAACAACTCGCAGACGCAGCCTGTGCATTTCCTGCAGATCTGGATCATTCCCGATCGCAATGGCGTGGCGCCGGGCTATCAGCAGCTGAACTTCTCGCGCGAGGCGAAGCTCGGCAAGCTGTTGCTCGTAGCTTCGAACGAGAAGCGGGACGACATCATCCACATCCAGCAGGACGCGAAGATGTACGTCACCGTGCTCGAGTCTGCCGACCAGCGTGTCGAACACACGCTCGCCGCCGATCGCCATGCCTGGGTCCATGTGGCCCGCGGTTCCGCGGTCGTGAACGGCAACGTTCTGAAGGAAGGCGACGGCGCCGCCATCAGCGCAGAGCCGAAGATCGAAATCAGCGGCTCGCCGTCGGCGGAGGTGTTGTTGTTCGATCTCGGATGAAGATGGAGATGGGCCGCAAAGACCGCATAAAAGAGCAGCAAGAAGCCCTTCTGGATTCTCCCTCTCCGTTCGTCGGAGGGGAGCTTTCAACGTACGTGCTCAGGTCGCGAGTTGCGGCTAAACCATCGAGTTTCTTTTTTGCGGTCTTTGCGGCCGTCCTAATTCTTCAAGCCGCCAAGCCCAACTGACGCAGCAAAGGTTCGATCTGTGGTTTGCGGCCGCGGAAGTCGACGAAGGCTTCCATGGCTTCGCGGCTGCCGCCTTGTTCCAGGATGGCGTTCAAGAAGCGGTGTGAGACTTTCTCGTTGAAGATTCCTTCTTCTTCGAATGCGCTGAACGCATCGGCCGCGAGCACCTCAGCCCATTTGTAGCTGTAGTAACCCGCTGCATAGCCGCCCGAGAAGATGTGCTGGAACGCGTGAGCGAAGCGATTGAACGCGGGCGGCTTCACGACCGCTACTGCGGCGCGCACGTCCTCGAGAATCTGCTGAATGCGTTCGATGCCTTCGCCTGCGATCTCGCTATGAATGCGCAGGTCGAATAGTGCGAACTCGAGCTGGCGCACGCTCGCCATGCCCGCATGATAGGTGCGCGAGCCGAGGAGGCGTTTCAATTCTTCCTCGGGCAGCGGTTCGCCGGTTTCGACATGCGCCGAGATCAGCGGCAGCACTTCCGGTTGCCAGGCGAAGTTCTCCATGAACTGACTCGGCAGCTCGACGGCGTCCCATGCGACGCCGTTGATGCCGGCGATGCTCGGGTAGTCCACGCGTGTGAGCATGTGATGAAGCCCATGTCCGAACTCGTGGAACATGGTGACCACTTCCGAGTGCGTGAGCAGCGCAGGCTGGTCGCCAACGGGCGGAGTGAAGTTGCAGACGAGATATGCGATCGGCAGGCTGCTGGAAGCGCCGAGGTGTTTGCGTCCGACACATTCGTCCATCCATGCGCCGCCGCGCTTCTTCGCTCGTGCGTACAGATCGACGAAGAAGCCTCCGCGCCGGGAGCCGTCGGCATTCAGGATGTCATAGAACTGAACGTCGGGATGGTAAGTATCGAAGCTCTCGCGCTCGACGATGCGTACGCCGTACAGGCGCTCTGCGACGATGAACATGCCGCTCAGCACGCGCGGCAACGGAAAGTAAGGACGCAGCGCTTCTTCGGATAGCGAGAAACGTTCGCGCTTCAAACGCTCGGCGTAGAAGGCGACATCCCATGCGTCGAGCGGACGTCCGGCGAATTCGGTGAGCTCGTCGAACTCGCGACGCGCGACGGGTTTGCTCTTCGCTGCGAGCTGCTCCAGAAACTCGCGTACCTCGCCGACGGATGAAGCCATCTTCGTCGCGAGTGAGTACTCCGCGTAGTTGCCGAATCCCACGACGCTCGCGAGCTCACGTCGTGTTTCGAGAATCTGCGCCATGAGCTCGCTATTGTCCCAGCGCTCGGGTGAGAGTCCCTGATCGGAGCCGCGCGTCACCCAGGCGTGATAGAACTCGCGACGCAGGTTCACATTCTCGGCATGCATCAGGATTGCCTGATAGTTCGGCGCATCGAGCGTGAAGAACCAGCCTTCCTTTCCGGCGGACTGCGCGGCAGCTTTCGCGCGCGCAACGACCGGAGGAGGTAATCCCGCGAGCTCTGTCGCATCCGTCACGTGACGCGACCACGCATTCGTCGCATCGAGCACATTCTCATCGAACTTCGACTGCAGCGTCGTGAGCTTCTCCATGAGTGCCTTGAAGCGCTGCTTCTTGTCTTCGGGCAGTGCAACACCCGCAAGACGAAAATCGCGCAGGGCATTCTCGATCAGCTTGCGCTGTGCCGGGGTGAGGCTTGCGCCTTCCTTCTGGAAAACGGTCTCGTACGCGCGATAGAGATCCGCGTTCTGCGCCAGATCCGTGTGCCATGCAGTCAACAGCGGCAGACAGGCGTTATACGCCGCGCGCAGCTCGTCGCTATTCACCACGCCGTTCATGTGTCCGACGGGCGACCATGTCCGCGACAGTCGATGCTGCATCTCTTCGAGCGGCACGACGAGTCTGTCCCAGGTGTCCGCTTTGGATTCGAGCAGCACTTTCAGCTGTGCTCGATTCTCATCGAGCACCTGCCGGATCGCAGGCTCGATATCCTCCGGACGAATGCTGCTGAAAGCGGGAAGCTCGTGAGAGTCGAGAAGTGGGTTGGACATGGCTCGAATTGATAATGGACAGTTCACAACTGACAATGACAGAGCATGAGGCGGACATGCGTCCAGTTCAAGGACGCGATGTCCATGTCAATCGTCCACTGTTTATTGCTTGCCTATGACCATTTCCACCTATCGCGGTATTCGCCCGACGCTCGGCGCACGTGTCTTCGTTGATCCTGCCGCTGTGGTGATCGGGCAGGTGACGATCGGCGAGGATTCTTCGGTATGGCCGACTGCGGTGCTGCGCGGCGATGTGCACACCATCAGCATCGGCGCACGTACGTCAATTCAGGACGGGACTGTCGGACACGTCACGCACGATGGAAAGTATCGACCCGGCGGCCGCGCACTCATCGTCGGTGACGACGTGACGGTGGGTCATCGCGTGGTGCTGCATGCCTGCACGATCGGCAATAAATGCCTGATCGGCATGGGTTCGATCATCCTGGATGATGTCATCGTCGAAGATCTGGTGATGATCGGCGCCGGCAGCGTTGTCGCACCGGGCAAGAAACTCGAAACCGGCGGCCTCTACGTCGGCAGCCCTGCCCGCCGCGTTCGCGATCTCAAACCGTCCGAGATCGAGTTTCTGCCGTACTCAGCCGCGAGCTATGTGAGGCTGAAGGATGAATATCTGGCAGCAATGAGCAATTAGCAGGTAGTAGCAATTAGCAATTGAGGACTGGAGCAGCAGGTTGGATTGTCCAATTGCTCATTGCTCATTACTCATTGCTTCTTCACCGCCTCCAGCACCGGCTTCGTGTCCGGCTTGATGCCGCGCCAGAGATGGAAGGCTTCGGCGGCTTGTTCGACGAGCATGCCCCAGCCGGTTTCGGCGCGACCGGCGCCGGCGTTCTTCGCCCAGCGTGTGAATGCGGTGTCGCCTTTGCCGTAGGCCATGTCGTAGCACAACGTCGCGGGGCCGATCACTGAAGGCGGGATCGGCGGGATGGTGTCCTGCAGGCTTGCGGAGGTTGCGTTCAGGATCAGATCGAACGTGCCGCTCGTGCTGATCGCGTCGAAGCCACAGCCTTTCACGTTGCCGAGCGGTTTGAATTCTCCGGCAAGTTGCGTAGCGCGATCCAAGTTGCGATTCGCAATTTCGAGATATTCGGGTGCTGCGCCGAGCAGCGGTCCCAGTACACCGCGCGCTGCACCTCCGGCGCCGAGCAATAGAATGCGCGTGCCTGCGAGTGCCATCGACAGATTGCGTGTGAGATCGGTGATCAGGCCGGCCCCATCGGTGTTGTCGCCGAGCAAGCCTTCATCCTGAACTGCAAGCGTGTTTACCGCGCCTGCGATCTCGGCGCGTGGCGTGCGAAAGCGTGCGAGCAGGCACGCGGCCTGTTTGTGCGGCACGGTGATGTTGAGGCCTTTCCCACCGGACTCGAAGAAGGCGGCGATTTCTTTCTCGAAGTTCTCGGGGGCCACTTCGAGTCGCGAGTACGTGAGGTTCTGCCCAGTCTGTTTCGCGAACATGCCGTGAATGAAGGGCGACCAGCTGTGCTTGATCGGAAATCCAACGACGGCGTAGCGGTCAGGTGCGGCGGATGTGCTCATACCCGCTGTATGCCATGAGGCGCGACGATGCGCTGTGATGCCGACATCAATTCACGCGTGCTCACTTTCCGTCTTTGATCCAGCTCGCGGCTCTCTTCGCGAAATAAGTCAGCACTCCGTCGGCGCCCGCGCGGCGGATCGACATCAGCGACTCCATGATTGCGCCGCGCTCATCCAGCCAGCCATTGCGTATCGCGGCCATCAGCATCGCGTACTCGCCGCTGACCTGATAAACGAAGGTGGGGGCGCCGAACTGATCTTTTACGCGACGTACGATGTCGAGATAGGGCAGGCCCGGCTTCACCATGATCATGTCGGCACCTTCCTGCAGATCGAGCGCGACTTCACGCAGCGCCTCGTTCGAGTTCGCCGGATCCATCTGGTAGTTATGCTTGTTACCCTTACCGAGGTTGCCCGCGGAACCCACGGCATCGCGGAAGGGACCATAGAAGTTCGACGCGTATTTCGCCGAGTACGCGAGGATGCGCGTGTTCGTGTGGCCTTCGAGCTCGAGCGCCTCGCGGATCGCGCCGATGCGCCCGTCCATCATGTCGCTCGGCGCGACCACATCGGCACCTGCAGCGGCATGTGAAAGTGCTTGCTTCACCAGCGCGGCGACGGTCACGTCGTTCAACACATATCCGGTGTCATCGACGATGCCGTCCTGGCCGTGAGTCGTGAACGGGTCGAGCGCAACATCTGTGATGACGCCGAGGTCAGGAACCGCTTTCTTCAGTGCGCGAACGGCGCGCTGTGCAAGTCCTTCGGGGTTCCAGGCTTCTTCGGCTGTGAGACTCTTCGCGTTCGCAGGGGTGACCGGAAACAATGCCACTGCCGGGATACCAAGCTTCATCAATTCTTCGCCTTCGCGAACGAGTTGATCGATCGTTACTCGCTCCACATCGGGCATGCTCGCGATCGGTTCGCGATGGTTCGTGCCTTCGATCACGAACATCGGATAGATCAGGTTGTCGACCGTCAGTGTCGTTTCGCGCATCAGGCGACGCGAGAAAGCGTCGTAGCGCATACGCCGTAGACGGGTGCGAGGAAATTCGCCGGTTTCGCGGTCAGACATAGGAGGAGACTGTAGGTTGCAGGCTGTAGACTGTAGTCAGAAAAGAAGCGTCGCTTTTTTCTTTGCGTCCCGAAGCCTACAGCCTACAGCCCGCAAACCCAATGGTTAAGAAGCAGTCCACCGTCACGCGTTGCACCTGGCCCCTCGGCGGTAACGATCTGTACCTGAGTTATCACGACACTGAGTGGGGCGTTCCGGCGTGGGACGACGAAACCCAGTTCGAATTCCTGATCCTCGAGGGTGCTCAGGCTGGACTGTCATGGTCGACGATCCTGAACAAGCGCGAAGGCTATCGCAAAGCGTTCGCGAACTTCGACGCCGAGAAGATCGCACGCTTCGGCAAGCGCGATGTCACGCGACTCATGAACGATGCAGGCATCGTGCGCAATCGGTTGAAGATCGAGTCCACCATCGGCAATGCAAAGGCATTTCTGGATTTTCGCGAGAAGCACGGCTCGTTTGCCGATCATCTATGGAGCTTCGTCGGCGGGAAACCCATCCAGAACAACATCAAGCTGCACGAGCACGTCCCGGCTACGAGCGCTGAATCCGATGCGATCAGCAAGGATCTGAAGAAGCGCGGCTTCCGATTCGTCGGCAGCACCATCATCTATGCGCACATGCAGGCGACCGGGTTGGTGAACGATCACCTGACGAGCTGCTTCAGGCACAAGGAATGCAAGGCGCTCGCGAAGCGGAACTAGGAAAGACTTGGACGCAGAGTGTCTGGATCCTGCTCCAGGCGAAGGATCTTGCTCTCACTCGCCAACCAGCCACTCGATCCGCACATTGCCGGTCTTGTCCGGTGAGAGGAGAGCGAGCAGCTCATCGAGTGCCTCGCGCATCGCATCGTCGAGTTGCCAGGGCGGATTCGCGATCAGAAGCCCTGAGCCATTCAGGCCGAGCGGCGAATCGGCGGGCCGCAGATTGAGTTCCAGGAGCAGCAACTTGCGCAGGTTCGAAGCCTGCAGCTTCGAATGAAAACGCCGCGCTTCTCCGCCGGCCTTGATCGGATACCACACCGCGAAGACGCCGTTCGGCCATCGCGTGAGTCCGAAGGTGAGTGCCGCTTCGACCTTTTCGAACTCGTCATCGGCCTCGTACGGCGGATCGATCAGGATCAGGCCGCGATTTTCTTTCGGCGGCAGATACGCTTTGAGCGATGCATAGCCATCGCCGTTGATGACGCTGACGCCGCGTCGTCGCGGCAGCGACTTCTCCAGCGCACGTGCTTCCATCGGCAACTGTTCGACGAACACCGCACGATCGATGTCGCGCAACGCGCGCAGTGCCAGCACGGGTGAGCCCGCGTAGCTGCGAAACTGACGCGTCGTTTTCTCCGCCGCCGCTGAAGCGCTCTCCAGGAAATACTTGAGGTCTGCGGACTTCGGCGTGACGCCATGCAGGCGACCGATACCCTCGCGCCATTCGTTGCTGCGATGGGCTTCCTCAGAATGCAGATCGTAGAGCCCGGGTCCTGCATGGGTGTCCAGAAAGAACAGGGGCGTCGGCTTGCGCATCAAGCGCTGAAGCACGGCCAGCAGCACGACGTGCTTGTGCACATCTGCAAAGTTGCCGGCGTGAAAGGCGTGGCGGTAGTTCACGGGATTTCAGCGATGGGATTTCACACAGAGAGCACAGACTACACAGAGATATGAGAGAGAGGCGATCGGATCATTCCGGTTGATCCACAAGGCGGCGTTTGATCGAGCACCGGATAAAGAGGGTTCTAACTCTGGGATCTCTGCGAGAACACTCAGTCTCTTCAGCTAAGTTCCTTGAGCCAATCGCGAGGACGAAGGAAATCCGTGTAGAGACGCGCTTCGGCTGAGCCGGCTTTCGGATGCCAGTCGTATTCCCAGCGCACGAGCGGTGGAAGCGACATGAGGATCGATTCGGTGCGGCCGCCGGATTGCAGGCCGAAAGAGGTGCCGCGATCGTAGACCAGATTGAACTCGACGTAGCGGCCGCGACGGTAAAGCTGGAACTGACGTTCGCGCTCGCCGTACGGATGATCCTTACGGCGAGCGACGATGGGCAGGTAAGCGTCGAGGAAACGATCGCCGACGCTGCGCTGATAGGCGAAGCAGCGTTCGAAGCCCCATTCGTTGAGGTCATCGAAGAAGAGTCCGCCGACACCGCGCGTCTCGTTGCGGTGCTTGAGGAAGAAGTAACGATCGCACCAGTCTTTGTGCCGTGCGTAGACGTCATCGCCAAATGCTGCGCATGCTTCATGCGCGGTGCGATGCCAATGCAAGACATCTTCGTCGAAGGGATAGTAGGGCGTGAGATCGAAGCCCCCGCCAAACCACCAGGTCGAGCCGTTCGGTCCTTCGGCTGAAAAGAAGCGGACGTTCGCGTGCGTGGTCGGCACATACGGATTCAAGGGATGAATGACGAGCGAGACGCCCATCGCGATCCACTGTGCGCCGACGAGCTCCGGACGTTGTGCGGTGGCCGAAGGCGGAAGCTGCGAGCCGGTCACGTGCGAGAAATTCACGCCGGCCTGTTCGAAGACAGCGCCATTGCGGAGGACGCGGCTTTCACCGCCGCCGCCCTCAGCTCGCTGCCACGCATCGCGACGAAAGCTCGCTGAACCATCGATAGCTTCGAGGCCCGCGCAGATGCGATTCTGCAAATCGCGCAGGTAGCTCAGGACTGCATCGGCATTGACGGCGCGATCGCTCATGCGCACTCGCTACTTGCCGGCTTTCTTCTTGCTCCTGGCTTTTTTCGCCGGAGCCTTTGCTGGCTTGTCCGAGACGGCAGCGCTCTTCTTGGTGGCAGCAGTTTTCTTCGCTGTCTTCGCGGCCGCTTTTGCCGACGCGCCCTCAGTTGCCTGGGTCGTGGTCTTCGCTGCGGCTCGCTTTGCGCCGAAAGGTCCGCGACGCACCGGTGCTGTCGCGAGCAATTCCTTGCATTCGTCCAGCGTGAGTGTCTTCGGATCGCGTTCCTTGGGAATCTTCGCGTTCTTCGCACGATCCGTGATGTACGGGCCGTAACGACCATTCAACACCTGGATGCCTGCATCGGCGAAGTCGAGAATGATGCGATTGGCATCGAGCTCTTCTTTCGCACGGATCAGCTCCATCGCGCGTGGCAGCTCGACGGTATACGGATCGTCATCCTTGATCGACGCGAACTTCTTGTCGCCATACTGAACGTACGGACCGAAACGTCCGATCGCGACTTTGATGGGCTTGCCGTCCGGCATGTGTCCGAGCGTACGTGGCAGTTTGAACAGCTCGAGCGCTTCCGGCAGCGTGATCGTGTCCATGCGCTGATGCGGACGCAGGCTTGCGAACTTCGGCTTTTCCTCGTCGTCCTTCGTGCCGAGCTGAACGAACGGACCATACTTGCCGTAGCGAACAGAGATCGGTTTGCCCGTCACCGGGTCGGTGCCAAGCTCGCGCGCTTCGGACACGTCTTCACGCGTCACGGACTTGTCGACGACGTCGACCTGATTCTTGAAATCCTTCCAGAAGCGGTCGAGCACCGGCACCCACTCTTCCTTGCCGTCCGCAATTTCGTCGAGATCGTCTTCCATCTTGGCCGTGAAGCCGTAATCGACGTAATGCTGGAAATTGCGCGTGAGGAACTTGTTCACGATCTTGCCCAGATCGGTGGGCACGAAGCGCTTGTTGATGAGCTCCGCATACTTCTTGCCAGTCAGCGTCGCAATGATGGAGGCGTACGTCGACGGACGGCCGATGCCGTACTCTTCGAGCGCCTTCACGAGGCTTGCTTCGGAGTAACGCGGCGGCGGCTCGGTGAAATGTTGTTCAGGACGCAGTTCGAGCAACTTCAGCTGATCGCCCACGTCCATGGCCGGGAGGATGCGATCGTTGTCGTCATCGCTCGCATCGTCCATGCCTTCCTTGTAGACCGCGATGTAGCCGGGCTTCACGAGCGTCGAGCCGTTTGCGCGCAGCACCGCAGCAGCACCTTCGCGCTGTGCGTTCTTGCCGGGGATGAGATCGACTGCAACGGTGTCGTACACCGCAGGCTCCATCTGGCTTGCGACCGCGCGCTTCCAGATGAGGCTATAGAGTTTGAGCTGATCGTTGTCGATCTTGCCTTCGAGCTTCTCAGGCGTGAGCGAGGCGGAGGTCGGACGAATGGCTTCGTGTGCTTCCTGCGCATTCTTCGACTTGGTCTTGTACACGCGCGGTGCATCGGGCAACGAATCCTTGCCGTACTGTCGCTCGATGACCTGGCGGATCTCATTGACGGCCTCAGCCGCGAGATTCACCGAATCAGTACGCATATAAGTAATGAGACCGACGGCACCTTCGCCGAAGTCGATACCTTCGTAGAGATTCTGAGCAAGCCGCATGGTGCGCTGAGCGCCGAAGCCGAGCTTGCGAGCCGCTTCCTGCTGCAGCGTCGAGGTCGTGAACGGCGGCGCCGGATTGCGCTTGCGCTGTTTGCGATCGATGCTGGCAACGGTGAGATTTCCGTTCGCGGCACGTTCGATATTGGCGCGAACGTCACTGGCCTGCGCTTCGTTGGTGACCGTGAATTGCTCGACTTTCTGACCGCTGTACTCGATCAGTCGCGCGGGGAATTGCTGCGAACCTTTCTCCGCGTCCGCATCGATCGTCCAGTACTCGCGCGGCACGAATCTCGCGATCTCGTCTTCGCGCTCGCAGATCATGCGCAACGCAGGACTCTGCACGCGGCCTGCCGAGGCGCCGGGCAAGCCGGCCTTCTTCCACAGAAGCGGCGAAAGATTGAAACCCACCAGGTAGTCGAGCGCACGGCGTGCCTGCTGTGCGTTCACGAGATCCTGCGAAATTTCACGTGGCTGCTGGATCGCTTCGCGGATCGCATTGCGGGTGATCTCGTAGAACACGACCCGATGCACGTCCTTGCCATCGAGCGCCTTCAGATCTTTCAGCAGCTCCGTGAGATGCCACGAAATCGCCTCACCCTCGCGATCAGGGTCGGTCGCAAGGTAGAGCGAGCCAGCTTTCTTCAGTGCGCGTGCGATCGCCTGAACATGCTTCTCGTTCTTTTCGAGGATCTGATAACGCATCGCAAAGTGATGCTTCGGATCGACCGCGCCTTCCTTCGGAACGAGATCGCGCACGTGACCATACGACGCCAACACCTCGAAATTATTTCCGAGGTATTTCTTGATGGTCTTCGCCTTGGCGGGCGATTCGACGATGACGAGATTCTTCTGGTCCATAAAAAAAGAAACCGCGGTGGACCGCGGCATGTCAACTCTATTCTGGGCTACTCTGGCTGCTGGTGCTTTAGTGCACCGCGTCCAGCCTGTTATCGAACACCAGATCTTCCATTCGCAAGTACGCGCTTTCCTGACCGGGCTGGCTGAAAAGCACCATCAGCACGACCCATTTGACCTGCTCGATATCGATCTGACGCGCATCGAGTGCAAGCAGCCGATCGATGACGAGCTCGCGCTGGGTAGCATTGAGGATCCCGATGTTCTCCAGATACAGAATGTATCCGCGGCAATCGGTATCCAGGCGCGCCTGCTCTCGAGGGTCGAACACGCGGATCGCGCGGGAGGTCGGCATTGCGACCACGCGCTGCGGATCGGCCGACAACTGCTCAAGCCATTCCAGCGCCCGATCGACCTCACGTTCGGAAAATCCTGCGCGTTCCAGTTCGTCCTTGAGCGTATCGCGGTCGGGTTCGGGAGCAGACTCGATGTCGGCGTCGAAATAATTCTCGAAGAGATAAATGAGAATATCGAGAACGCTTTCCTTCATTTCACTGCCTTGGGTGTGCGCGGACATAGAGACCGCCGGGGTGTGCGTGGATGTGACCCTCGAGTTCGAGGATCAGCAACATGGACGCTACCTCGTCGGCCCTGAGCCCGGTACGCACGACCAGAAGGTCCACGCCGGTCGGCTCGAAGCCGAGTGCATCTAACAAGATTTCATACCCTTTGTCCAATCGCGCGGCGGAAGCCATTGATGCTGTTGCCTTTGTCTGGGCAACCACGCCGATGTTCAAGGCTGCGTCGGATGTTGGCGGACGCAAGACGCCGACGAGCGCTCGTAATTCCTCGAATATGTCGTCGGCCGTCTCGACCAGCTTGGCGCCTTGCCGGATCAGTCGATGACAGCCACGTGAAAGCGGGTTGTGGATGGAGCCGGGAATGGCGAATACCTCCCGGCCCTGCTCGGCTGCCAGACGGGCGGTGATGAGCGAACCGCTGCGGACAGCGGCTTCGACCACCAAGGTGCCCAGCGAAATTCCGCTGATGACGCGGTTACGTCGGGGGAAGTTGGCCTTCGTGGCGGGCGTGCCGAGGGGAAACTCGCTGATCAGAGCACCCGTGGCGCAAATCTGCTCGGCCAGTGCCTCGTGCGATTTCGGGTAAATGACGTCCAGCCCGGTGCCGCAGACCGCGATCGTGCGCCCTGCGTGCGCGAGCGCGCCCTGATGACTCGCCGCGTCGATACCGTGCGCCAGACCGCTGGTAATCACCAGACCGCTGCGAGCGAGATGATCCGCGAAGCTGAACGCGGTTTCTGCCCCGGCGTGGGTGGGGTTGCGAGCGCCTACGATGGCGAGTTGGGGCATCGAGAGCAGCGCGGCATCTCCACGGACGAACAGTGCAACGGGTGCGTCCCCGACTTCCTTCAAAAGCTGCGGGTAGAGATCGGAGCAGTAACTCACCAGGTAATGGCGGTCGCCTTCGAGCCAGCGTCGGTCATGATCGAGGGCCTCACGATCAGGCTTTCGCAATGCTGCAATGATTCGGGCGGGGACGCCTGCGTTACGCAGAGCATCGGAACTGGCCGTGACCAGTGAGACGACGTCGGGAAATTGCGCGAGTAGCCGGGTGAGTTCAGTTCCATTGAGGCCGGGCGCACGAGCCAGGATCAGCCAGGCAGTAAGCTCTTCCATGAGCTGAATCTATCCACTGCCAGGGCACCCGCATGAACGAGTATCGGAGCGATTGGAAAGAAATCGCTCCGCAGGCCGTAGTCAGTACGCGCCGTACCGACGATCAGGGATTACGTGCGAAATCGCCCTGCCGAATTTCGCGCGTGGCTTCCATGACGAGCGCATAGCTCATCTTCGGCGTGGTGTTGAACACCATCAGCTGGCCGATCGCTTCATCGGGCAGTTGCACCTTGGAGCCGCCGCCGAGCACGCCGCTCTGAGCTGCGAGACCGCCCTTCTTGTACTTGTCGCGCACGACGGCGCCGCGCTGATCGACCCGCAGCACATGACCGGGCTCGAGCCCCGCGTCCGAGCCGCGATTGAGCGCCACGAGCTGGTACTGGCCCATCACCGTCATGTCCTGTACCGCGATGATCGTCGCGTCGACATCAGTTGCGGGCGCATGCGGCACGAAGTCAGCGTTCACCTCGGCAGTTTCCGGGAACAGCTTGTCGCCCTGCAGCGCTTCACGCGTGCTGTTGGTCAGCACCAGTTTGGCAGGATCGCCCGCCGTTGCGACCGCGCCCGAGCCGACGAACATGCCGGTGTAGCCGAGCACATCGTTGGTGTCCGGGTCGCGCAGCTTCTGGTCCACATGGATCACGTTGAATCGCGCTTCGGGTTCGGCATCGCCGATGCCCCGAGCGTAGATCTCGTTGCCGGCCGCGCCGATCATGCGGCCATCCCGCAATGCGACCACGTAGGGGGCCTCGGCAACCTGCTCTTTATCCAGTAGAACCGGCCGACCGGCGAACCCGGCGATGACGTCGTAAGGGATCGAAGTGATGGCGCGGCTCAGCGGCTCGCGTCGCACCTGTGGTGACAGGCGCTTCGTGCCGTCGCCGCCCTGAGCGCGTTCGGCGACCGTCAGGCGGGGCTGTCCATCTACATAAATGAGCTTGAGCACGTCACCGGGATAGATGAGGTGCGGGTTCGCGACCTGGGGATTCAGGTACCAGATTTCCGGCCAGTACCAGGGATCGCGCAGATAAACTTTCGAGATGTCCCACAGCGTATCGCCGGGCTTCACCACGTACTGGTCCGGCGCGTCCGCACTCAGCGGGATTTGGCTGCCGGTGGCGATCGTGCGAGTGGATTCCTGCGCGGAAGAGGCACTGGGCAGAGCGCCCGCCGCCACCGTCAGACAGGCCATGACACTCAGCGTCAACGCCGAGCGGATTTGTGATGTCGCAGTCTTCATGCGCCGAACACGCTCCATTGCCGAGAACTCGAATGCCGGTGCGGTACTCGCCATCCCAGCCCTATAATTCCGATCGGAACAGGCACAGCGACGAGTGCATCGGGCTACTGCTGCGGCGCGTTGCCGCGCTGCGATCTACCGTAGAGAGGGTTGCTCACGTCTCTCGATCCTGGCCGGGACGCGGCGGTCGTTACAGGCAATTCGCCAGTTGCGACTGAAGCGTTTCGAGCAAGGAAGGAGTCGGTGCGAAGCCCCCCTCGGGCCGAGATTAAGTTCAACGTTGACCGAACTTTAGCAGCATCATTGCAACGAATGCACAAATGGGATTCAGGCCCGAGACGTGGTTCTCATTCCGATTGAAATCGGCCGGTGAGGACCACATCGAAGTCGCTGTTTCCGTCAGAGTTGAAGCTTGAGCGAACGCAGGTGATCAGACATGGCATTGCTTCCCATTCTTGAATTTCCGGACCCCCGTCTGCGCACCCGTGCCCAGCCCGTAGCCGAGGTCGACGACTCGATCCGCCGGCTGATCGATGACATGTTCGAAACCATGTACGCGGCCCCTGGCATCGGCCTGGCTGCGACCCAGGTCAATGTTCACAAGCGAGTGATCGTGATCGACATCAGCGAGTCCCACGATCAGCCCGTCGTCCTGATCAATCCCGAACTCCTGAAGCGCGAAGGACTCGAGGAGATGGAGGAGGGATGTCTGTCGGTTCCGGGGATCTACGACAAAGTGACGCGTGCGGAGCGCATCCGCGTGCGAACGCTCGATCGCAACGGCAAACAGATCGAGTTCGATGCCGACGGTCTGCTCGCCGTGTGCATTCAGCACGAGATGGATCATCTCGACGGCAAGCTCTTCGTCGACTACCTCTCTGAGCTCAAACGCACGCGCATTCGCAAGAAACTCGAAAAGGAGCGTCGCGACGAGGGCACATCGACACGCTCTCGTTTGAAGGCGCCCGCCGTCTGATCCCGCGCGCAGCGGGTGCCACGCCCGCTGCACTTGCTCCGATGTCCTCGCGTCGCGTCGAAATTCGCGGCGCGATCCCTACAAGCTCCGATGCGTGCGGCAGGTCGGACTTTCTAATGCGCCGCTCCTCGCACACACTTCGCTCGCATGCGTTCCCTTTCTGTCGTTTTCGCCGGCACGCCGGAGTTTTCGGTGCCGGCGCTCGAAGCCCTGGTGGCTTCTCGTCACCGCGTCGTTGCCGTCTACACACAGCCGGATCGTCCCGCCGGTCGCGGCCAGCAGCTCACGATGAGCGCGGTCAAGCAGGCGGCGCTGCGACATGGGCTCACGGTCGAACAGCCAGCGACCTTGCGTGAGGCGAGTGCGGTCGACCATCTTCAGTCGTACCGACCCGATGTGATGATCGTCGTCGCCTACGGTCTGATACTCCCGGCCTCGGTGCTGTCCGTGCCTGCGATGGGTTGCATCAACATCCATGCTTCGCTGCTGCCGCGCTGGCGCGGAGCCGCGCCGATCCATCGCGCGCTGCTCGCAGGCGATTCGCAAACCGGCGTGACCATCATGCAGATGGACGCGGGTCTCGATACCGGCCCGATGCTGCTCGAGAAAACGACCGCCATCGCGCGTACCGACACGACGGGCTCGTTGCATGACCGCTTGGCGCAGATGGGTGCCGAGGCGGTGATCGAAGCCCTGGATGGGATGATCGCTGGATCGCTGTCGCCGCGTCCTCAGCCCGCAGAGGGTGCGACGTATGCGGCGAAGATCCGCAAGGAAGAAGCGTTGATCGATTGGAGCAAGCCCGCGCTCGAGCTCGAGCATCAGGTGCGCGCATTCAATCCCTGGCCAGTGGCGCAAACCTCGCTGCATCGACAGCAATTGCGCATCTGGGAGGCGGCCGCAACCGCGGATCGCAGCGATGCGACTCCCGGCACCGTCGTGCAAGCCGACAGCAACGGTATTCGTGTCGCGACAGGCGAGGGCATGCTCGTGTTGTCGCGCGTCCAGCTTGCAGGACGCAAAGCCGTATCGGCAGCAGAATTCCTGAACGGCCAGCGCGTCGAAGGAGTTGTGCTCGCGTGAATCGTTCCGCAGCAGTTCGCGCGCGCGCGGCCCGCATCGTTGCGCAGGTCGCTCATGAAGGCCGTTCACTCGATGCCTTGCTCGCCGCCGATCACGGCGCCAGTCCGCAGGAGCGAGGGCTGTTGCGTTCACTGTGTTACGACAGCATCCGCTGGTATGTGCGTCTCGATGCATTGCTGACTCAATTGCTCAGCAAACCGAAGCAGCCGCTGAGTCCCGAGATTCGTGCCCTGTGCATCGTCGGGATGTGCCAGCTCATCTATTCCGAAGTCCCTGCGCACGCCGCCGTCGACGAGACGGTCAATGCGGCACGTCTGCTGAAGCAACCGCGTGCCGCCGGGCTCATCAACGCGGTGCTGCGTCGTTGCCAGCGCGACGGCGCGACACTCGGCGCCGGACTCGATCGCTCGCTTGCTGTACGCACGGCGCATCCCTCCTGGTTCGTGCGCGCGCTCGAAGCGGACTGGCCGCAGGCGAAAGAGGCCATCCTCGATGCAAACAATCAGCGCCCGCCGTTCTGGCTGCGCGTCAATCGGCGTCGGGTGAGTGGCAGCGATTATCGTCAGAAGCTCGAAGCCGCTGGCTTCACGATCGCCGCAAGTTGCGATGACGACCACACGCTCATGCTCTCGCGTGCGGCGGATGTGCACGATCTGCCAGGATTCAGCGAAGGTCTGGTGTCGGTACAGGACGCGGCGGCGCAGCTTGCGGCGAGCCTGCTCGAAGCTGAGCCCGGCGAGCGGGTGCTCGATGCCTGCGCGGCTCCAGGTGGCAAGACTTGCCACATTCTCGAGAAGCAGCCGCAGTTGCAGGAACTCATTGCGATTGATGTGTCCAAGGAACGTCTGGCGCGCGTCGAAGAGAATCTCGAGCGACTCGGGCTTGCAGCGAAAGTCATCGAAGGTGATGCCTCGACGCCCGATGAATGGTGGGACGGGGTGGCCTTCGATCGGATCTTGCTGGACGTGCCGTGTTCCGCGACTGGCGTCATTCGGCGACACCCCGACATCAAGTTGCTGAGACGCGCGGAGGACATTCCGGTGCTTGCGCAACGACAAGCGCAGCTACTGGCTGCCAGCTGGCCATTGCTGCGGCCCGGCGGACGACTGCTGTATGCGAGTTGCTCGATTCTGCGAGTGGAAACTTCAGGCGTGGTGAGCTCATTCCTGGCTCACACCAGCGATGCTCGCGACATCACTGGACACATTCTGGGCGGTTTGAATCTGGATGCGGGCGCCTCGGAGCCCTCCTTGCCTGGGCACGCCATTGCCACGGGGACAGGCGGTATGGATGGCTTCTATTATGCGTGCCTTGAGAAAACTTGAAGGATGAGGCCCGTTGCGAGACTGCCTGGCACACCAATCCACAGCGAGAGGACGATGCGTTTCGTCCGCCTGGCGTGCGGCACTCTGCGCGATCGTGCTCGTGTTCGGCTGCTTTCACGCATGGGCGCAGTCCGAACCGCAGTTTGAGATCCGCTCGGCGTACGTCGAGCCGGCCGAAGGTGTCTATCTCCTGAGCGCTACGCTGGTCCTGGAGTTGCCGGAGGCCGCTCGCGAAGCGATTCGCGAAGGTGCGCCGCTCACTCTCGATCTCGACATCGTTCTGCATCGTGCGCGCAAATACTGGCTCGATGAAAACATCGCAACGCTGCGGCAGCGGTACGAGCTCTCCTATCACGCGTTGAGCGAGCGCTACTTATTGCGCAATCTGAACAGCGGCGAGCAGTCTTCCTATGCAACGCTCGATGCAGCACTCGATTCGTTGCGTGTCTTGAGCAACCTCCCCATCCTCGACGAAACGCTGTTCGCCCCCGATGCGCGGCACGAAATCAGTCTGCGAGCGTCTCTCGACGTGCGCACGATGCCCGATGCGCTGCGCTTTATTGTCTTCTGGGCGCGCGACTTTCGTCAGACCACCGCCTGGTACACGTGGTCGCCGCAGCCATGAAACGCATCGTCGTTTCTGTGCTCGTGCTGATCGGCTCCGCGCTGTGGGTCGCGGCGCTGCTGATGATGGCGCAGACGGTGCAGCAATCCGCCAACTTCAGCGATCTGCATCCCTTCATTCTCGGTGTGAACGTCGCCGGGCTGCTGGTGTTGCTCGTGCTCATCGGCGGGCGACTCACGCAGCTGATGCGCGATTGGCGCAAACGTGTCGTCGGCTCGCGGCTGGAAGCCCGCATGGTGTGGATGTCCGCGACGCTCGCGATGGTGCCGCTGCTGCTGGTGTTCTATTTCTCAGTCGTATTCCTGAACCGGGGGATCGACAGCTGGTTCCATGTCGAGATTCGCGCCGGGCTCGAAGACGCGCTGACCCTTTCACGCGCGGCGCTCGATCTGCGCATGCGTGAAGATCTCGAGCGCACCAAGGACATGGCCGCACAGATCGCACATCACAGCGGCGATCCCGTTGGTCTGCTCGATGAGCTGCGTCAGCGCAATGAAGCGCTCGATGTCACGCTGCTCGCGAGTAACAGCCGGATTCTCGCCGCGAGCTCCGAGCGCATTGGCGAAATCGTCCCGCGGGCGGCGAGCGACGAGCTGATCATGCAAGTCCGTCAGGGCCGCGAGTATGTGACGCTCGATCCTCAAGCGGGTGGGGGGTACGTGGTCCGCACTGCAGTCCAGGTCCCGCGAACGCGGCCCGGAGAGGGCCCCCGCATGGTTTTAGCAACTTATGCGATTGAGCGGCGTTTGGGCGAGCTGGCGGACACTGTTGAGTCCGCTTACCAGCGTTATGGCGAAAAGGCGCGCCTGCGCGAGCCGCTCAAGGACAGCTTCACCCTGACACTCACCCTGGTGTTGCTGTTGTCATTGTTCGCGGCCTTGTATGGTGCCTTCTGGTCGGCGCGCCGGCTCGTCCGGCCGATCCAGGATCTGGTCGCGGGTACCAGGGCTGTCGCCAAGGGCGATCTGGACATGCGGCTGCCGCTGACATCGCACGACGAAATGGGAATCCTGGTGCACTCGTTCAACGACATGACGAAACGCCTGGCCCGCAGCCGCGAGGAAGCGCGTCGCAGTCAGCAGGCCGTCGAGGCGGAACGCACGAATCTGGCCGTCATCCTGGCCCGACTGTCCACGGGAGTCATTTCGCTCGAGCCGGATCGCACGATTCGCACCTTGAATCAGGCGGCCGCCGCGATCCTGAACGTGGATGTCGAAACCTGCGTCGGTAAGTCGCTTGCAGACGCGGCTACCGGCAGCGCGCTCTTCGCTCAATTCAGCAATACCTGTGCAGCGCACCTGGATGCGGGCCAGACGGAGTGGCGCGAGCAGCTCGTGCTGCAGGGCGAGAGCACCCGTCGCGTGCTCATGTGTGCCTGCACAACGCTCTCTGCCGAAGATCTGGTGCCCGGTGGCTATGTCATCGTGTTCGATGACATCACGGCCCTGTTGCAGGCTCAGCGCGATGCAGCCTGGGGCGAAGTCGCACGACGCCTAGCGCACGAAATCAAGAACCCGTTGACGCCGATCCAGCTATCGGCGGAGCGGATGCGGCATAAATTGCTCAGTTCGCTCAATGAAACCCAGGCACAGGTGCTGGATCGCGCGACGCACACTATCGTGCAGCAAGTCGAAGCGATGAAAGAAATGGTGAACGCGTTCAGCGAGTACGCGCGTGCGCCGCAGATGGACGTCTCGAAGTTCGACCCGAACCAGCTGATCACAGAAGTGGTCGAACTCTATCGCTCCCAAGGTGCGAATCGTCGGCTGCAACTGGATCTGGATCCCGCGCTGACCGAGATCCAGGCGGATCGTGGGCGTCTGCGACAGATCGTTCACAATCTGCTGGCGAACGCGCTCGAGGCGCTCGAAGGCACGACGGATGCGTCGATTCGCGTCGCGACCAGACTGTTGCAGAAGGAAGGCACCCAACCGGTGAGTGCCGCCGAAATCATAGTTGAGGATAATGGACCGGGATTCAGGCCCGATGTGATCGGCCAGGTCTTCGACCCGTATGTCACAACGAAACCCAAAGGGACCGGACTGGGGCTAGCTATCGTGAAAAAAATAGTCGAGGAACACGGGGGATCCATCGAGGCGGATAATGTCCGCACTGGTGGAGCACGAGTGCGCATCGAATTGCCACTCATCGCAGCGTCGCGACCCGTGAATCCGATCCGTGAACGACGCCCTGGCCCGAGGAGAGAGCGCGCATGAGTGCCGCCCGCATACTGGTCGTCGATGACGAATCTGAAATCCGAGGTCTGCTCAAAGAGATCCTCGCGGACGAAGGCTACGAAGTCGATGTCGCTGCAGACGCCGCCGAAGCGCGTTCGCGTCGTGCACAGCACGATCCCGATCTGGTTCTGCTCGATATCTGGATGCCCGACACCGACGGCATCACGCTGCTACGCGAATGGACTCAGACCAACGGCTCCGACTGTCCGGTCGTCATGATGTCCGGACACGGCACTGTCGAAACCGCGGTCGAAGCAACGCGCCTGGGTGCGTTCGATTTCGTCGAAAAGCCGCTATCGCTGGCAAAGCTGCTGCGAACGGTCGAGCGCGCGCTCGATTCGGGACGCAATCGTCGTCAGACCGGTCGCACCCTCGCTCCGACGCTGATCGCACCGGTCGGCAAGAGCCGCGCGATGCACGCGCTGCGTGAGCAGGTTCAGCAAGTCGCCCCGCATGAGACGCCTGTACTGATCATTGGCGAGTCAGGCACAGGCCGCGAAGCCTTTGCCCGTTACATTCATTCGATCAGCCCGCGTGCGAGCGGACCGTTCGTCCAGCTCGTCGCAACGGGTATGACCGAAGACAGCGCGGCCGCAGCATTACACGGCACCGAGGACGCCTCGGGCATTCACGCCGGCCTGCTCGAGCAGGCTGCCGGTGGTGTGCTCTTCATCAATGGACTGGAAGACCTCCCGCAGAAGGCGCAGGGCCTGCTCGTGGCGGCGCTCGAAACCAAGGCGGTCACACGCGTCGGTGGCGCCGCGCCCGTGAAGCTCAATTTCCGCGTGATCAGCTCGGCGACGCCGCGACTGCTGAGCGCCGAGAACGGTTCGACCATCCGTGCGGAGCTCCTGTCGCGATTGAACGTGATCACGCTGACTGTGCCGCCGTTGCGCGAATACGCGCAGGATGTGCCGGATCTGCTGCGCTACTACATCGATCGGCTCGTGGACGAGGAACGCCTGCCGTTCCGCCGCTTCGGCGTCGCAGCCCAGAACCGTCTGCGCAACTATCCCTGGCCCGGCAACATTCGCGAGCTCAAGAATCTCGTGCAGCGTCTGCTGATCCTGGGCGGTGAGGAAGAAATCAGACTCGATGAGATCGAGCGTGAACTCGCCTCACAGGCTCCAGCGACCGAACCGCTCGTGAAGCAGGACCTGCTGGCCCTGCCGCTGCGTGAAGCACGCGAACACTTCGAACGCGCCTACCTCCAGCAACAACTGATCCTCTGCAACGGCAAAGTCGGCCAGCTCGCCAAACGGGTCGGCATGGAACGCACTCACCTGTACCGCAAGCTGCGCTCGCTCGGTGTGGATTTCAGGCAGCTCGCTGAAGACTGAGAAGATGGGGACGGCCGCAAAGACCGCAAAAAAGAAGGAGTAAGGGTTGAGAGAGCAGCCAGGGATCAGAGCGGCCGCACAAGGCGCTTGATGCTCAAAGAACTGGGAGAAGTCAGGCGCTCGGTCATATCGGCTCAGATCTGAAGCGCCTCGCTTTCTGTACCGCCTCGGCGCTTCTTCGGTACCAATCACGTTCTTCTTTTTTGCGGTCTTTGCGGCCTCTCTCCTCAGCCGCCGACGCGAATGACCAGCGCCTCGATCTGCGACTGACGCAGCTTGCTGCGGGTTTCTTCCAGTTTCTGAAGATTGCTGATGGGTCCGATACGCACGCGGTGCCAGGTGTCGTTGTCGACGGTGACTTTCTCGATCTTCGATTCGACGCCTTGCAGAGCGATCAACGCGCGTACACGGTCGGCGTCCTGCAGACGCCGGAAAGACCCAGCCTGGAGGATATAGGCGCCAGGCTTCTGTACCGTTTCGGTGGTCGGGCCCGCGCCGGCCTTCTTTGTGCCGTCCTTCTCGGGAATGACGACTTCGTACTTCGGCAGCATCTCGTAGAAGTCGAACTGCGTTTCCGCTTCCTGCGATGAGGCGGGCGCCGGTTTGTTGTTGCTGCGCTGATCGTCGGAGCTGATCGGTGCGGCTTCCTGCGCGATGCGCGCGGACGGACGACGATCGTACAGATACACGCCGACGGCGACGGTCAGTCCGATCGCAAGGCCGAGCACGAATCCGGCGACGCCGGAGAAGCTGGAGCCGCCGCCGCTGCGGCGTTTGGCATGTTTGTAATCGCGAGGCATATCGGAAGTCTGCTAGCTGGCTAGTCAGCTAGCCACTAGCCAGAAGCGAAGAATCAAGGTTCGTCTCATGATCGACGTTGCGTTCCGCTCTAACCGGCGGTATCCGCAATCGCGGTCTCTCGTGCCATCCGCTCCGGTGCGCTTACACCGAGCAGCTTTAAGCCGTTCTGAATCACCTGCCGGGTGGCGGCTACCAGATTCAATCGCGCGTTACGCAGATCGACATCGTCGACCAGGAACTGGTGCGCGTTGTAATACGTGTGGAAGTCGCCTGCGAGCTCGCGCAGATAGTGAGCGACCTGGTGCGGTTCGAGCGCGGTCGCTGCGGCTTCGAGCAGCTCCGGAAAGAAGGTGAGACGGCGTATCAGCGCCTTCTCGTGCGGCTCGACGAGCTTGGCCACATTGCGCTCGCCGATCTCGCGATCGTAATCGAGACCTTTCTCCTGCACCTGGCGGAACACGCTGCACACGCGCGCATGGGCGTACTGCACGTAGTACACGGGATTCTCTTCGCTCTGGGCGAGCGCCAGATCGATGTCGAAGGTGAATTCTGAATCGGCCTTGCGCGAGACCAGGAAGAAACGCACGGCATCGCGTCCGACCCACTCCACCAGATCGCGCAGCGTCACGTAGGAGCCCGCGCGTTTGGAGATCTTCACTTCTTCGCCGCCGCGCATGACGCGAACCATCTTGTGGAGCACGTAGTCGGGATAGCCCTTCGGGATGCCGATATCGAGCGCCTGCAGGCCTGCGCGCACGCGGGCGATGGTTCCGTGATGATCGGTGCCCTGCACGTTGATGGCCTTCTGGAAACCACGCTGCCACTTCGTCACGTGATAGGCCACGTCGGGTACGAAATAGGTGTACGTGCCATCGGACTTGCGCATGACACGATCCTTGTCGTCGCCGTACTCGGTCGTACGCAACCACAGCGCACCTTCGCTTTCGTACGTTTTGCCGCTCGCGACGAGTCGCTGCACGGTCTCGTCGACCTTGCCGTCGGTATAGAGGCTCGATTCGAGATAGTAGACGTCGAACAGCACGCCGAACTTCTGCAGGTCGACGTCCTGCTCACGGCGCAGGTACGTCACCGCGAATTTACGCACCGACTCGAGATCGTCGGGCTTGCCGCTCGCCTTGACCGCCTCACCGTCCATCGCATGCACGGTGTTCTTCGCGAGAAATTCTTCAGCGATGTCCTGGATGTATTCGCCGTTGTATGCGGACTCGGGCCAGCCGGGCTCGCCTGGCGAAATGCCGCGCGCACGTGCCTGTACTGAAAGTGCGAGATTCTGAATCTGCACGCCCGCATCGTTGTAATAGAACTCGCGTTTGACCTCGTAGCCTTGGGTCTGCAGGAGCGAGACGAGCGCATCGCCAAGCGCGGCCTGCCGGCCATGGCCGACATGCAAAGGGCCGGTTGGATTGGCCGACACGAACTCGACCAGCGTCGGGATCCCCGCGCCCTTGGTGTTGAAGCCGTACACCGGACCGAAGTCGAGAATGCGCGACAGCTCGGCCTGATAGGCGGCCGCCGAGAGATGGAAATTGATGAAACCCGGACCTGCGATTTCCGTCTTTGCGATCAGATCGCTGGCCGGGATTGCATCGACGATCGCCTGCGCCAGCTGACGCGGATTCTTGCGCGCGGGCTTCGCCAGTTGCAGCGCCACGTTCGTCGCGAAATCGCCATGAGCGGGATCGCGGGTGCGCTCGATCTCGACCGTGGGGCGGATGTCGGCCGGCAAAATGTCGGGGGGCAGGGTCGCAAGCGCCGCCTGCAGCAGCTTTTCGATCGAGTGTTTCAAGGCGTGAAGAGAATGAGGCCAGGAGAGATCAGAGCATAGCAGGCCAGTCGCCGCCGATCAGTGCAGGGAAATAACCGCAAACGACGGCGTTCAGAACAATTCCAGGGGATCGACATCGATCGACCAGCGCACGCGGCGAGCTTCCGGCATGCCCTCGAGCTCGGGGATCCACACGCCGAGCAGGCGTTGCAGCGGTACATGCGTTTCTGCCCGTAGCAGCAGCTGTGCGCGATAACGGCCGGCGCGTCGTTCCATGGTGGCGGGCGCAGGTCCCAGCAAGTCCACGTTGCGGACCGCATGTGCCCAAGCGCGCTCGCGTGCAATGCGCAAGAACTTCATGGCTTCCTGTGCCTGCGTGGCCTCTGCACGCAACAACGCAAGTCGTGCAAACGGCGGCCAGCCTGCCTGTTCGCGTTCGGCGAGCGCGCCCGTTGCGAACGCCTGATAGCCGCCTTGGAGCAGCAACGTGAGCAGCGGATGCTGCGGATATTCGGTTTGGATCAGCACTTCGCCGGCAGCGTCAGCTCGGCCCGCGCGACCTGCAACTTGCACGATGGTTTGCGCGAGCCGTTCGCTGGCGCGGAAATCCGTGCTGAAAAGTCCCTGATCCGCATTCAGCACCACCACCAGCGTCACGTTCGGAAAATGATGGCCCTTGGTCAGCATCTGCGTACCGACCAGGATGCGGATCTCGTTGCGACCGATCTGCTCGAGCGTGTTCTCGAGCTCACCTTTGCGCCGCATGCTGTCGCGATCGATACGTGCCAGCGGCATGCCCGGAAAGAGCCGTTCGATCGTCTCTTCGATGCGTTCGGTTCCCTGACCGACCGGCTTCACCAGATGAGAGCAGCTCGGACACACCTCTGCTGCGTGCTGTTCGCACCCGCAGTGATGGCAGACGAGCTCGCTCGAATTGCGATGGACGGTGAGATGGGCATCGCAGCGCCTGCAATGCGCAGCCCAGCCGCAGTTGGGACAGAACAGCACCGGCGCGTAGCCGCGACGATTCAGGAACAACAGAACCTGTCGGCCCGCGGCGAGATGCCGCTCCATGCTGGAGAGCACTGGCGTGGAAATGCCTTGCTCCTGCGGATTCTTGCGCAGATCGACCAGGCCGACGGTGGGTGCACGAGCATCGGCTGCGCGATGCGGAAGGGACAGCAGACTGCCTGACTGCCGCTGGGCTCGTGCGAGACTTTCGAGCGAAGGAGTCGCCGAGCCGAGCACGACTGGAATGCTCAGGCGCTGCGCCCGCACGATCGCCAGATCACGCGCGGAATAGCGAAAGCCATCCTGCTGTTTGAAGGAGGCGTCATGCTCTTCGTCGATCACGATCACGCCGGGTTGCGGCAACGGCACGAACACCGCCGATCGTGTTCCGATGACGATCCTGGCCTTGCCGCTACGCGCATCGCGCCAGGCGGTGAGCCTCTCCGTATCGTTCAGGCCTGAATGCATCGCCGCGATCGGTGCGTCGAATCGAGCGCGGAATCGCGAGATGAGCTGCGGCGTCAGTCCGATTTCCGGCACGAGCACCAGCGCCTGCAGTCCCTTCGCAAGCGCTGCCTCGATGACCTGCAGATAGACCTCGGTCTTGCCGCTGCCGGTCACGCCATGCAGCAGCCAGGTCGCGAAACTTCCCAGCGAGGCCTGGATTTCCCGCACCGCGGCGCGCTGTGACTCGTTCAGTTCGAGACCCGTTCGAGCTTCGATCGGTGCTTCAGGCGCGATGGGTGTGTACTGCTCGACATAGCCGCGTTGCTCGAGCTTCTTCAGGAGCACGCGGGGAATGTCCGGCGCATTGTCGCTGCCGAGAAGCGAATGGACTGCGCCACGCAAAGCACTCGCGCGCGCAGGCAGCTTCGAAAGCGCTTCCGTCCGGCCGAGAGCGGTGAGTCGCCAGGCAATCACCGGTTCAGTCAGCGGCACACCGGCGCGTAAGGCGACCGGCAAGGCCGTGCTGATGACCTCGCCGAGCGGATGACGGTAGTAGTCCGCCGCCCAGCGCAGCAGCTCGAGCAAGGCGGGATCGACGGTGGGCTCGTCGTCGATGACCTCGAAAGCGCTTCGCAGCTTTTCGGCCGGGATGCTGCTCGAAGTGCGCTGCTCGATCACTACGCCGACGACTCGACGTCGCCCGAAAGGCACCCAGATGCGCTGTCCGATCTCGGGTACCGGCGAGCCTGCTGGGGCGCGGTAATCAAACAGGCGCCGCAGCGGCGTATCGATGGCGATGCCCAGAATCACAGTCGAGCGGTCCGTCGGGTTGTGCACAGAACCTGTGGATAAGAGTGTGGATGAATCAGTGTAAAACTTTCCAAGTGCACGTCCCGCGGGCAACTTTCCTGCCTGATCAATTCTTGGGCAGGCTATTTTTCCTAAGCCGAACAGCTGCTTAGCGTGGGTCTAAACGGGCTGCCGCAATACCTTACGCCGCGTCGTAATGCAACCGTCAAGGTGTGGGCAAATGAGTTCGCAGCCGCCGGATGCGACCCAATTCAGGGCATCGCCCGCACCGGCTCCAGCTGTCTCGATACGCAGCCGGGGTAGGAGCAAAGCAGCGCGCGCATCATAATCGCTGCCCCGCTCGCGACCGCGCTCGCATGCAGCGTCCGATTCATTCGATGTCACACGTTTTCGCCGATGACGATGCTTCTCTTGCGCCGCCGAGCGGGCGTGGGGATGCGTACGCCTTGCGATTCGTGGTCACGGCGATGAGCTACACGCTCTTCGGCATCGGCGCCCTCGTGCTGACGTTGCTCGTTCTTCCCGTGCTGCGGCTGTTGCCGCAAAAGCGTTGCCAGAAGCTTTCCCGCTCGCTGCTCAGCCGGGCAATGCGCTTTTTCGTCGCGGTCATGAGCGGCACGAAGGGCATGACCTACGAGATTCACGGTGCCGAAAAGCTCGGGCAGCCCGGACAGCTCATCGTCGCCAATCACCCGACGTTGCTTGATGCCGTATTCCTGATCGCGTTCACGCCTCAGGCCGTGTGCGTCGCCAAGCATGCGATGTTCCGCAACCCGCTGACACGAAGCGTCGTGGCCGCAGCAGGCTATGTCAGCAATGAGCTGACAGCGGACATGATCGAGCAAGCGGCCGGAGTCCTCGCTGCGGGCCAGTGTCTGATCATGTTTCCGGAGGCGACGCGCTCGCGCGCAGGTCAGCCGCTGTCCTTTCATCGAGGCGCGGCGAACGTCGGCATCCGCGCCGCACGCCAGGTGACGCCCGTCTACATCCGATGTCAGCCGATTACCCTGACGAAAGGGGAGCCGTGGTATCGGGTGCCCGCCCGACGGCCGCACTTCTCGCTCATCGTGGGAGACGATCTGGATCTGGATGAGTTCCGGACCATGCCCTCAATCCCGTTGGCCTCGCGCGCCTTCAACGAGCGGATGCGCGAGAACTTCGAGAGCGAATTGAATCGTCTGGGCGGCTATACTGCGCCCCGGACTGGCGCAAGCACTGGCGACGCCGAATCTCGGCAGATCGGGTAAGCCCGATCGATGCAGCACACGCTTAGATGTGCATCGTGATTTCAGTCATCGCGTCGCCTTGCCGGTCCTTGAGAGTGTGCCCCCGGGGAGGGCTCCAGTTGTGAGTTGGATACGCGCCGGTCTTCGTGCCGACGCGCACAATGCATTCCCGTGAAGCAATCGCACATTGCGGTTGCGACGCCTGAGCCGGAGCAAATCGTACATGCAGACACACGACGAGATCTTCGAGCGCATCCGCTCCACACTCGTCCAATTGTTCGATCTGGAGCCGGGCGAGATCACGCCTGAGGCGCGTCTGTTCGACGATCTGGAGATCGACAGCATCGACGTGGTCGACCTGATGGATCATGTGCGCCGCTATACGGGCCGCAAAGTCACTGCCGAGGATTTTCGTTCCGTGCGTACGGTCGGCGATCTGACCGCTGTGATCGAACGTCTGCAGCAAGAGCCCGCGTAATTCGATGACCGTGCGCGCGACACCTCGCTTTGCGGCCTGTGCCGTCATCCCGGTTTACAACCATGAACGCGCCATCGGCGCGGTGGTTGACGGGGTGAGTGCTCATGGACTGCACGTATTCCTAGTCGACGATGGCTGCAGCGAAACCTGTGCAGCTGAGTTGCGCCGTTTGAGCGAACGTCCGGACATCACGTTGCTGCGTCACGAAACGAATCGCGGCAAAGGTGTCGCGGTGGTCACCGGATTGCGCGCCGCCCGCGAACGCGGTTTCACGCATGCGCTGCAGGTGGATGCCGACGGACAGCACACCCTGCCCGATATCCGGCGGTTTCTGGACGAAGCGCAGACATACCCGGACAGCGTCATCTGTGGCTGTCCACTGTTCGATGCCAGCATTCCCAAAGCACGCTACTACGGACGCTATCTCACGCACTTCATGGTGTGGCTCGAGACGCTCTCGTTCGATATTCGCGATTCGATGTGCGGCTTCCGTCTCTATCCGCTCGAGTCGACGGCGCCCCTGCTCGAACCGGGCAAGGTCGGTCCGCGCATGGATTTCGATACGGAGATGATCGTGAAGCTGCATTGGCTCGAAGTGCCCATGCGCTGGATTCCCACTCGCGTCTCGTATCCGACCGATGGCGTCAGTCACTTCCGCATGTTCTTCGACAACGCGCGGATGACGAGCCTGCATATCCGACTGACACTCGGCATGCTCGTGCGCCTGCCGATGCTGCTATGGCGCAAGCTCGTTGGCCGCCGTGCGTTGTCCGCGCAGGTCGACGGCGCGCTCAGGTGAGTTTCGCGTCTTCCGTTCATTGACGAACCGGTTCGTTGCCCTTCCCGTATGAATCAACCTGATGTCCTCATCGTCGGCGCCGGCCCTGCGGGCGCTATCGCCGGTGCGCTGCTCAAACGTCGCGGCTGGAACGTCCTGATCCTCGAAGCCCAGAAGTTTCCGCGGTTCTCGATCGGCGAGAGTCTGTTGACGCACTGTCTGGACTTCGTGGCCGAGGCGGGCATGTTGGAAGCCGTCGAGGCGGCAGGGTTCCAGCTGAAGAACGGCGCGGCATTCATCCGCGGCGATCAGTACGGCGATTTCGATTTCAGCGAGCAGTTCTCCGAAGGCCGCCATTCCACCTTCCAGGTGCAGCGTGCCAGCTTCGACAAGCTGCTCGCGGATGAAGCCGAGAAACAGGGTGTCGAGATCCGCTATGAAGTGCGTGTCACGGCGATCTCGCACGAGGGTTCGCAGATGCGCGTGCAGGCGCGCGCTGCCGATGGAGACTTCGAAGTCCGTCCGAAATTCGTGCTGGATGCCAGCGGATTCGGGCGCACGCTGCCGAAGCTGCTCGACCTTGAGACTCCCTCGGCCTTTCCCGTGCGCAATGCCGTGTTCACGCACGTGGCCGACGGCGCCGCGGAAGGCTCGTTCGACCGCAACAAGATTCAAATCGTCGTTCACCCGCGGCATGGAGACGTGTGGTTCTGGTTGATCCCCTTTCCTCGAGGTCGCTGCTCTGTCGGTTGCGTCGCGCGCAAAGAGTTCTTCGACGCGTACCCGGCTTCTGCGGATGAGCGCATCCGTGCCCTGGTCGCCGAAGAGCCGTTCCTGTCGCGCATCCTGAAGAACGCCGTGTGGGATACACCCGCCCGCGAGCTCGGTGGCTACGCAGCGAACGTAAAGGCGATGCACGGCCCGGGCTTCGCCCTGCTGGGCAATGCCGCGGAGTTCCTTGATCCCGTGTTTTCATCCGGTGTGACGATCGCGATGCGCTCTTCGAGCATGGCTGCCGCCCTCGTCGATCGCGAACTGCGTGGCGAGCGTGTCGATTGGGCGCAGGAGTTCGAGCAACCGCTGCGCAAGGGCGTCGACACGTTCCGGGTCTACGTGCGCGCCTGGTACGACGGACGCTTCCAGGACATCATGTTCTCGAAAACGCAGCCGCCCGCCATCCGCCGCATGATCTGCTCGATCCTGGCCGGCTACGCCTGGGATGAAACCAACCCTTTCGTCGCCGAACCCGAACGGCGCTTGAACATGGTGGCGGAGCTGTGCAAGCGGAGCTGAGTCAACTGGCCCACTGGTCTGCTGGTCCGCCAGCCAAAACAGATGGCTCGAGTCCACAACGTCCTACTCTGGCTAGCGAACTAGCCATCTAGCAGACTATCGACCTCCTATGTCCTCCGTACTCGTCACCGGCTCCAGTCGCGGCATCGGTCGCGCCATTGCGTTGCGTGCAGCGACCGATGGCTTCGATGTCGTCGTGCATTGTCGTTCGCGGCGCGATGAGGCGCAGGTCGTAGCGCGGGAGATCGAAGCACTCGGACGCCATTCGCGCGTGTTGCAGTTCGACGTCGCCGATCGCGCTGCATGTGCACGCATTCTGGCGGAGGACGTGGCTGCCCATGGCGCGTACTACGGCGTCGTCTGCAACGCGGGAACGAATTCGGACGCGGCGTTTCCCGCGATGACGGAAGAGCAGTGGGATGGTGTGATCCACACCAACCTCGATGCGTTCTACAACGTGCTGCAGCCCTTGATCATGCCGATGGTGCGCCGGCGCGCGGCGGGACGGATCGTGACGCTCGCATCGGTGTCGGGCCTCGTCGGCAATCGTGGTCAGGTGAACTACAGCGCTGCGAAGGCAGGCGTCATCGGCGCAACCAAGGCGCTCGCCATCGAGCTGGCCAAGCGCCAGATCACCGTCAACTGCGTGGCGCCCGGACTGATCTCGACCGACATGCTCGATGAGCACGTGCCGCTCGAAGAGATTCTGAAAGTCATTCCGATGCAGCGCGCGGGCACGGCGGAGGAGGTTGCCTCGGTCGTGAGCTTCCTGCTGTCTCCCGGCGCTTCGTATGTCACACGTCAGGTGATCGCCGTGAACGGCGGGCTCTGTTGATGCGGCGAGTCGTCATCACCGGGATGGGCGGCGTATCGGCTCTCGGCAGTCACTGGAACGAGATTGCTGCCGGATTACGGGCCGGCCGCAACACGGTGCGTTTCATGGCCGAGTGGGACCGCTACACGGAGATGCACACGCGGCTCGCGAGCGCGATCGAGTCGTTCGTACCGCCCGAGCATTGGACGCGCAAACAGCTTCGCAGCATGGGTCGCGTGTCGCAGCTGGCCGTCGCTGCGGCAGAGAGCGCGCTGCGCGATGCGGGTCTGATCGACCATCCCGTACTGAAGTCCGGCGCCACGGGTGTCGCGTGCGGATCGTCCATCGGCAGCACGCCGGACATCAGTCACTTCGCACGCTTTTATTTGAGCAACGATGCGGCCGGGCTCAATGCAAACTCTTACGTGCGCATGATGCCGCACACGACCGCGGCGAACATCGGCATCTTCTTCGGCATCAAAGGCCGACTCATTCCGACTTCGAGCGCATGCACCTCCGGCAGTCAGGGCATCGGCTATGCCTATGAGGCGATCAAGTTCGGTCGACAAACGGTCATGGTCGCAGGCGGCGCAGAGGAGCTGTGTCAGACCGAAGCGATGGCGTTCGATTCATTGTTCGCGACCAGTCGTCGCAACGATTCGCCGCAAGCGACGCCGCGTCCCTACGACCGCGATCGCGATGGTCTCGTGGTTGGCGAAGGCGCGGCCATTCTGGTGCTGGAGGAACTCGAGCACGCATTGTCTCGAGGAGCGCACATTCATGCGGAGCTGGTGGGCTTTGCCACCAACTCCGACGGTGTGCATGTGACGCGTCCCGAGCAATCGACGATGCGGGCCGTGATGGAGCTGGCGCTCGAAGATGCGCATGTGTCGCCCAGTGCGATCGGCTATGTGAACGGCCACGGCACGGCGACTCAGCACGGCGACGTCGCCGAGACGCGCGCCACTTCCGCGGTGTTCGGTCATCGCATGCCGATCAGCTCGCAGAAGAGCTACCTCGGTCATACGCTCGGGGCGTGCGGCGCACTCGAAGCCTGGTTCAGCATCGAGATGATGAAGACCGGTTGGTTCGCGCCGACACTCAATCTCGACAACGTGGATCCTGCATGCGGCGAGCTCGACTACATCGCAGGCGAGGGTCGCGAACTGCAGACCGAGTTCGTGATGAGCAATAACTTCGCCTTCGGCGGCGTGAACACATCGCTCATCTTCCGTCGCTGGCCGGACGGCATGCGCTGAGGTTCTGGCGTGCAGCAGATGCTCACCGATACCGACTCTCCGGTGCTGCTGGGTCGCGAAGCCGATCGACCCGTCGCCTATCGTCATGGCCAGGCTGTTTCGCGTCGCGAATTCCTCGGCCACGTGACAGCCCTTGCTAGCGCGCTGCCCGACGGCGCCTTCATGGTGAATCTGTGCGAGGAGCGTTATCGATTTCTCGTTTCATACGCCGCCGCGCAAAGTCGCGGGCACACAGTGCTGTTGCCGTCATCGCGTGCCGAGCAGATCGTCAGTGAAGTGGAACAGGCACATGCGGGGAGCTATCGCTGCGACGATGACAGCGTCGAGGCAGCGCTGCGAACGGCTGCCGGCCAACCTTCCGATGTGCGGATTTCCCCAGATCACACCTGCATGATTGGCTTTACGTCCGGCAGTACAGGACAGCCGAAGACGTTTCCAAAGCTCTGGCGCACTGTGAGCGCCAGCACAGCGCACAACGCGGCACAGATGCGTGCGGCACTCGAAGGTCGCGAGCCTGGCGCAATCGTGGCCACGGTGCCGCCACAACATATGTATGGCATGGAACTGAGCATCCTCGTGCCTTTGATTGCCGGCATTGCCGTGCACTCCGGCCGTCCGCTGTTCCCTGCCGATATAGCGCGTTCGCTCGCTGAAATCCCGGCGCCGCGTATCCTCGTCAGCACGCCGGTGCATCTGCGCGCGATGATCGAATCGTCCGTGGAGTTTCCGCCGACTTCATTGATCGTATCGGCCACGGCGCCGCTCGATGTGGCGCTGGCGCGTGAAATCGAGGCCCGCCTGGACGGTCGGTTACTCGAGATGTTCGGCTCGACCGAAACCTGTGTGTTCGCCCATCGCCGCACTGCGCATGAAACTGCGTGGCGACTGTATGAAGGTGTGAATCTGGAGCCGACCGAAGAGGGCACGCTCGTCAGTGCCGCGTGGTTTCCGGCGCCCGTGATGCTGCAGGACCAAGTGTCGCTCGAATCCGATCATCGCTTCACCGTGAAGGGACGCAGTGCCGACATGATCGAAGTGGCGGGCAAGCGCGCCTCGCTGGCGGATCTCACGCGTCGCTTGCTGGCCATCGAGGGTGTGCAAGACGCCATCGTGTTCCAGTCGGAAGAGACCAGTGGCGGCGTGCGTCGGGTCGCAGCACTCGTGGTGGCTCCGGGATTGAGTGGCGCCGAGGTGATCGAAGCCTTGCGACCCAGCGTCGATCCGGCATTTCTGCCGCGACCGCTGCGCGTCCTCGAGCGCTTGCCTCGTAACGATCTCGGCAAGCTTCCGCGCGAAGCGTTGCTGAAAGCACTGAAGAGCAATCTCTAGCTCGCCAGACTTGCTCCGGAAAGTTGAGGGCGCAACAGTCGTGAATCCGTCGGGCGGGACGCGAACCGATGGGCTCAGGTGCTTGCGAGCTGCACGCCTTCGATTTCGAGCAGCAACTCGCGGCGGCAGATATCGGCAGCAAGATAGAGGAGCTGCGCGGCTGGAAATTCCGAGGGCAACAGCTGCGACAGTCGTTCCTTGATGCGCCGTGCATCGCTGGGATCGCGCACATAGGCCTTGAGCAGTGTGGCACTGTCCTTCGGTGTCGCCGCGAGCGTTCGCAGCGTGCTCAGGTTCCGCAGCGTCTCTTCGAGCTGTGCCTGCACATCGTCGTCGTGCACCGATGAATGTCCGACGATGCTGGCGGTGCCCGAGATCAGCAGTGTCAGATCAGTGCTGAGCGTGGCCCGCGCAAAGCTCGGGCTGACGGGGCCATGCACACGTGGATAGCGATAGGCGCTGACCTGCCGCGGATTCTCGATGGCCGTGCCGGGTGAGCGGCCTGCGAGCCAGTACACCTGCAGGATGTGCGTTCTTTTCTGATGACCGATCGCGCTCGCTGCGGGGAATGCGCCGGCTTGCATGGCGGCAAGTCCCCGGGCGCGACCGATGCAGAACTGACGATAGCGTTCGGCGTCGCCGCTACCCTCGTTGATCGCGTCCAGGTAGTTCCACATCCGCAGCAGATGCGGATGCGAAGAGTCGCGCTGGAATTCTGCGATCGCGGCGTAGGCCACCGCGCTTGCCGTTGCGATGTCGGCATGCTCGCGCTCATCCAGCTCGATTACGCCGAACAGATGCCGATCGTCGCAGGCGTAGCGGATATGGCCAAGGTTGCCGAGTCTTACCGGTCCCGTAGCCGACCATACTTCGCTGTAGTCCCCGTCGATGGGTTGCAGGCGGACCTGGACGCCCAGTGCGTTCTTAGGGGTGTTCCGGACAGGGCCGCCGAACTGAACGATCGCCAATGCCTCGGCCGGGAAATTTCCGGCGGACGATGAATGGTATGCAACGCGGATCGCTCTGCCTGAACTGCAAGGATGACGGGCGTCGGGCAGTTCGGGTGTCAGCTCTGGGGCTTGCAAGGCTCGATTCCGGGATGCGCAGTCATTGTCGTGGACGCGGATGATACACTTCGCGCCGCGCGACGGGACCCGCCCGCCGCATGCTTTACGAACACCTGGTTCTTTCAATGTCCGCAGCACAATCCGCAGGCGAGCGCGAGCTCGCGGAACTCATCGTTTCTGCCCTGAATCTCGAGGGAGTGTCGGCTGCCGACATCGATCCCGAGGCGCCGTTGTTCAAGACCGGCCTGGGCCTCGATTCGATCGACGCGCTGGAGCTCGCGCTGGAGATCTCCAAGCGCTACGGCTTTCAGTTGCGCTCGGATGACGAGAACAACGTGCGAATTTTCAGTTCGCTGCGTTCGCTTGCCGCGCACATCGAGGCCAATCGCACGAAGCATTGATCGCGTGGGTTCCCCGCGCGGCACTGACTGTCGATATTTTTCATGCCCATCCGCCCGCTTCACATCTCCGCCTTCACCGTATGTTCGGCGATGGGCGATGGTCGTGCGGCGACGCTCGAAGCTCTGCAGCAGCGTCGAACGGGTCTGACTCGCAATGACTTCGGTGCCTCGCCGCTGCCGACCTGGATCGGGCGCGTTCCCGGGCTCGAAGATCAACCGCTTCCTTCAGCCTTGAGCGAATGGGACTGTCGCAACAACCGGCTCGCCTGGCGCGGTCTTGTGACCGATGACTTCATCAGCGCCGCGCTGGCCGCGCGCGATCGTTATGGCGCTGATCGCATCGCCGTCGTCATGGGCACCTCCACGTCGAGTATCGGTGCGAGCGAAGAAGCCTATACGCGTCTCGATGCCGACGGTCGCTACCCGGCAGATCTGCGTCGACCCATCATTCACACGCCGCATTCAATCGGCGATTTCGTACAGCACGCGCTCGGGCTCACCGGCGTCAGCGTCACCGTCGCGACGGCGTGCTCGTCGAGCGCAAAGGTCTTCGCTCAGGCTGAACGCCTGATTCGCACGGGCCTGGCCGACGCGGCCATCGTGGGCGGTGTCGACACGCTGTGCGGCAGCGTCCTGTTCGGATTCAATTCTCTCGAGCTCGTATCGCCCGAGTTGTGCCAGCCCTTCGATGTGCGCCGGCGCGGTATCAATCTCGGTGAAGCTGCCGGGTTCGCATTGCTCGAGCGCGAAGGCACGGGCGGCGCATGGCTCACCGGCTACGGCGAATCGAGCGATGCGCATCACATGTCGACGCCGCATCCCGAAGGTCGCGGTGCGCGTGCAGCGCTCATGGATGCGCTCGATCGCGCGGGTCTCGCACCGTCCGACATCGGCTACATCAATCTTCACGGCACGGCGAGTCTGAAGAACGACGAGGTTGAGGCCGGTGTGGTGCGCGAGCTGTTTCCGGCCGAGACTGTTGCGAGCTCAACCAAGGGATGGACGGGTCATACGCTGGGTGCGGCGGGAATCGTCGAGGCAGCGATCTCCATGCTCGCGCTCGAGAAAGGATTGCTGCCCGGCACGCTCAACAGCGACCTGTTCGATCCGGCTTGCGGCCCGCAGATCCGCAGTGAAAACGTCGAACGTCATGTGAAACATGCGCTCAGCTTCTCGTTCGGTTTCGGCGGCAGCAATTGCGTGCTCGCCTTTTCGCGCTCCCAGTGATCATGGCGCGTAACCTACCTCCGGTCGGGCTTGCAGGCGTTTCCTTCTGGCATGCACGATTGCCGGGCTGGGATCTCGCTCAGCGTGTGCTGCGCGGTGAGATCGAAGCTCCCGCCGCGGCCGCGCCGCGTCCTGCGCCGACATTGCTTGCGCCAACCGAGCGGCGTCGCGCGCCCGATACGGTTGCGATTGCGCTCGAAGTGGCCTCCAAAGCTTGTGAAGCTGCGAATGTTGCGCCGGGTGAGATTGCCTCTGTCTTCGCAAGCACGCATGGCGATCTGGCGATCAGCGACTACATGTGCGCGACGCTGGTCGAGACGCCGACGCTGATCTCGCCCGTGAAGTTTCACAACTCGGTTCACAATGCCGCAGCCGGGTACTGGAGCATCGGCACCGGCAATTACGCTGCGTACACCGCGATCAGCGCATTCGAATACACGTTCGCAGCGGGGTTGCTCGAAGCCGCGACGCAGGTGATCTGCGAACGCAAGCCCGTGCTGTATGTCGCGTTCGATATCGAAGCCAAGGGCGCACTTGCCAGCGTGGCGCCGAGCCAAGGTCTGTTCGGCGTCGGGTTGGTGCTGATGCCCGAAGCGCGCCGTTCCCTGGCGCTCGGCATTGACGCTGAAGGCGCACTGAGCAGGCCGGAAACCAGTGCAGCCGCGCTCGTGGCCCACAACGCGCTCGCCCCCTGCATGCCGTTCTTCGAAGCGCTCGCGCTGGACAAGCGCACGGTTCGTCTGCAGCTGAGTGCGAAGCAGATGCTGCACGTCGATGTGACCTGAACGCATGCTCGATCAACCGCAGCACGATGTGATCGTTCTGGGCGGCGGCCTCGCCGGACTTACGCTTTCGATTCAGTTGTTGCGCAAGCATCCAGAGCTGCGCGTCCTGGTGCTGGAACGCCGCCGTCATCCGGTCCCGCATGCAACTCACAAGGTCGGCGAATCGACCGTCGAGATCGGCGCTCACTATTTTGAATCGGTGCTCGGATTGCAGGAGCACCTGGTCACTAAGCAGCTGAAGAAATTCGGCTTCCGCTTTTTCTTCTCCGAAGGTCGCAGCGATGTCGATCAGGTGTTGGAGCTCGGCGCCAGCTCCTTTCTGGCGACACCGGCTTATCAGCTCGATCGCGGCATCTTCGAGAATTTTCTCGCCGAGCGTGCGCGCGAGCTCGGCGTGCGCTTCGCCGATGGGGCGACCGTGCGTTCGTTGGATATCGGCGCGGATGGACGCGCTCACCTGGTCCATTACGAAAGCAACGGCGAAGTTCACGAAACGTGCGGACGCTGGCTCATCGACGCTTCCGGCCGCGCAGGGCTCATCAAGCGCAAGTTGGGCCTGGCACAGGAGAACGCGCACGATGCGAATGCCGTCTGGTTTCGCATCGGCGATCGCATCGACGTCAACCGATGGTCGGAGGATCCGGCCTGGCTCGCGCGCTGCACGCCGCCCAATCGCTGGTTGTCGACCAATCACCTGTGCGGCACAGGTTACTGGGCCTGGCTGATCCCGCTGGCGTCCGGCTCTCACTCGGTTGGCATCGTGTGCGATGCGAAGCTGCATCCGCTCGAATCGATGAACACGTTCGAGAAAGCGCTCGACTGGTTTCGCAAGCACGAGCCGCGCCTCGCGCGCGAGCTCGAAACGAAGAAAGACCGGCTGCAGGACTTCGCGTTCTTCCGCAAATTCTCCTACGGCTGCAAACAGGTGTTCTCAGGGGCTGATCGCTGGGCGCTCACCGGCGAAGCAGGTGTGTTCCTCGATCCGTTCTATTCTCCTGGCAGCGATTTCATCGCGATCAGCAACACGTACATCGTCGATATGATCGAACGCGATCTGAACGGCGAGCATGTCGGCGGCAGGGCGCGCGTCTATCAGCAGCTCTATGGTTCCTTCTACGAAAGCACGCTTGCGCTTTATCAGGATCAGTACGCGCTGTTCGGCGATCCCGAAGTCATGCCGATCAAGGTGATCTGGGACTACACGTATTACTGGGGAATCCTGTGCCAGCTCTTCTTCCAGGAACGCCTTACCGATCTCGCCAGCATCAGCGCGCTGTCGGCCGAGCTGCAGCATTGCAAGGCGCTCAACTTCGCCATGCAGACGTTCCTGCGCGAATGGTCGAAGCTCAGCGCGCGCCGCAACATGCCTGTCATGCTGGATCAATGCTCGCTGCCATGGTTTGCCGAGCTGAACCGTGGCCTGCGCGATTCGCTGGATGAACGCGGCTTCCGCGAGCGCATCGTCGAGTACACGCAGCTTCTGAACGATGTTGCTTGCGAGATCGTGGAGCGTGCGTGTGGCCAGTTCCCGTCGCTGGATGCTCAGGCGGTCAAGGTCTTGCTACCTGCCACGGCGGTCGGCGGTGGTCGCTTGTTTTCTGTCGCTACTCGCTGAGAAGAAGAGTGTAAGAGCTCCACGGGGTGCACGGGGACCACGGGGGGCGGAACACATTTGCAGATTGAGATGCATTGCTCCGAGAGGCTCTTCGATTCCGACCCTGTGTGCCCCGTGGAGATCTTCTTCTCCACTGATCCCTTTCTCCACTAACCCCGCAAAACCACCGCCGCACGACCCTCGCACAACAGCTGATCGTTCGCAGAGACTTTGAACGTGTACTGCTGGCTGGTCGGTGATGACTGCAGACACTCGGCCTCGATCACGAGGCTCGATTCGATCGTATCCACTCGTTCGCAATTGAACTTGACCGACCGTAGCGCGACGAGCATCCCCGGCGGTGCTGTTGACCCCTTGGCCTGCGCCTGCAATGCACCGTGGACCGCCATTGCCTGTGCGCCGTACTCACACAGGTGCACGGCTTTCAGCTCGCCTTGCGAGCGCAGCGGATTGTCGTGCGTGCGATGCGTGTCCGTGGCGAGTGTGATGCGCTGATCGTTCCAGTCGACGACGCGCTCGAGCAGACACATCGAGCCCTGATGCGGAATGAGAGCGGCTAGAGGGCTGGGGGTTTGAGACATGCGGTGTGGGGCTCTGAGTCAGAGGCCAGGGTGGACCTGGGATTTCGGCGCTTCCCGCGTCAGCAAAAGCGCGAGCACGAAATTGCTTACCACGCCCAGCGAAACCGTCAGGCCGATCGCGCGCAGGACGGGCAGGCTCGAGGTGGCGAGCAGTGCGAACACCATCAACGTCGAAAGCGAGCACACGAGCACGGCATGTAACGTGCGACGCTGTTCGTGCGGATCGTCCGCGGCGTGCTCGAAGAAAAGCGCGTAGTCTAATCCGAGCCCAGCTGCGAGGATCAGCGCGATCAGATGGAATAGCGTCATCGGGATGCCGAGCGCATGGAGTGTGGCAACCAGAATGAGCGTGGTGAGCGCCATCGGTGCGAGCACGCGCACGACGCGTGTCGGACTGCGCAGCGCGAACGCGACGACCGCGATCAGCAGCACGGCTGCAATAGCGAGGCTCCACAGCAGATGCGTGCGCTGACGCGCCACCAGCGATTCGGACGCGTCCTTGAGATCGAGCAAGAATGTGTCGGGTTCGTTTGCCGCCAGTTGGGCCAGTGCCTGCGGATCTTTGACGTCAGTGAACGTGACGATCGCCGTGCTCTTGCCTTCGCGGGACGTCAGTAACAGATCAAACGTGGCGCCGAGCGGCGAATCGCGCAGCGCCTGTACGGTTAGCGGCGGTAGCTCGCGCGCGTGAGCGACATCCTCGAGGAATGGCTCGAAGACTTCGGGCCGGAAGGGTGTATCAGTCAGCGCCTGGTTCAGTGCACTTCTGAGTGAGGCGTCGTCTGGGAGTCGTTGCTGGCGCGCAAGCTGCGTCTGCTGCGTCGGTAGATAACGGGCTGCGTGATCGTAGCCGGCGATCGCGCCTTTCGCCTTGAGTGTGTTCAAGGTGGGGTCGAGCTGCTCCAGTCGTTGCAGAGCGGCATCGTCGTTCGGTGCCTCGATGACCATCAGATAGCGCAGATCCGGAGTGCCGAGCTGGCTGCGGATCTCCTGATCCTTGAGCAACAGATCCTGCGGAACGGGCGTGAGCTTGCTGAGGTCGTTCTCCCACATCGGTCCGGGCAGCGCGAGCGCGCCAAGGCAGAGAATCACGAGAACTACGCCCGCCCAGCGCGGCCGAGGGAGCGAAGCGATGCGGTCCCACAGGCGTCCAAGGAATTGCGAGTCGCCGAAGTCGCGTGCGGAAGTGCCGATGATCTGCGGCAGCAGGAAACGTGTCGTCAGCCCTGCGGCAGCCAGGGACGCCACCGTGAAACAGGCGAGCTGCGCAAGTCCGGTCACCCCTGAGAACAGGAACGTGGCGTAGGCGATGCATGTGCTGGCCACGCCCGTCGCGAGCGTTGGCCAAAGCTCGCGTGCGGACTCCACGGACGAACGTCCGGGACGCGCATGGCTGAGCAGATGCATCGGATAGTCCTGCGCTACGCCGATCAGCGTGAATCCGAACGCGAGCGTGATGCCGTGTACGGCATCGAACAAAAGACTCACGGCCAGCAAACCGACGACGCCCGCGGTGAGGAGCGGCAGCGAGCTCACGATCACACTGCGAATGCGTCGATAGGCAACGAACACCAGAACGATCATGCCGACGGTTGCGACCGTGCCGAGCGTTTGCGCCTCGCCGCGCGTGCGCGATTCCATCAGCACCGAGAAGGACCCCGGTCCGCTGACCGCAAGCGTCATCGGGCCGTTGTCGTTGATGTGCGCGAACGCTTGCTGGAGCTCATCGATTGCTGCGCGCTGCTGATCGGGATCGAACGCCGGCGCAACGGTTTCGGCGACCAACAAGGCGCGTTTGCCTTGTGCGTCAAACCACACGTCGTACAACCGATTCGGTTCCTGCATCGGCTGCCAGGACTGCATGAGCTTCAGGATCTCGAGTGTCGGGTCGTGCGGCAGGATCGGCTCGAGCAAAGTGCCTGCCGGCGATCCCAGGTCGCGCACTCGCATCTGCAGCTGCTGGCTCAAGTAACGCGCATCGAATCGTTGCGAATCGAGTGTCGGCGACAGCAGATAGCGATAGGCCAGTAGATTCTCGGGAATCGAGTCGAGCGAGACCTCGCCGTTCGTCACGAGGCGAAAGCGCTCGTTGCCGGCAAGCTCGGTCACGAGCTCACGCGAGGCTTCCGCCAGATGTTCGGGGGTATCGCCTTCGAGCGTCACGACCAGTGCGCGCGAGGCCGGGCCTTCGCCGATTTCTTCCAGCAGCAAGCGCTGCTCTGCCGTCGTCGGGTTCGGCAGGAACAAGCGCAGATCCGTACCGACAGTCAGATCCTTCTGCACGTACCAGCCGAGCAAGGCCAGCACGATCAGCCAGATCGCGACGAGGACGATACCGCGCGCGCGGTGCGAAGAATTCGGGGCCGGCTCCGACTCGCTCATTATTCTCTCGAAGCCCTAAGTGCTGAACTGCTCGAGCCCCAGGCCCTATTCATGTGTTCGGCACCTGCGCTCCAGCCACTCGCGCGTCAGCGGCTGCGGCAGCTCGGTGTGCGAGGCGCGCCCGAGGAGCATCACGCTCGCGCCTTCATCGTTGTTCACGATCCAGAAGCAGCGCGGCTGATCGGCGCGACCCTGGATGTTCACCACACGAACGCGTTTGCCGAAGCGTGGATCGCGCGGTTTGAGCTCGAGCTGCCATTGATCGTCCGTGCCGGAGGCGCTGACCTCGAAGCTTTTTTCCAGGACCGAATGATCGCCGGCCAGCATCGACGAGAACGTGCTCAGAAGTCCCTGCAGCTCGGGTGCGCGCCGAATGGCGAAACTGCGTTCGGGCTCGCCTTCGCGACGGACTTTCACGGCTTCGCCGCGAATCTCGGTGTCTTCGCGATACGGGGAGGTGACGTGTCGATCGAGCGTGTCGGGCCCTGCGTAGCCGAGCGTGCCGGATACGATCACTGGCTGTTTCAGCAGCGGCGAAAAGCGGATCTCCGTGAAATCGATCGTCGCCGGCGCGGGACGTGCGAGTCGGGAAATCAGCTGTCCGGCATCGACCGCATCAGCGGCGATCGCCTGCATCGACAGTGCCCCGAGCATCAGGATGGGAGCCAGGCGTTGCATGATGTTCAAGGCTATCGTGCGTGTGCCAGAAGTCATAGAAGTTGAACCAATTGTAAGGGGCATGACGCGCGTGATGCGCGAGCCGGTCGGCGAATCGCTGCACGATCTCTTTTACCGCGGCTTCGCGCCGTCCACGTTCGATCACGAGTGAATCGCTGAAATGCTCGAAATAGAAGTCGTAGCGGTTGCCGCCGCGGTACAGCCCGAAGCACAGCACCACTGGAACTTTCAACGCCGAGGCCAGCATCCAGGGTCCGGTCGGAAAGGGTGCTTTGCCGCCGAGGAAATCGACATCGACCGTCTGATTGCCGGGTCGCGCGCGATCGACCAGCATCGTGACGATGCATTTCTCATCCAGCGCTTCCTTGATCGCGAGTGCCGTGGTGGCTCCATCCTGACGCGCGTTGATGATCGATTTCGCGAGCGCGGGATTCAGCGCGCTCAGCACCGAGAACACGGCCTGGTTCTGTTCCACATCGATGACGACGCGGATCTTCACATCCTCGCGCAGCTGCGCGAACGTGCGCAGCGCATCGAAGCTGCCGAGATGCGAGCCGAACAGCAGCACGCCCTGCTGTCTCTCCCATTGCGTACGCAGATCCGCGAGCCCTTCGTGGCGCACGTCGAACCGTTTGAATCGCTCGGACAGCAGATAGACGCGATCGAGAATAGTCGCGGCGAAGGTGTGGAAATGTCTGGTGATCTGCCAGAGGCTCGCGCGGCCGAACACGCGTGTGAGGTACTCGCGCGAAGCGCGGCGCTCGGGTCCGCGCCGGATCAGGTAATACAGCGTGATCGGATACAGCACGACTCGCGCCGCCGTGCGGCCGCACGCGAGTGCGAATCCCCGCAGAATACGCAGGCCCAGCGTGCTGCCGCCTTCCGGGCGCTCCATCCATTTGGCTTTCACGCGCCGCACTCTGCAGACGCGCTCAAGGTCATTACACCCTGTGCGAGCGTGTCTTCACCGCGCGTGATCGTGAATCGCAGCTCCTCGCCCGCGCGGCGCAAGTCGATGCGCGCATCCTGCTCGGGCAGCAAGGGTTGAATGAACTTCACCTGCGGGATGGCACGAACCTGGGTTCGCGCGCCAAGCCACGCTTGTGCGGCCTGTTGCACATGATCGAGCAGCACGACCCCCGGCACGATCGGATTTCCCGGAAAGTGCCCTGGCAGGGAAGGGTGGTCGGCGCCGATGCGCAGCGATACGGAATATGAATCTGGCGCGTCCATCTCTAATGACCCGTGCGATCCCAACTGATCACACGCGGGCTCGCGGCAATCGTGCGACGTAGAAAATCGAGGAAGTTCCTATAAGGCTGTCGGGGGAAACGCCGACGCCGATATGCGTACTCGCACACGAAGAATCCTGCGATAAGCAAGTAGCCGATGAGATTGGCGAAGGTGGACCACACGGGCTGCGCGATGGTGAGAGGCGAGGCGATGCCTGCCGCGAATAGCAGCCCATCCTCGACGAACAGTGCCAGGAGCAAATTGATGAGCGCAATCGAGCTCAGCAGTACCGCCCATGCGAGCGTCAGGCGCCGGGCATAGGGCCACACATCGGCCTCGATCGGATCATCCGGTGGATGAATGAGTCTTACGAACTGAGCGATGAGCGGCGTATTGCCGGCTGCCAGGGTATGGCCGAACACCCAGGCGAGGAAGCCGGGAATCAGCACGGGGGGTACATAGAGCAACAACAGATCCGCCGGTGTGCTGGCGAGCCACCAGAGAATTGCACCGATGATCGGCACTGCGATCCAGGCGCCTTTCGCTCCTCGCCATAGCGCTGGCGTGAGGATGGCCGCGGTCAGGACACCCATTGCAAGCAGTGTGAGCGATGTATCGTGCAGCCGTGATGCGATGAATGCAGTCACCGGATACATCAGCGCAAACGCTGCGCTCACATAGCGAGGGGAGTTCGACATCTGATTTGAATGGCCGGCTGCTCGCGACTGCGGCGTCGCCGAGGCGGGCGCAGTCTAGCATGCGGCCTTTGCGCTGCTGCTTCTCGATCCGCTTCGCGATTGCCCCTCTTTCCCCAGACTCGGTGCTACCGCTCCACGCGTCGGCCGGGTATCTTGCGGCCCTCTCGATAAAGCTCCCTGTAGGGGTGTGCATGCCAGTCAAGATTGCCGTTCTCAAGGAAACCCGAGCGAACGAGCGACGCGTCGCGATGGTCCCGGCGGTCGCAGATAAACTCGTGAAGCTCGGAGCCGAGATTCAGATCGAGTCCGGTGCGGGCGAAGCGGTCAAGCTGGCCGATTCCGCGTTCAAGAGCGCGACGTTCAATCCGGATCCACTTGCCATGGTCGGCGATGCGGACATCGTCGTTGCGGTTCAGCCGCCCGATCCTTCGATCGTGCGTGCGATGCGCGAAGGCTCGATCCTGATTTCGTTCGTCTACGCGCACAAGGAGCCGGAGCTCACGAAGCTGCTCCGCGATCGCAAGATCACCTGTTTCGCGATGGAGCTGGTGCCGCGTATCACGCGCGCTCAGGCGATGGACGCGTTGTCGAGCCAGGCCGCGCTCGCTGGCTACTACTCAGTGCTGCTCGGCGCGACGAACATCGCACGCATGCTGCCCATGATGACCACGGCCGTCGGGTCGATTCGCCCGCAGCGTACGCTCGTGATGGGCCTGGGTGTCGCCGGATTGCAGGCGCTCGCCACCGCGCGGCGACTCGGTGCGATGACCGAAGGTTACGACGTGCGGCCCGAGACCAAGGAACAAGCGGAGTCGCTTGGCGCGAAGTTCGTCGATACGGGCGTCGATGCGCGCGGAGCGGGGGGCTATGCACGCGAGCTCACGCAGGAAGAGAAAGACAAGATCGCCGCGGTCGTGACCAAGCACATCCAGCAGGCGGACGTGATCATCACGACGGCGGCCATTCCCGGCCGGCCTTCGCCGAAGCTCATCAGCAAGGCGCAGGTGGAAGGCATGAAAGCCGGCAGCGTCATCGTCGATCTGGCCGCCGAAGGCGGCGGCAACTGCGAGTACACCCAGCCGGGTGAGACGATCCGCGTCGGTCAGGTCACGATCGTCGGCCCGCTGAACGTACCGAGCATGCTGGGCGAGCACGCAAGCGAGCTGTACGCCAAGAACCAGTACAACCTAATCGAACTGTTCCTGAAAGACAGTGCCATCGCGCTGGACTGGAACGACGAGATCATCGCCAAGACCGCATTGACGCACGCGGGCGAAATCAAGAACGAGGCCGCCCGTGCCGCAATTGACAATGGATAATTGACAATTGACAACGAAGACAAGGCTTCTCTTTTTTTGAGTTGTCCATTGTCAATTGTCAATTCCGTTAACCATCACTCGATAGAGCGAGAGATCTCATGGAATTCACGACGGTACTAACAGGCTTTGTCGCCTTGTACATCTTCATGCTCGCGGCGTTCACGGGATACGAAATCATCGGGCGGGTGCCCGCGATTCTGCATACGCCGCTGATGTCGGGCTCGAACTTCGTGCACGGCATCGTCGTCGTCGGCGCGCTGTTTGCGCTGTTGAATGCGACGACGGTGGTCGAGCAAGCGATCGGCTTTGTGGGCGTACTGCTTGGAGCGGCGAACGCGGCGGGCGGGTATGTCGTGACCGAACGCATGCTCGAGATGTTCAAGCCGAGCGATAAAAAGACCGAGAGCAGGAAGGGCTGAACCCGAATGAATCTTCATCCGCAGATCATCATCGACGCGAGCTACCTGGCTGCGGCGTTTCTGTTCATCTACGGCCTGAAGCGCATGTCATCGCCGGTGACCGCGCGCTCGGGCATTGTCGTGGCAGGCGTGGCCATGCTGGTCGCGACGCTGGCGAGCTTCCTCTATGTGTTCGGCGTGGGTCCCGAGGCGCAGCCGCACTTGTCGACGAACGTCACTCTGGCGATCGCCGCGTTGGCGATCGGCACCTTGTGGGCCTGGTGGAGCGGCAAACGCGTCGCGATGACTGCCATGCCGCAGATGGTCGCGCTCTACAACGGCATGGGTGGCGGTGCGGCGGCGGCAATCGCAGCAGTCGAGTTGCTGCGGGACGCGCAGCATCAAACCATCCCGTTGATCGTGACGATCATCGGTGCGCTTATCGGGTCGATATCGCTCTCGGGCTCGCTGATCGCTTGGGCGAAACTGGATGGCAAGATCAATGGCACCTGGCGTTTGAAGGGCCAGCAGCTGATCAACGGCGCGGTGTTCCTCTGCGCGCTGGGTTTGGGACTGTTCATCGTGTTCGCCGAGCAGGGTCACGCCGCCCCGCACATCGTGGCGATTTTCTTCGGGCTTGCGCTGATCTTCGGCGTGCTGATGACCATGCCGATCGGCGGCGCCGATATGCCGGTCGTGATCTCTTTGTACAACGCATTCACGGGTCTTGCCGTCGGCTTTGAGGGTTATGTGTTGCAGAACCCGGCGCTGATGATTGCCGGCATGGTGGTCGGTTCGGCCGGCACGCTGCTCACGCTGTTGATGGCGAAGGCCATGAACCGCAGCGTCTCGAACGTGATCTTCAGCAATTTCGGCGCGACCGGCGATGAGGCTCAGGACGAGATCAAAGGTTCGATGAAGGCGGCCGAAGCCGGCGATGCGGCGGTCAACATGCGCTACGCATCGAAAGTCATCTTCGCGCCCGGCTACGGACTGGCTGTCGCACAGGCTCAGCACAAGCTGTATGAATTCGTGAAGCTGCTGACGGAGGCCGGCGTCGAGGTGAAGTTCGCGATTCATCCGGTCGCAGGGCGCATGCCCGGTCACATGAACGTGCTGCTCGCGGAAGCAGGCGTTCCTTACGACATGATCTACGATCTCGAAGACATCAATGACGAGTTCAAGGAGGCCGATGTCGCTGTCGTGATCGGCGCGAACGACACTGTGAATCCTGCCGCTCGCACCAACAAGTCCTCGCCCATCTACGGCATGCCGATCCTCAACGTCGATCAGGCGCGACAGGTCTACGTGATCAAGCGCGGCCAGGGCAAGGGCTACTCCGGCGTTGAAAACGAGCTCTTTTTCGCCGACAACACCAACATGGTCTACGGCGATGCCCAAAAGGTCATGGTCGAAATGATCCAGGCGCTGAAAGGACTCGAGGGCGGTCATTGAGCAGCTTCGAGCTGAGCAGCTAGTCGGCTAGTCCGCTAGTCGGCGAGCCAGAGGGAGCGGCCGACCGGAACGGTCGTGCAAGCTCATGGCAGCGCGAAATGCGCAGCCGCCCGCGTGGATGGGGCTTGTTTCCCGGGCAGCCACCAACCTTCGTCCTCATCCCCGCCCGGAGCGCTGCATGGCCCGACTCGCAAACGAGCGGACCGGTTTGTCCGTGCCGCTCCGTTGCCATTCACCCACAGCCTAGGCATTTTCCTTTTGGGGCGAGCGGCCTGGCCCGTTGAATATTTACACAGGGCTCGCGTACTCTTGACTCGTCGCTACTGAAGGCTTGGCCAAAGTAGGGCCGGCCATATCGTTGATCGAGTCGTGCACCATTCGTACAACTTGAATCAAGAGATCCTGCGCACCGACGTTTCCGGTATGCCCCTGGAGTGGATCGATTACAGGGACGCGGTGCGGCTGTATCACACGGAGCAGGTCGCCTATACCTGTGGGACGCAGCTCTATCGCCTGTATGGCGGTACGAATGCGCGTTCGGGCCGGCGCACCGTCGTCGATGTGAATTCCATCATCGCGACCGTCGGACACACGCACAATCCCGGCAACCTGCGTCAGGATTACATCCCGCCGCTGAACAACCAGACATTGTTCAAGCGCGATGCACATCTGTGCCTGTACTGCGGGCAGCGCTTCCCGTCGAATCAGCTCTCGCGCGATCACGTCCGGCCGTTGAGTCAGGGCGGTCTGGACAAGTGGACGAACGTCGTCACCGCATGCCGGCGCTGCAACAACCTCAAGGCCTCGAAAACGCCCGAGCAGGCGGGATTGCAGCTGATTGCTGTGCCATTTACGCCGACCTATGCCGAGTACATCTATCTGAAGAGCCGTCGCGTGCTCGCCGACCAGATGGAGTATTTGCTGGCGCATTTTCCGCGATCCAGTCCGCTGCATGCGCGGCTGAAAGAGCACGGAATCCTGCAGTAACTCTGTCGCGCCGGAACAGGCAGTGGTGTAAGGTCCGCTGCAGATTCGTTTCGAGATCACGCGTTGTCTGCTGTTCCCGCGCATATTCCCGTACCGAGCTCCCGCTATCCTTCGCGCGATGCGCTGTATCTGATCGACGCTTCGATCTTCATTTTCCGCGCCTGGCATTCGGTTCCGAACACGGTCGTCGATTTCGACGGCAATCCCGTCAATGCGCTGCACGGGTTCGCGCGATTTCTCGGCGATCTGATCGAGCAGGTGCGCCCCGAGCACATCGCTGTGGCGTTCGATGAAACCGCGGTCGTCTCATTCCGCAATCGACTGTATCCGCCCTACAAGGCAAATCGTGAGCCGGCGCCGATCGAGCTGAAGCGCCAGTTCATGCTGTGCCGTCAGCTTTGTACTTCGCTCGGCGTGGCCGCGTTCGCAAGCAGCGAGCACGAGGCGGACGATCTGATCGGCACGCTCGCCACGCGCATGCGTGCGCAAGGCAAGCAGGTGGTCGTCGTCACCCGCGATAAGGATCTGTCGCAACTGATCCGTCCGGGCGATGAGTACTGGGACTATCTCGACAATCGTCGCTATGCGTATGGCGATATCGCGCAACGTTTTGGCGTGCTGCCGGAACGGATGGCGTGTTTTCTCGCGGTGATGGGCGATGCCGTCGACAACATTCCTGGCGTGCCGGGGGTCGGTCGCAAGACCGCCTCATTCCTGTTCGGACATTTCGAATCGCTGGCTCATCTCTACGACGATCTCGATCGTGTGCTGAAGCTCAAGCTGCGCAATGCCGGATTCGTCTGCGCACAGCTGCGCGAGTATCGCGAGTCCGCCTTTCTCGCCCGCCAGCTCACGGGTATTTCCTGCGACGTCCCGCTCGATGCGAGCCTTGATTCGCTTAAGCGCCGCGCACCCGACCTGAAAGCGCTCGATCGGCTCTATGACGCGGTCGGCTTCGGCCGGCTTCTGCGCAATCAGGCGGAACGCATCCTGGCTCTCTGATCCCGCTGACACTTGACGAGATCGCCCTGCCGGAGCGTCTCGGCCGATGCCCAAATCTGGCCGGGCAGGCTGAAATTCGCGGCTCGTTGGCTCGCCTGCGCGTCAGCATCGGCTCTCCTTCCTCGAGGACGAGCTCATGCGTGCAAGGACCTGGTTCGGCCTGCCATTCATCCTCCTGTCCGCCCTGGCGCACGCGGACACGACCATCTACCGATGCGAGACCCCCGCGGGATTGGTGTTCTCCGATCGACCATGCGCTCCGGAGGCGCAGATTTACGAACCGGACCTGAGCGGAATCAGCGTCATGGAGTCGCATGCGCCAAAGCCAAGCCCTGTTGTGAAGTCAGTAGCGAGCCCTCAGGTCCGCGTCGCATCCAAGCCGGCGGCGCCCAAGATTGATGCGTGTCTGAAGCTGAACGAGGCGCTTCGCAAGATCGCTTCAACCCTGCGATCGGGTTACAGCGCCAAGCAGGGGGAGCGTCTCAACGAGCGCAAACGCGAACTGGAGGCCAAGCGGCGGGCGCAGAAGTGTTAGACGTGCCAGTTCGCTCAACGCTGTCGCCGACGATTAGGTAAGCGCTGAACAGGTTGCAGTTCGGCGCGTCGTCGGCTCGCTCATCGAGGTATTTCGGGAAGTTGCCAACTCCCGTAGGTCAGGGAAGCCGCTTGATCAGTGCTTCCTTAGGTGTGATCACATACTGAATCCGTAGCGTCCCTACTCTCCCTCCCCTTGCGTGGCGGGCGCATAATCCGCCCAAGCTCAGCTTGACTGAGCTGCGTTCTACAAAATCAATGCGAGGGGGTCGTCATGTCTGCATCTTGCAAGACCGCTGGGCTCATCAGACTCGTTTTCATCCTGGCCATTTCCATTTCCACGCCACTGGCCGCCATCGCGCAGAACAAAGCGGTTGATGACATGGCAACACGCGCACAGGCTGCCTTGTCGCAAGGTAAGCCGGAAGAGGCTGTCAACATCCTGCGCCGCGCCATCGATCAGGCGCCCGACCGCGCGGATCTCTACCTGCTGCGCTCACGCGCACGCGACTCCTCCGGAAAGTTCGATGCCGCGCTCGAGGATGCAACCAAGTACATCGAGCTCAAACCCGACGACCCCTTCGGCTATCTCAACCGCTCACGCATCTACATGTCGCTCGAGAAGAACGAGAAAGCGCTCGAAGACGCAAACAAAGCCATCGAGCTCGCCCCCAAAGACTCCGAAGGCTACTTCCGCCGCGCCGACGTCTACTCCGCCATGGGCAAAGATGCCGAATCGAAAGCCGACGAAACGCGCGCGGCGCAGCTCGACAAGTGAAGAGAATTGACAATTGATAATGGGCAATTGACAAGGGGCACGGCGATTCTTCGCCGTGCCGGCAGAACGGAGGCCTTGAACTCTATCTGCTAAAGGCTGCCGCAAGTTCAGGAAGACGAAGCAGCTATCGTTGTGCTGGCTGTTTCAAAGCTCAGGAAGGAGCGAAGTTGTGGGGAGTGCGGTCCGAGAGAAATCCTTTGAGTTCGCGATTGTCATCGTGCGGCTCTCTCGCGAACTGCAGCGCGTCGAACGCGAGTTCGTAATCTCACGGCAGCTGTTACGAGCTGGAACAGCTGTCGGCGCCCTTGTCCGGGAAGCTGAGCAGGCCGAGAGTCGTGCGGACTTCGCGCACAAGCTCGCGATCGCTTTGAAGGAAGCCAGCGAGACTGAATACTGGCTTGATCTTCTCGTTGCATGCGACCTGCTATCCGAGCAGCGTCATGCGGACCTGCAATCGCAGATAAGAGAACTCCTTCGCTTGCTGACTGCAATCGTCCGAACCACGAGGCTCAGCTCGACGATCGTGGATTGAGCGGCTGCGAAGCGAGACTGGCTGGCAGTTCGATCCGCAGCACGCGAAGGGTGTTTCTTAAATGAACATGCTGCGCGGCTCGACAGCGAGATTCCGCTAACGTGCACGCGAGTCTCGTGACTGTCGCAGCCGCGAAGCGCGTTGTCCATTGTCAATTGTTCATTGTCAATTCAGTCCTGTAGACAGGATAGAGATTCAACCTCTCATCCCAGCTCGGCGAGCGCTTGTAGAAGAAGTCCAGGCGCTGTGCGGGGCTGGCGGCGAAGGCGGGGTCGTCGGCGAGGCGGCGTTCGAATTCCTTCTTCACTTCCGGGTTCTTCTTCAGCATCTCTTCGCCGACGGCTTCGGCGACGTAGGCTTCCATGTATTCCTTGGGTTCGAAGGACGTGTTGAAGAAGCCCCAGCTGACGAGCGAGTCGGGGCTCTTGGGTTCGAGCAGGAGCATCGCGAGCTGCGAACGGCGTTGCGCGATCGGTACGAACAATGAGCCTTTGGGAATGTCGCGGGTTTCGGGCTGCCATTCGCCGCTCAAATTGACCATGGTGTGCCCTTCGAACGTGGTCGGGGAGCGTTTGACGTCGCTGGCGCGGAATGTCTCGACCGAGGCTTTCGGCAGCGCGCCGGCAATCTCTTTGAAGTCCACTCCGTGAAGCTGAAGCTTTTCCCGCATGAGGTCTGCGTAGGCCGCGGGAACGACATAGCCGCCGCGCGGCGCCGTGACCGAGATTGCGGGGCGCACTTCGTCGCGTAGCGGTATCCGCCAGATCTGCGGCTTCTTGTTGTTGTAGCGGGTCATGAGTGCGCCCGAGATCGCTGAAGGCTCGCGTGTGTACTCGTAGCCGCGGAATTCGATGGTCTTCACGTGCTCGGTGTTTTCGAACGTCAGCGGCACGGACTTGCCGCCGAGCTGCTGATCGCGCTGATCGGCCGCTTGTGCTACCCACTGCCAGTCCCCGGCACCCGTCGTCGCCAACTCGAGCATGTGAATGATCGCGTTGCGAGTGATGCGTACGCGCGTTGGATAGTCCTTCCAGGAATGCGTTTCGACCAGCACGCCGATTCGATTGCGACGAGCCCAGTACTCCTGCGAGAACCGCGGAGGGCCGACGTTGACCGCAAAGCCCGACTGGGGATCGTCATCGCGAATGAAGGAGGGATAGAAATCGACCGGCAGCGATCCCGCGGCGGCGGCCTTGCGGACCATGGCGTCGCGGAACGCTACGGTCGTGCGTACGAGATCCGGATCTCCGGCGAACGTCGGCGCAATGTTGTACGAGATGTCATGCTCGAACTCTGCGCCATCGGTCGCGTGCAGGTCCGCATACAGCACCGGATCCCATTCGTTCAACAGCCGGAGCATGTGCTGCATCTCCGGCGCGTCGGCCTTGGTGTAGTCACGATTCAAGTTGAGGTTCTGCGCGGTGGTGCGCCAGCCCATCTCCTCGGGACCGACCTGGTTCGGACGATTCCAGCGACCGAAGCGCTCGTGCCCATCGACGCTGAACACGGGGACGAACACCCAGGTGACCGCCGCGAGCGAGTTCTTCGCTGCCCGACCTTCCAGTACTTCGCGCAACGCGAGAAAACCTGCGTCCTTGCCGTCGATCTCGCCGGAGTGAATGCCACCTTGCATGAGGATCACCGGGCGCTGTTTGGTGCGTGCGGCTGTGGCGTCGAGTGTGCCGTCGGCCGAGGCCGCCAGTGCCCACATCGTGCGGCCCTCGGGACTACGACCGAACTCGAAGCAGCGCACCTGCTGCGGCCATCGTTGCTGGAAGGCATGGCACAGCTTGTCTACTTCCTCGTAGCGGCCGGTGCGTTGAAACTTGGATAGCTCTGCGAACGTCGTGAGATCGTCGTTCGTGGCGGCCATGCTCGTGGCGCACAGCAGGGCAGAGAACGCGAGTGAGGCCAGCCGAAGCATGGGGCGATTCCTTCTTGTTGTGGGGCGAAGTCGGCAAGCCTAGGAATCGGCAACGCCGCTGTCCACACACCTTCGTGAAGATGGACGCAGGATGTGCTGCGCGCCTTCCTTCGCCGCGTTGTGTACAGCCATTCCCCGAACGCAGTGGCGAATTCGTCCGCCAGGTAAGTTAAGTGCGGGCCGCGAAGACACGGCCGGAATGTCAGAATGCGCTCCGATCCCGGAGCAAGACGATGCAGATTGCACAGGTTGGAAGAACGCTGGCCCAGTCGGGCTATGCATTGCTGAAGCCGCATGACATGCAGCAGCAGCTGTCCCTCGCGCCGAGCGAGCTCGAGCAGATCCGTGCCTCCTGGGCGCGCCTGCCGGCGGATGCCTGGCTGCGCGACGGCGGACGCTACAGATATCGCCGCCACAGCTGTTTCATTCAGCAGCTCGCCGAGCGCTCGCTCGTCCAGGTGCCGCATCGGGCGCACTGGCAACCGACCGACTACAACGCCCTGCACGGTGGCATGGAACGTTGGTTCGAGCCCATCGAGCCGCAGGTGATTGGTGCGCCGATGTGGCGGCGGTTGCTGATGGCGCTGGGCGACGCATTCGCCGCTGCGCGCCCCGTACCTCAGTGGTATATCGAAGCGCATCAGTTCCGTATCGACACCAGCGAAGGCATCGGGCGACCGACGCCGGAGGGCGCACACCGCGATGGCGTGGACTACGTCGCCGTCATCCTGATCGACCGGCGCAACGTGCGCGGCGGTGAAACCCGCGTGTTCGAAGCGCAAGGGATTTCAGGCGTGCGGTTCACCATGACCGAGCCCTGGACCGCGCTGCTGCTGGATGACGCGCGCGTCATCCACGAAACGACGCCGATCCAGCCCGACGGGGCGCACGGCATCCGCGATACACTCGTGCTCACATACCGTGCCGCCGGCTTTCAGGCACCACCTGATAGCCCGTGAGTCGGATCGAATTGCGTTTCCCCGATTCCATTTCTCCATACTGATTACTCACTACTCATTATCCATGTCGTCTTTCGCCACTCGTCTGCGACTCGCCATGAGCGCCCACAGTCCGCTCTGTGTCGGGCTCGATCCTTCCGCCTCGTTGTTGAAGAGTTGCGGGTTGCCCGACAGGGCCGAAGGTGCCTTCGAGTTTGGTCGGCGCGTGCTCGAGGCCGGCGAGTATCGGTTCTCGATCGTGAAACCGCAGTCTGCGTTCTTCGAGCGCTTCGGCAGTGCGGGGATGAAAGCGCTCGAGGAGCTGACGCAACTGGCGCGTGCGCGCGAAGTGCTGGTGCTGATCGATAGCAAGCGCGGCGATATCGACACCACCGCAGAGGCTTACGCGGAAGGCTACTTCTCTCCGACTTCGCCGCTGCGTACCGATGCGGTGACAACGCACGCTTACCTGGGCTTCGCGGCGCTCGAGAAATTCCTGAGCATTGCCGAACGTCACGAAGGAGGGGTGTTCGTCGTCGTGCGCTCTTCGAATCCCGAAGGACGCGATCTTCAGCTGGCGAAGCTGGCATCGGGCGAGACGGTGGCGGCGAACCTCGCACGCCTCATCACCGAGCGCAACGCGCATGCAGGCAGCGAGTCGCCCGGATTCATCGGCGCCGTCGTCGGGGCGACGTGTGAAGATGCCGACCAGATCGTGGCTGCCATGCCATCGGCTTACATCCTCGCTCCAGGCGTCGGCGCGCAGGGCGCGACGATTCAGGATGTGCTGCGACGCATGCCGGCTGCCAAGGGTCGTGTGCTGCCCAACGTGTCGCGTGCGATCCTGGCCAACGGGTCGGACGTCGCCCAGATCCGCACGACGATCCGCTCACTTCAGGATCAGGCGCGCGCGCTGCTCTGATTTCAGCGCTGCGGAATCTGCACGCGGCCGCCGACACGTTCGTGGCGGATGCTGCCGGTACCGTCTGCACCGACCGTGAAGTTTCCTGCGACGTCTTCGACGCGAATGTCGCCTGAGCTGTCATTGTCGATCGTCACGTCGCCCTTCACGCGCTGCGCGACGATGTCACCCGAGCTGTCGTTCCGGATGTGAACCGAACCGACATCTGCGATATGGATATCGCCTGAGCTGTCGACTTCGATCAGCACCGCGCCGCGAACGTGTTCGATCTCAAGAACGCCGGAACTGTCGCGCACCGTGACATTGCCGTCGACCTGTTCGATCTCGAGATCGCCAGAGCTATCCGTTACGTCCAGGTCGCCGGATACGTTCTCGATTTCCAGATCTCCCGAACCGTCCGTCACGCGCGCACTGGCGACATTGGCGATTTCGGTATCGCCGCTGCCATCGTTGACCTCGATTGCGATCGAATTCGGCAACGACACATCCAGATTAATGCGTGCGTAGCGCGACAACGTCAGCAGATTTCCATCGGTTTCGGGCGTGCGCGCGGTGAGATGGAGCGTGTCGCCCTCACGTCGGGTGTCGAGCTGTATGCCTGACAGGAGCTCTTCGTTCGAAGCGCACGCTCGCCCCTTCGCTGTGAGGGCGTTCGTGTCGCTACCGCGAATCTTCAGATCGCCGGCGCCCGCAGTGATCACGATGGATCGAACGCCCTGCGTGTCCAGGCGGGCGGAACGATCTGCCGCGTGCGCGCACCCATCGCTCGCATGGCTGTAGGAGGCGGCAAGGGTCAGCGTCAGGGCGGCACAGATGCGCAGCATGAGGGTCTCCAGATCCAGATGTCTGGTTTGGATGCGCGAAAGCGGCCCAAGGTTGCGATGCGCCTCTTAAGCGCGGCTCGGGCGATCCTGCGGCAGGGCGGTAGCGAGCAGACGTCGCTGCAGTCGTTCGCCCAGCGTACGCGGCTGATCGAGATGCATCCGCTGCATGTAGGGCTTGAGTTGCGGGCTCTTCGGGTCGGCCTCCAGCATTTTCCGCAAGAGCCGGGCACAGCCCGACCAGGAGTGCGCGTCCTTGTCGATCGAGCGCAATGCGCGCGTGAGGACCAGTTCGTCCCGGGTGAGCTCCGAACCGAACGGCAACTCGGCGAATAAACCACGCTCGCGCCAGGGCGCAAAGCGCTCCGCCAATACTTCGGGGCGATTACGTCGCGCTGCCTCGGGCACCCGGTAGGATCGGGATAGTTTCCGCGCGCGCTGAGCTTCCGACACGAATGCATCCTGGAAACGCGCGTCCATGACGTCCACGAGCGCCGCGACGACTTCGTTGTCCGTCTTGCCGCGCAGGTCGGCGATCCCGTACTCGGTCACGACGATATCGCGCAGATGTCGCGGAATGGTCGCGTGGGCGTAGCTCCACGGCAGGCATGACACCGTGCGGCCGTGTGAAATCCGGGTCGAACGCAGGCACAGAATCGAACGCGCTTCAGGCAGTGCGTGTGCCATGGCGACGAAGTTGTACTGCCCGCCCACGCCGCTCACCACGCGTCCGTCTTTGAGCCCATCGGATACCGCCGCACCCAGTCCCGTCACCATCATCGTGGTGTTGATGAATCGCGCGTAGCGGCGCTGTGCGACCTTCAGCTCCCACTCCGGTCCATAGAGCTCGTTTACGAAGCTGATGCCGCGCATTGCAAAGAGCTTTCTCTCCGCCGCCGGGAGTTCGCGCAGCTCTGAATAGAACGCCTTCGGTCCGAAGAAGAAGGCCGCGTCGACGAGTACGCCATTGCGCAGACGCTCGCCAAGACAGGTGCGCGCGATGGCGGCGCGCTGTGCCGGATCGACGAAATTCGCTGCGAGCTGCGTGCCGTCCGGCGCGATCAGCACGCCGCGCTCGTACTGCACGTCGTCGCGAAATACGCCGACTTCGCGCAATTCGTTGAAATCCGCATACGACATCCGGTTCATGCCGGAGGCGCTCATCGCTTCGAGCGTGCGCTGACCGACGGTTTCGTCGATGTGACCGTCGTCGAGCAGCCGCTGGATGCGTGCGCTCGGATACACGCAGCGCTTGAGAATGCCGCTGCGATACAGATCCAAAAATCCGTCGACGAGCATTTCCGAGCAGCCATACAGACCGCGATCGAACGGTGCTGTGCCACCTTCGGTTTCGATCAGGCGTTGATGTCGTTCCAGAATGCCGGTCTGTTCGATGACCTGCCGGTAGATCGCCGGTTGTTGATGACGCAGCTGGGTCGCGTACACGATGGCATCGCCCAACTCGCCGATGCCGACCTGCAGCGTCCCGCCGTCGCGCAACAGCGTGCTGACGTTGAGCGCGATCGCATGTTCGGTGGGCGCAATCGGCATGTTGGGCGGGCAGAACAGCGGAAAGTCCAACACCGTGTCGTCGAGCAGAAAATCGAATGTATCCGCCGTGACGAGCGCATCGCCGTACATGAACGGCAGCTCGCGATGGACCTGTCCGATCAACGCAAAGGGCCGTCCGCTCGCGCGCATCGCAGCGATTTGAGGCAACAGGTCTGCAGTCAGGTCGGGATTTGAGCCGAGGCTCAGAACGCCAGGCGGCATTTCTCCCGCAGGAGGCGCGGCGACGATCTGTGCGATGACGTTCATGCCCCGCCGCAGAGCATCGCGACCGACATGCGTGTAGTTCGCGCTGAGGTAGTGCTCCTGCAGATGCTCGTTGCGCAGCCAGGCGCCTGGTTCCAGGAAGAACTCGATCACCTCGATGTTCTTTGGCAGGCGGCGCTGTTCGATCAGCTGCATGTATTCGAGATCGGGATAGTTGCAGAACACCCGCTGCGTGAACGGCTCGATCAGCCGGCGTTCGAGCTCGCTGTTTGCACGAGGCACGCGCAACGACAATGCGGTGATGATCGTGAGATGGATCGCCGGGTCTTCGCAGGCACGACGCACGAAGGCGTTGACGAGCGGATTGGGTTTGCCGATGGCCACCGGCAGACCGAGCACGATGTGCTTACCTACGCGGCTGAGCGTCGCTTCGACGCACGCATCGGGGTCCGTAATGCGGATCGTCATGCAGGCACGTGCCGTTGGATGCAGCGATCAGCTCTGGGCAACAGCGTCATGTATCCGGATGCAGTCCTATCCATCGATCCGTCGGAAGCGGCCCGGTCGTGCCTCGATCGTCATCTGGCGCAATTCTCTTGTTCTCGCGCGCGAAGCGTATATCGGCGCAGCGCGCCTACTTTAGCAGCAGAGCGAATTGAATCTGAACTTCGTTCGCGACGGTTTCCGTATCTTTCCAGTCTCCCTGGCCGACGCCGAAGTCCAGTCGCTTGATGGCAGCCTTTCCTTTGAGCCAGGTGTTGCCGTCTTTCGTCTCGAACGTGAATTCGATGGGCACGGGCTTCGTGACATCGCGCAGCGTGAGCTGACCGTTACCCACGAACTTGCCGCCGCCCTTGTCGGTGAATTTCTCTACGACGTAGCGAGTCGTGGGCCAGCGCTTCACATTGAACAGATCTTCACCCTTGAGCGTCGCGTCGCGCTCGCTGTCCTGGGTATTCACCGAGGCGGTATCGATCGAGACATCGAAGCGGCTCGTCGCCAGATCGTTGGGTTCGAAACGGATATCGGCGGTGAATTTCTCGAACTTGCCGCGAAACGGTGCGCCGGCCTGCGTGCCCGTGAAGGTGAGCGTGCTGCTCGAGGGCTGCATCGTCCATTGCGTGGCGGCGTAAGCGAGACCGAGACTCAGTACGAGTGCAAAGGCGTACCAGCGAGTGGATCTGATCATGCGCGTTCCTGAAGGTGGCAAGGGTTCATTGGACACATCAACGCTCATCGGAAGGCTGGACGGGCAACATCCTGCGCAGAACATCGTCGCGGTCGATGAAATGATGTTTAAGCGCTGCGAACGCATGGACGATCGCGACGATCCCCAACAGGAACGCCAGCTTGATGTGCGTGTCGTGAAAGAAATCGTATTTCGCGCGGTCGGGAGCGATGAGATCGGGCAGCGTGAACAGGCCGAACCAGCTCACGGAGAAAGCGCGCGCCGAGGACATGAGCCAGCCGAACAGCGGCGTGATGAGAATCAGCGCATAGAGAAGGAAGTGCGAGACGCGGCCGGCAACGGCCTGCCACTGCGGCATCTCACGCGGCATGGCAGGCACCGGATTCATCCAGCGCCATAGAAGGCGCAGTACGGCGAGCGCGAAGATGGTCATGCCGACCGACTTGTGACGTGCAAGCACGGCGATCTTGGCAGGCCCGAGGCCGAGGTTCGCCGCCTGAGTGGCAAGCACGAACTGAGTGATGATCGCCGCGACGATCACCCAATGGAACAGCTGCGCGACTGCGCCGTATCGCTGCAAGGTATTCCTGATCTGCATCGACCTGCCCGCCCACCGAAACCCGAGAGAGTTTACGCTACGTCACCCGGCCTGCCAGCGGAACACAGCATGTCATCGAGCGCCGATGTTTTTGTGGCACGTGCGTCGCTTCTGATCGCAACGCTCCTGTTGCTCGGCGGTTGTCCGGCGCCCACGCGAGCACCCGAAGCACCCAAGCCCGAAGTCGTAGCGCCTGCTCCGGTGCCGACACCTGCTGCGAGTGCGAAGGGTGCTGCGATCTACGAGGTGAATTCGCAAGCTTCGACGGTCCAGATCCTGGTGTTCCGTGGCGGGGCGCTCTCACGCCTGGGTCACAATCATGTGATCAGCGTGAAAGGCTTGCGCGGTCGCGTATGGACACATGCCTCGATCGGCAAGAGCGGGTTCGACTTTGCCTTTCCAGTAGATCTGCTGGTCGTCGACGATCCCGACGCGCGTCGAGAAGCGGGAAGCGATTTCCCGCCGGAGGTCTCACAGTCCGATCGTGAAGGCACCCGCAGGAACATGTTGCGCGCAGAGGTGCTGAACGCAGATGAGTTTCCCGAAGTTTCGATCAAGTCCATCAGCGTGTCGGGTCCTTCGAACAAACCGGACGTCGTGGCCCGCATCACCATTCGAGGTGTCAGTCACGATGTCGCGTTGAAGCCCGCGATCTCGATCGGGAATGGGCGGCTGAGCGCTACAGGGGAGTTCGACGTGCTGCAGTCCGACTTCGGCATCAAACCGTTCACTGCCGCACTCGGCGCGCTGTCGGTGCAGGATCGGCTGCATGTGAAGTTCAACGTGGTCGCGGACAATAAATAGAAGGCGGTGCGCGACGCGCAAGAACTTGGGTGCTGGAGGCGCGTCGGCCGAGCCGTGCAGTTCAGATCTCGGAGTGCAGCAACAACAGTCGTGTGCCTTCCGGGGCTTCCAGAATGGCATTGGTCGATTCGTCGAGACTGTCCGGCATTTCGTCCGACAGATGAAATCCGCGTTCCTTGAGTCGCGTCAGACGTTCGCGCATCTCGGGGTCTTCAAAAGTCAGGACGGGTTGTCGCAAGGCTCGCGTGCGATACAGGCCCAGGTTCAAGTGATCGCTCGTGACAGCCGTGCGCGGAAAAGGATCGGCTTCTTCTTCCATTGCGACGAAGCCCAGCGGCTCCCAGAAACTACGCGAGGTTCCCACGTCGCGGACCGGAATCCCGTACTCGACGAAGTAGCCGCAACTGGTCTGCGAGCCGTCGCTCTGTGAGGGAGGCGAGAACGTGCGCGCCTCGAGCAGATTGATGCAGTGACCGGAAGGATCCGTCATCGAGGCCTGGTTGAACACGTCGTTGCCGAGACGTTCCTGATCGAAGGCGAGTCCGCGCTCGCGCAGCCGGTCGAGCCCCCGGGCGAGTTGCGGCAGCACGAACGTCAGTGCCGGCGAGCGGATGAAGCCCCCGTGGAGTCCGAGAAAGAGTCTTCCATCGGTGACGACGGCATACGGATAGGGCCAGGTTTCGCTCACGCTCGCCTGCTGAAACCCGAGCGCCTCGTAGAACTCGAGCGAGGCCTGGATATCCGGCGTGTGGATGCTGATCTCGAGAAAGCGGCCCAACATGATCAGCTCTGCGCACCGGCGCGCAGGGCGCGCTCGCGGGTTTGGGACAACTCCTGCGGATCACGCTCCGGATGCCAGCCTTGCGTGTGACGCTCGATCAGATCGACGAGCAACTCCGCGTGCTCCGGATGAGCGTTCAACGCGGGGATGTAGTCATAGGCCGTGCCTCCGCTCGACAGGAACAGCGCGCGATTGCGCAGGGCAATTTCTTCGAGCGTCTCGAGACAATCGGTCGCGAATCCCGGACAGATCACCGTGACCGATTTTCTGTCGCCCCGCGCGTACTCGACGAGCAGTTCATCCGTATACGGTCGCAGCCATTCTTCGCGACCGACCTGCGACTGAAAACTCACGCTCCATTCGGTCTCGCTCAATCCCAGCTCGGAACTCACCAGACGAGCCGTCTTCATGCAATGGCAGTAGTAAGGATCGCCCGCGAGCAGATAACGGCGCGGCACGCCATGAAACGAGAACAGCAGATGGTGTCTGGCATGGGTTTGCCAGTGTTCGCGAATGCTGCGTGCCAGAGTCTCGATGTAGCGGCGCTCATCGTGGTATTCGGTGATGAAGCGCAGCTCCGGCACCCAGCGATACCCCTGCAGCGTACGGGTCACCTGATCGAACACGGACGCGGTCGTCGTCGCGGAATACTGGGGATACAAAGGCAGCACGAGCACTTTGCGAATGCCGTCGCGATGCATCGCCTCCAGCGCCTCCGGGATCGAGGGTGAGCCGTAGCTCATTCCAAGCGTCACGGGGATATCGAGCTGGCGCTGTTGCAAGACTTCACGCACCCGATCCGTCAGCGCGCGGCTGAAGACCATCAAAGGTGAGCCCTGGGGTGTCCAGATCTGGCGATAGGCGTGAGCGCTCTTGCTCGGGCGTATTCGCAGAATCACCCCATTCAGGATCAGCCACCAGAGCCAGCGAGGCATTTCGATCACACGCGGGTCCCAAAGAAACTGTGCGAGGAAGCGCCGGACCGAGGCGGGATCGGGACCGTCGGGGGTTCCCAGATTGACCAGCAGGACGCCTACACGCTGTTGGCTGTCGTGCCGATACTGGGGAAGGCCGAGGTACTGGGGCATGCGAGTCATCTCGAAAGGGGCGCTAGTCTCGCCGATGACGACCCGTAAGTCATGGTGGGGATGCAAGCCGGACTTCCATTCAATTCAGCGACATAGATCGACGGCGGGCAGTCTGTCGTCCGGCTCGCGTCCGGCCGGCTCACGCGCGCTCATCCAATCCCTGAGTCAACCCTGAAAAAATTCTTGCGACTCACTGAGGGAATTCCGCTGGGGTTGTCGCTTATTACAGTAAGGACGGCATGCGTGTGGACACGGAAGAGCCCACAAGGACCGCAAGAGTTGGAGCATGCACCCGGGCATGGATGCCTTCCTCATCGTTCCCAATCAGTTCGTGTGCCGACCAACGGGACTCGCGATCCGTTACTGCCCCCCTCCCCGGGATCGTAGCGCTCTGTTGGTAGGCATGCTGTCGGCCTGCGTGCTGCAGTTCCGGCAGCTGCCTAGGTGGCGGTCGGTCGTTCGGATGCGCAGCCGCCCAAGCGCCTCTCCGGACGCGCCGACCGCCTCCGCTTTAACTTAAGGTAGCTCTGATTTTCCATCTGGCCGATCGACCCTCGCAGCCGCAAGGCTGACCGGGATCGCCTCTGACCGGCAGATGCCCTTACTTCCCTTCGACGCGATAGCCGTAGCCCAGGGTTTCGATCTCTTCGACGAGTCCATCGACGAATCGCACGCGTCGCATGAGCTTGTATGGGCCGAAGTTGTAGGTCCACACCTCCACGGGTACCTCGACCATCGCATCGCCGAAATAGTAGTAGCGGCCGTTCAGAAAATAAGAAGGCCGGCGCAGGATCGACCGCGATTGCACGTCGCTGGGCTCCCCGCAGAGTTCGCGCACTGCCGTTTGCGTGTCGCCATCGCGTACGAGGCGATTGCCACACCGCATGGCATCGGCCAGTGCCGTCGTGCTCAGCATCAGCGCGAATAAAAGAATTGCCGTTCGCATCGCTCGATGCTCGCGCTCCCGGACTGAATCGGCCATGAACTTTGAGGACACCTCTGATTCGCCCCGCAAGGGTCAAATCAGCGCTTTCTCAAGTGCGGGCGATGGGCTTTCAGTTCAACCGGCCTTCGAGACAGTTGCGATAGAGCGTCGCGAAATCCTCGACCGTCATCGGGACGGGGTTGCCAGAGGTCGACGGATCTTCGAAGGCCTGTGGTGCAAGGCGCTGAATGTGCTCGGCCTTCATGCCCAGATCGGCGAGCGTCTCAGGGATGCCGATGGTCCGTCGCAGTTCGAGAATCCACCGAAGCACGCCGTCGAACGAACGCTCCTTAAGATTGAGATAGGTGGCGAGACGCCCCATGCGGTCCTCGATTCCGCGCCGATTCCACACGAGCACGTACGGCATGACGACGCCGTTCGTGAGTCCATGATGCGTGTGGAGATTGGCGGAGCAGGGATGACTCAGGCTGTGCATGGCGCCGAGTCCTTTCTGGAAGGCCGTCGCCCCCATCGTCGAGGCAATCATCATGTGCGACCGCGCTTCGATGTTCGTTCCGTCCGTCACTGCGACTGGCAGCCAGTCTTTGATGAGCCGCATACCTTCGAGCGCGATGCCATCGGCCATCGGGTGATAGAAAGGCGCGCAATAGGCTTCAAGGTTGTGCGAAAGCGCATCCATCCCGACGGCCGCAGTGACATGCGCCGAAAGTCCGACCGTCAGTTGCGGATCTGCAATCACCAGTGCCGGCTGCATCCGCGGATGGAAAATGATCTTCTTGGTGTGATCGCGCACATCGGTGATCACGGCGGCGCGTCCCACCTCCGATCCCGTGCCCGATGTGGTCGGCACAGCGATCGTCGGCGCGATGCCCGCTACGTTGACGCGCGTGTACCAATCCTCGCGATCCTCGAAATCCCAGATCGGCCGGCTCTGACCGACCATCAGCGCGATCGCCTTGCCGGTATCGAGCGCACTGCCGCCACCGAAGGCGATGATGCCGTCATAGCCGCGCTGCTTGTAAAGCTCGACGCCCGCGCTCACGTTCGCTTCCACCGGATTCGACTGCACGTCCGAAAAGACCTCGCAAGGCAATCCTGCCTTACGACACAGCTCCACGACTTCCGCGACGATGGGCAATGCCGCTAGTTGCGGATCAGTCACCAGCAACGGCTTGCGAATACCGAGCGACTCGCAGGCATCAGGCAACTCAACGATACGCCCTGCGCCGAAGCGAATCAGCGTGGGATAGTTCCAGTTGCCTCGCAGCGTGATCATTCAGATCTCCCGAGCCGCAAAGACCGCAAAAAAGACGCGCACTTCACGGATGACAGACTTCAGTGTCATTTTCCTTTTTGCGGTCTTTGCGGCAGGTCTCATGTCTTCAGTCTCATGTGGAAAGACTTGGGGCGCGTCAGATGTTCATAGCCGGCGACTGACAGTGTGCAGCCGCGGCCGGAGTCTTTGATGCCGACCCAGGCGAGGGCCGGGTCGAGGTAGTCGCAGCGGTTCATGAACCAGGTGCCGGTTTCGATGCGATTGCCGATCGACAAGGCGGCATCCTGGTCGGCTGTCCAGATCGCGGCGGTCAGTCCGTAGGCACTATCATTCATCAGCGCGATCGCCTGTTCGTCGTTGTCGACGCGCATGATTCCGGCGACGGGACCGAAGATTTCCTCTTTCATCACGAGCATGGAGTGATCGACATCGATGAGCACCTGAGGTGCGAGGTACGGCGTGCCGGTGCGGCTGGCTGGAAACTCTGATTCCTCGATGATCGGTGTTGCGCCAGCCACGATCGATGCGGCGATCTGTCTGCGGATCGTCTCGGCCGCGGACGTGCGAACCACGGGGCCTAAAGTAGTCTGTTCCTCCAATGGATTGCCGAGCACGTATCTGCGCACGAGATCGACGTAGCCTTCGACGAACTGTCCGTAAACCTGATCGTGTACGTAGATGCGCTGCAAGCCGCAGCACGATTGACCGCTGTTGAAGTACGCGCCATCGACGACATTCTCGATCGCATGCGCGACGTCTGCATCGTGACGCACGTACACCGGATCGCAGCCGCCGAGCTCGAGGCCTGTGTCAATGAACCGTTCCGAGGCTGCTTGTTGAACGGCGTGTCCGCCGGCCACCGAGCCTGTGAAGGCAACGAAGTCGATGCGCGCATCGCCGATGACGCCTTCGGTGTCTTCGTGTGTCATGTGCAGTACCTGGAACACGCCCTGCGGTAAACCTGCGGCTTTCAGGCATTCGTCGAATCGCTCTGCACACAACGCCGTCTGCGTGGAATGCTTGAGAATCACAGTATTGCCCGCCATGAGCGAAGGAATGACGCTGTTCACTGCGATCAGATATGGATAGTTCCAGGCAGCAATGGTCAGCACGACGCCGAGTGGCTCGCGTCGCAGGAAGCGTCGGAAGCCTTCCTTCGGTCCGGCATCGATGTCCGCGAGCGCGCCGGGGGCGATGGCAATCATGTGACGCGCACGCTCCAGCGTCCCGCGTACCTCATTCGGCGTGTAACGCAGCGGCCGACCCATCTGCCACGTCAACTCGAGCGCAATCTCATCCCGCTTAGATTCGAACACATCGCAGAAACGAGTCAGGATCACTGCGCGCTCGCCGATCGAAACCGCGCGCCATACACGCTGCGCCTTACGTGCGGCATCCAGCGCCGCATCGATCTGGTTCGTGTTCGCATACGCCCGCTCCGCGTAGACGCTGTTGTCGATGGGAGAGAGGACTTGGAACATGGAAAGTAATGAGCAATTAGTAATTAGTAATGAGTAAGGAGCAATGAGTAAGGAGTAAGGAGTAATTAAGGAGTAATTAAGGAGTAATTAAGGAGTAATGGAGAGCGGGGAAGCGGGGAGCCGTCTGGCGTTCATCACCGCTATCACCGCTATCACCGCCATCACTGACATCACCGTCATCACCGGCATCACCATCATCACGTCCTTCATGCCCTCACTTCTCGATCAGATAATCTCGAAATACCTGGCCAGCTCCCAGTCTGAAATGTGTTTGCGGAACTCGCGCTCTTCCCATTCGCGGGTGGCGGCGAAGTGGTCGACGAATGCATGGCCGAACCAGTCGCGTGCCATTTCGGATTGTTTCAAGCGCTGTGCCGCTTCCCACAGAGTGCGCGGCAGGGCGAGGTAGGCGGGAAATTTCTGGTCGTAGGCGTTGCCGGCGACGAGCGGCTCGGGTTCGATCTTGTTCTCTATCCCCCAAGCGCCACTCGCGAGGGCTGCGGACAGGATGATGTATGGATTCGCATCGGCTGCGGCGACGCGATACTCCACGCGTTGCGATTTCGCGCTGCCGGGAATGATGCGTAACGCGCACGTGCGATTCTCCACGCCGCACGTCGAATCCGTCGGTGCCCAGAAGCCTGGGATCAACCTTGTGTACGAGTTCACCGTGGGGGATACCATGGCGAGCACTTCGGGCATGAGCTTTTGCAATCCGCCGACGAAGTAACGCATGGTCTGGCTCATCGAATGCGGTTGCGATGCGTCGTAGAACGCGGAGCTGCCATCTGTGCGCTTGAGCGACATATGGATGTGGCCGCTTTGCCCCGGCCAGTCGCGCGACCATTTCGCCATGAACGTCGCCATCATGCCGTTGTGCTGCGCGAGGACTTTGGTGAAGGTCTTGAAGAGCGCCGCCTTGTCGGCGGCCGCAAGCGCTTTGTCGACAGTGATTGCGGCTTCGATCACGCCAGGGCCGGTTTCCTCGTGCAGACCTTCGAGGCCGAAGTCCATCGATTCGCACATCGAAAGCATCTGACGATAGAAATCCGATTCGACGCTATTGCGGATAACGGAGTAGCCGAACCAGCCGGGCGCCATCGGCTTCAGATTGCGATAGTGCTTCTCGCGTGCGGATTCAGGTGTTTCATCGAAGAAGAACACTTCATATTCGAATCCCGCATACGCCTCGAAACCGAGCGTGCGGAGTCGCTCCAGCGTGCGCTTCAACAGTCCGCGAGGACAGACCTGGTCCGCCGGCGCCGCAAACTCGCTCAAGAAGAACAACTGATCGTTTTCGAACGGCAACGCTCTGCACGATTCGGGAAGGATCGTGACGGGCGCATCGGGATAACCGGTGTGCCATCCGGTGAATTTCACGTTGTCGTAGAGCTGATCCTGGCAATCCCAGCCCAGCACGACGTCGCAGAAGCCATAGCCGCTTTCGAGCGCCGAGATGAATTTCGCACGCGACATGTACTTGCCGCGCAGGATGCCGTCGATGTCGAACACGCCCACTTTGACGTGCGAGAGATTGCGCTGCTCGACGATGGCTTTGGCGTCGGCCGCCGATGTGACTTGTCTGGGTTCCATGGATTCAGCCGTGCGCTTGAGGATTAAGAGTTCACACAGAGATCACAGAGCACACAGAGACTCGGGAGGGTTGAGCACGATGCTCTGGCGTTTTCGGCGAGCTGCGTCCAACTCTGTGTTCTCTGTGCACTCTGTATGAAATGTCTTCCTTCTCAGATTCACACCTTGGTGGCGCCGTAGCCTTCCTTTTCGGGATGGCCATGCTGACCGCCCGTGAGTGCGAACTCCTCTTCGGGCGAGAGCACCAGCCGGTGCCGGCCGATCGCTGCGAAGTACACGATGCCTGCCACGTACCAGGCGAGCGCGACATACACGCCGGCCCGATACGCCGGGTCCTGCAGCTGGAAGTACAGCGTGACGAGTGCGATTGCGACAGTCGCGGCGGCGCCCGGAATGCCCAAGGGGCTGCGATACGGTCGCTCGATGTTCGGCATCTTCCTGCGCAACAGAATGAACGACAGGCCTTGAAGCGCGTAGGAGATCATCGCGCCGAACACGGCCATATTGAGCAACGTTGCGCCGATTACGAAGCCGCCCTTCTCGGTGCCGAGCGAGAACCAAACGGCCAGGATCACCGCCAGTCCGATGCTGGTGCCGGTGAACAGTGCGATATGAGGCGTCTTGCGAATGCCGTGTGTGATCGACATCGCCGCCGGGTAATAGCCGGCGCGCGACAGCGAATAGATCTGGCGTCCATACGCAAAGATGATCGTATGAAAGCTCGCGATGAGTCCGATCACGGCGAACAGTGCCAGCAACTTTGCGATATTCGCGCCGTAGATCACGCGAAAGCCATCGAGCAGCGGCTCGGTCGAGCTGGCGAGCGAGAAGGCGCCATGCATCTGATTCTCCCCGAGACCGCCGATCGACGCGTTCAGGAACATGATCATCGCGGCGGAGAACATCAGCGTGAACATACCGAAGATCAGTCCCTTCGGCATGTCGCGTTTCGGATCGACGGATTCTTCGGCCGCGAGCGGTAGTTCTTCGATCGCGAGGAACAGCCACACCGCGAATGGCATTGCGGCGAGTACGCCACCCCAGCCTTTGGGCAGGAAGGAGCCGTTCCCACCGCTCAATTCGGTCAATGCGCCATCGGGCCCTGCGGCGATGTTCAAGGCCCAGCGATTGAAGTCGGCGTAGGGCAGGGCGCTGATCCAGAAGGTGGCGAGCACGGCGAGCGCCAGGACCGTCACGATCACCGAGATCTTGAACGAGACCGCCACGCCCCAGTAGTTCAACGTGACGAACAAGAGGTAACAGCCGATCCACCATAGCGGTTGGAACGACTCAGGCGTTCCGAAGATGCCGGTCAGGTACGAGCCGATGAAGAACACGATGACCGCAGGCGTCATGATGTATTCGATGCTTTCGGCGAGACCCGTGATGAATCCGCCCCAGGGTCCCATGGCACTGCGTGCGAACGAATACGCGCCGCCTGTGTGCGGCAGCGCGGGCGACATCTCCGCCAGACTGAAGATCAGTCCGAGATACATCACGGCGATGATCACCGCCGCGATGAGCAGCCCGCCCCAGCCCCCGGCGCCGATGCCGAGATTCCAGCCGGAGAAATGGCCCGAAATGACTGCGCCCACGCCAAGTGCCCAGAGCGACCATACACGCGCATGTCGCTTGAGGCTGCGCTTCTCGAAGTAATCCTTGCCGGCGTTCTGATAGGTCACGCTGCCGACCGTCTTCTTGTCAGTCATGTGAACTCTCCCGTTGTTGTACTGCCGTTCTGCAGCGGCGCGAGTGTTCTTAAGTGATGAACTATTCCCTGCGCGGCCCGAATATACGCCCAAGATCAAGGGCCATGGCATGCGTGCTTTCAGCTGCCCGGTGGACAAAGCAAGGGGAGATGAGCGATCGGTCCCGAGTCGGTGATCGCGGTCGGGCAGGAAGCGGCGAATGGCTCGCCGCCCGGAGCCTTCAGGAAGCGGCTCTGTCCAGGTCGGACTGAAGTGCGGTTTCGAGGTGAGCCGAGGCGATCTGATTCTTGCCCAGGCATTTGGCGCGATAGAGCGCCTTGTCGGCTGCATCCAGCAAATCGTGTGGCGTGGCTCGCGGATCTCGCATCAGGGTAGCAACACCGCCGCTGATGGTGACGCGTCCGAGTGCCGTTGCCGGGTAGGGAATGTTCAAACGCCAGACGCGTCTGCGCAGACGCTCCGCATAGAGCGCGGCGCGTCGAGCATCCACGCCCGGCAGAACCACTGCGAACTCCTCTCCACCGTAGCGGGCAACGAAGTCGCCGCCGCGCCGGAAGGTTTCGTTCAGCGTCTGCGCGACCGTACGCAGGACCTCATCGCCGCGCGCATGGCCGTACGTATCGTTGAATCGTTTGAACTCATCGAGATCCAGGAATACGAGCGACAAGGGCTGTAATTCGCGACGGGCGCGGCGGACTTCGCGCTCGAGCGAACGATCGAACTGGCGGCGGTTGGCAATCCCAGTGAGCGCATCGACGGATACGAGCCTGCGCAGACGCTGATTAGTGGTCTCGAGCGCCAGACGCAATTGCGTGAGGCCTGCGTTGCGCTCTTCGAGCGATTGCACGCGCTCGCTCAATTGCTGTTCCAGGGCGAGATGGATGGCTTCGATCTCGGACTCGACCGCGCGTTGCGCCTGCAGCTTTTCCTCTATCTCGCGAAACCGCCGATTGATCCGTCGCAGCCGCAGGCCGATGACGGCCGCCACTGCACCGCTTGCAACGGCGATGAGGCTGGCTGCCGCGAGCCACCAGTCGGCAAATACCCAGGCATTCATTGAACGGACGGTCTCAACGACATCGGCGCGGAACCCTTCATGCGCATCGCTGGTTTCGAAATGAACCGGTGTCGCCGCACGTGCTGCTTGATTGGTCTGACCAACTCGCGTTTTGCGCTGCCTGCTGCTTCGAGCACCGCTGTACTTCAGGCAGTCATGCCTGCCGAAATTCAGGGCAGGCGATAGATCAGCTTCCTCGTCGCGAGCGACCTGACTATAAGAGCACAGGCGTGGGCCGCCGGGTATCGGCCGCGGTCGCATTTCCTCGACGGAATGCGACGGTGCAAGACGCGCCGACGAGCGCTCGAGGATGAAGCTGCTCCGGAAGTTACTTCTCGAAGCTCGGCTTGACGCCCCTGATGCGCCTTAGGAAACTGGCGCCGCTTCCGTTCCAGGCCCCGTCTCATCCATGAATCCTTCCGCGTCCGCTCCGCCTGATCGTTTCGCGCGTTTCGCGGACTTCTATCCGTTTTACTTATCGGAGCATCGCCACCCTGTGTGTCGCCGTCTGCATTTCACCGGGTCGGCACTGGTCATCGCCTTTCTGCTGGTGGCGATCCTGACCGCGAACCCCTGGTGGTTGCTGGCGATGCCTCTGGCCGGATATAGCTTCGCCTGGGTCGGGCATTTCTTTTTCGAGCACAATCGCCCGGCGACTTTTGCGCACCCGGTCTATAGCCTCGCCGCGGATTTCGTCCTGTTCCGCGACATCCTCATCGGGCGCATTCGCTTTTAGAACCCTATGCCCGCATCCGCTATTGATCGCGCCTTCGAGCGTCGCCTTGCATCGCTCGTGAATGCCCGCGAGCGCGGCGTCCTGCAGCACGGGTTGAAGGGCGTGGAGAAGGAATCGCTGCGCGTCAACACCGACGGCACGCTCGCTCGCACGCCGCATCCGGCCAGTCTGGGCTCGGCGCTCACGCACGAATACATCACGATGGATTACTCGGAGGCGCTGATCGAGCTGGTCACGCCGGCCTTCGAGCATTCATGGGAGCTGCTGCAGTTTCTGTGCGATCTGCATCAGTTCGTCTATCGCCACCTGGGCGATGAGCTGCTATGGGCGACCAGCATGCCCTGCATCATCGGCGATGACTCGAGCATCCCCGTGGCGCATTTCGGCCGCTCCAACGTCGGTCGGATGAAAGAGGTCTATCGCCTCGGGCTCGGTCATCGCTACGGCCGCATGATGCAGGCCATCTCCGGGGTTCATTTCAACTATTCGTTTCCGCAGCAGCTCTGGCCGGTCCTGGCCGAAGCGTTGCAGGTGCGCAAGGTCGATCAGACATTCATCTCGGCGCAGTACTTCGCGCTGCTGCGCAACTATCGCCGTTACGGCTGGCTGATTCTGTATCTGTTTGGCAATTCGCCCGCGCTATGCAGCTCGTTCGTGCGAGGCCGGGAGCACTCGTTGAAGGAGTTCGGTCCGGGAACGCTGTACGAGCCGTATGCGACTTCCCTGCGAATGTCGGATCTCGGCTATCGCAACAAGAGCCAGGCCGGCGTGAAGATCTCGGTGAACAGTCTCGATGACTACATCCGCGATCTGACGGCAGCCGTGAGCACGCTGCATCCCGAGTACGAGCGGATCGGTGTGAAAGTGAATGGCGAATATCGCCAGCTCAACGCCAATCTTCTGCAGATCGAGAACGAGTATTACAGCTACATCCGGCCCAAGCGCGTCGCCCGCTCCGGCGAGCATCCGAGCCAGGCTCTGCGCCGCGGCGGCGTCGAGTACGTCGAGTTCCGTGCATTGGATGTCAGTGCCTACGATCCTGTGGGCGTCAATCAGAACAAGCTGAGATTCCTCGAAGCATTCGCGGCACTCTGCGTGCTCAAGGACAGTCCGCCGATCGAAGCGGGCGATATGCTCGATGCGAATCATGCGACGGTCGCACATCGCGGCCGCGAACCGGGGCTCGAGCTCGATCGCGACGGTCGTCCGGTGGAGATGCGCTCCTGGGCGCTGGAGCTGATCGATTCGATGCGCGGAATCTGCGAGTTGCTCGATGAGGGCGACGAGCTTCGGCCCTACACCGCGGCGCTCGAGCTTCAGGAAGCCAAGATCAACGATCCGGCGCTCACCCCGTCGGCACGCACGCTCGAGGAGATGCGCTCGACCGGTGAGTCCTTCGCGCAGATGGCGCTGCGCATGTCGACGTTGCACAAGAACTATTTCCTGGATCTGTATCCGCCGAACGAGCAGCGCCTGGCCGAGTTCGCGGAGCAGGCGGAGCGTTCACTCGAAGAGCAGGCTGCCATCGAGCGAGCGGACACCGTGTCGTTCGACCAATACCTGGCGAACTATTTCGCAACGCTGAAGCCCCGGCGCAACCCCGTCTGAGTGCCGCACACGGGGCGCGACCGCTTGTGTGGGAGCCGCCAAGCGGCTACCGTTCGCGCCCCATGTAAGTCGTTCTCTGACGAAGTTGTTCGCTATGCTCGGTGCGGGATTTGACGCAGCGCGCTAGGATCGCGGCACTCAAAGAAGGGACGGCGCGCCCTCATCACCGCAATGTCCGCACCAGAGCTCAACCGATCCCGACTGCCCGCAGGCGCGCCCGACGATTCGCCGCACGCCATGCAACTGCAGCGCGGATTTCCCGGTCTGCGCTTCGATCCGCCCCTGGAACACGAGTTTCGACAGACGCATCGGGCCGAGTCGCTGCCGCAGATCCGACGCAATCTCTGGCTCGGCATTCTCATCACCGTCGCCTTTTCGCTGATGACGCGTCTGGTCCTGGATCCTGCCGTGCATCGGACGTTGGATATGATCCGGCTGGCCGTGTACACCCCTTTGCTGATCCTGGGTCTGTGGGTCGTGCATTCGTCCCTGTATCAGCGCATCTATTCGCTGGTGGCGCAGATTGGATCGGCGGTCTTCGGTGCGGGCGTTGCGCTCGTCGCGGTCATCGCTGCCCGGCATGGCGTCGATCTGATCTCGACGGTGGTCATCGTGACCATCTTCATCTACTTCATGCTCGGCCTGTTGTTCTACTCCGCGCTCACGGCTGCCTCGCTGGTGACGCTGGGCTACCTGCTTGCAACGATCGCTATCGGCCTGCCCGCGCGCCTCATCGTGGTGGACATGACGATTCTGATCTCCGCCAACGTCATCGGTGCGATGGTGTGCTATTCGCTCGAGCGTGCGAATCGCACCAACTACCTGGAAGAGCAGCTCTTGATCGAAACGGCGAGCCGCGACGGACTCACCGGCATTCACAATCGCCGTTACTTCGACAGCCACATGGATCGGATCTGGTTGCAGGGCATTCGCGATCAGGTGCCGCTTGCCGTGGTGCTGCTCGATATCGATCACTTCAAGGCTTACAACGATTTCTCCGGACATCAGGCGGGCGATGAATGTCTGCGCCGCGTCGCTCGCTGTCTGGCGCGTGTCGCGCGGCGGCCGCTCGATGTCATTGCAAGATATGGCGGAGAAGAATTCGCAGTCGTGCTGTATGACGCCCGCCGCGATCACGTGGAAGAAGTCGCGCGCCGGATCCGATCAGGTATCGAGGCGCTCGCGATCGAGCATCCGGCCGCACCTGCGGGCAAGCCCTACCTGACCGTCAGCATCGGTGCCGCCTGCGTGCATCCGGTGGCCGATCGCAGCCATTTCGGATTCATTCAGCTTGCCGATGAGGCGCTCTATGCGGCGAAAGAGCGCGGCCGCGACTGCGTGGTCATCATGGACAAGGAATACGAGCAGCTCTCGACGGGATCCTTCCGCAAGTCCGCTGAGGACAGGGCCACTGCGGTCTGAGCGCGTTACGGTCCGGTGATCATTTCCAGAGGACCTGGCACGCCCACCGCGAATCCCTGCGCGTAGTCGACGCGGAGCTCGCGCAACTTCGCCAGTACATCGTCACTTTCCACGGACTCGGCGATCACTTTCTTGTCCATCACGTGCGCGATCTCGGTGATGGATCGAACCATCTCGAGGTCCACCGGATCTTTGGCGATGTTCGCGACGAACAGTCCGTCGATCTTCACGAAATCCACGGCGAGCGCTTTCAGATAGGTGAATGAAGATACGCCGCTGCCGAAATCGTCGAGCCCGAATGCGCATCCAAGCGCGCGTAATTGTGAGATCAGCTGATTCGCACGCGTGAGATGGCCCATGGCAGCGGTTTCGGTGATCTCGAAGCCGATCTTGTTCGGCGGGACTGATTTTTCACGCAGCTGCTCGCGGATGAAATCCGCAAGATGCGGATCGCTCACGCTGTCGCCCGACAGATTCACGAACAGTCGGCCCAGCCGATCCATCGCACCGGGATGAGCGGCGAGCCACGTGAATGCTGTATCGAGCACCCAACGGTCGAGACGCTGCGATAGGTTGTAACGCTCGGCAGCGGGCAGGAATGCGCCAGGCGGCACGACCCGTCCTGTGTCGTCGCGCATTCGCAGGAGCAGCTCGTAACTGCGGTTGGCGCTGCGGACGTCCGCAATCGGCACGATACGCTGTGCTTCGAGAAAGAGTCGATCCTCCGTCAGCGCTGTTTTGACCCGCGTCATCCATTGCGTCGCTCCCTGACGGCGGGTAATCGGCACGTCCTCTTCGCGATAGATGTTGATTCGATTGCGTCCCGCGTCTTTTGCCGCATAGCAGGCGGCATCGGCGGCCTGCAGCAGTTGCGTGATGTTCTTGAACTCAGGCGTGACGGCCACCAGTCCGATGCTCGCGCCGACGCTGAATGATCTATCGCACCAGACGAAATGATGTTGCTCGATCGCCCTGATGAGTCCGTTGGCCACCGTGTGCGCATCTTCGATCGAGCAGTTGTGGAGCAACAGTCCGAACTCGTCGCCGCCGATGCGTGCCAGGCTGTCGTTGCTGCGTGCCTGGGCCTGCAATGTGTGTGCGAGTTGCCGCAGCAGCTCATCGCCGGCGATGTGTCCGCAGGTATCGTTGATGATCTTGAACTGATCCAGATCGACGTAGCACAACGCATGCGAGGCGCCGCCGGAAGCCGAGGTAAGCGCGGTCTGCAGACGTGCGTCGAATTCCCGGCGATTGATCAGACCTGTCAACGAATCGTGAGTGGCCTCATAGGAGAGCTGTCGCGAGAGTTCATGCGCCTCGGTGATGTCGGTGAGCGTGCCTTCGAAGTAGAGGGCACGACCCTGCTCGTCGCGAACGCAGCGTGAGTTCTCCAGCACCACGATGCGCTTGCCGTCCTTGCGTCGCAGGACCAGCTCTGCATTCCTGATCTCGGCAGCATCGCCAACTCGACGCATCCATCGGTCGCGGTCCTCGGCGTACTCGTAGAGATCGCGCGCGATGTTGAGCGACAGCAGCTCGGCTTCGGAGGAGTATCCGAGCAGTTTCACGAGTGCGGGATTCGCAGCCGTGAAGCCCCCTTCGGCTGTGGTCTGAAATACGCCGGCTACCACGTTTTCGTAAAGCTCGCGATAGCGTGTTTCCGATGCCTTGAGCGCGAGCAAAGTGTGGGTACGCTTCGTCGCGTAGCGCAGCGCCTTTCCCAACAGCGTGCTCATGAGCTGCTGCTTGATCAGGTAGTCGAGTGCTCCGCGCTCGACCGCCTCGATGCCGAGTTCCTCGTCTGACTGGCTCACGAGCACGATCACAGGACGTTCCGAGATTTGCGGCTGAAGCCGCAGAAATGTGGCCACACCGAGGCTATCCGGCAGATGAAGATCGAGCAGGATCACATCCATGCGCTCCGCCCGAAGCATGGCGAGTGCCTCGTTGAGGCTGCCGGCAACGCTCAGCCGGTAGTGATCGTGGCGCAGTTGTGTGAGTGCCTCGCGAACGAGTTGCTCGTCCTGCGCGTTCGCATCGATCAACAGCACTTTGGTCGCATCCATTCGTATGCAGTATAAGAATCGTTTCAGCAGCCAACATTCGCAGCACTACGCAAACGATGTGGGCAGCGCCTAGAATCGCACCATGACGTTACTTCGAGTCGCCGAGCCGCAGGAGGAGCGAGCCCAGCGCCTGGAACGCGAGTTTCAGGCGGTGCTCGACGCGGCTGTCGATGCGGTCGTCCTGTTCGATCACGAAGGTCGCATCGAGCTGCTCAATCATGCGGGCGAGCGCATGTTCGGCTACAACGAAGAAGACGTGGTCGGTCTCAAGGTCAACATTCTGTTGCCCGAGCCGTATCGCTCTCAGCACGATCACTACCTGCGTCAGTACATCGAAGCAGGCGAGCCGCGCATAGTAGGTATAGGTCGCGAGTTGCTGGCGAAGCGCCGCGATGGCAGCGAGTTCGCAGCGGAGTTGGCGATCGGTCGCGTTCAAGGCACAAAGCCGCCGCGGTTCGTGGGTTTCATCCGCGACATCACCGTGCGACGCAACGCCGAGGAAGCGTTGAGGCGCAGCGAAGCGCAGCTCACCATCGCTCAGGAGATTGCCAATCTCGGCAACTACGTCGTGCACTTCGACGGCAAGTTCGAGGACTACTGGTCGCCGCACCTGTATCGTGTGCTCGGGCGGCGCTACGGCGAGCGCTATATCGGCGTATACGAATATCTCGAGCCCATGATCCACCCTGCGGATCGAACCCGGTGGCTGCAAATGCGCGATGAGCTCGCGGCGGGTGCGCGTTCTGCGGACATCGAGTACCGCATCATTCATCCCGACGGCACCATGCGTTACGTGCATCACATCGCGCAGACCACCCGGACGGCCGATGGCAAGGCGCTGCGACAAGTCGGGACACTCCACGACATCACCGATCGGCGTCGCGCCGAAGATGAGGCGCGGCAGATGCAGGATCGCATCGCACACTACGGTCGCATCTCGACGATGGGCGAAATGGCGGCGGGCATTGCACACGAGGTGAACCAGCCGCTCACGGCGATCGCGACCTATGCGCAGGCATGTCAGCGGCTCATTGCTTCGGGCAACGTTGATCAGGAGGACATCAGGGCAGCGCTCGAGCAGATCGGTGCGCAGGCGCTGCGTGCGGGCGAAGTGATTCGCCGACTGCGCAGCTTCGTGAAGAACCGCGAAGTGAAGCGCGACCCCGTCGAGCCGAATCGGCTGCTCGATGATGTGCAGACGCTTGCACAGACGGATGCCCGGCACCATGGCGTGCGCATCCGGATCGAAGCCGCGCAGAATGCGCCGCTCGTGCAAGCCGACGCGGTGCAGATACAGCAAGTGATCCTGAATCTTGTGCGCAACAGCATCGATGCCATGCTCGAGATTCCAGAGCCGCAGCGCGAGATCTTTCTGCGCACGCGCGTGGATGCGGAAGGCGACGTCGAATTCATGGTGGCCGACCGAGGTCCTGGCGTCGATCCGGCTGCGCTCGCGGAGTTGTTCAATCCGTTCTTCAGTACCAAGCCCGGCGGTACGGGGCTGGGCTTGTCCATCAGTCGCTCCATCGTGCGCGCGCATGGTGGCAAGCTCTGGTGCAGCAGCAATCCCGGGGGCGGTGCTCGTTTCTTTTTCACATTGCCGGCCGTGGCCGGCGTTGAGCAGGGAGTCAGATGATGAGGGTAACTGTCAGCAATGCGCGGCCAACGATCTTCGTGGTCGACGACGACGCTGCGGTGCGCGATGCATTGAAGCTGTTGCTCAGATCGGTGGGTCAGGCCGTCGAGACTTACAGTTCAGGGCAGGAATTCATCGACGCGTACAGCGAGGATCGTTCGGGATGTCTGGTGCTCGACATCCGCATGCCCGGCATGTCGGGGCTCGAGCTCCAGCAGAAACTGAACGAGCGCCATTCCATTCTGCCGATCATCTTCATCACCGGTCATGGCGACGTGCCCATGGCGGTCGAGGCGATGCAGGCAGGTGCCGTGGATTTCATTCAGAAGCCCTTTCGCGACCAGGATCTGATCGACCGCATCAATCAGGCGCTCGAAAAAGACAATAACAATCGCGCTGCACTCGGCGAACGCAAAGATATTCGACGCAGACTCGAAACGTTGACGCCGCGCGAACGTGAAGTGCTCGATCTGGTGGTGCACGGCAAGGCAAACAAAGTCATCGCAGGCGATCTGAAGCTCAGTCAGCGCACCGTCGAGATTCATCGCGCGCGCGTCATGGAAAAGATGCAGGCGTCGTCGCTCGCACATCTCGTGCGCATGGTGCTCGAAGTCGGTCAGGCGTGATCGCTGGGAAAAATTGTGTGATGAAATTCGACGCTTCGAAGCGGCGGCGACGTCAATTGTTCAAGTAATGCGCACCGCGGATCGTCTGGCAACGGCTCGCGTATCGAAACACTCGTCATGTACGTCGGGTTTTAGGTACAAGTGCGAATTTCGGCAGAAGCGGCGGAAACGAACCATAACTGCCCATGCGACCACGGCCTTCAAGCGATTTCCTTTCCATCAATCTTCCCTGCGGTTCGGAACTCACTTGCAAGTCGGTCGTGGCCGCTTCGTCAAACTTTCCCGTCGAGCATCCGTGGCCGCATCACGTCCCATCGTCGCAGTGATCGAAGCTGACGCGAGGGACAGGCACGCGCTTCGTTCCTTGTTGAGCCCGCTCGACGCCGAGATTCACGATTTCGATAGCGCAGAAAGCTACCTCGCGGAGCGCGAGATGCCGTGCTGTCTGATCATGGAAGTCGCGTTGCCCGGAATGTCGGGTCTCGATCTGCTGCGCCGCCTGCGCAATGACGGCTCTCCGAGTCTGCCCGTGATCCTGTTGGGCGAAGAAGCCGATATTGCAGGTGCGGTCACTGCAATGCGCGAAGGCGCCGTGGACTTCATCGAGAAGCCTCACATCGACATTGCCATTCTGCGCCGCGTCGCGCGTCTGCTCGATCGTGTGTCCGAAGCGAGGCATTGAGTCGAGCGCTGACGGAGCGCGTGCGGCAGTGGAAGTGAGCGGTGGTGCCGCCACTCACGTCGTCGCGATTACGACGGAAATTCAGCGCGCGGATCGAAGGGCAACTCTTCGCGCATGCGTTCGTACACCGCTCGCGCTTCTGGGGTCTCGGCCGGCGGCGTGACGATCTTCAGCACGACGTATTGATCACCCGGGGTTGCCGCAGGAAGTCCGCGACCTCTCAGTCGCAATTTCTGTCCTGCTTTCGCATTCGGTGGAATGCGCAGGTCGACGGGACCTGCGAGCGTTGGTGTCTTGATCGTGGCGCCGAGTGCAGCCTCCCAGGGCGCGATCGGCAACGTGAGCGTGATGTCGCGGCCATCGGCCTGGAATAGCCGATGCGGTTTGAATTCGATCTCCAGATACAGATCGCCTGCAGGACCTCCGCCCGCGCCCGGACTGCCTTGTCCTGCCAATCGGATTTTCTGCCCTTCGATCACACCGGCCGGAATGGTCACTTTCAGGGTGCGCGGTTTGACGGTGACGTTGCCCTGCTCATCGAGCTGCGGTGCCTTGAGTTCGATCGTATGGCTCGCGCCGCGAAAAGCATCTTCGAGATCGATCTGGATCTTGGCCGCGTGATCTTCGCCGGTCGAAGCAAATCCGCCGCCGAATCCGCCCGCGCCGCGCTGCCCGCGGAATGGGCTGCGCGCGCCGAAGAGCTGCGAGAAGAAATCGCTGAAGCCCGAGTCCTCGCGTCCGCCGAATTGCGTCGTGAATTCGAAATCCCGGCCCCAGTCGGGCGGTGGTGTGAAAGGCTGCCCCTGGCGCCATGACGAGCCGAGCTGATCATAGGCCGCGCGTTTCTCGGGGTCTTTCAGGACCTCATAGGCTTCCTGCAATTCTTTGAACTTGGCTTCAGCGTTCGCTTCCTTGCTCACGTCTGGATGATATTTGCGCGCAAGGCGGCGGTAGGCGCGTTTGATGTCGTCCGCCTTCGCGTCGCGCGCGACACCCATCACCTTGTAGTAATCCTTGTAGTCCATAGCCGGCCGTCAGTACGCCACGAATCCTCTGGGGAACGGAATGTACGGCCAAACTGAAGGCATGGCGTCCGCTTTTCAAGACGCGTCGATGGGGGCTGCTGCCGGATCAGCGATCGATGCGGCGCCGGGCAAACAGGCGCAACAAGCCAAAGGCCAGAAGCCATGATCCGCTGAGTGCGCCGCCGCCACCGCCGCGCTTCGGTTGGGTCGTGGTCTGCGGCACCGGCGCCGATACGGTGATGGTCCGCTCGGCGACGTTGTTGGCGGTATTCGAGTCGGCGTCGGCGCCCGTCAGACTGAGCTTGAGAACTGCGTTGCCCGCGGAGATAGCCGTGAGATTGGCCGTGCCGCCTAAAGACTCACCCGCATTCAGGATTGCAACTTTGCAGTGAGCGGTGCCGTCCTGCACCTGGCAGGGGGCGCTACCCAGCTGTGCGGAGGCCAGGCTCAGGGAATCCGGCGCTTGCAGTTGAACGTCCAGCGACTGTGCCGACGTTGCGGTCATGTTCGTCACGTTGAAGCTCAGAACGCCTGAGGTGCCGATGGTCAGCGACGTCGGTGCGTTGAGAGACACCGCCAGATCGACTTCCGGCGTCACCGCCAGCGTGGTCTGAACGCTGTTATTCGTCGACGAGTTTTCGTTGGCTGCGGTTGCCGAAGCGTTGATGACGAAGCTGCCGGGCTGCGTGCCTTCGAGCACACCCTTCACCGTGCGCGAGCTGTCAGGAGCGATATCGCCCAGGGCGCAGGCGCCGGTGGTGCCCGATCGGCTGCATTCCACGCCATCAACGGAAAGGCTGCTGAGAATGACGGATTCGGGCACCGATACTTCGGTGCGCGCGCCTTGCGCGCTCGAGCCGCCGATGTTCGCGACAGTGATCGACCATTCGACCTTCTCGCGAACGGCCGCAGTTCTGTCGGTCGCATCCGCTGAAACAGTCAGATCCGGTGGCGGCATTGCGACGAGGCAGCTCGCGCTGCGCTTGCGCGGCAAAATCGCATCGAGGCTGCAACTGGAGAACGTGATTCCGTTCGGACTCACCGTTGGAGACATGATGAACTGGTTGACGGGCGTGCTCGCGCATTCGCGCTCGCCGTCGTGGATCGCGCCGAAGTTGTGACCGATCTCGTGTGCGGTTATCAGCGAGTCGATGCCCACACTGCGACCCATCTGTGTGAGTCCGACGCCCCATTGAGCGCTGCACAGACTATCTGTATAGGCGATTCCGACTGTCGTGCCGTCCAGATCGCGTCCGGTGAACAGATGCGTCAGTCCGCGCGTGCGCTGCGAGGGGGATCTCGAGCGAACGGTTGCAAGACTTCTCACGAGCGAGTTCGCGTTCGTGGTGTTCGAGAGCTGGGCCGTGGTCTGGTCGTCGATGTTGAACGATCCGATCTGCAACTCGATGCCGAGCTGAGCGCTGTAGATGCCATCGACGTTGTTGAAGCGCGTGAGGATTTCATCGCGCGTCTGCTCGTCGCCGGCATAGCGTGAACGCAGCAGTCCGTCCGCGAGTGCGGCGATCTGCAGGCGCAGCGCTGCGCCAGCAGCCTGCATGAGCACAGGGGATCCCTTGAGCTCTGCCATCATGGACGAGTACGCGGCCTTGCCGTTGCTCTCGGCCGTGCCGCAGAAGGCGACATCCGGTTCGACCTGAGTGTCGGCCAGGCGATAGATGATGGTCTGTGCGGCCAGCTGCGGATTGGCAGGATCGGCGGCAGCGCCCGAGTCGATGATGTAGAGGTCCTGGCCGTCCCAGATCATCCCGCGAATCTCAGAGGCCTTGGCGCTCATCCGTGCCCAGGAGCCGGGCACGTTGTCGAGTGTGCCGCGGTAGAGGCTCAAGGCGGGACTGATCTGTTCGGTCCATTCGCCCAGCGAGACGTTCTTCTCCAGCGTCACCGCGAAATGGCGGCCGAAGGCGTCGAACTTATAGCGGGTGGAAGGACTGGACTTGCGTTGGCCGACCGATGACTCGGGACGGGGTGTGAAGACTTCGTGAGTCAGGATGCGCAGCGGTTGCGGGTTTGCCGCGTGCGCCGACCCCGCCACGAGTGCGAGGGCGCAACAAATCAGCTCGCGTCGTCTACGGACGCGTCGGCCCCCGCCAAAGCGCATGTCTTACTCCCGGAAGATACGGCGCGCCTTTTCGCACGCGGGATTGCGGGACGACAAGCGCCTGCGTCCCAAGTCGGCCCAATGCACGGAAATCCGCGGCTGCGATGCGATGTTTGTCACTAAACGACGACGGATTGACTTGGGCGACGCGCAACTTAAGTGAATTCCTTAAGCGCACTGGTGGAAGGGCTCCACGCAAGATGGCGGCTTGTTCCGAGCCGGCGCGAGCCGAGTAGGCTTCTTGCACCATTACGGATCGCGCGGCGCGATACGCGCACGAAAGTGGTGCGGACAATGCCTCCTCGGTGCAGCGCGAGCGCGACGGGCGCGGGGATGACTTACGCGTAAGCTGCGGCATAGAACGTGCATTTAAGAACGTCGCTACGCCGGTGGTATTCTGGCCGACGATTACTGTGCGTAGCGTCTGGACCACAAACCTAACCTCAAGTCCCGCACATACTTCGAGACAGGAGCCACGGGGAAAATGAAACTCATCAGCGCCATCATCAAACCCTTCAAACTCGACGACGTGCGCGCCGCACTCTCGGAGATCGGTGTTTCGGGCATGACCGTGACGGAAGTGAAAGGCTTCGGGCGTCAGCGCGGTCACACCGAGCTGTACCGCGGTGCCGAGTACGTCGTCGATTTCGTGCCGAAGACCCGCATCGAAGTCGCCGTCAAGGACGCGCTCGTCGATCAGGTGGTCGAGGCTATCATCGGTGCCGCCAAGACCGGCAAGGTCGGGGACGGCAAGATCTTCATCACCGATCTGGAGCGCGTTTTGCGCATCCGCACCGGTGAAGCGGACGATCAAGCGCTCTGATCCCTGCAACCCCGGGGCCTCGCGCCCCGGGAGGCTCTGCGTCGGCGAGCCAGTCCGCTCGAGCCGATTTCGCTGTCACATCCGGTCCCTTGATCTTCGATTCGTCCGCAGATCGGCGGCTATTTCGTGTCTGTCCTAGACTCACCCGATCGCCCGATCGGTGCCGCAGCTCATGACCCACGCGATTCGCATTCATTCACACGGTGGCCCTGAAGTTCTCACCTGGGAATCCGTCGAGGTGGGAGAGCCCGGTCCGAAGCAGGTTCGGATACGGCACACCGCCATCGGCCTCAATTTCCTCGACGTGTACGAACGTTCCGGCCTGTATCAGGTAGCGCTGCCTGCGATTCCGGGGCGCGAAGCGGCCGGCGTGATCGAGGCCGTCGGTTCCAAGGTCAAGGGCTTGAGTCCTGGCGATCGCGTCGCCTATGTGGACCATCAGTCCGGCGCATACACCGAAGCACGAGTGATGGATTCAGATCGGCTCGTGAAGCTGCCCGATGCCATCAGCGATCAGCTGGCGGCGGCCATGATGCTGAAAGGGCTGACTGCGCAGGTGCTGCTGCGACAGACGTACAAAGTGCGCAGCTCGGATGTCGTGCTGATTCATGCAGCGGCCGGCGGAGTCGGGTCGATTCTCGTCCAGTGGGCAAAACATCTCGGAGCAACCGTGATTGCGACGGTGGGCACGGCCTCGAAAATGGATCGGGTGCGCGAGCTCGGCGCCGATGATGTGCTTTTGAGCGAGGGCGAATGGCCGGCGAAAGTGCGCGAGCTCACGCGGGGCAAGGGTGTGAATGTCGTCTACGATTCTGTCGGCAAGGACACATTCGATGGTTCGCTGAGCACGCTGAAGCCACGCGGCATGATGGTTACTTTCGGGAATTCATCCGGCCCGGTCCCGCCGATTGCGCCGCTCGAGCTCACCAAGCGCGGATCGATCTTCCTCACGCGACCCACCCTGTTCCACTACCTTGCGCTTCGACGCGAGCTCGAACGAGCCGCGGCGGAATTGTTCGGGCTCGTCAGCAAAGGCGTGCTGCACATTCAGATCGGGCAGACCTATCCGCTGTCGGACGCGGCGCGAGCGCACAGCGACCTGGAAGCTCGCCGCACGACTGGATCGACCGTGCTTCTTCCCTGAACGGTCAAGGTGTATCGATCGGCACCCAGTCCGGCTCGCTCATGATCCGATCGCACCAGCTTCGTACGTTCGGATAAGGCTGAAGATCGAAACCTCCTTCGTGAGCGACATGCGTGTAGGCGAACACGCAGATGTCTGCGAGCGAATAGCGATTGCCGGCCAGATAAGCGCGATCGCGCAAACCTTCCTCCAGCACATCGAGCGCCGCATAGCCGCTTTTCTTTTTCTCTATGAGTTTTTCACCCAGCTCGGCGCGAGTCTTGCGGAGCAGGTGGATCCAGAAGCGAACCGATCCGATGTTGGGCTCGATGTGGTACTGCTCGAAACACATCCAATGCCACATGCGTGCGCGCTCAAACCTGTCTTCGGGAATCAGGTGCGAACCTTCAGCCAGGAACCAGACGATGGCGTGACTTTCGGGGAGATAGCCGCGCCCTGGGACTTCGAGCAGCGGAACACGACCATTGGGATTGCGCGCCAGGTAATCGGGGGTGCGCGATTCACCGTTGCAGATATCGACTTCGATCAGCTCGTACTCGAGTCGCAGACGCTTCAGTACGAGACGGCACTTGTAGCCGTTTCCGGAGGGCAGGTAGTCGAATAAGCGATACATATCTCTCCTTGGCGATCAGCCGCGCTTGCGCTACGACTGTCCACGCAAAAAGACGCATGACGGCTTACGCCGGCATGTCACGGACATCCTGCCCGATGTCCGAGAGCGTCGTTTGCTAGTGCCCGATGCGAGCGCCGCTGCTGCCCGGGCTTTTATGGACTATGCGCGGAGAGTCGTCGCTCCACGCATGATTGCGAGTGCGCCACTGCGCACGACTTCCAGTACCTCGCCGAAGCTCCCCACTTCTGCGATGAACCGGTTGATTTGAGATTCACTGTCAGTCAGTTCGACGGTAAAGCTTTCCGGATCGTCCGACAAGACCTTTGCGTTCGCCTTCTGCACAGACTCGCGCAATCGCACCAGCAGACTCGGCGGCACCCTGAGCTTGAGCAAGAGGAGCTCGCGTTCGACATGCTGGTCGCTGGTGAGGTCATCGACGTTCACCACGTCAATGAGCTTGAGCGACTGGTTGACGATCTGCTGCACCACGGCGGGAGAGCCGCTCGTGACCAGAGTAAGACGCGAGACGGTCGGATCATCAGTCGGTGCGACGTTCAAAGACTCGATGTTGTAGCCGCGAGTCGCAAACAGGCTGGTGACCCGGGTCAGGGCACCCACTTCGTTCTGCAAAAGAATGGAGATGATGTGGCGCTGGCGGCTGGTCATAGCCGATTTTCCTCGAAGAGCCGTCGGCGCATGGCTGGCCGCAGCGGCAGATGTCGTCTGATTCATAAGCGTTCTGGAGCCAGTTCGGCCGCCGGACGGGGACGCGAGCATAAGGGAAGCACAGGTCCTGCGCCTAGAATCCTCTGTCATCAGCAGGGTTTGCGATCGATGGGTGCTGCATGGGCGCGAACCGCAGGACGGCGATCGATGCGCATGGCCGGCGCATGGACGCTTGGGGAAGGTTGCTGCTACCCTCCGCCGTATACCGTTGAATCCTATCGACCATTCTCTGGGCCCCTAGGGCGGGCCTCCCGCCAGAGCGGGCTTCTGACGACGGAAACACAGCCGTGAAACATAGCCATGCCGCCCTGTACTCGGGCGCTCATCCCCTTGCCGGCAAGCAAATGTCCGGCGCCGACATCATCGTTCAGGTGCTCGCCGACGAAGGCGTAGACACCGTCTTCGGCTATAGCGGCGGTGCCATCCTTCCGACGTACGACGCCATCTTCGTCTACAACCAGGAGCGGGCAGGCGATCCGCGCCGTCAAATTCCTCTGATCGTTCCGGCCAACGAGCAGGGCGCAGGCTTCATGGCCGCCGGCTATGCGCGCGCGAGCGGCAAGGTTGGCGTATGTCTGGTGACGTCCGGTCCCGGTGCGACGAACACCGTGACACCTGTGCGTGATTGCATGGCGGATTCGATTCCGATCGTGGTGATCTGCGGCCAGGTGGCGACCGGAGCGATAGGTACCGATGCATTCCAGGAAGCGCCGGTGGCCAGCCTCATGGGTTCCGTCGCCAAGCACGTGTTCCTCGTGACCGATCCGAGCAAGCTGGAAGCAACGATTCGCACGGCATTCGAGATCGCGCGAACCGGTCGCCCAGGTCCGGTCGTCGTCGATGTGCCGAAGGACGTGCAGAACTGGCGCGGTGCGTTCCAGGGATCGGGGCGTCTGCCCGTTGCCGGCTACCGTCACCGCATGAATCGTCTGGTGAGGAACGTGCTGTCCGACGATCAATGCGAACAATTCTTCCGCATGCTCGGCCAGGCCGAGCGACCGCTGATCTACGCCGGCGGCGGTGTGATCAATTCCGAAGGCGCACAGGCACTGCGTGAGCTCGCCCTCGAGTTGCAGATCCCCGTGGTGACCACGCTGATGGGACTCGGCTCGGTCGATACCTCTCATTCCCTTTCGATGCGCATGCTGGGTATGCATGGCGCCGCATTTGCGAACTATGCGGTAGAGGATTGCGATTTTCTGTTCGCGCTCGGTGCGCGCTTCGACGATCGCGTGGCGGGGAATCCTGCGAAGTTCGCGCCCAATGCCAAGTGCATCGCGCAGATCGACATCGACGCGTCCGAAATCAACAAGGTGAAGCCAGTCGAGTGGCATCACGTCGGGCTGTTGCCCGAGGCATTGCGCGCGCTGCGTGCATACGCACGACGCGTGAGCTTCCGGCGCGACTGGTCGGCGTGGCTCGCGCATTGCGCGGAGCTACGCGCCAAGCACGCCATGAACTACGACCGCGACAGCGAGTTGATCCAGCCTTACTACGTGATCGAAGAGATCAACCGGCTCACGAAAGGTCAGGCCATCATCGCTACCGGTGTGGGTCAGCATCAGATGTGGTCGGCGCAGTACTTCGATTTCGCCGAGCCGCGCCTGTGGCTGACGTCCGGCAGCATGGGCACGATGGGCTTCGGTTTGCCCGCCGCCATCGGCGCCCAGTTCGCTCGTCCCGACCGCCTGGTCATCGACGTCGATGGCGACGCCAGCATCCGCATGAACGTCGGCGAGCTCGAGACGGTGACGACATACGATCTGCCAGTGAAGATCGTCGTGCTCAACAACTGCGGCGATGGCATGGTGAAGCAGTGGCAGAAGCTCTTTTTCAAGGGCCGTCTGTCCGCAAGCGACAAGTCGCTGCACAAGAAGGACTTCATCAAGGCGGCGCAGGCTGATGGATTCCAGTTCGCTGTCCGTCTCGAACGCAAGGAAGACGTTCCGCGCGTGATTCGCGAGTTCATCGAGTTCAAGGGTGCCGCGTTCCTCGAAGTGATGATCGATCCCGATGCCGGCGTCTATCCGATGGTCGGTCCCGGCCAGGCTTACGATGAGATGATCACCGGCGATCACATCACGTCGCGCGCCACGAGCAACGACATCCGTTCGCCGGATGCGTCGGAGATGTTTTAACAGCGAACTAGGTACTAGCTGCTAGGCCCTAGCCAGAAGCAAACGGCAGGTCAGCTCTGGCTAGCGGACTAGCAAACTAGTTGGCCAAGGATTTTTCTCATGAAGTACCTCCACACCATGGTCCGCGTGACCGATCTCGCGGCCTCGTTGAAGTTCTATTGCGATGCGCTCGGTCTGCGCGAGATCAAGCGCATGGACAACGAGAAGGGGCGCTTCACGCTCGTGTTTCTCGCAGCGCCCGGAGACGAGTCGGCGCAGGTGGAGCTCACGTACAACTGGGATCCCGAGGAGTACGGAATCGGGCGCGCGTTCGGTCATCTGGCCTACGAGGTGGATGACATTTACGCGACCTGCGAGCGATTGCAGAAGATGGGGATCACGATCAACCGTCCGCCGCGCGATGGGCACATGGCGTTCGTGCGTTCGCCGGACAAGATTTCCATCGAGCTGCTGCAGAAGGGTACCCGTCAGCCGCCGAAGGAGCCGTGGGCTTCGATGCCGAATACCGGCGAGTGGTAGCGGCAAGTTCCCGCAGTGTTGAATGAACAAGGGCAGCATTCGCTGCCCTTGTGCTTTCTGCGATCAGAAGATCTCGAACAACCCGGCCGCGCCCATGCCGCCGCCGACGCACATCGTCACGATGCCGTACTTGACTCCGCGACGTCGGCCTTCGATCAGGAGATGACCGGTCATGCGGGCACCCGACATGCCGTAGGGATGGCCGATCGAAATCGCGCCGCCTGAAACGTTGAGTCGGTCGTTTGGAATGCCGAGCTTGTCGCGAATGTAGAGTGTCTGGCTCGCGAACGCCTCGTTCAATTCCCACAGTCCGATGTCGTCCATGGTGAGTCCATGGAGTCTCAGCAGTCTGGGAATCGCGAACACCGGTCCGATGCCCATTTCATCCGGATCGCAGCCCGCGACGGTCATGCCGCGATACGCACCGAGCGGCTTCAATCCGCGCTTTTCCGCTTCCTTGGCTTCCATCAGCACGAGCGCAGCGGCGCCGTCGGACAACTGCGAGGCATTGCCCGCGGTGATGAACTTGCCTTCCTTGATACGCTGACCGTTCTTGAACACAGGCTTGAGCGCCTGCAGGTCGGCGAGCGTCGTCTTGGGGCGATTGCCTTCATCGAGTTTCAGCGTCACTTCCTTTTCGGAGGTTGCGCCGGTTTCCTTGTCCGTCACGAGCATGGATGCCGTCAGCGGCGCGATCTCCTCCTCATAGCGACCCTCCGCCTGGGCTTGCGCGGTGCGCTGCTGCGACTGCAGCGCATACTCATCCTGTGCTTCGCGACTGACGCCGTATCTGTCCGCCACGATTTCCGCGGTTTCGATCATCGTCATGTAGATCTGCGGAACGTGCTTGACGAGCCAGGGATCGGCGCCGCGAAACAGATTCATCTTGTCGTTCTGCACCAGTGAGATCGACTCGACGCCGCCGGCGACAGCGATCTGCATGCCGTCGTTCGAGATCTGCTTCGCGGCAGTAGCGATCGCCATCAATCCCGACGAACACTGGCGATCCAGGCTCATGCCCGGCACCGTCACCGGCAATCCGGCGCGCAACAGCGCCTGCCGCGCAACGTTACCGCCCGTCGATGCCTGCTGAAGCGCGCAGCCGAAGATCACGTCCTCGACCTCTTTGGGATCGATTCCCGCGCGCTTCACCGCGTGCGCAATCGCATGCCCTGCGAGTTCCTGCCCCTGAGTGTTGTTGAAGGCACCGCGATACGCCTTGCCGATCGGTGTCCGAGCGGTGGAAACGATGACTGCTTCACGCATGTTGAAATCCTCGAGAAATGAACTCGGAGCAAAGAGTTGCCACGGGGATCACAGGGAGCACCGGGTCGAACAGTTCGAAGCCCCGTGCCCCCGGTGTGCCCCGTGGAGATTCCTGATTCTGGGCGAGCTATTTCAGATCCTGAAAACGCTTGCCTTCGGCGGCGAGCTTCTCGAGCAGCGGCGAGATGCTGAAGTCTGCGCCCATCTGCGGGCCATATTCCTTCAGCTTCGCGACGATCCGCGCGAGCCCGACGGTGTCGGCGTAAAACATCGGCCCACCACGATAGGCGGGCCAGCCGTAGCCGTTGATCCATACGATATCGATGTCGGACGGGCGGATTGCAATGCCTTCTTCGAGGATCTTTGCGCCTTCGTTGATCTGAGCGTACACGCAGCGCTCCAGGATCTCGTCCGGCGAAATCTTTCGCTGCGCCTTGCCAGAACGACCCGCGAAGTCGCGCACGATCTGTTCAGTGACAGGCGACGGCTTTGCATTGCTTTGCTCGTCGTAGTCATAGAAGCCCGCTCCGGTCTTCTGCCCGCGTCGATCTTTCTCGCACAGGACTTCGCGAATGGTGGAGCTGGACGTGTTCTGCTTGTCCCAGCCGATGTCGAGCCCGGCAAGATCGGCCATTGCAAAAGGTCCCATCGGCAGGCCGAAGTCGTAGATGACCTGATCGATTTCCCAGGGCATCGCGCCTTCGAGCAGCATCGCATTGGCCTGTTCCTGTCGCGCATAGAGAATGCGATTGCCGACGAAGCCCGGGCACACGCCGACCAGCGCTGCGACCTTGCCGATCTTCTTGGCGAGCTGCATCGCGGTGGCGATGACGCTCTTCGAAGTCTTTTTCGCGCGCACGACTTCCAGCAGACGCATGACGTTCGCGGGTGAGAAGAAGTGCAGGCCGATCACGAAGTCCGGACGCTGCGTGACGCTCGCGATCTCGTTGATGTCGAGCGCCGAAGTGTTCGTGGCCAGAATCGCCCCTGGTTTTGCGATGCCATCGAGCTTGGTGAAGACATCCTTCTTGACTCGCATGTCTTCGAAAACCGCTTCGATGATCAGATCGCAGTCGGCGAGCGCCTGCATGTCGAGCGTGCCCTGCAGCAATGTCATGCGCTTGTCGACATCCTGCATCGTGAAGCGGCCGCTCTTGACGCTGCGCTCGTAGTTCTTGCGGATTACGCTCAGGCCGCGATCGAGCGCATCCTGCTTCGTCTCGACGATCGTGACCGGAATCCCGATGTTCGCGAAGTTCATCGAGATGCCGCCGCCCATCGTGCCGGCCCCGATCACGCCGATCTTCTTGATCGGGATCGTCGGGGTGTCATCGGGAACGTCTGGAATTTTCCAGACCTGGCGTTCAGCGAAGAAGACATAGCGTTGCGCAGCCGACTGCTCGCCTTGCATGAGCTCGAGGAAGAGCTTCTGTTCGACCTTCATGCCTTCGTCGAACGGCAGGTTCACTGCGGCTTCCACGGCACGTACGCAATACTCCGGCGCCAGGAAGCCGCGGGCCTTGCGCGCACTGGCCTTGCGAAATTCATCGAACAGTTCGGACTTGCCGCGTGCGGGAAGAATCTTTTCGTCCAGATCGCGGACCTTCCGCAAAGGACGCCGTTCGTTGACGATCTTCGCGGCGAAGGCGATAGCGCCGGCTTTGAGCTCGCCTTCCGTCACGAGCTCATCGATGAGACCCGCGGCCGCCGCAGTCTTCGCATCGACATGCTTGCCGCTCGTGATCATCTCGAGCGCGGCCTGCGCACCGACCAGACGGGGCAGGCGTTGTGTACCGCCGGCGCCGGGAATCAGACCAAGATGCACTTCGGGCAGCCCGCACTTCGCAGAAGGCACTGCGACGCGATAGTGACAGCACAGCGCCACTTCCAGTCCGCCGCCCAATGCGGTGCCATGAATCGCAGCAACGACCGGCTTCGTCGCTCCCTCGATGGCATCTTCCACATCGAGCAGGCTCGGTGCCTTAGGTGGCTTACCGAATTCGGTGATATCGGCGCCTGCGATAAACGTCCGGCCTTCGCAGATGAGCACGATGGCTTTCGAGTCATCGGACTGCGCTTGCCGCATCGCTTCGACGATGCCTGCACGCACGGCCTGCGACAGCGCATTGACAGGTGGTGAGTTGATGCTGACAAGCGCGATATCGCCGTCGCGTGAAAGAGTGACCACAGCATTGATCGATGCCATTCGCGAGTTCCCCCTGGACGAAAATCCCGTGCGCGCGATGTCGAAAGAGCGAGCGAGTCACGGGCGAGAAGAGCGCGGATTATAGTCACGCAGACATCGCCGCCGATATTGCGGTGAAGCGCGTTCCGCAGCGCGGACGTCATGGACTAGAGAAGTGCGGGACTGTCCGACAGAAATCGTCAGCGCGATGTTGTCTTCCGCTTGGCAGATCGTTTAGTGCCGGATGTCTTCTTCGATTTCTTTGCCGCTTTGGCAAGCGCTTGTCGCGCGGCGATTGCATACGACTTGCGTGCCCAGCTCTCCAGCGCGTCGGAATCTTCGAGGACTTCCTGAGGTGCCTCGTAGTAATTCATCGAGGTCATGTCGGGCGTCGGCTGAAAAGGGCGGCAGCCTCGTGACAGAAACTCATTGCGATTGCTGTCGTCGGCTTTGAGATACAGCGTGTCGTCATCGATCACTGCGATGAAATGGCTATTCCAGTACAGCCCGATCGCGCCGAACATGCGGCGTGAGGTCAGCTTCGCGAACGGTGCGAACTGATCGAGCACATAGGCGAGATAATCGGATGAGACTGCCATTGTCGGTACCGACTGACCCGTCGCGGATGCTACGTCACATCGCGATCTTCGTGTAACGCTTAGCGGCCATCGTCGATGTCTCTCTAGTACGTGGCGAGTTGTTCCGGATCGAAGGGGCGCTGATCGAAGAATCCGTCCGGCCCGTACTGAAGCGCACCGCGTGAGGAGGGCATGGCCGACCGTGCTGTGTTGGCGCCTTCGATCTTCAGATCCGCCAATGGAATGTCGACGTCGAGCGAGGCCAGAGCCTGGCGATACAGATCGGGTCGATAGGTCGCGCGAACGGCAGCCGCGTTTGCGGCCGAGAGCTCGGCTTGCCGCCAGCGGACCATCTGCGAGTAAAACCAAAGCGCATGACTGATCCAGGGAAACGTCGCGGCATGGCGCTGCAGAACGTAGAACTCTGGGTGGTCGCGCATGGCGCCGCCCGGCGTAAGGACGAGCTGTTGCGACAAACCGCGCAGCAACAGCTCCGCCGGAGCGCCCGTGTATCTTGGCTGCGAAAGCAACTGAGCGAGTTCCGCATGATTTTCTCGTTGCTCGCACCAGCGCGAGGCGCGATACACCGCGCGGATCAATGCCGCCACCTGCTCGGGCGAGCGTTGAGCCCAGTCCTGACGGAAGGCGAGCACCTTCTCCGGGCTCAGCCGCCAAATCTCGTTCGTCGTCGTCACGATACAGCCAACGCCGATCGATACCGCGAGGCTGTTCCAGGGTTCGCCAACACAGAAGCCGTCGATCTGTCCTTCCCGCAACGCATCGACGAGCAAGGGGGGAGGCAGCACGATCAGGCGCACATCGTGGTCCGGGTGAACGCCGGACGCGGCGAGCCAGTAGCGCAGCTCGTAGTTGTGTCCCGAGAAGGGATACACCATTGCGAATGTCAGTGGGGTGCTGCCGCGTCGTCTGGTGATGACGCGCTTCAACGCATCGCCCTGCGTGGCGGGATCGCCGGCCTCGGTCGCGCCTTCGTCCAGCAATTGTTGCCACAGGGCCGTCGATACCGTGATCGCGTTGCCGCCGAGTCCAAGAGACAAGGGAGCGATCATCGGTACCTGGAGATGGCCGATGCCCAGAGTCGAGGCGATCGACATCGGAGCCAGCATGTGCGCAGCATCGAAGTGACCCACGATGACTCGGTCGCGAATGTTGGCCCACGAAGTTTCGCGAACGAGCGCCAGGTCGATCCCCTCCTCGCGCGCGAGACCTTTCTCGGCGGCGACGACCAGCGGCGCGCAGTCCAATAAAGGGATGAATCCGACGACGGCGAGGTGCATGGAAGTCATTTGAGTAGCCTGGCCGCGGTGACGACGCTTTGCGCGACTTCGCTGATGCGTCTGTTCTCGTTCATCGCTGCCTTGCGCAGCAGAGCATACGCCGCCTCCTCCGACAAGCGACGTTCTTTCATCAGGATGCCCTTGGCGCGATCGATGAGCTTGCGCTCATCCAGCGCAGCCTTCGCCCGGTGCAGTTCGTCGCGCAACTTGCTGAACGCGTTGAAGCGGCTGACGGCCATATCGAGGATGGCTTTGACGCGTTCCTTCTTCAGTCCATCGACAACATAGGCGCCGACGCCTGCATCGACTGCAGCGGCGATCATCTCGCTATCGGAGCGATCGACGAACATGGCAATCGGGCGGCTCACGCTGCGCGACACCTGGAACATCTGCTCGAGCACGTCGCGGTTGGGGTTCTCCAGGTCGATGAAGATCACATCCGGATCGTTATCGACGATACGACGCATCAGATTCTGCATGTCGCGAACGACGGTGACTTGGCAATAGCCGGCTTCGCGCAATCCATCTTCGAGAATGGATGCGCGCATCACGTTCTGATCGACGATCAGAATGTGCAGCGACAGATCGGAATGGTGCTTTTCTTCCGGCATTGATGGGGCGCGGCTGCAACTCATATGCCAGCGATCGTCATGCCGTTGCGTGCGCGCGGTGGCGCGACCTTACCTGTATCCGCCGTAGGGGTGCTGAAATTCTTCGGGTTCGTGCGCCCTCACGAAAGCGCACGAGCACCGTGACAGGTGCTTTCGTGCACGATCTTTGTGCCACCGTATGGCGATCTGCTCCGTCGACGCACGTACCGATTTCCCCACGGGTCCGTGGTCCCGAAAGCTTTCCCCATGCCTGTCGCGTGATTCGGCGTGCTTTGCAGCGGCGCCTGCTGCTTCGATTGCCGCTGCCGGACCTACTCGTCCTTCTTCAATTTCTGCGGTTTGATCTTGCAGCCGTACACATCGGTCTCGGACTGGCAGATATCCGGCGATCCATGATCCTGCCAGAAGGGCAGAAGGCCCGCGGTGCTCACGACGGACTCGAAGCGGGCGCTCTGACGCAGAAAATCCGTGCGCGGCAGCCAGAGAAGCCGCAGTGGCGCGGACTCGTTCTGTTTCTCCAGACGCAGCATGCGATTGAAGACGAAGTCGGTCTGACGCAGTGCCGTGCCGCACACGAGCTCGGTGACGGGATCGATGCTGCGATCGCTGGCGGCCCGAGTGATGGCTTGCAGGGCCTGCGATGTCTGCTTCTTGTCCGCCGCGGCTCGCAGCAAAGGCTCTATCCAATTCGACGAACGCCGTGCTGCATCGGCATGCATGAGCGTCTCGCGCGCCGCGGGCAAGTTCCCCGCGAGAATGGCATCGAGCGCGCGCACTTGTGCCGCGGCCAGTGATTGCGCCCCCGCATTGGAGGCATCGATGGCCGGGTCGGCGCCGGTTGCTAGCTGCGCATAGCTCAGGCATTCGGCGGCACCCATGCTGCCCGGTTGAAGCGATGTGGCGCGCTGAGCGAACGGCAGCGCTTCCGAGGCATGACCGACATCGACGAGCAGACATGCAAGTCCTTCCAGCGCGGCGGAGGCATTCGGATCGACCGCAAGTGCGGAATTGAAATGCTCCATCGCAGCGACCCACTGGCCGCGGCGCAGTTGAACCAGTCCCAGCGCGCTTTGAGCATCGCTCGATGCGGGATCCAGAGTGAGCGAGCGCTCGGCAGTCGACTCGGCCAGTTGTGTCAGCGAGGCTTCATCCTCGCCCCCGAGATTCAGATAGGCGATGGCGAGCAGCGACCACGCGCGTGCGAAACGCGGATGCCTGCGCGTCAGATTCTCCAGCTGGTCGATCGTCTCGGAGTCGGCGGCCGCCGGTGGACGCGTGAAGCCTGCGCCCTGCGGTCCGAGGAGCTGCTGCGAGACGCGCACAAAGGTTTCGTAAGCGCTGCGGTCTTCGGTGCCGACGTGCGCCGCCCAGTCTTCGGTGCTATGAGCGGCGCCTAGGAAGGCGGGCAGTGTTTGCGCCAGGGTGCGCATGATCGAGAGCTCATCCGCATCGAGCTCGACCTGCTGCTCCCGCTCGATCTTGCCTGCGGGTCCCACCAATTTGAGCTTTGCAGGGCTGGGCAGTGCGTGCTCGATCTCCACGCGAAGGTCGTATGGCGACCCATCGGTGACGCCGATGGCAGCGACTCGCATGCGTCCGCGCATGAGCATGTAGCGCAGTTCACGCTCGAGCCACGACAGCTCGATGGGCTCGCCCGTCGATGCGAGCGTCGCCGTGACCGTGAGCGGCTTCGATGCGTGAAACTGATCTCGTACGGGCGCGGGCGGCGGTGGCGTGGCAGGCGCAGGTTTCCGCGGTTCGAAGCTGCGCAGTGCCAGCCACGCAGTCGCCATTGCCAACACGATCAATCCTGCGACACGCCATCGATTCATTGACGAGAGGTTGCCGAGCGCGGGCACCGCGCGCAAGCTTTCGCCTCCTTCTGGCGACAAAGGTCTCTCTCATGTCGGAACGCCCGAACCTGTATCTGCTGCGCGCTGCCGAAATCACAGAGCGCTCGCAGACCTTCTCGCATCCCTGGAATCCGCAGTCAGAAATGTCTGGATACCAGCTTGCTAAGTCCACCGGACTGCGTCGCGTCGGGGTGAATCTCGCGCGGATTCCTCCAGGCAAGGAATCCTTCGTGTATCACTCGCACTGGCAGGAAGAAGAGTGGATCTACATTCTCGAAGGCCGCGGCATTGCCCGCATCGATGGCAATGAATACGAAGTAGGCCCTGGCGACTTCATGGCGTTCCCCACACCCGGCGTCGCGCACCATCTGCGCAATCCCTTCACAGCGGATCTGGTCTACCTGATGGGCGGCGAGAATCGGGAGATCGACGTCGCCGATTTCCCCGACCTCGGCAAACGCATGTTCCGTCATCCCAAGGGCGTGGAAATCTACGATCTGAAGGATGCGAAGCCGTTCGGTCCTTTGGAGGAAGAATAGGAGAGCCGCAAAGGCCGGTAGGACTAGGAGTAGTAGCCGCAAAGACCGCAAAAAAGATTCAAAAGGTTGGAGGAACCTCAGTACGTCGCATGTCTGGAGCTACGGTGTTTCACTCTGTTCGACTGAAGTCGAACCCACAGCCTGAGCAGTAGCCGTGTGCTTTGCTCTGCTCGCGACTGGTATTCAGCTTTCTTTTATGCGGTCTTTGCGGCCTCTTGATCCTGATTCCTATCTCCAGCGGTTACCGCCCTGGTCCTGAACCATTGCGAGTTGATCGCGGCGGGAGAGTCCCTGGAAGGTGGAGCCGCGGACGAAGACTTTCGCCTGGCTGTCGGCTGCGAAGGAGCCGTTCGCGCCTTCCACGTAGCTGTTGGCGATGTGGACGGTGCCGTCGTGGACGACGACGCCGGTGCCCGACGCGACGATGTTGCTGTTCGTGATGTAGAGCTCGCAGCCGCCGCGCACGGTGATCGCATCGCCGTCCACACGAATGGTTCGGCCGTCGAGATGAAGCATACGTCGACCTTCGCAGATGATCGGCTCGTCCGCTGCTGGCGTCTCCTGACCTTCGGCACCTGAACCGGGGGCGCCCGCAGAGACGACGCTGATTCCCGGACCGCTGATCTTCAGCTGGCCGGCATCCGTCCGTTCGATCGTGTATGGCTTCGATGGTGCAGCCGATGCAGCGGAGGATTGCGCTTCGGGCTGGATGGGCTCTTCGCGAACGACGGCTTCTTTGCGGGGCTCGGTCGCTGCGGTTTGGGCGGCGGGTTCCGTCGCCGCTTGAGGAGCGGGTGACGAGACCGGTGCTGCTGCAGTCGCATTCGTATTCTCAGCGGTTCGCGTGCGTGCCGTCGCAGTGAGCGCCGACAGCGGAGCAGCTGCGAGATCCTGAAGACTCACCGCCTGCACTTCGCCCGTCTGCTTGTCCCGCACTGTGAACGTGCCGCTGCGTTCATCAGTCGCGACCAGCTCGATATTGGGATTGCGCTGCAACGCTGCCCGAGCCCACTCGAGTTCAGGATTGCCTTGTTTGGCGCAGGCGGCGAGGACGAGAAGCACAGCGAACGCGAGCGTCGCGCGAGACGTGCGAATAGACATAACGCCTCCGGGGAAGATGTGACTCATCTTATAACGCGCGGCGCGCCCCGGAGATCGAGTTGCGGAAGATCGCGTGCACGAGGCGCACGCGATCGGCAGGCTCATGCTTTCTGCTGCGATTTCCAGAGCGTCAGCAGCTCGGCTTCGCGTTCGGCTGTCATTCCCGCCCGCAGTTTTTGCTGTTGTTCCGCAGGACGTGTTGCATGCCAAGCCAGGGTATCCGCGACTGTCGTCGCCAGATCGCGGAACTTCATTCCCCTGGCGACCGCGCGCGCCGAGCTGATCTGTGCCGCACCGATCCAATCGCCGCTGGGTGGCGCCCAGATCGGGAGTTCGTTGCTGTCGACCAGCTTCTGTTCATCAATGAATCGTTCGTTCACCCACACGAACTTCGTGTCGGCCTTCGCGATCTTCTTGCTGGTCTCCAGGAGCTGGCCCAGGGTGACCGATCGCGGCGGATTGCATGCGTTGTAGCGGCCGGGAATGCGCTGCTCGACACACAGTCGCACGAAGTCCGCGAGATCGCGTACGTCGATGAACTGCACCGGATCGCGTGCCGTACCGGGAACGAGCATTTCACCGCCACGGGCCGCACGCACTGGCCAGTAGGTGAAGCGGTCGGTCGGATCGCCGGGGCCGACGATGTACGTCGGCCGCACGATGCTGCATCGTTCGCCGAACGCGCTTTCGACGATCTTCTCGCAGCCGGCTTTCAGAGCACCGTAGTTGGCGCTGATGTCCGTGGTGTCCGGATCCTGAAGCGGTGCGAGCGCATAGTCCTCGTCGATGTTCGGCCTCTTGAAGTCCGCGTAGGCGGAAATGCTCGAGACATATAAGTAGTACTGCACCCGATCCTTGAGCAGATCGGTCGTGAGGCGCACGTGCTTGAGGATATAGCCGGAGTCGTCGATTACCGCGTCCCAGTCGCGACCCTTGAGCGAGTCGATCGGGCCGTTGCGATCGCCGATCAGCGTTTCGATATCGGGAAACATGCCGGGAGCACGCTTGCCGCGATTGAACAGCGTAAGCGTGTGGCCGTGTTCGCGCAGCGTACGCACGAAGTGCGGTCCGATGAATCCCGTGCCGCCGAGGATCAGAATGCGCATGGGCTTGGAAGCCGCCAGCAGTTCAGTTCCGAACAGGGCCCCTGCACCGACGGCGGCGCCCAGCTTGATCGCTTCGCGTCTGTTCATGGTCGTTCTCCCCTAGAAGCGTGGAGAGTAACCACGTGGACCACAAAGATCACAAAGGTAAGGTAAGTCGTGCCGGAGCAGCGATGAAGCGATGCCTGCTCAGTGCGCCTTACCTGCGGAAGTTGTCAACCGCGTGACACGCTTCGACGAACGAAACTCTCGACGGGGCGCGGCGACTTTTCCGAGCGTGTACCTTAAGAGTTGTTCGGGGCCACTTCCGTGTATTCACTCCGTCGCTTGGGGCTGCACGGCTTCGACTGCAGCGCCCGGACCGGGCTTGCTGTACTGCTCCAGCCATTGACGATTGGTCTCGTACCAGAACAGCGAATTCTGCGGCTTCAGCACCCAGTGATTCTCGTCGGGGAAGTAGACGAGCTTGCTCGGTACGCCGCGGTTCTGCAGCGTGTTGAAGAGCTCGAGCCCGTGGTTCACGTTGACGCGCAGATCGAGCGCGCCATGGATGATCAGCGTCGGCGTGTTGAAGTTGGCCGCGAACATATGCGGCGAGTTGCGATTCACGCGTTCGAAGTCCTGCCAGTACTCGCCGTAGCGCTGCTTGGTCGCGCCGAAGTCGGTGGCCACATGCGTGTAGAGGTTGTAGACGGCCGCGTGCGCGACGAGCGTCTTGAACGGATGCGGCTTGCCGAGCAGTAGCGTCGCCAGGTAGCCGCCGTAGCTGCCTCCACCTGCCGTCAGACGCTCGGCATCGACCCAGGGCTGCGCGGTGAACCATTCCGTGGCCTTGATCGTGTCCTGATACGGAAGCTCTGCCCATTCCTTCGTGATCGAGTCCGCCCACGCCTGGCCGAAGCCGCTCGAGCCATGGAAGTTGTGCCAGGCCGTGACATAGCCCCAGTTCGCGAAGACTTGCGCATTCCAGCGCCACTGCATCGCATCGAGCATGCCGTTGTGGGGTCCGCCGTGAAGCATCAAGTGCACGGGCCATTTGCGATCGGGCGTGAAGTTCGGCGGATAGACGATCCACATCTGTACGTCTTCGTCGTTGGCGCCTTTGTACGTGACGCTTTCGACTTTGCCCTGCGTGAGGTTTGCAAGTGCGGCGTCGTTGAAGTCGGTGAGTTTGGTCGCCGCGCCCGTGCGAGCGATCACGCTGACCAATGTCGGCGGTTCCGTGAAGCTTTCGCGCAGCGCGATGATCACCGGGCCGCTACCCGCCACCGCGAGCGATCCGAAGCTGCTCGTTGACGTGACCGGCCGCGGTGTACCGCCGCCGACGTCGAAACGGAACACGCGACGCGTGCCGCCGTCTTCGATCGTGCCGAACAGCGCGCGCGAATCGGGCGCCCACACGAGCCCATCCGCGGAGCGATCCCATTCGTCGGTCATGCTGCGTGTGACGTTGCTGCGCCGTTCGTGAATCATCAGGCGCGCGCGATCGGCATAGAAATCCTTGATGAGCTGGCGACGGAACGAGAGCAGTCGCCCATCGGGGCTGTACAGGGGCGTGAGATCGTCGGCCGGATTGTCGGTCGTGATGTTGCGTGCTTCGCCGCCATCCAACGGCATCACATAGATGTCGAAATTCGGGTCGCGTCCGCTCGTGTCGGTGTTCGCCGAGAACGCGATCTCGGTGCCGTCGGGTGAGAGGTCGTACGAAGTGCGATCTGCATCACCGACGTCGAGACTGTGTCCCGAGCCCAGCGTGATCGGCTTTGCCTCGCCGCCTTCGATGCCGATGGAAAACACGTGTGGTTCGCGATCGTCGAGGAAATGATCCCAGTACGAGAACGGCGCCTTGTCCCAGACGAGCGCGCTCATCTTGGACTCGGAGCGCTCTTTCTGACGTTGCGCTTGCTCGGCCCAGGTCTTCAGGTCCTTCCAGACCGGAGTGATGAACGCGATTCGACGCGAGTCAGGAAACCATTTTGGAGATGACGCGCCGCTTGGCACGTTCGTCACGCGTCGCGCTTCGCCGCCATCGACAGGGATGACATAAATCTGCGGCTCCTTGTCCTCATCGCGCTTGGAGACGAACGCGATGAGCTCGCCGTTGGGACTCCAGACGGGTTGCGAGTCTCCTGCGCTACCGCTCGTGAGCTGTCGCGGCTTGCCCGTCTTGGTCGGCACCAGCCACAGATCACTGTCGCCCTTGTTCGCGTCGATGTCATAAGTCGTCACCGCGACGACCGCGAGTCGGCCGTCGGGAGAAATCGCAGGATCGGCCAGCCGCTTCAACTTCCACATGGCCTGCGCGGTATACGGCTCAGAGGCAATTGCCGACACGTTCCATGCAATCGAAGTCACGAGCACACAGAGCGCTGTCGCCAGTGTGTGCGGTTTTCCCTTAATTCGGCGCGATGTCAGAACTGTGATGCTCATCAGGAACCTCGGCGCGTCGTGCGAATCGTGAACGGAGTTTAACGAAGGACGCGTGCATTGCCTCGCTCGAAGGCGAGCACACGGGATGCGAAGCTGAGACATGCATCCATTTCTTGACGAAGGTGACCACCTAAACTCGCATTCGACGAGTCGCAGTACAAGCAGCGCGCGATGGCAGAAACATTCGGTCTGCAAGGTTCATCGACGCTGGATGCGAATCGGAGGCCGCTGCGACGGCCCCAACTCAAATTTTCGAAGTCGAGGGTTTCCTCAAAGTGATTCAAGCCAAACATCGCAATCGACTGCCGTTGCCGCAGCCTGCCTCCGTGCATATTCGACGCTCGTATGCAGAGTCCCGTTTCGGGCAGGTGCATGTCTGGACAGCCTATCCGTCCGGCGGCGGTTTCGACGAGCGCACGCCGTTGGTCTGCCTGCATCATGGCGGCGGCTCGGGTCGTTTCTTCACGCCGATGCTGCGTGAGCTCGGTTCCGATCGCAGTGTGTATGCACTCGACCTGCCGGGACATGGCACCTCGGATGCGCCGACCTCGAAGTTCTCGATCGCGGACCTGGCGGCAGCAGTCGGAGACTTTCTGGACGGTCTGCGCCTGCGCACCGTCGATGTGTTCGGTTATCAGCTCGGCGCGCAGGTCGCTGCCGAACTGGGCATCGCCCGTGGGCAGCAAGTGCGTCGGATCATGCTGTGGGGTATGCCGGGCTACGCAGCTCAGGATCGCGTGACCGTGCTCGGTACGGCTGCCGCTCGCGAAGACGGCAGCGATGTCGTCGAGGAATGGAAGCGCATGCTCGAGCATCGCGGTCCGGGCGTCCCGATGAGTGCGCTTGCGGATGACTTCAGCGATCGATTGCGCTCGGGTGTGTACGGTCAGCGCGCGCTGGCGGCTTCGGCCGATTATCCCGTGGCCGAGCGTCTGCCCCTCGTGCGTCAGCAGGTGCTCGTCATGCGGCCCAAGGACGAGTTCTATGAAACCGCACCGCGCGTTCGTTCGGCCCTGCCGAATGCATCGTTGCTGGATCTGTCCGAATTCGGTCAGGGCTTCATCAGCGCGGCCCCGCAGCGTTTCGCCGCAGTGTCGAGAGAGTTCCTGGATCGGTAAGCGCTGATGCGAGTCGCTAGCCAACTAGATTGAGCAGCTAGCCAACTAGCTGCTAGTCGCTAGCCAGAGGCTGACGCGAGCCGCTAGCCAACTAGCTACTAGTCGCTAGCCAGAAAATTCGGAGATCGGCGAACCAAGGGGTTCGCCTCTGGCTAGCAGCTAGTACCTAGTAGCTAGTGCCTGATTTACTCAGCCACCCCTTTCCCATCCCCACGCGCACGCGAGTCCCGCAATCAGGCAGGTAGTCGCCCAGCGCGTTGCAATCACGATGATCGAGCCTGCGGTGAGCTGACGCGCTCGCGCCATGCTCAGCGATGCTGGCAGGGCAATGCCGATCCACGTCAGTGCCGCGAACGTCAGTCCACGCATCCACCAAGGGACACCGACGATGGCGGTGAGTCCCCAGCTCAGCCAGAAGAGCAATCCCAATGCCGTGCCTGCGATCAGGTGCAGCAGCACGTCGGGAATATCGAGTTGTCGATGGGGCGCCGTGGCCGTATGCAGCTGCGGACGCAGCATCTCGGCCAGCGACCAGAGGACCGCATGAGCAAGCAGGCTCACCAATCCGCTCAGCGCGCCTGTCAGTAGTAGATACGAATGCTCCATTGAAGCCGGGTCTTGTCGTTGCTCGGGGCGGGGAGCTTACAGCTTCGGCAGATGTATCAGGCCCTGCATCATGCGATCGATCTCGTCGTGCGAGTTGAACATGTGCAGCGATAGCCGTAACGCACCTTCATTCGCCGTGGCTCCTGTCAGCGCCTGGAAGTGGATGCGGTTGATGCGCGCGAGTGCGCCGACCACATCCGCCGGTACGCGGCCCGGAAGACGGAACGTGAGGATTCCACCCCACAGCCCGGGCGCGTTGGTCGTGACGAATTCGATCCCGTTCAACTCCTGCAATCGCAGCCGTGCATAGAGCACGAGCTCGCGCACGCGAGCTTCGATGCGAGCGCGATTGATCAGATCGTGCAGATCGAGAGCCGCCTCGCTTCCGCGTAGCGCGGGCCATAGTTGCGGGACGATGTTGCCGAAGCGATGAATGGCCGAAGGCGTCGCGTCGTAGCCGATCGCTTTGGTCGGCGTGACCACGGGTGGCGAAGTATCGATGCCGCGCGGCTCGCTGGGCCATAGACGCTCGAGCATTTCGCGTCGCACGTAGAGCATGCCGCCGCCCTGGGAGCCGCACAGCCATTTGTGAAAGGACATCGCATAGAAGTCGCAGCCCAGATCGCGCAGCTGATAGTTCAGCATGCCGAACGCCTGTGCGCCGTCGATCACCGACAGAGCTTTGCGCTCGCGGACCCGCTGACAGATCTCCTTGATGGGCAGGATCGTGCCGTCCGCGTACTGCACATGGCTGAGCGCGACGACCCGCGTGCGTTCGGTCAATCCTGCATTCACCGCGTCGATGAGCTGAGATGCGGAAGACGCATGACGTGGCATCTCGAGCTGCTTGACGACGATGCCGCGCCGTCGCGCCAGGAACAGCCACGGGGCGAGCGATGCCGGATGCTCCTGGGTCGTGGTCAGGATCTCATCGCCGCTGGCGAGATCGAGCCCGTTCGTCACAAAGCTCAAGGCTTCACCCGCGCCACGCGTGAAAACCAGCTCATCGGCGTCGCAGCCGGCGAAGCGGGCAAAGCGATTGGCGAGTCGCAGCGTCTCCTGATTCCAGCGATCGCCGTTGGCGAAGCTCGGAAGCTCACCGCTCTGGATTTCGCGCGAGCGATACTCGGTTGCCATGCAGGCACGCAAGGTGGGGCCGACGCGGGCGGTGTTCAGCCAGCCTTCGCGATTGTCTGCGACCGGCTGGACTCGCACCCATTGCCACAGCTCGCGCGAAGTCGCCGGCGGTTCGGTGGATTGGGCGAATGCGGGTGCATCGGCAAGCGAGACTGCAAAGGCGCCGGCGAGGGTGCTCGTCAATAGCGTGCGGCGGCTCAGACCGGTGGGTTCGTCAGCAGGATCGTGCATTAGCGGATGAAGGGATCGGATGAAGGACGGGCTTTATTATCACGCACTGTGCCGTTATCCCAGCCGCTTGCGCTAAGCTCCTGCCGGCGCGCAGGACCTGCGCCCATCAACGACACCTTTCCGAACGATGTCCAACGACTATCTTCAACGCATCCTGAAGGCTCGCGTCTATGACGTGGCCATCGAATCGCCGCTGGAGCCGGCCCCTCGGCTGAGTCGCCGCCTCGGCAACACAGTGCTCTTCAAGCGCGAAGATCTGCAGCCTGTCTTCTCGTTCAAGATTCGCGGCGCCTACAACAAGATTGCACATCTGTCGGAGACCGCAGCCCAGCGCGGCGTGATCTGCGCCTCGGCGGGCAATCACGCGCAAGGCGTGGCGCTTGCGGCCAAGCGGCGCGGTATTCCGTCCACCATTGTCATGCCGCTGACCACTCCGCAGATCAAGGTGCAGGCGGTGATCGATCTGGGCGGCGAAGCGGTGCTTCACGGCGATGATTACGATCAGGCCTATGAGCACGCGTTGACGCTTGCGCGCGACCGGCAGCTCTCGTTCATTCATCCTTTCGATGATCCGGACGTGATTGCCGGACAGGGCACCATCGGCGTGGAAATCCTGCGCCAGCATCCAGGAGACGACATCGACGCCATCTTCATCGCCGTCGGCGGCGGCGGGCTGATCTCAGGTGTCGGCACCTACGTGAAGCAGCTGTTTCCGAAGATCCGCATCATCGGCGTCGAGCCGGAAGATGCCGATGCGATGTATCAGTCGTTGCAAGCCCGCAAGCGCATCACGCTCGATCGCGTCGGCTCCTTTGCCGATGGCGTCGCCGTACGTCGCGTGGGCGAGGAGCCGTTCCGGCTCGCACAGCAATGCGTCGATGAGGTGATCCTGGTCAGCAACGACGAGATCTGCGCCGCGATTCAGGACATCTTCGAAGACAATCGCTCGATCGTCGAACCGGCCGGTGCGTTGCCCGTGGCAGGCATCAAGAAGTATCTCGCGCGTGAGCAGGCGCGCGACAAGACCTTCGTTGCCGTGAACTGCGGGGCGAACATGAACTTCGATCGCCTGCGACATGTCGTGGAGCGTGCCGACATCGGCGGTCAGCGCGAAGCGACGATTGCTGTCGAGATCCCGGAAGAGAAGGGCAGCTTCCTGCGCTTTTGCGAAGCGCTCGGCCGCCGCAGCGTCACCGAGTTCAACTATCGCTACAACGAAAACGGCACCGCTCACATTTTCGTCGGCCTCGCGTTGTCGGAGGGTCGCAAGGAAAAGGAGCTGGTGCTGAAGTCACTGCGCGAGCAGGGCTATCCGGTCACCGACCTCAGCGACAACGAAATGGCAAAGCTCCATGTGCGCTACATGGTCGGCGGTCATCCAGGCAATCTCGCCAACGAACGACTGTTCCGATTCGAATTCCCCGAGCGACCCGGCGCGCTGCTCAAGTTCCTGAAGGCCATCGGCTCGCAATGGAACATCAGCCTGTTCCATTACCGCAATCACGGGTCCGACTACGGCCGCGTGCTCGCAGGTGTCCAGGTCCCACCGAACGAAAGCGTCGACTTCGACCTCCACGTCCGCGAGCTCAAGTACGTGTGCACGGAAGAAACGGAGAATGCGGCGTACAAGCTGTTCTTACGTTAATTAGAGATTAGCAGTGAGTAATGAGTAACGAAGAAGGCCAATTCTTCTGCTCGAGCATTGCTCATTTTTCCCCGTCTATTTTCCCCAGCATCTCCCGCGCCTGGCGCGTGACCGCGGCATTCATGCCCTGGGTTTTCAGCAGGATGGGGTAGCTTTCGCGTAACAGCGGTGCCGCATCGCCCGGGCGATTCTGGGCGTACAGCGCTTGGCCCAGCGCGCTCTTGGCGATCATGACGGGCGCGCTGTCGGGGGCGAGCGATTTCTCCGCGATCTCCAGTGCGCGACGCAGCGCGGTTTCTGCTTCCGAGAGATGTCCCTGTCCCAGTGCGGCGCGGCCCAATGCGGTCAGTGCGGACGCGAGATAGGGGTGCTCGGGTGGGAGCTGCTCCTTATAAATGTCGAGTGCGGCTTTGAGATCTTCTTCGGCGCCGTTGAAGTTGCCTCGATCGATGCGCACGTTTGCCAGACTCACCAGATCGTGGCCGACGAACATGTGTCGGGAGCCGCGGGCAATGCGATCGTTATCGAGAACCTCGCTCAGCACCTGCTCGGCGCGATCGAGGTCGCCGGTGCGGCGCAGGTAGCGTCCGTAATTGGCCATCGCATCCAGTGTGTGCGGATGTGTCGGACCCAGGATGCGCTCGAGCATGCGGGTCGACTCGAGATACAGCGGCGCGGCCTCCGCGAGCTTGTCTTGCATCTGCAGTGCCACTGCGATGTCGTGCACGTGCATGGCGACCTGGGGATGATCCTGTCCCAGCGCCTGGCGGTCGATGTCGAGCGCGGCGCGGTAGAGCGTTTCGGCTTTGGCAAAGTCGCCCCGATAGGAAAAGAGTCCGGCCAGATCGTTCATGACGGAGGCGGCCTGGGACGAGCGCTCCTGTCCGTGCCGCCGATACAGATTCAGGCTTTCGTTGTAGTAGCGCTCGGCGACTTCGAGCGATCCGCGCTGTTGGGCGAGTTGCGCGTAGGAGTGCAGGGTCGGCGCGACCTCGATCGCGGTCGAACCTTGGAGCTCCTGCTGCATTTTCAGTGCTGCGCTCAGCTGCTCTTCGCACCCCTTCAGTTCGCCCTGCTCGCAGAGAGCGTTTCCCAGTGAGAGCAGCGCTTCGGCAACCCGATCGTGCTTCGGGCCATAGATCGCGACCCGGGACTGCAGCGACTCTTGCAGCAACGAGACCGAGTCCCCGTAAAGCCCCAGACTGCTGTAGACCCGACCGATCGTGCCGAGCAACGTGGCACGCGTTTCGGGTTGATCGGTCAGTCCGACGCTGACGCGGCGGGCGCCGATATCCAGTAGCTCGCGCGCAGTGACTTGGTTGCCGCGGCTCTTCGACGGGTCGGACAGCTCGAAAAGCTCGACCAGGAACGAGGACACCTGCTCCGCCCGGGCGCGCTCGGCAGCGACGATGTCACGTTCGTGCGCGATGCGTCGTGCCTGTACCAGCGTGACGATTGCAAAGGCGACCAGCAGCAGGACGCCCAGCACCGAGGCGATTACGGGAGCGCGGTGCCGGGCCACGAACTTCCGGGTGCGGTAGGCCCAGCTATCGCTCGTGGCCATGACTGGCTGGCCGCACAGGTGATGCTGCAGATCGGCCGAAAGCTGCTCCGCGGAGGTGTAGCGACGTGCCGGGTCCTTACGCATCGCCATCATCACGATGTTGTCGAGATCGCCGCGCAGATCCCTGCGAAGCCGCGCCGCAGTGGTCGAGCGCGAGGTAGCAATGTCGGCCATCAGTTCGGGCGCTTCGGTCGCGGTTTTTTCAACCATCGCGCTCGGCAGCGGCGGCTCCTGCTCGCAGATGATCTTTTCCATGTCGGTGAGGCGGCTGCCCACCAGCTGGAACGGGCGGCGACCGCACAGGAGCTCGAACAGCAGTACTCCCAGGACGTAGATGTCGCTGGAGGTGGTGATGGCGTCGCCGCGCACCTGTTCCGGACTGGCGTGTGCGGGCGTCATCACGCGGTAATCGATGTGAGTCACCGCCACGGTGTGGGCCGAATGGCGTGCATCGAGCAGCTTGGCGATGCCGAAGTCCAGCAGCTTCACCTCGCCGGACGGGGTGATCAGGATGTTGTTGGGCTTCAGATCGCGATGGACGATCAGATTCTGGTGGGCGTAATGCACGGCGGCGCACACGGTCCGCACCAGCGCGATCCGCTCGGCAAGCGGAAGCCGGCGACGGTCGCAATACACATCGATAGGCTCGCCATCGATGTACTCCATGACCAGATAGGGCGTGCCGTCGGGTGCTCGTCCGCCATCGAGCAGACGGGCGATGTTGGGATGCTGCAGCTGCGCAAGGATCTGCCGCTCGGTGCGCAAGCGACCCTGAACCTGAGGAGTGAAGGCTCCCGCTCGAACGAGCTTGATTGCGACCTGCTGCTGGTACTCCTCGTCGGCGCGCTCGGCCAGATAGACATCGCCCATGCCTCCGGAACCGAGCTTGCGCACGATGCGGTAGGCCCCTAATCGTTGCCCTTCGATCGGTTCGATGACGGCGTCCGCACGATCCCAGTCCTGTTCGAGGTCTTCCCACGATCCGCCCGCGCTTTGTTCATGCAGCGCGACGAGTACGCGCGAGAGCAATGTCTCGTCGGACCCGCACACCCGGCGAATGAAGGCTGCGCGCTCGTGCGGGCCCAGCCCCTGAGCCTGTTGAACGATGCTGTCGAGGTTCGAATCGTTGGTATTCATGGCGGTTGCGAACGAGCCGAGGCTCGCTGGCGCTCGACGGATCTTTGTCCCTCTCCTCGCCCATTGAGCTCGCGCTCATCCATCCCGCTGCCCATCCCGTTGTTCGATCAATACCGGCGGACGAGTGCTCAATCACGAAGAGTGGCTGCGCGCATCATGCACCAGCGACGATGGTGCGTGTAATATCGAAATCGGCTAACACGCAGTGAAATGTGCGATAGCATCGAGGCGAAGGGGACTAATCCTGGAGGTGACGCATGGCTACGAAGAAGAAGTCGGGTAAGAAGAAGGCGAGTAAGAAGGGCGCGAAGAAGGGCGCCGGAAAAGTCGCCAAGAAGAAGTCGGTCAAGAAGTCGGTCAAGAAGAGCAAGAAGGCCAAGAAGGGCGGCGTACGCGCGAAAGCGAGCATAGTGCGCACGCCTCAGAAGGCTAAGGCCAAGAAGAAGGCGAAGACGAAGGTCAGGAAGGCAAAGCCCGCAGTGGCTGCGCCTGCTCCTCAGAATGTGTCGAGCACGCCGGCAGCAGAGGAGAACACCTTTGAAGCCGCCGCCAGCATCGTGCGCCTGCCGGAGTAATGTCTTTCGTGTTGGCGCCTGACCCCGCCGGTCGGGCGCCCTCTTCTCGAAGTCGTCGATCCTTAGAACCGCATGGGCTACGCCGCAGCACGTCCGCCCCGGCGTGACGACATCACCGTTCGCGGATTGCGCTTTCACCTCTATCGTTGGCACGGTTCCGATCCGGAGCCTATCGTCCTGCTGCATGGCTGGGGCGATACGAGCGAGACCTGGCAATTCGTCCTCGATCACCTGCCGCCGGATCGCAGCTACGTCGCTTTCGACGCACGCGGGTTCGGTCGTACGCAGTGGGCGGCCGACGGATACTGGTTTCCGGACTATCTCGCGGATCTGGAAGCGCTGCTCGATGAGCTCGCCCCAGGCGCTGCCGTCGACATCGTCGGCCATAGCATGGGCGGGAATGTAGCCAGCATGTACGCCGGCCTGCGGCCCGAGCGGGTGCGTCGCCTGGTGAACCTCGAAGGTCTGGGCTTGCGGCGTAGCGAGGTGTCCCAAGCGCCCCAACGGTATCGGGAATGGCTCGACGATCTGCGGCAGGGGACGCAGTTCATGAGCTATGAAAGTTACGAGCAGCTCGCTCGTGTGCTCGCGCGCCGCAATCCTCGAACGAATCCAGATCGGCTCGACTTCATCGCGCGAGCCTGGGCGCATGAGAAGAATGGCCGGATCGAATTGCGTGCCGATCCCCGGCACAAGCGAGTGAGTCCCTTTCTGTATCAGCGCGACCAGGTCGAAGCCTGCTGGCGCGAGATCACTGCGCCCGTCCTGTTCGTGATGGGCGATCAGTCCGAGCACGTCAAGCGTCTGGCCTCCGAGCTGACGCCGGACAGACTCCATGGAATTTTTAGAAGGCTGACGCTCGCGACCGTCGCCGATGCGGGACACATGCTGCATCACGAGCAGCCTGAACGGGTCGCGGAACTGATCGCGGAATTTCTTCGTTGACCGACATGGATAAGCGAGAAGCGCCGTGTCGAATTTCTTGAAAGTGACTTACAGGTGGGCTCGTCGCATCGCGATCGCCATCGTCGGCGGCACCGTGGTGCTCCTGGGCGTGTGCATGATCGTGCTACCCGGGCCTGCGATCGTTGTCATTCCGGCGGGGCTTGCGATTCTCGCGCTCGAGTTCGCCTGGGCAAAGCATTGGCTCGAGAAGGTACGGAGCTCGAGCGGCCAGGTCATGACTTGGTCGTCAGGCCTCTGGGCGCGCTACACGAGTCGGACGGTCGTACGTCAATTCGATACCAGCGGTCGGCAGAGCTTCGAAGATCCGCGTTAGGTAACCTCCGATCAATTCGCCCTTTGTAGTACCAGCCGCTTCGATCGCCGCTGTATTTCAGACAGTTGCAATTCGTGAAGGTCGGGGAAGTCGAAAAATCGGAGCTTCCTCAGGGCTGATCAGTCTTTGACCAGTCCCTTGCGCGCATTGAATGCGGCGACGCATTCCGGCAGATCGTTGAACATGCGCGGTCTCACGCCTGACTCCGTCTTGATCGCATCGCCGAAGTCCCGATAGAAGCGTTCGCAATAGGCCGGATCGGCGCGCTTGTCTGCTTTGCAGCGTGCGATCTCCGCCTCGCGTAGCGGTTTGAGCCTGGCTTCGCGTGCCTCTTCGCACTTGCGTTCCAGTTCGAGCACCTGTTCCTCGGTGACTTCCTCGGCGTGGCAGAGCTGCCAGCCGATCGCGCTTACGATTGCCAGACCTACGGCGAGAGCTTTCATGGTCATAACCAATAGGAAAAAAGGCGGCTGCCCCGTTCCTTCAACTTATCCATGAATGGTCGTTTGCGCCAGCTCTCGAGATGCAGTTCCCGGGTGTCCTTCAGATCGCGCTCGAAGACGCTTTCCATCCGTTCGGCGAATTCGTGTCCGACGACGACGGCATTGACCTCGTTGTTGTGCAGGAAGCTGCGCATGTCGAGGTTTGCCGAGCCCACCAGCGAAAGCGCAGTGTCGAAGACGGCCGTCTTGGCATGCAGCAACGCATAGCGTTGCTCGTAGATGCGCACTCCGCCGGCGAGTAATTCGTCGAAGGTACTGCGCGAGGCGTACAGGATCAGTCCCGAATCGGTGAACCCCGGTACGATCAGTCGTACATCGACGCCGCGTTTTGCTGCGTCGATCAATGCCCGCCGGAACTCCTTGTTGGGCGCGAAATAGGCATTCGTCAGCCAGATCCGGGTCGAGGCGTGCCGTACCGCGGCAAGATAACTGGCGTAGATCCGCGTCTCCGACTTGTCGTCCGCGTCGCTCGCCACCGCTGCGACGAGGTCATTGCCCTGAGTGGCAATCTGCGGAAACAACGATCCGCGAGATTCATCGACCTTGCCGCCGGCGCGTGTCCACGTGGAGAGAAATAGCGCCTGAAACTGTGCGGCGACCGGTCCGTCGAGTTCCACATGCGTATCGCGCCATGCGCTGTCGACGCCCTGCTTGGGGCCGGGTCGGGTCGACGATGAGCTCTCGTACGTCGAGCTGATGTTGATTCCACCGGTGAAGGCCGTGCTTCCATCGACAACGACGATCTTGCGGTGGTCGCGATTGTTGATCTTCCATGCGAGCGGTGTGCGGATCGGGTCGAGCGGCCGGAACTCGCGAACCTCGACGCCTGCATCGCGCATGCGTTTGAAGAAGCGCGCCGGGGTCGTCATGCTGCCCACCGCGTCGTACAGCACGCGCACTTCGAGTCCCGCTTGTCTGCGCGCGATCAGAAGGTCCGCGAACTGCTGGCCCACTTCATCGTCCGCGAAAATATAGGTCTCGACATGGACGCTGGAGCGCGCGCCTTCGATCGCAGCGCGGATCGCGGTGAGTGTCTGTGGGCCGTCTATCAGGAGTTTGACGCGATTGCCTGCAACCAAGGGCGCCTCGGCCTGCGCCTGGAACGCTTCGATGAGCGTGCGAGCGTCTTCGTCGCGCGGGCCGAGTCTTCGTCCGACGATGCGCTCGGCGCGGGTGCCCGAGATGGCTCCCGTGGCCGTGACCACGGCAGCGCCGATCGATTCGCTAGGCTGGAGGGTGCGTACCTGTGGGCTCGCACAAGACGTGAGAAGGGCGGCGAACGCGCAGCCCACAACGGCGAAGCGACGCAGGAGCGGGCCGAAAGAAATGCGGCGTGTCATGATGACCTCGCCGCATCCCTCGGGAAGTAATTGCGCGATTCCATGCAGCGGTGCACGAGCGCGCCTGTGGGAGTTCGATCAGTCCTTCTTCAGCTCGTCGGCCGCATCGCTCGCGCCTTCGCGAACGTCGTCTGCGGCATCATCGAGCTTGCTCGACGTCGATTCCCTGCCGTTCTTCATCGTGTCGATCGCTTCATCGACTTCTTCGCCTGCCTGCTCCATAGGGCCCTTCTTCTCGCAAGCTGCGATTCCCAGGGTCATCGTACAGGTGAGTGCTGCCAGCATCAGGTGCTTCAGATTCATCGTGTGCCTCCGCTCGTTGATTCGCGCGGACCAGAACATCGATGCGTCCGCGGTCGGTGAAACGTGCACGATGTCATTCGAGTTCCGTGGGCGAAAACGCTGATTGATTCGTCGGTCGTGATTTACCGCAAGAGAGTGATTCGCGGAACCGGTACTCGCGCCGAACGTTGATTTCGCGACGCTATTGAATAGTCACCGAGGAGGTAGACATGCTGTCGTGGGCACTTACGTTTTTCATTGTCGCGATCATTGCCGCGGTGCTTGGCTTCGGCACGATTGCCGGTGCCGCCGCCGGCATCGCCAAGATTCTGTTCTTCGTGTTCCTGGTGCTGACGCTCGTCGCGCTCGTTGCAGGCGCTTTGCGCGGGCGGCCGCCGGTCTGACGGACACATCCATGGCAATGAAAAAAGGGAGCCGCTTGGCTCCCTTTTTGTTGCATCGTCAACTGGAGATCTGATCGTCAGGTGAAGAGCAGTGCCTGGCTGATGGCGACTCGCACGGTCTCCGGCACGAACGGTTTGGTGACGAGGAAGGTCGGTTCGGGGCGCTCGCCGGTGAGCAGTCGCTCAGGATAGGCAGTGATGAAGACGATCGGTACTTCCACTTCGCTCAGGATCTGACGAACGGCGTCGATGCCCGAGCTGCCATCGGCGAGCTTGATGTCCGCCAGCACGAGGCCGGGTTCAGTACGACGTGCTTCGCGCACGGCTTCATCGCGCGTGGTGGCCGTGGCAACGACCTGGTGGCCCATTTCACGAACGATGCTCTGCAGGTCGAGCGAGATGATCGGCTCGTCCTCGATGATCAGCACCTTGATGCTCGGCTGCGCAGAGATCTCGCGGACGGCCTGTCCCGTCATCTCGCGAACCTGATCCTCGCTGACGTTGAGGATGCGGGCGGTTTCGGAAGGGTTGAAACCTTCCATTGCCGTGAGCAGCAGTGCCTGGCGATGCGCCGGCGTGAGTTCCTTGAGCCGCCGCTCGACCTGATCGCGGGTCGCGCCGGCAGTGGCCGGTCGCTCATCGATATTCGTCGTATCCCATAGTCGATGGAACAGGCGATACAGACCCACACGCGGGGGCACATCGTCACCCAGTACGGACGTGTCTGCGACGATGGCCTCGAGGCAGGCTCGAACGTACGCGTCCCCACTTTGCTGGGTGCCTGTCAGTGCGCGCGCATAACGGCGCAAGTAGGGCAAATGCTCGGCGATTGCATGGGCTAGGGCCATGGAAAGAGGACTCCGTCGTTCTTGGTCGCTGAGATTGGATAAGGCGCGCGCTTGAACGTGCGCCACTGGCGTGCCTCTAATATGAGCGAAGGGGTCGGAATGTTCCCTATAGCTGGAACTTTTCCGGTTGCACCGCGTTCGGACACGTGCGCCTCCTTGAGAACGAAATTAGTACCTTGTGCCGGAATTCAGCGCCGGCGGTCTCTGACGCAGCCATGATCATGAGTGAAAAGACCAAGCCAGATCCGGTCGAGCCCGTCTCCGCCGATTCGTCAGCTGAGCAGGTTCCAGACTGGCTGTCCAATCGGCTGCGCCGCATGTTCACGGATGTCATGGATGAGCCGGTGCCCGATGAGTTCAAGGCGCTGCTGAAGAAGCTGGAAGACAAGGAGCGCGGGTCCTGAAGCGGCCGATGCCAATGAATATGACCGCCTCCGATCCATTTCTCGACCAGGTCACGGCACTGCTGCCGGCGTTGCGTGCGTTCGGCCGCTCTCTGTGTGGAGACCCTGCGCGCGCGGATGACCTCGTGCAGGACACCGTCTTGAAGGCGTGGACCAATCGGGAGCAGTTTCAGTCGGGCAGCAATCTGAAGGCTTGGCTCTTCACGATTCTGCGCAACTGTTACTACTCCGAGCTGCGACACCGCAAGTTCGAGGTCGAAGATCCCGAAGGCGTGTGCGCAGCGCAGCTCGCCGTCGCGCCGATGCACGACGCACGATTGCATCTGCGCGATCTGAATCGCGCCCTGCAGGAACTGCCCAACGATCAGCGCGAAGCGCTGGTGCTCGTGTGTGCGACCGGGCTGTCGTACGAAGAGGCTGCGGATGTCTGCCAGGTAGCCGTAGGTACGATCAAGAGCCGCATCGCGCGCGCCCGCGATCGTCTCGTCGAGCTGCTCGGCGAGGACGCAGCGTTCGTCGCAGAGGCATCTTCTGCCGTTGACACTCGCGCTGAAAACGCGAACATCACGCTGAGCCGCGCCAAAGCAGTGTAGGGCGGTTAGCAATGAGTGCTAACAGGCCTTGAAGCGGCGCTCACGAACGCGTCGCCCATGAAGAATCAGAAGCTCGTTCCCGAGCCACGTCGCTGGTGGGGTCGCAATGCAGGTCTGCGGCCGCGACTGGTCCTGATCGTCGGCATTGCCATGCTTGCCCCGGGCGTGTTGGCCGTACTGCAAGCGGTCTCGGGCTACAACAGCAGCCTTCATTATCTCCAGCAGAATCTTGCGCAAGCGGCGCAGCTTGCGGCCAATGAAGAAGAGAACATGATCTCCGCCTCGCGAGAGATCCTCACCAGTCTCGCCGCACAACCGGATGTTCGCGGAGGGCGCGGGACCGCGTGCCGTCGCGCTTTGCAGCGAGCGATCGGTGGGCTCGACCAGTACGCGGGCGCCGCTGTCGTCAATGCGCACGGCGCGTTGACGTGCACTTCGGGGCCGACTAAAGCGGTGGTGAATGTTGCCGACCGCCCCTGGTTCCGCGATGTGATGTCCGGTGATGCGTTCGTAGTCAGCGATCTGGTGTTCAGTCGCTGGCTCGAGGAGTGGGGCATGGTCACCGCCGTTCCTCTGGTCGACGATTCGGGGGGCATCGACGGGAGCGTCGCGCTGTTTATCGGGCTGGATTGGGTCACGCGGCGTTATCAGCGTGCAGCCTCCGCCGATAACACTGCGCTGGCATTGCTCGACGGCAAGGGCGATCTGATCACCTCCCGCGCCGAGCAGTCGCCGCTGCTGCTGGGGTTGCCGCGCGATGAACTGATCGATGAGCACCTGCATTCGCGCACGCAGACTTTCACCGCGCGCGGTCGCGACGGGACCTGGCGGTTGTATGCGATCAGCCCGCTCCTCGATGGTCGGATCTTCGTAATTCTAGGCACGCCGCTGCTCGCTGCGATGGGGCCGCTCGCGTTGCAGGTAGCCTGGGGCGTGTTGACGCCGCTTTTGATGTGGGCGCTCGCAATCGCGGTCGTGTGGTTCGGCATCGAGCATCTCGTCGTGCGCTGGATCACCTATCTCGATCGGATCACCTCAGCGTACGCGGCGGGTCGGCACAACGTCCGTCCCGAACGAGCGATTGCGGCACCTGCGGAGATCCGCAGTCTCGGCGAGACGTTCACCCGCATGGCGGACCTGATTTCCAAACGCGAAGCGGAGCTGCGCGACTCGCTCGCTCAGAAGGAAATGCTGGTGCGCGAGATCCATCATCGCGTGAAGAACAATCTGCAACTTGTGATGAGTCTGCTCAACCTGCACGCCCGGCGAATCAAGGATCCGCGAGCCGAAACCGCGTTCGCCGAGGCGCGCAGCCGTATCAACGCGCTCGCGACGCTGCATCGCCGGCTGTACGAATCGGAGAACTTGCAGGAAGTGAATCTGCGCTGGTTCCTGGACGATCTGTGCGCCGAACTGCGTCGCGGTGGACTCGCAGGTCAGCGCGAGATCGATCTGACGGTCGATGCGCCGGACGAGGTGATTGGTCCCGATATCGCGGTTCCGCTCGGATTGCTGGTCACCGAGGCGATCACCAATGCTTACAAGCACGCCTTCGAAGGAGTGGAGCGTGGGCGGATTGAGCTGATCATGACGCGTCAGTCCGACACGATCATGAACCTCATCGTGCGCGATAACGGTAAAGGCTTCGATCAGGACACGGAAGGAGACGGCAGCAGCGGACTCGGTCGTTCCCTGATGGATGCATTCGTGCGTCAGCTGCACGGCGAGCTGCAGATCAGCTCGGCCAATGGCACCGAGCTGCAGGTGAACTTCCGCTGTCCGCTCGCTCGTTCTGCGACCCCGGCGGCTGCCGGCGCGGTGCACTGACTCGTCTGATTGAGACTGGTTTTATATCCAGTATAGTGCCTCGATGGCACCTCCCACTCGCCCTGCACCACGCACCGGCCGTGGCGCCGTCAGTAATCCAGAAGGCCGTTTCGAAACCACGCGTGTCGAAGCCGTGGATGACGGCTGGGGCATTCTCGATGAGGAGTTGCCGGCGATCGTGACGTCGGTACGACCCGATCCCGCCCGCTCGATCATCAGTCGCAACAAGTCTCCGGACATCGGCTTCGATCAGTCGATCAATCCCTATCGGGGATGCGAGCACGGGTGCATTTACTGTTACGCCCGTCCCTCGCACGGATATCTGAATCTTTCTCCCGGTCTGGATTTCGAGACCCAGCTTTTTTATAAACAGGACGCTGCGCGGCTCCTCGAGGACGAGCTTGCCGCGCCCGGCTATCGATGTTCGCCGATCACCATTGGCGCAAACACCGATCCGTACCAACCCATCGAACGCGAGTATCGCGTTACGCGCAGCATTATCGAGGTGCTGGCGCGCTATCGGCATCCGCTGTCGATCATCACCAAGAGCAGCATGATCGAACGCGACGTCGATCTGCTCGCGCCGATGGCCCGGGACGGACTGGTACATGCGTTCATGAGCGTGACGACGCTCAGCAATGATTTGAAACGAACGCTCGAGCCGCGCACGGCATCGCCGTCTGCACGATTACGCGCGATCCGGACATTGACTGCCGCGGGGATCCCTGTAGGAGTCATGGTCGCACCCGTTGTGCCCGTGCTGACGGATTTCGAGCTCGAGAACATTCTCAAGGCCGCAGCGCAGGCCGGTGCGAGATCCGCCGGTTACGTGTTGCTGCGCTTGCCGTACGAGATCAAGGATTTGTTCAAGGAATGGTTGCAGACGCACGAACCTTTGAAGGCCGGGCATGTCATGAGTCGCATGCGTGCGATGCGCGACGGTCGCGACTATGACTCTTCCTGGGGAAAGCGTCAGCGCGGCCAAGGCGAATATGCTGAGCTACTGAGCAGTCGATTCAGTGCAGCATGTCGCCGGTACGGACTCGCTACAGGCGAGCGCTTCGTACATAACATGTCGCTGTTTCGACCGCCACGCCGAGGTCCGGAACAAATGAGTTTGATCTGACGTCACCGCAGAGCGAATGGCCGATCGGGTTTGTTGCACTTGTAAATCGCGGTACGGTTTTCCGCCGTTGCCCGAACAATGCTTGGCGTATACTCGATCGAGGTCGACAGCCATTGACGACTCTCGTCGTAAACGCGCCGGCCGACAGTGGCAGAAACTTCAGGACGGACCCACCTCTTTCATTCCTGGAGATCGAGAATGTCGCGAGAGAAGTTTGGCCGCCTCGAGAACGGCCAGCAGTGCAGACCGATCGCCGCCGGTTTGCTCGCACGTATATGTCACAGCGGCAGCACATACAGAGCCGGTTTCAGTTCCGTCGGCGCGCTCGTTGCAATGGCCTCGCTGAGTGGCTGCATGACGGCGAAGATCGAAGAAGTCCGCGATGCACCCACGCGCATCGCCTCCAATGAGGCGGTCGTGCTCCTTGCAAAGCCACATCTCGAAGGCACCGGCACCGAGAACAAATTCCTCGACTGTCTGGAGCGCGAACTCGTCGGGCAGTCCTTCTCGGCGGAGCACGCCTGGAATGTGCGCAAGGGCCGCAAGTCCGAACCCCGCAGCAATCTGGCCAACAAGCCGTTCCAGATCTATGCGGGCTCGCAGTTCATCGATGCCTTCTATCCCTGGCTCGAGCCGAGTACGGCCCCGGTAAATCCGCAGGGCTTCACGAACTTTCTTTCCCGGCCCGGTGTTGCTGAACGAGTCAGCGCGCTGGGCGTACGTTTCATCGTGTGGGTCGATGGTGTCACCCAAAAGACCGATGGTGGGGGCAGCATCGCCTGCGCCGTCGGCCCCGGTGGCGCAGGGTGTCTGGGTCTCGGGTGGTGGGAGAAGCAATCCGACTACGAGGCCACCGTGTGGGATCTGCGCGATGGGGTGAGCGCCGGAACGGTCAGTACCGATGTGAAGGGCACCTCGGTGATGATCGGTGCAGTGGCGCCGATTCCGATCATCTCGCCGGTGCAGAGCACGGCGTGTGATCGGCTTGCGGGCCAGTTGAAGTCCTTTCTGATCGGTGCCGAGGACGATGCGGACGCGACGACGCGCCAGCTGAAGGCGACGACGCCGTGACTTGACGCGTGCGGCGTGAGCTGCACACCTTTGCTGATGAGACATGCACTTGTTTGAGACGAGGCACTACGCGTCGTCCCAAAGACTCCGACCGAAGTCGACCTCTGCAGATCTCGCGAACTGCTCTGGCGTCGGCACGACGGATGAGTGCGCTGACGAGTGCTGATGAATCCACTTTCAATCCACGCTCACTTGCAAACCGAACGCTGCCGATGGTCAGCGCTCGTTCAGCTGTGCGGTCGCAGGATCGGGCCGGGGAACCACGGCGGGGTTCTCCTCACGCGCTATTGGGCTTTGGGCTGTGGGTCACCGGGAGAGAGGCGATGAACAGAAGCCATTCCATCAAGCGGCTGCTCGTCGTCGCGAGTGAGGTGGCAGCGATCGGCGCTGTCTCGAGTTTTCTGATGGGAGGCTGCGCCGACCAACAGATGTCTTCGCCCAGCATGCCCTCCTCGACGCCCCCCAGTTCGTCGGGTGGCAGCAGTGGTTCTTCCGGCGGCTCCAGCGGTTCCTCCGGCGGTTCGAGCGGCGGCAGCAGTTCGAGCATGCCGTCCGGTGGCGGCAGCTCGGGCGGTGCAAGCAGCTCACGCATGCCCTCGGGCAGTTCCGGCGGCGGAGGTGGCGGCGCGTCGATGCCGTCGGTCCCTTCGATGCCGTCGTCCATGCCATCGATGCCCTCCATGCCGTCCTCGACCGGCGGCGCATCCGCGCCGTCGATGCCCTCAGGTCCGTCCTTGCCGAGCTCGAGCAGCGGTTCGAGCGGCGGATCAGACGGCGCGAGTGGATCGCAGGGAGGGTCACAAGGTTCGCAAGGCGGATCGCAGGGAGGATCGCAAGGCGGATCCCAGGCTGGTGGATCCCAGGGTGGGGCGCAAGGCGGCTCATCCGGCGGCGCGCAGGGCGGTTCCCAGGGTGGATCGTCAGGTTCGCAAGGCGGCGCATCGGGCGGCGCTTCAGGTTCGATGGGTCTGCCTTCAACGGGCTTGCCAGGTGGCTCCGAATCGGGCGGTTCTTCCGGTGGCGCAAGCGGCGGCGGATCGTCCGGCTCTGCGGGTACGGCAGGAGGTACCCCCGGCGCTGCTGGTGGCGACGGTGGTGCGGGTGGTTCGCAAGGAGGAAGTCAGGGCGGTGGCGGTCAGGCCAGCGGTAGCCAAGCCGGTGGGGGTTCCATGGGTGGTGGCCAGACGGGTGGCGGATCGCAAAGCGCGGGCGGGCAGTCCGGCGGCGGGGGCGGCGACTCACGTCCAACACTCGGCCTGCCTTCTCCAGGAGGCGGAGCTTCCGCTGGGGGAATTCCAACACCCAGCATGGACTTGCCGAGCGGCAGCAGCGGTGGCGCTGCAGGATCTGATGGGCAGAGTGGCAGCAGCAGCGCAGACACCCAGGGCGGCATGCCTGGCAGCGGCCCGCCCAGCGCAAGTGAAAGTATTTTCCAGGGCTCGAGCGGCGCGTCCGGCGCCCAGACCGCGAGTGCGAGCAGCGGTGCCAGCGGAAGTGCCGGCGGCGCTGCGGGCGCACAGGGGGGGGCGCAAGGTGGAGCTGCAGGAGCGCAAGGCGGTTCCTCGGGGCAGTCCGGTGCCGCGGGCGGCGCTCAGGGCGCTTCGGGCGGTCAAGGTCAGAGCGGCGGCAATTCAGGCGCGTCAGGTTCTTCCGGCGCCGCGGGTGGTGCTCAAGGATCTGATGCCTCCGGTGCGGCAGGCGGGGCTTCCGGCGGACAGAGCGGAGCGTCCGGCGGTGGCGCGCAGGCGAATGCGGCGGGCCAATCGGGCAGCGCTTCGGGCGCTTCCGGAGATGCGTCCGGACAAGCAGGCGACGCAGCAGGCTCCATGGGTGCGACCGGCGGAGCATCTGGCGGCTCGGCTGGCGCGAGCGGTAGCGCTGGAGCCGACGGCGGTGCAGCGGCTGGGCAAGCAGGTCAGATGGGCGGGGCCGCGAGCGGGGCTAACGGCCAGTCGGGTGCTGCCGCAAACGCAGCAGGATCGGCCAACGGCGCAGGTGGCGATGGCGCGCAGATGGGCGGCGCGGCGCAAGCCACCGGGTCCGCGAACGGCGCGGGCGGTATGCAGGGCGGAGCGCAAGGAGACGGCGGTGCGTCCGGCAATTCGCAGGGTGCCGCGGGACAGACCGCGGGTAGCGCCGGCGAAGCTCAGGGACAAGCCGGAGGACAAGCCGGCGCTGCGGGCGCGGCGGGACAGAGTGCTGGTGCATCTGCCGGATCGGCAGGCGGCATGAACGGTCAGGGTGATGCCTCCGCGCAAATGGGCGGCGTCAACGCTCAGGGCGACGGGTCCACGCAGATGGGCGGAGCAGCCGGGCAAGGCGGCGACGGATCGAACGGCGCAGCTGGGCAGCCGGGCGCAGCGGGGCAGGCAGGCGGCGCGACCGGTGGCGCTGGATCTGATGCGAACGGCGGTGGCCAATCGGCATCCACCGGTTCGAATGGAGACGGATCCAGCGCATCGGGCAGCGACGGGCAGCAGGGCGCTGGGGCCGCGGATTCGGCAAACGGCAACAAGGGCGCGGACGGTCAGTCCGGCAATAACGGTCCCACGATGACGGTCTCCGTCGGGCTGCCCGGCGCGAACGTTCCGATTTTTGCGCCAGGTACGCCGGGACTTCCTGGCGGAATGCCCGGGACGCCGGGTTCGCCAGGCAGCGCCGGCGGCACGATGGGTGGTGCGAACGGTTCGTCCGGATCGCCCGACGGCACTGCTGGTGGCAGTGGTGGTCGAAGCGGCTCGGGCCGCGGACCGATGACCTCCTCGGAACGGATGGCGCACATCGATCGGCAATTCGACGCCTCCATGGGCGTATTCGATGGCCGCATGCGTGACGAACAGGCCACGATTGCTGGCGAACGCAACGGTCGTGGTGGATCGGGTAACGGCGGTGGATCGGCTGGCGGGCAGTCTGGCGAATCGGGCGCAGCGGGCAACTCGAACGGTTCAGGTGATCGCAACGGCAGCGGCGATCGCAATGGCAACGGAAACGGCGGCAACGGACAGGGCGAGCAGGCGGGCGGCAAGGGCCAAGGGCAGGGCCAGCAGGGCTCAGGCCGTGGATCCGGCTCCGCAGGCTCCTCCGGTGGACAAGGCAACAGCAGCGGCGGCGGTGGCGGTGTAGGTGGCGGCGCCAAAGGCGGCGGCGGCCCGAACACCGTGCCGGCGGACATTCCTGACGGCAGCGACGATGATGTCGTGGCGCGGCAGCTGCGCGAAGCGGCGATGGCGGAAACTGATCCGGAGCTGCGCGAGAAGCTCTGGCAGGAGTATCGCCTGTACAAGAAGGGAAGCTGATCTCACTCGGGCGGCATTCTCATGATGCAACAGACGAAGTTTTCATCCCCGGCCCTCCTGGTGCTGCTCGCGGCAATCGCGCTCAGCGGCTGTATGACGCACGAGACGCGGCCGTTGCCGCGTCTGAATGCCATCCAGGCATCCGAGGAAATTCCCGAAGCGCAGCTGCTCGACGTGGCAGTGAAGTTGCTCGATGAGAACGTTCCGGAAGACGAGAAGAAGCGCGAGAAGGAACGCATCTTCCCCGATGTGCGCAAGGCCGAAGCTCGCTACTTCGCCATGCAGATCCGCAATACGCTCGAAGGCTCGGGTCAATGGGGTCAGGTGCGAGTCATTCCGGTCGATGAGGACGCGATGGATGTCCAGGTGTCCGGGAAGATTCTCGAATCGAGCGGCATGACACTGAAGCTCGAGATGGCCGTGTCCGATTCGAGCGGGCGGCAATGGTTCAAGAAGGTGTACGAGCAACCTGCGGATACCCGTTCCTACAAGGACACCTCGGGCCATCCGCGCGATCCCTTCCAGAATCTCTACGCGCAGCTCGCCAACGACATGCTGTCGTACCGTCAGACGCTGGTGGGTACGGATCTGGAAAACGTCCGTCGCATTTCAGAGCTGCGCTTCGCTTCAGACCTCGCGCCCTACGCATTCGAGTCGTATCTGACGACGGATAAGAAGAAGGGCACGTATCAGGTTGTGCGGCTGCCGGCAGATGACGATCCGATGCTTGCGCGCATGGATCGGATTCGCGAGCGCGACTACGCGCTGCTCGACACCGTCAACGATCACTACGCGCTGTTCTCGGAAAAAATGTCCGAGTCGTACACGAACTGGCGCCGGTACAGTTACGACGAGCTCGAAGCCGAAGACGAGGCACAGCGCTCCGCAATGACTCGCAAGCTGCTGGGTGCGGCTGCGATCGTCGGCGGCCTGGTGATGGGCTCCCAATCGAATACATATGTCGGTCAGGCCGCAGCGACGGCCGCCGTGTTCGGCGGCGCGTATGCGGTGAAGAGCGGTTTCGATAAGGGTTCGGAAGTGAAGATGCACTCCGATTCGCTCAAGCAGCTGGGCGAATCCTTCCAGTCCGAAGTGCAACCGATGGTGGTGGAAGTGGAAGGTCGTACCGTGCAGTTGCGCGGCACGGCGGAGGAGCAGTACCAGGAGTGGCGGCGGCTGCTCAAGGAACTCTACGAGACCGAAACCGGTCTTCCGGTCACGACGCCTGTGGCGTCCGGTCAAGCCGCACAACCGGCGACGCCGGGCGGCACGCCCTAGATTTCTCTTTCGTTCAAAAAAATCAGGCCATGGTGCAAAGCGGGCAGGCTCTTTCTGCAAGGTTCGTCTTGGTCCGCGCCCTCGGGGTGGGCGGAAGCGGTGCCGTGTGGCTGGCGCAGGATCAGGAGCGCGGCCAGCGGGTCGCGGTGAAGATCCTCTCCGACGCGCTGGGTCAGAACCCCGAAGCGATCGCTCGATTGCAGCGCGAGTTCGATCGCATCAAGGCACTCGAGCATCCCAACATTCTGTCCGTCGACGGGCTATTTCGTTCCGACCAGCACGTCTGGATTGCGATGGAGTACCTGTCTGGCGGAGACCTCTCGCGCTTTCGGGGACGCTCCTCCGCTGAAGTGATTCGCCTCGCCGTGCCGATCGCGCGGGCACTCGGGTTCGCTCATGCGCACGGAATCGTTCATCGCGACGTCAAGCCGACGAACATCGTTCTTGCCGCGGACGGAACGCCGAAGCTCGCGGATTTCGGCACAGCCCTGGCCATCGACGAATCGCCCGACGGCGCTGCGGGCGCTGGCTCGCCGTACACGATGAGTCCGCAGCAGCTCGATCGCGCACCGGCGTCCGCAAGCGACGACGTCTACGGATTCGGAGTGCTCCTTTACGAGCTGCTCTGCGGTTATCCGCCGTTCTATCCCAACGTCAGCGTCGAGCGCATTCGCAACGAGCAGCCCGCATCGCTCGCCGTGAACCCATCGATCGCACCTGCCCTGGCTGCGCTCGTCGATCGCTGTCTCGCAAAATCGCCTGCGGATCGCCCGGCCAGTATGGTTGCGCTGGCGGACGAGCTCGAGGCACTGCTTCCAGAGTTGTCCGCGCTGAGCATCGTCAATCTCGAGGCTCCCACGGCTCGACACAACGTGGCTCCGCCTTCCGTGCGTCCGCCGGTCGCGCAGACCGAGCCGCTGCGCAGCGAATGGCGGCGGACGACCGCAGCGACGCGCAGCGATGAGGATCTGCGGCGTCAGGGATTCCGTCGCGGACTCGGCGTTGCCGCTGTCGTGCTCGGAGTCCTCGGCATTGGAATCGTGTTCTTTGCCTTGCCGCGCTGGGTCGGAGGAAGTCAGCCGTCGCGGCCGGCCGTCGCGGCCGCCAAGCCTGCAGTGGGAGAACCGGTCGCTGAGCCGAAGAAAGAGCTCGATTTCGCCGCGCTGGCCCGTGCCAAGCAGGAAGCCGAAGAGCAGCGCAGCGCCATCGATGATCGGCTGAACAAGCTGCGTGAACGCGCGGTGGATCAGTGGGGTGGCGCGGATTTCACGCACGTAACCGAGGCGCTTGCGGCAGGCGACAAGGATTTCGCAGCCCGTGAATTTGCATCGGCCATTCAATACTTCCAGTCCATTCCGCCTTTGCTTGCAGGATTGGAGACGCGGGCTGGTGAAGTGCTGACCCAGCAGCTCGCTGTGGGGAACACCGCGCTTCAGGAAGGCCGTTCCGCAGATGCCAAGGCGGCCTTCGAGCTGGCTTCGAAGATCGATCCGAAGAACGCGAATGCGACGCGGGGCCTGAAGCGCGCAACGACGATCGATGAAGTCCTCGCGTTGGTCGCGACCGCGCAGCGCCAGGAGAAGGAAGGCGATCTCACCGGTGCGATGGATAGCTTCCGCAAGGCACTTTCACTCGACAGCGAGGCGCCGAACGCGTCTCAGGGACTGGCGCGGATCGGCGCGCGCGTTTCGGGCGATGCCTTTGCAAGTGCGATGGCGCGCGGTTTCGATGCGCTGTCTGCGGGCCGATATGCTCAGGCGCGCAGTGAATTCAATGCGGCCGATCGAGTCCGACCGGGATCGCCGGAAGTTGCCGAGGCTCTCAGACAGATCGACCAGGAAGAGCGCACGCGTACGATCGCGGCGAAGCTCGACAACGCACGCTCGCTCGAGTCGCAGGAGCGCTGGGCCGATGCGCTGAAGGAATATCGTTCGGTGCTGCAACTCGATTCGACCGTGGCGTTTGCCAATGAAGGCGTCGCACGAACCGAACCTCGCACGGAGCTGAACGAAGAGCTGGAGCTGTATCTCACACAGCCGGAGCGGCTGTTCAGCAATCCCGTGCGAGCTGCGGCTCGCAACACGCTGCAGAAAGCGCGAGCCGTGAATCCTGCAGGTCCGGTCCTCAAGCAACAGATCGATACGTTGAGCGACTGGGTCGCGCGCGCTGATGTGCCCGTGCAGATCGCGATCCGATCCGACAATCTCACGCAGGTGACGATTTACCGCGTCGGTGCGCTCGGCACCTTTGAGCAACGCTCTTTGGAGCTAGCACCAGGTAGCTACACGGTCGTAGGTACACGCCCCGGCTATCGCGACGTACGTCGCGAGATCAACGTAATCCCCGGCACGGCCCTCGAGCCCGTGGTGATTCGCTGCGAGGAAAAGATTTGAACGCGTCCGCGCTGCAGGAAGACTTGTTGATTGTCCGCGAGTCGCTCGGCGCGCGGCATTTCGGCAGCGTCGACTTTCCCCTCGCTGTCGGCGGTGCAGGCAGCCAGGTGCTGCTCGCCGGTCAACCTACGGGACCGCAAGCGTGGATCGGCATGCACGAAGAGCAGTTGTTCGTGCAGCCAGCCGAAGGCGCGAGCGTTCTCCACAACGGCATTCCCATCTCGCGATCGACCTGGCTGAAGTCCGGCGATGTGGTGAATCTCGGCTTAGCGCGTTTGCGCGTCGGTGAAGAAGACGGTCTGCGCTCGATCGAAGTGGACGATGGCAGCGGCGGCAATCTCACCGCGCCGCCGATCATCACCGATGAGATGCGGCTGCGCGGTGCAAGCGATGATGAAGCCGAGCCCATTGCCGCTGTGCGCTTTCGCGCGACCGATGCCAGCACCCAGCGCAAGAAAGTGTCGTTCAATCCGATGCGCCTCGTGCTCGCAGTCGTTGCACTGTGCGTCATCGGCGTTCTGTGGTTCGTGTTCACTGCGACCTCGATCGCAGTCACGACCACGCCCCAGCAGGCTGACGTTTCGATCAGCGGCGGCTTGCCTGCGATCCCGGTCGGGCAGCGCTATCTGCTGCGGCCCGGCGAGTACACGGTGCGCGCGGAGCAGCCGGGGTACAAACCTGCGCAGACGAAAATCAAAGTGACCGATGCGGCGAATCAGCAATTCGCGCTGGGCCTCGAGAAGCTTCCCGGTCTGCTCGCGATCGAGATGCCTGCCTCGGGCACGATCTCGATCGACGGCAAGGAAGTCGGTAACGCGCCGGGCGAGTTCGAGCTGTCTCCCGGAAGTCATCAGATTGCGATCAACGCGCCGCGCTACCAGCCCTTCACGGCCACCGTCGATGTCCAGGGCGAAGGCAAGAAGCAGACATTCGCCGCGGCACTCGTGCCCGCGTGGGCGAATGTCACCATTACATCGGAACCCACCGGCGCGCAGGTGCTGATCGCGGGCGAGTCGCGCGGCGTGACGCCGCTTACGACGGAGGTGCTCTCGGGCACGCAACCGCTCGAGTTGCGCATGGATGGATTCAAGAACTGGACGACGGATCTGCAGGTCAAGGCAAACGAGCCGATGACGGTGGGCCCGGTGCGTCTGGGACTTCCGGATGGGCGACTGGCCCTGCGCAGCGATCCGCCCGGTGCAAGCGTATCGATCGGCGGGGTGTATCGCGGCCAGACCCCGCTCGATGTGGAAGTACGTCCTGACATCGCGCACTCGGTGGTGTTTGCGCGGCCCGGCTATGAACCTTCGACGCGTCAGGTGCAACTGGGCGCGGGCGAGCGCCAGACGGTCAATGTTCAACTCGCAGGCATCTTCGGCGAAGTCACGGTTCGTGCTCAGCCCGCGGATGCGCAGATCTTCGTGAATGGCAAACCGGCTGGTGCCGTGAATCAGACGCTGAAGCTGGTGGCGACCACTCACGACATCGAGATTCGCAAGGCTGGCTTCGTCGATTACAAGACCTCGGTGACGCCGCGTCCCGGGTTGCCGCAGGTCATCCAGACACAGTTGCTCACCGCCGAACAGACGCGGCTCGCCCAGACGCCTGCGGTCATCACGACGAAAGCGGGGCAGCAGCTGAAGCTCATGCCGCTCGGTCGCTTCACGATGGGCAGCCCGCGTCGCGAGCCGGGCCGCCGCGCAAACGAAGCGCAGCACGACGTCGAGTTCAAGCGCGCCTTCTACGTGGGCGTTCGCGAAGTGACGAACGCGGAGTTCCGTCGCTTCAAGGCCGACCATCATTCCGGCATCGTGCCGCCGAACACGCTCAATCTCGACAATCAGCCCGTCGTCGGAATTCGGTGGGAGCAGGCCGCTGCGTACTGCAACTGGCTTTCGGAGCAGGAAGGTCTTCAGCCTGCGTACGTAAAAGACGGCGATTCGCTCGTGCCTGCCAAGCCGATGACCAACGGTTATCGGCTGCCCACCGATGCCGAATGGGAATTCGTCGCACGCTACGCCGGCAACGGCAACTTCCGTCGCTATCCGTGGGGCGATGCGCTGCCCGTCGCGCCCGCATCGGGTAACTATGCCGATCACACCGCTCGCGTGGTGCTGCAGGACATCGTGCCGAACTATGAAGATGGGTATGCGGTGACGGCGCCGGTTGGAAAATTCCCGCCCTCGACGCTGGGTTTGTACGACATCGGGGGCAACGTCGCTGAATGGGCCCACGACTACTACACTGTCACGATCGATTCGGGCGCGGGGCTCGTCGATCCGCTGGGGCCTGCACAGGGCGCGACGCATGTGATTCGCGGATCGAGCTGGAAGCAGTCGAGCGTGACCGATCTGCGCTTGTCGGCCCGCGATTTCGGCGATGCGCCACGTAACGACGTCGGCTTCCGCATCGCCCGCTACGTGCAATAGAGGGGCATGAAGATCATGCGAACTGCCCGATACATGCTGATGATCCTGTTGGCGAGTCTTGCAGCCTCCTCATCGATGGCGGCCGAGCCGGCGACAAAGGCGGCGGCTGAGGCGAAGCCGAGCGCTGCCGCCGACAAGCCCGCATCGAACAAGGATCAAAAGCCTGCCGATGCAAAGCCGGGCGATGAGAAAACGGCGGCCGACAAGGCAGGCGCAGACAAAGGAAAGGACAAGGCTTCACCGCAACGTTTCATTCCCTCCGAACAAGTGCGCGCCGATTTCGACGTGTCCTTTCCGGTGGATATCTGACACCGACTTCGCGTCGGATCGAGACTCTCATGGTCACAGCAACCGCCAGCTCGCCTCAGCACCGCCGCCGTCACCAGCCTCCCAGCGAGTTCGCATGGACGCTGTTTGCGCTGATCTTCACCATCCTGTCGGTCCATGCGACCTACGTCGCCTGGATTCGCCCGCAGGGTGAAGCGATCACGCAAGCCGAGCTGGAGCGCATGAAGGTCGACAAGGCATACGTGCCGCAGCGGTCGTTCTTCCTGGTGATCAAGGACGTCGAACAGGAAGCGGAGATCATTCACTTCGTGTGGGCGATGCTCATCATCGGCTACAAGGCGTATCTGGTCCGTCGTGAGCGCAAGCTGCTCGACCGGGAGATCATCCACGTCCCCGAAGGCATCAAGGTGCTGCCTGAAGATGCCAAGGACTACTCCCGCCAGCTCGAAGCGCTGCCCGAAGCGGAGAAACCCATGCTGGTCGTGCGCGCCCTGCAACGCACGCTCGATCGTTTCGCCGCCACGCGCAGCATTCGCGATTCGGCGGAGACTTCGAAGGCAGTCTGCGACTCCGAAGCCGATCGGCTCGACTCCGGACTTGCGATGATTCGCTACATTGCCTGGGCGATTCCCGCCATCGGCTTCATCGGCACGGTGCGTCACATCGGCGACGCTCTTCTGCAGGCGAACCAGGCCGTCTCGGGCGACATCACCTCGGTGACCTCGAGCCTCGGCATCGCCTTCAACGCGACGTTCGTTGCGCTGTCGCTCACCATCATCCTGATGTTCTTCCTGCATCAGCTACAGCAATCCCAGGAGCAGCTCGTCCATGACACCGATCACTGGATCGATCAGCACCTCATTCGGCATATGCAGGTCAGATAGGAAGGTGATGGCAGTGATGAAGGTGACGGCAGTGATACCGGTACGCCTCTTCGGATCTGTCACGCATTCACCCTGCCGTCATCACTGATATCACTGCCTCACTGTCATCACCACGAGAATGCTTTCCCTCGAACTCATCGATGCCGGACTGACGCTCGCACAGCAGCGTGAAGGTGCGCCGGTGGTGGTTGCGTCCGTCCCGGGTGTTGCGGTGCTCGAAGACAACGAGACCGTGACCGGCGTGCGGGCTGCGGCGCGTCTGCGTCTGAAGCCGCTGTTTGCGCAGACCAATCACTGGCGCGCACTCAGCACCGAACCGTTGGTGCGGCCGTCCCCGCTGGCGCGCACGACGGCTGATGTCGCGTATGCGCAGGCGAATGAATTGCTCGGCCCGTACAAGAGCGACGGGGAAGGTGTGCTGCTTGCGATTCCTGCGGGCTACACGCGCGAGCAGTTGGGGCTGTTGCTCGGTGTGATCAACGAGACGGGGGTTCCCGTCGCCGGCGTCGTCGATGCTGCGTTGGCGGCATGCAGTCTGGAGCCGGCGCCTGCGCGCGTGCTGCATCTGGATCTCGAGTTGCATCAGGCCATTCTCACGGTGCTCGAGTCCGTCGGTGCGCGCAGTGCGAATGAACGCGGCGGGCTGAAACGCAGCCGCTACGAGATTGCTCAGGGTCGTGGCCTGCTTGCGCTTCAGCAGAGCTGGATGCAACTCATTGCCGAGAACTTCGTGCGTAGCACCCGCTTCGATCCGCTGCACGATGCGGCCAACGAACAGGGACTTCAGGATCAACTACCCGAATGGCTTGCCCAGCTGCAGCACAACGAAAGCATCAATCTTTCATTGCGATTCGGCGATCGGCCGCTCGAGGTCGAAATGAATCGTGCCCAATTCGTTGCAGCGGCCGAGCGGCACTACGCTGAGCTCGTGCGACTGGTTCAGGACGCGCGTGTGGCCGGCCTGCCGATCGAGCTCAGTGTTTCGCACCGCGTGGCCTCTCTGCCGGGGCTGATCGAACGCTTCGCAACGCTGCGCGATTGCACGCTGCGCATCCTGCCTGAAGGCGCGGCCGCGCTCGGTGCGCTTCAGTATCGCGATGTGATTCGCCGTCCGCCGGAATCGCTCGCTCTTGTCTACCAATTGCCAGTGCCGCGCGCCGAATCCGCCGCGCCGGTCGAAGCCGCGCACGAGTCCACGCCGACGCAGTTGCGTCCCACCCATGTGCTATTCCAGGGTCGGGCCTGGCGCATCTCGGAACGACCGCTGGCAATCGGCTGGTCGCCTGGGAGCGAGCGGTCGCTCGTGCTGCCCACTGCGGCGCCCGGAGTTTCGCGCGCCCATTGCACCGTCGTCCGTCGCAACGGATCGGTGGTTATCGAAGACCGCAGCACGTACGGATCGTTCGTGAACGAGGAGCGTGTCGTCGGCAATTCTGTTCTCACCGTGGGCGATCGCCTGCGGCTCGGCACCCCGGGCGTGACGCTCGAAATGATTCAACTGGTTCAAGACGATGGCGCGCCGCAAGACTGAAGTCTTCAGCATGTCCTTCCTGGATTGCATCACCTGCGCGTTCGGGTCGGTGGTGCTCGTCTACGTGCTGATCAACGCCAAGGGCGGCTTGCGAGCATCCGCCGAGAAGCGTGAGCTGCAATCCCAGGTGCAGCAACTCGAAGAGCAGGTCCTCGAGGGCTATCAGAACCTGGTGATGCTGAAGAACTCGATGGTCGAGACGGAAAAGGAAGCGGTGCGCACCGAAGGCATGGGCGAGCGCGTGCTGGCCGAAACCGAAGAGCTCAAGGTGCAGCTCGCCGATTCCGACAAGGAAACGCTCTCGCGACGTGAGGCGATCGAGCGATTGAAGGCCGATCTCAAATCGCTCGAAGAGGGCGCGCGCCGGCTCGAAGGCGCGAGCGAACGCACGGACACCACGGGCACGCGCGTGCGCGGATTCACGGGCGATGGCGATCGTCAGTATCTGACGGGTCTCAAGGTCGGCGGGAAGAACATCCTGATCATGGTCGATGCGTCCGCGAGCATGCTCGATGACACGGTGGTCAACGTCCTGCGCATGCGCAACATGTCGGAAGCGCGCAAGCTTCTCTCGGAGAAATGGCGCCGCACCGTATCGACGGTCGAGTGGCTCGCCGCACAAATGCCGCTCGAGAGCCAGTTTCAGCTGTATGCCTTCAACACACAGACCTGGGCCTTGAAAGAAGGCTCTCAGGGAGACTGGCTGAAGGTGAACGATCCGGATGCGCTCGGCGATGCCATCAACGCCCTGCACAAGACCGTGCCGAAGGATGGCACCAGCCTCGAGAATGCGTTCTCGGCGTTGAATGCGCTCAATCCGAAGCCCGACAACGTCATTCTGATCACCGACGGTCTGCCCACGCAGGGCACCAGCGCGCCGCTCATCAGGAAGACCGTGGATGGCGATGACCGACTGAAATTCTTCGAGCGTGCACTCGCGAAATATCCGAAGAGCGTTCCCCTGAACGTGATCCTGATGCCCATGGAAGGCGATCCTTCTGCCCCCGGCGCCTTCTGGCTCGCCAGCCGTCGCACCGGCGGTTCGTTCATCAGCCCGGCGAAGGATTGGCCATGAGACCAGAAGCAGTCAGTCGCTGGTCACTAGCCCCTGGCTGGAAAGAGCGGCACGCGCCGACTCGAGGCGCAGTGTTCCTGGTCTGGCTGGAAGCCAGTCGCCCGTTTGCCAGCGGACTTCTCGTATGAGCTCCCGTCGTGCCGCCCGTCGCGAAACCGAGATCTTCAGCATCTCGTTCCTGGACTGCATCACGTGCGGTCTCGGATCGGTGGTGCTGTTGCTCGTGCTGAGCGATATGCGTTCGCCCGAATCGGAGCGTTCGCAACAGGATCTCGAAGCGCAGATGGTGAAGTTGCAGGACGAGCTGGTCGACATTGCAGGTCAGAGCGAAATCCTGAACCGCGATCTGAAGGCGCGTCAGGAACAGCTGTCGGAAGAGAAGGCGAAAGTCGCGCGGCTGCGCGGCGATCTGAGCGACATCAAAGGCAAGTACCTCGCGTCCAAACAGGAAGCGGACGTGGCGAATTCGCTCGAAGGCAAGCTCGCATCGGCGCAACAGACCCTGACCGAAGAAATGAAGCGGGTGCTCGGCAAGGGTTTTCATCGCAAGAAGGACGACGTCATCGGCGGTATTCCCGTCGACAGCGAATACATCATCTTCGTGATCGACACGTCCGGCAGCATGGTCAACTACGGCTGGCAGATGATGATCGAGAAGATGCAGGAGACCCTGAACCTGTATCCGAAGGTGAAAGGGTTTCAGGTCATGGACGATGAGGGCGGCTACCTGTTCTCCGGCTATCGCGGCAAATGGATTCCCGACACGCCGCAGCAGCGCAAGATCACGATCGATCGCATCCGCAACTGGAATGCATTCTCGAATTCGAGTCCTATCGAAGGCATCGTCGAGGCAATCCGCACCTATTGGTCGAAGGACAAGAAGATCAGCATTTATGTGCTCGGCGACGAGTTCACCGGTCCGTCCATCGACGCAGTCATCAAGAGCGTCGATGTGCTCAATCGCAGTGACGATACGGGCGAGCGTCGCGTGCGCATTCACGCCATCGGATTTCCCGTACGCCCGGACGCGCCGCAATACACGAGCATCCGTTTCTCCACCCTGATGCGTATCCTGTGCGCCAGGAATGGAGGCACGTTCGTCGGATTGCACGATCCGCAGCGGCGCGGACCATCGTTCCGTCTTGGGGATGCCGGACACGAGCCGTCACCGTCGCAGGAAGAGTCCGCGAGCATGCAGGCACTTTCCGCGGCAGCACTCGCTCCATGACTTCGAGCGCAAATCGAGGTTGATGATGAATACGGGGAAGGCAGGGGTAAGGGCGAAGGCCACATGGGCGGCAGCGGCGACGGCGCTGTTGCTGTTGTCGGGTTGCGGGCCGGTCAAGCTGGTAGCGACCACGAACATCCCGCCCCCGCTGGTGGTGAAGCTGCCGGTGTCGGTGGCGCTGTTCGTACCTCAGGAATTCTCTACGTTCGCGCACGATGAAGAGCGTTCGGGCACCGATTGGCATGTCGAGCTGGGACGTGCTCAGACCGATGGCCTCACGCGGCTGCTCAACGCGATGTTCGAGAACGTCGTGCTGGTCGAGAGCCTGAACGACGGCAGTGCCGCAGGCGACATTCGCGCAATCCTGGAGCCGAGCATCGAGGAGTACGCGTTCGTGACGCCGCGCGATGCGGGCTCGCCCTTCTACGCGGTCAGTATCAAGTACCGCATGAACGTGTACACCCCGGACGGACGTCTGGCCGATTCATGGGGCTTCACCGGATACGGGACTGCGCCGGCGCAGGGGATCTCCAGTGATCAGCCGCTCACGCAGGCGACCGCCCTTGCATTGCGCGATGCCGGTGCGAAGCTCGCAGTGGAGTTTCGCGATCAGGCGATCGTGCGGGGATTGCTTCCGGACGCGCCGCCCGCCGAAGCAGCGGGCAACGCACCCGCAGGAGAAAACGCACCAACACCCGCAGTTGCGCCGACGGACGACACGAGCACATCACCACAATCCACGGGTGAACCTCCTGCAGCTCCCGAGTCGTCAGCACCCGCAGAGAGTAACGATCCCGCACCGCCTGCACCGGAGAACGCCACGCCGCCGTCGCAGGCGCAGCCGAAAACCGAACCTCCTGAGAATTCCAGACCGCAGTCGTTGGCGAGCGTTATTCGGAGTCTCTCTTCGGCTCGCGGAACAGCTGGCGGAAGCTGACGGCTTCGGTCGTGACCGGATTGGCGTTTACGAACTTCGGTCGATAGCGGGCATCCTTGATCGCGTCCAGCGTCTGCGAAGCCTGCCGCTCGCTTCCGTCCTTATCGACGAGCTTCGCGTCTTTGATCGTGCCGTCCGGATTGACGGTGAAGTCCACCTGCACGAAACGTTCGGTCACCATATTCGGCGGTAGCAGTCTGTTACGCAGCGCAAGCGGGGGCGGCGTGTAATAGACCGGCATGGGGAAGCTGAGCAATGTGGCGGCGCTGCCGAGCTCCTGTTCGCTATGCGACTCGATGATGGATGAGGCGCGCGCGTAGAAGGGCATCGCCCTGGTGGGTTGCATCTTGAGCAGATACCAGTCGCCCGTCTGCACCAGTGTCTCGACCAGTTGCGCCTGTGAGGCGTGCGGGTCTGCATCGAGCGCTTTGATCGCGCGCAGCAGTGCGCGCTCGCCCTCCACCGGGATGTAGCGCGGATTGAAGGGCTCGGTGACAGTATTCATCGTGTCTTCCGGCTTCGTGGTGAGCCGGTCCTTGCGCGTATCGATGCCGACCGCGGTCAAGGCGATCTCCTCGGTGAACGTGGCCGCAAGGCCGCGTAGTGGCTGCACGATCAGTACATCGTTGCGGCCGGCGCTCTTTTCGGCGATCGACAGGGCATCGCGAAAAGCTCGCCGCGCCTGTTCCATCTGTGCAACGTCCGCATACCAGCGACCGACGATGCAATGGAGCGCGACCATCTGCTGATTCTTCTTGCCGTACGCATGCTCGCCCATGCGCAGCAGATACTGCATGTGCTTCTCGCCTTCCACCGGCTCGCCGATGGTCGCCTGACTCGTGGCGAGCTGACGCAGCAACCCCTCCTGGGAAACATCGAACAGGCCGATGGAGCGGCGTGAGATCAACAGCGCACGATCCATGTAGGGAATGGCTTTGGCGTGCTCGCCCCGGGCAGCGAGTGTGTAGCCGAGCCCGCGCAGCGGATCGATCAGCTTCACGCTGCCGCGATCGGAATATTTCTCGGTGAGTTGCAGCGCCTCGGTGAAAGCGGCTTCCGCGGCGGCGTAGTTCGCAGCGCCCAGCTGGGCGTTGCCGAGCAGCGATAACGCCTCCGCAAGTCTCAGTGCGTTCTCAGGTGTGGCCGGGCGTGCAGCCGCAACCAGAGCTTCGGCGGATTCGATGGCGCCGGTCCAATCGCGGTTGTCGAACCTGGCCCAGTATTCCTGCTGCCAGGGCGGCTTGGGAGGAACATCGGTTGCGGCAAGTGCGCCGGTCAGGAACAGCGACAGCGCAACGCACGCGAGTGATGTGATCGAGCGCCGCACCCGGCATCTCGTCCGGGCCGCGGCATCGTTTGCGAGTGGCGCGTGTATTGGCCGCCGGGACCATCGAGCACAGATATGCATGCCGACCGACGCTGCGTGAAGTCATCCACCGATGAGCCGAGGCTACAGGTAATGCGTTGGCCGCGGAAGACGGTAGGTGCGGATCAGGCAGGCGGCTCGCGCCGATGTGCGCTCGCTTCGCCGATTCGCATTGGATGATTCATCCACGCCGTGTCGGCGCTCGCGTCGGGACCCTTTCTGACATATCGAACGTTAGGGCACTCGGTGGGCACGCCGGACTTTGCTGATATTGCGGCGCATAGCGAACATATATATGACGGGTGTCCGGCGGTAGGCCTCGAGGATTGATTGCGCAAGCATGTCTGCATCCAACAATGACCTTGTCGATGAAACTGCACCTGATCCGCTTTGGTACAAGGACGCGATCATCTATCAGATGCACGTCAAGGCCTTCCACGATGCCAACGGCGATGGCATCGGCGATTTCGCGGGGCTGATCCAGAAGCTCGATTACATCCAGGAGCTGGGCGTCAACACCATCTGGCTGTTGCCGTTCTACCCATCGCCTCAGCGCGATGATGGCTACGACATTGCCGATTACCGGGACGTGCATCCGGACTACGGCACGCTCGATGACTTCCGCCGGTTCGTGCAGGAGGCCCATCTGCGCGGCCTGCGCGTGATCACGGAGCTGGTGATCAATCACACCTCCGATCAGCACCCCTGGTTTCAGGCGGCACGGCGAGCCCCGCCGGGATCGACCGAGCACGAGTTCTACGTCTGGAGCGACACCGACAAGAAATTCGCCGGCACTCGCATCATCTTCACGGATACCGAAACGTCGAACTGGGCATGGGACCCGATCGCGCGGCGCTACTACTGGCATCGGTTCTTCTCGCATCAGCCCGATCTGAATCACAACAATCCGCAGGTCGTCGACGCGGTCATCGATGTCATGCGCTTCTGGCTCGACATGGGCGTGGACGGATTGCGCCTGGATGCGATCCCGTACCTCTGCGTCGCGGAAGGCACGAATAACGAGAACCTGCCCGAGACCCACATGGTCCTGAAGCAGATGCGTGCGGTGGTGGATTCGCACTATCACGACCGCATGTTCCTGGCCGAAGCGAACCAATGGCCGGAAGACGTGCGCGAATATTTCGGCGAGGGCGATGAATGCCACATGGCATTCCACTTTCCGCTCATGCCGCGCATTTTCATGGCCGTGGCGCTCGAGGATCGCTATCCGATTGCGGAAATCCTGCGCCAGACGCCCGATATTCCGGATAACTGTCAGTGGGCCATCTTCCTGCGCAATCACGACGAGCTCACGCTCGAGATGGTGACGGATCGCGAGCGCGACTACATGTACAAGATGTACGCGCAGGAGCCGCGCATGCGGGTGAACGTCGGTATTCGCCGCCGCCTCGCGCCGCTGCTGAACAACGATATCGATCGCATCAAGCTCATGTACAGCCTGCTGCTCTCCATGCCGGGCTCACCCATCGTGTACTACGGCGATGAGATCGGCATGGGCGACAACATCTACATCGGCGATCGCAATGGCGTGCGCACGCCGATGCAATGGAGCCTCGATCGCAATGCCGGCTTCTCGCGCGCCGACCCGCAGCGCCTGTACTTGCCGATCATCATGGATCCGATCTACGGCTACCAGGCCGTCAACGTCGAGGCGCAGAGCCGCGATCCGTCCTCGCTCCTCAACTGGACACGCCGCACGCTCGCGATCCGTCGCCAATACAAGTGCTTCGGACGCGGGACGCTCGATTTCATCCGGCCCCAGAATCGCAAGATCATCGCGTATGTGCGTCGCTTTCAGGACGAGGCGGTGTTGTGCGTGGCAAACCTCGCGCAATCGGCACAGGCAGTGGAACTGGATCTGTCGCAATTCAAGGGGCGTGTCCCCGTCGAGCTATCGGGTCGCAACAGCTTCCCGCCCATCGGAGATCTGCCCTATTTCCTGACGCTGCCGGCGCATGCGTTCTTCTGGCTTTCATTGAGCGAATCGGCAACACCGCCGAGCTGGCATGTCGAACGTCTGCCGGCTTCGGAGTTGCCGGTCCTGGTGCTGACCAGCGGTCTGCACTCACTGCTGGGTCTGGATCGCACGCAGGCTACGCGCGCAGTCGTCCGTCGTACGCTGGAACAGCTCGAGCGCGAAGTGCTGCCCGAATTCATGCGTCTGCGACGTTGGGCCCGGACCACAGGCGGAGCACCGGTCAGCGTGCGGCTCGGCGAACGTCTGGTTTGGCGCGGAGAACACGAGGAAGCGTTGCTCACGTTCGTTTACGCGCAATCGGGTGAGGAGCAGCGCCGGTTCGCATTGCCCTTGACGCTTACCTGGGACGACACGCCCGACAGCGACGCGTTGCGCACCGCTGAGTGGACTTTGGCGCAGGTGCGAGAGCACGCGCGCATCGGCGTGCTCGTCGATGCATTCGGCGATCCGGCGTTCTGCGCCGGCGTGGTCGCATCGATCGCGCGGTCGGAAGTATTGCCGTTCACGGGAGGCGCGCTCAGATTCCAGCCCACGAACGTCTTGTCCGGCATCGACACCTCAGTGCTAAAGCCCGTGCATGTCAGCACCAACGAGGAGTTCGAGACCCGACTGATCCTCGGTGAGCGACTGGTCCTGAAGGCATACCGGCTGGCCGAAGAAGGCATTCATCCCGATCTCGAGCTCAATGCTTTCCTTACGCAGCGCGGCTTCAGTCATGTCGCGCCGCTGGCCGGCCATGTGACATGCGAGCTCGAAGGTCATGCACCCATCGCGCTCGCCGCGTTGCATGCGCATATCGGCAATCAGGGCGATGCCTGGACCTTCACGCTCGATCACCTGGATCGTTTTGCGGGCGAGTTGCGCTCCGGTGCCGCAGGTACCGGCAATGCAGCGCACACGCTGTTCTTCGATCGCATGAGAACCCTGGGTCTTTGCGTGGGTGAGTTGCATGCCGTGTTGTGCGGTGACAGCGCGGATCCCGCGTTCAAGGTCGAACCGCTCACGACGGAAGATCTGCAGGCCACGGTGGCGCAGGTCGAAGCGCTGGTGCGTGAAGTCGTGGAGACGGCCAACCGGACGGTCGAGGTGCGTGAAGATGCGACGCGTGCGCGTCTCGAGCGGTTGAACCAGTTCGTGGAGCCATTGATCGCGCGCCTGCGATCGTTTGCTGCGCAGCCCGTGCGCGCGCTCAAGATGCGCCACCATGGCAATCTCCAGCTGCAACGCGTGTTGCTCGTGGCGGATGATTTCCTGATCACCGATTTCGATGGCGTCATGGATCTGTCCATCGAGGAACGCCGTCGCAAGTCATCGCCGTTGCGCGATGTCGCGAGCGTGCTCGCTTCCTTCAGGCGTGCGGCCGGCGCGGCGATGCAGAGAATCTGCAGTGTTCAGCCCGATCTCGCGGATCGATTCGAACCGGCACTGGAGTCCTGGCGCGCCGGGGCGAGCGAGGCCTTCCTTGCAGGCTATCGAAAGGGTGTAGCGGCTTCGCGCTGCATTCCGGAGAACGTGGTCGACACCGATCGCCTGTTGCGGTTGTTCGAGTTCGAATACACGTTGCGAGCGCTCAAGGAAGATCTCGATCGCGGCGGCGGCTCGATCGCCCGCTCGCTCGATGCGCTCTTGCTGTTGATGGACTGACGAACGCCTTCAGTCGTCTTCGCCGAAGCTCTCCGTCGTGTAGCGCAACGCTTCGATGTCCTGCGGCCAGTGTGCTACTGGCCAGCCGGCCTTCAGTTTCAGTTGCTGCACGAACTCGGCCGGATCTCTCAGCTGTTCCCACACCGTGGGCAGAAACGTGGACTGACGGGCGCCGGAACGCAGCAATAGCCCGTCGGTGCCCGGCCTCAACTCGCGAACGAGGGCGGCCTCGCTGCCGATGTGCATGAGCTCGAGCTCGCTGAGCACCGAGATGTGGACCGAGCACTGCGCATACTCCGCATAGCTCAGCGGCGGAAAGCGCGGATCGTTGAAAGCCGATGACCACGCGTTGTGCCACACATCTTCTGCGATCGGGCGCTGGGCCTCGATGGCACCCGTGCAGCCGCGCAATGCCGATCCGATGCGCAGAGTGATGAAGCACGCACGCCGGATTTCCAGATCCGGGCTGTAGGTCTGAGGGCAGGGCAGGTGTCGCCGCTCGCGCAGTCCGGTCACGATGGATTCGCGTGCCAGCGATAGGAGTTCTTTGCGCTGAGCGTCGGAGAAGCTCATGACAATGCACGTGTGTCGATGCCGAATGCGCCGTAACCCACCACACGGTCGCGATCGCCTGCCGTGTCGCCCGAGTTCAGGCGCTCGATCTGCGTGATCGGATAGCCCTGTTCGCGCGCGAGATGCAGCAGCCCGTTGATGCAAACCGCGCCGCATGCCTGCTCGCCGACGAGCGTTGGGCTGCGACGCAGGATCAGCTCGCTCGTTTCGCTGTCGATGCGTTGCGCCACCTCGTACGGATGGTAGTGACTCAGATCCGAGCTGATCAAAACCAAGGTTTCGCCATTTCCCCAGACACGCTGAAGCACGGCACCGACCTGCGCAGGCGATGCCGTTCCCGCCACGATCGGTATCAGCTCGAATTCACCGAACAGCACTTGCAGGAAAGGCAGCTGCACTTCGAGGCTGTGCTCCCGGGCATGAGGCGCGTCCGCGGCAATGACTTCACCGCTGTCGCGAAGGAGCTGGCAGGCCGCGCGATCGATCGGGATATCGCCGAGCGGCGTTCGAAACGCATGCGCAGTCGGTACCGCCATGCCGCTCAGGTACACGCGATGACTGGGACCGATCAGAACGACACGTCTGATCTGTGCGAGATTTGCTACGAGTGCATAGGCACGGGCGGCAACGAATCCCGAATAGATGTAGCCCGCATGAGGCACGATCAGCGCCTTCGGAGCGACCTCGGTGCGATGGGTCGCCGCTGTCGTAAGTAGCTGCAATACCGAATCGCGCAACTCACCCGGATCGTCGGGATAGGGAACGTCTGATTAATCGCTGCCGACACGCATGATCATGAGGTCAGCTGCAATCAGAGCGAGATATTTGTCAGCGGAAGCGATCCATCGACCATCTTCCGGGTGGCGCTATGCGCCTGGCGTGC
>JAFAEQ010000066.1 GCA_023423935.1 Pseudomonadota bacterium | reverse complement strand
CTCTAGCTCACGATGAGCGAAACAGAGCTCAGGAGGGACCAGGAGACGAGATCACCGATAGAGCAGCTCCGCCTTGCGCAGCCCTCGTACCCAAGACTGCCCAAGCGCCTTCGCGTGCAGCTGCAGGCGCGAAACGACAGGACACGCGCATCTCTTACCTGAACGGAGCTATTGAGTGCGTGTCCCGGATTGTCCCCGGTGCGTGTCCCATAATTGGCCGCCGTAATTGGCCGGGATCGAAGCTGCCCTCGAACCGATGCGCGTCCCCGAGGGTCGGCCGGTCTTGCCGGCGAGATCTTCGCGGCGCCAGCATTGATAGCATTGGATAGGAGTACTGACCATGGCCCAGCTCGTCGTTCGTAATCTGCCGGAAGAACTGGTTCAAGCTCTGAAGCAGCGCGCGGCAAAACACAATCGCAGCGCGGAACAGGAACATCGCGAGATCCTGCGCGCCGCGCTGCGCGGGCCGAAGCGGCGTCACCTCGCGAGCGTACTCGCATCCATACCGAATGTCGGGAAGGACAGCGATTTCGTCCGCCATCAAACCGATCGCCGAGGCTGACATGTATCTCGTTGACACGGATGTCATCAGTGAGGCTCGCAAAGGCGCCAAGGCGAATAAAGGCGTACGAGCGTTCTTTGAGCAAGCCGCTTCCGAAGAAGTCTCGCTCTTCATATCAGTGATCACGATCGGCGAGATGCGTCAGGGCGTCGAACTGATCAGACATCGTGGAGACAACACTCAGGCTGATCTTCTGGAACATTGGCTCGATCGCGTCACGGCGAATTTTGCCGATTCTCCCGTTCGACGAAGAGACTGCGCACGTCTGGGGACGATTGCGAGTGCCACAACCGGAGAACCCGCTCGATAAACAGATCGCTGCGACAGCATTGATCTACGACTTGACTGTCGTGACGCGCAACATCGACCACTACGACCCCCCCCCACGGGCGTACGGCGTCCTCAATCCGTTCGCCTGAAGCGACTTATGTATGAGTGCAGTCGGGATGATCCCACAGCCACTACGTTTGAATTTACAGTTGGCGTTTCCTCTGAAATGCGCGACTGGTGCGTGTCCTCGGCCCACACCCGGCCACTCCGACACCGCGTCGGCTCAGCCCGCGATTTAACAGTTGGCGCACTTTCCGCGGAAACGCACGATGAGCGTTGCTCGCGAATACGAAGCGACAAACCGCAGCTTCTCGCTACGCAAAACGGCAGGACACGCGCAGCTCTTACCTGAACGGAGCTATTCCGGTGCGTGTCCCGCATTGGGTGCGGCCGTGCCCGAGTATGCAAATATCTGGTATTTGGCTAGAAATCGGCGCGTGTCCCAGTGTGCCTGTCGGACCGTCATCTGCTGCGAGAAACGTATTGCCTCGACATTCGTGGGTGGGTGCTGTCCATCAGCGAAACTCACGTGGTCCACAGGCCGCTTCAATCGACGCAACCCGACCGAGTAGACCCGCCGCCAACCTAGGCGAGGCAGCATAGGCATGCCAAGGCGGCGTCAACATGAACACCATCAGCCGGAACGCCACCGACTAAACGGTGAGCGTTCCGGCGGGGACGTGGCGGCCAAGCTTTCTACTCAATCCAACTTTGGATACGCCTCTCACTCCTTGACTTGGCGCTCCCGCTCCTTCTGTTGCTGCCATTCACGCTGAACGAAAGACCAGTGGGGCTCCTGTGCGTATCCCGGTGGATTCGTCACTTTCTGCTCGAACTCTTCCCGATAGTCCAACGGACTTTCCATAGCAGGGATCGGGTTAGCTCCCTTCCCGAGAATGAAGTAGTCGAACCATTGGAGCGCGCGACTGTGCATTTCGAGCCGATACTTCGGCGTCGAGATACCATGACCATCACGATCAACGATGACATCGAGCGGCACGCCGTTACTCTCGAGCGCATAACTGAGCTTGGCAGTCTGCGTCTGCATCGAAAGTATCGTATTGCTCCCCATCATGTTGATATCTTGCAAGTCGCTTCTTCGCTGCAAGCCGCTCCATCGCAGTAGCAGCGGCGTGCGTATGGCAAACACGTCTGCCCACGGGCGTTGCACTGGATCGAATCCCATGATTGCAGTCATGAACTCTCGCCCGGATGGCCAGAATGGCCCTAAACGATTGCGAAAGTGGTTCAGCGACGTATCGAGCTCGTGGAGCATTTCCGGCATGTCGTCGACAATTGCAGCGCGGTACCGATTCGAGTTCGCCAGCGCGTAGATCAGTTCGTCTCCTCCATGGCTGTTACTCGCGAGTCCGATCCGATCGGGCGCTACCCAACCCTTCTTGATGAGCGCATCAATACCAGCTTCGACATCCAACTTGACTTGATCGCCGTAGTTCCCGATCACAGCGAGATTCTCACGAAAGCCTTTGTCGGACACCTGCCTATGGTTGGGGATGAACAACATGTAGCCCGCTTCCGCGACGGAATGATTGCAGCCAGCCGCCCATCCGAGTTCGAGAGCATCCTTGAACACGTTCTCGTTCATGGCTGTTCCGAATGTGTTGCCGCCAGTTAGACACACAATCAGAGGCACCGGCGTAGTCGGATTGAAACCCGGAGGCTTCACAAGAATTCCGTCCATGTCGAATCGACCGTCTATCGAGCGCCAGGTAAACCACGTTGATTCACCTTGGCCTGATAGCGGGCGATGGCCATCACCAAAGCGCGTGAGCATCTCCCAGGCAGACCTCTGCCGCGACCACACGGCCGCCTCTGGCGGTTTCCCCACACCCTCGATCACCGCCGCAAGCGTCTTACGATCTGCCGATACTGATACGGACGTGGCCGTCATGCCTGATGGCGTCAGTGGCGTCCGCGACCCACTACTGAGATCTACCTCGAACAGCGCGCCGCCCCAACGCTCCCAGAAAAACACCTTTCCATGATCATCTGTGGCGAAAAGTTCGCCTCGCAACGGAAGAGGCTCTCCGCGAACATCCGTCACTTCTCCGCCCGAGGATATGAGGCGCAATCGACCGAAAGCTGCAAACATCGGCCAAGTCGCCAGATCGGGGTGCCCCTCAATGATTGCGTACCCACCTTTTGGTAGTTCAACAATGCTGCCGATCTCTCCTGGACCGCCGACGTAAAGCGTCTCCAGCTCCTTACGTCTGACATCTAGACGAACGACCGTATTCTTCATGTCCACGATATCGCGAGCGCGCTCATCACCCTGCTTCAACAACCACAGTTGAAACGCGGCTTGATACCCGTTGAAACTCTTTCGGATATCCGTTGTGCTGAAGACGACGCCGGCACCGCCCGTCTCTGCGGCCCAGATGTGTCGGCCGGGTCTCTGCCCGCCGATAGTTGGCAGAATGCGCACGGCTCCCTTCTGAATGTCGATTACGGCACGGGTGGTCGGCCGATTCGCCTCCTTTTCCACGTAATCCCAAATGCCAGGCAGAGCCTCGCCTTGTTTAGATTGGCTGTGTATCCATGTCCATGACAGTCGGTCCTCACGCGCGATATTTTCATGAGTCCTTTTGACAATGGAATCCAAGTCCTCCGGCAGATCGGCCCATTCAAGTAAGAGTTGCTGCTCTTCCGATCGCCAACTCCACTGACGCAGCTGCAGCCCGCTCTCTGGCGCTGGCTCGACCAAGGGAGGGAGATTTATCCGCGATGGCGTCTTCGGCCGAGTGACGTCCCAAATCAATAGTACGAGCCCGGACGCACGCTGTTCGAGGAGCGCGAGTTGCTTCCCATCCGAGGACCATTGCGGCGTAATCGCGCCGAGGTGCTGAATCGCAGTTGTATGACCTAGCGAAGTGATTCGATAGGCACTGATATCTTTCGCGAGGCCCTGAAGCTCGACACGCCTGCCGCTGCGAGCATCGATTAGCCAGAATTGCCATCGCTTCGGCTTCGTGTGGCCCATTGAAACGTAGTGGCGCTCGCCCGCTGCTGCCTCCGCGCTTGCCAGAAATACGAAGTCTCCTCCTGGCGAGACGCTGAGATCTAACAGCGTTGGCGGGCCTTCCTCTTTCATCATCGCGTCCAGCAACCGCTCGCCTCGAAGAGGCAACTTGTTTGCCTCCGCCGCAAGGCACAAGGGCGCAAGCGCCATCGATGCGACGACCATTCCAACTCTGAATCGACCCAGAATCCGCATGTGAACTCCATCTTTGACCACTCCCCAGGAGACAGGGAGGCGGCGTGCACTAGCGAGTCACGCGGCCGAAAGCGCGCGTGACTCAGCGATGATGTGAAAGTAGTCGCTATCGGCGGCCCCACTGGGCCGTGATCTGCATGCTCAGGAAGCGACCCAACGCGTTCGCGTTAACACCGTCGTAGTTCAGCCCAGAACTGCTCGATACGAAGGGTGGATCGCGATCGAAGAGATTAATCGCGCCGAACTGAACAGTGAGATTATCGAGCCAATCACTCGACCGAAAATTCTTGAATTCGTACTGGGCGGAGACATCCACGGTGGTCCAAGATGCGACTCTTGAGCGAGTGGAGCCCAAACGAACAATAGGTGGACGCCGATCCTGATACTCATCGACGTAGCTGATCGCCGCCATCACACTAAGCCCGTCTCGACTGAACGTGACGCTGTTTCGCAAACGCAGATCGATTGGCTGCCAAACATCATTCATCTGATTCGTTTGCGGGCTACCGGCGATTACTTGTTGGCGATTCTTGAACATCCGGCTACCCGACAGCTGGAAGCCCCATTCGCCGAACGGGCTGGACAGACCGTAACCAAGGCGGAGATCCAACCCGCTCAGCTCGACACCAGCGAGGTTACGCAGCCGTCCATCTACGATCACACCAACACGGGCGGCGTATTCCGAGACGTCGCATAAACTCTCCAGCGCATAGTCGTAACAGTAGGCGTGCCGCGCTCCTTGTATCAGACCATCGACTGTCGAAAGACTAGGCGATCTCGTTACAACGGACGCATACAGCGGATCCGATAGCACCGCAGACGAGTCGTAGGTCGCAGGAAATGGCGTGCTAATGCGTTCCTTGTAATCAATCTCGAAGTAGGTTGCCGACAACGAGAGCTGCGGCAGACTCAGCGGCTTGAAGTCGAACCCTGCTGTCCAATTGGTAGATTCCTCTGCTCTCAAGTTCTCACCGTTCCCGATGAGATTGAGTGCCGGAACAGTCCCCGTTCCGAGTTCGTCTAAGAAGAAGCCATCGAACAGCGCTGCGTAGCGGTTGGCAGTATTAAGCTGATTGAGCAGCGGCGCTTTGAAAGATGTGCCCCATGTACCGCGAACGTTCAGTCCGCGTCGCGGCGAAAACGCGAGCCCCACCTTAGGGTTAATGGTATCGCCGAAGTCGCTGTAGTCTTCGTAGCGTCCCGCTAACGTGAGGTCCACATACTCAAGCCAGGCGCGGCGGTTACCATCGCCAACGACGGGGATATTGACCTCCGCGTAGACTGCCGCTACATCGCGACTTAACTTCGCTGGAAAGGTATTCGCCTGCTCTTCGAACGTCTCCCGCCGCCCATGCGCGCCGAGCGCTAATCGAATTTCCCCACTCGGAGTGTTGATGAGCGCACCATCGACCGCCAGGTCCGCTGACAGCAAGCGAGACTCATTGCCCGTAAAGTCGGTTTGCACTCCGCCAGGGAAGTGCTGGAAATAGGTCAGTTCCGAATCACTCTGATCCAACAGCCCGTTGAACCTGATCTGCCAATCACGCGCGGTGTCCACTTGAATTCCAACCGAACCACCGTACTGCCTGGAGTCCGAGAGATACTCGTTCAGCGAACCGTAAGCGATGGCATCTATCAAGCTCTCTCGTGCTGCGTAGCGCACATCCCCAGACAAGCTCACGCGATCGGATATCTGTTGCTGTAGCACAAGGAGACCGCTGTGGCGCTTCTGCTCCGGAATCAGCTTAAAGCCAGTATACGCAGGCGAAATGGTCGGATCGAAAGCATCTCGATCAGCACCCTCCAGAGCGCTGCGTTTGGAATATTCATAACTGGCGAAGGCGCTGCCCGAGTTCCAAGCCTGCCCGAACATCTGTCCGGCCTGCAGTTCGTCGTGACTTCCTTCCGTCACAGAACCATATCGCAGGCGCGTCTCCGCACCTTCAAAATCCTTTCGCAGAACGAGGTTGACGACGCCACCCACTGCATCGGATCCGTAGATTGCAGAAGCGCCGTCCGTAAGAACTTCCATCCGTTCGATTGCACTTAACGGGATCATCGATACATCAACGAACGCTCCCTTTCCGGCAGCCGCCATCCTTCGCCCATTGAGCAACAACAGAGTGGATTCACTGCCGAGGCCGCGTAAGTCGACACCTGAGCCGTCATAAGTTGAACCAATGGCGTCTCCGCCATTGAAATGCGCAAGCGTCGTCTCCGCAACGCTGTTGTGGTTCTGGGGTAGGCTTTGGATTAGCTGCTCCGTTCGGGAGAAGCCGCTCTTGGCGATTTCGTCTCGTTCAAACGTGATCACCGGGGACGACAAGTTCTTCACACCGCGGATATGCGAGCCCGTGACCACGACTTCGTCCAATACGACGCGCTCGCCGGGAGCCCCAGCATTCGACTCATCCTCCTTCCCTGTTACCGTCCGCGAATGCGGCGGCTCCGTCTGTGCAACACGCACCGGATCTGAGGAATGACTCATCGCGGAAGTCGCCGACGCGCGCATGAAATCCGCTCCGTTGTCAGCCCTTCCACTCGAGATCGAAGTCTGCACATTTCGATCTTTGGCACTCGCGGATTCTGAAACGGGCGCGATCGTTACCGTCTTCTCATCAAGATAACGATAGGTCAATCCGGTGCCGTTCAATAGCGCCTTCAACGCCTCCTCCGCCGTGGACTGCGTCTTCAGCGGCTTCGCGTTCAATCCCTCGAGCAGCTTGCGATCAAAGAGAATGTTGCTGTTCGTCTGACCCGCGACGGCGCGCAGCGCATCGCCTAGCGGCTGCGCCGGCAGATCGAATTCCGTCACGCTTTGCGCGACGGCCACGGAGGCAAGAATGGAAAGTACGGCCGCAGACAGGGCCGATCGGCAACCGACACGATTCAATTGGCTCACAGATTCACCTTAGCTCGTCATCCCCGAGGTGGAGCGCGATCCCGCGCGCATCGTTAGTTGTTGTCCTCGGAAGAATCGACGTTACAGCTTCGTGAAATCCTCAGCGGAGTACCGTTACAGCCACCGCGGAGTTGCGCATCTACGGGATGGAGCGCTCGACGAAAATCACGTGGATCGAGGCGTGCGAATGCAGATCAGTGCGCCGGCTTCCCTGCGAGCAGGATCCTATCGCCTTCGTCTACGACTGAGAGTCCATGCGTTTGTGCGACGGCATTCGCAAAACTCATGGAATCGCCCGCCTGGAACAGGCCGTTGACGAGAAGCGCGCTCGCCTCCTGCGTTTCGATGACGATCTGCCGCGCGTTGTAGCGATTCATCTCCGATGCAGCGTCCGTAAGCGGCGTGTCATCGAGCACGACCTGCCCGCGTCGCCATGCCATCGTCGATTCGATCGACGGCCGATCGAGTCGCACGCCATCGTCCGTCGTGATCGTCATGCGCTCACCCGCCGTCAGAGTGTACGAGACAGCACGCGCGCTCGATGCCACAGGCGGTCGCCCGTGCAGCGGTGCAGACTCGACATGATCATCACGCTCAGCAATGACAGCGGTATTGCCATCCCTGTCATTCACGGGCGCGACTGACACCTTGCCTTCGACGAGCGTCACCGCGAGCTTGCCCGTCTCCCGACGCACTACGAATGATGTCCCCAGTGCTCTGACTTGCTGCCCGCCTGCCGTCACGATGAAGGGCCAGTCGGGCCGCTTCGCGACATCGAACAGCGCTTCGCCGTGCTTCAGCTCGATGCGTCGCGCCTGCCTGTCATAGCTCACGAGGACGCGAGTCTGCGTATTGAGGAATACGCGAGTGCCGTCCTCGAGCGTGAGCAGACGTTGCTCGCCGATGCCGGTCGCAACACCCGCCGTAAGCATGAACCACGTGACTCCAATCGCGACCAAACCCATCGCAGCGGTCGCAAGCCCCCACACGAATGGTCGGCGCATCACTCGTGGTGCACGCTCCGCCGGCGCCAGCGGCACGATACGTCGAAGGGCTCGCGCGTCTTCCCACACTTCCGTCGCCAGCTCGAACGCCCGCGCATTCTCCGCGTGCGTCGCAAGCCATTCGCGGAATCCGGCTTCGATCTGCGCATCGCGATTCTCCCCGTGCAGGCGTGCGATCCACACGCCAGCCTCCGCCAGGCGCTCATGAGCAATCGGAGCGGTTGAGGTTTTCTGAGTCATTCGCGTTGCCGTTCAATGGCGAGAATCGTAACCGCACTAGCGACGTGCTTTTCCACTGCACTGACGCTGATGCCAAGGAGCTTGCCGATCTCCGCATGGCTCAAGCCCTGCAAGCGATGCATGAAGAACACTTCCCGAGTACGGCGGCTAACGCGGTCGAGGGTATCCTTCATGCGATGGAGACGTTGCTCAGCTTCGAAAACCTCATCAGGCGTAGGCGCAAGGTCGATCAGCTCGAGCTCTTCGACCGGCGCAGCCTCGAAGCGGTCAGCGCGCTCATGACGGTGTGTGTCGACGGCGAGATTGAGTGCCGTACGCATCAGGAACGCTTCGGCATTGCGCACTTCCTTGCCCTCGTGCGCGTACGCATGCAGGCGCAACATCGCCTCCTGCACCAGATCCTCGGCAAGCTCCGGCGTCGCTCCTCTCTTCCTCAGGAGCTTGCGAAGATAGCGAAGGTGAGCGATGAGCGCGTGCATACGGCTCGGAAAGATTGCACAGCGTGCACGCGAACTCCAGCGAATCGGCGCGCAGAGGCGCTGGTTCTGCGTCGTGAGCGACAGCCCTGAGGATTTCGATGGGCTGTTACGTCAATGTATTGAATGGACCTCAGTGACAGCAGCGGTTTGTGGCGCCCTTAGGCGTGAAACGTTTGTTGTTCTGCGTTAATCGGCTCTTCAGTGACTCGCTGTTGCTGCTCTCGCAGAACGCGCCAACGCCGATACTGCTCCGCCTTGCGCGGATCAGGATCTTCCCGACACTTCAGCCAGAAATCCATCCAGTCGACGGTGCCTTCTTGCGAGAGCTGTTTTAGTCGATGCCGCTAGTCAGCTGCCAGGGTTTAGGATTTCAGGATTCGGGCCGGCAACGGACGCAAACACAAGGGGACCACGGTCTCACTCATATATGTCGCTGGCGTCCCCGCGAAAGACGCAAGGCGCGATACGAGAGGATTCGAGACGACAGGAAACGCGCAGCTCTTACCTGAAGGAGCTATGCCGGTGCGTGTCCCGTAAGTGGGATTGGGTGCGTGTCCCGTAAGTGGCCATTCTTGATTGGGACAGAAAGATGGCCGGGCATCTACCATTGGGCGCCTGCCGGAACCACCGAGGTTCGAAGCGGCGGAAGATCCGCCACTTCGTCCCCCGAGGCTCGCATGTTTTTGAGACGCGTCTCCTGGAGCGCCCGCAACTTCCGCCACCGTTCATACTGACCTGCTTTTCGCGGATCTGGGTCTTCACGGCCGTTCAGCCAGAAATCCATCCAGTCGACGGTGCCTTCCTGCGAGAATCGCTTTTGTCGAGGCATCTGCAACGGATGCGAAGCGGCCGCGCTTTCGGGGGCCAGCACCAGCTCTACTGGTTTCCTCAAGTGGTGCAGCTGAGCGTACATTTCCCAGGCCAGCACCAAAGCCTTCACACCGCCCGTATCGACTTCCAGACGCAAGGGCGCGCGGATTTTGTAAGCGTTGAAACCGGGCGCTCGATCAAGCCACGCCCTCAACCCTACGCCATATGCTGGACCTCCATTGTTGCGAACCGGCTCTCCCGTCAATCCACCTGTCAAGATCGCCTGTACATAGCTGCTGTCGATGTTGTCAGCTGCAATGGCTGCGCCGAATGGATGGCGTGAGTGCGCGAGAATGTACTCGACATACCAGCCCGTGCGGCTGTATCCGGCCAATCCGACTTGCTCCCGTTCAGCCAGCCCCACTGCTACGAAGTGGTCGACGGCAGCCTCCACGCCCTCCTTCATCAAATCAGGTTCTTGCGGGCTCGCGCCGTGTTCACCGACTTGCGGATGTCTATGCAGACTGAGCACCGCCATGCCTCGGTTCGCGAGAGCCTGCGCTGCGAAGGTGGTCCCCATCCCATCTGTAAACCCCGCTCCCGAGATGGAGAACTCGTTCGATAAAGAGGCGTGCACGAGCTGAATGACAAGCGGATAGCGGCGCGATGCTGTGTGCCCGGTCGGATAGTGAAGCCTGCCCTGCCACGTCCGGCCCGTGGCATCTGGCCACTCCACATTCTCGACGCGACCCAGAACGTAATCTGTGCGAAGCCTGGGCTCCACATCGAGGATCAACCGCTCGCGTCCGGACTTCGCCTCGATGGCGTAGAAGGCCGGCGGTGAATTGAGGCCCTGGCGCAGTTCAATGCGTACCCACGCAGTTCTAGGAGCACGATCAATGACAACAGGCGTGGAGACAGCTCGCCATAGTCCTTCAGTCTTGCGGAAGAACAAGTGCTCGTTGCCATCGATGAACTCGATCACACCATCACGTCGCCAAGCGTGAGGCAGCATCTTCGCATTCACGGCATCTGGGACCGGCACGATGAAAACCTGCCCTGTCGCCACGTCGACTTCAGCGAAGGCAGTTCCCTTAATCCCCGCATCGTTCGCCACATCGAGTGGCAAGAATGTTGGCCCGACCAGAACGCTGCGGCTATCCGGGGACCAAATGACCTCCGGTGGATGCCAGCCATAGGACGGAGCGCTCCAGAGAGGACGTAACTGTGCGTCGTCCATGTCGATCAGCGCAATCTGCGACAGACTAAAGCTCTTCTGCACATCATCCGGCCATCTTCGCGCGTCTTCCAGCGCGCGCTGCAACTGCGAATGCTCGTAGCGGCTCCATTCAGCAGGCGCCCGAAGCGGTGGCGCACGTCGAACGAGGACTCGACGCTTATCGGGCGAGAAGATCCAACCGGGCACCTTGATCCATTCACAGCGGACCTCGTGACATTGGACCCGGCGTGGAGAAGCGCTGGGAGACGAAGAAACATAGAGCTGCTTGTTGTTCCACGGCACGACACCGTCCACATTGCCTACAACTACCGTCTCTAACGCGTTTGTCCCCGAGACAGCGAACCCCTCGCGAAGCATTGCTTCGGTTCGCGCTTGGTCAGCGGCGGATCGACCCGGGTGACTCAAGTAAACCACTCGAGCATCTTCACCGCTCGCCGCAAAGTCGGAGACCGATGTGGAGTGCTGGGTCAGCTGCTTCAACTCACCCGTCCGCGCATTCACCGACACAACTTGTGTCGGACTCTCACCGTCGTTCCAAAGGAACGCCACACGCTCATTTTCGTCGAGCCACACGAGCCGACTGTTCGCCGGGTGTGTCGGTGGATAGCGGCCGGTGGCGAGCTCATCCGCCTTCGCCGTGGTGAAGAGTCGCGCCACTGTCTTGGGCGCCACAGCGTTCTGAAGCGAATCAAGGCGTCCAGAGATCAGCTCAACCCATACGCCATCACGCTCGAAGTCATCTTGCGCGAGCCTGATCACATAACGGGATCCGTCCGGCGAGACACTCACAGGACTTGACTCAGCGTTCAATACACGCCGCATCTCGAGTGCGGCCGTTACGGTGAGTGGTCTTCGGCCCGCATCGGAGCGAGCGGGCGCATGGATGATTGACAGCGTTAGGAACGAGCTGAGCACGATCAAGAGCCGCCGGTTCGGATAGATCATCAGCATCGCTCGTAGAATGTGTCGAGTACCACGCCGCCCCGTTGTCAGCAAGCGGCGTGGTTCAACCCGAAGAAACGTCAGCTAGGCGTTCACCACTTCACGGTGACTTGTGCGGCAACGAATCGCCCCAGCGGATTGGCATTCACGCCGTCGAAATTGATTCCTACGTTACCTACGACGTATGGCGGATCGCGGTCGAGCAGATTGGTCGCTGTCAGCACCAAGCTCGCTTTTTCCAAGCCCTTGCCTGCCACAACCTGGCTCACGTCGTACTGGACGGAGAGGTCCACAGTCGTCCACGACGCCACTTCGCGACCGGACGGACCGACGAGGTGTGTGCGTTTGTCGCGGTAGCTGTCGGTGTAGTTCACAAAGGCAACCGCATTCAGCGGGCCTCGCGCGAATGACACGCTGCTGCGAAGCCGAAGATCGACTGGCCGCCACACCTCGTTCATCTGACTGACCTCGGGCATGCCGCGGACAATCTGCTCGACGTTCTCCAGCAGGCGTGTACCGCTCAGCCCCACCCTCCATTGGCCGAGGCTGCTGTCCCATGCCTGGTGAATCGAGAAATCGAGACCGCTCATGCGAACGCCGGCCAGGTTACGATAGCGTTCGTCCACGATCGCGCGGATATCCGCGGGCTCAGGCGTGCAACTATCCCAGTCGGGGGTAAAGCAGTAGGGGTTCAGCCTCGCGAGCAGCGCCGCGACTTCCGCTGGATCCGGGCTGCGGTTCACAACCGTTGCGTACTTCGGATCGTTCAGCACGCCGTAAGTGTCGTAGTTCGATGGGAATGGCGTTCGAACCCGGTCCTCGTAGTCGATCCTGAAGTAAGTGGCCGAGAGCTCGAGCCTCTCGAACGCGGCTGGGGTGAAATCGAAGCCCATCGTCCAGTTCGTTGACTCCTCCGGACCAAGCTCGAGACCGTATCCGTTGAGCAGCAGCGTGGGTACGGGCCCAGAGGCATCTGTGAAGGAGCCCGTATAGACAAAACCCCAGGCGTTGCCGGCATTGAGCTGGCGCAACAACGGAGCTTTGAACGAAGTACCCCACGTACCGCGTACATTGAGGTCGCGAACGGGAGACCATGCCAGGCCGACCTTCGGGTTGAACGTGCCACCGAAATCGCTGTAGTTCTCGTAGCGTCCAGCCAGTGTCAGTTGCAGTTGCTGCAGGCCCGCCCGGCTATTCGCCGCGCTTACCCACGGCACGATCACCTCTGCATAAGCGGCCGACACCTCACGATTGATCAGAGCAGGAGCGCCAAAGGAATGCTCCTCGTCGAAACGCTCGTCGCGGAAGTGCCCACCCAGTGCGAGCCTGATGTCGCCGCCCGGTGCCCGACCGATCGGACCATCGGCGGCGAGATCGACAGACCACAGACGCGACTCGTTGTGATGCATGGTGTTGAGATCCCCGGTTCCCGAGAAAAAGAGCGACTCTGATTCGCTGGCATCGAACTGACCGGACATTCTCCCCTGCCAGTTCCGTCCGAGATCCACATTCAATCCGAGCGAGCCGCCATGCTGGCTGACCTTCGTATCGACATCCTCCCACGAGCTATAGAGCTGATAGCCGTGAGACGCTTCGCGTTGCCCGAAGAACAACTCGGTGGAGAGCTCGACGCGCTCGGAAAGCTGCTGCGAGAGCACGGCCAGCGCACCTTGTCGCGTCTGCTCGGGGATCAGTTTGAGCGCGTTGTAGTTTCCGACCGACTTGTAGAAATCCCGGTCGGTTGCATCGAGGGCAGTCTGCCTGTGGTACTCGTAGCTGACCAAGGCCTGACCGGAATCCCACGTGTGGCCCAATGCCTGCCCTGCTTGCAACTCGTCATAGCTGCCTTCAGTGACCGAGCCATAGCGCAGACGCGTCTCCGCACCGTCGAAATCCCTTCTGAGCACCATGTTCACAACACCGCCCACCGCATCCGATCCATAGATCGCCGAGGCGCCGTCGGTGAGTACCTCGACCCGCTCGATCGCACTCAACGGGATGAGCGAGACATCCACGAAACTGCCTTGACCAATCGGAGCCATCCGTCGGCCATTGAGCAACACCAGACTCGCATCACTGCCGAGACCACGAAGGTTGACGCCAGATCCGTTATAGGTGAGATCTGCCCCACCATTGATCCCGCCGAACGTCATATCGGAGATGTTGTTCAGGTTTTGCGGCAGCTTCTGGATCAGCTGCTGTGTCGTGGAATAGCCGCCGCGCTCGATATCCTCTCGATCAAACGTAATCACCGGCGACGAGAGATTCTGAGCGCCGCGAATGTGACTTCCCGTCACGATGACCTCTTCGAGTCTCACCGTGGACTCGTTTTCTTCCGCACCGCCCTTCTCTCCTTCCTGACTCACCACCCCCTGAGCAAGCCGCAGCGTCGAAGTAGCGGAACTGTTGGAATCCAAGCTCGCCGATGTTTCTACAGATGTACGCTGAAACCGCTCTGAATTGGTTTGATGGTCGAGCTGCCCTTCGCGCTTAATCGCACGCTCTTCCCCCTGCGGAAGAATCCTCACCGACCGCTTAGTGACGGCCTCAAAGTTGACGGGGTTGCCACCGATCAACCGGCGCAGCGCTTCGCTCCCGGTGTAGCGACCATTGATACCGGGTGTTGCGAGGTCGGTGAGAGAGTTGGAGCTGCCGACGACTTGAACGTCGGCTTGATTGGAGAACTGCAGCAGCGCGCTTGCGAGCGGCTGCGGTGGAATGTCGAAGGTGCGGACGGATTCGAGGTCGGCGAATGCGAGTCCGCAGTGGCCTGCAAGCAATGCGGATACGGCGAGTGCGAGCGTGCTCTTCTTATTCATTCTTGATTCCCCCTTCCACAGCATGAAGCGAGTTTGTTGACCGCATGCTAAGACGCAGCGGCGTTGCTGCGCGGAACGGGGAGCGAAAACTATTTCAATGCTTGAGTTGTCACGCTGAACATCGTGACCGCGACGCGGCGGGCTTCATTCGCGCGTGGAGATCGCTCGATTCGAGCCGCTTCCGCGGATGCGGATGGGGAACACGCCTTCGATCGATTCCAGCCACACGTCGATTTCGTCCGGGAAGACGGTGCCCGTGTAGCGCAGTTCGCCGATTTTGCTGTCGTCGATCGTAAGCTTCGTCGCCGAGTAGCGATTGATGTCGGCGATGACGACGCGCAGTTCTTCGTTGTTGTACTCGAGACGCCGCTGCTGCCATGCCGTTGCGCTTTCGAGGGACGGCAACTTGTCGACCGTCGTACGCTCGCCTTCACGTACGAACCGTTGTCCCGTGACGAGCACGACGGGTATCGACGCGGACGCGCCATCAGTGGGTGCTTCCTCCACTGTCGGTCCGCCGCCCGTTTCCACGCGCACTTTTCCGTGCGTCACCGCGACGGCAATGCGGTCCGTGAGCGTGTGAACTGAGAACGCCGTGCCAACAGCGACGACCGTTCCTGTCGGCGTCTTCACCGAGAACGGTCTTTGTGGATCCGGCGAAACTTCGAAGTACGCCTCACCTGATTGCATCGAGATCAGACGCTCGCGCTCGGTGAACGACAGTCGCAACTGTGTCTCTGGTCCGAGCGAGACGCGCGATCCGTCCGGCAACTTGACCGAGCGCAGCTCTGCGGTCGTCGTGCTCAGTGTCATGGGCGTGCTGGGCCAGAAGACGATGCCACAAACGACAAGAACAGTTGCTGCAAGCGAGAGCGCCCACGACCATCGAGGCGTGAAGCTTGTTCTGCGCTTGCCTGCCGCTGTGACGCGATCATCCGAAGTCGGTGCCGCAATGACATCCGCCACGGCGGACGCGCGTTGCCACGCATCCTGCACTTCGTGAAATGCCTGCACATGCTCGGCATCCTTCGCGAGCCACTGCTGCCACTCGCTGAAGTCATCCTCACTCGCGCGCGGATCGTTCAAGCGCACGACCCATTCGGCCGCCTGCTCGAGCGCATCGTCACTCAGTTTGATCGTGGTCTCTTTGTGATTCATGACTGGCCTCCTGGCCGGTGCGCTTCCTGGAGCCTCATGCGCAAATGCATAAGGGTCTTGACCAGGTACTTGCGAATCGCACGGTCGGTCACGCCCATTCGCGCCGCGATCTCATCGGTGCCGAGCCCATCCAACCGACTCAATAGAAAGGCCGCGCGCCAATGATCCGGTAGTTCGTCGAGCGCCGACGCCGTCACCTCCGCATCCTGCGCAGCCGACGTCGACAGCTCCGGCGACTCCTCGAACAGGAACTCGGCAAAGTAGTGACTGCGACTGTCAACCGCTTGCCGACGACGCACGCGGTCGATCGCGATGTTCGCCGCGGTCTTGAACAAGAACGCCTTCAGGAAGCTGACGCCAGCAGGATTATCCAACTGCAGCAACCGCACATACGCCTCCTGCGCCACCTCCTTCGCATCCTGCTCGGAGCCCAAACGGGCCGCGAGGAACTTGAGCAGCAGCTGATTGTGCTCGCGAAAGATCTGATCGATACGCTGCGCATGCGCCATCTCCGCCGGGGCATCCGGCGTTCGCGCGTCATCACAACAGCTATCGATAGGTTCGGCAGACATAGGGCTCAATGCTAAGACGGACGAGCCCCGGTTTGCGGAACGGGCGGATCAAGAATTTGTAGGAGGGGTGGGCCGGGGCGGCGGAGCCCCGGGCGGGGCATACATATATATGTGTGGGGGCCCGGCCGAGCACCCACGGGATCGAGGCGGCGGCGGTCGATTTAACAGTTGGCGTTGCCGTGGAGACGTCGCGGCATGGACCGATGGATCCCTAGCGCAGCCGGCGCCCGACGGGGATACATATATATGTGGGAGCGGGCCTGCCGGTACTACCGCAGTCACGTCAGATTGCCGTGCGCACTCACGAGTTTGCACACCTCAGCCGCGATCGTGGGACAACGGCAGTGCCGAACTGCTGTTCGTTTATGGAGGCGCCCTGCTGAAGCGGGCG
>JAFAEQ010000047.1 GCA_023423935.1 Pseudomonadota bacterium | reverse complement strand
GGTCGAGCGGATGCTCGACCCGGAAGAAGAAGATTTCACGCAGAGATCATGGTTCACATGACTGACGCTTGGAGCCCTTGCGGCCACGTCAATCTCTATGCGCCTTCCGTGTACTCTCTGCGTGAATCTCCCCGGCCTCAGGCCGCGGCCGTAATGTTCGCGACATCGGCCTTGATGCCGAGCGCTTCTGCGATCACGTCATCCACGCGTTCGCAGAAGACGAACTTCAGATCGTCGCGGACGCTCTGCGGAACGTCTTCGAGATCCTTACGATTGCGCGCTGGCAGCAGCACTCTGCGAATGCCAGCACGATGTGCGGCCACGGTTTTTTCCTTCACGCCGCCGATCGGGAGCACCAATCCACGCAGACTGATCTCGCCCGTCATCGCAAGGTCGTGCCCGACGGTCTTTCCCGTCAGCAAGGACACCAGCGCGGTGTACATGGCTGTGCCCGCACTCGGCCCGTCTTTCGGAATGGCGCCGGCAGGGACGTGAATGTGTACATCGCTCTTGCGCAGCATTCCCGGATCGATGCCCAGGCGTTCGGCCTGCGACTTCACCAGCGACAGCGCTGCTTGGGCGCTTTCCTTCATGACCTCGCCCAGCTGACCGGTGAGGATCAGATGGCCGTTGCCAGGAACACGGGTCGCTTCGATAAACAGGATGTCGCCGCCGACGGGCGTCCATGCAAGCCCGGTTGCGACGCCCGGAACACTCGTGCGCATGGCCACTTCGCTCTCGAAGCGGGGAGCGCCGAGAATGCTCTGGACTTCGCCGGTGTCGACGGTCTGCTGCGAGATGCTGCCTTCGGCAATCCTGACGGCCACGCTGCGCAGAACGGCGCCGATCTGTCGCTCGAGGTTGCGACATCCTGCCTCGCGCGTGTAGTCGCGGACGATCTGACGCAGCGCCTGATCGGTCACCGTCGCCTGATTCTCCTTCAGGCCATTGGCTTCGAGCTGGCGTTTCACCAGGTAGCGCTTGGCAATCTCCACCTTCTCGTCTTCCGTATAGCCGGTGAGCTCGATCACTTCCATGCGATCGCGCAACGGTCCGGGGATCGTGTCCAGCATATTCGCGGTCGCGATGAACATTACCTTCGACAGATCGAACGGCAGTCCGAGGTAGTTGTCGCGGAACGTATTGTTCTGTTCCGGATCGAGCACTTCGAGCAGCGCCGACGAGGGATCGCCGTGGATGCCTGCACCGAGCTTGTCGATCTCATCCAGCATGATCACCGGATTGCGGGTGCCCGCCTTGCGGATCGCCTGCACGATATTGCCCGGCATCGCTCCTATATATGTGCGACGGTGACCGCGGATCTCCGCTTCATCGTGCACGCCGCCCAGGCTCACGCGAGCGAACTTGATGCCGACGGCACGAGCGATGCTCTGGCCCAGCGAGGTCTTGCCAACGCCCGGAGGCCCCACGAAGCACAGGATCGGGCTGCGACCCTGAGGGTTGAGCTTGCGCACGGCGAGATATTCGATGATGCGGCGCTTGATCTTGTCGAGGCCGTAGTGATCCTCATCGAGCACACGTCGGGCGTGTTCGATATCGATCGCTTCGTTGTCGAGCTTCGACCACGGCAGCTGGATCATCAGATCGATCCAGGTCCGCAGCATCGAGTACTCGGCGCCGCCGTCGGACATCCGCTCGAGGCGCTTGAGTTCCTTGCGCGCTTGTTCGAGCGCCTCCTCGGGCATTCCGGCCTTCTCGATCGCCTCACGAAGTTCTGAGATTTCCTCGCCCGACTCGCCGTCCTCGCCCAACTCCTTGCGGATCTGGCGCATCTGTTCGCGCAGCAGGACCTCCTTCTGACGCTCATCGATGGCTTCGCGGGTCTGCTCCTCGAGCTGGCGCTGCAGACGCAGCACCTCGATGCGCTTCTGGAGAATCTCGCTGACGCGATCGAGTCTCGAGCGCAGATCGAAGCTCTCGAGCAGCTGCTGTTTCTCGGCCGCCTTCACATCCATGAAGCTTGCGACGAGATCGACCAGTGTCGAAGGCGATTCGACGGCCTGGATGGCATTGGCGAGCTCGGCAGGCGCCTGTGGCAGCAACGACACTGCTTCCGCCGCCTGACGCTTCAGATTGAGGGCGCGCGCTTCGACTTCATTGCTGAAGCTGGTCGGGTCCGAGACGTAATCGACACGCGCGAGCATGAAAGGCATGCCTTCCTGGAAGTCGAGCGCACGAAAACGCCGCTCGCCCTGGACGACTAGATGGTGCGTGCCGTCCTGGCCCGTCACATAGCGCACGATGCTTGCAACCGTGCCCACGCGATACAGGTCTTCGCCGGTCGGATTCTGGGTATCGGGATCCCGCTGCAGCAGAAAGCCGACTTTGCGGTTGGAACGCACGGCTTCCTGGGCGGCAGCGAGCGAACGCTCGCGATTTACGGCGACAGGCACCACCGTCCCGGGGAACAACACCAGGTTGCGCACCGGAACGATGATGAGCATGTCATCGGTCACCCGCGAGGCCGTTTCGGTCCCTGTCTGATCGATATCTGTCATGTGTGCTCCCACTCAATAACGTGCGAGGCGAAGGATCAGGCAGCCGTTTATGCAGGCCTGGTCCAACAATTCATATCGTCCCTTGGGCAAAACGATCCGTCGCTCGAAGCGACCGTAAGGGATCTCCAGGCTGTGCACTGCGATGGTCTGTTCGTTGACTGGTAACGCACGGATCGCAGAAACGTTCAGCATTCCCTCGTCGACACGAACCCTGACGTTCTCGGGTGCGACGCCCGGCAGTGCCACGGTGATCTCTACGGTCGAGTCGGTGGCCACCAGGTCGACCGGTGGCTCCCAGCGAGGCTGCGATTCGATCGATTGACCGAAACGAAAGAACTGCCGCTGGAGGCGCTGTGCCTGTTCCAGCATTTCGCAGGCTTCAGCCCACATCCATGAATGCGGATTACGGATACCCATGACTGGAACCCCATAAGGACTTGGAAACGAAGTTGGGTCGAAGCGACAAGACATCAAGAGCATCCCCCGGGCAGGGGATCTGCATGGCGCGGCTGATCGACGGGGCGCGGCCGTTAGAATGAACGCCCGCTCATCCTGCGAAGTTGCTTCAGCCAGTTATCCGATGCCACACACCCGATTCGATCGAGCCTTCTATCAGCGCTTCTATGTAGATCCGCGCACTCGCGTGACCAGTCGGGAGGAAATGGCGCGTCGTGCGGCCGCCGTGGCTGCGTTGATGAAGCACCTCGAATTACCCGTGCGTCGGATTCTCGATGCGGGCTGCGGGATGGGCTGGATGCGTCCGCCGCTGCTCAAGGCCTTTCCTGCGGCCAGCTACACAGGTCTTGAGGTCAGCGAGCACCTTTGCAAGCGCTTTGGCTGGGCGTATAGCTCGCTTGCGGCCTTTCGTCCACGAGGCCGGTTCGATCTGGTCATTTGCTACGACGTGCTTCAGTACCTGTCGGGTCGCGAGGCGATCAGCGCCATGGCCAATCTGGCTCGCCTGTCGCGCAGCGCGCTTTATTTCCATGTCCCCACGCAAGAGGACTGGGACGAAAACGCCGACCTGTCTACGAGCGACATCGAGATCGAGCTCAGACCGGCGCAGTGGTATCGCGCACGTCTGGAGCGCCACTTCGATCACGTCGGATTCGGCCTGCATATCCGCCGTGGCGTCCCCTTCGTGCAGTGGGAGCTGGAGAAGAGCTAGAGAAGAGAGCGGCCGCAAAGACCGCAAAAAGTGCACAGGCTTCGTTGCAGTCTGAGCGAACTGAGCACTTTCAATATGCCGGACGGACGAAGTCGGATGCGCTGAGAGTTTTCGTTCCTTTATGCGGTCTTTGCGGCAGTCCTGGTCCTTTCAAGAAGGCCAGAAAGGATCCTTGTCCGCACCGCTGGTCCAGCGCGAGGCGAGGGTGTCGATGAAGCTGCGGACCTTGGCGGTTTGATGCTTCCGATGCGGGTAGACGACGTAGATGCCGAGTGCGCCCGCGTCATAGTCCGGCAGGATCTGGATGAGCTTGCCGGCGCGCAAGTCATCGCTCACGTTGAATGAGGGTTGCAGGACGACGCCTTGTCCCTGCAGTGCCGCGAGACGCAACAACTCGTTGCTGCTCGCGCTCAGCGTGCCGGCGGCCTTGATGACCGCGCTGTGGCCTTCTTTCGTGAAGCGCCATTGCTCGCCGGCCAGCGAGGGATCGCTGAACGACAGGCAGTTGTGATCAACGAGATTCTCGGGCGCCTGCGGCACGCCGTGTTGTTCAAGATATGCGGGCGCCGCGCATGCGATGAGCTTGGAAGTCGCAAGCTTGCGCGCCACGAGATTCGTGCGCAGCTGGGTGGTGATGCGGACGGCGAGGTCGAAGCCTTCTTCGATCAGGTCTACCAGGTGATTGCTTACCGATACTTCCATGCGCACATCCGGATATTGGCGGGAGTACTCGAGCAGCACCGGGCCCAGATGATTCACGCCGAAATCGGACGAGACGCTCATACGTAGAAATCCGCGCGGCGAAGTGCTTTGCGCGCCCGCGATCGCCTCGGCCTCGTCGAGATCCTCCAGAAGCTGCACACAGCGTTGGTAATACGCGTGACCGGAATCGGTGAGGCTGAGCGAATGCGTGGATCGGTTCAGCAGGCGTGTGCCGAGCGACTGCTCCAGATGCCCGATGTACTTGGTGACCATGGGCGCTGAGACGCCCATGCGACGCGCCGCCTCCGCAAAACTGCCGGATTCGACGACGCGTACCAGCGCCTGCATGCACGTGAATTTATCCATTGATCTGCGGGCTCGGAGACTCATCGGCGCATCGACGCCGTGATCATCGCTCCATACATCTCACCAACACCGGTGAAATCCTACCGCAAGCCGGAGGACAAGCCCACGTAGCTGCGCCACGACGGTCTTTACTCATGCACGCAAGTTCTAAGCGCATGTTGCCGAACTCGACAGCGCGTATGCATGACGAACGAGTGATGCGGATATTCATGCGCGTGCGTTCATCAATGTCATTCCCCGAGCCTTGTTTATCGAAAGCCTCTGCTTCGCGAAAGTAGCAGCCCACGAAAAAGCACACAGTCAACGACAGCAAATGGGAAGGCAACACCATCAAAGCGGTGTTGGTGCGCGAAGCACGGTTCTGACGATGAAGACACGGATTCTGAAATTCATGAGCCTCGCAGGCATCGCTGCCAGCGTGATGCTCGGCGGCTCGTTCTTGAATAACGCTGCCGCGCAGTCGGCAGCCGATGATGGCGGCGGTATTCGCATCCACATCGACAACGATCTGTTCGCAGCGGGAGGATCGCACGATCGCGATTACACCGGCGGTCTGGCGGTAACGCTCTCGGGCACGCGTGCGCGTGATGGCCTGCTGTCGCTCGACCCGGTGCTCGATCGTATCGACGCGCTGTTCATTCCGGACGGTTCGATCGCTTCGCAACACTACGCGCGTCAGATCGGCTTCATGGCGTTCACGCCCGCGGACATCGCCAATGCACAGCCGATCCATGACGATCGCCCGTATGCGAGTCTGTTATTCATTGCAAACGGTCGTGTGAGCGTCGATACGGACGGTCGCAGTGCATGGACCAGCAATCTCACCGTGGGCGTGCTGGGGCTGTCGGCGGCGGGGCGTCTGCATTCGGCAGTGCACGAGCTCGTCGGCTCGGATCCGGTGGAGGGCTATGACAATCAGATCTCCGCAGGCGGCGAACCGACGGCGCGCTACACGCTTGCGCGTCATCATCTGCTGCTTGCGAACGCTTCCGATACGGTCGATGTGAAAAGCACCGTACAAGGCAGCGTCGGGTTTCTCACGGAGGCAAGTGCCGCGATCACTGTGCGAGTGGGCCGCTTCAACACGCCATGGTGGAGCTTCGTGCCCGAAACCACGGATTACATCGCGGCCCCGCTGCCCGTCGCTGCACGCACCGGCGATCGGATGGAGATGTATTTCTTCACCGGTGCTCGCCTGAAGGCCCGCGCGTACAACGCCTTCCTGCAAGGCCAGTTCCGCGACAGCGCCGTCGAATACTCGTACTCGGAGATTGAGCCCTTGGTCGCCGAAGTCTGGATCGGCTTCGTGACCCAGATCTTCGACCAGACCCAGGTGAGCTACACGCTGAACTATCAGACCGCCGAGCTACGCGACGGCCAGGCGGCCCGCAACGCGATGTGGGGCGGCGTGCAGCTGACGCATTCGTTCTGAAGAAGTGATGAGTGATGGGTGAAGCGTGATGAGTCAGAAGCGCTCTTGCCCATCACGCATCACTCATCACTGATCACTCATTCGTTTTCCTCGCTCCCCCAACTCGGCCCGCCGCAAGGCGGGCTTTTTTTCAATGGACAATTGATAATTGACAATTAACAACGCAGAACCTCAATCCCTCTCGCTCTTCGTTATCAATTGTCCATTGTCAATTATCAATTCTTCCTCTGCTTCGGCAGCTTCACGCCTTTGAGTCCCGTGTGCTGGGTGCGGAAATGTTGCGGGGTCTTACCCACGTGTGAGCGGCGGCCTTCGTGGGCATCGCCGGTGCCGGCGGGTTGCCAGATCGGGACGAGGTGATGTTTGCCGTTGCCGATCAGATCGGCGCGGCCCATGCGGCGCAGCGCTTCGCGGAGCATCGGCCAGTTGTTCGCGTCGTGGTAGCGCAGGAAGGCCTTGTGGAGGCGGCGCACCTTCAGGCCTTTCGGAATCACGACTTCTTCGCTCGTGCGCGTGACTTTCTTGAGCGGATTCTTGCCCGAGTGCCACATCGCGGTCGCCGTGGCCATGGGTGAGGGCAGGAAGGCCTGCACCTGATCGGCGCGAAAGCCGTTCTTCTTCAACCACAGCGCCAGCTCGAGCATGTCTTCATCGGTCGTGCCGGGATGCGCAGCGATGAAGTACGGAATCAGATACTGCTCTTTGCCGGCTTCCTTCGAGTACTTCTCGAACAGCTCTTTGAACCGGTAATAACTGCCCACGCCGGGCTTCATCATCTTCGACAACGGGCCTTCGCCGATCGCTTCCGGCGCGATCTTCAGATAGCCGCCGACGTGATGCTGCACGAGTTCCTTCACGTATTCGGGCGATTCCACGGCGAGGTCGTAACGTACGCCCGAGCCGATGAGCACCTTCTTGATGCCCGGCAAGGTGCGCGCGCGCTGATACAGCTTGATCAGCGGCGTGTGATCGGTATTCAGGTTCGGACAGATGCCGGGATACACGCATGAGGGACGACGGCACGCCGATTCGATCTTCGGCGACTTGCACGCGAGCCGGTACATGTTGGCCGTCGGTCCGCCGAGATCGGAGATCACGCCGGTGAAGCCGGGAACGCTGTCGCGGATCTCTTCGATCTCCTTGATGATCGAATTCTCCGAGCGATTCTGGATGATGCGACCTTCATGCTCGGTGATCGAACAGAAGGTGCAGCCGCCGAAGCAGCCGCGCTGAATCGCAATCGAGAAACGGATCATCTCGTACGCGGGAATCTTGCGGTCGCCGTAGAGCGGGTGCGGTACGCGCCGATACGGCAGCTCGTAGATCGCATCCATCTCCTTCATCGACAACGGCAGCGGCGGCGGATTCAGCCACACATCGATATTGCCGTGCCTTTGAACCAGCGCGCGTGCGTTCCCGGGATTCGCTTCGAGATGCAGGATGCGTGACGCATGTGCGTAGAGAATCGCGTCCTTTGCAACCTCTTCGAACGCAGGCATGCGAATGACGGATTGCGCGCGGTCGCTGTTCGGAACCTGGCGGAAGAAACGCACGACGTGCGTGGAAGCGCTCGGCTCAGCGCTCGGCCCTGAAATAGCAGCTGCGGAGTTGGAGGACTCGCAGGCTTTCCTGTCTTCGTTCTGGCCTGGCCCCTGCGTCTTGGTCGTATCCAGGTAAGGATCCACGGGCGGATTCAGTTTGCCCGGCTGATCGATCGTCGTCGAATCGATTTCTGTCCAGCCTTCGGGCACGGCATGACGCACGAACGCGGTCCCGCGCAGATCGGTGATGTTCTCGATTTTTTCGCCCTTGCCGAGTCGATGTGCGATCTCGACGATCTGGCGCTCGGCATTGCCGTAGACGAGCAGGTCCGCCTTCGCGTCCAGCAGGATCGAGCGGCGCACTTTCTCGGACCAGTAATCGAAGTGCGCGATGCGGCGCAGGCTGGCCTCGATGCCGCCGATCACGATCGGTACGTCGCTGTACGCTTCGCGCACGCGCTGCGAATACACGATGACGGATCGATCGGGACGTTTGCCGCCTTCGCCGCCGGGCGTGTAGGCGTCATCGCTGCGGATGCGGCGATCCGAGGTGTAGCGATTCACCATCGAATCCATGTTGCCGCCGGTCACGCCGAAGAACAGATTCGGTTTGCCGAGTCGCTCGAAGTCCTGTTTCGAATGCCAGTCGGGCTGCGCGATGATGCCGACGCGAAATCCCTGGGCTTCGAGGACCCGGCCGATGATGGCCATGCCGAAGCTCGGATGATCCACGTAGGCATCGCCTGTCACGACGATGATGTCGCAGCTGTCCCACCCGAGCACGTCCATTTCCTCGCGCGTCATAGGCAGGAACGGAGCCGTCCCGAAGCGCGACGCCCAGTACTTGCGATATGAAAAGAGTTCGCGGGCAGGCTGCATGAGATAGGGGACGGGCGGCTGGAGAAGGAGTCCGAATGTGGGGCGCCGAGGGCGCGATCGGAAGGGGGCGCATGATAAACCCAGACGGTCTCATCTGGCAGGCACCTGTGCGCGGAATGACAGGTGCTCCAGGCCGCCTACGAGAATCGCTGACCGGCGAGAATGCGAGGCCCGCAAGTGATTGAGTGGCGAAGGGATAATCGGGGCGGGCTATCGGATGGGAGCGAGGTCAGTCGCTGTTCGCCGTCCATTTTCGTCGCTGCGCCTTGCTCACCGTGGACACATAAGGTGAGTCGGCATCGAAGAAGCGCCAGGGCTTTTTCGCCCACAGTCCTGCGTAGTCCACCCCGATGCGAGGGCTACGTGCGATGCGCGGCTTGCGAAAATCGCGGGGTTTTTCGATCCAGAGCTCATCGAGCATCAGATCGACTCCGTTGAGCGTTCGATCGATACCGAGGGCGCGGCAGAGCAGTCCCGGTCCATGAGTCGTGTCGGTAATGCCTGCAACCGGCTCGAGTGCGCGTAGTAATACGGCATGCGGCACGCCGTGATCTGCGGTGACCACGTTCAGGCAATTCCAGAAACCGTAGATCAGATACACGTACGCATGACCGGCAGGACCGAACATGACTTCCGTTCGTGCGGTGCGCCCGCGTGAGGAATGCGCCGCCAGATCGCGAGGTCCTTGGTACGCCTCCGTTTCGACGATCCGTCCTATCTGTAATCCGAGCGCGGTGCGACGGACCAGATGCATGCCGATGAGCTGTCGTGCGACTTGCAGCGTCGGCTGCACATAGAACGATCGCGGCAGGCGTGAGCTCATGATCGATGCGGCTAACGGCGATCCGGCCAAACTGACAGTCGGGGCCGCAGGTTGCAACCGATTTGGAGGGATCGAATCAGCGCCGCGATTATTCGCGGGAAGTTTTTTCTTTCAGTCGCGCGCAGGCCAGTGTCCCGAGACCTGCATGACGTCGATCTCGGCGATGTCCTGGTCCATGTCGATACCGCGCAGCTTGATGCGCATGAAATCGAGCACGTCGCCGCTCTCGTGATAATGGAACACGCAGTTGCGCGACTCGTCGCGGCTGGCACGCGGCAGGACGAACTCGTTGAAGGCCGTTTCCTCCACCAGCGGACCGCAGCTGACGGCGGCTCCACCGAATTCCACGGCGATCTGTGCGAGCGCGGTGCCGTCATCGACGCGCACCACTCGCTTCAGTGTGATTCGGAAGCGAGGTCCAAGCGGCAGATGGGTTCCGCCAGGGTTGTCGAGCACGTCGATGTGCTCGCCCGGCGCGAGGCGCACGACTTTGCGAAGGCGATCGATTCGCTGCCGATCGACCATCCGGATCGTCGGCGAGTCGCCATACACGATGCCTTTCGAACGCGCTGGCGGTCTTGCAGCCACTGATCGGGGTCGCTCACGTCGCAGATAGGCGCCGATCGCCACCAGCACGCCCATGACGGCGACGCCCACGCCGACGAGGCGAGGCGTGTCGTTGAGCAATGTGCTGAGAAGATCGGACATGAGGGAGTTGCGGCGAGCGATTCTGCGGCGGATGTGATTGGCGTAGCGATTCCGCCGTAACTATGCCGCAGTTTCTCGCGAAGTGCAGGCACTCGCAGTGCAATGGATCACAGCCTGGCGGGGGAGGTGTTTACCAGATCCCGAGCGACACGCCTGCCGCGAGCGTCTCGCCCAACTCCATGCAGCGCTCGATTGCCGCCGCGTCCACCTCGCCTCTGACGATCAGCGGCTCGGCGACCCGGTTCCAGCGATAACCGACCGCAATGCGCTCGATGGAGCTGACCGCACCGCTTCCATCGTTCGAGGCACTCACGAACAGCGCATACGGCAGTCCGGTCGTTCTCTCGGCCGCGGGATAGAAGGTGCGATCCATGAAGTCCTTCACCGCGCCGGACATGTAACCGAAGTGCTCAGGGGTGCCGATGAGCAACGCCTTTGCCCAGAGCAGGTCATCGATGTCGGCCTCGAGCGCTGGCCGGGCACGCAGCTCAATCGGTTCCTGAGCTCGCTCGACGCCGAGTCGCACCGCATCGGCCATCGCCCACGTACGACCTCCGGCGTGTCCGCCGTAGATCATCAGAACGTGCTTGAGCGATGTGGACACAGGCTGCATGTGCGAGCGATCAGATTCTTCCGCGAGGGTGTTTGCCGAAAAGCGGGCATGCATTCGCACGATGCGAGTGCATCACCGTTCAGGCAAGTCTGCCCAGTTAAGGCGCGGGTTGTACACGCATGTGAGCGATGCATCGGCGGGAGAGTGAATGAAGTGCAGAGGCGGACAGAGCAGACGGTCGGCAGTGGGGCACGCGAAAGCCTTATCCGTTCGCATCATTCATATGCATCCGTTTCATCGCGGATCGGGCGCGACCCTCATCTGCAATTCCGGTGGTACAGTCAGGCACGACCGTACCGTTGGAGTTCTCCATGTATACAGCTCTGCGCCGCACGACGCTGATCGCGTCGGTGCTGACCTCTATCGTTCTGATCGCCGGCTGCAAGCGACAAGAGCCCAAGCCCGCCCCCACGCCGCAAACGAGCGAGGCGGTGTCCGCGCAAGCACGAACGGCGGCGTCAGCAATTACTGCCGACTATCTGCGCGACACCATCGCGACGATCTCCGCGGACGATTACGAAGGCCGCGCGCCTGCGACGCCGGGCGATCTGAAGGCGCGCAATTACATCATCGATCAGCTCAAGCAGATCGGCTTCGAGCCGGGCGGTCCCGATGGCGGATGGCAGCAGGAATTCGACGTCGTGGGTGTCGAGGCGCAGATGCCCAAGGCCTGGACGTTCGCAAAGGGACCGAAGAAGGAATCGTTCAAATGGTGGGATCAGTACATCGCAGGTAGCGGTGTGCAACAGCCGAAAGGCTCGATCAAAGATGCGGAGGTCGTCTTCGTCGGCTACGGCATTCAGGCGCCCGAATATGGCTGGGACGATTTCAAAGGTCAGGATCTGAAGGGCAAGATTCTTCTGATGCTGAACAACGATCCGGACTGGGATCCGAATCTGTTCGCAGGTCCCACACGTCTTTACTATGGTCGCTGGGTCTACAAGTACGAAAGTGCGGCACGTCAGGGTGCAGTGGGTGCGATCATCATCCACACCACTCCCTCAGCCGGTTATCCCTTCCAGGTCGTACAGACCTCATGGAGCGGCGAGCAAGTCGAGCTGCCGGCCGAGAATGAGCCCCGCCTGCAGGTCAAAGCCTGGTTCACCGAAGACGCGGCGCGCGATCTGGTGAAGCTGGCAGGCAAGGATCTCGATCAGCTGGTTGAGGCGGCGCGCTCGAAGGACTTCACGCCGGTTCCGCTGGGTGTGAAAACATCCTTCGACTTCACCAACAAGATCCAGCGCTCCACGACCGCAAACGTCTACGGCGTGATCAAGGGCAGCGATCCGAAGCTGAGCGATGAGTACGTGATCTACACGGCGCATCACGATCATCTGGGCGTCGGAGAGCCCGATGCGACGGGCGACAAGATCTACAACGGCGCGATGGACAATGCGTCCGGCGTCGCCATGGTGCTGTCCATCGGCAAAGCCTTCAAAGCCCTGCCCGCGCCGCCGCGCCGCTCGATCATGCTGTTGTTCGTCGCCGCCGAGGAGCAGGGACTGCTGGGCTCGCAGTACTACGCAACCCATCCCACGGTCGAACCGGGCCGCATCGCGGCAAACCTCAACTTCGATAGTGGCAACGTCTGGGGCCGTACGCGCGATGTGACCTACGTCGGCCGCGGCAAGTCATCGCTCGATGCAATCCTCGATGCGGCTGCGGCGGCGCAAGGGCGCACCGTAACCGGCGATCAGTTCCCCGATCGCGGCAGCTTCTATCGCTCCGATCAGTTCAACTTCGCCAAGATCGGCGTGCCCGCGTTCTACTTCGACAGCGGCACCGACTTCATCGGCAAGCCTGAAGGCTGGGGGCGCGAGCAGTACGACAAGTACCAGGCCACCAACTATCACCAGCCCTCGGACGAGATCGACGACAGCTGGAACTACGACGGCATGATCGAAGACTCGCAACTCGGCTTCTGGACCGGCCTCACCATCGCCAACGCCGACGAGATGCCCACCTGGGTCGCGGGTGACGAGTTCGAAGCCGCGCGCAAGGCCGCGCTGGCTGAAGTTGCCAGGAAGGCGGAGTGATCGAAGAAGATTTCACACAGAGATCACAGAGGACACAGAGTTCAGGAGCTGAGATCTCCACGGGGTCCACGGGGAGCACGGGGCTGGCAGAGAAGGATTTCACGCAGATCTGGAAAGGATGGCGGTGGGTTTCATTCACCGTCATCACCGTCATCACCGTCATCACTGCCATCACTTCCATCACTGGCCTCACTGCTATCACCGCTATCACCGCCCTCACTTCATGATTTGCGCTCGTCCACGCTGAATCTCCCGGCGCCGTAGGTCGCGAGATACAAGCCGATCAGGATCAGGCACATCGAGGGGAAGGCGTCGCGTATTCCCGCGAAGCGGTCGACCATGATGAGGGCGACGACGAAGTTGATCGCGCAGAGGATCCCCGCCCAGCGTGTCAGTGCGCCTAGAATGAAGGCGATGCCGATCAGAAACTGAGCCCAGACCGATAACTGCGCCATGAAGGCGGGTGCGGGAAATTTGAACTGGGCGAGGAAGTCCTCGAACTCCTGCATGCGGGCGCTGCTTATGATGTTGTCCCAGACTCCCCAGATCAGAAAGGCGCCGACGACGACTCTCAACAAGAGCAGTGCGTGATCGGCATAGCGCGCCAGCGACGGCAAAAGTATCCCGTGATTCATGCGATCTCCCTGATGATTGGACGCGATACAAACCTGCTCGTGACCCGGCCATCTTCGGGCGCTTGCACCTTCCCTGCAATCTGCGACTCGGACGACCGGTCATGAGAAGTCCCGCGGCTTTGGTTCCCCTTCTCGCGTTCGCACTGATTGCCTGTGCGTCGCAAGTGCCCGAATCGCGCGTCGGCGAACCTACGTTGGCCGTGGCGCCGTATCGGCCGGGATCGCTCGCCATTCAATGCGGCACGTTGATCGACGGTCTTGCCGAGGAGCCACGCAAGCGGGCGACGGTGGTCATTCGCGACGGACGCATTAGTGCCATCGAGCACGGTTTCTCAGCGCCTGCCGGTCTGCCGCTACTCGATCTGCGCAATTACACATGCCTGCCGGGATTGATCGAGATGCACGATCACATCACCGAGATGTCGACCGACACCTACGATATGACCGTGTACCTGCGGCGTACGCAGGAAGAACAGCAGACGCTCTCGGCCGAGCAGGCGAGGGCCACATTGCTCGCAGGATTCACGAGCGTTCGTAATGTCGGCGTCTATCACGCGTGGGCGGATCGCGATCTGCGCGATGCGATCGATGCAGGCCAGGTGGCCGGTCCGCACCTGCAGATCAGCGGCTTCTATCTCACGATTGCCAACGGCGGCGGCGATCTGAGTATCCCCGATGTTCCGCCGGAGCAGATCCCGCCCATCTTTCACGCTGGCGTCGCGCGTGGGCCCGATGAGTTCCGGCGCAAGGCTCAGGAGGCTATCGATGGCGGCGCGGACGTGCTGAAGGTGATCGCGTCCGGGGCGGTGCTGGCGTTCGGCGGCGTGCCGGGTGAGCCGCACTACTGTCCGGGGAAAGTATCTGGTGAGGTGAGAAAAGGGGTTGCGGATCAAGGTGTTTTGGGTCATTAACCCGAGCGCCAACTCAACAACAAGAGCCGCAACCGATGTTCAGAGTAAGTCCTTTTGCTTCG